>JBFUPP010000004.1:124100-306675 GCA_041360635.1 bacterium RCC_150 | reverse complement strand
CACTATTTTCCCAGCTCAGAAGCACCTTTCGTCGTTTAACACGCCCCCAGACCGCCAACCCTCATGAAATCGCCGGGTTAGCACCTTCACGGTTGATGTTCAGCCAGCCGCTGGAGTCCTTGTCTTCTGCGCCCCATCCGAACGCTCGTTCAACCTCTTCCATAGTCGGGGAATGGCCGAATGTGGAGACGAGAACTTTCGGCTTCACTTCCCGGCGGATGAATTCATTGCGCAGGATGTCGTTTACGCAGGCGTCCCTGAAGGAATATCCGATGACAATCCAGTGATCAGAGTCGCGGAGCCCTTTTTGGAATACCTCATAGGCGAGCTTGAAGGGGTACCGACCGACATGATGTGTCTTGTCTCTTTGGTTGGCGAGAACAACAGCGGGTCTCCACTTCGGCCTGCCCTCTCGCAGACCAGCCCACATCTGATGGTTCCTAAGCAGATCGACTGGTGCCTTGAAATGAAGATCATGCTTTGTGCTATACTAGTACGTCAGCGATCCATGAAGGTGCAGAAGTTTCACTCGGTATCTGGCACCAACCGGGAAGTTGTCAACCGTCCGCAGGCGAGTGACCGTATATAAAGTGCCGCCGTCATCGGAGTCATGCTCATCCTTCACCCGGATGGGAAACTGACTGAACCCATGGCCCATATCTGACATGGGCGCGTCGACAGCCTTAAGCGCTGAGAGCAACAGGGTGTCATAGTTCAGGTTGCCGATGTGAACATTACCCTCGAACGCCTCGATGATGGCGCTGACGAGGTCGTGCATCTCTTCGTGCAGCGTCCAGTCTCCGCGCGAGCGCTCCATGATGACTTCCAGAACATAGCTGATACCCATGTCCCGGATCTTCTGGCTGAATGCGGCAACGTCCTGAATCGACTTGCGCAGCTCCGTGTCTTCGCTCGCCACAAGATCAGCTAGTTTGCGGAGTTCGTCGAGAGTCAAGACCTGGGAGTCGAACGCCCCCACCAATTTTTCGAAGTCCTCGTCGGTGACCTCGCCGTCGGACAACGCCCTTCGCGCGATCTCCTTCATCGCGTGGACAACCTTGTCCCCGTCCTCGGTCGCGCTCTCCATGCGCGAGATCATTTCTCTGGTGATCGAAGCCAGGTTCAGTTGCTGGTTGAACGCAATGCTCAGCCCGTTTCCTACGAGAACCGCTGCCTGACGCGGTTGTAGTTCCTCTGGCATAGGCTCCCCCGATCTGACCAGAGAAAGCCTAGCAACCGCGGCCACAGCCCACAGCACATGGATGTGTATGTTGGATGCATGGACTTCTGGATACCTCTCCTGGGCGGCGCCTTGGGGGCCGCACTCATCAATGGGATTCTCGCGCTCCATAAGCTACGACGCGACAGGTTGAACGAACATGAGCAATGGCTACGCAATGAAAAGATCGAAACTTACAGCCAGTACCTGGAAATCATCCGACTTGGCGACCTGACCCTAGAGCACGCGATCGTAGGAGCGGTGAGTTTGGACCAGGTCCTTGCATCGAAAGATCACATAGGAGGCCATCGGCTACGCCTAATCAGTCCGAAGGCGGTCCGCGAAGCCACGAAGCACCACATCGAGAAGCGTGCCGAAGTCGTTGACTTCTTAGAGCACCGTTCCTTCGAAACCTGGCAAAGTCCGGCGTTTAAGGCCGCCAACGAGGCGCTATATCAGAGCAGAATGAACCTCGCTGAGGTGATGGCGGAAGATCTACGCATTACCTGAACTTAGGTATCTAAATGTTCTCGGTCAAGCGATGCCGTCACGCTAGATGCTCGTCTACGATCCTGAGCGGCGTCGATCTATATTCGGATCAGGGGCCACGCGCAGCGCACAAACCTAACGGCCAGCGCGGACATCGACTCGACTCCGATATGATTCAAAGATCTCCATCCACCTGGCCTCTACGTCCGGGTACGGTTCCATCCATTGCGCGTTGGGACACCGGATAGGAACATTTAGACCATTGAGCAAACATTCGACGGGAATCCATACCCTGCTGCGAACTGGCTGCTGTTCGATTTCGTCACGAATATCAAGAAGTGTTGACCTATCGTGAAAGACATATGCTCTCAGCGCCTTGACGGTAGCTGTGCGGAATCCCTGACTGCCATCGTTCGCGTTTCTGTCGAGGTATTCGAGACGATCCAACGCAGTAGGGTCGTCCTCTATGCTTCCTGGTGCTAAAAGCGCAACAGAGCTGAGGCACTCTCTCGTTGCCGTCTCGTATCCAGCCGCCGTTGCTTCACTCCCAAGGGCCGCTATCTCTCCAAGTTCTACATCGCCAACCAAGATCGTCCTCCACCTGACGGAAGTCCCCAGGTGCTCAAGTCGGTCTCGTTGCCTCCCTTCGCTAATCGTACGATCGAGAACCTCCTGAATGCGAGTTAGCCAGAGCTCCGGCCTCCCATGTGATAGCTCGAGATGCGCTTGGAGCCCGGCCTTCCGAACCGATAATTCGCCCATGCCGTCCTTCGCTTCGGTGAATCGGCGAGCGTTGGCGAGTGTCAGGAGACGTTGGTAGCGGTTTAGTTCAGTTGGCGCCCGTGCTATTAGATCTTCAAATACCTTGAGGCTTTCGTCCCATCGATTGCTATTCCTAAGTTGGTAGGCAAGGTGTCGCCCGGCGGGCAGCCCAAGCGGATGATCAGAATCAAAAACGCGTCGCAACAACGCCCTCCGCTGCTCTGCCGGGACTTCGTAGGTCTTTGCGGAGATGAAATCGAGCACAAATTGTCCGTAAGCGGTTCGCGCCGCAGCCCGAACATACTTGCGCAGTCCTGCTACTGACGGACCGTGCACTATTGCTTTGCTTAGCCAGTCCGTGTAGTGCTGAGAATCGCTCGGCTCAACGTCTACGTCTTGGTCTGCCATGATGCAAATTGCGAGTCCCACCGCAGCGAGACAGTCTTCTCCCCTTCCGCCTGCGGCTGCTTCTTCAAATCGACGCCGCGCTTCCCTCAGAGCCCTCGTTCCTGCTTCTCGCCAGTCCTCGATGGCCCATCCTCCCGCAACGCGATGACCCGACCAGCGGATGGCAGTACGTATCTCGTCGTGTAGACGATAGGCGTAGCCATCGTTTCCCGTCGAATCAACCATGGGTCGGCGCATTGCTCTTTCCGCAGTCCCGTAGTCGACATTCGCAGCCACGGCTATCAGCCGGACATCGAAACGGAGAAACATTGAAGCTGCTCTTATGGCGCGCTGCTCGTCCGCAGGGATGTCCTCTAGGACACGCATGACGAGTTCGTCGAGGGACCCGGTGACGTCGTCGACGGTGACTTCCCTGCCACCGTCCGATTTGACGTTTAGGGCGACGGCTAGAGCCAAATCAAGATAGATGGGAAGTCCACCGGAGGCGGCTACCAGTTCCTCGACCACTCGATCCGATATCGGCACCTGATATTTCTCACGGCCTAGATGGATGACCTTGCGAGTGTCACGCGGGGATAGTTTTCCTACGAGGTGCTGGCGAGGTTCGGTAGCGGCTCCGGGGACGAGCCCTGGCCATGTTGATCGGCCGGCTTTGTGCAGGTTAGTTCTCCGTCCGTCGAACCAGTCCAAGAGATTCCGCCCTGTCATTACGAACAGGAGGTGAGGCATGTTCCAAACTAGTTGATTTAGGAGTTTTTCTCCGATTCGCCGGGAATCCAGCGTCAGTCGCTCGACTGTGTCAACAAAGACAACAACGAGAGGCGGTGTGCTCCCCCAATCGGATAATTCCATTGACAGAAGCCCCGCCAGTTCGACTACAAGGTCCAGTCTGGGTTCGCTTCGACTGGGCAGCTCGCTACAACGCTCCAGGAGGTCTCTGTATCCGTCGTAGGATTCGAAAGCTAAACGACGGAGTCTTCTCCGTTGCAGCTCCCCGATTACGGCCCGAGCAGATTTGGAACCGACTCCGACTACGCTGCCGAGAACACCAAGGTCTGAAAAAACTCTTTCCAGGGTTTCGACGACTGCATCCCCAAAGCCGTTATCCGGCCTTCCATGCCCCGGCAAGGGTTCTCCAGGATGAGCGGCTTCCCAATATGCGGCAAAAGCGAAATCGAACGCTGGCCACAGCTTCTTCAGTGCTCCCAGCTCTCGACGAATCGCCATCACAGCGCCTATGGCATCAAACTGGCCTCCAAGGTCGCGGAGATCGATGCGGACGGCAGCGTCCACTTTCGTTGACGGTTCGCGGCCCCACCCATTCATAAGCGGTAATCTGCCGTTAATCCAGTCATCGAGTCGCTGCGAAAGTGTGGACTTACCAACCCCACCGACACCGTAATACACAAGGACGTTGTGACGCACGGTCATGTCAACACTGTCATCATCAATACGTCGCCGGTGGGCTTTGAGCGCGGTCTTCAAAACATTCGATTCCGACTCGCGATCAGTGAACAGCTCAGAAATGTGCGGCTTAGTTGAGCTCGCCATCGTCCCCGGGTCAAATTTCACATGAGCCTACTTCCAGTGAATCGGGCCAGTTAGCGAGCCCTAGTTGAGGATTACCCTAATCGGAAGCGCGGCCTTCGCATACAACCTTAAAAATCCATTACGTTACGCGTTACTTCCCCAGCGCTCATCGGCCATCCCATCTGCCGATGGATGCGACGTACACCGAGGATTGAGTATGAACTGCCCTTGGTCACCAGTTACTGCACGGTCCGACCACGGACACTCAACTTAGGTATCTAAATATTTCCGGTCAGCCAGGGACATCTCCCCGCTCGTTATGACGGCCGCGCCCGCTGTGCTCCCGACCGCAGCACGGCTCGCGGTGGAACCCGGACTTGAACCTCATCCGGATGTGCAGAAGCATCCCCACCTGCGAAAGGAGCGTTGCTGCAGCCGGCAGACGGTGTTCATGACGTTCTTTCATTGTTTCCCCCAATTTGATGAGCTGGAATCCGGTGTAGAGTCCGTGCCTTTTATGTGTTGGCAATTCGTGAATATCCACGTCTCGCCTTGGAAAAATTTCCTATGCGAATCAAAACCCGAGGCGAAGCGCCGCTAGTCCCGGGTAGACGGCAAAAATCACGGTCAGTGGGAGGACACCGAAAACGAGCGGGAGCATCATGCCGATCTCCTTTCGGCCCGCTGCTTCCATTAGCTCGCGTTTCGCCGAATCCCGGACATCTGCGGCCTGTGCCCGCAGGACCTCGGCCAAAGGGGTGCCTCGCTCGACAGCAACCACCATTCCGTCCACGAAGCGCGTCAATGGCCCAAGATCGGTTCTCGCGGAGAAGTCCTGCAGGGCATCGACCAAGGGTTTGCCGGCACGAGTGTCAGCAAGCACTCTGGCGAACTCCTTCGCCAATTCACCACGCGCCGAGCGACACACCCGGTCCAAAGCCCCACTCGCACTCTCCCCCGCACTCACGGCGAGGGCCATGAGCTCGGCAAGACTGGGGAATTCAGTCAGCATACGGCGTTCGCGGCGCTTGATATGCCCGCCAAGCACGTAATCCCGTAACAGGAAGCCCCCTAGCGCGCATCCCAGGACGGAGGCGACCGCGAGCACCGGACTGAAGCGGCCCGCCATCGCGCCTGTGATCGCCACGACAAGTCCCAGCACAAACCCCATTGCAGCCCACAAGAGTTGTTCGGCCCGGAAATCAACGGCAGACTTGCCGGAGCCCGCTCTTGCCAGTCTTTTGTCGAGGGCGGCGGCCCCTTGGTTCAGACGGGCAAGGTAAACCAGTCCATCGCGGAGGACTGGTCGCAATATTCGTTCCAAGGGTCCGAACGCCGCAAGGTCCGCCGTTGGCTCCAGCAACCTGGACCCGAGCTTTTGGGATTTGAGCTGCGGTTCGATTCGTTCCACGAAAGGAATGGGACGCATGAACGGTAAGCGGACAAAAATGAGCCACAGACCACACCCGAGAACAAGCCCGCAGAGCAGCGTCGCGGCCGCGATGGCGGTCATCGAAGCACTCTTTCGTCCGCAGGAAGGGCACCGATGCGGAGCATGGCCCGATAGCAAATGGCAGAAACCAATAATCCGCCTCCAAGCACGCTTGCTCCGGTGACTGTGTTGTAGGCTGCGACGGCTTCGGGCCTGCTGGCGAGCAACATCAAAACTATCCAAGGCGCTGCAACCGCCAGGCGCGCCGCGTTGACTGTCCAGGATTGTCGCGCCTCAAGCTCTCGCCGTGTTTTGGCACTCTCCCGCAGGAATTCTGCAAGGGTTCCCAGGAGTCGTCCAAGGTCGGAACCTCCCACCTCACGGGTCATCCTGAGAGCTTCGATGATGCGGTCGGCAATAGGATCCGCCAGGCGCTCCTTGAGCCGGCCCAATGTCGAATCGAAGTGACCCCCGGAACGGTAATCCGCAGCGAATTCCTTGAACATGGGCCGTAGTTCCTCGGGGCCTTTGTCCCCGAGTTGAATGAGGGCTTCGGGCAGGGACAATCCAGCCCGGATAGCCGAGCGCAGGTGGTCGACGACGTCCGGCCACAATTCGCGGAGCCTGCCAATTCGTTTCCGAGCCCTCCAAGCGACGATGGCCATCGGGAGCCACGCCCCGAACAAGCCGAAGCACACCGCAATTGGTATGGACGAGCTCATTAGGAAGACCACCAACACGGTGAATAGACCCAATCCCAGACAAGACGCGATCAATCCCCGGCTGCTCACCTTGTCAATCCCGGCCGACAACATCAAAATCTCTAGGCGCTTCGGATTGGATTGCCTCTTGGAGGACTGCGGCTGCTCCCAGGCGGACCACCAGATGAGGAAGATACCAAGGCCACACACCGAGCCAAGTAGCGGGGCCATCAGTGATGCCCCAGCAGGGCCGCGACATCGAAACCGGCCCGTGCGAACTTTTCCGGTGCAGGGATCGAATTCGATGAGGGCTCGAGACGTCCATCGTGCAACGCGAACACGGTTGAGGACTCTATGATGCCATTCTCGACCCGCCGGCCCAGCGACAGGATTTCCGTGACTTGGCGGCGTCCATTCGCCAGTCTGCTGCAATGGACCACAAGGTCGATGCATGATGCCACGGTAGGGACGACGAAGGCGCTCGAAATGTTTTCGCCGGCGAGGAGGGGCAACGTGCAGATCTTGGTCACGGCGTCGTGGGCGGAATTTGCGTGGACGGTGCACATGCCCGGAAGGCCCGAATTCAAGGCAATAAGCATGTCGAGGCTTTCAGCCTCGCGTACCTCGCCCACGACGAGGCGGTCCGGCCTCATCCGGAGTGCTTCCTTGACGAGCCTGCGCAAAGGGATTTCGCCATGGCCCTCAAGATTGGGTTGCCGGCATTGCAAGCCGACGACGTCGCGCAGCGGGAACTGAAGCTCGAATATCTCCTCCACCGTGACGACCCGTTCGCGGGAACCAATACTCGCCGCCAAGCAGTTGAGCATCGTGGTCTTGCCGGCCTGTGTAGCCCCGGAAACCAGGATATTGAGTCCGCTGGCCACGGCCGCCCCCAGGAAACGGGCCGATTGCGCAGTCAGCGTGCCCAAATCGACCAAATGCTCCAGCCGGCTCGCCTTGACGACGAACTTGCGAATATTGACGGCCCAGTGCCGTCGGGTGACATCGGGAATGACCACGTGGAGTCGCGAGCCGTCCGGGAGGGCGGCGTCAACAAAGGGTGACGAGAGGTCCAGCCGCCTGCCGGAAGCTTTTAGCATCCGTTCGACGAGGTCGCGGACCTGTTGTTCGCTGAGGCTGACAGAGGTGAGTTCGGACTCCCCGTTCCGGGCGACGTAAACGTCGCTTGGCGCGTTGATCCAGATTTCTTCGATCGTGGAGTCATCCAGGAGCGGTTGCAGTGGTCCAAAGCCCGCAACGGCGTCGTAAACATATTTTCGAGCAACCTCGAGCTGTCCTAATGGAGGAAGTGGCGCGAGAAGCGCTCTTTCGTCGTAGTCGCTTACTGCGGCTTCGACCAGCCTGTGCACCTCGCCCGACTGGCTCAGCGGGTCCAAGCCACGCCGACGGATCAACTCGCGGACTTCGTCCTCAACGATGCTTAAAGCATCCATCTTCCCCCCAATGAAGAATGCGTTCCCGCGTCGCCGCGGAACCGTGAATGAAGTCAAGGCTAGGCGAGGTTGGTACATCGAACCAAGTCCGAGCTGCGCCCTTGTGGATAACCCGGGAACGATCAGTCCCTAATAGCTGACGGGGGCGGCGAGTTGCCTGTCATTTCCGGCACCAACGGCGCTCCGTGATTTGGCATAGCTCGAGCGGGGGAAAAGGCACCGGTAGCTCACGACCGCACCGACGGCCAACACCGCCAAGTAAGCAATTGTCAGAACCTGCCAGGTCATCGGCGGCTGCCACAGCGGCTGGAACATCTCGGTCCAGTTCGTCCGTTCCTGTCCAACGGTGAAGCGGCGAAGTGCAAAGACGAAGGCGTAAAGGTGGACACCGATCGCACCGGACAAAACCCATCGACCCAAGGACCGCGCCCAAGGGGATGCGGGAGTAGGACGCCAATTCATGACCACCCCGCACGCCAACAGCAGCAGCACGAACACTGCCAGGAGATAGCGACCTTGCCAGATGTAGCCGATCTGCTGGATCACTTGGGCCTGGAGGATCGGCGGCAAAATCAGCACCGCCAGAAGCAGAACCCAGACAACAGGGCGAACGCGGACTGGCCGGGCAGTCAGACCGGCGAGGACCACCGCTGCAAAAGCGAAGTGCCAGAAAGCAAACACGGCTGCGGGAGCGGGAGTGTCTAGCCAGCCCATCACGCCAATGTAGCCAGAGGAATAGTCGAAGGTACGATCCAACATGGTGACGAATGCCGTGTCTGGAGTGACGCTACTCGGTGTGCCCAATAAACTGTCGAAACTGTTGGCCACCTTCAGCCAAGCAAGGCTTGCCGCGCATCCGATACCGATTAGTCCGGTCATCGCCAGTCCGAGGCGATTCTTGAGCACGGCGCCGAAGGGCTTGATCCCGAAAATCAAAACTGCCGCGGCGAAAGCCAGGGCAAGCCACAACAAGGAAAGAGCCCGCGTGTTGGCCAACACTGCGCCAGAGACACCAACAAGAACGATATTCAGCCGGACATTAGTGACCCTGTGCCTGTTTTCCAAGACAACGCAGAGATTCGTGAACAGGGCCGCGGTGGCAACGATCTCCAGGGCATTTGGATTAATCGCGCCGCTCAGGAACAGCACCATCGGCGTCACAGCGACAAGGCTTGTGGCAACAGGCCAAAACCGACGACGTAGAGATGCTGCCGCACCGATGGCTACCGCAAGGAAGGCGCTGCAAATAAGTGCGCTTAGCGCCCGCATCAGATAAACGGCCGGAGCGCCTCCCATCAGGCGCGACGGCAACCCGATCATTGCGTAGTACATCGGGTTGTAGTTTCCTGCGCTGGTTGCCCCCTGCACGAGGTCGCGCGCACTCGCGTCAATCGGTGGAGCGCAGGCAGGCGTTGCCTCCGGTTTGGTGCCGAAACACGCTTGAACGCCAATCATCGCGATGTAGCGCGGAACAGTCACCATGGTCAGGTCGCCCGGTTTGCCGCTTGATGTTCCCGTAAGTTCTCCGCGGGCAACAGCTGCGGCTTTGATGGTGTGCGCAGGTTCATCGGGAACTGACATGAGGGGCGAGGCAAAGGCCCAGAGGAGGGACAAAGCGGCGAGGAGGGGAAACGCAATCAGTGAATACGTCAGCGTTGAACGTCGACCGCTACGCATCGTCGGACTCATCCGAAGAAACAAGCACTCCAGCCGGGGTCAGGCCGATTTCATTGTTGCGATCCGCCGGGCCCGCCTTGAAGATCCAATGCTTGTACAAAAGGAAATTCCATACTGTGGTCGCAACTGTCGCAACCGCTTTTCCAAGCGCATAGGACATACCTGCCGCGGCGATACCGTTGACGATGAAATCAGTTGCCACGAGGTTGAAGACTACAAGTAGGCCGTACTTGAAGAAGCTCACATGAGCCCGGGCACCGGACTGGAACGTAAACTTCCGTTGGGCAAAGAAATTGAAAATCAGGCTCGCGAGGAACGCGATGGGAGTTGCAATCCATAAGTCTACGCGCCCAAGCTCGTGCAGCAGGGTGAGGGTCCCGAGGTCAATCGCAAACGACGCAGCGCCCACAGCCAGGAATTTGATCAGGTAGCCGTTCCGGGCAAAACCGAAAAATCGGCGAACCGAGCTGGCGAAGGCTTCCTTCACGATACGAATTACCACCCTACAGCTCGACTATCCCCGGCAGTGTGACTAAGGACCTTGAAGAGTATAAACCAATTGCACTTGGGGGACGCTCACAGGGACCATTCAGTGTTCTTGCAGATCCTCCGCACCGGCCGGGGAGCGAGTAGTGGTACTTGCTTTTTGGGGCGTTAAAACGAGTGTTGACGTCCTTATTAGTCACTCGTAGCTTCGATACATCAGCCGCGCGTCGCCGGCGGGAAACGGGCCCAAACGGCTTTGCTTATCGCCTTTGATGCGCTGCCGGTTCCAGAAAAATACTGCCCACGATGAGTACTGGCAAATCTGAATTGTGCAAGCGGACACTGCACTGAAGGTCTCACCAGTCAGGTTGCAGGCGCGACGAACGGACTTGGGATGCAAAACAGATGGTTGGTGGCCTCCCGCAATGGGCGGGGGATCCCGGAGGGTCAACGGACCCATCGCAAGGCGACGGCCATGGGGGCAGTCGCGCTTCTCATAGCAGCACTCTTCAATACGGCAATGTTTGTCCAGCCAGCGCAGGCTGCCGGACCCCTCGTTGTCACGTTGACGTTCGATGATGCCAACGCGGACCAGGTGGCGGCAGCGAACTATCTTAATTCCAAAGGGATGCATGGAACCTTCTTCCTTCCCTCCGGCTTTCTCAATGCCACCGATCCCAATGGGGGTCCGGCCCCATACATGACAACCGCCCAGGCCCTCGCCCTCCAATCGGCGGGAAATGAGATTGCTGGCCACACGGTCACGCACCCCGATCTCGCCCAGATGGACGCCAACGAGGTGAAGCGGCAAATCTGCAATGACCGTGTCAACCTGACCAACATGGGGTTCAGGGTCACCAACTTCGCCTACCCCTTTGCCTCGGCTACCCCGGCTGTTGAGCAGACGGTGGCGGACTGTGGCTACAACAGCGCACGTGGTCTTGGCGACTTGAAGAGCAAGGCCGCCCCCACTCTGACGGATCTCTCCGAGCCCTTGCCGGTGCCGGCGGCGGACCTGTACTTCACGAAGGCACCCGACGAGGTCGACAACACATGGGCCGTTAGTGACATGCAGTCCGTCGTGACCCAGGCAGAACCCGGCGGCGGTTGGGTGCAGTTGACCTTCCACCACTTTGATTCGACGACGGACCCGCTCACAGTGACCACCGCTAACTTCCACGCCTACGTGGACTGGCTTGCAACGGAGCAGACGGCGGGGCGCATTGCCGTTAAGACCGTGAGCCAAGTGATGGCTGCTCAATTCCCCGACCCATCGAATTCGGCACTGGACGTCAATAAGCCTGTCGTTCAAGGACCTCCGCCGCCTCCCCCGATCACGGTGGGAAACCTGCTCCAGAACCCGAGCTTGGAGACGGCAGGACCAGTCGCCAGCGGCCTGCCATACTGCTGGGCCATCGGCTCCTACGGCACGCAAACCTCAACGTTCACAAGCGTATCCCCCGGCCACACAGGGAACGTTGCCGAACAAATGGTGACGACCGGTTACGTGAGCGGCGATGCGAAGCTGCTACCGACCTTGGACCTTGGCCAGTGCGCTCCAAGCGCCACGCCCGGTCACACCTACCAGATGTCCGCCTGGTACAAGTCCACGGCCCCAACGCAATTCGAGCTGTACTACCGGACCGGACTGGGCACGTGGACATATTGGACAGCGAGCCCGAACTTCGCGGCCGCGACGGCATGGACACAGGCAACCTGGACCTCGCCCCCCGTCCCGGCAGGGGCCAGCGCGATCAGCATGGGCCTCAACCTGCTCAGCAACGGAACACTTACTACTGACGACTACGGCTTGTTCGACTCGGTCGCCGTCCCCAGTGTCTTCAAGTCGATGACGCCTACCCGGATGCTCGACACACGAAACAATCCGGCGCCGGTGGCAGCGAATGGAACCGTTTCCTTCCAGGTCGGCGGCGTCAGCGGTATTCCGGCAAACGCCTCCGCGGTGACCTTCAACCTCACCGTCGCCAACCCGACATTGAATGGGTTCGTCACGGCCTACCCGTCCGGAAGCACCGCGCCGAACGCCTCCAACCTGAACTATGCCCCCGGGCAGATCGTTCCAAACCTGGTGACCGTACCGGTGGGTTCCGATGGAAAAGTCACGCTCCTGAACGCGTCCAAAGGCACGGCTCAACTGATAGCTGACGTTTCCGGCTACTACGTGCCGGCGGCAACAACTTCACCCGGCGAATTCCAACCGATGACGCCGAGCAGGTTCTTGGATACCCGCAATAGCGTGGCAGTAGGGCCTGGCGGAACGGTCTCCTTCCAGGTGGGCGGAGTGGGCGGAATCCCGGCCACAATCTCGGCAGTGACATTCAACTTCACCGTAGCGAATCCAACCTCCTTCGGCTTCGCCACGGCTTACGCCTCCGGAACCACCCGGCCGAATGCCTCCAACCTGAACTTCGCCAAGGACCAGATCGTTCCGAATAGCGTGACGGTTCCTGTAGGAACGGACGGAAAGGTCACTCTCTACAACGGTTCACCCACGGGAACTGCGCAATTCATTGCGGACGTCTCCGGCTACTACCTGGGCGGCGGCGCAGCGACGGTATCTGGAGCCTTCCAGGCAATCACACCCACAAGGTTCCTCGACACCCGCAACGGCGCTACCCCTGTGGCAGCGAACGGAACGGTATCGTTCCAGGTGGGAGGCGTCAGCGGGGTTCCGCAGACGGTCGGTGGAGTGACGTTCAACCTCACAGTCGCCAACCCGACCTTGAATGGGTTCGTCACGGCCTTCCCAACCGGCGCCCCTGTGCCAAACGCCTCGAACCTGAACTACGCTCCCGGGCAAATCGTCCCGAACCTGGTGACCATACCGGTGGGGACCGGCGGAAAGGTCAGCCTCTTCAACGCATCGAACGGAACCGCGCAATTGATCGCAGACGTCTCGGGCTACTTCATCCCATGATCGCCTGACGCGCCAATAGTAAGCAGCAACAGTTCGGCCCTGAACCGCAACCGCGGTCCAGGGCCGAACTGCTTCGTTTGAGACGGAACGCAACATCACAACGCCACAAAAATCCCATTGGCCACATTAGCATCACCTTGCACGTCAGTGTTATGGTTGGCTTCAAATTCAGCCTTACCAATAACCAGCCGCCGGGATGTTGCAGGGCGGAATGATCAGGTGCCGTCCCATCGGGAGCCGGTCATCTCGTGTGGAGCCAAGCTATGAAGACCACTCAACTAAGAGCATCCAACTCCCGGTTCAGGACCCCCCGTGTCCAGGATGTTGCCCTAACGGTGGTGTGTAGTGCGGTAACCCTGCTGCTTTCAGCGACGACCGCGCTTGCGGCTCCGGCAACTCCGGCACCCTCTCCCTCCGTATCCCCGACGGCGACGTCCGCGCCAACGCCGTCCCCCTCCCCCTCGGCGACTCCGGCGACTCCCGCTCCTACCGCCCCTGCGCAGCCAACTCCCGCGCCGACGTCGTCCTCACCATCGACTCAGAGCCCGACGCCGGTACCTTCACCGGCGGCAACCAGCCAGAGTGAAGAAGAACGCCGCGCCGCGATGCGAAAGGCCGCGGGCCCAGGGGGTGCCCAGATGGGCCAGCGTTCACCACGCGTGCAAGGCCTCCTCACGACACAGAGCAGTTGGACTCCGCCCTTCGGCATTCAAGGCCTCGACGTGAGCTCCTACCAACCGTCCGTCGACTGGCAGCAACAATGGAATATGGGGGCGCGCTTCGCCTACGTCAAGGCGACGGAAGGCAACTACTACACAAGCCCGACCTACGCCTCACAGTACAACGGTTCCCGAAGCGTCGGGATGATCCGGGGCGCGTACCATTTCGCGATCCCGAGCTGGTCCTCAGGCGCTGACCAAGCAAACTATTTTGTACAAAACGGCGGCGGATGGAGTTCAGACGGGGCGACGATGCCGCCGGTCCTCGACATCGAATACGCGCCTTCCTATGTAGGGACGAACATCTGCTACGGGATGTCTCAGTCCGCCATGGTCGCATGGATCCACAACTTCGGCGACACCGTCCGTTCACTTACGGGCCGGTACCCGATGATCTACTCGACGACTGACTGGTGGCAGACCTGCACCGGCGACGCGACAGGGTTCAGCGACTACCCCCTCTGGATCGCGTCCTACACCACCAACACGGCAATCGGCACGCCATCGAGCTGGTCGACGTTCAGCGTTTGGCAATACAGCAGCACCGGACCGTTTAGTGGGGATTCGAACGTTTGGAACGGCGACTACGCCTCCCTGCAAATGTTCGCCGGCAGCCCGGCGAAGGGTTACTTCGACTCCCTATCCTTGGTTCGGGACACCGCCTCGGCTTACTTAAGGGTTACGGGGTGGTCGGTCGATCTCTCCCAGCCATGGGTATCGACTCCCGTCAACATTTCGGTGACGGACCCTGGCAACGCGACCAACACCTATTCCTTCACGGCGAACGGCTATCGGCCGGATGTTGACAGCGCTTTTGGCTACGGACCGGCCCACGGTTTTGCCAACAACATCCAGATCACGAAGTCCGGCACCTACAAAGTGTGCGCTACCGCAGTCAGCGTCAACGGCAACGTCGACCTTGGTTGCAAGAGCCTACAGGCAGCCGGCGTCGAGCCCCCGATCGGTTCCTTCGACTCCCTGGCCCAGGTCCGGACCCCAACCGATGTATCGCTTCGCCTGACGGGTTGGGCCATAGACCGTGCAAACCCCGGCACTTCTTCCTTTGCCGATGCATACGTTACTGATCCCAGCGGACAGACCACGGGCTATCGCATTACGGCCAACACCACGAGGACGGATGTAGGAACCGCCACCGGCTATGGCTCGAATCACGGCTTCGACAAGTCGATCAGCCTCACCAAGGCGGGCAACTACCACGTGTGCATGTACGCCATCGGGCAGTACTACAACACAGGTCTGGGTTGTAAGGACATCACTGTCGGTTCCAACCCGCCGCCCAAGGGCTACTACGACTCAATTCGGATTTCCCAGGCGCCGGGTGCGGCAAACATTGTTGCATCTGGCTGGGCGTATGATCCCACTAACCCTGGCGCCAGCATTCCCGTGCACGTGTATGTGCAAGCTCCGGACGGCAGCAATGTAGGAACGGCGTTCACCGCGAACCAGTCCCGGCCTGACCTGAACAGCGCTTTCGGGATTACCGGTAACCATGGCTTCAGTGCATCACTCGGGGTAAAGACCACGGGTACGTATACCGCATGTGCCTACGCCATCGCGGTCGCCCCTCTCGCATCCGGTAATTCGCCCCTGGGGTGCATGTCAATCCAGATCAGCAACACTCCAAGTCCGAATGGGTACCTGGATGCCGTAGGAATCACCACGGTCTCCGGGCAAGCCAGCATCAAGGCAACCGGCTGGACCTATGATCCAGCAGTGCCGGGTTCGTCCACGCCGGTTCACACCTACGTCACTTACCCCGATGGAACGCGGCAAGGTTATGCATTCAGTGCCAATCTTGCCCGCCCTGATGTCAATAATGCCTTCAATATCACCGGAAACCACGGCTATTCCACCCAGGTTCCCGTCACTCAGCGTGGACGTTACACCGTCTGCACCTACGGGATCGGCATAGCCCAGTTCAGCTCGGGCAACGTCTTGCTTGGCTGCCAATCCCTCAATTACTAAGCGATGAGCCTGATTCAGGCGTGCGAGGTTCAGAGGTTAGGGTTATCAGGACGCAAGTCTCAGCATTACCCGTAATCGAAAGGACCCCCGGTGCATCATCGGTCGATTCGCCGAGCGACAGGATGCCTCCTGTTCCTGGGCATCAGCTTGGCCGCTTGTGCCAGTCCACCTGCCAAGCAACAAGACATCCGCGGAGCGCTCACGGCCATCGGAAGTCCCATCCAGAGCGATCCGATCGGGGCTTGGGCCAGCGCGTGGCGGAAGACTTTCCCCGCGACGTCGTTGAGCTACTCACCCGACGGCTCGGATGTGGGATTGAAAGCCCTCGCTGCCGGGCAGGCCTACTACGCGGCGCTCGATGCTCCCTTGACGGCACAGCAACAAGACTCGACAAGGGCAGAATGTGGCCCTGACGGCGCATTCAGCATCCCCACTTCCGTGACGTCGATCGGCGTCGTTTTCAACATGCCAAGCATCCGCAGCCTCAAACTCACTCCCGATCTGCTTGCGAGCATCTTCAGCGGGGAAATCAAACGTTGGGACGATAAGGCGATCGCAGCCGTCAATCCAGGTACCACACTCCCGGACGCTCCCATCGTTCCGGTCACTGCGAGCACGGCCTCGGCGCTGACCTCCGCCAGCACTCGCTATCTATCTACTTCAAGCAACTGGTCCATCGGTGTCACGAACAAATGGGCGAAGGTACCAGGAGGCCAAGAGGTCAAGAACTTCGGCGACATCGCGAAGAAGGTCGACGATACGGCCGGGGCAATTGCGTTCATGGATTCAGCCTCCATTGGATCCCGGTTCGACACTGCGCTTTTGTCGTTCGGCGGCAACTTCGTCAGGATGTCCAAGGACTCCGTTGCGGCGGCCGTGCAGGACGGTAAAACCTCGACGGCCGGGACAGGAGTGGAGTTCCGTCTTCCAGATAAGAGTGACCGGGGGTACGCACTGGGCAACGTGAACTACCAAGCGTTTTGCACCACCTACAAAAATGGGCAGATTGCGTCCCTCGTGAAATCCTGGGCCGACTTCGTGGTCGGATCCGACGGGCAGGTCGCCTCAACATATTTCGCCGGGGTAGCCTCGCCCAGCGAACAGTCCCTGCAGGATGCCTCACGCCTGATTAAGAAGATCGGGAGTGCCCAATGATCAATCACCCAACCACCCAGGGTTCCAGCCGCTCCGGCATTTCGGGGCAGGATTTCACCTCCTCCGGCCGATGGAGGCCGGGAACGCGAAACGTCTCACCTGCCACGAAGGCGGGCTTCGGATTCTTCATTCGCGTATTTGCCTTGTTGGCCGCGCTAATTACGCTATGGATCCTGGCCACTCCCCTCATGGCGTACCCCGACGAACCCGCCCACACCATCAAGGCTGCAGCCGTGGCGAGGGGCGAGTTCTTCCCTGGACCGGGCGAGTCCTACGGCAACGGCGTCCATGTACAGGTCCCGTCCTATATTGCCAACGTCGATTCGCAGCGTTGCTTTGCCTTCTTCAAGGAAAAACCAGCAGGATGCGCCCCCGCTATCCCCGTTGGTGATACGTACACGACCATCGGCGTGACATCAGCCGGTCTGTATAACCCCTTCTACTACTGGTTCGTCGGACTACCCAGCCTTTTCATGTCCGGCGCTCCCGCCATCTTCGCGATGCGGATTGTCAGCGGCCTAATGTCGGCGGCCTTCTACGCTGCCGGCTTCACCGCCCTGTCTAGATTGCGCCATCCAAAGTGGCCCATGGTTGCGGCTGCCGTTGCGACGACGCCCATGGTGTTCTTCCTTGCAACCGGGGTAAATCCCAACTCCTTGGAGGTCGCCGCGTCGATGGCGGCATTCTGCGGCCTGGTATCCGTGCTGGAGAACTCAAAGCAGCTTCACCTCGCCAGACCTGGCATCCTTGCCGTTGGAGTCTCGGCCGCGACCCTGGCAAATACGAGGAATGTCTCATTGTTGTGGCTTCTTTGCGGCGCGATTGTAGCCTGCCTCTTCTTCCGCGGTGCTGACATTGTCGCGATCTTCCGGAACCGGCTCTTGCTCATCGTTGCCGGGTTGTCCGCAATTGGAGTGGCCCTCGGCGTCATTTGGAACTTCGTCATGCTTAGCGCTCCGCCCTCAGCCGGCGAGGCGCCCGCCGGTATTTCCAACGCCGTTGAAGGCCTCCGCCCCTCCAACGCGTTCGCCACCATGCTGGACAGATCCTTCGACTTCGTCAATCAGTACATCGGCGTCGCAGGTTGGCTTGACGCTCCTGTGCCCCAAGGCGTCCTGATGTTCTGGAACATGCTACTCATAGCCCTCCTGCTGATGGTCTTCCTCATGCGTCCGGCGCGTTTGCAGCTGGGGTTCTGGGCCGCCATAGGAATGCTCGCGGTAGTTCCCGCCTTGGTCCAAGCAGCCTTGGTTACCAGCAGCGGTTTTATCTGGCAGGGACGGTACAGCCTGCCGTTGTTCGCCATTGCTGTCATTTCAGCCGGGCTGGCCCTTCGCTTCCGCAAGTTCCCTGCCAACCTTGCCGGCCGGACACTTACCAAGATCCTGCTTTGGGCTACATGCGCAGCCCATGTGTATGGCTTCGTGTACATCCTGCGCCGCTACGTGGTGGGCATACCGGATTTCGCGAACTGGCTCGTGATGTTTACCAAGCCGGACTGGCAGCCGCCGCTTTCATGGGAGGCATTGACCCTACTCTTCGCGGCTGCGTTGGTTGTGGCGGCATCGCAGCTCTATCAGTTCCTTTACCCGGGGCTGCCGTTCCTCCCGGAACGTGTGACCCGCTTGCTCCGCTGGGCACGCCGCCCGGTCGCGAGGATGGCCGTCGTCGAACAGCGGGTAACCCCGGACTCCGCGGAACGCCAGAGCGTCGAATAAAAATCGGAAACGCAAAGGGTCTGGCCAGGCGTTGCCTGGCCAGACCCTTTTGTTTGCTGACACTTAGCTGCGAAGGTACGCAGCCAGCCTGTCCGAACTGCTCGCTGGAGCGAAGCCCGTGCCTTTGATCTTGCCCAGGTCGAGGGTGCTCTTCAGTGGGCGCGGTGCCGCTTCCTTGCCTGCAAAATACTCCGCGGTACTCACTCCGGTGACGTCCTCGCCTGACGCGCCGCAGAGCTCGTAGACATCCCCTGCAATATCGGCCCAGGACTGCGGGTCGCCGTCGTTGCTGATGTTATAGACGCCGCAAGGTGCGCCTGATTCCAGCAAGTGCTTGATTCCGGCTGCGATGTCTTCGGTGAAGCTAAGCCGGCCGACCTGGTCGTTGACGACGCTCGGCTTGATTCCGCGGTCGGCGAGTGACGCCATGGTCCGGACGAAATTGTTGCCTTCGCCGATCACCCAGCTCGTGCGGACGATGTAGTGCCGGGGAACCACGCTCACAACGGCATCGCCTGCGGCTTTGGTCTGGCCGTAAACTCCCAGCGGGGTGAACGCTTCGTCTTCGCCGTGCACCTCGTTCGTGCCGTCAAAGACGTAGTCCGAGGAAACATGGACCAGGGTCAGGTCATACTCGACAGCGGTCTTGGCCAGCCGCGCTACTGTGCTGACGTTGGCTTCCCAAGCGGCCTTCCTGCCCTCGGTGGTCTCGGCGGCGTCGACGGCCGTGTAGGCTGCGGCGTTGATGATCGTCGAGTAGTTCTTCCAGTTACGCGCCGCGAACGATTCATCCTTGGACAAGTCAAAGTCGGCCCGCCCGACGAACTCCGCGGTAGCATCCCCGTCGTACAGTTCCCTCAAGGCCTTGCCGAGCTGGCCGTTGGCACCCAAGACCAGGATCTTCTTGGCCGGCATGGGGGTGACGTCGGCCAAGCGGGGATGCGCTTTGTCCTTGTCCGAAAGCTCCGCCTGCTCCAGCGGCACCGGCCAGGCAATGGCGGCCGTCTCGTCCGCAAGGTTCAGGAACGTGTATTGGCTTTGTGCGTCCGCCGACCAGTGGTCGTTGACCAGATAGCTGTAGGCCGTGTTGTCCTCCAAGGTCTGGAAAGCGTTGCCCACTCCCCTCGGAATGAAGATGGCCTGGCTCGGATCAAGTTCGGCAGTGAAGACGGCGCCAAAGGACGGGCCCTCACGCAAGTCTACCCACGCGCCGAAAATCTTGCCGGTGGCCACCGAAATGAATTTATCCCACGGCTCGGCATGGATACCACGCGTTGTGCCGGCCTTCTCGTTGAAGGAGATATTGTTCTGCACCGGCCGGAAATCCGGCAAGCCGAGCGCCACCATCTTTTCCCGCTGCCAGTTTTCCTTGAACCAGCCGCGGTTGTCGCCGTGGACGGGCAAGTCATAGAGGACGACGCCGGGAATCGGGGTTTGGTGGGCTGCGAGTGGTTTCGAAAATTCCAGGGTCATTGCTTACTGGCCCTGTTCCTTGTAACGCGCTTCAGTTGCAGCCTTTTGCGGACGCCACCACGACTCGTTCTCGCGGTACCACTTGATGGTGTCCTCGATGCCCGCATCAAAGTTCGAGAATTGCGGCTGCCAGCCAAGTTCCTTGCGCAACTTGCTTGAATCGATTGCGTAACGCAGGTCGTGGCCCGGGCGGTCCACGACATGGTCGTAGGCATCCCGCGGCTGGCCGGCGTGCTCGAGGATAAGCTCGACGACTTCCTTGTTGTTCTTCTCGCCGTCCGCGCCGATGAGGTAGGTCTCGCCGATCCGGCCCTTGTCGATGATGGCGAGCACCGCCGAGGAGTGGTCATTGGCGTGGATCCAGTCACGGACGTTTTCGCCTTTGCCGTAAAGCTTGGGCCGGACGCCGTCGATCACGTTGGTGATCTGCCGCGGAATGAACTTCTCTACATGCTGGTACGGACCATAGTTGTTGGAGCAGTTACTGATGGTCGCGCGCAATCCGAAGGAACGTACCCAAGCCCTGACGAGCAGGTCCGACCCTGCCTTCGTGGAGGAATAGGGGCTGGACGGATTGTAAGGAGTGTCCTCGGTGAAGCGCTCGGGATCATCGAGTTCCAAGTCCCCGTAGACCTCGTCGGTGGAGATGTGGTGGAAACGCTTGTCATGCTTGCGGGCGGCTTCGATCAGCGTATACGTGCCGATGATGTTGGTGTCGAGAAACGGCCGGGGGTCATGCAGTGAGTTGTCGTTGTGCGATTCGGCGGCGTAATGGACCACCACGTCGCAGTCCGCAACGAGCTTCTCAACCAGATCCGCGTCGGCGATGTCCCCCTGGACGAACTGGAAGCGGTCCTCCGGCAGGCCATTCAACGACTCCCGGTTGCCCGCGTACGTCAGCTTGTCGAGGACCGTGACATCGTGGTCGGTGTTCTCAAGAACGTAGTGGACAAAGTTCGAACCGATGAAGCCGGCGCCGCCGGTGACCAGAAGTTTCTGCATGTGAACAGCCTACCGAACCGCGAGCTTCAGGCGCTTAAACGCAATCTGCGCTGCAAGTGGTCAGGATGACCGGCGCACCCTCCGGGCTGCTTCAACCATGAGGCGCAGGAGCATGAACCTTGCTTTCACGATTCGGGTCAGGGAACGCCACCCGGCAGGAGTCTGGTTCTCATCGTGCAATCGTCGAAGGATTGTCGATTCATCCAGATGGCGAATCGATTTGGAAATGTTGCCGCATATAGCGAGCCAAAGGTCATGCGATTCATGAACATAGCCCGGAATCGGTACGAAGTAGGACAACGCATCCCTCCGGATTCCCATGGCACATCCGTAATAGGCCCGGTACCCGATGAGGATTGCGAAGAGATTGGCAAGATTCCTGTTCGAGTCGGAGGAACGCAGGCGCGGAATCCAGGGACGTGGTCCCCCACCGAGGACGTCGAAGTTGCCGGCGACTACCTTGTGCTGCCGGAGCGCCTCCACCATGAGTTGCACCCGGCCCGGAATCCATACGTCGTCCTGGTCCGAAAGCATGACGAATTCGCCACGGCTCAAGCCGACGGCCTGTTCAAACGTCCGGACATACCCCTTGTTGACCGACGAGCCGACAAATCGAATCCGGGGATCCGCGATCCCTTTGACCACTTCTGCCGTGTTATCCGGAGACGCGTCGTCCACGATGACCAGCTCATCATTGGGTCCAAGATCCTTGAGGATGGAGTCAATCTGCTCCTCGATAAAGCGGGACCCTTTATAGGCCGCCATGCAGACACTCACTCGGATTGCTTGGCTGTCCGGCGTCGAATCGTTCATGGTCTCCACTCTAGGCGAGTCGAGCTGGCCGCTGCCGTCCTCCTTGCCGCAACCGGTGTGCAAGCATCATCGCGTATTATCGAAAGGTCATGCCGTCGAGCAATAGGACCCTCCCAGTAATGAAACCCGTGTTGCTTCGACTCGCTGGCTTCACGCTGCTCCCCTTGCTCGCGCTGGTCCTGCCCTTTCTACTGCTGCCGGTCATCTCACGCGTTGCGGGGGCCGCCGGCTGGTCGAGTATCACCTCCGGCCAGGCTATCGGCGTTTTCGCTGCCACCATCATTCTCTGGAGCTGGAACATTTCAGGTCCGGTAGCGATCGCCCGCGGACGGGATCCCCAGGATCGTGCCGCAATCTATTCAAAGAGCGTGCGGACACGGATCGTCATCGGCGCGATGGTACTTCCGGTGATGAGCATCATCACAGCGTTCGTTGCACATGACGGTTACCGCCTCGACGCCATCACCATGGCCTGGTCCACTGCCCTCACAGGTTTTTCGCCCGCTTGGTACGGGATCGGCACCGGTCAGCCGCGAATTTTGGCTATCTACGATACTCTTCCGCGTTTTTGCGCCGCACTACTCAGCGTGCCGGTGATTCTCATCACAGGCCAGATTTGGATCTACGGCATCCTGGCCCTTGCTGCGACGATTGCCGCGTCCATCGCGTTCCACCGCCGCTTCGGGGAAGAAGGAACCTGGTTCCCAAAGCAGCCTGCAAATGTAATGGGTGAAATTATCCCCGAGACTGGGACGGCTGCTATCAACTTTGCGGGCAGCGCCTACGCTTCGTCACCTGTTCCGATTGCCACCGCCACTGTCCCCGTAGCAACGGCTACCGCAGGTTTTGCCTCCGCGGACAGCATCTACCGCTTTGGTCTCTTCAGTGTCGTGGCGGTCGGGAACACTTTTCAAAGCTGGACGCTGGAGGGCCGTGCGGAGGAAGCACGACGGCGGCACGCGGTCGCACTCCTGACCCACCTTGGACTTGGGGCCGTGGGAGCGCTCGGCCTCGGGTTCCTTGGGCCGTGGGCTTCAGGGATCTTGTTCGGCGACCCGGTCAAAGCCGACTCCCTGACGGCGGCCTACTATGGCGTCTCGTTCTTTTTCCTCTCGGCCTCCACTCCCCTTATCCGGAATCTCCTCATTCCTGCCGGACGTCAAAAGACCGTCCTTGCCTGGACCGGACTCTCGGCCGCCGTGGGCGTCGTGTTCATGGTCATTGCCGGCTTAGGCTCGAACGTCCCCGGTGTGGCGCTAGGCATGGCGGTCAGCGAGGCCATCCTGTTCTTCGGGCTGCTCGTTCCCGCCGCCCGGCTCCTACCGGCCAGGGCGCTTCCGGTAAGCGTCGACAGGTAGGATCATCAGCGTGATTGAAAGTCCCCAACGGCGAATCGCCGCGGTTATCGCCGCCTTCAACCCTGACGATGAGCTGCTCAGCAACGCTGAAGCCATCAAGTCGCAAGTCGACCAGCTCATCGTCGTGGACGACTGCAGTTCATCCGATCCTTCGGCCGCTATCTTCGAAAAGCTCGCGGAGACCGGCGTCAAGGTCCTGCAAATGGACACCAACTCCGGCATTGCCGCCACACTGAACCGTGGCATCGAGGAGCTGAGGACCACGACGCAGCCGGACTTCATCCTGACCTTCGACCAAGATTCGCTTCCGGTCCCGGACTACGTCGAAAGGGCGCTTGCAACCTTCGACAAGGCCACGGCCAAGGGCCAAAAAGTGGGCTTCGTTAGCGCCGAGACGTTCAGCGGCCACCAGGTGCCGATCCTCGGAAGCTCCAATGGATTGCAGGAAGCGTTCGACCCCATGCAGTCCGGATTCTTCATCCCGAGTTCCACCCTGGCCGATGTCGGCAGATTCGAATCCGGCTTCTTTATCGACTGTGTGGACTCGGAGTTCACCGCTCGCGTGAGGTCGGCCGGCTACAGCGTCGTCGTCGGGAGCGGCTGCGAGGTCGGCCACCGACTGGGAGCCCGCCTACCCGCAAAGGTCTTCGGGCGTCCGCTTCGGCTTCGCGGGAACGAGTTGTCCTTTAACTACTATTCGCCATTCCGGATGTACTACATCATGCGGAACGGGACTACCCTTGTGCGGCGGTACTGGCGCCGCAATCCCACCTGGGTTGTGCGACGCTTGCTCGAAGACGCGAAGGCGCAGCTTCTCCGTTTAGCGTTCAGCCCGGACCGACGGTATCTAGTGGTCGCCGCCTGGGAGGGGCTCATCGATTCATGCCGGGGACGGCAAGGTCGCATCAGCCAGGATCTCCTCAACCGCATCCAGCCACGCTGACGTATAGGAAAACTATGGATATGCAAGACTCAACGCGGGTCCTGGTCATCATGCCTGCCTGGAATGAAGCCGAATCCGTGGGCGACACCGTACGCGAGGTGCTCGGCGTCGGACGCCCTTACGATGTCCTCGTCGTCAATGACGGCTCAACGGATGCGACGGCCGAACTTGCGGCTCAGGCCGGCGCAACCGTTTTGAACCTCCCGTTCAATCTGGGTGTCGGCGGTGCCATGCGCGCCGGCTTCAAGTACGCCCAGCGTCTTGGCTACAGCCGCGTCATCCAGGTGGACGCCGATGGCCAGCATGATCCACGGAACATCGCCGAGGTCCTTGCCGGCCTTGAACATGCCGATATCTCCATAGGAGCGCGGTTCGCCGACAAGGGCGACTACAAAGTCAGCGGTCCTCGAAAGTGGGCCATGCAATTCCTGGCAAAAGTCATCTCCGGCTTGGCCAAGACCCGACTCACAGACGTTACCTCCGGCTTCCGCGCCGCCAATGAGCGTGCCGTGAGGCAATATTTGGACCACTATCCCGCTGAATATCTTGGCGACACTATCGATTCGCTTGTCGTAGCAATCCGGTCCGGTTGCAAGGTGACGCAGATCCCTGTCGCGATGCGGCCTCGCCAAGGCGGAACACCAAGCCATAACCCGGCCAAGGCGGCCATCTACCTCGGTCGCTCAACTTTCGCACTTCTGTTTGCCCTCACCCGCAAGAGGTCGGTCATTCCATCCACATCACCGTCGGCTCAATCCTCGTCGGCCCAATCGCCGTCGACCCAGGGGGCTTCCTAATGGGAAATCTGGCTGCATTCCTCCTCGCATTGGCGATCGTGGGGATCGTGTTCGAAATGCTCCGCCGCAAGAAGCTTCGCGAGAAATATGCGGCATTGTGGCTCGTCGTCGGAACCGGGACCTTAGTACTTGCAGCGTTCCCACGCCTGCTCACCATCGTCGCCGAACTCGTTGGCGTGCAGCTGCCTTCGAACCTGCTGTTCATCATTAGCATCTTGCTGCTCCTGGGTGTCTGCTTGCATCTCTCCTGGGAGATCTCGGTCGTGGAAGATGAGACCAGGACCTTGGCTGAAGAAGTTGCGATCATGCGTGCCCAGCTCGAGCGCCTACAACGCGCCGAGACCGCGGAGGACGGTACGCCAACTCCTTCCGGCCCGAAGTAAGGAACCGAATGGCCCTGGACATCTTCATCCCTTACTGGGGTGATCCTGACTACATGCGGCAAGCCGTCGACAGCGTGCTTGCCCAGCATTCGGACGATTGGCTCCTCACCGTCGTTGACGATGCCTATCCTGGCGACGAGGTGCGACGATACCTGGAGGAGCTCGACGATCCCCGGGTCACGTACATTCGCAAGGAGAAGAACGAAGGGATCACCGAGAACTTCCGGACCTGTGTATCGCTGGCAACGCAGGATGTCGTGGTGGTCATGGGATGCGACGACATCCTCTTGCCGAATTTCGTCGATGTCGCACTGCGGGCGCACACGGCCTTTCCGGAAGCATGGATCATCCAGCCGGGCGTCGCAGTGATCGATGAAGCCGGGCGGCCGGCCCGGCCAATGGTAGATGTAGTCAAGCAAAAGCTGGTCAGACCCCGGGTGTCCGAGGCAAGGATGGTCAGCGGTGAGAAATTGGCGGCCAGCCTTCTTCACGGAGATTGGCTTTACTGGCCTTCCCTCGTTTTCCGCCGGGACAAAATCAAGGAGTTCGATTTCCGCGACGGACTGCACGTTATCCAAGACCTCGGGCTGATCATGGATATGGTCCTGGCCGGCGCCGAATTGCTTATCGAGCCGGAGACGTGCTTTGCATACCGGAGGCACACCGCTAGCGCTTCTTCCATCAAGCTCCTGGACGGTTCCCGCTTCGCGGGAGAGCGAGCATACTTCGAACTCGCCGGGCAACTTTGCAAGGAGAAGGGCTGGCACAAAGCCTCGTGGGCCGCAGCGATGCGCCTCACTTCACGTGCCCACGCTCTTGTCCTCCTCCCCAAAGCTGCTAGGCACGGAGGAACCGGAGCGGTCGGATCGCTGCTTCGGCATACTCTTGGACGATAAGGAAGCCTCCATTGGATCTTGAGAGTGAACCCTTGACGCCGCTCGAAAATGTCGCAGCGGTGGTCACCGCGTATCGTCCCACCCCGCACCTTGTCGAGAACGTTGGCGCCCTGCTTGCGCAACTCAGCAGGGTCGTCGTCGTCGACGACGGCAGCGGTGATGGTTTTGAGCAAGTCTTCGATGCAATCGAGACGGCAGGTGCCTCGGTCCTCCATCACGAACGGAATTCAGGCATCGCGACCGCACTTAATTCCGGCATCGGGCTCGCGCGCACCGAGGCGGTGGAGTACATCATCACCGTCGACCAGGACTCGCTCCTGACCTCCGAATACGTCCGCAGCCTCGTGGATGCAGCAGCTAAAGCCACGGTTGCCGGAATCACCCCAGGCCTTGTCTCACCCGCACGCATACACGGGAACCCTGTTAAAACTGCGGGTTCGAGATCCGGGATCAAACTTGGCCGGGAACCGATTCAATCGGGACTGCTGATTCCAGTCTCCACGTTGGACGAAATCGGCGGATTTTGGGATGGACTATTCATCGACCTGGTCGACACCGAATACTACTTCCGCGCCCTCGACGCCGGACTGCCAACGGTGCTTGCCGACGCGGAATTCGACCATTCCCTTGGGACCTTGGTGGACGCCAAGGTATGGGGCAAGAAACTCAAGTTCGGAGGACAGCCGCTTAAAGTCCGCATCGCGGCATCGTGGCGCTACTACTACATCTTCCGAAACAGGATCCTCGTGGGTAGGAAGTATGCCAAAGCACACCCGGCGTGGGTCGCAGGCGGCTTCCTGCTCGACATGAGGCATCTGCTTTTCGTCTCATTGCTTGCACCGGGCCGGGCTGGCCGCCTGGCATCTGCACTGCGGGGAACGATCGACGGGTTCCGAGGCAAGAGCGGAAAGGGCCACGGCAACTAGCTTTCCCTGTCCACGTCGATATTCGCCAGTTTTGCCGGTGACTCTAAGGTAAGGAATGATGTAGACCATGCGTGGAATCATTCTTGCCGGTGGCACCGGCTCTCGTCTGCACCCGATTACTCACGGCATCAGCAAGCAACTGGTCCCGGTGTACGACAAGCCGATGATCTACTACCCGCTCTCCACGCTCATCCTCGCGGGCATCCGGGACATCCTTGTCATCACCACTCCGCACGACGCGGAGCAGTTCCAGCGACTGCTGGGTGACGGTTCCCAATTCGGGATCAACATCAGCTACGTCCAGCAGCCTTCGCCGGACGGTCTCGCCCAAGCGTTCATCCTGGGCGAGCAGCATATCGGCAATGACACCGTGGCCCTCGTCCTTGGCGACAACATTTTCTACGGCCAAGGCATGGGCACGCAGTTGCGAAAGCATGCAAACATCGACGGCGGTGCTGTTTTCGGTTATTGGGTGAAAGATCCCAAGGCGTATGGGGTCGTCGAATTCAATGAACAGGGCAAGGCAATTTCCTTGGAGGAAAAGCCCGAACACCCCAAGTCGCATTACGCGGTTCCCGGCCTCTATTTCTACGACAACGACGTCGTGGACATCGCGAAGAACCTCACCCCTTCGGCCCGCGGAGAGCTCGAAATCACCGACGTCAACCGCACCTACCTTGAGAAGGAAAAGCTCCATGTGGAGATCCTTCCCCGGGGCACCGCCTGGCTCGACACGGGAACCTTCAACGACCTGAACGACGCCTCCAACTTCATCCGCACCGTCGAAAACCGCCAAGGCCTTAAGATCGGTGCTCCGGAAGAAATCGCCTGGCGCCAAGGCTTCCTTTCGGACGACGAACTGCGGGAACGTGCCGAGCCGCTCATCAAGAGCGGTTACGGGGCGTATCTCCACAGCCTGCTCGAAGGTTAGCCCCGCCCCGTGTGGTGGTCTGTCCTACCGCAATTGATCGGTGCTGCCCTTTTACTCCTGGCTCCCGGCTTCGTGGTTGCATGGGGATTGCGTTACAGAGGATTCGATAGGCTGGCGCTATCCCCTGCCCTGTCCGTGGGCGTGATCGTCATAGCATCGACGCTCAGTCCGTTCCTCAAGCTGCGGTTCAACCTGCTCCCAGTCGCTGTCCTCGCCGTCCTGCTGGGTGCTATCGGATGGTTCGCCGCGCGTTCCCGGCGCTTTGCTGAGCATTATCCAAAACCTGGACCCTGGCCGCGTGCTGTGCCGTACGTTGCCACAAGCATCGCACTGCTTGTCATTGGGGCGCGCGCTACGCAGGCGATTGGTGGTCCCGAACATTTTTCGCAGACCTACGACGCTGTATTCCACCTCAACTCCGTCAAGTACGCGCTCGATACGGGTAATGCCTCGTCCCTGACAATCGGCGACATGACCGGTGGCGGCTCCTATCCCGCGGGCTGGAACGCAGTGGCGACCTTGGTCGCCTCCACCTTTGGGCTTGACGTCCCTGTGGCCGTCAACCTCACCAGCATCGTCCTCTCCGCGCTTTTCTGGCCCCTGAGCTGCCTCCTGGTGGCGAGATGGACGCTCGGGCGCTCATCCGCCGTCGCTCTTTCAGCGGGAGTCGCTTCTGCTTCCCTGGGAGCCTTTCCACTTTTGATGATGGATTTTGGCGTCCTCTACCCAAATCTCTTGTCGATCAGCATATTGCCCGGCTCGATTGCACTCGCGGCGGCGATCGCGCGCGTAGCCCCGGTCGCTGTACCCCGCGATCTGCGGGCAATCCTTGCTCTTTTGTTGAGTCTCTGCGGACTCGTGGTGGCGCATCCAACGACCTTCATGGCCTGGCTCACGTGGACCGCGCCGATGGTAGGCGTCCTTGCGTGGAAGCTCGCCAAGCTAAGCCGGCGGGGCCTCCTCCGCGTGCCGCCGGCAAGGCTCAGAATCCCCTTGATCACCTACTGCCTGGTGTTCATCATTCTGTGGATCGTCCTCAGGCCGCCTTCCGAGGCCTCGTTCTGGGGCCCCTACCATACGATTCCCCAAGCCCTCGGCGAGGCCCTCGCCTTCTCGCCGCTCGACCTGCCGACCGCATGGCTCGTCGCCCCGATTGCACTTCTCGGAGTTTGGGCGGCTTTGCGAAAGAAACGCTACCGATGGATAGCAGCGGTGTTCCTGATCTTCATCGTGCTATTCGTCGTGGTATCCGGTTTCCCGATATCGAGGCTTCGGAGCCTGCTAACAGGGGTCTGGTATAACGACAGCTACCGGATTGCGGCGCTTCTGCCGATCGTGGCCGTCCTGCTTGCCGCAATCGGCGTCGAATGGATCTGCCACAACCCCCATATCGCCCGATGGTTCAAGCGGTTTTTCCAACGCAGGACCGTTGTTGGAACCGACCAATCAGCTCGATCAGGAAACCCGGCGCTTCGGAGTTCCCTTCAACGGGCCGCCGTGGTGGTGCTGGTCGCCATCGCGGTCCTGGTCGGGCAATTGGGCGGCGTGAACAAGGAAGTGGAGCAAGCGGCCTCCAAGTATGCCTTAACCCAAGCTTCCCCGCTGGTCTCGAGCGATGAGCTAAGCCTTATCCAGCGGCTGCATAATGATGTTCCGCAGAACGCGGTTTTGATCGGAAACCCGTACACGGGCGCTTCATTGTCTTACGCCCTCGGAGACCGAAAGTCCGCCCAGCTCCACATCCTCAGCTACGTCTCCCCCGAACTCCAGGAGATCTACGACCACCTTGGAAGCGTCTCCGGCGACCCCGAGGTATGCAAGGCCGTGCGGACCGAGCACTCGTATTACGTCCTGGACTTCGGACTAGCGGAAGTCCACGGTGGAAACCACACCCCGCCAGGACTTATGCGCCTGGACCAGAACCCCGGCGTGAAGCTCGTCGACAGCCAAGGCGACGCCAGACTGTACAAGATCACGGCCTGCGGGAGCGAGCAGACCGGGTAGCGTGCGCCGCGCCGGATCGCCTAAGCGGCCGACCGCCGTCGTAATTCCTTCACGACCGCGTGGACCTCGCCGTCCATCACAATCTCGCCGTGTTCCAAAAGAACACCCCGCTTACAGACCGAAGCGACGAGGTCAAGGTCGTGGCTGACCACAAAGAGCGTCTTGCCCGCCGCTGCCAGTTCATTGATTTTCTTGAGGCACTTGTGTTGGAAGGGCTCGTCGCCGACAGCCAGGATCTCGTCGATAAGGAAGACCTCTGGATCGGTGTGAACGGCGATCGAAAAGGCCAGCTTCAAGTACATTCCGGACGAGTAGAACTTGACCTCCGTGTCGATGAATTCGCCGATTTCAGAAAACTCGACAATCGAATCGAACATTTGGTCGATTTGGGCCTGGGTCATCCCGAGGATGGCTCCGTTGAGGTAAACATTGTCGCGCCCACTGAGGTCGTGGTGGAATCCCGCTCCAACCTCGATCAGGCCAGCAACCCTTCCCCGCGTGTAGACGGTACCCTCATCGGGTTGCAGCACACCTGAAATGAGCTTGAGGAGTGTCGATTTTCCTGAACCGTTAAGCCCGAGCAATGCGACGGTCTCGCCCTGTTCCACGTCCAGCGAAACGTCCTTGAGCGCGTCGAACTTCTTCGAGAGGTCTCCCTTTCGACCGGTCAGCAGCCAAACGATCGCTTCCTTCATGCTGCGGGTATGACGCAGCACAAACTTCTTCCGCAAATTCCGGCAGGTGATGGCTACGCTTTCGGAAACTTCCGTTGGTGCAGACATTTCAGAGCTCCTGGGCAAAATGGACCGACAGCTTCATGAAGACGAGCTGGCCGATCACGAGGACGAGTGCAGCTACACCGAAAGCGGCCGGGAACCACACCGCCAACAGGTCCGGCGGCATCGAGGTGGTGCCGGCTTGTTCGGGCTTCAGCGTTGGCGACCAAAACGCCCAGTGGAAGATTTCGACGGCGACCGTCACGGGGTTCAGTTGGTACAGGAAGAACCATGGCCCCATGACCCGCTGAACCATGGGCCATACGTAAAGGACAGGCGAGGCCCAGGTGACGATCATCAAGATCATATCGACGATGTTCTCGGAGTCGCGGAAGTAGACATTGGCGGCACCGAACAGCAGGCCAAGACCGATCGAGAGGATCGCGGTCAGGACGAAGGCTCCTACGACGGCCAGCAACTGCCAAATGGACGGACTCCAACCACTCAACAAGCACGCACCCACCAGCACGACGACCTGTGGAAGCAAATGTGCCGCCGAAACCCAGACCGTAGAGACCGGGAACAGTTCCCGCGGCAAATAGATCTTCCGGATGAGATCCCTGTTGTCCACGATCGAGCGCGTGGCGTTGCCGAGGGATTCGGTGAAGAAGTTGACCAGCACGATTCCTGCGAAGAGGTAGATCGCGTAGTTCGGGGTTCCCCGCTGCATATCGAGGAAGACGCCGAGCGCCACGAAATAGATCGAGAACTGCATCAACGGCTTCACGTAGGACCACAGGAGTCCCAGCACCGAACCGCGGTAACGGATCTTGATTTCCTTGCGGACCAGCAACTGGAGCAGGAACTTGTGCTTGTAAACGTCGATGATGCCGCGGCCACGACCAGGCTGGACCAAGTCCGTGACGGACTGTGGCATCTAGCGGCCTTCCCCGTCAGCCAGGCCGAACGTCTTCTTCCAAGCCTCCATGGAGGTTATCTCGGGCAACGCCTTGCGGTACTGTTCGGCAAGCTCTTCCCAGTGCCGGAAGAGGCGTGCGTGCTGCTTCCCGGCTTCCGCGAGCATTGACTTGAGCTTTTCAGGGTCTCGCTTGTACCAGGAAGCCGCAGTCCCGTCAGCGTTGGACACCACGACGCTGTCGTAATGCGCGAGGCGGAACCAACGGTTGTCCCGGTGCGCAAGGAAGCCCTGCGGCCGCTCCGCAGATTCGGCGGCAGGCTTCTTGATCAATTGCCGGGCGACGGTCTTGACCCCCCATTTCACGAGGTCCTTCTTGTTGGGGAGGCCGATCGGATGGAGGCCCGAAGGACCGCGGCCCAGGGCGGGCGCCGGGAAGTCATCTACGTTCTCCCGCATTTGCGCGTCAGGATAGCTGGACTTGAGGCTGTTGATCTCGCCAAGCTTCGTGGCGATGGTGCGATGCAAATGGCCAGGACCGAGGAACAGGTCCTCAAGTGCGTCAAGTCGCGAATGCTCGGTGAAGTACTGCATGGAAACCAAGTGCTTGACGTCGGCCTGGAACGACTCGCGGATGACCCGTCCGCCCTTCTTGAAGGGGCTGTAGATCAGCGTCGTGATGAGGCGGTTCCGGCCGTGGAAGTAGGCCTGCCAACCGACAAGGTCGTCCTTGTCGATCCAGGAGACGTGCCAGACGGCCGCGCCGGGAAGAGACACCGTCGCGAAGCCCGCCTCCTTGGCGCGAAGCCCGTACTCGGCGTCGTCCCACTTGATGAAGAGTGGCAAGGATAGCCCGATCTCGCGGATGATCTCCGTCGGGATCATGCACATCCACCAGCCGTTGTAGTCGACGTCCACCCTGCGGTGGAGCCAGGGAGTTTGCCGAAGGTTTGCGACGCTGAAGTCGTGCCGCATTTCCATGTCGGTGTGGGGCATTGCGGGTACGAAACGGTAAGGGTCCACAACTTCGCCAAAAGTGTGGAGCACACTTCGGCTGTAGAGGTCGAACATGTGGCCTCCAACGATCGTCGGCTTACGGCAGTGGTCCGAGAAAACTAGGAGGCGGGTAATGCTCTCGGGTTCGATCACTACGTCGTCATCGAGCAGGAGTGCGTAATCGCTGCCGTTTTCGACGGCTTCGTACATGCCCCGCGAGAAACCGCCCGACCCACCCAGGTTGGCTTGGTCGATGATGCGTAGCTTGCCTCCGAGCGCCGCCTGGACCTCGGAGAAGCCCGGCTGGTCGGCGACCTTCTGGGTACCTTGGTCGACGATCAGGATTTCCTGGACATGTTCCAGGACCTCGGGGTGCTCGGAGAGGATCCGTGCATTGTTCAAGCAGAAGTCGGGCTTGTTCATCGTAGTGATTTCGAGCGTCACCGTGCCCGGAGCAGCCTCGCGCTCCGCACCCTGCCATTCAGCCGAGTCGAGGGTCAGTTCTTCGCGGCTGGAGGCAAGATCGAACCAGTACCAGCCGCCGTCTCCGAACGGCTTGAGCGAAAGTTCGAATTCCGTGACGGCAGTGCCTTGGACCCGTGCGCCGTCGACACGTTGCAGGGTGCCGCGGGCATTGGACTTATAGACGCTGAGGGTGCCATGGCCCGTTGTACGGACCACCAACCTGATGGATTCGAGGTCCGTCCAACGCCGCCAATAGCTCGCAGGAAACGCATTGAAATACGTTCCGAAGGAGAGCTGTTCCCCTGCCCGGAGCCTGATGGAACTCCGGGAGAGGACGTCCTCGAAGTGGACTTCCTCGCTTCCCGAACTAACGAAGTGGAGCTTATCTTCCGGAGCCTTGGGGTTCCTGGCGAATTCGTCGTTTTCGCGCAAGCGGATCCCGTTGGCCGGTCCGGCGTCTACATACAGGGCGGTCGTGTCGATCTGGTCTTCCGAGGGCAGGATAACCCGCTGCAGAACCTGCATCTTGCTGCTCAAGCGTCCACTCCTCCGCTTTCAATATCTGCGCCGCCTTCGAAGTGCGGTCGGATCTTGTTGTCGAACATGGACAATGCGGAACCAATCGCCATATGCATGTCGAGGTACTTGTACGTGCCAAGCCGCCCGCCGAACAACACCTTCTTCTCGGCAGCTGCCAGGTCGCGGTACTTCAGGAGCTTTTCCCGGTCGTCGGCGGTGTTGACTGGGTAGTAAGGCTCGTCACCACTTTCCGCGAAGCGCGAAAACTCGCGCATGATGACTGTCTTCTCGGTCTGGTAACCGCGCTCGGGGTGGAAATGGCGAGGTTCGATGATCCTCGTGAATGGGACATCGGCGTCGTTGTAGTTGATCACCGAGGTGCCTTGGAAGTCACCCACGTCGAGGACTTCCTCTTCGAAATCGATGGTGCGCCAGGAGAGGTCTCCGGCGACGTAGTCGAAGTAGCGGTCCACCGGCCCCGTGTATACGACGGGGATCTTGCCTACAACCTTGTCCTTCGAGTATTCGTGTTCGTCGTCGAAGAAGTCGGTGTTGAGCCGGACTTCGATATTCGGGTGCTCCGCCATCTTCTCGATCCATGCGGTGTACCCGTTGGTGGGCAGGCCCTCGTAGGTGTCGTTGAAGTAGCGGTTGTCGTAGGTGTAGCGCACCGGAAGCCGCGAGATGATTCCCGCCGGCAGATCCTTCGGGTCGGTTTGCCACTGCTTTCCGGTGTAGTGCTTGATGAAGGCCTCATAGAGGGGGCGTCCGATCAGCTGGATACCCTTGTCATTAAGGTTCTGCGGGTCGGTTCCGGCTAGCTCTCCGGCTTGCTCCTGGATCAAGGCCTTGGCTTCCCCGGGCGTCAGGTTGGAACGGAAGAACTGGTTGATGGTCGCCAGGTTGATCGGCAAGGAGTAGACCTCGCCCTTGTGGACGCCGTAAACCTTGTGGACGTAGTTCGTGAAGCTCGTGAAGCGGTTGACGTACTCCCACACGCGTTCATTCGAGGTGTGGAAGAGGTGCGCACCGTAACGGTGCACCTCGATTCCGGTCTGTTCCTCGGTTTCACTGTAGGCGTTGCCGCCAATGTGGTGGCGGCGGTCGATGACAACAACCTTCAAGCCCAGCTCGGTGGCTGCCTGTTCTGCGATGGTCAGGCCGAAGAAGCCCGACCCGACAACGACGAGGTCAGCGGTCACAAAATCTCCTGGTTCGAATACGGGGGCAGCGCAACAGGGTGCTTGGCTGCAGGTCAAGCCTACCCGAGATGGAATGTCCAAATCCCGGCGCAACCTTTCGATGCCCTGTGACAGGCGCTTTTCCACATAGGCACATTTGTCATGACCGTATGGCGCGAACGCATCGTAGCTTGGAAGGACAGTGAACCCGAGCAGTCGAAAGGAGTGGCCACTTGACCTTCCATTGCACTTTGGTCCGGGGACCACAAGCCGTGCGGCAAGGTCCGCCGATCGAGCTCAGCGTCACGGCCGACAGCGGCTGCCCGGGAATCACGATCCAGTCGGCTGTTGCCCGCGAGTTCGCCACCGGAGAGCTGACTGTCCGTGGTCTGCCGCTTGCTTCCCTTCGCGTCGGTGATTTTCCGCTCACGTCGGGCGCGGTTCTCGTTGACGGCTGCGGGATGCTTGGAGACAAGGTCACGGACACGCCCCGCTTGTCGCAGCTTTCGTTGCTTGTCCATTCAGGACCGACCGCGGGCCTCGTAATCCCGTTGGCGCGGGGTACGTACAGGATCGGCAGGAGCGGCACGGAGATTTGCCTCCCCGACCCCGACGTTTCCCGCGTCCACGCAATCCTCACGATTTCCGAAACGTCCATCACGCTAACCGACCATGGGAGCGCCAACGGAACATTCGTGGATGGGCGCAGAGTCCGTTCCGCACTGCTCACGACCGACTCCAGCGTCCGGTGTGGCTCCTCTGTCATGTCGATTGCCTCCAACAGCGAACGTGGAGCAGCACCTTGGGGATCAGCCGGGCTCGACGTATCGCGCCCGATCCAGGTACGGCGACAGGTCGACTCGCACAACCGAATCCAGCTCCTTCTTGGCACAGGGCTGCCGATCCTCCTCGGCGCAGGCATGGCTCTTGCCACCGGCATGTGGATGTTCCTCGGATTTACCGCTATCTCTGCGGTAGCCGTCCTTGTCCCGGCGCTTTCGGGCAGAAGGCAGCGCTGCGCGCTCGCGACCGCTATCGCCTCGGCTGTGGAAGAGGACAAGGTCCGACGACGGCGCTGTTCGCCTTCCGCCGCTGACCTCGCCTTTCGTCTCAACGCGCTGGTCACAGCACCCGTCATGGCGCCTTCCGATGCGACGCTGAAGAACGCGGCGCATGGGAGGGACGGCAAATCGCCGACGGCATCCGGTACCGATCCGATTTGGCTGCGCATCGGCACCAGCGAGCAACGGGCACGCATTGCGCTCGACCCAATTGATCCCGGCTTCGAGGCGCCAACTGTGGGTCGCGCACCTGTGGCACTGAATCCGGATATTCAAATCGTCTTCCTGTCGGGGCCGTGGAACACGCTCGCGGGCGTGCTGAGGTTCCTGCTCATGCAACTGGCTGTCTTTCCGAGCGCTAGGGGCGTCCCAATCCTCATCCACGGGCCGGTTTCCTGCCTGCCTTTCGGCGCCCGATTCCTGTCCCGGGTCACGATGACTGCGAATGTCTCCGACGCCATGGCTGCTCTCACTGCATCCGACCTCCCGTCCTGCGGTGAACAGGCGGGTGTGCTTTTCCTGGTTGGACATGGCGCATCAGCTGATGGCGATTCGCTACAGCAAGCGGCATTGGAACGAGGATGGCGGGTGTTTCTGCACTCTGAGCGCCAAAATGAGGACGGTTGCCTGATCCGGTTCGGAAGCAGGCATGCGGTGCTGCGCTCCCACCCCACGGCCCTTTCCTTTGATCCCGACATCGTCCCCGAAGCTGTCTTCGACGGGTTCTGCCGTGCAGTGGCCGCGGCGCCGGCAGGGACGTCAGTCGAGCTACCAGGTGTACCCGCCATGTGCCGGCTCCCCGAGCTGCTTCCCGTTGATGCGGGTAGCATCGCCGCGCGCTGGGGAGATTCTTCAACGGCCAAGACCCTTTCGGCAGTCATCGGGCACGGTGAGCGCGGACCACGTTCCTTGGACCTTGTTTCGGACGGACCCCATATCCTGGTGGCCGGGACCACCGGCTCAGGAAAATCAGAGCTTCTGCGCACCATCATCTCGTCTATTTCTTTGACTCACAGTCCGGCCAAGGTCAATTTTCTCTTCATTGATTTCAAAGGCGGCTCGGGCCTTGGGCCCCTGGTCGGCCTGCCACACTGTGTCGGAATGCTGACGGACCTCAGCAAACACGAGATAAACCGCAGCCTTGCCTCGCTTCGGGCCGAAGTTCGGCGCCGGGAGGAGATCCTCGCTAACGCCGGGGTGGCCGATCTGCCCGCCTATTGGGCCAGGTGTGGGGACGCGGCCAGCGCTTCCAACTCCCGCCGGGTGAACCAGGGGGACGGGACCAGAGCCTGTTCGCGGATGCCAGTACTCCCCCGACTTGTATTGGTGGTCGACGAATTCCGGATGCTCATCGAGGACGCACCGTCAGCCTTGGCCGAGCTGATGCGCATCGCCGCCGTCGGCCGTTCCCTCGGTATCCACCTGATCATGGCGACGCAACGCCCGCAGGGCGCACTAAGCGCTGATATCCGGGCCAACGTCACTACCAGCATCGCCTTAAGGGTTCAGTCTGAGCTGGAATCACGGGACATCATCAATTCAGCGGCGGCAGCCTCGATTCCCGTGTCCCGGCCCGGACAGGCGTACATTGTGCGCGGACTCGAACAGGTGGAACTCTTCCAATCGGCAACAATTTCCGAAGGCACAAAACGCAGCTCTCCTTCAAGGACGCTGGCGCGAACAGCGGCCGGCGCACTCCTCGCGGGCGCTTCGGCGCTAAGGATGGAGATCGACAGCGGAACGCCCGAGGAAACCCCGGCAGACGCCGCGGGCCCTTTGATCGAAGCGACCAGCCGGGCGTGGGAAACCTGCAATACCCTTCACCGGCGAGCCCCGGTCCACCCTCCCGTTGCATTGCCGCTTCCCGAGTCCGTCATGTTGGACCGGTCCCTGGCTGCAAATCCAAGATCCGGTAAGCATGCCGAACCCGGGCAGAAGAGCTTGGAGGCCTTCCTTGGACTGGTGGACCTGCCGGAGCAACAACGGATCGCGGAGCTTAGGTGGAATCCCGAGGCCCACGGGCACCTGGGACTCATAGGGCCGCCAGGAAGCGGCGTGGAAGACGCGTGCCTTGCCGTAGCTGCGGAATTTACGGGATGCGTAGAGGAAACACATCTCTACATCCTCGATGGGGACGGTACCTTTGCCGAGATCCCCGCGGATGGGCGCATTGGCGCAATCGCTTCCGTGGGCGAAGCCAGGAGGGGAGTCCGAATACTAGAGAGGATTGCGGAAGAAATTTCGGCCAGGCAGTCGCGAGGTACAGGCACGACAGAGCCACACTTGCTCCTGGTGATCTCAAGCTGGGGTTCCTGGGTCTCCCGGTTTCGGGCAGGGCCGCTAGCCCGGGCCGAAGACCTCGCCCAAAGCATCGTCCGGGACGGTCAGAAGTCCGGGCTGACCCTGCTTGTCACCGGTGACAGGGAACTGGTCTCCTCCCGCCTCTTCGCGACGATTCCGAACCGGGCTTACTTCCCGCTGGGGGCCACCGAAGAGAGCCGACTCGCATGGCCGCGTTTCGCCTCCATTGCGTTCCTGCGCGGGCGGGCCCTCGCAAGTGGCAACATGCTTGATGCCGATGCCGCAGAGGCCCAACTCGTCGCTCCTCCCCCAGGCCTCGTTTGGCCTTACTGCGAGCCCCGTGAACCAAAGAATCGACCATTCCGAGTGCAACCGTTGCCACGGTTCATCCGTGCCTCAGCCATTGCTCGTGCCTCAGCCAATGCTCGTGCCTCAGCCATTGTGCGGTGCGAGGGACATGTCCGCGCATCCGGGCCAGGAATCCTGGATGCGCCCGGCAATGGCGCCGGTACGACTACCACGAGCGGCACCAAATTTCTCGGAGGCGGCGGGCTCCCCGCCGTTAGGGATCGGAAAGCTCGCGATCCGTCCCTGCTCCTCGGTGTGGGCGGAGACGAACACGAAACGATCTGGACCATGCTGCCCCACTCGGCGGTCCTCTTCGCACTCGGCACCCCGGGTTCTGGAAAGTCCTCATTCCTCAAGGCATTGCCACTGCTCAACCCGACGCGCCGGTGGATGTCGCCAGCAGCGACAGACGATCCAGACGCTTATTGGACGGGAATCCACAAGGACGCGAACGGTAAGTGCCTGGCTCCCGGTTCGATCCTCCTCGTAGACGACGTCGACCATTTACTCAGCGACACCTGTTCTCGACTCGCCGAGCTCGCCGGTATGGGGCACGGGGTGGTTGCGACTGCCGGCACCCATGCGGCCTCGCTGCTGCGAACGCCACTCGCATCCCTGGCCAGGAACCTAGGCAGGGGTATTGTCCTTTGCCCGCGATCACCCTCAGACGGAGACTTTTTCGGCGTCCGCACTGAGGCGGAGGAAAGTCCGCTTCCCGGAAGGGCGGTACTCATCGAGGACGGACGAGCACGTTCAGTACAGCTCGCGGCTCCGGAATAAGGCCGCCATTGCCAAGGGCGTCAAAGGGCCGCTTTGCTTCCACCCGTCCGCGATGCAAAGGCGATGACCGGCTTATGAAACAGAAAGACGATCGCGGCCAAGGCTGGAATGACCATGGCGAGGCCCGCAAGGAGGAGCCCGCCGGTCATTGTAGGAAAGCCGATCGTCAGCACGAACAATTGTGCGACCAATGCGGCGGCACGGGTCCATCGATAGCCGCGGAACAGAAAATGGCCAACGGCGAACAACCATGCCGAGAAAACCAGAAGGAGGCCCAGAGTGAAGACAGCTCCCCAGAATGAGGCAACGGGAGCTCCGGTCACGAGCTGGAAAGCATACAGAGCAGCCGCCGTCAACAATGCCAGCGCCTCAAGCACGACGATGACGGAAACAACAGCAACTCCCGCGGGCCGTTTCGCCACGAGGGCGGCGTCGGGAAAGGGTCCTTCCCCGTCGTCATTCGGGGTACTCAGGCCTTGGTTAGGGTTCACAGGGGGTCTTGACACACTGGCACACTACCCGACATAGTCGAATACCGGTGAGTACCCGGCTAGCCAATGTGATGCATCGCTCACGGCTTCAAAGGCTTGAACCCCTTGTTTACACAGCGTTAACATGACACGCTTGACTCAGACGACCAAGGGGGCCCAATGGGTCCCCTTTCCTATGGAGCCTCTCGTGAATATTTTCACAAAAGGCCTCACGAGTACTCACGAATGGAGTGACTGATCAGCATGGATTGGCGTAATCGCGCAGCCTGCCTTGACAAGGACCCGGAGCTTTTCTTCCCAGTAGGCAACACCGGCCCTGCGCTCCTCCAGATCGAGGAAGCAAAAAGCGTCTGCCGTCGCTGTCCGGTTGTGGACACGTGCCTTCAATGGGCCCTCGAATCCGGACAGGATGCCGGTGTTTGGGGAGGCATGAGCGAGGATGAGCGCCGCGCGCTCAAGAGGCGCGCAGCACGCGCCCGCCGCGCATCCTAACCCCAGATCAGCAGTAGCAGCGACGCAACATTAAAGGGATGGCCCGGACCAAGAGGTCCGGGCCATCCCTTTAACTGGGTCTCAGTCTCAGGACCGAGCCTAGCTCCCAACGGGGTGAAGAGCTTAGCTCCGAATCAGGTTGAGGACGATCTCGACGGCAGTACCTCCACCCTCACGCGGCATCCATTGGATGCTGCCACCCAGTTCGCTTGTGACCAGTGTTCGAACAATCTGCAAGCCGAGCCCCTCGGCGTATGCCCCGTCGGGGAGCCCGACGCCGTCATCGGCGATCGTCACCGTCAGCAATTCCTCGTCGCCCCGCTCCCCGGCCGAACGGTCGGCCATCAGCCAGACCGTTCCGGCGCGCCCTTCCAATCCATGTTCCACCGCGTTGGTCACGAGCTCGTTGATGACGAGCGCAAGAGGCGTCGCGAAATCGCTTGGCAACTCACCGAACAGGCCTGAACGTTCTGTGCGTACCTGCTGCGAAGGTGATGCGACCTCGGCCGAAAGCCTGAACTGGCGGCCAATCAACTCATCGAAGTCGACGCTCTGCGTCAATCCTTGTGACAGAGTTTCGTGGACCAAGGCAATCGTTGCCACCCGTCGCATCGCCTGCTCGAGGCCCTGCTTCGCCTCATCGCTGACCATGCGTCGTGACTGCATGCGCAGCAAAGCCGCCACCGTTTGCAAGTTGTTCTTGACCCTGTGGTGGATTTCGCGGATAGTGGCATCCTTCGTGACGAGCTCCAGCTCGCGACGCCGCAACTCAGAGACATCGCGGCACAGGACAAGCGCGCCAAAACGGTTCTTTTCGTCGCGCAACGGGATCGCCCGCAAGGACAAGCTGACACCGCGGGACTCGATCTCGCTGCGCCACGGCATCCGGCCAGTCACAACGAGTGGCAAAGTCTCATCGACCATCCTTCGGTCCTTGAGGAGGCCGGCGGTAACCTCAGCGAGCGAGCGCCCTTCGAGCGTCTCCACCTCGCCGAGGCGGCGGAAGGCGGAGACGCCGTTCGGACTTGCGTACTGGACGATGCCATCGGCGTCGAGCCTGATCAGGCCATCACCAACACGTGGCGCGCCTCGACGGGAACCCGTGGGCGAGGCGAAGTCCGGCCACAGGCCCAACGTCCCCATCCGTAGCAGGTCGTAGGCGCACTGCCGGTACGTCAGCTCCAGGCGCGACGGCATCCTTGAACTTGAAAGGTCCATGTGCGAAGTGACGACAGCGAGCGTTCGGCCATTTCGGACCATGGGTACTGCCTCCACGCGCAGCGCCATCTCACTGCTCCAGCTGGTTTCGCTGGAGCGTTCGATCGAATGGCTCGACCACGCCTTGTCGACGATCGGCTGGAGGTCCGATCGAATGCCTTCTCCCACGAAGTCGGCGTGGAACACGGTGTGGCTTGTCGAAGGCCGGACGTGGGCCAAGGCAATGTAGCCGTACTCGGGATGTGGAAACCACAGCGCCAGGTCCGCGAACGCGAGGTCGGCGACCATCTGCCAGTCGCCGACCAGGAGGTGCAGCCATTCAGCATCCCCAGGCCCGAAATCAGCGTGTTCCCTGATGGGGTCTGTAAAGATTGCCACTGCACCTCCATTTACAACGCCGGGCTTGTCCCTAGCGTCGAACGATTGACCTCAAGAGCCTCAATGCTACCGACAGCGAAGCCATGTCGTCCGCTTCGAGGGCATTGACCTCGTCAAACATGCTCTTTGCGCGCCCCAATTGCTCGGCGTTCAGGCCTTCCCAGGCCTGCAAGCGTGCTTCGGCGTCGAGGCCGGCCTCGGTCGACTCCAAGATCGAGATCGTGATGTCCGCCACCGTTGAATAGAGGTCGTCCCGCAACGCCGCGCGCGCCAACGCCTGCCACCGGTCATCGCGGGGAAGGGCAGTAATCCGTTCCAGCAGCGAATCGATGTGGAAGCGGTCGAACACTGTGTAGTAGACGTGGCTGACGTCCTCCACGCGGATCGCGCGGCTTTGGGCAATCTTAGCGATATCGAGCAGCACGAAGCTTTCAAAAAGTTCCGCCCAGCGGTGTGCCAGTGTTTCCGGAAGTCCCCACGCACGGGCCTTGTCGAGCCATCCGGTGACGCGCTCCTTGTCGGCGCCACGAAGGTACTCCAGTACGCGCGCACGCATCGGATCCATCATCGGTTTGAACTCGGCGACGATGTCCGAGATCGGTTTGGAGGTGTTTCCTTGGCTTAGCAGCCAGCGGACCGCCCGGTCCAGCAACCTCCGGATATCGAGGTGGACGGTGCTCCAGTGCTCGGTCGGGAACGATGCGGGGAGGGCATTCAATTCCTCCACCATCGCATTGAGTCCGTAAATTTCGCGGAGCGCGACGAAGGCCTTCGCGACTGCGGTTTCTGTCGCAGAAGTTTCCTCCATCGTACGGAAAGCAAACGTGATGCCACCGAGGTTGATCATGTCATTCGCGACGACGGTGGCGATGATCTCACGGCGCAGCGGGTGCGTATCCAACTCGGCATCGAAGCGCTCGCGGAGCTGCTTCGGGAAATAGGAGCGAATGGTCTTCCGGAACCAGGGATCGTCCGCCAGGTCGCTGTCCCGCAAGGCCGTTCCGAGTTCGATCTTCGCATATGCGGAAAGGACGGACAGTTCCGGAGACGTCAGTCCCTGGCCCTGTTCCAGCCGTTCACGAAGCGTCGCCGTGGTTGGCAAAGCCTCGAGGTCCCGCTTCAGGTCCGCAGTGCGCTCGAGCCAGTCCATCAGTCGCTCATAGCTCGGACTCCACTCCGCTACCCGGGTACGGTCGTTGAGCAGGAGAATGTTCTGGTCGATGTTGTCCTCAAGAACCAGCCGGCCAACCTCTTCGGTCATATCGGCAAGGAATGGCGCACGTTCCTCGGGTGCGAGCTTGCCGGCTGCCACCATCCGGTCCACGAAGATCTTGATGTTCACTTCATGGTCGGAGCAATCGACGCCGGCCGAGTTATCGATGGCGTCAGTATTAAGGATGACTCCCTGCAGGGCGGCCTCGATGCGTCCGCGTTGCGTCATCCCCAAGTTGCCGCCCTCGCCGACGACCTTCACCCGGAGATCGCGCCCATTCACACGAATACCATCGTTTGCCTTGTCCCCTACCTCGGCGTTGGTCTCGGTGCTGGCCTTGACATAGGTTCCGATGCCGCCGTTGTAAAGAAGGTCGGCCGGAGCCAGAAGAATCGCGCGCAGGAGTTCAGGCGGGCTCAGCTGAATGGTGCCCTCTGCCAAGCCGAGGGCGCTGCGGACCTCGGGCGAGATCGGAATCACCTTAGCCTGCCTCGGGAAGACACCGCCGCCGGAACTGATGAGCCCGCGGTCGTAGTCATCCCACGAGGACCTGGGCAGTTCGAACAGGCGCTGGCGTTCCGCGAAGGAGGCGGCCGCGTCCGGCGTCGGATCGAGGAAGATGTGCCGGTGGTCGAAGGCGGCGAGCAAGCGGATGTGCTTGGACAGGAGCATTCCGTTTCCAAAGACATCGCCGGACATGTCCCCGACACCGACTACCGTGAACTCTTCGCTCTGGGTGTCCAGGTCAAGTTCGCTGAAGTGGCGCTTGACGGATTCCCACGCACCGCGGGCCGTAATGCCCATGGCCTTGTGGTCGTATCCGACCGAACCTCCCGACGCGAAGGCGTCCCCCAGCCAGAATCCGTATTCACCCGCGAGGCCGTTTGCGGTGTCTGAGAACGTCGCGGTGCCTTTGTCTGCGGCCACCACCAGGTATGAATCGTCGTCGTCCTGGCGAATGACGTCCGACGGCGGCACGATCTTCTCGCCGTCCGGTGTCGTCACGAGGTTGTCAGTGAGGTCGAGCAAGCCCCGGATGAAGGTCTTGTAGCTTTCGACGCCTTCCGCCATCCAAGCGCCCCGGTCGATCGCGGGATCGGGAAGTTGCTTTGCGAAGAAGCCACCCTTGGCGCCGGTGGGCACGATCACCGCGTTCTTCACCGTCTGTGCCTTGACCAGGCCAAGAATCTCGGTGCGGAAATCCTCGCGCCGGTCGGACCACCGGAGACCTCCCCTGGCGACCTTGCCGAAACGAAGGTGGACACCTTCGACGCGTGGCGAGTACACCCAGATCTCATACTTCGGACGCGGGAACGGCAATCCGTCGATCTTTGTCGGGTCCAGCTTGAAACTGACGTAGGACTTGCCCTGGAAGTAGTTCGTGCGCAACGTCGACTCAATGAGGTTGACGAAGGTCCGAAGCACCCTGTCGGCGTCGAGCGTGGCGACCTTGTCGATCGCCTCGGCGAGAGCCTCGCGTGCTGCATCCTGCCGGGCCGGACGCGAGGCGTCGTCCCCGAAGGGATCAAAACGCGCCCCGAAGAGGTCGATGAGTCCGCGGGCTACCTCCGGGTTCGCCAGGAGCGTGTCGGCGATGAACCCGAAGGAGTTCGTGTTTCCCATCTGGCGCATGTACTTCGCGTAAGCGCGAAGCATGACTACCTGCCGCCAATGGATTCCTTCACGGAGCACCAGCCGGTCAAAGTTGTCCGATTCAACTGCCCCGGTCACCGCCGCGCCAAAGGCGTCCGCCAGGAGCTCCCCGGTGGCCTCCGGGTTGACTCCTGCCGGGTATTTCAAGCCGAGGTCGTAGAGGAAAAAGTCCCGGTGATCGGCAGTTTCGATTTCGAACGGCCGCTCATCAAGCACTTCAAGGCCAAGATTGTGGAAATAAGGGAGGATCTGGCTCAAGCTCTTGGGTTCCAGGAGGTAGAGCTTCACACGTGCGTCTTCCTCAAGAATCTCCCCCGCACCGCTGGGCAGGTAGACGTGCACTCCGGGAACGGCTTGCTCGGCGGCGCGTTCGGATGCGGCTCCGTACTTCTCAAAACGCTCGATGTCCTGGAGGGCGTCCTCGACTTCGTAATCCACGCGGTAGCTCGCGGGAAAGGCATCAGCCCAAACTGCGGACAGATTTTCCGCCTCCAAACCGCCCACGTTGTCCCGGAGTACCTCGGCGATCCCTTCAGACCAGGAGCGGGAAGCCCTCACGAGCCGCTTTTCAAGCTCTGCCGTGTCCACATCGCGCAGCTCCGCCTCGCGCGGCAGGCGGATACGGAAGAAAACCCTGGCGAGGGCGGACTCAGTGATCCGGGCTTCGTAGTCGATGCTCTCAGCGTCGAACGTCTCGCGGAGTTCCTGTTCGATTCGCTGCCGGACATTGGTGGTATAGCGGTCCCTTGGCAGGTATACGACGGCGGACATGAAGCGGCCGTAAATGTCCGGGCGCAGGAACAACTTGGTACGGCGCCGTTCCTGGAGTCGTTGGATGCCCAGGGCCGTGGCTGTCAGATCATCCTTCTCGATTTGGAAGAGTTCATCGCGCGGGTAGGTTTCCAGGATGCCCACGAGGTCCTTGCCGGAATGGGAATCGGGCGGGAACCCGGCGGCACGAAGGACCGCGTCGACCTTCTCCCGGACGATCGGGATGTTGCGGACGGAACCGGTGTACGCGCTGGTGGCGAAGAGACCGATGAAGCGGCGTTCACCGTTAACATTGCCGGCGGCGTCAAAGCTTTTGACGCCGATGTAATCCAAGTACGCGGGCCGGTGCACGGTCGACCTGGAGTTGGCTTTGGTGATCACGAGCGCCCGCTTCTCGCGCGCTTTACGGCGTCCGGCGTCGGTAAGGTGCTGGATCTGGTGCGGATGGTCGCCGGAGCGAAGCAACCCCAGCCCGCTCTCGTCACGCAGCTCAAGGACGTCTTCGCCGTTGTCGTTGATCAGGTCATATTCGCGGTAGCCAAGGAACGTGAAGTTGCCGTCGTCAAGCCAGCGCAAGAGATCCTGCGCTTGCCGGAGTTCAGCGATGGCCTCGGGATGGGCGACCTTGTCCAAGGAGGCCGCGAGTTCCAATGCTTTGGTACGCATCTTCGGCCAGTCCTCGACGGCGACGCGCACGTCCCTCAGAACGCGGTGGATGCCGTCAACGAGTTCCTGCTGGAGGTTATCCGGAACCCGGTCGACTTCGACGGCGATCCAAGACTCCATGTGGGACACATTGTCCCCGTGGGCAATGAGATGGGAAATGCTGGGCATGGCCGCCGTGTCACCGCTCGAGATCCCGACACTGGCCGGGACCCTGGCAATGCCGGAGAGCTCCCCTGTCGTTTTGTTGCGGGAAACGACGAAAAGCGGGTGCATCACCAGCCTGATGGCGCAGTTTTGGCGGACGAGCTCCGCGTTCACCGAGTCGACGAGGAAAGGCATGTCGTCCGTAACGATGTACAGAATGCTGCGGTCGGCCTCGTTGGCCATCTTGACGTTGGCAGTGCCCGGCGTGCGACGCTTTCCCACCTCCCGGTGTGCAGCCGCCCTTGAGGTCAATTGCTCGACGGAGTACCCGCGGGAGTCCTCCTCTGCCAGATGCTCGTAGTAGTCTCCGAAGAACCCTTCCCGGACTACTGCAGATTTTGAACGATCCTCCACGCTGGATCCTGACGACATCGACAAACGCCTCCATGAATGTTGATTGCTGCGTCTTTGCAGCCCACATGGCGAGCCTAACGCTTAAGTCGACGCCCTGCTCTGGCAGAAAAGACAGAGGATCTGCGATTTTGCTGGTCGCTTGCACAGACCATTTCGGCAATCGCGTGACGAAGCGGGGATTCGGCTGCCGCTTCGAAGAGTACGGACCCGGACAGGAGGGCCGCATCGCAGGCCTCGGCATCCGTCGGAAGGAACGTCTCGATCGCAGCGCCCGGGCCGTACCGTTCCCAGGCCTCGCGTAGCTGGCGCTCAGGCGCGCGGCCCACCGACGACGCCCTGACCTTGTTCAACACCACGCGGGGAGCCGCCTGCGGCACCGCAAGCCCAAGTTCCGCCAGGCCGCGAACCAGCCTGGGGATCCCGACGGCATCAGCAGCGCCAACGGCGTACAGGGTGTCCGCCATCTCCAAGCTTCGGAGCGTTGCCGCGTTTCGGCGTGGTGCCATGTTGTCGAAGCTGAGTTCCTCATCGGCTTCAAGGCAAAAGCCGGAGTCGATGACAACGATCTCGGCGATTTCCCTCGCACGCTCAAGCACAGCGGAGAGGGCCGAGGCTCGAAGCTCTGTCCACCGATCCGCCCGCGTAATTCCGGTCAGGACGCGAAAACTTCCTTTCTTGGTGAACACATGGGCGGCGATCCGCGTCAGGGAATCGGCGTCGAGCATGCCTTGGTCCGCCAAGCGGCAGGCCTGCGCAAGTCCTGCCGATTCGTCGAGGAGGCCCAATGATGCCGCGACGCTGGCTCCGTAGCTATCCGCATCGACGAGGATCACGGACCTGCCTTCCGCCATTAGTTCCGCTGCTATGTTGACTGCCACCAAGGTCCGGCCAGGGGCTCCTGCAGGCCCCCATACTGCGACTATCCGACCGTTGCCGGAAGGGGCAGGCAGGGATTCCCGTTCCGCAACCGACGGACGCAACTCCACAGCTATGTCCGAAAATCCGGATTCTCGCATGTCCGGACGCCCCCGCGTCAGCCCCGGCAGTTGCCCGACCGAGTCGGCGATCCTGACCGCGAGATCCGCGGGGTCGACGTCGAGCGGTGAAGTCACGACGCCGATTCCGCGCAGCCGTGCATCCTCAGCGGAGTCACTCGTCAGGGCGACAACAGACACCCCGACAGCCGCCAGTCGATCAACCAGCGTGGCCGTCAGCTCCTCCGTACTGCCGGCGACGACTGCCGCCCGCGCCAGGCCGCTCTGGCACGCAGCCAACAATTCGGCGAGCTCGCCGCAACGGCGTACGACGGTGACTGGACCGTGGAGGCGCTCCAGGCCGCCAACCATGTCTTCTTCGGTATGCCCGACGGTGACGACGGGAATGGTCATTTCGCAGCACCGTCCGGATTCCAGACCACGGCCACCTTGGCCTTATTCGCCTGGGCGCCAAGGAGTTTCGGCATCTGCTCGTCAGTCACAAGGACCAGGACCACTTTCTCCTTCGTGCCGCCGAGGGTGGAGGCATTTTCGGTCACTTGGGCGATTTCAGCACTTGGCAACAAGAGTTGCGGGACACCAAAACCGCTGCGCGCGTCCGGCAGCGACACCCAGACATCCACGCGGGATCCGGCAATAGCCTGCGGAGGCAGGGCCTCCTGGATCGAGATGGCAACCGGTTTGCGGTTTAGGGAGTCTGCCGAACCGAGGCTCTCCTTCGGGACAAGTTGATTTTTGCCGACCCTCTGAACGGCAACCCTGCGTTCAGGCACGCCATCCGCCGGGGTCAGGTAGCTCGATTCCACGTCGTCGAGCCGCACGTTGACGACGATTAGGTCGTCCTTGCTGACCGTCTGGCCGACGGCGATGGACTCACGGGCCGCATATGCCTGCATGGTTCGGTCCGCCGTCCCGACAATGGCAATGACTCCTGCCAGTGACGCCAGGACAAGGAGGACGCCTACCAAGAGGCGCGGATCCTTCCATGACGGTTTCTTGAACCTCGCTGCAGAGACAGTTGTGCTTCCGCTCATCTTCTTCCCCCAATATTTTTGCCTGCGAAACGTACAGACCCACTCATTCTGACTGCACCCGCAGTGCTTTCGAAAACCAAACTCGGCAAATCAGCTCAAATTGTGGATAACTTCTGCAAACTGGGTGAACGATGGCAAAATGGAGGCATGCCCAGATTCCTCACTTTGGCTGATGTCGCCGAGCAGCTTCAGATCAACTCGCCCCAGGCGTATGCCCTCGTGCGAAGTGGAGAACTCAAAGCGATCCAGGTGGGTGGCCGGGGCCAATGGCGTGTCGAAGAGAAGATGCTCGAGCAGTACATCGAGGAGCGCTACGCCGAAGCCAGCCGCATGATTCAAGAAGCTAAATCGAAGTCCTCCTGATCAAAATTCCTGGCCTCGCACCGAACGCAAGGCGACGAGGGACGCGAAGGGAATCGTCGCTACCGAAAGAACTTGTCCGGATCGGCGCGGTTCCCCCGCGGCTGTGACTGCGAGATCAAAATGATCCCGCCCAACCTTGTCGATAACGCCGTTCATCGCACGCTCTGCAGCCATCCCATCGTGCAGATGTACCGATAGCGCCGCCCTATCCCTCGCGAGCCCGCGTAGGGCGCTCGCGAGGCCAAGCCTTGACGCCGTCTTTGACGGATTCGATAGCGCGTGCCGACCCAGCCCTTGGTAGCTCAAGACCGCAGCGAACGGCACGAGCCATTCATGCCGCCCCTCGTTCAGCACCAGCCATTCGCTCCCAATGTGGCCCAATGCCCCGGATACAAGAGTGCCGGAGCGGAGTACCAGGGTGACCTTCAAGTCCACGGCACCGCGAAGCCTGTCAGAAAGGCCTATCCCCGCGGCCTCAACCCGCGCCCGCTCTGAAATCTCGGACTCGAGTGCACGCAAGTGTTCGGCATCAAGCTGCGCCTCCATGTCTCCAAACAGGGCGTCCCATCGCATGGCGCCAGCGTAGGCGGGCCGCGTTGCGGGGTCAATTTCGGGCCGCACTCATCACCGCCGCTGGACAACGCGGGCTTTTTATGGTCAAGATTGCTCAAGAAATACCAAACTTGATCAAATGACATCAAATTGCATAAAGGGTGGGGGCCCATGGAAGAGAACACTGCATCGATCCGTAACGATGCTGCAATGGCGACCGCGGTTTTAGGCCTCGGACTACTTCTCGCGTTCGCAGGCCATGTATTGCTGCCACGCCGGCCTGAAAGGGTTGGCCATCAGGAAGTGGCGTTTGACGACCTCCTGGGCATCGGGTCGACAATCGCAGGTCTCTTAATCGTCGTGTGGTGGCTCTCGAGCTTCTTGCTGGCCCTCGCAGGAGCGATCCTCCACACGTCAGGGAGGCGCCACGGTGCGAACGCAACAACGAAACTTAGCCCCGCCTTCATGCGCCGCCTCGCGGCCGCACTGATCGGCTTGAATCTTTTGGGCATCCCGCTTGCCAATGCTGCCGGAGTCCGAGCAGACGCCGCGCTGGACCCGTCGAGTGGAAAATATCCTTCGATCGGCATCTCGGCGCAATGGGCCCCCGCTTCAGTTCCCACTCCCCGGCAATCGGACTCGCCGTCGGGTGAGAACGAGGCATTGGGCCTTGAACCTCGGTGGCAGCCGGCGGCACCTTTCGTCGAAACCGGCCTGTTAGGGTCCCAGCCTCGGCGCCTCAACGAGCAGCCGTCTATACCGGCCCAAACCTCCGCACCCGTTGGGAATCCGGTTGTTGTGAGCCGGGGAGACTCACTGTGGTCCATCGCCGTGCGGCATCTCGGTCCAGTTGCGAGCGACGTCGACGTCGCCCTCCATTGGCCGAAATGGTACGCCGCCAATCGGGCCGTTATTGGAGACGATCCCGGTCTTTTGGTTCCGGGCCAAATACTCCAGCCGCCGCCGGCACATTGAACCGCCTGCGCGCTCCATTCGAGCACAAGACAGCCGAGCACCACGCATTTTTGTACCTGAGGAAGACATGAGCTCAACATCAGCCCTACGCCCCCGTCCAGATGCAAGCCCAGATGCAAGCCCAGATGCCGGCCCAGAGGCAGGCGGGGATGTGTCCCCGCCAATCGGCATCCAATCGGCTGTAACGCTTCCGCCTCCCGGCCGCCATGGAGTCAAAGAACGGGTGAGTCCTTCACAGGCGCCGAAGCCGAAAACCAGACGGATCGCGGCTGTACGCAGCGTTGATGAGGAAATCGGCACCCTTGCCCGGAGCATCGCCCAGGCCGCGATCGAAGCCCTCGCAGGAATTCGGCCCGTCCAACAACTCTCACGTTCCCTGGATCCGCAATGCCTTAGCTCCCTGCATCACCGGGCCGCCCTGACGAGGGCGCACGCCGCGCGCTTCCGAAAGGGCGAGGCAAGGCTCCATCGCAGTCCCATAGTCCGTTCGGTCCGCGTTTGCGCAGTAAACGACAATGTCTATGAGACAAGCATGGTCGTTACCGAAGAGCTCCGCTCCCGCGCGGTAGCAATGCGGCTGGAGCGGAGCAACGGAGCTTGGAAGGTCACCGTTCTTGAGATCGGTTGAGTTACCGACCGGCTAGCGGCGCTTCTTCTTGTTGTTCCCGCGCGGCTTGTTGTCCGCAGCAGCCTTGGCAGGGTTTCCGGAACGTCCGGCCGCCCGAGCCTCGACCCGGGTCTGGCTCGCGCCGTCCTCGCCGGGCGCTGTGTACTGCAGCTGGACCGGCTTCTCCGGAGCTTCGAGGCCGGCCGCGTGGATCTGCGGATCGTGGTGTTCGGTGTGGCCGCCTTCAGGGCTGCCGTCCAGGACGACGACGTCTTCCGCCGGAGTGACTTCGACCTCCAGGTTGTAGAGGAAGCCAATGCTTTCCTCACGGATAGCCTCCATCATGCTCTGGAACATCATGAATCCTTCACGCTGGTATTCAACCAACGGATCCCTTTGCGCCATGGCACGCAGGCCGATGCCTTCCTTGAGGTAGTCCATCTCGTAGAGGTGTTCCTGCCACTTGCGTCCAAGGACCGAGAGGACAACGCGGCGTTCAAGCTCTCGCATGTTCTCGGCGCCGATGGCTTCCTCACGCTCCTTGTAGACGAGCTGGGCGTCCGAAAGGATTTCGTTCTTGAGAAACTCGACGGACACACGGGACTTTCCACCCGCTTCGTCGATGATGTCCTGCGCGGTGACCGTGACCGGGTATAGGGTCTTGAGGTTGGTCCACAGTTGGTTGTAGTCCCAATCGTCGCCGCTGCCCTCGGCCGTGGCTGCGTCAATCAACGCGTTGATGGTGTCTTCGAGGAAGAACTGGACCTTTTCGTGCAGGTCATCGCCCTCGAGGATGCGGCGGCGGTCGCCGTAGATGGCTTCGCGCTGCCGGTTCAGGACGTCGTCGTACTTCAGGACATTCTTGCGCTGCTCTGCATTCCTGCCCTCCACCTGGCCCTGGGCAGAAGCGATCGCGCGGGACACAAGTTTGGACTCGAGGGCGACGTCGTCCGGTACCGAACTGTTCATGAGACGTTCAGCCGCACCGGAGTTGAAGAGCCTCATGAGGTCGTCGGTCAGCGAGAGGTAGAAGCGCGATTCACCGGGATCACCTTGGCGGCCGGAGCGTCCACGGAGCTGGTTATCGATGCGGCGCGACTCGTGGCGTTCGGTACCCAGGACGTAGAGCCCGCCCAGCTCAAGTACTTCCTCGTGCTCGTCCTTGACGGCCTGCTTGGCTGCTTCGAGGGCCGCGGGCCACGCGGCCTCGTAGGCTTCGGAGTCTTCCTCCGGGTCCAGGCCCCGCTGGGCCAGTTCGGCGATTGCCGTGAACTCGGCGTTTCCGCCAAGCATGATATCCGTACCACGGCCTGCCATGTTGGTGGCCACGGTGACCGCGCCCTTGCGTCCAGCCTGCGCGACGATTGCTGCTTCACGTGCGTGGTTCTTGGCGTTCAAGACTTCGTGGCGGATACCTTCCTTGGCCAGGAGCCTGGCAAGGTATTCGCTCTTTTCGACGCTCGTGGTGCCAACGAGCACCGGCTGCCCTTTTTCGTGGCGTTCGGCAATATCCCGGACGACCGCTTCGAATTTCACGATCTCGTTCTTGTACACGAGGTCCGACTGGTCAATACGCTGCATGTCGCGGTTGGTGGGGATGGGAACCACGCCGAGCTTATAGGTGCTCATGAATTCCGCGGCTTCGGTTTCCGCAGTACCGGTCATGCCCGAAAGCTTGGAGTACATGCGGAAGTAGTTCTGGAGAGTCACTGTGGCCAGGGTTTGGTTTTCGGCCTTGATCTCGACATTTTCCTTGGCTTCGATCGCCTGGTGCATGCCCTCGTTGTAGCGCCGGCCGGCGAGGATGCGGCCCGTGTGCTCGTCGACAATCAGGACTTCTCCGTCGAGGATGACGTAGTCTTTGTCCCGCTTGAAGAGTTCCTTGGCCTTGATGGCGTTGTTGAGGAAGCCAATGAGCGGGGTGTTGGCGGATTCGTAGAGGTTCTGGATGCCAAGGTAGTCCTCCACCTTTTCGATGCCGGCCTCAAGGACACCGACAGTGCGCTTCTTTTCGTCGACTTCGTAGTCGGTCTCAGGCTGGAGGCGCTGTACGACCTTCGCGAACTCGCTGTACCAGCGGTTCGTGTCACCCTGCGCAGGACCGGAGATGATAAGCGGGGTCCGGGCCTCATCGATGAGGATGGAGTCCACTTCATCGACGATCGCGAAATGGTGGCCGCGTTGCACGAGTTCCGACTTGTCCCACGCCATGTTGTCGCGCAGGTAGTCGAAACCAAATTCGTTGTTGGTGCCGTAAGTGATGTCCGCGGCATACATTTCCCGGCGCACGGCCGGCTCCTGGTTGGACAGGATGCATCCACTGCTAAGGCCAAGGAATCGGTAGACGCGTCCCATGAGTTCGGACTGGTACTCGGCGAGGTAGTCGTTGACTGTCACGACATGGACGCCTTTGCCCGTGAGTGCGTTGAGGTAGGCCGGAGCGGTGGCCACGAGGGTCTTGCCTTCACCGGTTTTCATTTCGGCGATATTGCCAAGGTGCAGCGCTGCGCCACCCATGAGCTGGACATCGAAGTGGCGCATGCCAAGCGTCCTCGACGACGCCTCGCGTACTGCGGCGAAAGCCTCCGGCAGGAGTGCGTCCAGCCCCTCGCCGTCTTCATAGCGGGCGCGGAGCCTGTCCGTCTCTTCACGCAATTCCGCGTCGGTGAAGGTCTTGAAAGAGTCTTCGAGGGCGTTGATGGAATCGGCATAAGTCCGCAGTTGCCTCAGGGTTTTCTTGTCACCCGTGCGGAGTAGTTTTTCGATTAGTGATGCCACGTGAAGTTGCTCCCAGTCTCAAGCTGCCGAATTCTGGCGGTTTCAGTCTACGGGAGAGAACAATGCCACGCGGCGTCGTTTCCCTAAGAGCGGAGAGCCTGAGACGCAGCGCAGGCCTGTGCGTCCGATAGGTTCAGCCGCCCTTTACCGCCAACGCGAGCGCGGAGGAAAGATCGCCGACGGGAGATACGACGACGTCGTCGAGTCCGAGCCAATCAGCCATCAGGCGAAGCTCTGCCGAAAGCTCGACGGCGGTGTCCGCCGGCGCCCCCGGCTCGGCATGCGCGCCGCGAACCAAGAGCTGGCCGGCCAGCCGATCGGCCTTGAGGTCCACGCGTGCTACGACAGAGTCTCGGAGGAGGAACGGCAACACGTAGTAGCCGAACTTCCGTTTCTCTGCGGGTGTGTAGATTTCGATCCTGTAGTGGAAGCCGAACAGTTCCTCGAGGCGCCTGCGTTCGAAGACGAGGGAATCAAAGGGGCTGAGCAAGGCCCGGGCCCCGGCACTCCGTGGGATCCGTGCTTCCACATGGCGGTAGAGCTGCCGGTCCCATCCGCGGACTGTGACGGGCTCCAGTCGTCCCGCAGCGACGAGCCGGCCGATCGAAGCGGCAGCGGGCTTTATGGGAGTGCGGAAATAGTCGGCAAGGCAGCGGATGGTTCCGATCCCGTGTGCTTGGGCGGCAGCATCGATCAGGCGGTCCATTGCTGCTGAAAGAGGATCGGATGCTCCGTAAGGGGAACCTTCAGGCGGGGCAGAGTCGCCAGCTAGTCCAGCCGGCAGGATCCTGGCCGTCAGCGTATAGCGGCGTTCGAACTGTCCGTTCCTCGAGGCCGCGCTCACCAGCCCTTTTTCGAACAAGTGCTCCAGCACCCTTTTAACCAGGTTCCAATTCCATCCCCAGTTGTCGTGTTGTCGTTCTTCCTCATGGCCTAGGTGCGCCGTCAATTCGGAGGCCGTCATGGGGCGCCCGGTATGCAGGGTTTCAAGGATCCGTTTGGCCATGTCCTCGCGGACTCCATGTTCCAGCTGGGACGCGCCCACCCAGGACCGCTTTTGCCACAGGAGGAGATCCTGGAAGTGTTCGGGCCGGATAAAGCTCGCCTCGTGCGCCCAGTACTCCATCATTCGACGCGGGCTTCGTCCGGCCATGGTGTGAAGGATGCTGCGGTCGTAATTGCCGAGCCTGGAAAAGAAGGGAAGGTAGTGGCTGCGGGCCAGGACGTTCACCGAGTCGATCTGGACGACGTGGAGACGGGCAAAGGTGCGGCCCACCGCCCGTGCAGTCACGGGGCCGGTGGGCCGTTCCTTGTCCAATCCTTGGGCTGCCAATGCAATCCGCCTTGCCTGTGGGAGGCTTAGCGAAGCGGGCATTCCTGTCCTTTCATAGAGGAATACGACGGCAGGCTAGGCCGTGGCAGCGGGGTCCTTCGAACGGTATGCGAGAACCTTTTCCTCGACGGGTTGGTCCCCGGGTTCGCAGGTTGAATCCAGCGTAATCACACCATATGTCCAACCGCGACGGCGGTAGACCACGGATGGCGTATTGGTTTCCTTGTCCAGGAACAGGTAGAAGTTGTGGCCCACGAGTTCCATGTTGTCCACCGCGTCATCGAGGGTGAGAGAAGCGGCGGGGAAAACTTTGCGACGAATCAGGACGGGCGAATCGCCGGCAGGGATGTCGTTGTCGACGTCGTAGGGCGAACCTTCGGCCGGCGGCGTCGTTGGCTCCCGGTGGTTGCTTGCCTCTACATAAATGGGTTCGCTTGTGCTCGCTGGCTCAAGCGTTGCCGTTGCCTCTCGGACGGCTTTGGGGGTGTGGCGGCCGTGGTGGACCTTTTTGCGGTCCTTGGCCCGGCGGAGCCTTTCCAGCAGTTTGCTATAGGCGAGATCGAAGGCGGCAAACTTGTCAGCGGCGCTTGCTTCGGCCCGAATCACTGGACCCCGGCCCAGGACGGTAACTTCCACCGTAAGTTGTCCCGGTGTCTGTCGCGGGTTGGTTTCCTTCGAAACCTTCGCGTCAACCCTCTGGACCTTGTCCCCCAGCGATTCGATCTTTGAAATCTTCTCGCCGGCGTATTCGCGGAAGCGATCCGAAACGGTCAGATTACGGCCGCTGATCATGAACTCCATGGTGCCCTCCAAACAACTCAGGTGACACGATAAGGGCGCTTCTTGGGGCTGATCTGACGGACAGTCGAGCCCCTTTCCGAGCCGCTATCGACAGGTACATCTGTTCTTGGTACCCATAATCGACGTTAGTTCATCAACCCGGGTAATTCACCCTTTCGTCACTTATTTTTTGTATTGCGTCGATTCGACATGGCGGCCCTGTCCGTCTCCGAAGTGGCGTGACTTGTCGGTGCCCTGGTGGCTGCAAGCACGACGGCCCCGCAGACAATGCCGCCCGCCGCGGACACTGCGCGGGCCGCTTCTGCGAGGGTCGCACCGGTAGTGAGCACGTCGTCGACAATGATGCACCGTCTGCCCGCCAGGGAGCTGGCAGGAAGGAATCTGCGGGCGGTCATTGATCCCCGCACCCTCCGACCGCGGTCCCCACGGCCCAAGCCCTTTTGCCCGCCTAAGCCCTTTTGCCCGCCCAAGCCCTTTTGCCCGCCCAAGCCTTCACCGCCACGCAAGCCCTTTTGCCCAGCCAATGCTGTTCGGAGATCCACGGCTCGGGCACGGACGAACCCGGCGAGCTGGCTGATGTGCACAAATCCAGGTCCTTTCTTCCTTAGTGCGTCGTAGATTCGCAGGCCCTGCAGGGCGCGCCGGCGGTTAAGGTGCGCGAGCAACAGGTGGACCGGGCTGAATCCGCGACGCCGAAAAGCGGCGTTACTGCTGGGAACCGGTACCAAGCACATGCCTTTGGCGTCCCCGACTGCTTCGCGGATCGCCTTTCCCAAAGCGGGGGCAAGCGTCGCAACGAGGCGCGCCTGTCCAAGATGCTTGAAGGAAAGCAGCGCATGGGCAAGCTCGTCGCGGTAGTGGCCCGCCGCAACCACCGGCAGCAGGACCGCGTTGTCAACGGTAAGCAAGGCAGGGGCTTGGCCCTCGGCTCGAAAGGGCCGGGCGCAAAGGCGACGAAGGTGGCGGGCACACGTGCCGCACAGGGCAGAGTCCTCTGCGCCACAGCCGACACATTCCACAGGAGCCAGGACTGTGAGCAGTTCGATAAAAGTTTCGGCCACGCCTCGCAGCAGGTGCATCCAACGACTGGAATGATCGCCCCGATGGCGTGCATCGAGGCTCGGCGTACCAACGAGATCGGGGTCCCGCGACCGTGGGCGCGGAGTCGGTGCATTCATGGTTCCAGCCTCCACTGCCAGGGTCCCTCGAGCCAGCCCTGGATGAGGCTATGTGGACAAGTTGGTGCTGGTTCCGGCTTAGTGCTTGTTCCGGCGTCCCGCTATGCGTCAACCGGGGAATGCAGGGTCCTCAGGGCCCTTGAGTTGCAGTTCCCAGCCGTTGCCAACCCGTTGGAAGACGCCGGCGGCCGACTGTCCGTAAATTTCGTCCGGGCCGTTGCCCGCGCTGAGCCTGGTCAAGCCTTGCCACGCCGGTAGCTGCTGCGGCTGTCCGGAGGTCAAGGACAACAACTCCGGGGCCACGTTTTCTGTCGGGGAAGCCTTCATGACCGCGACTGTTGTCGAGTTGACCCACACGCCTTGGTCAACAGGCGCGTTCGTGAGCAAAGTGATCGGCGTCGTGAGGTCCTTCGGGGTTCCATCCGGGTTCCGGATTATTCCTGCAATCTGGACGGTGGATTTGCCGTTCGCCTCGGAAACGACCAATGCCCGGGTGCCCTCGCGCGATACCCGGAGGTCACGGACGACGCGCCCCGCGAGCCATGGCGGCGTGATGGTGACGGTGGGGACTGGTTGCTCCGGCGGAGTGTTGGACGGCCTGAAGGCTACGACCTCGGTGGCCCCGTTGGCTCCCGGACCCGCACTCCAGACCCAGTCCTGCGGGCTGAACGAGGGGTGGCTCAAGGTGCTTCTGGTCGTCAGTTGGCGGGCCGGCTGTCCGGGGATCATGGAATACAGCGTGGTTCCGGCTTGATTGAGGAACGCGACAGCCTGCGACGTCGGAGATTCAGCCGGAGCCCTCGGATTCAGTCCGGCGACCGATTGCATCTCCGGTAAGGGGGAGATCCTGTTGTTCTCATAACGCACCAACTCGTTATTGGCGATCGCGATCTGGCGCGCGGGAGCGGCCTTTTCGATCACCGGCGGCAGCACTGAGCCGTTGTCTTCCACCCGGACGAGGTCTTGGTCGGCCCTGAGCTGGACGTTCACCACATCCGGCTGGCTGCGGAACGTGAGCGCCAGCTGGTTCTGCATGCGCTGCCGGTCCTCGGCCGAGGCGTCGACAAGTTCTTTTGCTGACAAATCCACCTGGGCCGCTCCCGATACCACCGGCACGGACTCCCGTGCCAGCTTCATCCCGGGAGGAAAAGCGCTAACGACGGCGCCGCGCAGGTACGGTGCCGGACCGCCAAGCAGTGCGCTGGTCATCGCCTTGACGGTGTTCTTCTTGATGAACCAGCGGATGTCCGGGACAGCATAGGTGAAGGTGGGGTCGTAGAAATAGATCGGTTGCGCCGCGTAGATGACTTTGAAAGTCTCTTCGGGGATCGCGGTGCCATCGGGCACCGAGGAAATGCGCCACTCGCCCTCAACCTGCTCAAGCGTCACCGGGATCGATTCAGTGGTTCCCTCGGGGAACTGGGTGGCGACGCCGTCGGCATCCACCGAGTACGCCAGGTCCAGCTGGTACTTGAACTCGTTGTCGACAGCCGTTTTGACGACTGTCGCTTTACGGAACACGAGTGTGCGTTTGTCGGACTTCCAGCTGACGGACAAAGACTGCGTGAGGTATTGCCGGGCGACCGCATAATCGCTTTCGTAACCGCTGCCTGCGCCGTAGAAATCTTCAATGATCGACGTCGGACTCGCTCCGGGATGCGGTGGGGGCGGGAAGAAGACCGGGGCATTCGGGTTACCCGCGCTTTCGTCCTTGCTCTTCCCCACCGGTCCTGAGCGGGGAATTTGCGCGCAAGCGCACAGCACCACAATGAGCACGGCAAGAATGGCGATTGCCGAGGTGAGCAGCCTGGAGCGTCGGGAACTCACAGCACCCCACCCTCACTGGCCTTCTTCGCATCCCGCGTGGTAGCCCCCGCAGAGCCGGGCGTCGCTGCCGAGGGATCCTTCGGCGTCGGGCGGTCCGCTCCACCGGTCGCCTGAGATTCCTGCTTCGGTGGATCCTGATTCTCCTGCTCGGCTGCGGACTCGACGACCAGCATCTGGCGTTCAGGGGCCGCGCCGGGCAGGTTGATGTCGGCGGGCTCGAGCTGCAGGGGCGATTTCGTAATGGTGCCGCCCTTCTTGAGCGGTAGGGTCAGGCGGAAGTTGGAACCGGCGCCTTTGCGTCCCCAGGCCTGCAGCCAGCCGTTGTGCAGTTTGGTGTCTTCCGCAGCGATGGAAAGGCCAAGGCCGCTTCCGCCCGTCGTCCGGGCACGCGCAGGATCCGCCCGCCAGAAACGGTCGAACACGCGCGCGGCTTCCGACGGGCTCATCCCGATCCCGAAGTCGCGAACGGAGACGGCCACCGCTTCATGGTTCGCCGCCACGGACACGTGGACAGGTTTCCCTTCACCGTGCTCGACGGCGTTGAGCAGCAGGTTGCGCAGGATGCGGTCTATGCGTCGGGCGTCCATCTCGACGATGATGCTCTTGTGCCGGGAGGTGAGGCGCACCTCGGAGCCATACTGCTCGGCGACGGGGGAAGCGCCGTCGATCACGTGCGCGACCACTTGGAAAATGTCGGTCGGTTCGGCGTCCAGGACCGCGGCACCGGCGTCGAAGCGCGAGATCTCCAACAGGTCCGAGAGCAAGGATTGGAAACGCTCCACCTGGTTGTAGAGCAGTTCCGCCGAACGCTTGTTAATGGGATCAAACTCGTCGCGGGCGTCGTACAGCACTTCCGCGGCCATCCGCACGGTTGTCAGCGGCGTCCGCAACTCGTGGGACACGTCGGACACGAAGCGCTGCTGCATCTGGGACAGCGTGGCGAGCTGCGTAATCTGTTCCTGCAAGCTGGCAGCCATGTGGTTGAACGACGCACCCAACCTGGCAACTTCGTCTTCGCCCTTGACGACCATTCGCTCCTGCAACTGACCTGCTGCCAGCTTCTCCGAGACGACGGCGGCGTGGCTCACGGGACTCACCACGTTCCGTGTCACATACCAGGCGATGCCGCCGATCATCAGGATGAGGGCCGCGCCGCCTGCCCACAAAACATTCTGGATCTCGTCGAGGGTTTGCTGGGCGGTATCGAGGTCATAAAGCAAGTAGAGTTCGTAGACCGTCCCGTTGAACGTCACCTTATTGCCTACGGCGATTCCCGGATGGTCTTGGTCGCCGACGGGAAATTCCGTGGAAGCCCAGTACTGGTCCTTACCCGATTCCTGCACCGACTTGCGCAACGCCGGAGGGATCACGCGGACGGTCAACTGGTCCGAGGCCCGCGACTCCACCCATCGGTTGCGCGGCTTGGTTTGCTCCGGCATCGCCTCGAAAACGTATCGCCGTTGGATGACCGAGCCGTTTCCCTCCACGGCCTTGAGGGTGTCGTAGACGAGGGTGATGACGCTCGACTGGTCGTTGGCCTGCGCGCCGTCGAAGGTGTCTTGGACTTGCTTTACGTAGTAGCGGCTCTCCGATTCGGCTTGTTTCAGCCGTTCTTGGAACAGGTTGTTAGCGATCTGGTTGGAAAGATACGCGCCGACCACCGCGAAGGACACCACAGACAGCAGGATGGTCATGAAGACCGTCCTGAATTCGAGCGAGCGGCGCCATCGACGAAGAAGTGCCCGCCACAAGTACCGGAGTCCGGGACGGATGTGCCGCAATCCGGTGACAACGAGCCTGGATACCCGCAGGGCCAGGATCAGCGCACGACGCGTCCAGATGCGCGTGCGTTCCAGTATCCATGCAAGGTTCAAGACCCGCGCGTCGGTGTGTTCCGGACGTGGATGCCGGGCAGATGTCGCCTGGGCGGCGTCCGTTTGCCCGGCTAGGTCTGTCTGGCCTGGGTCTGTCTGGCCTGGGGCCGTCTGCCCTGGGGCCGTTGGGTCTGTGCCGGGCTTGCCCGTTGAAGACTCAGGAACCTGCTTTATATCCGACACCACGTACCGTCAATACAACTTCGGGGGCTTCGGGATCGCGTTCGATCTTTGAGCGCAGCCGCTGGACATGGACATTGACCAAACGGGTGTCGGCAGCATGCCGGTAGCCCCAGACCTGCTCGAGGAGGAGTTCACGGGTAAACACCTGCCACGGCTTGCGGGCAAGGGCAACGAGGAGATCGAATTCCAACGGAGTCAGTGAGATGCGTTCCCCGCCGCGAGTGACCATGTGGCCCGCGACATCGATGGTGACGTCCGCGATACGGAGCGTTTCCGGAGCTTTCTGGTCTCCAGGCCGCAGCCGGGCGCGGACACGGGCTACCAGTTCGGCCGGTTTGAAGGGCTTCGGTACGTAGTCGTCCGCGCCGGACTCGAGGCCGCGGACGACGTCGGACGTATCCGACTTGGCTGTGAGCATCACAATAGGGACGTCGGATTCCGCACGGATCTGGCGGCAAACCTCAATGCCATCGGAACCCGGCAGCATCAGGTCGAGGAGGACGAGGTCGGGCTTGGAGGATCGGAAGACCTCGAGTGCTTGCCCGCCATCCGCGCAAAAAACCGGGTCGAAGCCGTCGTTCCGCAGCACGATGCCGATCATTTCAGCCAGCGCTTCGTCGTCGTCCACTACCAGGATGCGTGCCTTCATAGTTATATATTCCCTTATCAGCAAGCCTTTGTCCCGTTGAGGCGGTTCGCGGCATGGCGCGCGGGACCCGCCGCGGACAGGGGCTATCAGGTGCGACGGCGGAACTATAGGCTTGAGCGATCGGTCCCTTTCCGGGTCCGTGGATTGCTGCGGACGCATCTTTTGGGGAGGGAAACGTGTCACAGCCGGAGCCCGGCAACGAGTCCGAAAAAGGCCAGCCCCAGTGGGGTGGACAACCCCAGTGGGGTGGACAACCCCAGTGGGGTGGACAGCCCCAGTGGGGTCCCCAGCCGCAATGGGGTCCGCCTCCTGCCGGTCCTCCATGGGGTGCACCGGTCGATGCCCGATGGCCCGGCAACAATGATCCATACGGCCAGCCACACTATGTCGCTCCCCCGAAGCCCGGAATCGTGCCACTGCGGCCGCTTTTGTTCGGTGAAATCATGGACGGGGCTTTCCAAACGATCCGGCGGAACGCCAAGACGATGTTTGGTTGCGCCCTTGTGATGGAACTCATCATGGCGATCTTGAGCGGTGTATTGACGGTGGCCATGGTGGGGGTTGTCCCGTCGACAGGGCAATTCAACAACGAGGCCGAAGCCGCCCAGTTTCTGGGTCCTGCCTTGAGCCTCGCAGGCGGGGCGCTGGGAATCACGATGCTCACTGCGTTCCTCAGTTCCATCTTGCAGGGGGTCTTGGCCATCCCCGTGGCACGGTCCGTCCTCAATCGCCGGACGAGCTTCAAGCAGTTGTGGTCCCTGGTCCGCGCTCGTCTCTGGTCCCTTGTGGGGCTCGCCGGACTCCTGCTCCTCGCAAGCTTCATTTCCTTCGTTGCGCTGCTCGTCTCGGCCGGCCTCATCCTGGCTGCTTCCGGCCCGGCCGGCGCGCTCCTCATCCTTCCCTTCGGGGGCGGCGCTGTCGTCGCGTACGCGTGGGTGTACATAAAGCTGCTGGTCGCGCCAGCCTCGGTGGCTGTCGAGGAACTGGGGGTCTTCGCCGCTATCCGGCGCTCATGGAGCCTGACCTCGATGAATTGGTGGCGGATCTTTGGCATTGTCATCCTGGTGGGCTTCATCATCGGAGTCATCGGTCAAGTCGTGCAGATTCCGTTTAGCCTGGCAACCACCGGCATCAGTTCCTTGGTTTCGCCCCATGCGAGGACTGAACAGCTGACAACCACCGCAATCGTGCTCCTGATGGTTTCCCTGCTCATCTCGGCCTTGATCAGCGCAGTTGGCTTTGCATTCCAAACCTCGGTCGCGGCACTGCTCTACATGGACCTGCGGATGCGCCGCGACGGCTTGGACGTGGAACTGCTGCGGCTTTTGGAAACCGGGGCAGATCCCGAAGGAGTGCCGGGACGGCGTCGCGCAGTCCCGTCCGTGCCACCGTGGCCGCCCGCACCAGGTCACGGCTATACGGCCGGATGATGAGCATGTCGGCTGTCCTGCCATTCCTGCTCCCCGGCTTCGACGCGCCGGTCGATCCGGACGCGGGTGAAGCACGGCGGTGGGCGGCCGAGGAATTGTCGAAATCCCGGTATGCGTCCGCGAAGCCCGGCTGGATCGAGGAAATCTGGCGCCAGTTCATCGAATGGCTCCGTTCCATGAATGGCGAATCCATCGGCGCACCCAACATCGCGTTGCCGCTCATCATGGCCATTGCGGTGGTTCTCATCGTAGTTGTGATCATTGTCGTCAGGCCAAGGCTCAACGCCCGGAAGAGGCATTCCGCGGCAGTATTCGACGGCGATGCATCCGTCACCGCCGAAACCTTCCGGATACGCGCTTCCGAAGCGGCCAACCGCAATGACTGGCAGACGGCCGTCGTCGAGCAATTCCGCGCGCTGGTGCGCACGGCCGAAGACCGGGCCGTGATCGACGTCCAGGCAGGCAGGACCGCTGACGAAGCAGCGACGCACTTGGGACGCGCCTTCGCGACGACCGCTCCACGTCTGGACGCCGCAGCCCGGCTGTTCGACAGCGTGAAATATGGCAGGGCCGCCGCAACCGGGGCCGATCATGCCGAGCTCCTGGCGCTGGACTCCGATCTGTCGGTCATGAAACCGGACTTCGCGGCTCAGGCAGGAAATGGCTTGGCGGTGCCGCAATGAGGAACCCCTCACGTCTCCGCGGTTGGTGGCACCGGCATAAAGCATGGACTATCCTCGGACTTCTTGTCGTGGTGCTCGGCGTTATCACCGTGGCGCAGTACCCCTCCAACCCGGATGCGTCTCCCCTGTCCGCCCGCAATCCCGCACCCAACGGAGCTATGGCAGTGGTAGAAGTCCTACGACAGCAAGGTGTGATGGTCACGGAATCGGGTTCCTATGCCACCACCATGACGCTCCTTTCCACGAAGCCGAACGCTACCGTCCTGTTGTACGACCAGAACGCATATCTCGACTCCGAACAACTGCGGAGGTTGTCCGGGTCGGCCGCCCGGGTCGTCGTGGTCTCGCCCGGGCTCAGGACCTTGACGGGACTTAGTAGCGAAATCAGGCACGCCGGCGTCGTACCCGGCAACACTTCGACACTGGATGCGGGATGCGGGCAAGCGGACGCGCTCGCAGCCGGGCGGATTTCGGGCAAGAACGGTTTCCTCTACACCGGTGGCGCGCAGATTTGCTTCCGGCCCGGAAGGAACGACGGCGGCATGTATGCGGCGAGCGCGGATGGGCGCCTGGTGGTCCTCGGCAGCACCGCGCTGCTGAGCAACGATCTCCTGCAGCAAGAGGGCAACGCCGCCCTTGCCTTCCGCACCCTTGGGCCGGCGCCTGATCTCGTTTGGTACCTGCCGGGATTGGGCGACGTGCCAAGTACAGGCAAGCCGCCGACACTTGACGAGTTGGCGCCGCCATGGCTTGGCTTCCTTGGCCCGTGGCTCCTCGTCGTTGCGCTGCTCGCCGTGCTCTGGCGGGGACGAAGGCTCGGCCCACTCGTCTTCGAACCGCTTCCCGTGGTGGTCAAGGCGGCGGAGACGGCTGAAGGGCGGGCACGCCTGTACCAGGACTCCCACGCAATCGGCCGGGCCGCAAACAACCTGCGGGCGGGGACGCTGGGGCGGCTCGCCAAACATTTCCGGCTCGGGCCCGAGGCTGGCGTCGACGCCGTCATTGTCGCCGCCGCCCTCAAGCTCAACCGGCCCGTTCAAGAGCTAGCCTGGCTTCTTGAGCGGCAGCCCCAAACAGATTCAGAACTCGTCCGATGGGCGCAGAGCGTCGAAAAACTCGAGCAGGAGGCAACAGCGCGATGAGCAACCAAGCGAACAGCTTCACCGAGGGGAACTACGGCTACTCCGGAGGAATGTCCGCGGACACTGGATCCACCCAGTCGGACCGGCGGCACGTTGAGCCTGCGGACCCTGCCCGGCAGGCGTTGCTGGACGTTCGCCGCGAAGTGGGGAAGGCCGTCGTCGGGCAGGACTCGACGGTAACGGGCCTGCTCATCGCGCTTCTCTGCGGTGGCCATGTGCTCCTGGAAGGCGTCCCGGGCGTTGCCAAGACGCTCCTGGTACGGGCTTTGTCCGCCGCGCTGAGCCTGGACACCAAGCGGGTGCAGTTCACTCCGGACCTCATGCCTGGCGATGTCACAGGCTCCCTCGTCTACGATTCGCACACGTCCGAATTCACGTTCCGCGACGGTCCTGTCTTCACCAACATCATGCTGGCCGACGAAATCAACCGGACGCCACCAAAAACCCAGGCGTCCTTACTTGAAGCCATGGAGGAACGCCAGGTATCCGTCGATGGGCAATCGCGGCCCTTGCCCTCGCCGTTCATGGTCGCGGCAACCCAGAACCCGGTCGAATACGAGGGCACCTATCCACTGCCGGAGGCCCAGCTGGACCGCTTCCTGCTCAAGCTTTCCATGCCGCTGCCGGGACGCAACGAAGAAATCGAAGTCATACGCCGGCACTCCGAAGGCTTCGACCCGCGCAATCTTCGAGCCGCGGGGGTCCGGCCGGTGGCTGGCGCTGCGGAACTCCAGAACGCCAGGGATGCTGTTGCGGGACTGACCGTGGCCCCGGAGATCCTTGGCTACGTAGTGGACATTGTGCGGGCAACCAGGTCGGCGCCTTCGTTCCAGCTGGGGGTTTCACCGCGCGGGGCCACGGCCCTGCTGAACACCGCGCGTGCCTGGGCCTGGTTGTCCGGCCGCAGCTTCGTCACGCCCGACGACGTCAAGGCATTATCGCTTCCCTGCCTCCGGCATCGCGTGGGGCTGCGCCCGGAGGCGCAAATGGACGGGGTTCAGGTGGACGGCGTCCTCGGCAGCATCCTCGCCTCCGTCCCGGTTCCGCGCTGATGCCCCGTTCCGCGCTGATGACCCGTTCCGCGCTGATGACCCGTTCCGCGCTGATGCCGTCGCGATCCATCGCGGGCTTGCGCTTCATGGCCGTGCTGCGCGTGATGACACCTTCACGCATCATGACGGTTTCAGGATCCTGAATGGCCATTACAGGACGATTTGTGCTGTTGGCCTTCGCCGGGCTGGTTCCCCTGATGCTATTGCCGGGCTGGGGAACGGTGCTGCTCATCGCCGCCGGTCTCTTGGCGCTCTTGCTCGCCGACATCGTGCTGGCAGCGTCGCCAAAGGGACTTGAGGTCCAACGCAAGGAAACAGGCAACGTCACGCTCCACTCGGGCACGGAATCCATCCTGACACTGGAGAACCACAACAAACGGATCTTCCGCGGGCTGGTGCGTGATGCGTGGCAGCCTTCCGCCGGTGCGGTCAATCCCGTCCAACGACTCGACATTCCTTCCGGCGAACGGCGGCGCTTGTCTGTCCTCCTGGAGCCTGCGCGTCGGGGCGAACTCCATGCACAGCACGCTACCCTCCGCTCCTTCGGTCCGCTGGGCCTGGCCGCGAGGCAACGCACTGTACCCCTCCCCGGGCGCCTCCGCGTGCTGCCACCGTTCCATTCCAAGCGGCACCTGCCCTCCAAGTTGCGGAAGCTGCGCGAGCTCGACGGCAAGGCGGCACTCCAGATCCGCGGAGCCGGGACGGAGTTCGATTCCCTGCGCGACTACGTCCGGGGCGACGACGTCCGCTCCATCGACTGGAGGGCAACCGCGCGGCGCACCGCCGTCGTCGTCCGGACCTGGCGACCCGAACGCGATCGCCGGGTGATCATCATGCTGGACACCTCCCGCACGGCAGCCGCAAGGATCGACGACGAACCCCGCCTGGATACCGGGATCGAAGCGGCACTCCTGCTCGCGGTCCTGGCTGAACGCGGAGGCGACCGGGTGGACTTCTTCGCCTTCGACCGGCGGCTCCGCGGGCGCGTCGACTCCGCGGCAAAGGGCAACCTCCTGGGATCACTGGTCCAGGCAATGGCTCCCCTCGAGGCGGAACTGATCGAAATGGATTGGGCGCAAGTGCCCGCCCAGGTGCGGGCGATTTCGGCACACCGCGCGCTCGTCGTGCTGCTGACATCCTTGGACACCGGCGCGCCGGAGGAAGGCCTCATCCCCCTGGTCGCCCAGCTCGCCAGGCAGCATCTCGTGGTGGTCGCCTCGGTCCGGGACCCCTTGCTTGGCCGAATGAAGGAAGAACGGACGACGGCGAGCCAGGTCTACCGTGCCTCAGCCGCCGAGCGTGCTTTGCTTGACCGCGAGGCGGTGAGCGGCCAGTTGAAGCAACTCGGCGCCGAGGTGGTCGACGCGGAACCGCTGGACCTTCCGCCGCGCCTCGCCGATGCATACATTCGATTGAAGGCGGCGGGCCGTCTTTAACCGGCCGCGATACTGAAACAGGGAGGAACCGACGGTGACCACACCCATCTACGAACTGGCGCTTGGCAGCAAGTACGGGAAGCTCCAGCCCGAGCTACAGGACTACTTCTCCCTTGCTCCGGGGTCCGGACTCTACGGAATCGGAGAGGGCGTATTTGACGTCGTCGGATGCCAGCAGCAATGGCTCCGGCCGCTCCTCGCCCTGGTTTCAGGGGAAGAAGCCTTCTTCCCGGAATACGGCGAGAACATCCCGTTCCGAATCGAGAACCACGCCCACTTCGATCCCTTCGGACGCTCCGCCCTGACTGCGCGGCGCGAAATCTTCTTTCCCGGACGCACGCGCCTTTTCCACGACACCACAGTGGCGGAGGCAGCTCCAGGCGGCGGCACGAGGTTGGTGGACTACCTCGGACGGTACCGCAGAATCGCCACGACGCTGGATCTCGACGTCACGCCCGAAGGCCGGCTCCGGGGCGTGTCAAGCGCGACCCGCTTGTTCCTCGGCACCGCCAGGCTTACCCTGCCGGCGCTGCTCGACGCGCAAGCGTACGCAGAACAATGGTGGGACGCGGCGGAAGGCAAGCACCGGATACAGGTCAAAGTGTTGCAGCGCCAGGTCGGCTTGGTCCTCGTCTACGCCGGTTCCTTCGACTACCGGCTTATACCGTCGCTCCCGGTGCCGGAAGACACCGCTCCCGACCGCAAGCAGACTGCAACTGCCGCCGTCGGCCTTCCCCGGTACGCCGAGCCGGACCGCTGGGAACGAAGGGTCTAGGGCCAACGCCAGCTAGCCCAAGGCAGCCTGGTTCAGCCCATCGGCAAGTTGGGTGAGCCGCGCCAGCACGTCTTTGGCCGCCGACGGCGAATGCCCTGCCAGCCCTGTGGAGGGCGTCACGCGGACGGCCCCGAGGCTCGACGGCGGCAGGCCGAGCTGGCGCCACGGGCGCCACACGGTCTCGACCAGTGCCGTGGTATGCGGCAAACGCGCGGTGACGTCGTCGGTCGGCACCGCTCCCGCCCAAAGCCGTTTTCCCGCCTCCACGGCCACGGCTAATTGTTCCCATTGACGGGTGGTCAGCGCCTTCAGGGGAAGGGCCACGCCATCCGCTCCGGAGGCCAGTACTTGTTGGATGGGTGCCTCGATTTCCGGAACAGAAACCACAGTTTCGGACACACCCGCGGCCCTCAGTTCTTCGATCACACGCCGCCATGCTCCCGTCACCTCTTCCGCCGGAATCGAACGCAGGGTACGGTAACCGCTGGCTGTCGGGATGGTCCCGGCGAGGACGGAGGAAATTTCGGGTTCGTCCAGCTGGACCACGATCTCCGCGCCCGGCACTGCCGCGCGAAGACGCGAAATATGATCGGCGATCCCCGCCGCCAGGGATTCCGTGATATCCCGGCGGGCGCCATAGTCGAGGAGGGCGCGTTCGCCGTTGTGGAGGAACAATCCTGCTGCGAGGCTTAGGGGTCCACGTAGCTGGATTTTGAAGGCCTCGGCAGGGGAATCTTCGGACCCGGCGATATCCGCCAGCACATTGATGTCCGTGGCGAGGGCCGACTTTGCCCTGAGGGAATCCTTCCCAGGACGGTCCACCAAACGCCACCCATGGGGTTGTACGTCGACTGCCATCTCAACCAGCAGTGACGCCGTGCGCCCCAGGGCGTCCGAGCCGACTCCGCGGTCCGGAAGTTCGGCCAGGAATGGCAGATGCGGGCTGCCCAGCTCGCCGCGGATAATCCGCGTGGCCTCTACCGGATCCGTTCCGGGCCAAGGGCCCAAAGCCGTAGCCGTGACCTGGTTCTGCGCGCTTGCGGTGGCCATTGGCTCAGGCCTGCGCGATGGAAGCCTGATGGTCCTCGGCGATCGCCTCGTGGTGCCGGATGACCTCGCTGATGATGAAATTCAGGAACTTCTCCGCGAAGGCGGGATCGAGGTTCGCTTCCTCGGCGAGCCTGCGCAAACGCGCGATCTGCGCCGATTCCCGGCCCGGATCTCCTGCGGGAAGCTTGTGCCTCGCCTTGAGCACGCCCACCTTCTGGGTGGCCTTAAAGCGTTCCGCGAGGAGGAAGACGAGCGTGGCGTCAATATTGTCAATGCTGGACCGGATAGAGAGAAGTTCGTCCATGACTGCCTGGTCCACGTGGCCGGCCAGGGAACTGGCGGAGGGATCGAAGTTATCGGCGTCGGGGCGGGCGTTGTTCTGCTCGGTCATTCCTCCAGTCTAGGGTGTGCATGCCGGCCTCCCCGGGGCACAATGGGCATGTCCGCGCCAACGTTAAGGAGAGCACGCATGAAAATCGCAGTTCTTGGCACCGGAATGGTAGGGCATGCATTGGCTGGCAAATTGGTGGAGCTTGGCCATGAAGTCACGATGGGTTCCAGGGAAGCGGGCAACCCGAAGGGCACGGAATGGGCTGAGAAGGCGGGTCCCATGGCGAGCTCGGGTTCCTTCGCGCAAGCTGCCGCCAACGCCGAGATCGTAATCAACGCGACGCCCGGCACGGTTTCCCTGGCTGCCCTGAGCGAGGCAGGGGAAGCCAACCTCGCGGGAAAGGTGTTGGTGGACGTGTCCAATCCCCTCGACTCTTCCGCAGGATTCCCGCCATCGCTTTCCGTCTGCAACACGGACAGCATCGCGGAGACCATCCAGCGCACTTTCCCCGAAACCCGGGTGGTGAAGACCCTCAATACCTTGATGGCTCCGCTGATGGTCGATCCATTGCGGCTGGCCAACGGCGCACATGAGGTCTTCGTTGCCGGAAACGACGCCGAGGCGAAGGCCGCGGTGGTCGGGATCCTGAGGGACTTTGGCTGGCTCCCTGAACGTATCCGTGACCTTGGCGGGCTCGACTCCTCGCGCGGGCAGGAAATGTGGCTTCCGCTCTGGCTGCGGATTTTCATGCGGCAGCCCCAGGGCAAGCTGTTCAACATAGCAGTGGTGTCCGAGTAGCCACCGGTGACGGAAGAGCCCCGCCTTCCTTCAAAGGCGGGGCTTCCCCCATCTCACACGAGGTTCCCGGAGCCTAGCTTCCCTGCGTTCCGGTTCCCAGCAGGTCGCGGTGCTCTTCCCGGCGACGGGCCTGCTCGTCCGGATCCGGCACAGGTAGCGAGGCGATCAGCCGACGGGTGTAGTCGTGGCTTGGATTGCCCATGATCTGGCTCCCGATCCCCTGTTCCACCAGCTTGCCCTTGAACAACACCCCAACCCAGTGGGAGAGCATGTCCACCACCGCGAGGTCGTGGCTGATGAAGAGGGCGGCAAAGCCGAACTCCTCCTGGATGTCCTTGAACAACTCGAGCACTTTCGCCTGGACGGAGACGTCCAAGGCGGACGTGGGTTCGTCCGCGATCAGCAGCCGCGGATTCAGCGCCAGCGACCGTGCCAGCGATGCCCGTTGCCGCTGCCCGCCCGAGAGCTCATGCGGGAAGCGATCAGCGTACGACGCCGGCAGCTGGACCGATTCGAGCAACTGCGCCACCCTCAGGCGTGCTTGGGCCGGGCTCGGGTGGGTGTGGATGAGCAGCGGTTCCGCCACGCACTCCCCGATGGTCAGGTGCGGATTGAAGGATGCTGCCGGGTCCTGGAACACGAAGCCGATGTCCCTGCGCAGGGGCTTGAACGTGCGCTCCTTGAAATCCAGCATTTCGTAGCCGAGAACTTTGAGGCTTCCGCCTGTCGCCCTGTTGAGGCCCGCGATCGTCCGGCCGATGGTGGACTTGCCCGAACCCGACTCCCCCACCAGGCCAAAGACCTCATTCTCGGACAAGGTGAAGCTGACGTTGTCCACGGCCTTGAATCCGGGCTTGCCGAGCCTGCCCGGATACTCGATGGTAAGGTTCCTGGCCTCGACGAGGACCTTGCCGCCTTGGTGCAGGCGTGTGGTCGCGCCCGCGGAAGCGGAGTTGCGGCCAAGGTGAGGCACCGCGGACAGCAGCTTCCTCGTGTACTCCTGCTTCGGTTCCGCGAAGAGGACCTTTGCTGTGGCCTCCTCAACGACGTCGCCCTGGTACATGACGACGACGCGATCGGCCAGGTCAGCTACCACCCCCATGTTGTGGGTAATGAGCACGATCGAGGTGCCGTACTTGTCCCGCAGCTCGCGCAGGAGTTGCAGGATCTCGGCCTGGACGGTGACGTCGAGCGCCGTCGTCGGTTCATCGGCAACAATCAGTCCAGGATTCAGGGCGAGCGCGGCTGCAATGACAACACGCTGTTTCTGTCCGCCGGAAAGTTGGTGCGGGTAGTAGTTGACCCGGATTTCCGGATCGGGGATACCAACCTTCCGCAGCGCCTCGGTGGCGCGCTTTTTTGCTTCCTTGGCCGATATCCGGCGGCCATCCGTCGCGTGCGCGCGGATGCCTTCGGCGATCTGCCACCCGACCGTGAATACAGGGTTGAGCGCCGTCGACGGTTCCTGGAAGACCATGGCGACGTCGCGCCCGCGGATCTTGCGAAGCTTGGATGGACTGACGCTAATGACGTTGTTGCCCTTGATCAGCACGGTTCCCGAGCTAATGGCAGTTTCCGGCAACAGCCCGAGGATTGTCTTGGCAGTGACTGTCTTTCCGGAGCCTGATTCCCCAACGATCGCCAGCACTTCGCCTGCCTTGACGTCCAGGCTCACGTCCTTGACTGCGTAAACATCACCGGTGTCAGTGGCAAAGGTGACTTTGAGGCGTTCAATGTCCAGCACGCGCTCGCCCGTATCCAGCGGCCGCCCGGGGACGTTGCCGATATTGGTGGTCATGCCTTACCTGCTTCCGGCCGGGGAGTAGTGGCTCCCGCGTTCTTGTGGTTCCTGCTGCCGGCGCGCCCGCCTCCACCGTCCCGGCCTCGGACGACCTTCCCGCCGGCCCGCTTGCGTCCGCGCAGACGGGGATCGTTGAGGTCGTTGATGCTCTCGCCGACCAGGGTCAATCCGAGCACCGTGAGGACGATGGCCACGCCGGGGAAGACGCCGGTCCACCAAATGCCCGAAGAGGCGTCCGCCATGGCCTTGTTGAGGTCGAAGCCCCATTCCGCGGCGGACGATGGCTCAATGCCGAAGCCCAGGAAACCGAGGCCGGCGAGGGTGAGGATTGATTCCGACGCGTTCAGGGTGAACATCAGGGGCAGGGTCCGGGTAGCATTCTTGAAGATGTGCCGGGTAATGATGCGCATGCTGGAGGCGCCAAGTACCATGGCTGATTCGACAAACGGCTCGGCCTTCAACCGGATGGTCTCGGCCCGGATGACCCGGAAGTACTGCGGGACGAAGACGACCGTGATCGAGAACGAGCACGCGAGGATGCCGCCCCAGAAGCTGGATTGGCCGCGGCTGATGACGATCGACATAACGATCGCCAGCAACAAGGACGGGAATGCGTAGATGGCATCGGCGATGACAACCAGGACCCGGTCAAGCCATCCCCCGAAGTAGCCGCTCAGCAAGCCCAGTGCCACGCCAACGAAGATCGACATTGCGACCGCAACGACGATCACTGTCACGGCGGTCTGGGAGCCCCAGAGGACCCGGGAGAGGACATCGTAGCCGCCCACGGTGGTTCCCAGCAGGTGTTTGCTGCTTGGAGCTTGTTGGGTGGGGAAGGAGCCGCCTTGGTCGCTCAATTGGGCATAGCCGTACGGGGCGATGAGCGGCGCGAGGACAGTGCAGGCCAGGAAGAAGCCGGTCAACACGAGTCCGGTGATCAGCATCCCGCGCTGCAGGCCGACACTCTTGTTGAGGTGGGAAATAACGGGGAGGCTGGAGATGAACGATTTCTTCCGGCCCGGAATGGTTGCGGTGCTCATCTCAGTACCTCACTCGGGGGTCGATCAGGGCGGCGACAACGTCCACCACGAAGTTGGTGACGGCCACGATGACGGCGAGCAACACGACGATGCCCTGCACTGCCACGAAGTCCCTGGCGTTGAGGTATTGGACCAGTTGGTATCCGAGTCCCTTCCATTCAAACGTGGTCTCGGTCAGCACGGCTCCGCCGAGCATCAGCGCGATCTGCAGGCCCATGACCGTGATGATGGGGATGAGTGCGGGCTTGTAGGCGTGCTTGGTGACGAGACGGAACTCGCTGACCCCGCGGGAGCGGCCCGCCTCGACGTAGTCCTTGCCGAGGGTGCCGATGACGTTGGTCCGAACAAGGCGCAGGAAAACGCCGGCTGTCAGGAGGCCCAGTGCGATGGCGGGCAGGACGGCGTGCGAGACGACATCGCCCAACGCCGCGAGGTTGCCGCTGCGAAGCGCATCGAGCCAGTAGATGCCGCTCGGCGCCGCAAGGCTGCTCATCGCCAGTTCCGTTCTCGTGGAGGAACGGCCGGCCACAGGCAGCCAGCCAAGCCAGACCGAGAACGTCAGCTTCAGCAGGAGGCCGGAAAAGAACACCGGCGTGGCATAGCAAAGGATGGCGAAGCAACGAAGGAATGCGTCGGCGGCTTTGTCGCGGCGTTGGGCCGCGACGAGGCCCAGGGGAATGCCGACCGCGAGCGCCACGATGAGCGCGTTAATGGATAGTTCCAGCGTGGCGGCACCGAAGGTGGACAGCATTTCGACGACCGGCCTCCGGTCGGTGATGGTGGTGCCGAAGTTGCCGGTGACAACCTGGCCCAGGTATTCGAAGTACTGCACGAAGATGGGGCGGTCATAACCGGCATCGTGGATTCGCTGCGCCAGGACGTCCGGGGGTAGCCGCCCGCCTTGTGCGGCGGTAATGGGGTCGCCGATGACCCGCATCAGGAAAAATACCAGCGTGACCAGGATGAAGATCGTGGGGATGATCAGGAAGAACCTGACCACGATGTACCTGCCCAGACCTCCGCCCTGAGCTGTTTTGCTCTTTGGAGCGACGGCGACCGGCTCGACGTCGGGCACCTCTATAAGTGTTGTCATTGCTACCTAAAGTTCATGGCCCGCGGATCGCGCGGGGTCTTGCTGAAATGTGTGGCAATCAGCAGCAAGGGGGGAGGCAGAGCGCCTGTTGGCGCCGCCTCCCCCGGATAGGCTGCTTACTTTGAAACGGTTCCCAGGCGGAACTTGAAGGATGCGTCAAGCGTCTTGTCAACGCCGTTGACACCGTTTGCCGAGATGGCGACCTGGGCACCCTGGAGGAGCGGCAGCGTGGAGATATCCTTCGCCAGCGCGTTCTGGACGTCCTTGATGATCGATTCCCGCTCGGTCTTGTCCGTCGTGGTCGCCTGCTTGGTGATCAGTGCTTCCACGTTGGGATCGTTGAAGTGGTTCTTCAGGAAGCTGTCCGGGAGGAAGAACGGGCTGAGGTAGTTGTCCGCGTCGCTAAAGTCGGGGAACCAACCGAACTGGAACAACGGGTATTCGTCCGCGCGGCTGGCCTTGCTGTAAGTCACCCATTCGGTGGACTGCAGGTTGACCTTGAACAGGCCCGATTTCTCGAGCTGGTCCTTGATCATGGCGTACTCGTCACCCGACGACTTTCCGTAGTGGTCCGGGTTGTACTGCAGGTTAAGGGTGACGGGACCGCTGACGCCGGCGTCCGAGAGGACCTTCTTGGCTTTGTCCAGGCTGGGTTTGCCGTCATCGCCATAAGCGTCTTTGAACGACTGGTTCGCGCCAAGGAATCCGTTGGGGACGTTGGAGTAGAGCGGCAGGTAGGTGCCCTTGTACACCTGGTCGGCAATTGCCTGGCGGTCGACGAGGTTCGCGATGGCCTGGCGTACGGACAGTGCCTTTGCCGGGTCGGCGTTCGGGGTCTTGGCACCGAACGGCATGGTGTCGAAGTTGAAGGTGATGTAGCGGATTTCGCCGCCAGGGCCCATATTCACCTTGACCTTGGAGTCCTTCTTGAGGTCGTCGATGTCCGTCGCGCTCAGGCTCCGGTTCGCAACGTCGATATTGCCCTGCTGGATATCCAGCTTCATGTTGGTCGGCTCGGCGTAGTACATGATCGTCGCCGCGTCGTTCGCCGGCTTGCCGAGTACGCCCTGGTAGTCCGCGTAGGCCTTGAGGCTGATGAGTTCGTTCTTCTTGTAGCTGTCGATCGTGTACTGGCCGTAGAACGCCTTGGCCTTGATGATGTCATCGTCGGGAAGCAACTTATCGGCCGGGAAGACTTCGTCATCAACGATCGGGGAGGCCGGGCTGCTCAGGATCTGCGCAAAGGTCTGGTCATTTCCGTGCTTGAGCTTGAAAACAACTGTGGTGGCGTCCGGGGTGGTGACACTTTCCAGGTTGGCCAGGAGGGATGCCGGGCCGGCGGGGTCGTTGATCTTGACTTGGCGGTCGAAGGAGAACTTCACGTCCTTCGAGTCCAAGGTGTGGCCGTTCGCCCACTTGAGTCCGGGCTTCATCTTGACCGTGAACTCGGTGGGAGTGGTGAACGACGCCGATTCGGCCAGGTCCGGAACGGGTTCGGCACTTCCGGGCTTTGAGTTCAGCAGGAAGGAGTACACCTGGTTCATCACCATGAAGGAACCATTGTCATAAGAACCGGCAGGATCCAGTGCCGTTACCTTGTCGGTGGTGCCGTAGGCGATCGGGCCTCGACCAGCTGAAGGGGACGCACCGCCGGACGGGCCCGTGCAGGCCGTCAAAGCGAATGCGGAGATGCTCGCGAGCGCGATGACGCTCCGCAAAGCCTTCTTGTTCATTGCCATCAGTGAACTTTCTGTTCGATGGATTCGGCGTGCCGCCGTCGGTAATTTTCCGTGGGCGGTCACTCTTGATTCCACGATTCAACCAGAACAGCTGGCGATGAAACGTTCCAATGTGTGAGTTGAGACACAAAATTTACTTTTCCCGCCGAAATTCCCCTGCCTCGAACGCGTTAAATCTGGAACCCGTTAAATTTCGGCCCGCTGCAACGACCGCGCGGCGTCGATGGTCGCCTGGCCGAGGACGCGTGTTCCTTGGTAGAGCACTACCGTCTGGCCTGGAGCCACTCCGCGGAGGGGTTCGACGAGCGTGACCACGAGGCGTTCACGTTCCACGCCGGAATCGTCCACCGCCCGTTCTACCGACGCACGCGCTGCCACGGGGTCCCCATGTGCGCGCACCTGCGCAAAGCACTCGAATTCGGCGCCGGTCCCGACTTCAGCGATGGGAAGGCCGGCCCAGGACACCTTGATCCCTCGAATCTCGTCGATGGCGAGCAAGGCCTGGGGACCAACCACCACCTTGTTTTCCTTGGGCCGGATCTCCAGCACGAAACGCGGCTTACCGTCTGCTGCCGGCGTCCCCAGCTTGAGGCCACGGCGCTGGCCGACCGTGAAGGCATTGGCGCCCGCATGTTCTCCGACCTTGCTGCCGGTCTCGTCAACGATTTCGCCCGGCGTCATGTCGATCTTTTCGGCGAGCCAGCCCGCCGTGTCGCCGTCCGGGATGAAGCAGATGTCGTGGCTGTCGGGCTTGTTCGCCACGGATAGGCCGCGCCGCTCGGCCTCGGCACGGACTTCAGCCTTCGAGGGCGTCTCAGCCAGGGGGAACATGGAGTGATTGAGCTGTTCGTGGGTCAGGACTCCGAGGACGTAGCTCTGATCCTTGGCCCAATCGGCCGCCCGGTGGAGCTCTGGATTGCCGTCGGCGTCCTTGACGACCTTCGCGTAGTGGCCGGTGCACACAGCGTCGAAGCCGAGCGCCATGGCCTTCTCCAGCAGTGCCGCGAACTTGATTCTTTCGTTGCAGCGCATGCAGGGATTCGGGGTACGCCCTGCCGCGTACTCGTCGATGAAATCCTGGACGACGTCTTCCTTGAAGCGCTCGGAGAAATCCCACACGTAGTAGGGAATGCCCAGGACGTCGCAGGCGCGCCATGCATCGCGGGAGTCCTCGATGGTGCAGCAACCACGGCTTCCGGTCCGCAAAGTACCCGGCATGCGCGAGAGCGCCAGGTGGACGCCGACGACGTCGTGCCCCGCTTCGACTGCGCGGGCGGCGGCGACGGCGGAATCGACTCCGCCGCTCATGGCTGCAAGAACTCGCATGCTGGCTTTCTGTTGGGAAGGAGATGGGAAACGGATGCGGATGCCGATACATACAACGCAAGCGCAACTATTCTAGCGCCCGGGCGAATCCGCCCCCAAATGCCTTTCCCAAAGACCTTGACCCGGTGCGGCGCGCGGTTCTAACGTCAAGAATGTCGGTTTTAGATGGAGCTCCCCCGTAAATCACCAGGAATCGAGCCAGCATGGATACTGAACACATCGTCATCGCCGGCGGCGGACTCGCCGGTGCAACCGCCGCCAAGACGCTCCGCTCCGAAGGTTTCCCCGGACGCATCACCGTGGTCGCCGCTGAGACCGAAATCCCCTATCTCCGGCCGCCGCTCTCGAAAGAGTTCCTCCTTGGCAAGGCGGGCGAGGACACCGTCCCGGTACTGCCGGCAGGCTGGTACCAGGAGAACGACGTCGAACTCCTCCTTGGCGGGACGGCGGTTGCCGCGGATCCCGGGGCGCACACCGTCAGCCTCGATTCGGGGACCGAACTTCAGTTCAGCAAGCTCCTGATCGCGAGCGGAGCGAAGCCCAGGCGACTTCCCATCCAGGGTTCGGACCTCGACGGCGTTACGACGTTCCGGACGTTCAACGACTCCCGAAGGCTCAAGGAGGAACTGTCGGCCGGCGGCAAAAAGGTCGCGATGATCGGGTCGGGCTGGATTGGCATGGAACTTGCTGCGGCCGCCCGCTCCTACGGCAATGACGTTACGCTCATGGGCTTGGAGGAAGTGCCGCTCGGCGCTGCCATCGGACCCGAGTTGGGTGGATTCTTCCGCTCACTGCAGGAAAGGCATGATGTGCAGTTCCGCCTGCCGGCCAGCGCCGCGGAGATCAAGGGCACGAACGGCAAGGTTTCCGCCGTGGTCACAAACACCGGCGAGGAGATTCCCGCCGACCTTGTGGTGGTGGCGGTCGGAGTTGCTCCCGACACCGCCCTGGCCGAGAAGGCCGGTCTGGAGATCGACAACGGGATCCTCGTGGATGCCTCGCTCCGGACATCAAGCCCGGACGTCTTTGCCGCCGGAGACGTTGCCAACGCGCTCCACCCGTTTACCGGCCGGCACCACCGGAGCGAGCACTGGTCCAATGCCCTCAACGGCGGAAAAGTCGCCGCGAAGGCAATGCTGGGCCAGCACGCCAAGCTGGATGTGGTGCCGTACTTCTACACGGACCAATTCGACGTCTCCATGGAGTACTCGGGATACCCCACGCTGGCGGAAGGGACGGTACCGGTGATCCGGGGTTCCATGGCCGAGAACAGCTTCATTGCCTTCTGGCTCCGGGACAGCGTGGTCGTTGCCGGGATGAGCGTCAACCATCAGCGGGTCCAGAAGCCCATCAAGGCCCTGATTTCCGGGCGCGTCAACGTTGATGCCGAGCGCTTGAGCGACCCCGCCGTCCCCCTGGATCAGCTATTGCCTGCGAGCTGATCCCCGGCGGCAACTCCTCCATGCACTCGAGCCGCCGTTGCGGCGGTCTGGATGGTGGACTCGTGGCCGGCCATGCCGGCTATCCTTGCCCTTGCGTATGCGTCAGGCAGCACCTTGAGGAGGGAATCGACGTCGGCGTCGCTTGAGGAATGGCCCAGGCTGAATCGCTGCGCCCCGCGGGCCGTTTCCTCGTCGAGGCCCATGGCGAGCAAGACGTGCGAGGGACGTGGCACGCCGGCGGTGCAGGCTGAACCGGTCGAGGACTCGATTCCTGCGAGGTCCAGGAGGAACAGCAGGGAGTCCCCTTCGCAACCAGGGAATGTGAAGTGCACGTTGCCCGGAAGCCGCCCTTCCCCCGGGGCCCCGCGGAGCACCGCTTCGGGTATGGCTTCCTTGATGCCGGCGATCATCCGGTCGCGCAACCCGCTGATCCGGTCATGCTCCGCCGGGAGGTTCCGGGCAGCGGCCCCGGCTGCGGCGGCGAAGGCCGCGATCGACGCAGTATCCAGTGTTCCGGAGCGGACATCGCGTTCCTGCCCTCCGCCATGCTGGACGGGTGTGACTTTGGTGGCACGGCCGAGGAACAGGGCGCCGACGCCAACAGGGCCGCCAATTTTGTGGCCGGATACCGACATGGCGGCGAGCCCTGATTCGCGGAAGTCGAGCGGAATGGAACCGAAGGCCTGCACCGCGTCCGAATGCACGGGAATACCGTGCGCAGCGGCGAGTTCGACGATCTCCTTGACCGGCTGGATGCTGCCGACCTCGTTGTTTGCCCACATGACGGTAACCAACGCGATCGAGGCCGGATCCCGCTCAATCTCCGCGCGTACAGCATCGACGCTGACTACGCCGCGTGAATCGACGGGGAGCCAGGCGACTTCCGCGCCTTCGTGCCGTTCCAGCCATTCGACCGTGTCCTGCACCGCATGATGTTCGACGGCGGAGCAAAGGATGCGCTTGCGGCGCCCGTCCTCATCGTGCCGGGCCCAGTACAAGCCCTTCACGGCAAGGTTGTCCGCCTCCGTGCCGCCGGAAGTGAAAATGACTTCGGAAGGATGCGCTCCCGCGGCCGCTGAAATGGTTTCCCTGGCCTCTTCTACCGCGCGCCGGGCACGGCGGCCGGATGCATGCAGCGAGGACGGGTTGCCGGTGCGCGCCAGCTCGCGGGTCATGACGGAGAGGGCGACGTCGGCGATGGGCGTGGTAGCAGCGTGGTCCAAGTAAACGGGCACGCATCAAGTCTATCGACAGTCGCGGACGCCCTTGCAGTGAAGCGACCCGCTCAGCCCGCGGGACGAATTCTGGCGCAACAATGGCCTTCGCGGTCGTCTCCGGCCAACCGGTCCTGAGCTATCCCGCAGACGGACGCGGCCCCGCTGAGGAATGCCCCATTCAGGGCGCAGACGACGTCCGAATGATCTGCGGCCAGGCGGTGGAACGGGCAGTTGAGCAAGGCGAAACCGCCGTCGTCGTCCGACTCGGGGCGATAGCCGAGGGCCGACAGGACATCCTCGAATACCGGCTCCGACGTTGTTGATTCCGCCCCTGGACCGGCAGCCGCGCGGCCTCGCGCATAAGCCGTATCCAGAAGCGTCTCGAGGGGAGCACCTCCACTAGTCACCATGCTTTGGATGGCCGATGCCATCACTTCCCCGGCGAGGTCGTAGTGGCGCTCCGGAACGGACGCTCCGATCTCCGCGAGTACCGGCGAGTACAGCTTGGCAGGGCGCCCGGAGCCCGGGCCCACCTTGCCGCCGAGCTTGCGGAATTCAACGCTCAAGAGCCCATCGCGGACCAGGCGGTCCAGATGGAAGGAAGCCGTGCTGCGCGGGAGGCCCAAAGCCATGGCGGCATCATCGCGACTCACCGCGTGCGTCTCGCGGCACACGTGTTCGTACAGGCGGCGGCGGTTGCCGTCGTCGAGGGATGCAAGGGCTGAAAGCCGCCCCAACCAAGAAAGCCCGGTCATGGATCAATGTTAACTCTAAAAACAACAAGCGTTGCTTAATCGGTTGGAGCTTTCTAAAATCAAATTATCTACTTTTAGAAGGAGAAGGACATGAAGACTTCAACACACGCCGCAGCAGCCAAGGCCGGCACCCTCACGGCCATGGATCCCCAGCGACAGGCCTTCCTGCTCCTGCGGACCGTGTTCACCGTGGCCCCGATCGTTTTCGGGCTGGATAAATTCGCCAACATCCTCACGCACTGGACCATGTACTTGGCGCCGCTCGCCACCACCGTGGTTCCAATCCCGGCGCAGACGTTCATGTACATCGTTGGCGTCGTTGAGATCGTGGCAGGAATCGCCGTCGCGGTCCGCCCGCGATTCGGTTCCCTTCTTGTGGCCGTGTGGCTCCTCGGCATCATCGTGAACCTGTTGGTACTCGGCAACTTCTTCGATGTGGCACTTCGCGACTTCGGGCTCCTCGTCGGAGCATTGGCACTCAACCGCCTCTCGGTGTCGCAGCGGCGGTAGCCCGGCCAGCGACAGGTGACGACGGGAACTAAAGCCCCGGCCGCCGTCGTTCTCCTGAGTGGCTGGCTAGACTTGCCAGGAACGCCGCTCGCGAGGAACGGCGTAACCCTTGAATCACCAAAGGAAGGCCGGGCTTGGCTGAGGGCAGCAGTTCCCACTATCAGGTCCTCCGGGTGTCCGTCACGGCGACGGACAAGGAGATCAAAGTGGCGTATCGGAAGGCTGCCAGGGCCGCGCATCCGGATCACGGAGGCGATCCTGCGGCCTTCCGGAGGGTCACACTGGCCTATGAAACCCTGATCGATCCCAAGAGCCGGGCGGATTACGATCGTCGCTACGCAAGCGGCGCGTCGGATGGTCCGCGTGGCGGGCGAAGGCCGGACTACGGCGGTGCGCCTGCACCGGAAAGCCGCACGGCCACTGGAATCCACCATCCAAAGACCGCGCGCAACACCGCCGGCGACCCGCCCGTCTATGTCCCGTCGTTCGATGACCCGAACGAGGTACCGCTCCTCTCGAGAAGCGAGGCCGGCCTGCAGATCCACGGAATTCCGCGTAAACGCGGGATCTTCGGCGCCGAAGCCCGCATCCAGCGGGAAATGCGGACGGTCCAGCTCATCAGCAAGCAGATTCTCCCGGCAATACCGGCTGCCCGACTCATCAACGGGTTGCTGTCGCCCTCCGACAACAACCACATCGACCACGCCCTTCTCTCCGGTTACCGCCTGGCGCTCATCGGCTCCATGCTGTTGCCCAAGGGTGCTTACGCTTGGGACGGCGTTGCCCTGAGGCACGGCGGGCGCGCCGTACCACCGCCGCAGCTGGAGCTGATAGTGCGCCACATGCAGGAAATATTCCCGGAGCTGAACATCACAGGCTGGGTGGTGGTCCACAGCCCCGACGGCAACCCGCATGAACCCGTGATCGACCATTACCGCCGTGGCGGCGATCTAGGGAGCGTCCAGGTCGTCAATGCTTCGGGACTAGCCAGGGGACTCAAGCAGTTCCTCAGTTCCGGCCCCGTACCCAACACCGTGGTGGTTCCAGTCCTGGCCCGGCTACTGCGCGGCATGCATTGAGCGGCTGGCTAGGATTGATACGTGTTCCGCATCCTCTTCCACACCCCTGAAATCCCGGGCAACACGGGAAACGCCATTCGGCTCGCCGCCATCACTGGAGCAGAGCTGCACCTCGTGGAGCCCTTGGGCTTCGACTTCTCCGACGCGAAACTGCGCAGGGCGGGACTCGACTACCACGATCTCGCGGTGGTCACGGTGCACAAGGACATCGACGCAGCCTGGGATGCCTTGCAGCCGGAGCGCGTTTTCGCCTTCACATCCGACGGCGAAGCTTCCTACACGGACATCGCCTACGAGGAAGGTGACGTCCTCATGTTCGGCCCCGAGTCCGTGGGCCTTCCCGAGTGGCTGAAGCAGGATTCGCACGTCACAGCTCGGGTTCGGCTTCCCATGCTCCCCTCGCTCCGTTCCCTCAACCTCGCTAACGCCGCGTCCATCGCCGTCTACGAGGCATGGCGGCAACACGGCTTCGCGGGAGCGCGGCTGTAGCCCCGCCCTTGCTGGCGCCACCCATCCACATCCCCGGCTTCACCGAACACCTTCTGTAGGCACCACTGCCGCAAAGCCGCCGAACGGGAGGGGCCGCACAATGACCGCCGTCAAGACACCGCCTGGCCCCGGTGCTGCCCGCCTCCCCGGCAACCTATGCTGGACGGTGATGGATACCCCGAATGTGAGTGGCCCCGAGGCCCCCGACGTCCTCGTCGGTTCGAACGCGCAGCTCGCTGCACTGCTGAGGCAGGTGGCCGACGGCGACCGCGCAGCTTTCAGCGAGTTCTACCAGCTCACGGCCCGCCGGGTGTTCGGCATGGCCAAGCGGGTATTGGTCGACGCGGGGCTGAGCGAAGACGCCACGCAGGACGTATTCATCCAGGTTTGGCAGAAGGCCGCGACCTTCGATCCTGCCGCGGGCAGCCCGCTCGCATGGCTGATGACCATCGCCCATAGGCGGGCCATCGACCGGGTTCGTTCGGCACAATCGGCCACCGAGCGCGAAGCCAGGTACGGCGCCGCAAGCCAAAACCCGGACCACGACGTCGTCGAAGAGGAAGCCGGCAGCAGGCTTGAGGCCGAGGCCGTCAGTCGTTGCCTCGGAACCCTCACGGAAACCCAATTGGAATCGGTGCGGCTCGCCTACTACGGCGGCCTCACGTACCGGGAAGTCGCCGAACGATTGGGCGCAGCCATTCCGACCATCAAATCACGCATCCGCGACGGCCTCATCCGGCTCAAGGCCTGCCTGGAGGTGGGCTGACATGGTCGGACCCCACGAGCCCCGGGAGAACGTCGGGCAGGAAGGCTACGCACGCAGGATGTTCGCCGCCGATATTGCCACCGACCTCGCCGAAGGCCGGATCATGGAACTTGCCGAGATCTATGCATTGGATGCCCTGAGCGATGCGGAACGCACAGAAATCGAGAGCTACATCGCAACCGCACCCGAACGCTCCGCGTTCCTTGAGCGCGTTAGGCAGGCACGCGAAGCACTCGCCACGAGCTTCGCGGATGAGGCCGAGCCACCGGCGGGACTCTTGCAGGACATCCTGTCGCAGCTGCCGGAACGCGAGCGCCAAGCGGCGCCCACAGGCCGCCCGGCAGCGGCGGGCTCCGACGTCGCCGACCTGTCGGTCGCACGCGAGAGGCGCGTCCGACGGCGGTTTGGCGGGCTCCGCGGTTGGCTTGCCGCAGCCGTCGCCGCAGCGGTGATTGCACTCGGCGGGGTTGGCGTGGGCGTCTACGTGGCCGGCCAGAACGATCCCGTAAACCAGGTCCTGAAAGCCAGCGATGTCCGGCAGGCCACGGTGGACGTCAATGGCGGCGGCACAGCGACGGTGTCGATTTCAAGCTCGAAGAACGCCGTTGTGGTGCGGATGAAAGACGTGCCCGCTCCCCCGCCGGGCAAGGTATACCAAATGTGGCTTATCCCGAAGGACGGCTCCCCCCCGGTGTCCGAAGGCCTCATGGATGCAGAAGCCTTGAGCCACCCCGCGGTGGTGTCGGGCATCGCCAGCGCCGCTGCCCTCGGCTTCACCGTGGAGCCGGCCGGCGGCTCAAAAACGCCCAGCATGCCGACCGTCGCAACGGCTCCACTGACGTCCTAGCCGCTGACGTCCAAGCCCCGGTTGGCGCCGGGTCCAAGCCCCGGTTGGCACCGGGCAACCGGGGCTTGACCTTGACGTAGCGTCAACTTCTAGGCTGGATGGATGAAGCAGGACGAAGCCTGGACGATCTCCGAGGTGGCCAAAGCAAGCAAAGTGTCCTCCCGGACATTGCGGCATTATGACCAGCTCGGGCTCCTGGAACCTTCCCACACCGGCCAGAACGGCTACAGGTACTACGGCCAGGCCGAGCTGTTGCGACTCCAACGGATCCTCTTGCTTCGCGAACTTGGCCTTGGGCTCGAGACCATCGGCGAAGTTCTCGACGGCCAGACGGATCCCGTGGAGGCGCTTGCCGTACACACGAACTGGTTGCTGGCCGAGCGCGACCGCCTGGACCGGATGTCCAGGACGGTCGACGCCACGATCCAAGCACTACGCAAAGGAGAAGCGATGACAGCCGAAAAGATCTTCAAGGATTTTGACAACAACCCCTACGAGGCCGAGGCGCGCGAACGCTGGGGCGACGCAGCCGTCGAGCAAAGCAAGGCCCGCCACGCGGCCATGTCCCCTTCCCAAAAAGAAGCCTTCCTCGACGAGCACGCCGCCGTCAGCGAGGAACTCGCCCGCTGCCTCGACGCCGACCTGGCGCCATCGGATCCAGCGGTGCAGGCCGCCGTCGAACGCCATTACCACTGGATCTGCGCGAGCTGGACGCCAAGCGCCGAATCCTATGTTGGCCTGGGGCGGATGTATGTGGAGGATCCCAGGTTCAAGGCCAACTACGACAAGGTCCGTCCGGGCTTGGCGGAATACCTGTTCGAAGGAATCAAGGCCTACGCAGCGGAAAAGCTCAGCTGAAGCTCGCTAGATAATCAGTGAAAGCACCATGATGAAGGCGAAGCCGACCAAGGAAATCAGCGTCTCCATCACGGACCACGTCTTGAAGGTCTGCCCGACCGTTAGGCCGAAGAGTTCCTTCACGAGCCAGAATCCGGCGTCGTTGACGTGCGAGAGGAAGAGTGAGCCAGCGCCGATTGCCAACGCAAGGAGCGCCGCGTGGGTCGGGGTCAGCGTGCTCGCAAGCGGAGCCACGATGCCGGCGGCCGTCACGGTCGCAACCGTCGCGGAACCGGTGGCGAGGCGCAGCGCAACGGCAACGATGAACCCGAGGACCAGGACGGACATGTTGGCGCCCTCGGCCCACTTCTTCACGGTGTCGCCTACGCCGGCGCCGATGAGGGTCTGCTTGAAACCGCCACCCGCACCCACGATCAGCAGGATCGCGGCGATCGGGCCAAGGCTCGCGCTCAGCTTGGAGGTGATCTTGCTGCCCGTGAAGCCAACCGTGTAGCCGAAGGTGACCATCGCGGCGAGCACGGCAAGGGTCATGGCGACCAGCGGCTGTCCGATGAAGTCCAGCACAGTGCGAATCATGGGTGCGTGCGCGGCATCGGGCCAGACGATGTCCGCCACCGCCTTCAGGAGCATGAGCACCACGGGGAAGATAATCGTCAGCAAGGTAACGATGAAGCTGGGCTGGCGCCTCACTTCGCTAAGGTCGACGGCGTGCTGGGTGTCCACGCCGCCGGCCACGGCGGGAGCGTCAACGGGAACCCATCGGGCCGCGAGCCGCGAGAACAACGGACCACAGATGATCACGGTGGGGATGGCTACAAGGAGGCCCAGCGCCAACGTGGTACCGAGTTCCGCCTTCACTGCGCTGATGGCGATCAGGGGTCCGGGGTGCGGCGGCACGAGGCCGTGCAGCACGGACAGGCCCGCAAGTGCCGGGATCGCGATCCGCATAAGCCTCATCTTGGAGCGCTGGGTGACCAGCACGATCACCGGCAGGAGCAGGACGAGGCCAATCTCGAAGAACATCGGGAGGCCGATGATGACGGCCACCAAGGTCATCATCCACACGACCCTGTTGCCCCTTGCTTTTTCCAACAGGGTGTCCACCACGCGGTTGGCGCCGCCGGAGTCCGCCAGGAGCTTGCCCAGCATGGCGCCGAGCGCAATCAGCAGGCCGACCTCCTTGAGGACACCGCCTACACCGTCCTCGAAGTTGCTGATGACCTTGTCGAGTCCCACTCCTGAGGCAAGGCCGACAAAGGCCGAGCCGAGGACCAGGGACAGGAACGGGTGGACCTTGAATTTGGCGATCAGCAGGACAATCAGCGCAATGCCGATTGCCGCGACCACGAGAAGTTGGGTGTCATGCCCGGTCCAGTTCACGCTGCGCCGCCAATGCTTTGGGCCGGCTTCTCAATGAGGCCGAGCCGTTCGATGATTTCGTTCGCTTCTTCCGCGGGAGAAGCCGAGACGCACAGCGAGATGTAGTTCTCGTCTTGCGTCGGTTCTTCAAGTGCCTCGAACTGGGATTCCAGCAAGGAGGCGGGCATGTAATGCCCATGCCGTGATGCAAGGCGATCGGAGATCTTCTCCTTGCTGCCCTGCAGGAAGACAAACACGACGTTCTCTCCACGCAGGATGTCCCGGTAACGCTTCTTCAGTGCAGAGCAGGTGATGATGCCGGGCCTGCCGGCCTCGGTACGTTCCCGGATCCATGCCGCAATCGTGTCGAGCCACGGCCAGCGGTCCTCGTCGCTGAGAGGATGTCCGGCGTGCATCTTTGCCACATTCGCTTCAGGATGGAAGTCATCGCCTTCGGCGAGGTCCCAACCAAGCCGGCCGGCGAGCACCCCGGCCACCGTTGATTTGCCTGAACCGGAGACGCCCATGATCACCAATACAGGCTGCTGTGCAGTCTTCGCCATCAAAGTCTGCCTTCCTCAATTAAATATGATTTAAACGAGACTAAGCATATGACACAGCTTACACATGAGCAATCTCAGAAGCCCGCGATCGTCCCGGAACCGTTGACTTCGACCACGTGGAACGCCTCGGCACTACGGCCGGAAGCCAATCCCCCGCGCTCGCCGTTCCGCTGCAGCATGGCCGAAACCGTGCGTTCCATGGCGGCAAGGTCCGGATGTTGGCTCGAGTGGATCCGGATCGCGGCAAGCTTGGCGTCGACGTGGTCGGTGATGTCCACGAAATGGTTCTCACGTGCTTCCGGTCCCGCGAAGAGCCAGAGCCAAGGCAGCTTGTACGCCCTGAGGCCGGCTTCCTCCAGCTCGGGGTAGGCGAACGGATTCTCGAGCGCGGGATACACGGCGCGGGTCACGATCTCCCCCGCGGCGAGGTGGTCGGGGTGGCTCTTCTGCAGGCGGTCCCAGTTCCGTTCAGGGTGCATTGTCAATACGACGTCGGGGCGGACTTCCCGGATAAGCTTCACCACCTGCCTGATGACATCGTGCGTCGGCTCGAGGTAGCCGTCGCGTTCGTGGAGGTAGTGCACCTCCGTGACGCCCACGATCTCGGCAGCCTGGCGTTGCTCGTCGGCGCGCATGGAGATGATCTTGGCCCGGTGCTCCGGGTCGAAGCCTCCAGCATCGCCGTCGGTCATCACGCAGTAGATGACCTGCACGCCGGCGGCGGTCCAGGCAGCGATGGTGCCCGCCGCGCCGAAGTCGATATCGTCCGGGTGGGCGGTAAAACAAAGCACCCGCTCAACGCGCTCCTTGGAGGCGTTGAACGGGCTCTTTGCTGACGAAGGGTCAGAAGTCAAAGAAGTCAGCCTTTCCGCTTCTTGATCTCTTGGGTGGCTTGCGGAACAACCTTGAAGAGGTCGCCGATGATGCCGAAATCGGCGATCTCGAAGATCGGCGACTCAGCGTCCTTGTTGATCGCAACGATCACCTTGGACGTCTGCATTCCAGCCTTCTGCTGGATGGCACCGGAAATTCCGGCCGAAATGTACAGCTGCGGGGAAACCGTCTTGCCCGTCTGGCCGACCTGGTAATCATGGCCGATCCAACCGGCGTCCGTGGCGGCACGGGATGCGCCGACTGCCCCGCCGAGGGCGTCCGCGAGTTCTTCCAGGGGACCGAAGTCGCCATCGACACCGCGGCCGCCTGCTACGATCACCCGGGCTTCCGTCAGCTCGGGACGGCCGCTCGCAGCCTTCTCGGCCCTGCCCGTGATCCGGGCTGCGTTGGCGCGGGCATCAGCCGGAACGTCGACCGTGACGGTTTCGGGGGATGTTGCCGCATCAGCAGCCTGGACGTCGACGCTGTTCGGCTTAACGGTCAGGACCGCAAGGCCCGTACGAGCCTTGGCAGTGGTGGTGTAGGAACCCGCGAGGACCGACTTGTGGGCGGTGCCGTCGGGATCGACGCGCACGGCGTCCGTGATGACGCCCGCGTTGAGTTTCACGCCAAGGCGGGCGGCGATCTCCTTGCCGTCGGATGTGTTCTCGAGCAGGACGGTCGTCGCCCCTGACGCGGCAACTGCCGCAGCCAGGTATGCGGCCTTGGGGCCGACGAGGTAGTCGTCCAGGTCGTCGACTGACGGCCGGTAGATGACCGAGGCGCCGTAGGCTCCAAGCTGCGCAACGACGTCGTCGTGCAGATCTCCGTTGAACGCGACGGCGAGCTCCCCGAGCGAACGGCCGATTGTCAGGAGCTCCAGGCTGCCCTTCTTGAGGGCGGCTCCCGGGTTGTCGATGAATACAAGTGCTTTTGCCATGTGTCTGGAGTCCTCTTAGAGCAGCTTCTGGGCGGCCAGGAAATCGACCAGCTTGATGCCGGCGTCGCCTTCGTCGGTAATGATGGTGCCGGCCGTGCGCGGCGGACGCGCAGCCGCCGATTCAACGGCAGTCAGCGAACCGGCCGCCCCAACCTGGCCGGGGTCCACGCCGATGTCAGCCAGGCTCAGTGTGGCGATCTTCTTCTTCTTGGCAGCGAGGATGCCCTTGAAGTTCGGGTAGCGCGGTTCGTTGATCTGGTCCGTCACCGACACCAGCGCAGGCAACGCTGCTTCGACGGTGTCAGCGTGGGCGTCGCCATCGCGTCGGGCAACAACCTTTTCGCCGTCGACCTCCAGGGCGGAGGCAAAGGTAAGCTGCGGGAGCCCGAGCCTTTCGGCAAGCTGCGCAGGGACCAAGGACGTCTCGCCATCCGTTGAGGCCATGCCGGTCAGGACGAGATCCACCGGAGCATCGGCTCCGAGGTAGCGGATTGCCGCGGCAAGGGCGAGCGATGTGGCCGCGGCATCGGATCCGGCGAGAGCGTCATCGCTCAAGTGCGCTCCTGAGGAGGCACCGATCTGCAAGGACTTCTTCACTGCGTTCACGGCGCCGGAAGGACCCATGGTCAAGGCGATGACTTCATTGCCTGCCTTCGCACCCCCGCGGGCTTCGCTGATCTGCAGTGCGGCTTCCAAGGCATACTCGTCCAGTTCGGACAGGATGCTCTCGTCCCGGTCCGTCGTGTTGCCTGGGCCGGTGAGGTGTCGGTCGAACTGCGCGTCCGGGACGTGCTTGACCAGAACAACAATCTTCAATGTGTCTCCCACTGTGTTCGAGGCAGCCTTCCATGCTTGGCAATGGCCAGCTGCTGGATGCGGCGGCCAAGGGTGCCCAGCGTGTGGGCTCACCCTAGCTAAGCATATTGCGGCGCATGGAGGACAACCCCCGGGCCGAGCGTTAACTCCTGTTTCAGCACTTCGGCTCCCGTTTCAAAACCGGTACGCAACCACGACGACGGCGGGCGGCACCGCTGTGGTGCCGCCCGCCGTCGTTCGCTGCTTGCCCGCGCTTCGCGTAGCGCGGACTATGTCTATTGCTGGCTGAGTACTATTGCTGCGCTGCGTCCAAAGTGACATCGAGCTCTTGCGACTGGCCGCCGCGCAGGACGGTCACCTTGACCGTTGCTCCGGCAGGTTCCTCGCGGACGGCCGCGGTGAGCTGGTTGGGATCGCTGATGTCCTTCCCGGCGAACTTGGTCACGACATCGCCCGCCTTGATGCCCGCCTTGTCTGCGGCGGAACCCTTGGTGACGCTGGCGACCTGGGCACCGACCGAGAATTCGGAGTTGCTTCCCGTAGCCGACTTGGCCTGGACGCTCACGCCAAACTGGCCGTGGCTGGCCTTGCCGGACTTGATGAGTTCGTCCGCGACGCGCTTCGCATTGTTGATCGGGATGCTGAAACCGACACCGATGTTGCCGCTGGACGAAGAGGAAGCGCTACCGCTTCCGGCGGATGCAATCGCCACATTGACGCCGATGACCTCGCCCTTGCTATTGACAAGCGCGCCACCGGAGTTGCCCGGGTTAATAGCGGCATCGGTCTGGATCACGTTGATCGAAATCGTGCCCTGGTTCGCGCTGCGCTGGCTCGGTCCGCCGTTCGGTGGAGCGAACTCGAAACCCTGCCCGCCATTCTGCGAGTTGTCCGAGCCATCTTGTGGTGCCGCCGAAGATGCAACGCTGATGGTGCGGTTCAGCGTCGATACGATGCCGTCGGTGACAGTGCCCGGCAAGCCAAGCGGGGCGCCGATGGCAACGGCGGTGTCCCCTACGTTGATTTTGCTCGAGTCACCCAGGGTCGCGGGGACCAAGCCCGAGGCATTGTCCACCTTGATCACGGCCAGGTCCGAGAGCGGATCCGTTCCGACCACCGTAGCCTTCAAGACGCGGCCGTCGCTGATCCGCACCTCGATGGCCGCATTGGCCGTTGCGCCATCCAACGTCACCACGTGGGTGTTCGTGAGGATGTGGCCCTGGTCATCGAGGATGATGCCGGAACCCGTGCCGGCCTCGTTGCCGCTGGAAGCCGAAATGGTGACGACGCTGGGGGAAGCCTTGGCAGCGGCAGCGGTAATGGCATTGACATCGTCCTTGTTGTTGACGATTACCGTGCCAGCCTGGCTGCTGCTCGCCGCGGCCGGGGCCTTGTTGGCGAGCAGTTGGTCGCTCGCGGCCACGACTCCGCCGCCCACCAAACCGGCGGCCAGGATGCTGGCCACGAGCGTCCCGATGCCGAAAACGGGCTTGCGCTTGGGACCCGACGACGGGCCTCCCGTTGGGGTGTTGCCCAGATGCGGCGCCCCGACATGCGCGGCGCCCGGGTGGTGCCCGGGTGCGGGGAACGGTTGCGTGGGGAAATACTGCCCGTACTGGGGTCCCGGATTCTGCTGCGAACCTGGGCTGTGCTGTCCGCCCTGGTCCGGCTGTGACGCGGCGCCTTGGTGGCTGGGGTTGTGCCCCCCGTAGAAAGGCTGGTGCTGCGGGTATGAGGGACCCTGCTCGGCCGTGTAATCCGGGCCCGGCCGGTAGGCCGGGAGGGGGGCCGTGGGCTGCGAAATGGCCTGGGTGTCCGCTTCCGCCTTGCCGGTGCTCTCAGGACCATGGTTGTTAGGGCCATTGTTCTCAGGCACGGCGCCCTCTGCTGGGTTCTCCGTCATGGGACTTCCTTTCTTCCTCGTCCCCTTAACTATGGCCCCTCTTGCTGGAGCAAGAATCGACGTTCGCTGGGAGCTTGCTGAACGTATTTCAGGAGCCCTCGGGCTACTACCTGAGGGGCTCGGGAAACTCCGCGATGATGCCTCAACGCCGGAGAACGGCGGATTTCTCCCCGTTTCGCTGGCGGCATATTTACTGCTACGCACGCCGCAAAGGGTGCACCATAGTACCAAGTGGAATTGCCACAGCGACCTGCGGCTTGACAACGATGCGTGGGGGCGCTGATGCATTCTGTTTCGATTGTTCCGGCCGGGCCAATCGCAGGCGTGCTGAAGGGTTGCACATGCGGTCAATGTTGAAACGCGTACTTGCCGTCATCGGCCTGGCTGCATTGCTGGCCTTTCCGGCCACCGCAGCATGGGCAACCGACCCGGTGAACATCCCGTCGGGCCAGAACATCACTGACGAAGCCGGTGTCCTCAAGGACAAGGCGGGCGTGCAAAGTGCGATCAAGTCCCTCTACAGCGAGCACCAGTTCAATCTGTACCTGGTGACCGTGAAGTCATTCACCAACCCGAGCACTCCCACTGACTGGGGCAACGCGGTGGCGAAGAAGAAGTCTTTCGGCGCCACCGACGTACTGCTGGCGATAGCAACCGACGACGGCAAGGTGAACATCACCCGCGGGCCGGGCAGCAAGATCACCGATTCCCAGCGGGACGACATCCTCAACAAGGCCGTGCTTGCGAACCTTGTCCAAGGCAAGAAGAACTACGACCAAGCCGCGATTGATGCTGCAAAAGCCATCGGCGATACCCAGGGCTCCGGCGCGGGTACCGCAGTGCTGGTCGGCGCCGCCGTCGTCGCTGCCGGTGGGGTAGGAAGCTATTTCTACTTCCGCAACCGGCGCAGGAACGGCCAGGCAGCAAGAGCCGGCACCCAGGACAAGCAGCTTGATCCCTTGGCCTCGATGAGCATTCCGGAGCTACGGCGCAAGTCCGGAGCGCTGTTGATAGAAGCAGACGACACCATCAAGTCCAGCGAGCAGGAACTCGGCTTCGCCCAGGCGCAATACGGAGACTCCGCGGTCGGAAACTTCACAAAAGCCTTGCTCGAAGCAAAAAACCACATGACCGAGTCGTTCAAGTTGCAGCAGCAGCTCGATGACCATATCCCCGACACCGAAGAGCAGCAGCGCAGCTGGCTTGGCGAGATCATCCGGCGCTCCGAGGCGGCCCTCGAATCCCTGCGTGAGCAAAAGGCCGATTTCGACTCCCTGCGTGAACTCGAAAAGAACGCTCCACAGGCGCTGGCAACCGTCGATTCCGGAGCCCGCGACGCCGGCGCCCGGATCAGCAGCGCGGAGCAGTCCCTCAACGCGCTGCGCGGGAAATACGCGGACAGTGCCGTGGCCCAGGTCGCGGACAACATCACCCAGGCCAAAGATCGCCTCGCCTTCGTCCAGAACGCTGCGACCACGGCCCAGGAAAAGCTGGCGGCCGGCGAGACCAGCCTCGCAGCGGTCGCCGTTCGTGCCGCCGAAGAAAGCCTCCACCAGACCAACGTACTGATCGACGCGATCACGAAGCTGGCCGGGAACTTGGACGCCGCGCGTCAAGCGTTGGACACCGCAGTGGTGGACACGAGCCAGGACTTGGCCCAAGCCAAGGCGATGATCCAATCGGGGGAGCACCCCGAGCTGGCCGGTCCGGTGGCGGGAGTCGAAGCGGCCCTGGCACAGGTCAAGACGGAAATCCAGGGCGGGAAGATCGATCCCATCGCCACCTTGGACCGGGTGGAGAAGGCCCACCAGGCCCTGGACCAGTCCCTCTCCGGAATCCGCGACCAGCAAGAGCAGGCCCGCCGCGCACAAGCCGCGCTGCAGCAGACCATCATGGCGGCACAGTCCCAAATCAGCGCAACGTCCGACTACATCGCTGCAAGGCGTGGCGGCGTGGGGCCTGAAGCGCGTACCCGCCTTGCCGAAGCCCAGCGGAATCTCGACTATGCGCTTTCGATCTCCCGCAACGACCCCGTCACGGCCCTGGGTTACGCGCAACAGGCGCAATCCTTGGCGGGGCAGGCAGCGCAGCTGGCCCAGTCCGACGTCGACCACTTCGACGGGTTCGCCGGCCAGGGTTATGGTCGCGGCGGCATGTTCGGCGGTGGTGGGGGCGGAGGCCTCGGCGGGGCGATCCTCGGGGGCATCCTCATCAACTCCATCCTCCACGGCGGAGGCGGCGGCTGGGGCGGAAACAACGACGGCGGCGGGGGCGGTTTCTTCGGCGGCGATTCCGGCGGAGGGGGCGGCTTCTTCGGAGGCGACGGCGGTGGAGGCGGCTGGGGCGGCGACTCCGGAGGCGATGGAAGCTTCTAGCCCCGGGAAGACTAGGTGGGGGCCGGCCTCCCATGTAGAAGCGGTACAAGAACTGATCACTGGATTCAGTGGGCACCACTGAGCAGGACGAAAGGCAACACCATGGTTAAGCAGTCCATTTTCGGGCGGATCGCGCAGCTCGCCAAGGCAAATATCAATGCCTTGCTCGACCAAGCCGAGGACCCGCAGAAGATGCTGGACCAAATGGTCCGCGACTACTCGAACAACATCGCCGAGGCGGAATCCGCCGTGGCGCAGACCATCGGCAACCTCCGAATGCTCCAGGCCGACTACAACGAAGACCTCAAGAACGCCCAGGACTGGGGCAACAAGGCGCTTGCGGCGTCCCGCAAGGCGGACGAATACCGCGCCGCCGGAAACGCCGCTGACGCCCAGAAGTTCGACAACCTCGCAAAGGTCGCCATCCAGCGCCAGATGTCCGCCGAGAGCGAGGCCAAGGCCAACGAACCCAACATTGCATCCCAGACCGAAGTTGTGGACAAGCTCAAGAACGGGCTCGACCAAATGAAGGTCAAGCTGAACCAGCTGACGAGCAAGCGCAACGAACTCGTGGCCCGTTCCAAGACCGCCGCTGCACAATCGCAGGTCCACGACGCCCTGAAGAGCATCGACATCCTCGATCCCACCAGCGAGGTGGGGCGCTTCGAAGAGAAGATCCGCCGCGAAGAGGCCAAGGTGCTCGGCCAGCAGGAACTCGCCGAGTCCAGCCTGGACGCCCAGTTCAACCAGCTTGAGGACCTCGGCGAACAGACCGAGATCGAAGCCCGCCTCGCGGCGTTGAAGTCGGGTGGCACGGCGAAGCCTGCCATCGGCGCGGGTACCCCCGCAGCCGAGGATGCGACGGTGGACGAAGCCGACTTCGACAAGCTCTAGGAGCCCAAGCTAGACGAATGGCCGGTCCTTCGAGGGTCCGGCCATTCGTTCTTTTAAAGCTTTGGGCCGCTTAAAGCTTTGGGCGGCAATTCAAAGGTTTACGCACCAATCGCGAGCCGGCCGACGATGAGCCGCATGATCTCGTTGCTGCCCTCCAGGATTTGGTGCACGCGCAGGTCCCTGGCGATCTTCTCCAGCCCGTATTCAGACAAATACCCGTAGCCACCGTGCAACTGGATGGCCTTGTTAGCCACATTGAAGCCGGAGTCCGTCGCGACCCGTTTGGCCATGGCGCACAGCTTCACCGCATCCGGCGTGCCACGGTCAAGTGCGTCCGCCGCCCGGAGGACCATCGTCCTGGCAGTTTCGAGTTCCGTGTCCATGTCGGCGATATCGAATAACAAGGACTGCTGGTTGATAAGCGGGCCGCCGAAGGCCGAACGGGCCTTAAGGTAGGCGATCGACTTGTCCAGGGCCGCCTGGCCTCCGCCAACGGAACAAGCGCCCATATTGACCCTTCCGCCATTGAGTCCCTTCATGGCGATACCGAATCCACTGCCTTCGTCGCCCAGCCGGTTGGCCACAGGGACCCGCACATTGTCGAAGACCACCTGCCGGGTGGGCTGGGCATTCCATCCCATTTTCTTTTCGTTCGCGCCGAAGGACAGGCCCGGTACCTCGGCGGGCACGACGATCGCAGTGATGCCGTGGCTTCCGGTGTCCGCGGTCCTGGCCATCACCACATAGAGGCTCGAAACCCCGGCGCCGGAGATAAATTGCTTGGTGCCGTTGATGACGTAACTGTCGCCGTCGAGCACTGCTTTGGTACTCAGCGCGGCGGCGTCTGAACCGGCTCCCGGTTCCGTGAGGCAATAGCTGCCCAAGGCCTCCATCGACGCGAGCTCCGGTACCCATTTGGCGCGCTGCTCGTCGTTCCCGAACGCGTCGATCATCCACACCACCATGTTGTGGATCGAAATGTACGCCGCAATGGTCGGGTCCGCCTTGGACAGTTCCTCGAAGATCAGCGCCGCATCTGTCCGGCTCAGGCCCGAACCTCCAAACTCTTCCCTGACGTAGATGCTGCCCATACCAAGGGTGCCGGCTTCCTGAAGGACGTCCACTGGGAAGTGCTTTGTCTCATCCCACTCCGCGGCGTGCGGTGCAATGGCTTTCGCGGCGAAATCCCGCACCATCTCCACCATCGCTTGCTGATCCTCTGTGAGTTCAAACATTGGCACTCCTTCTCGGCTGCTACAGGTTCCCGGGGTGTCCGGCTATTCCATGCGGTTACTTGCTGACTTTCCCCATTAGTGAGGCGACGGGGCGAAGGAACAACGGCCGGGCCAGGAACCAGGCACCGACGATCACCAGGAGGGAGACGGCGAAAATCCCGAATCCCACCCAGTTGATGTCGTCGCTGCCGCCATACATGTGGTTCAGGTTGCGCAGGGCGCCGGTCGCAAGCACCAAGGTGACATGCACAATGGTGAAGATCACGAAGTACACCATGACCGGGAAATGCACGGCCCGGGCGAGCTCGATCGGAAAGGCCTTATTGACCGCATTGGCCTTCTTGGGCCATGCCGGGGAGGTACGCAGTCCGCTGATGATGGCCAGCGGGGCCGCGATGAAGACGGTCACGAAGTAGGTCAGCAACTGCAGTGCGTTGTAATTGACCCAGCCGTCTTCCGTGGGCCAGTTCAGGGATGCATACTGCAGTGCGGCCGAGATCGCGTTCGGGAACACATCCCAGCTCGTCGGAATGATCCGCATCCATTGGCCGGTAAAGAAGATCACGATGACGAAGATGATGCCGTTGAGCACCCACAGGGCATCCAGCGTCAGGTGGAACCAAAGATCGAGGCTGATCTTGGTCGGTGCGTTCTTGGTACGGATGAAGCCTTTGTTGTTGCGGGTCCACTGCGCCGGCGGCCGGGTCCTGGTGCGCACATGCCAACCTGAACGCACGATGAGCACCATGAAGAAGACGTTCAGGAAATGCTGCCATCCAAGCCAGGCCGGGAATCCGACCGGCGCGTTATCCGGAAGCTTCGACGCACCCGGGTAGTCATGCAGGAACGACTGCACACCCGACAGGCCCGTCAACCATTTGGCCAACAAGACAATGAGCAGAAGCACGACCAGCACGCCTGGAACCACCCACAGGGGTTGGGACCATTTGCTTTTGGCCGCCGTCGACTTTTTCGCGGGGGTGGACATCTTTTTGGGCACCTCTCGGAGGAACTTTGCAATCAGGGACGCATCAAGCTAACAGGCTTTGGGCTGAAGCGGCCAAAGCCTGTTACGCCATCAGTTTGTTCCGGCGTTGGCGGCGTTCATTCAACAGCTCCCTCGATGAATATGGCTGACGCATGGAATCGAGAATACTAGGAACTCCTAGTATTTTCCATGGTCAGTATTCTCCCCGTTGCCGAACCACTTGGTTTCTCTCGTTGAAGGAAACGTTGTGCGGTGCCGTGGCGCGGGTCCGCGCCCTTCCGACGTCGTTCTTCCGGTCCTACACTTGAACCTCGCGCAACCGGTAAAGGAGCAGACATGACTGAATCTCCACAGAACCCGACGCAAGACCCCACACTGGACCCGGCGGAAGAGCCGGAGCCGGAGCCGGTCCCCGAACCCCTGCCGCCTATCCCGGACCCCGGGCCGCAGGAAATCCCGGGACCCGGCATCCCCGGACCGTTTCCGTCACCGGATCCGGTACCTGTCCCCCATCCGCCGACGCGTGACCCGGATGCAGATCCTGAGCTTCCGCCGCTGGCGCCGGTGGGCTAGCTAAGGCTTCCGGATCCGCTCAACCAGCGCGGTGGTGGAATGTTCCGGCACGTAGTCGAGGATCGAGACAACCCCTCCGTAGCTTTCCACCACCGGGGTTTCCTCGAGCATGTCCGGCGCGTAGTCGCCGCCTTTGGCGTAGATATCCGGTTGAATCCTCTTCAGCAGCGGAACGGGATTCGGGGTATCGAATACGGTGACGTAGTCGACACAACTTAAGGCGGCGACCACCGCAACGCGATCCTCGATCGCGTTGATGGGCCGGTCCGGTCCTTTCAGCCTTCGTGCCGAGTCGTCGCTGTTCAACGCCACAATCAGGACGTCGCCCAGTTGCTTGGCCTGGTTCAGGCATCTCGTGTGGCCGCTGTGGAGGACATCGAAGCACCCGTTGGTCAAGACAATCCTCTTGCCCTCGCTTCGATGGGCCTGGACATGCCTTTCCAACTCGTCCACGGTCAAGGCGGCGCCGGTGAAGCTCTCCAGGTAGCGGCTGAGCTCGGCCGAACCGCAGACCGAGGTCCCGAAATCGTGGACGACCACGTCGGCGGCTGCCTGGGCCAGATCGAGGCTCGTCGTTAGTGGAACATTAGCCGAGCGCGCCAAGGCGAGCGCCGCGACGAAAGTGTCACCTGCTCCGGACGTGCGCTTCTCGGGCGCTGGCCGCGCCCACGTGCGATGGATACCGCCGTCCGAGGGAATCAGCACTGTCCCGTTCCGGTCGAGGGTGACGACGACGGCGCGTGCGCCGGTTTCCTTGAGAAGTAGCGATCCATGGTCGATGACTGTGGTCACGCGGTTCGAGCCTTCGCCAAGGTTTGACCCCAGGAGTCGGGCCACCTCCTTCGCATTCGGAGTCACGAGGTCGGGGTTCAAGGCCGCCCATCGTTTGGGCTCGTGCGCGTCGACGATAACCAGTAGCGAAGGCGGACGCGAGGAGAGGGCCCTGACCAGTTCCTCGGCCACCGCCCCCGTCAGCAAGCCGTTGCCATAATCGCAGACGATCACGGCAGCTTGTCCGTCCACGAGGTCAGGAATTGAAGCGGCAAATTCATCAAGCACCGGTGCAGGGATGCTGCCGGCCGCCTCGTCGACCCGCAGCAGGACCTGTCCGCCGCTAGTGATGCGCATCTTCGTCGTCGTCACCATGCCCGGGCAGGCCATGAGTTGCGCACCATCCACCCCTGCGTCCTGAAGTTGCTTCCGCAAGGTGCTGCCGGGCTCGTCAGTTCCGGTGACCCCGGCAATCCGCACGCGCGCCCCGAGCGCAGCGAGGTTCATCGCCGTGTTGGCCGCGCCTCCCGGAGCAAAATCGCGCCGGAAAACATCCACCACAGGGGCCGGGGCTTCCCTGGCAACCCGCTCTACGGAACCGGCCAGCCAACCATCGAGGATGACGTCGCCGATCACCGTGATCCGCTTTTCCATGGCCGCCAGTTGCATGGGTAATTCGGCGGTCAGCGCCTGACGCTGCGATAAGTCGCTCACCGGGACTCCTCTCAACCCTGCCTATGGAATCGGCGCAACGGGAAACTGGCTTCCCCGGCCTTTATGGCCATGAGCCCTCGCTCTCATGGCAAATGAGCAATTCGCGTATTTCACAGCCCGCAGGCTGGGAAAGGGCAAAAATGACAGCCCCTGCCACGACCGCCGGATCATTAAGCTTGGAATCGTCATGGGGTTTGTACTGCTCGTCCCGGTCGTCGAAGAAGTGCGTCTTCATCCCGCCAGGTATCAGGGTTGTGACGCCTATTTCGCCGCTCGTCTCGGCGGCCAGGGCCTGGCTGAATCCAATGACGCCGAACTTTGAGGCGCAGTACGCGGTTGCGTCCGAGACGGCGCGTTTGCCCAGGGTCGACGCAACGGTAACGACGCGTCCGCGTGCTTCCTTCAGGTAGGGCAACGCCGCCCGGACGGCCGAAACCGTGCCGAGCAGGTTGACGCCGATGACGCGTTCCCACTCGTCGGCGTCGACGTCTTCAAGCCGCCCGCAACGATCTATGCCGGCGGCGGTCACCACCGCGTCGAGCCCTTCCAGCTCGCGGGCCGCATCGCCGACTGCCCGAACGACGGCGGCCCGGTCAGTGACGTCCACCTCGTATGCCTTCGCTGCTGTCACCTTGGATATATCGCGGTCAAGGACGATCGGTGTGCCCCCGGCTTTGAGGACCGCCTCGACCACTGCTGCACCGAGGCCCGAAGCGCCACCCGTCACGAGGACGCGTCCTGGTTTGCTCATCACGTCGTTCATAGTGTTTCCAATCGCTAGGTGATTGTTTGATTCCGGTACTTCGTTCGAGGGTTTAGCTGAAGGGACTAGCTGACACGATCGAGGGCCGCCGCGAAGCGGCTCGAGGAACGGGCCGGGTAGTAGGGGACGGTGGTGCAGCTTCCGCCCCAGCTTTCCACGAGCTCCTTTTCGGGCAGTTGCGCCACGTCGTAGTCGCCCCCTTTGACCCACAGGTCCGGACGAAGGGTCTTCAGGCACGCTTCCGGTGTGTCCTCATCGAAAACCACGACGGCATCCACGCATTCCAAAGCGAGCAACAGTTCCTTTCGGTCCTCCTGCATCATGATCGGTCGCTGTTCGCCCTTGATCCGGCGGACGGAATCGTCCGAATTCAGGCAGACGATCAAACAATCGCCCAGTGCCCGCGCGGAGGCAAGCGACCTCACGTGCCCTGCATGGAGAAGCTCGAAGCAACCTCCCGTCGCAACAACGGATCCACCGCGCGACCGGACCCGGCGAGCAAGTGCCACTGCGTCCTCTTCGGCTTGGAAGGGCGACGGCAGCACTGATGGACCGGCAAGGCCACCCACTCCCCCGGTCCTGAGGTATTCGGCCGCCTCGTGGACGGCAACGACCACGGCGTCCTCGGCCGAAAGCCCTTCGGCCAGACGCGCAACGAGGCTGGCGGCGAGCTTATCCCCGGCTCCGCAAGTATCCCCGGGGACCGCCGACGGTACCGGAACGTTCAAGGGAGACCGCGAGCGCTGGTCCATGTACAGCGCCCCCTGCGAACCCAGGGTCACGACGACGGCCCGGCTTGACCAGTGATCGAGCAGCCGGCTTGCAATGGCTGCCGCTGACCTCTTTCCCCGCTGATCGGTTCCGTCGGCGGCGCTTCCTGCGACAAGTGTTGCCTCTGCCAGGTTGGGCGTTACCACGGAGACGCCACGGACCGGAGGAGCCCCTGAAGGATGCGGATCCCATACGATGTGCTTGTCATCGCTCATGCTTTCGAGCAAGCCCCGGAGCCGTGGGTTGGCTGCCAGCCCGCGCCCGTAATCAGCCACAACGACGGCGTCGGCCTCCGCCACCTCCCGGAGCATCGCATCCGTGACATCCGGAACAGGCGGCCTCCGCCAGCCCCGGTCGAAGCGGACCACCGATTGGCCGTTGGCCCGAACGCGTGTCTTTACCGGCGTCGGGGCCTTTGTCATGCCCGCGACCATCCTGATTCCCCCGAGCGCTTCCTGTAGGCGGAATGCGGCTTCGTCGTCGGAGAGTGCCGTCACGAGGGTAATCCGGTGATCCTCGTGGGCGAGCATCCGCGCCACGAGTCCCGCTCCACCGGCCCGGACATCCTCTTTCAGGACGTCAACCACCGGCACGGGAGCATCCGGAGAGAGCCTGGAAGCCTCGCCGATAACGTCAACGTCAAGCAAGACATCGCCTACGACGGCAATCCTCATGGCCGTGCTCCTGCCTTCCTCGGATGTTCGCTTGTCTGCGCAATGTCTGTCTGCGCAATATCTGTCTGCGCAATATCTGTCTGCGCAATGTCTGTCTGCGCTATGACGGAGTCAAAGGCCCGGCACACGGCGTGCAGCGCGATCAAATGGCCCTCTTGGGAATTCGCGGGAAGGGCCTCGATCGCGACCACTTCGTCACAGATGTCGGCCAAGGGGTTTGGTGCTGGACCTGTGAGGGCCCAGCTTGTGATTCCCGATTGCTTCGCGGCTTTGGCCGCCCGCAGGAGATTCGGACTCCTGCCGCTCGTTGACAGGAGCAGCAAGACATCGCCTTCCCGGCCATGGGCCCGGACCTGGCGGGCAAATACCTCTGCGTAACCGTAGTCGTTCGCGATAGCTGTCAGAGCGGAGGACTCCGCATGCAGCGCGATCGCGGAAAATGGCGGGCGTTCGTCGTCGAAACGCCCTACAAGCTCCGCGGTGAGGTGCTGGGCCTCCGCCGCCGAGCCGCCGTTCCCGGCGACCATCAGCCGTTGCCCCGAAAGGAGGCGGATGGCGAGCTCGCAACCCCAGTGGGTAAGCCGTTCGGCCTGCTGCCGCAGCGAGGCAAGAGCGGGGATCACATTGTCGAGATGCGTGAGGACAATGGTCAGCGGGTCACCCTCGCCAGAGCCCGCGTGCTGTGGATCGGCAAGGCCTGCGGAAAGGGAATTCGCCCCGGTCCAGCGTAGTTCCGGCATAGCCAAGCCGGGCACAGCGCGATCAACGCTCATGATGCCGCTCCTTGCATCACTGCCGCTTCTGCTGCCGCAGCGGCCTGCCTAACAGCCAGGAGATAGGCCTTTTCGCTCTCCGCGGCTACGAGCTCCCATGAGAACCGGGACTGGGCATGCCGGCGTCCCGCGTTGCCGAGCTCACGGGCCCGGGCAGGATCATCCAGCAGTGAATGCAGTGCCGCCGCGATCGCCGCCGGATCGCGCGGCGGGACGTGCAGCCCCGTCTTGCCATGGACTACCGAATCCTGCAGGCCCCCAACGGCAGCAGCCACCACCGGCACGCCACACGCCATTGCTTCAAGGGGTACGATTCCAAAGGGCTCGTACCACGGTGTGCATGCCACGACATCGGCACTCCTGAAAAGAGCCGGCATGGCATCCCGGGACACTTGTCCCCTGAAGCTGACCAAGTCGCGGACACCGTACTTGTCTGCGACATCCTGCAAGCGCCGGGCTTCCGGATCCATGGTCAGGCCCTCGCCTTCACCGCCGCCGCCGGCTATGACGAGTTCGACGTCGCTGATCCCGGACTCGCGAAGGATTGCCAGCGATTGGATAACCAGGTCCACGCCCTTCCGGGGTACCAGGCGACCGACCGAAAGGATCCGATGGCTCCGGTTGCGCGGCTCGACGTCTCCTTCCGGAGTGAATCTCTTGAGGTCGACTCCGCAGGGGGCGATGGAGACCTTGGCCGTGTCGATTGACATCGCTTTCAGTTCCAGGACCTCGTCCGAGCAGGTTGCAAGGATCCGGTCCACCGATCGTCCCACCAACGGCTCAAGGTGGCGACGTTCCACGGGACTGGTGTCATCAGCGCCTTGGTGCCGCCGTTTCACTGTTCCCAAGGCGTGGAATGTCTGGACCACCGGGATGGGTACGCCGGAAATATTGCCAGGCTCCTGGATAGCGAGTTTTCGGCGGACGGCTTTGAGTGCTGCAAGTCCGGACATCCAAAAATGGGCATGGACAATGTCGGGGGCCTCGCGCGCCCAGTCGTCCACCATCCCATCGGCGAGCGCACCCATGTAAGGAAGAAGCTCATCCTTTGGGACGTGGCATGGTGGACCAGCGTCCACATGCACCACCTCGAAACCCCGCATCACCCTGACGCGGGCGGGGAGCTTCGTGGAATCACGGCGCGTGTATACGGTGACCCGGTGTCCCCGCCGCGCCAACGCCGCGGACAGCGCGGCGACGTGGACGTTCTGTCCACCAGCGTCCACCCCGCCTAGGGCCGCCAATGGGCTGGCGTGTTCTGAAACCATGGAGATTTTCAACGCGGGTTCCTTTCTCGGTCCGAGACCAGGACTCGTTGTTCGTGCCGCCATGAGGATCCTTCGACGGTCTGTGTGGTTACCTCGGAGAGGGCTGCGTCCCAATCGGCCAAAAACCGGGCCAAGCCATATCGTTCCAGTACCGCTTCCCGCGCGGCGAGACCCCGCCGTCGGGCTTCCTCCGGTTCGTTCATCAGCATGCCGGCACAACGGCGCAACTCTTCCACGTCGGTCGAAATGGCACCGGCTTCCGGAAGAACGGCCCGGGAGGCTTCCGTCGTCGCCAAGGCGAGCACGGGCATCCCCAAATGCATCGCTTCGAGAAGCGACAATCCCAGGGAAGTCCAGCGCATCGGGTGAAGATAGACGCGGCACCGCGCAAGTTCCGCATGAAGCTCGGCAGTGCGCAAATCCCCCCTGACCGTCAGCCGTGACGAATGGATCCCCGTCGCCGCCGGCAGGTCCTCGCCGCGCATTCCAAAGACGCGGAGCGGGGCGACCGACGCGAAGCGGGCAAGCAGGTCTGTTCCCGTAACCCGCCCCCGCCGCACGGGCTCATTGATGACGACGCCCACTTCGGCCAACTCTCCCGTGTATAGGTAGCCGGGGTCCGGGATTCCGTGCTCGATGACGAATGTCTGCGCCAAGCCGTTGTCCCAGAAGAGTTCGTTGAAGTGCGTCACGTGGGCAATCGGAATGTCGCTTTGCTCCGCCAAGGGATGCCTGCTGAACGGCACATTTCCCTTGGGGGTGTTGTGCTCAACATAGACCGCCGGCAGTTCCGGACCGGGCCGGACGCCCAGGACGCGGGTCACCTCGTCGATCTCCTCCGGGCGTTGGAGTACGACGGCGTCAATGCCGTCCGCTTCCAGGCTCGCTAGCGTTACCTCCCGGACCGAGTCCGGCCATGGCCGGTTCGCCCGGCCCAGCCCCCAGGGTCCTCGCTCGGGAAGGACCGGCAGGAGGTACTCGTGCCGGCCTCGGACGAAGGAATCGGTCCAGGATCCATGGATGTGCCACAACAACAGCTTCATTGGCGGTCCTTCCAATCCTCTGGACGCCAGTCCGCGGGCGGAGAGGTGCGCAAGCGGGAGGAAATCGACGTCACCCCGTGAATCAGTCGCTCTGCCGCTTCAACCACCTGCTCAGGGGCGACCGAGGTCAGGCAAGGGTGCCCGGGAACAGGACATTCGCGGGCCCGGCTCAATTTGCACGGAGCGTCCTGATCACCCAGCAGTTCGAGCGGCACTTTGTAGGGCGCCCACTTGATGGCTGGTACCACCGGGGAGAACAGTGAAACGACGGGCGTTCCGACGGCCGCGGCCAGATGCGCGGGGCCGGTATTGCCCGTGATCAGGACGCTCGCGCCTGCGATGACCCCCGCCAAGGTCCTGAAGTCCGTCCGGCCGCCGAGGTCGAGGGCCGAAGGTCCTGCGACGGTGGCAGTCAGGGCGGTTTCTCCGGGACCTCCAGTCACCACAACGCGACGCCCCGCCCCTTGGAGAAGTTCGACGGCGGCCGCGTGATGAAGGACCGGCCAGGACCTTGCCGGGACAGCGGCCCCGGGATGGACCACGATGTAGGGTCCTTCCCCTACAAGGTCTCGGACGTCGGCGACACCCGAGACCTTCAGCTTCCCGTCGTCCCCGGCCGGCAGGTCAAAGCCTGCTGCACGGGCGATGCCTAGGGAACGTTGCGCCTCCGGCTGCTCCTCGGGAAAATCCTCTCCGGGAATCAGCCGGACATCGAGGAGCGATCCTGCGTAGTCGGTGGATGCACCCGTGATCCGGCGCACGCCCGCCAGGCGCAGCAGCAGGGCCAGCGGCAGGGGTGACTGATGGAAGGATGTCAGGATGACCGCTTCGCTGATCCTGGAATCGCGGACATAGCGCACCAACTGGTCCATATGTTCATTCGTCGCCTGCACAGGAGGATTCACGATCCAGGGCGCGGACCAGGTAAAGACGTCCGTCACGCCGGGCAGCATGGAGGCTGCCGCCTGGCCTTGGGGTCCGCAAAGGAACAAGAGTTGATCGGGACGCCGGGCGGAACCAAGATCCGTGCCGCTACTCGCGCGCCTGCCGTTCGCGACGGCGCGCACGGCTGGTCCTGCCAACAGGACGTCTCCGGCACCGTCAAGGCGCGCCACGAGTACCGGGCTCACGATGCCTGCCCCAGCACCAGTTGAACCGCTTGAAGAAGGTCCTCGGCCACCACGGGGGCTGCTTGGACCTCCTCGCTTCGGGTCACGGGCGTCGGTACCAGCACGCTCCTCGCCCCCGCGGATCCAGCAGCTTCGACATCGCTGCCGATATCGCCGATGTACACGACCTCGGAGCAGGCGACCCCCAGTTTCCGGCATGCACTGCGGATCATGCCCGGCGCAGGTTTCCGGCAATCGCAGCCGTCTTCGGGGGCATGCGGGCAGATCTCCCAGACATCGAACGGGCCGAGGAGTGCATCTACGCGTGCGTTGACCCGATCAAGTTCGTCTTGGCTAAGTATCCCGCGCCCGACCCCGGACTGGTTGCTGACGACCCCCGTTGCGACGCCTGACGCGCGAACGAGTTGGAGGGCACTCTTGGCGCCCTTCATTGGCCGGACCATCGCAGGGTCGGAGTTGTACGGTACGTCCTCTACCAGCGTGCCGTCCCTGTCGAAAAGTATGGCGCGGACCGGAGTAGTGATCGCGGCTTCCATATCTTTCTAGTTCCCCGGAAGCGTAGGGAATAAACCGGTTCACCGCAATTTCTTTCGTTCGATGGTCCGGGAGGCCGGACAGCGCGGTCTGGTTACGGCAAATACGGGCGCAGCCCACGTGGCATCCGCGAAGGGCCGCCTATCCGTAGTGTTGTCCCCTCCGGCGTCCGGAGGAAGACGGGGACCGCCTCCAGGAACGCCCCACGTGCTGGCGAGAGCCGACCTTGGGCGCGTGGACCTTTTCGCACAGGCCCCTGCCCCCTCGTTACCCGCGTTAGCCGCGTTGCAGCCGGGGGACGTGGTGTCCGCGCTTGCGGTATTTGGGGTGCCGTGACCGTGGGTTCCTTCAAGGATCCTTCCACCAGCACACGTTGCAGTTGTACCAGAATCTTCGCTAGCCGGCGGGAAACCTGCATTTGGGAAACGCCGAGGCTGCGTCCCAACTCCACCTGTGTCTCCTCGAGGTAAAAGCGGCGGTAGAGGAGATCCCGATCCGAGGGGTCTAGGGTTTCGAGCGCCTGGCGTAGGCACAGCATGTCTTCCAATTGCTCAATGCCGCCATCGTGGGCCGTCATCGCGGTGCGGGCCTGAGGAAAATGCGGGTCCGTTCCATCGAGGGTCTCCGGATGCATGCTCATGCTTGCGACGCGGGCCTCCCGGACTTCCGTCACAGAAACGGCCATCTCCTCGGCCGCCTCCGCGTCCGTTGGCGCCCGTCCGAACCGCTGGCTCAGTTCGTTCTCGACCCTGTTGAGGACTATGTGCGTGTCCTGAACGTGCCGGGGAGGCCGGATCATCCAGCAATGGTCCCGCAAGTAGCGCTTCAGTTCGCCGCGGATCGTCGGAATCGCGTAAGCGACAAAGGCACATCCCCTGCCAGGGTCAAAGGTCCTGGCAGCCTTTACCAGCCCAAGGTAGGCGACCTGCTTGAGGTCGGCACGCTCCCTGCCGCCATTGGCAAAACGTGCCGCGAGCATTTCGGCGAGGTCGAGGTGCTGCAGGACCAGCGGACTTTCGAATGCGCGGTGTAACTGGCCTCCGCCGAGGTCCACATCCCGGACCTCGACTGGCTCGGATTCGGTTTTGAACACTGACAAAGATGGCGGATTTTCCATCCGGCGCCCCTTGCAATGGAGTTCACGAGCCTGCTGCAAGACTCCCAAGCAGGAAATCATAAGCGTACTTGTTAAACAAGGCTTGCCAGGGAAGCCATGCTTTGATCGAAGCCCGGAAGAAGCCGCCAGGAAGCAAAAAGGCCCGCCCTTTCGGGCGGACCTTTGCATTCTCTGCCTACGTACAAAGCAAGCATCAAATTCTTGGTTGCGGGGACAGGATTTGAACCTGTGACCTCTGGGTTATGAGCCCAGCGAGCTACCGAACTGCTCCACCCCGCGTCGCAAGAACTACTTTACCTGCAGGTGAATGTCAGGCCAAATCCAAACAACGTGAGCTATGTCTCCTACTCCTCAGGCAATGCCCCGCTTATCACCGTATATGCAGAGCAGACCGGGCCAACCCTGGTGTGGGCTGGCCCGGTCTACCCTGACGGCGCCGCCATCAACGACCGGCCGCCGCCCGTAACCGGCGGCCGAAAGGTGCCTACTTGCCGGGCGACGGCGTCGGGCTCGCTGACGGGGTGGGGGTGGCGGAAGGTGCCGGTGCAACACCAAGCCGCGATTCGGCGTCGAGCGCCTTTTGGATTGCGGAGTTCAGGATGCCCTGCTGGGTTCCGTATCCGGCAAAGTCACCCTTCGCCAAGGCTGCCTGGCCGTCCTGGATCGCCTTGTTGGCTTGGTCCAGCGCGGCCTTCAGCTGTGCTTGGGCGTCGGCCGTGGCGGGCGGCGTGGTTCCTCCCGGCGTCGGAGGCGTCTGCCCATTGTTGGCCGAGTCCCCGGCAGAGGCCCCGGAGTTCCCGCCGAACAATATCTTCAGGGCGGCGTCGAGCGTCGGAGCGAAGCCAACCTTGTCACCGAAGGCAACCAGGACGCGCTGGAGCGTCGGATAGGAGGTCTCGCCGGTCGACTTGAGGTACACAGGCTGCACATACAGCAGGCCGCCGCCCACCGGTAGTGTCAGGAGGTTGCCATTGAGCACGTCCGAGGCACCTTGCCGCAACAGGTTGAGTTCACGCGACACTTCAGGATCGGAGTTGAACTTGTTTTGGGCCTGCCCGGGTCCGGGAACCTGTGTGTCGGTGGGCAATTGCAGCAAGCGTAATTGCCCATAGGAATCCGCTTTCACGCCCTTTTGGCCACCCGCGTCGGAATCCGCTGCAAGGAACCCGTAAAGGATGTTCCGGGCCGCGCCGTTGACCACCTGCGGAATGAAGGAAGACGTCAGCTGGAAGGCCGGCTTGCTTTGGTCAGGCATCTGCAGGGACATATAGAACGGCGGCTGCTTGACCGCGTCCGTCACCGTCGGATCGTTCGGCACGCTCCAAGCGTCGTTGTTCTGGTAGAAGCTGTCAGCGTTGGTGACGTGGTAGCGGCCGAGGAGCTCGCGCTGGACCTTGAAGAGGTCTTCCGGGTAGCGCACGTGGCTCATCAGCTGGCCGGACATTTCCGAGTACGGCTTGATGGTGCTTGGGAAAATCTTCTGCCATGACTTCAAGAGGGGATCCTGGTCATCCCACGCGTACAACGTCACGGAGCCGTCATACGCGTCAACGGTGGCCTTGACCGAGTTCCGGATGTAATTGACCGTGCTGTTCGGCAGGACCGCCGTGCGACCGGCACTTGTCTGGGAGTCGGCCGTGGCGTTTTGCAACTGCTGCTGCTGGGAGTACGGGTAGTACTGGCTGGTCGTGTAACCGTCGACTATCCACTTCACCCTGCCATCGACCACAGCAGGGTAGGCGCTTCCGTCCACCGTCAGGTAAGGGGCAACCTTTTCCACGCGCTCACGGGGAGTCCGGTCGTACAGGATCTGGGACTTCTCGTTGACGCCGTCCGAAAGCATCAGGTCCGAGGACTGGAACTTGATCGAATAGAGGAGTCGGTTGAACCAGTTGCCTACGTTGGGGCCGCCGTTTCCAGTGAACGTGTACTGCGTTTCGGTGGAGCTGTCCTTGCCCGCCGGACGGTCCTGCTCACGGTGAGGGCCGCCCTCGGGTCCGCCAACCACCGAGTAGTCCGGCGAATCCTCGCCGAAGTAGATCCGCGGCTGGTACGTGGTGTCGCTTCCGAGGGTACCCATGGATGGAATGCCGGACAGGAGGAAATCGGGTTTGCCATCCGAGGTAAAGGTATTGCCCTTTGCCGCCACGACCCCATAACCATGGGTGTAGACGATGTGCCTGTTCACCCACGTCTGCTGGCTGGCGTTCAAGCCGTCCTGGTTCAGTTCCCTGACGGCGATCACGGTGTCCTGCGTCTTGCCGTCCACCGTGTACCGGTCAACGTTCAGCGACTTCGGAAACTGGTAATAAGGCCGGTACTGCTCCAGCTGGGAGAAGGCCGAGGAGACGAGGTTCGGGTCAAGCAAACGGATGTTGGCGGCCGTCTGCGCATCCTTGGCGAGCGCTCCGCTCTTCGCGTCGGTCGTGGCGTTGTAGGGGGAAACTTTGATGTTGTCCAAGCCATAGGCGGAGCGCGTCATCGCGATATTGCGTTCGATGTACTTGTTTTCAAGCGTCTGCTCGGATGGACGGACCTGGAACTGCTGGATGACCCACGGGTAAACGCCGCCGGCCAGGATCGAGGTGATGATCAGCATGGCGGTACCGATGACAGGCAGGCGCCAGCGTCCGATCACCGCGGCCACGATGAACAGGATCGCCACCAGGCCCGCAGCCACTGCCAGGATGGTCTTCGTTGGAATCACTGCGCTGACATCGGTGTACAAGGCGCCGGCCCAGTGCCCGCTGTTGTCCTGGACAGTGCCGTATACGTCCAGCCAGAAGTTGGCTCCGAGGAGCAGGAGGAAAATCGCGGCGGTGACAGCGAGGTGGATTTGCGCGGCGCGGCTCGTGAAGATTCCACGCTCCATCAAACGGATGCTCCCGTACAGGTAGTGCGTGAGGATCCCCGCGATGCCGGCAATCACCACAACGCTCATCAGGAATCCCGTGACAAAGCCGAGGAACGGCAGGGCCATGAGGTAGAAGCTGAGGTCGAGGCCGAACTGCGGGTCGCTTTGGCCGAAGGGCGACTGGTTGAAGAACAGCAGCACCTTCTGCCATTGGCTCGCGGCAGCACTGCCGGCGAACAGCCCAAAGAGGATGGGGACGCCCACCATCACGACGCGGCGTACCGGTTCGAGCTGCACCTGGTAACGGTTCATCGTGTCCCTGGCTTCGGCGTCCGGGGCGTAGACGGGCCGGGCATGGTAGGCGACGCGGATGGCATAGAAGACCGCGAGGAACATCAACGCGAAGCCCGCCACGAAGATCAGGATCCGGGCAAGGTTCTCCCGGAAATAGACTTCGAAGAAGCCCAACTGCTGGTACCACAGGACGTCGGTCCACACGTTGGCGAAGAAGATGAACCCCACCACGACGACCGCCACGACGATCAGGGTAGGCGTCAAGGCACCCCGTCTCAGCGGTTTTCTTCCGGGCGGGCTGGTGCTGGCTGGACGGGACAAACTCGGTACCTCATCGCTGGTCGTCAGTTACGGTCGGCAGTGCGCATGTTCATCGGCCCGGGTACCTGGTGCTGATGGTGAAGGGCCGTCATATGTGCCACGAGTGGCGGTGGAGCTAAGTTCCACCGTCAGTCTAGTTGTTGGAGCACGTCGGGAGGCTGCCCGTGTCCTGCCCGGATGCGAGTCGTTCGACGGCGGACTTCGCATCAGCGAGCGTCTCGACTTTGACTACCTGCAAGCCATTCGGAACATGCCCAACGACTTCGTCGCAGTTCGCGGCCGGCGCGAGGAACATCGTGGCGCCGCCGTTACGGGCCCCGCGCATTTTCTGGGCGATGCCACCGATGGGTCCGACGGCGCCGTCGGGCGAAATGGTGCCGGTACCCGCCACATGTTTGCCGCCCGTCAGGTCGCCGGGTGTGATGCTGTCGATGATCCCCAAAGCGAACATCATTCCCGCACTCGGTCCGCCCACCTGGTCCAGGGAAATCTTGACGTCGAACGGGAAGGTGAACTTGTACTTCAAGAGGACGCCAAGGATGTACTTGCCACTTGCGTTCTTCGTCGGCGTGATGTTCACGGTCACCGATTTGCCGTTGCGGTCGACGACGACGGCGGCCGGGGCTCCGGCGCCGTCGGTCAGTGCCGATTGGATGACGTTCAGGGACGTGATGGGCTTGCCGTTGATCGACGTGAAGACATCGCCTTCCTGCAGTTTCCCCTTGGATGCAGAAGGATCGGACAAGCCTGCCACCTGTAGCTTCTGTCCGAACGGGATGTTTTCCTCGTTCAGTGCCGAAGCCACCGCATTCTCCTGAGAGGTGGTCATGGCCAGGGCGCTCTCCTGTTCGGATTGCTGCTTCGTCACGCCCTTCGGATAAATCGTGTCTTCGGGGTAAACGGCTTTGGAGCTGTCCAGCCAGGCTTGGAAGGCTTCGAAAATGCTCACGGGGCCATTGGGACCGCCGTTGATATAGACCGTGGTCAGGTCGAGGTTTCCCTTGGCGGGGAAGGACTGATGTCCGCTAATGCTGATGACCGGCGTGTTGTGGTCAATGCCCAAAGTATTGAAGGTGGGGCCGGGCGACTCCACCACGTACGGGACGGGCAGGGATGCCGCGGCGATCCCCAGTACGAGGGTCAGCGCGCCGGACACCAGCATTGCAAAGTACCGCCCGTCGCGCCGCTTCGAAGGCATGGTGAGCGGTTCGGGATCACGGCCCGGCGCGTCCTCCGCATGGGGGTCGAGAGGTTGTCCGGATTCCCGGGCTTCTCCGGGGTTCGGCAAAGTAGTCAATGGAAGACCTCTCCGCGCAGGGGAACTTCATGCCCAACGCTACCGTTTCGGCCGTCTCGACAGTTCGGCCGGCAAACATACCAACGTTCCACCCTACGATGCGGTGCCCTCCAGTCGTGCTTTGCCTAGAGCGAACGCCTCGTCCCTCAGGCAGACAGCCCCGTGGCAGCGCGGTACCTTGAAAGTGATCACCAGTCACACCGACGATCGGCGGCGCCATGACCTCCAACCCCAATACACCCTCCAACGGGGACGATTCGCCCCAGGATCCGCTTGCGGAAATGCTGAAGAACCTGATGGGCGGCCAGGGCATGGGCAATATCGATCCCGCAGAACTGGCGAAGGCAGCAGGACTGCCGAACGACCCCAACATGCTGCAACAAATGTTTGCACAGGTGCAGGCCATGATGAGCTCCACGTCGGAGGGCCCGGTCAATTGGCAGCTCGCGCACGACAATGCCCGCCGCGTCGCCGCCTCCGGAACCGACCCCTCGGTCAGCTCCGTGCAAGCCCGCGAGGTGGACGAAGCACTGCGGCTGGCAGAGATCTGGTTGGACCCCGTCACCGATCTTCCGGCCACCGGATTGATCGGCCGCGGCTGGTCCCGTGCCGAATGGGTGGAAGCCACCTTGGCGACATGGAAGCGCCTCACGGAACCCGTGGCCAACAGCATCGCCAACGCCCTCTCGGACGCCCTGAGCCAGCAAATGCCTGAGGAAATGAAGTCCATGATGGGTGGTGCTTCGTCCATGTTGCAAAATATGGGCGGCGCAATCTTCGGTATGCAGTTGGGCCAGGCGATCGGCGCCCTGTCCGCGGAAGTGGTCAGTTCCACCGACATCGGTGTACCCCTTGCCGATCTGGAAATGGCCCTGTTGCCCGCCAACGTGGCCAAGTTCGGGGAAGGCCTGAGCATCCCCGAGAACGACGTCCGATTGTTCCTCGCCGTCCGCGAAGCCGCCCATGCGCGCCTGTTTGTGCAGGTTCCTTGGCTTCGGGGCCACCTGCTCGGGGCCATCGAGGCCTATGCCCGCGGCATCCACATCGACATGTCCCGGATCGAGGACCTTGCCCGGGATCTGGACCCGAGCAATCCAGAGGGCATCCAGGCAGCCCTGTCCCAAGGCGTCTTTACCCCCGAGCGGACCCCTGAGCAGTCCGCCGCCCTCGAGAAGCTGGAAACCGCCCTGGCCCTCGTTGAAGGCTGGGTTGACGAACTCACCGCCGCAGCCACGGAGAATGTGTTGCCATCCGCCGTCGCCCTTCGGGAAACGGTCCGGCGCCGTCGCGCCACAGGCGGACCCGCGGAACATGCGTTCTCTTCGCTGGTTGGACTAGAGCTGCGGCCACGTCGGCTCCGCGAAGCGTCGACACTGTGGGCCGCCTTGAAGGCCGAACGCGGAATTGCAGGGCGCGACGCCATCTGGCAGCACCCAGACCTGCTTCCCACGGCCCAGGACCTCGACGATCCCAAGAGCTTTAGCGAACGCCGCCGCTTGGCCGAAGCCAGCGATACGGAAGTGGACGACGCCCTCCAGAAGCTCCTCGAGGGCGGCTACGACACCCCGGCCAACCCTGCGGAGGCGGAAGGCACGGGCCACCCAAGCTCCGGCGAGCCTGCATCCGAGGATGGCGATGCCCCCGGTGACGCACCTGGCGGCACCCCTCCCGAAGAACCTAAGGCCTAGTCGACTTCGTCGGGACGATCTTCGTCGGCGCCAGCCTCATCCGGACCATCCCCGTCCGCGCCAGCTGCCTCAGCAGGGCCCAGTCCCCGCGAGGTCGCGAACGCAACGCCCTCCAGGAATGCCTTCGCGCGCTGCGTCTCGGGGTACGCCTCCAACAATCGCCAGAACGTTGCGCTATGACCTGCGACGAGCAGATGGGCTAACTCATGCAGCAGCACATAGTCGACCACCCACTGGGGCATCGGCTTGAGCTTGTCCGAAAGCCTGATGGTGCCGTCGGCCGGGGTGGCAGACCCCCACCGTGACTTCTGGTTACTGACCCAGCGCACCGACGTCGGGACCGCCCGCCCGCGCAGGTACTTCGCGGACAGGACGGCCGCATGGTTGGCAAGGGCCGTGTCACTGGCAGTGCGGCTCTTGCCGGTCCCCGCGGCTCGCTTCTCCCCTTGCCGTTTCAGCTTGTCCAGCATGCGCCGTACCCATTCGCTCTCCTGGGCCTGGGTGAAATGTGCCGGAATGGCGACCACCGCGTTTCCGTCTTCCCAGAAAGCCGCCACAGTGCGGCGTCGTCGCGCAGAGCGGCGCACCACGACGGGAGCGCCGTCGTGGGTCGTCAACGGGGCGGCAGTCCGGCCGATCCCCCGGGCCACTAGGCGGAACCGTTCTCGACGAGGACTGCCAGCACGGCTTCGCCGTACTTTTCCAACTTCGAGGGCCCCACTCCCGCGAGCTTCGAAAGCTCCTCGAGCGAAGCAGGCCGGGCTTCGGCAATAGCTGTCAGGGTAGCGTCTGTGAACACAACATATGCGGGCACGTCATTGGATTGGGCCTCGTCCTTGCGCCATTGCCGCAAGGCCTCGAAGGTCTGTTCCTCATAGCTCGGCGGGCATTGGGCGCACCGCCCCACTTTGCGTTCAGCGCCCGTGGCGAGCATGGTTCCACAGACCCTGCACGACGCCGGTGCGGTCGCCTTGCGGCGTGGTACAGCACGGCTCCGGGCGCTGGCGCCGGCCACCGAGTCGGGGCGGAGCCCGTCGAGGAAACGGGAAGGCTTGCGATTGGCGCGGCCGCCCGGCGTTCGCGCCGTAGACCAGGACAAGGTCAAGTGTTCCCGGGAGCGGGTGATCCCGACATAGAGCAGGCGGCGTTCCTCGTCCACGGTCTCGGGCGTATCGGCGAAGGAAATTGGCATCAGGCCTTCGCTCAGGCCAACCAGGAACACAGCATCCCATTCGAGGCCTTTCGCTGCATGGAACGAGGCGAGGGTGACTCCTTGGACGGTGGGGGCGAACTGGGAGATCGACCGCTCCTGCAGCTCGTTGACGAAGTCCGCCAGGGAGAACTCGGGGCCGCGGGTGGCGCATAGCTCGTCCGCCAAGGCAACGAGTGCTGCGAGGGACTCCCAGCGTTCCCGCAACGCACCCCCGTTGTGCGGTGCAGTATCGGTGTAGCCGAGAGAGGCCAGAATATCCCGGACCAACTGGCCGAGTTGTTCCTTGCCGGATTCCTCGGCCACGGCACGGGTGGCGGCACGCAATTGGAGAATGGCATCACGGACTTCCTTGCGGGCGAAGAATCGCTCCCCGCCACGCAACTGATAGCCGATTCCAGCTGACGCGAGGGCTTGCTCGTAGGCTTCGGATTGCCCGTTCGTCCGGAACAGCACCGCAATTTCGCTTGCCTTGACGCCGGCGTCGAGCAGCTCCTGGATCCGGCCCGCAACGACTGCCGCCTCTGCTTCGTCGTCAGGGCATTCCGTGAACCTGGGTTCCGGTCCCGCCGGCCGCTGGGCCACAAGCTGAAGCGGGTTTGCCCAGGCGGCGTCCGCCGCAGCTCCGCCGCTCCGGCGGGACCGGAGGAGTTCGTTTGCCAGCTTCACCACTTGCGGCGTGGAGCGGTAGTCCCTTACCAATTTGACGACCGTCGCTGAAGGGAACTGTCCCTTGAAGCCAAGCAGGTGTTTCGGGGAGGCTCCAGTGAAGGAGTAGATGGTCTGGCTGGCGTCACCGACTACGCAAAGTTCATCGCGACCGCCAAGCCACAACTCCAGCAGCCTCTGTTGCAGTGGAGACACGTCCTGGTATTCGTCCACCACGAAATGCCGGTACTGTTCCCGGACCGTAGCCGCCACTTTCGGATCTTCCTGCAGGATGCCCACGGTGATGAGGAGGACATCCTCAAAATCGACCACGTTGCGGTCTGTCTTTACGTCCTCGTAAGACTGGAAGACCCGCGCGACCGCGGTGAGGTCGAAGCCCCCGGGTGCTCCCCGGCCCTGCGCATTCTCCAGGTAATTCGCCGGGGTAAGCATGGACACCTTCGCCCATTCGATCTCGGCCGCGAGGTCGCGAATCGAGGCGCGATCGGTACTGAGCCGCAAGCGCCGGGCGGCTTCGGCGATCATGTTCGCCTTGTGGTCCAACAGGTTTGGCAGCACGCCGCCGATCGCCTGCGGCCAAAAGAACTGTAATTGCCTCAGCGCGGCCGCGTGGAAGGTACGGGCCTGGACGTTCCCGACGCCGAGGTCCCGCAAGCGGCTGCGCATCTCGGCAGCGGCGCGGGAAGTGAAAGTGACGGCCAACAAACGCTGAGGGCTGTAGACACCGGAATGGACGCCATAGGCAATGCGGCGCGTAATGGCCCGGGTCTTTCCGGTGCCCGCGCCGGCCAGGACGCACATGGGCCCGGTAAGGTTGCTCGCGACTTCCCTCTGCTCGGCGTCGAGGCCGCCAAGGATGCGATCTTCGAGGGACTGGCTCCCCGACAGGGCGGCCTCGCCCGCCATTGCTTCGGTCACTGCTGCAGGTCCTCGATGACGCCGCCATACCAGTGCTCAATCAGTGAACGCGCAATCGAGAGCCTTGTGGAGATGGTGATCTCGCCGTCGAGCACCGCGGCCTGGAGTTCCTCGCGACTGAACCAACGCGCGCGGGTGACCTCCACGCCGTCGGGCCGCGCTTCGACGTCGTCCGTCTTCGCGGTGAAACCGAGCATCAGCGAGGCCGGGAAAGGCCACGATTGGGAGCCCAGGTACTGGCACGCAGTGACGCGCACGCCTACCTCTTCCCATATTTCCCGCACCACCGCCTGCTCCAGGGATTCTCCTGGTTCAACGAAACCGGCCAGCGTCGAGTAGTTCTTGGCCTCTACGGGACCTCCGCCGCCCAGGAGCACCCGGCCGTCGGGTCCGACGACGGTCACGATGATCGCGGGATCCGTCCGGGGATAATGCTCCGAGTTATCCCGCGGACACCGGCGAACCCAGCCGGCTGCCTCGATGCGGGTGGGAGTTCCGCATTGCGGGCAGTGGGTGTGGGTCGAATGCCAGTTGGAAATGGCGCTGGCCTCGACAAACAATGCCGTACTGGTGGCGTCGAGACGCCCGGCAACCTCACGGAATCCAGACCAGGAGCCTTCGGCTGGAAGGCCGGAAGTGCCTGGCGTGGCGGGAATGTCAGTGACAAACAGGACAACGGGTGTCTGTTCCGGTACCGAGGAAGGAGCCAGGGTCTGGCCGAGATAGATGGCCATCACGGTCGCCTGATCCGAGCGGAGCGAATCCACGAGCGATGCGGCATCGCCCATCCACAACTCGTCACCCACAACGAACGCCTGGCGTTGCGACATCACCATGCCCTTCGCCGAGCCGGAGGCGATCAACTCCGCAAGCATGCCCGGCTTCAGGCGTTCGGCCGAGCCACGGTCAACTACGGCAGGGCGTACCGGAAGAACGGTATCTATCAGGTGGTTTGCCGGTGCCCGGAACTCGGTGAAGCTCATGTACCTACCGTACTGATTCGCACCGACAAATAACATTTCGACAGCTGCCGCACCACCTCCCCCGAGGCTGTTTTCCCGCGGATCTGGAGACTCGCCGCACCACATCACTTCCATGGGCGCCAGCCAATCTACCGTGGAACACGTGAGAAGAACACCGTTCGAACTGGCCGCCATAGCAACTGCGGCGGTGCCCGGCCTGACGCCGACGGCCGCCGCCTCTTCCCCGGACGACGCCGCCGATTTCGATTCGGCGCTTCTACTGGACTCCGAAGGTAAACGTTGGCGCGTCCGCTCACCCCGCCATCCGGAGGCCAGCGCGCGGCTTGAGACGGAATTCATGATCCTGCGGGCTTTCGCACCGGGAATCCGCGCAGAGCTGCCGTTCCTGATGCCAACCGTGGCCGGAACGGTCCGCCAAGGCGACCTCAGCACATTCGTGTACGCCCACCTTGCGGGATCCACCCGGAGCATCGAGGAACTATCGGCCTGCGACGACACCCTGGCCAAGGAAATTGGCGCAGCCCTTGCCGCCGTCCATGACCTCCCCCAGTCGATCGTCAACAACGCGGACCTGCCCAGCTACACCGCGAATGAGTTCCGTCAACGCAAGTTGAACGAGCTGGACCAAGCCGCGACCACCGGGAAAATCCCGCCGGCGCTGCTCCGCCGCTGGGAGCACGCGCTTGAGGACGTGGCCTTGTGGCGTTTCAACCCATGCGTGGTCCACGGGGACCTCCACGAAGACAACCTGCTGATCGACGGCAACAGCGTGACAGCGCTGACAGGCTGGACCGACCTCCGGATCGGCGACCCCGCTGATGACCTGGCATGGCTCGTGGCATCGAATGAACAGAACTTCGTCGGCTCAGTTCTCCGGCACTACACTGCGGCGCGCCGCGATACCCCCGACAGCCACCTCCTGCGGCGATCGGCGCTCCTCGCCGAATTTGCCCTGGCCCAATACCTCGTCAAGGCCATGGCGGCCGGGCACGCCGAAATGACAGCAGAGGCCGAATCCATGCTCAAGTCCCTCGCCGACGACATCGAGGCGCAAAACGCTGCGCAAGCTGCCGAAGAGGCCGCGCATGCAGCGGCCGAAGCGGCCGAGCAGGCTGCCGCTGAAAAGGCGGCGCACGCTGAAAAGGCGGCGCACGCTGAAAAGGCCGTGAGCGTCACCGCGATTCCCGTCGATGACCGGCACGCCCACGATGACCAAAACGGCATCGATGACCAAAACAGCCAGGCGGAGGCCGCCACCGCTCCAGTAACGGTGGTGCCCCTGGCTGATGCAATTCCCGAAACACCGGCGAAAGCCCAGAACGTGGCGCCGGACACTGACGATAAGGGGCAGGAGACGGCAGTGCAAACGCCGAGCGAGTCGACGCCGCAGATGGACGACACTTCGACGACGGCACTTCCCATGGTGAAACTCCCCGTGGTGAATGAATCGCCGCTGCAGGATGCCAAGGACCGCTAGGCTTCCCGTTTTGCATGCCGTTCAGCTCGTTCGGAGCGCCTTCGCGATGATCTCCTCGAGCTCCTCCGCTGTGCCGAGGTCGTGTGGCCGGACTACGGCGTCATCCGCGACGTAGTAGAAGGCGGCACTGACCTGTTGCACAGGCACACCCGTAAGCCGGGCCCAAGCCAGGCGGTAGACGGCGAGCTGGACAGCACGGGTCTTGAGCTGCCTACCGGCTGGGCGCTTGCCCGTCTTCCAGTCAACTAACTCCCAGATGCCATCCTTTCCTTGGAACACGGCATCGATCCGGCCACGCACCACGACGTCTCCGATGCGCGTCTCGACGGGAACCTCGACAAAGGCCGGCGCGCGGTGCGACCATTCGGAATTCTTGAAAGTCCCGACCATTTCATCGAGGCCATAAGCTTCGTCAATGTGGGAATCCGAGCCCGGCGCTTCGTCGAGATCCAGCATTCCCGTCGTCCCGAAATATTCCTCGACCCATGAATGGAAGGCCGTGCCTTTGCGCGCCGAAATTCCCGGCTGACGGGGCACGGGTCGTCGGAGTTGGGCCAAAACCGCGGCAGGATCATCCCCAAGGTCGACGAACATGGACGCCGAGATATGACCCGGAAGGTGGACGTCCTGGACCGGTTTCCTCCGCAATTGACGCTCCAACAGCAATTCGGCTTCCTCAGCCCAGCCGGCGGCGGCCCCCCGCAACGCCGGCAAATCACCCGGCCGTTCCCCGCCGGAACGAGCGCGTACCAGCACCGAATCGGGGCCGAGGCCTTCAATGGCTTCCCTGACGCGGACGGCCGCGGCCTCCATGGCAAGGCGTCGGCCCGGTACCACCCGCAACCGCTGACCCGTACGGGGGTCGCTGGGACCTTCCAGGGGATCGTAGGGGAAGGTTGCCACCTCCGTTCGAGCCGTCAAGGGGCTCTCGATCGGCAGGGCGTCTTCGCTCAGGGACTGCGGATGGATGGATGCGGCAGGACCAGTGCAGTCGCCGTCGTTCGTTTCTTCCGTGAGGACCGCCAGCTCAGCCAGGAACGGAGAAATCTCGGCGATTCCAGCGCGGGAACCATTCCAGGCTGCGCTTGAAGCCCATAAGACGAATTTCGCACGAGTGTACGCGACGTACGCGAGTCGCCTTTCTTCCGCCTCCCCGTGATGCTGGACCTCGGATTTGAAGTTTTTCTCGGCGTCCAGCCAGCCTTTCTGGTCCGGGTGGTCCACGTCCCACTGCGGAAGGTCGGCATGGTCGCCCCGGAGGGGCCATGGAAGCGCCGCGCAACCGCTGCTCCAACGGGAGTCCCGGCTGCTGGGGAAGGCCCCTGCGTTGAGCCCGGGGACAAAGACGACGTCCCATTCCAGCCCCTTGGATGCATGAACCGTGAGCAATTGGACTGCCTCGCGATTCACCTCGGCATCTGCCATGTCCAGGCCTCCTTCCTCTGCGGCGGCCGCTTCGAGCCAGCCAAGGAAGGCGAGGAGGTCAACGCGTTGGGAGGTGCGCAGGAAGCTTGCGGCAGCGTCGTGGAAGGCGTCCAGGTTTCGGCGCGCCTGGTGGATACTGATGCCGGGCTTCGCCGCAACTTCGACATCCAATAGCATGGCGCGTTCCACTTCCCCGAGCAGGGTGGTGAGGTCGTCTCCCATGAACCCCCTGAGAACCCTTAGTTCTTCGGACAATCGTCGGAGGCGGTCCAAGGCGGTGCCGCTCAAGGAACGGCCATGGCCCGAGATCCAACCCGGCCGCGGGAGGAAGTCGAGCGCTTCCACCAAGCTTGCGTCATCCGTGATGTCACTCTCGATCACGCTCTCCAGGGGATCTTCGCCGCCTGGCTTATCGTCCATGCCCCCGGGATCGGGAACGCCGTGTGCGCGGCGGTGCGCAAGATACCGCGACCAATCATGGAACGCCATGAGATCGGCCGTCCCGATCCGCCACCGGGCACCGGCGAGCAAACGCATCAGCGAATCGGAACGGCCGGGATCCGCCAAGACCCTGAGTGTGGCCACCAAATCCACTACTTCGGGCGTATCCAGCAAGCCTCCAAGGCCCACGATTTCGTAGGGAATTCCCTGGACTTCGAACTCCCGCCGCAGGCATTCCATCTGTGCCCTGCGTCGGCAGAGCACAGCCATGGTCGGGGATGCCGGAACAGCGTCGGCCGAGCTTTCGAAGATAGTGCGGCGGTAGCGGCGGACGTCGGTGGCTATCGCCGCAGCTTCATCCTCATCCGTGGCAAAGCGCCCGAGGACGACGTTGCCGTTGACGGCGCCCGGCCTGGGCTGAAGTGGAGGCACTGCCACCGAACTGTCGACGGCCTTCATTCCTGCCGGCGCCCCTTGAGGGGGCGCGCTATTGAGCGGAGCAGCGATGGCATTGGCGGCCGTGAGGATGTTGCTTCCATTCCGCCAGGCGGTCGTCAGGTATGACGTCGGCGCCACGGCAAAGGACTGATTGCCGCTGCCGTCCTCGACGAGGCAAGGGAATTCCTGGACGAAATGGAAGAGCTGGCCGGCCGAGGCTCCCCTGAATCCGTAGATGGATTGGTTGGGATCTCCTACAGCCGTAACCGCGTGGCCTCCGCCAAAAAGCCTGGAGAACAGAACCAGCTGGGCATGCGAGGTGTCTTGGAACTCGTCCAACAGCACTACTTTGTAGCGTGCCCTCTCGGTGCCTGCCGCCAAGGGGATCTCCTGGGCGATCTTCGCAGCTAGCGCCACGAGGTCGCCGAAGTCCAAGACTCCGCGGTTCCTCTTTGCCTCCTGGTAGCGCCCCACCATGTCCGCGACGCTTGCCCTCGTTCGCAGCATCGCTCCGAGTTCGCCCGCGGCCTGACTTGGATTTTTCTTTGCCGTGGAAACGTAGGGCAGCTGTGAAAATTCGGCGACGCGCTCCATCAACCAGCCCCGGACCTCGGCAGGTTCACGCAAATGCTCGGCACACTCGCCCGCGAGTTGCATGACGCCGCTGACAAGGGTCGACTTCGCGGCCGTGAAATGCTCGTAGTCGCCGTCGTAGGCTTCCACGACCTCGCTCGCGAGCTGCCATGCCTGCGCAGCTCCGAGGAGCACCACATCCCGTTCGATGCCAAGACGCAGGCCGTAATCCGCAACGATGCCGCTGGCGTAGGAATGGTAGGTCGAGACCTTCGGCTCAAGTTCATCGGACCCGGCGACGCCCTCGGGAAAGCCGAACTGCCCGTTATCCGACGCCGCGATTCGCTGTAGGGTAGCCAGCTTTGCCCTAATGCGGCTTGCCAGTTCGCCTGCGGCTTTACGCGTGAAGGTCACGCCCAGGATCTCTTCCGGACGGACCCAGCCATTGGCCACAAGCCACACGACCCGATCAGCCATCGTCGCCGTTTTCCCCGAGCCCGCTCCGGCAATGACCAGTCGCGGCGTCAACGGAGAGGCGATGATGGCTGCTTGTTCTTCCGTGGGCCTGTTCGATTCGCCCAAGATTGCGGCCAGCTCCCCCGGGGAGAACCGCGGTTCGGGCAATCCTTCGACGTTCCCGGCCGCATCCCCGAGACCGAGGCCTGAAAGGATCTGGATGGTCATTCTGTGATCTGCTTTCCTCTAGCGCACAATGGGCAGACATCCGGAAGCCGGCAGCCTTGGCCTCCATGTCCGCCTTTGGAAGGATCGTGGCGGGCTTCAAAGCTCGCTCCTGCCATCAGGACGGCGGCCTCGCTGACGAGGTCCTGCGCCCAGTTATCCCCTGGTTCCAAGGGTTCCTGCGTTTGGATGGCCGGGCTTTTGGCCTTCGTTCCAAGCTGGGCCAGCACCGCACCACCGGGAACTGCGGGGTCCCCGTCCGCGAAGGCGCCCTGCAGAATCGCCGCTTGGTAGGCGCCCAGTTGTGGGTGCCTATCCAGCTCCGCCTTGCCGGGTTGCCGCTTGCCGGTCTTGAGGTCGACGACGAGCAACCGGCCCTCGGCGTCGATCTCAAGACGGTCGACTTGTCCCCGAAGCACGGCGTTCCGGGTCACCTCGTCCGTTGCCGTCGCAGGGTCAAGATTCACCACCGGCAACGGAACCTCAAAGTCTTTCTCCACCCCCACCAGGCTTCGGCCTTCGCTCCGCATCGCCAGGACGTATTGGGCAAGCTTGCGCACCATCTGCTCTGCCCTCTGGAAGTCCAGCCGGCCTTCCCAATTGTCCTTCATGCCCAGGGTGGGCCAGCGGCGAACGAGTTCGGCAACATATTCGGCGCCCGAGGCGTCGGGCAGGTCCTGGGCGATCGCGTGGACCAACGTGCCCAGGCTCCGGGCGAAGTCGGTAGCTGCTTCACCACCCGCGGCCTGGACGAACCAATCCAAAGGCGACTTATGTACGGTTTCCACCTTCGAAGGGGAAACAGACACGGTGCCTCCCGGCGGAACCACTGGCTCCCGGCTGCTCAGGGGCGCCAGACCCCACCAGGAGTCGGGATGCGCGCCCGGAACCGGAAGGTCCGCCGTCGCCAAGTGCGCCAAGACCCGGGCCGCCTCCGCTGCCTCGTCCTGCACGCCGGGACGAGCCAGCGCGTCGTCGTCTGGCTGCACGCGTTGCCGAAGCTCCGCCACCAAGGCTCGAAGCGTCATGGGACGGTCGACTGGCGTGTATTCGCGCGTGAACTGTCCCGGTTCCAGGGGCGCCACGTAATCGAGGAACGCCGATTGCTGCTCATCCTCGGAAGAAACCGCGGTGCAGATAAGGAGCTCGCGGGCACGTGAAACGGCCGTCGAGAAGCTGCGAAGTTCGTCGTAGCGGATGTCCCGGAGCCTACTGAGCGGACCCCGCTGCAATGCATGCTCTACGCCGTGTTCGACGGCATCGGCAAACAGGGTGCTGCCCAGCAGTTCTCCACGGAGCCTGGTGTTGGGCCAGACGCCTTCCTGGAGTCCAGCGACAACAACCACAGCCCATTCCCGGCCCGCGGCGCTGGCAGGAGTCATGAGCTCCACGGCTTCCTCGACCTGCGCCCTGGCCGCGAGCGTGTCCATGGGAAGCTCCTGGTTCAGCAGGTATTCGAGGAACTGTTCCGGACCCGACCCCGGAAGCTGGTCCACGTAGCGCTCGGCGGTATGGAACAAGGCCATCATGGCGTCGAGGTCCCGGTCCGCGCGTGCGCCGGCCGGACCGCCGTCGAGCGCCATTTCCGTCCAGCGCGAGGCCAAACCGGTAGCCTGCCACAAAGCCCACAAGACCGTCTCCGCGTTGGCTCCAGCCTCCGCAGCGGCGGCACGGCCCGCGTCGATCATGCGGGCCACCCGCCTGGCCGAGCCAGCTTCGATTCCCAGGGAACCCAGGGCTCCCGGCTCCAGCAACGCTTCAACCAGCAAGGCATCGCTGGACCGACCGCCTCCGCCCAACAGTTCCTCCCGGCGAAGGGATTGACGCAGCCTGCGGAGCTCAATGGCGCTGGCCCCGCCGATCCGCGAGGTGAGAAGCGATACGGCGGATTCCGGCGTCAGCTTGGCGGCGTCAAGGACCACGCCGTACACCTCGAGCAGGGGCCTGACTGCCACTTCATCGCGAACGGCTGAGTCGGCAACCGGTACTCGCACCGGGATTCCCTGGCCGCTGAGATAGCGCTGTAATTGCGACAGTTGGCCGCCGTTCCGCACGATGACCGCGATGTCTCCGAACTCGTGGTTCCCCCTCAGCCGGGCCTCAAGAATGCGTTGGGCAACGTACCGCAACTCGTGCACAGGAGAAGGGAGGATGTGGGCTTCCACCCGCCCGGCAACCGGCGGTACGGCGACATCGGCTGGCCGGCCGGCAACATCGGCAGGCGGCAATGGATCCAGCCGGCGCGCCTTTTGCCCCCCTGCTCGCTGCGAGATGCGCGCGGCGACGCCTATCCAGGCGTGTGCGACTTCAGGGGAATGCCGGTGCGTGTACCGGAGCGGCAGCTCCGTGAACCGGGCCGAAGCTCCGCCGAGGAGTCTTGGCAATTCCGCGACGAGGTCCGGACGGGCGCCCCGGAACCCCTGCACCACGGTGTCCGGGCAAGACGTTACGAGAACTTCCTTGTCCTCGGCGATGTCCGCCAAGAGCTCGAACACGGCGGGGTTTGCCTCCTGGATATCGTCCACCAGGATGAGTTGGAGCCGCTCCCGCTCGGCCTCCAGGAACTCCGGGGAATCCTGGAAGATCTGGCGTGCGGCGGTGATGATCCCTGCAGGGTCAAAGGCTTCCGGCATGCGCAAATCCAGGACGTCGCGGTATTCCGAATACAGTTGCGCTGCCGCCATCCAGTCCGGCCTGCCGCACTCGTAGGCCAGGGCCGTGAGGTCCTCTGCGGTGCGGCCGGACTCGATGATGCGGTCAAAGAGTTGCCGGATTTCCTGCCTGAAGCCCCGGGTGGGCAATGCCGCCGAAAGGTCCGCGGGCCATGGGAGCTCGAAACCGGGCCTGCTGTGCCCGTCGAGCAACTCCTTGATAATGAGGTCCTGTTCCGGCCCGGAAAGCAATTTCGGTGGCCGCTGCAGCGCCAGCGCGCCTTCCGCTTTGGCACGCCGGATCACGTCGAAAGCATAGGACGCCCAGGTGCGCGCCGGCGTCGTGCTTAAGCTCCTGTCGAGGCGCCCCGTGAAGGTGTCCCGCAAAGCCGATGCCGCGTGGCGCCCGGGTGCCAGGATCAAGACCCGGCCGGGGTCGAGGGCATCCCGCTCAACGCGCCGAATGGCAGCTTCCACCAGCACCCTCGACTTGCCCGTGCCCGGCGCCCCAGGCACGAGCACCGGGCCGGATCCGTGCGGGAGTCCGACGACGACCTCCTGGTCCGCGGACAGGACCGGGGCCGCGTAGCGAACCTCGCGCGGCGGCAGAAGGCGCAGCCTGGCCGATCCACTGCGGACCTCCATCGCTTGTGGAGTTGCTTGAGGTGGTGCTTCTGCTGCTGTTCGACTCACAAAGTCATTTCATCATCGGGCACCGACAATTTATGGAGCTGACGCTCGAGTTGCTCGGAGATCACGTCAATCCGGTCGAAATCCTCGTCCGTAGGGACCCAACGGGCCAATCCCAAGTCAACCCGCCAGCGGCCCTCCCCGGTCCGAAGGAACTCCTCGTACCCACCTCGCAGCGCGGTGCCTTCCTCCAGATAATGTCGCAAGGCCTCGGCTTCATGCCCGGGCGGCGCCTCGCCGTTGGCCCGCAAGACCCGCCACCATGCCACGGCGCTCCCGTAATGGCTCATGACAGAGCCAACCTGCCGCGGACCGCCGGAGCCGAGCAGCTCGGCGACATCCCCGTACGACACCGCCGCACCGCCCGGTACGAGATCCACAACGGCCAGGACCGCTGTCACGAACTCCATACGCATGGAATCCAGCGTATCCGCCGCCGAAGGAGTGTCGGTCCGGTTCCTGTCGGAGGGCGCCGGTAGCGTTGAGGCATGAGCTCCTGGAACACCCTCCCCCGCGCCGCTTTCGACCTTGAAACGACCGGGCGCAACTCCCGCTCGGCAAGGATCGTCACGGCGTCGGTCACGGTGGTCGATGACCAGGGCGGGCTCGTCAAGGAACTCGAATGGCTGGCGGACCCGGGTGTCGAGATTCCCCAGGAGGCTAGCGACGTCCACGGAATCACCACGGAAAGGGCACGGGCCGAAGGCCGTCCCGCCGCAGAAGTCACGCGGGAAGTCGCCGCCGCTCTGCAGGAATTGTTCGATGACGGCGTACCCGTCATCGCCTTCAATGCCAGCTACGACTTCACTGTGCTGGCGGCTGAATCCGCCCGCTATGGCGTGCCCCAATTGAGCCGTTTCCCGGTCCTGGATCCGTATGTGATGAACAAGCAGGTAGACCGTTACCGCAAGGGAAAGAGGACACTGACCGCGTTGTGCGAGGAATACGGGGTGGTGCTGGACAACGCGCATACCTCCGCGGCGGACGCCCTGGCCACGCTCCGTGTCCTTGACGCGATGGCCGGCAAGTTCCCCAAGTTGCAGATGCCCGCCCACACCTTGCACCACCTGCAGGTTGACTGGGCTGCGGCGCAGGCTGCGGATTTCCAGAACTACCTGCGGCGGACAAAGCCGACGGCCGTCATCGAGGGCGACTGGCCGGTCCTGCCCCCGGAAGATGCGAGCCGCGGGGACTTCTAGCCTTAAGCATCGCTTGGCAGCCAAGTCCATCCAGTGGGACACACGTCACACTGCAAGGGGCTGCACGAATGGCAGCTGGACATCCTTCATTGATTCCGAGTCAATCCAAAACGGTGCGCGGTTATGAGGCACCATTCAAGAAGCGGCGAATTTAATTCGGTGGTTCGCGACTATATCGCGTCACATCGGCAACGATTCATCGTCGAATAGGCTGATGACATAATTAAGTGCGGCGGGTCGAGTTCTGATATTGCGGCCCACGGCTCCTTAAGGCTGCGTTCCCCGCCCGCCCGCACGAACTTGTGATCCCCAATGAAAGTGATTCGCTTGATGAAAATCAAAGCCCTGAAGTGGTTCTCTGCCGTCCCCGTGGCAGCAGCACTTGTCGTTTCCCTCGCCGCATGCGGCGGCGGAGCCGCCAGCACCAGCAGCGCCTCGCCCACTGACGCCCTCAAAGGCAGCGACCAGCAGACGCTGGACAAGTACACCACCAAGGACGTCACTCCCCTGGACAAGATCGACAAGTCCAAGCTCGGCCTCATCACCGACGGCACCCTGCATGTCGGTACCTTGTCCGACGCACCGCCGAACATCTTCATCGACCCCTCGGGCAAGTTCACGGGCTACGACAACGAGCTGCTGCGGGCCGTCGGCGCGAAGCTCGGCCTCAAGGTCGAATTCGCGTCGACCGACTTCTCCGCGCTGCTGTCCCAGGTCAAGAACAAGCAGTTCGACGTCGGCTCCTCCTCGATCTCCACCACGGACAAGCGTCGTGAGACGGTCGGCTTCACCAACGGCTACGACTTTGGCTACATGGCTGTCGTGACCAAGTCCGACTCGAAGGTCAAGGGCTTCGCGGACCTCAAGTCCGGCGTTCGCATCGGCGTCGTCCAGGGCACGGTCCAGGATGACTACGTCACCAACACCCTCAAGCTGGAGCCGGTCCGTTTCCCTGACTACAACACGGTCTACGCCAACGTAAAGGGCGGCCAGATCGACGCTTGGGTCGCGCCCTCCCAGCAGGCGACGGGCCAGGTCAAGGACGGCGACAACACCAAGATCGCCGAGAAGGTCGTCAACACGCAGAACTTCACCGCTTGGGCCGTCAACAAGGACAACCAGCCCCTGATCGACGCGTTGAACTCCGGCCTGGACGCCGTGATCGCCGACGGCACGTGGACCAAGCTCACCGCCGAATGGTACAAGGACCGCCCCACAGCGGCAGAGCAGACCCCGCAGGGCTGGAAGCCGGGCAGCAAGGCCGTCCAGATTCCGGCCAAGTAACCCGGGCGTTCCATGGATATCCTCAAACTGCTCTCTGAGACCTTCCTTGATTGGAAGGCGATAGGCGAAGTCATCCCCAAGATGTTCGCCGTCGGTCTGCCAAACACTCTCGTCTTGGCAGTCACGTCGGGCATCATCGGTACCGTGCTCGGCATGGCGCTCGCCCTGATGGGGATTTCCCGGAACGCCGCCGCACGGTGGATCGCACGCGTTTATACCGACATCCTGCGCGGCCTTCCTCCGGTGCTCACCATCTTGGTGATCGGCTTGGGTTTCGGACCGATCATCCGGCAAATGACCGGATCCACGAGTCCGTACCCCATGGCCATTGCAGCACTTTCCCTGATGTCGGGCGCCTACATCGGCGAGATCTTCCGCTCTGGCATCCAGAGCGTCGACAAGGGACAACTTGAAGCAACGCGTGCCCTGGGGTTCGGCTACGGCGCTTCCATGCGCCTGGTGGTCGTTCCCCAGGGTGTGCGGCGTGTCCTGCCGGCATTGGTAAACCAATTCATCGCGCTCATCAAGGAATCGTCCTTGGTCTTCCTCCTGGGCCTTGTGGCCACGGAGCGCGAGATCTTCCAGATCGGCAAGGACGCGGCGTCCAACAGCGGCAATCTTTCGCCCTACGTTGCGGCGGCCATTTTCTACCTGGCCATGACCATCCCCCTGACGCACTTCGTGAACTGGATCGACCGCCGCCTGCGCTCAGGCCGGCCGGAAAAGAAGGAACCGGACGAGGCAGCCGCCCTCGTTGGAAAGGGAGCCCAGGCATGAGCGAGTTCGCTTCAGGAACGCTGACGGCAAAGAACATCCATCTGTCCTTCGGGTCGAACCACGTCCTGCGCGGCATCGACCTGCACGTCGAAAAGGGCACCACGGCTTCCGTCATCGGCCCCTCGGGCTCGGGCAAGTCCACGCTTCTGCGGGTCATGAACCGCCTTATCGAACCCGACCAGGGCGACATCCTGCTCGACGGCCGTTCGGTCCTCAAGGACAATCCGGACGAGCTGCGCCGTCGGATCGGCATGGTCTTCCAGCAGTTCAACCTCTTCCCGCATAAGACCGTGGCGGAGAACATCACCCTGGCCCTGCGGAAGCTCCGGGGAATGTCGAAGGAGCAGGCGCGCGAAGAGGCCCTGACCCAGTTGGATCTCGTCGGGCTCAAGCACAAGGCCGACGCCCGTCCCGCCAACCTCTCGGGTGGACAGCAGCAGCGAGTGGCAATTGCCCGTGCGCTTGCCATGCAACCCGAGGTCATGTTCTTCGACGAAGCGACCTCCGCGCTGGACCCGGAATTGGTGAAGGGCGTACTCGCGCTCATGACCGATCTCGCCAAGGGCGGCATGACCATGGTCGTCGTAACCCACGAGATGGGTTTCTCCAGGAACGTCTCGGACACCGTAACGTTCATGGATGCCGGCGTGGTGGTCGAAACGGGTGCCCCCGAGCAACTCTTCACCGATCCACAGACGGATCGCCTGCAGGGCTTCCTCTCGGACGTCCTGTAAGCCCAGGCCAGGAATTCCCCGACTTCCGGCGGAATTGCCTCCGCACGCGGAGATGATGTCGCTGGAAGCCGGGGATTTTTTAGTGTCCGACGACGATCGGCCGGCCTCCCGCTATTTCCCCGCCTTGACCTTCAGCACAGTCAGGGCAGCGGCATCCACCTGTTGCCGGAAACCCGGATCCGCCTGGGATCGTTGCAGCGTTTGCGCATACATGGCGGCAACGCTCGCGGGATCTGCGCACAACACCATGGTCCCGCCGGCGCCGATGAATTTGGTGGCCCGGTCTCCGAGCGGCCACGCTGCCAGCTGTTTTGCGTTGCAGAGGTCATCGGAGACGATAATTCCGGTGAAGCCCGCCTCGGACCGCAGCATCGTGCGCATGACGACCGGCGAGAACGGAGCCACATTGGCGGGGTCGATCCTGTCGTAGTAGGCGCTGGATAGCATGACCCATCTCACGCCACTCTTGATCGCGTCATGGAACGGCGCCAAGTACGGGTCTGTCCGGCTCGTCTCCGTGTCGTGGACGTTGGCGCTGACATCCGTGTTGGGACCCACGCGTCCCAGCCCGGGAAAGTGCTTGGCGACCGGTGCGACTCCCGCGTCCCGCAGCCCGGAAGCCATCGCATTCCCGTGTTCGGAGACTGCTTCGGGCGTGAAGCCGAATTGGCGTTGGAACGCGCCGATTGGCAGGTTCGAGGGAGCGAAATCCGGGCCGGGGACGGTGTCCAGCACGGGGGCGAGGTCAACGTTGACTCCGGCTTGCAACAGTTCGGAGCCCCAGGTGCGGGCATCAGCGCGCAATTGTGCGGGGCTTGAGCCGCCTTGCGCCAAGGCTGCCGGAATGGCGCTGAATCCGGGTCCGCTGAGGACCTGCACCTTGCCGCCTTCCTGGTCTGTGGCGACGAATACGGGAATGCCGCCGTTCGAGGCGGCGGGAGCGGCTGCCTTCAGCTTTGCCACCAGGTCCGCGGTGGCTGCGACGCCCGCTTGGCTTCGCCCGGCCAGGTAGATGTTGCCTACATGGTTGCCCAGGAGCGCGGCAACCGCGTCAGTATCTGACCCATTGGCCTGGGCTGCCGTCATGAAGAGCTGCCCCACCCTTTGTTCCAAGGTCAAGGCTGCGAGTTGTTGCTCCGGCGTCGGGCGTGGAGGTGCCGTTGGAGCAGTCGGCGCCGGGATAGCGGGTTGGGGCGTGGACGGTGACGGCGGCGCCGCCGTGGTCGGAGAATGCCCGGCACCCGGACCGGGTGCCGGGTTCAGGCCTTGCCTTGATGGCACGGAACCACCCCCGGGAGCGGCAGCGAGCTGTCCCGAGCCGTCCCGGGGGACGTCGGAGCGCACGAGGCCGCCGAAGACCCCGATCATCAGGGCACCGAGCGCCACCGCCGTCATCCGGCCGGGTTTCAGCAGCTGAACCATCGCATCGCTAGGCGACCGCTCCAGCCGCCGCCTTCGCCGCTGCCGGAAGCGCGTCAAAGATACGGTTCATCGCGGCGTCGTCGTGTGCCGCGGAGAGGAACCACGCTTCGAAGACCGATGGCGGCAAGTAGACGCCGGATTCCAGCATGGAGTGGAAGAACGGGGCATAACGGAAAGCGTCCTGCCCCTGCGCGTCGGCGTAGTTCCGGACGCCGTTGGCCGAGGTACCGAAGGCCACGGAGAACAGGTTTCCGGCCCGCTGGATTGAGTGGTCAACGCCGGCTGCATCGAGTGCCGATGACAACTCGGTTGAGAGTTCCAGGGAGCGGGCGTCCACGAAGTCGTAGACCTCGGGGGTCGCATGCGTCAAGGTGGCGACGCCAGCCGCCATTGCCACAGGATTACCGGAAAGGGTACCGGCTTGGTAGACGGGTCCGATAGGCGCGAGATAGTCCATGACGTCGGCACGGCCGCCAAGCGCCGCCGTCGGCATTCCGCCGCCGATGACCTTTCCGAACGTCAAAAGGTCTGGGGCCCATCCCTCCTGGCGTCCGGTGAGCCCCCAGTATCCGGCGTAGCCCGTGCGGAAACCCGTGAGGACTTCGTCCAGGACCAACAGCGCACCATGTTCCCGGGTGATGCGCGAGAGGCCGGCGTTGAAGCCTTCATGGGGAGTCACTACGCCCATGTTGGCGGGAGCTGCCTCGGTGATCACTGCGGCGATGTTGTTGCCGTGGGTGGCGAAGGCCGCTTCGACGGCGTCGAGATCGTTGTATGGCAGGACGAGTGTTTCAGCTGCCGCGGCTTCCGTGACGCCGGCCGAACCCGGGAGCGCCAGCGTGGCGAGGCCCGAACCGGCCGCCGCCAGGAGGCCGTCGAGGTGGCCGTGGTAGCAGCCGGCGAACTTTACGATGAGGTTCCTTCCGGTGAACCCGCGCGCCAGCCGGACGGCGGTCATGGTCGCTTCGGTTCCCGTGGACACCATGCGGATGCGTTCTACGGCCGCCACGCGTTCCTTCACGATCTCGGCAAGGTTGGCCTCGTCCGGGGTCGAGGCGCCGAAGGAGAGCCCGCGATCGACGGCGGCGTGGACGGCATCAAGCACCGCGGGGTGTGCATGGCCCAGAAGGGCAGGACCCCAGGAGCACACGAGGTCGACATAGTCGCGACCATCAGCGTCGGTAAGGTAGGCGCCCTTGGCGGAGACCATGAACTTCGGGGTGCCGCCCACGGAACCGAAGGCGCGTACCGGCGAGTTGACGCCACCCGGCATGAGGGTGCGGGCGCGGTCGAACAGCTGGTCGGAGACGGGTGTTGGTGAAGTCATGGTTTCCATTCTTTCAGTGATTCAGGCCGCTTCCGTTCAGGCCTGTTCAGGCCCCTCGGCAAGCAGCTCGGCAACCCGCGGGGCGACCTGGGTGCCGAAGAGTTCGATGCAACGCATCATTGAGTCGTGGGGCAGGGTTCCATTGCTGTACTTGAGGTCGAAGCGGTCGACGCCGAGGTTCCGCTTGAGCAGCACGATCTTCCGGGCGACCGTCTCGGGAGAGCCCACGTAGAGGGCACCCTCCGGCGCGCACATGGCGTCGAACTCGCCGCGGCCCGCCGGACCCCAGCCTCGTTCAGCGCCAATCCGGTTTCGCTGGGCCAACCAGTGCGGAAAGAGTTCCTCCCGGGCCTGTTCGTCGCTCGGGGCGACATAGCCGGGCGAGTGCGTGGCGATCTGCTGCATCGAGTGCCCGTACTTGGCCATTGCCTCGCGGTACAGGCCAACCAACGGCGCAAAGCGGCGTGGTTCCCCGCCGATGATCGCAAAGATGATCGGATAGCCGTACTGCGCGCAGCGGAGCACGGACTCCGGCGTGCCGCCGACGCCGATCCATGCCGGCAGCAGGTGGTGCTCGAGCTGCGGAAAGACGCTGATTCCGTGCACATTTGGACGGGTCCGTCCTTCCCAATGCACCGGTTTCTGGGCCCGCACCTTGTCGAAGAGCCCAAGCTTTTCCTCGAACAAGACCTCGTAGTCGGCCAGGTCAAGGCCGAAGAGCGGGAATGATTCCACGAAGGAACCCCGCCCCAGCATCACTTCCGCGCGCCCGTCGGACAAGGCGTCAACCGTGGCAAAACGCTGGAAGACCCGAATCGGGTCATCGGAACTCAGGACCGTAACGGCGGAGCCAAGCCTGATCCGGCTCGTCCGCGCCGCTGCCGCCGCCAGGAACACTTCGGGAGCCGACACAGCGAAGTCCCGGCGGTGGTGTTCCCCCACGCCAAAGGCATGGAGCCCGACGGCGTCCGCCAGTTCCGCTTCGGCCAACAACTCCCGCAGGACTTGCCCATGCGGCTTCGGATTGCCGTCCGCGTCAATGCCGACGTCACCGAAAGTGTTCAGCCCAAGCAGCAACTCCCTTGGACCGACCGGGGCCGTGGGACTGGAAGCGGAATCGGCCATCAGGACTCCTTGAGCCAGCCTGCGAGCTCGGACGCCCAGTAGCTCAGGACCATGTCCGCGCCCGCGCGCTTGATCCCGAGCACCGACTCCGTGATGGCGCCGCGCCGGTCGATCCAGCCGTTCGCGGCGGCCGCTTCGATCATGGCGTACTCACCGGAGATCTGGTACGCGGCGACGGGAACGGGACTCATTGCCGCGACGTCGGCGAGGATGTCGAGATAGCTCATGGCCGGCTTGACCATCACCATGTCGGCGCCTTCTTCGAGGTCCAGTTCCACCTCCACGATTGCTTCACGCCGGTTGGATGCGTCCATCTGGTATGTCCTGCGATCGCCCTTGAGCTGGGAGTCCACAGCTTCGCGGAATGGACCGTAAAACGCCGATGCGTATTTGGCCGCGTAGGCCAGGACCGCGGTGTTCTGGTGGCCTGCCGCCTCCAGGGCTTGGCGAATGACGGCGACCTGGCCGTCCATCATCCCCGACGGGCCGAGGACGTGCGCGCCGGCGTCGGCTTGTGCCACGGCCATTTGGGCGTAGATTTCCAAGGTTGCGTCGTTGTCCACGTAGCCGTTCGCGTCGAGGACTCCGCAGTGGCCGTGGTCCGTGAATTCGTCGAGGCAAACATCGCCCATGACAACAAGGTCGTCGCCGACCTCCGCTCGGACATCCCGTATGGCCTTGTTGAGCACCCCTTCGGGATCGAGGGAAGCCGTGCCCCGGGCGTCACGGACGGCCGGGACTCCGAAGAGCATGATGCCGCTGACGCCCAGCTCCACCGCTTCTGCGGCTGCGCGCTTCAGCGAATCCGTGGTGTGCTGGACAACGCCGGGCATGGAGGTGATGGGGGCGGGCTCGTTAAGTCCCTCGCGGATGAAAGCCGGCAGGATAAGGTCCGCCGGGGACAAGCGATGTTCCGCCGTCATCCGGCGCATCGCGGGTGTGGTGCGGAGCCGGCGTGGGCGGTGGTTTGGAAAGCTCAACTTTCGTTCCCTTCAGTGGCGAAGACGGTCCGCAAGGCGGTGACGATGCCGTTTGGTGTGGGTTCCTTGGCGGTCGCGGCGACGGCGATGCCGAGGGCGGCAGCCTCTGCCGCCGTCGAACGTCCGATGGCGATGAAGCGGCAATCCCGCAGTGGTGCCAGCGAGGCGTGGATGCGGCGGGCCGCGCTGGGCGAGGCGGCAACCACGGCGTGTAGTGCTCCGCGCAAGATCTCGGCTTTGGCATCTGCCGGTGTTAGTTCCAGGGCATGTTGCCCGGCTTCGGCCTTCCAGCCGTCCGCGGCCGCTAGGGCTGCCGTGAGGCGCCGCTGGGGGGCCGCCGGATAATCGACCGTGTGATAGGCGGTGACGGCATGGACCACCGCGCCCTTGCCCTCGATCCCGGCGCTCAAGGTGGCGTCGGCGATGTCCGCTTGCGGCAACAGAACGTTTGCCGGACCCTCGGGCCACACGGCAAGCAGTCCCGCTGCGGACTGGACGTCCGCGGGCGCCAGGTCCACGCGGATGCCCTCCGCTTCGAGCACCCTGCGGCTCGACGGTCCGATGGTTGCGATCCGAACAGATTCCGGAATCAATTCCTTGAGGTCAGTGCGAAGCTCGGCAGCCTTGTCCTTCAAGGCGCGCACGGTGGTGATGCTGCTGACCACGAGCCAGCTATAGGCCCCTGCGCGGAGGCCATCGAGGGCGACCTCAAGGGAATGCTGGTCCCGTGCCCTCTCGAAATCGATCAGCGGCAGAAGCAGGGGTTCGGCGCCTGCGTCGTGCAGCGCGGAGACCAGGGAGGCTGCACGGTCCGGGCTGCGCGTCACGAGGACCCGGGCGCCTTGGAGGGCCCGGGCGTTGCCCGACGTCACCGCGCTATGCCGTCCCATAGTCTCCCGTTGGTCCTGTCTGCCCGCTGCTTCAGGAAGCGCCAAGATCGGCAATCCCGGCGGCGCCCGCGGCGAGCAGGAGTTCTGCGACTTCAATGCCCAGCAAGGTGGCGCCCACTTCCGTGAGCCCGTCAGTGGCCTTCTTCTCACGCACAGTCCTGGTGCCGTCCACGGCGCACACGACTGCTTCCAGGTAAAGCATGCTCCCCTTGCGGAACGCGTAGGCCCCGATTGGGGCAGCGCAACCGGCTTCGAGGCGGGCCAACACGGCGCGTTCGGCAGTGACGGCCAGGCGTGTGTCCTGGTCGTCCAACGCGGCCAGCGCCTGTGCGAGGGCACCACCCGATGCTGCCAAGCTGCCCGATGCTGCCGAATTGCCGGAGCCTCCCACCACAGCATCCGCTGTACGGCACTCGAGAGCGAGCGATCCCTGCCCGGGAGCCGGGAGCATCACATCCGTTTCGAAGAACTCGGTCACGGCATCCAAGCGGCCAATCCGCTCCAGCCCCGCAGCGGCGAGGACGACGGCGTCCAGGTCACCACTCTTTCCCGGAACGAGCGCGTCGTCGATGTTCCCCCGGAGGCCGGGAACGCGGCCCAGGCGGGTATCCACGTTGCCGCGGATGTCCACGACGTCCAGGTCCGGACGGGCCGCTCGCACTTGGGCGGCGCGACGCGGGGAGCCGGTGCCGACCTTGGCCCCGGAAGGAAGATCTGCCAGCTTCAAGCCATCGCGGGCGCACAGCACGTCCCGGACGTCGACCCGTTTGGGAGTCGCGGCGATCGTGAGCCCGGGAGCGGCCCCCGTGGGGAGGTCCTTCAGCGAATGGACCGCGACATCGCATGCGTTGGCGAGCAAGGCATCGCGAAGGGCGGCGACAAATACTCCGGTGCCGCCCATCTGGGACAAGGAACCGGTCCGGACATCGCCTTCGGTCTTGATGCGCACCAGTTCAACGGGAAATCCACCGACGGCGGCCAGCTGGTCCGCGGCTTGCTGGCTCTGCGTGAGCGCGAGCTTGCTCGCGCGTGTGCCTATCCGGACGCTCATTGTGCGCCTTTTCCTGCGGGGTAGGCCTCATGCCCTGTCCCCACGGTGGTGTCGGCACCTGCAATCGTTGGCTTCTCGCCGCGGAAGTTTGCACAGCAACCCGGCCGGCAGATGTCGTACCAAGGGCCGAGGCCGGTCATCGCCGGGCGATCCGCGATGTTGTTCGCAACCGTCCGTTCGCAAATGAGGTCCACCAGGCCGGAGACGAATTTGCGGTGCGTACCTGGGGTCGGCACGCGCGTGGCGGCAATGCCCAGGTTCTTGCACGTTTCCATGGCTTCGGTGTCCAGGTCCCAGGCCACTTCCATGTGGTCCGAGACGAAGCCCAAGGGAACGATCACAATGCCTTTGATTCCCTGCCCTGCGAGTTCCTCAATGGCGTCGTTGATGTCCGGCTCAAGCCAAGGAACGTGCGGCGCGCCCGAGCGGGACTGGTAGACGAGGGACCAGGGCGCAGTGCGTCCCGATTCGGCTTCAACCCGACGCATGATCTCGGCACCATTGGCGAGGTGCTGTGCGACGTACGCCGAGCCCTGCTCGAACTCGCGCGGTTCCGCATCCGAGCGGCCGGCGGCTTCGGCGTCGCGCGTAGGGATGGAGTGCGTGGCGAAGAGGACGTGGACGGGCGCGTCATCCAGGCCCGCCGCCGCCAGCTTCTCCCGGACCTCGGCGAGTCCGGTGGCCGCTCCCTCGATGAACGGTTCGACGAAACCGGGGTGGTCGAAGTACTGGCGAACCTTGTCCACTTCGAGCTTGCCGTCCAAGCCGGTTTCCGTCAGCGCGATGCCGATGTCTTCGCGGTACTGGCGGCAGCTGGAGTAACAGGAGTAGGCGCTCGTGGTGACCATGAGCAGCTTGCGATGGCCGGCGTCGTACGCTTCCTGGAGCGTCCGGGGGATATAGGGGTCCCAGTTGCGGTTGCCCCACAGCACCGGGAGGCTGATATCCCTTGCGGCGAGCTCCGCCTCAAGGGCGGCCTTCAGGTCCCGGTTCTGCTGGTTGATAGGGCTGATCCCACCGAAGGCGCGGTAGTGGTGCGAGACCTCTTCCAGGCGCTCGTCGGGGATCCCGCGGCCGCGGGTCACATTCCGCAGGAACGGAATGACGTCGTCCTGGCCTTCCGGTCCGCCGAACGAGGCGAGCAGGACGGCGTCGTATTCTTTCGGGACCATGCGGCCCGCTTCCGTGACGTCGTTGACTTCGGTGAGGCTGGCCGGCCCGGTGGCGTGGCGGCCGGTCACGCCAGGACCTCGGCGATCTCCGCCGGGGAAATCCGGCGGCCCGTGTAGAAGGGGATTTCTTCGCGCACGTGGTTGCGCGCGTCCGTCGCGCGCAGGTGGCGCATGAGGTCCACGAGGTCCACGAGTTCGGGCGCTTCGAGGCCGAGGAGCCATTCCCAGTCGCCCAGGGCGAAGGAGGACACCGTGTTGGAGATGACCTGCGGGAAGTCACGGCCGAGCATGCCGTGGTCGCGCAGCATCTTGCCGCGCTCGTCGGCCGGAAGGAGGTACCACTCGTAGGAGCGGACAAACGGGTAGACGCACAGCCAGGTGCTGGGCTCTACGCCGCGCGCGTAGGCCGGAACGTGGCTCTTGGCGAACTCGGCTTCGCGGTGGACGCCCATGGCGGACCAAACGATGTCCGTGCCGGCGAACAGTTTGCTGCGGCGAATGTCACGGACAGCCTGCTGCAGGGCCTCTGGTTTGGCCCCGTGGAGCCACACCATGATGTCGGCGTCGGATCGCATGGCGGAGACATCGTAGCTGCCGCGCAGGACGACGCCGTCTTGCGCGAGGCCGGCGGCCAGTTGTTCGAACTCCGCGACAGCGTCGTCGCTGCGAACGACATCGCCGGAGCGCTTGAAGACGGTCCACAGCGTAAAGAACTGCTCGTCGGACTCAGCAGTTTTAGTGACAGATTCGGCAGAAGTGTGGCTCATGGTTCAAGTTTGCCCCGTCGATGCCACTAAGTCGAAATGACCGAGTTCTACAGAGCGTAGAAGTGACGCAATTCACACAAAGTTTTGCATTTGCGCACGGGTATCCGCCACCACGGCCGCGAGGCCGTTTCCGGACAGCCAGCCACCGACGACGGCCAATCCCTGAACGCCGGAGCACGCACGGCGCACTTCCGACACGCGTTGTTTATGCCCGACGGCGGCAAAGGGCAACGCGCCTGCCCACCGGATGACATCCCAATCCAGGACGTCATCCCTGGTGATCGGCACGGTCAGCAACGTGGACGCGTCCCGGAGCGCAGCTTCGAAAAGGGAAGCGTCATCCAAACCGGCGGCCCCATCCGTTCCGGCATCGTTCCCGCCCTCGCTTCGGCCATAGGAAAGACGAAGCACATGGGTGCCGGGACCGGCTTCCTCGGCGAGCCAGTCCCACTTCCCGGTGGCATGCGTGAGTGCCTTCGCTTGGATTCCGGCGGTTTGGGGAGCCACGAGGATTCCGGTGCCGCGGGGCCGCCGGTCCAGCTCCGGTACATCGACAACCAGTGTCACGAGGCTCACCAGCGGACCCGGCCCGGGACGCAAGCCGGACAGTTCGGGGAGCGGCTTCTCCAGCAGTCCGACGGCGGCTGGACCGTCGAGAGCCACCACCAGCCGCGCGGCGTCGTACTTTTTACCCCCTGCGAGGACGCTCCAACCGCTGTCCGCACGGTTGATGGAATCGACCCGCGTGCCGGAAACGAGAGCGGCACCGCGGGCGCGAAGGTCCGCCACGAGGGCGTTGACCAGGGTGAACATGCCACCTGCCAGGCCAGCGACGGCGGACCCCGCCTTTGACGGCTGGTTTCCGGCAGGCGCGGTAGCCGCTCCAGACCCCGAAACCTTCCGTTGGCTGGCCACGGCCGCGGCCAAGGAACCATGCCGACGCAATCCCGCCCGAAGCCCCGGGGCGACCATGTCAACGTCGAGGAGCCCGGGATCGGCCGAATGCACTCCCCCGACCACAGGTGCGACAAGGCGTTCGAGGACGCGCTTGCCCATCCTTGCCCGGACCAGGGCGGAGACGCTCATGACGTCCGCAGTCGTGCCCAGGGTAGCGGGAAGGTATCGATCGAGGGAGGCGCGCAACGATCCGGCAAGACCCAAGGACCGCCGCACTTCCGGATCCCAAGGGTTCGCTGGAATCCCCAGCACGCCTGTCTTGGGTAGTTCCCGGGGCCCGTCAGGCAGCTGAACCCAGGCGCCGCCGGGGCGGGGCGAAACGATCTTGTCCGCGAGTCCGAGTTCCCCTGCAAGGTCGGCCACCGCCGTGGACCGCGTGGCGAAGGATTCCGCCCCGCTGTCCAATTCGAGGCCGCCGACGACGTGCCGCCCCACGCAGCCGCCCCAGGCATCGCTTGCTTCCAGCAGCGTCACCGCCGCACCTGCGTTCGCGAGTTCCCGCGCGGCCAGCAGGCCCGAGATGCCGCCGCCGACGACGAGGACGCGGTTGTCCTTCCCCGCAGCCGGGGTTGCGACCTCCGACGCCCGTTTTGCCCTGTGCATTCCGGTCTAGCCCGCGGGGATCGAGTGGATGAGCTCCACGACTCGGGTCAGGACGTCGGGGTCGGTCTCGGGAGGAACGCCGTGGCCGAGATTGAGGACATGTCCAGGAGCGGCGGAACCGGCAGCGATAACTTCACGGACGTGGGCTTCGAGGACGTCCCATGGCGCAGAGAGAAGGGCGGGATCGATGTTGCCCTGCAGCGGGACGGTGCCACCGAGCCGGCGATTCGCCTCGTCCAGCGGCAAGCGGTAATCCACGCCGACAACATCCACCCCGACATCGCGCATGGCAACGAGGAGCTCGGACGTTCCAGTGCCGAAGTGGACCAGCGGCGCTCCGAGGTGCCGCACGTGGTCCAAGGCCCGGGCAGAAGCCGGAGCGACGTATTTGACGTAGTCGGCAAGGCCCAGGGAGCCCGCCCAGGAATCGAACAATTGCCCCGCCGACGCCCCGGCTTCCAGCTGCGCGCGCAGGAACATCCCGGAGGCGTCGGCCGCCCAGTTGGCGAGTGCGGTCCAGGTTTCAGGGTCTGCATGCATCATCGTGCGCGGGCCGAGGTGGTCGCGGGAGGGCTTGCCTTCCACCATGTATGCGGCGAGCGTGAACGGGGCGCCGGCGAAGCCGATCAGCGGCGTCGTGCCGAGCTCCGCCACCGTCAAGCGGACGGCTTCCCGGATCGGTTCGAGCGCTTCCCACGTCAACTGCGGAAGGGCGGCGACGTCGGCGGCAGTCCGCACTGGCTTGTCCAAGACCGGCCCGACGCCCGGCACGATGTCCACGCCCACTCCGGCGAGCTTGAGCGGGATAACAATGTCGGAGAAGAAGATGGCTGCGTCGACGTCGTGGCGGCGGACAGGCTGCAAGGTGATCTCCGACGCAAGCTCGGGGCGCAGGCAGGAGTCCAGCATCGCGACGCCTTCACGGACCTTGAGGTATTCCGGCAAGGAGCGGCCTGCCTGGCGCATGAACCACACGGGGCGACGGGTGGGCTTGCCGCCGCGGTACGCCTGGATCAGCGGGGAGTCCGAGGTGCGGCCATCCACCAATGGGTGGCTTGGACCAAGGCTGGCAGTGGTGCCGGGCGCGCCTTTGGCCGACACGGGGTTGGGCAGTGCGGAGCTGGAAGTCATGCCTTTGATTGTGCCGAAATTCGGGACCAAAAGATAACGACAGCCTGTCCCGCTCCGCCCAAGGTGGCGGCCGTCACGCCAGGGGGTGCCGAGAACCACCGACATGCGTTGTTCTACATCGCCACGAAAAAGCTATGATGGCTTTGCTGTGGTTCTTTTCTCATTGGTGGCTACACACGCCGACATCGACCTTGAAACCGTCGCTCAGTTGAGCAACGGTTCATCCGAGGTTGCCTCGTCCGCCTTGGCCGATTCCCAACTTGTCTCCGGTGCCGTGGTCCTCGCCACCTGCAACCGCTACGAAATCTACGGCGAAACGCCGAACGCCGAGAACCTCGAGGCCGCCCGTTCGGCCCTCGTCGCACAGATCAGTGGCCTCAGCGGACTCAACGAGCAGACCGTCTCACGTGCATTCAGCACCCGCACCGGCCCTGAGGTCAGTAGGCACCTCTTCGCCGTGAGCGCGGGACTGGACTCCGCCGTCGTTGGCGAACGCGAAATCGCCGGACAGGTGCGCCGGGCACTCATCACCGCGCAGCATGAAGGAACCGCGAGCTCGGGACTCGTCCGCCTGTTCCAAGCAGCCTCGAAAACCGCCAAGGACGTCGGGGCGCAGACGGCCCTCGGATCCCGGGGCCTTTCGATCGTTTCTGTCGCCCTGGACCTGGCCACGGACCTCGCCGACAGCCCCGACTGGAGCAGCAAGAAAGTAGTTGTGTTCGGAACCGGCGCCTACGCGGGCGCCACCATGTCTTTGCTCCGCGAACGCGGTTGCACGGACGTCTCCGTCTATTCGTCATCAGGGCGCGCCGAGGCTTTTGTGGCGACCCGTGGAGGAACAGCGCTCGACGCCGAGACGTTGCCGGCCGCAGTCGCAGCGGCGGACGTCATGATCGGCTGTAGCGGTTCCGATACCCGCGTTGAGGCAGCAGACCTCGCGAAAGTCCGCGCGTCCTCTCCGCAGACCCTCATCGCGATCGACCTCGCGCTCACCCATGATTTCGATCCGGCAGTGGGAGAGCTCGACGGCGTCGAGCTCCTGACGCTCGAATCGGTGCGCCTGGCTGCCCCACAGGAACAGGCGGAGTCGCTGGCCCAGGCCAGCACCATCGTCTCGAACGCGGCCGTCGCCTTCGAGCAGGAACGCGAAACCCGCTCCGTCGATTCAGCCATTGTGGCCCTTCGGAGGCACACCATGGACGTGCTCGACGCCGAAATGGAAAAGGTTCGCGCCCGGCATGGCTGCACCGCCGCCGCCGAGGAAGTCGAATTCGCGCTCCGCCGCATGGTCAAGCAGTTGCTCCACATCCCCACGGTCCGGGCCCGCGAGCTAGCGGCGAACGGACAGCAGGACGAGTATGTGGCAGCCCTCGAGGCACTTTATGGAATCCAGGTAGAGCAGCCCGCAACTGCCGCACCGGCCGCCGAGTGCCCCGTGGACCACGAGCAGCTTCCGCAGCAGTCCGAGAGCGCCTAGCTTCCAGGGCGGCCCGTCGGGCCCTCCGCGAAGGCGTTGACGCCGGTCATCTCCGCGGAGACGGCCCACAATCGTGTAGCGGCGTCGGGATCAATCGCGTGCGCATCCACCCCCTGGTAGCGCGCGAGTGGCGAGGCCAAATCCGTGGGCTTTGCTATGTCGCAATCCTCGCAATAAACCCCACCCATGCCTGCCAACGCGGGAGCCGTGGCTGCCCAAGTGGACGTTGCCGCTCCTTGTTCGGGGTTCTTGAACCCTTCCCGTAGCTTGCCCTCTTCGTCCATCCACCCTGCCGCGACCATTTCTTCCCGGGGCAGGTAGCGCTGAAGCTCGGTCATGATGCCGCCCGGGTGGACCGCGAAGGCCCGCACCCCTGCCGAGCGGCCAAGCCGGTCCAATTCCACGGCAAAGAGCGCATTGGCCGTCTTTGCCTGGCCGTAGGCCTGCCATTTGTCGTAGCCGTTGGCGAAGTTGATGTCGTCGAACCGGATAGGCGAGAGCTTGTGGCCGGTGGAAGACAAGGACACAACGCGGGCCGAGCCGGCTGCCGATAGCGCCGGCCAGAGCATGTTTGTCAGTGTGTAGTGCCCCAGGTGGTTGGTGGCGAACTGGGCCTCCCAGCCCGGCCCGACCCGTTGTTCCGGGCTCGCCATGATGGCCGCGTTGTTGATGAGGATGTCCAGCGTGGAATGCGACTCCAGGAATCGCCGGGCAAAGTCCTTGACGGCTCCTTGGTCCGCCAGGTCCAGGGCTTCCACGAAGACTTGATCTGAGGGGACTCCTGCGGCGGCAAGGACTTCCCGGGCGTGCTCCGGCCGCCTGGCGGGAACCGTGACGCTGGCACCGGCGGAGGCGAGCGCCTTGACCGTTTCCAGGCCCAATCCCGAGTAGCCGCCCGTGACAATGGCCGTCTTACCGTGGAGGTCCAGGCCTGCGACAACCTCCCGGGCTGTGGAATAGTGGCCGAACCCGGATCCGATGGGCTGTTGTGTGGTGGTCATGGCGTGCCCGCTCCCTCATAGTCGCGTGTGAACAGTCCCGTTTGTCAGTAGACCGGTTTGCCCGGTTCGACGTCGCGCACCCAGGCGAGGATCCCGCCGTCGAGATGGCTGACCCGGGTATACCCGGCCCGCTGGGCCGCTGCGAGGACAGCGGCAGACCGCGTCCCGGCTTTGCAATGGAACACGATTTCCTTGTCCTGCGGCAGTTCGGCCCATGCCTCGCCCGCGAAGATCCGTCCTTGCGGAATGAGTACGGAACCGTCGATGCTGACGATTTCATGTTCTCCGGTCTCGCGGACGTCCACCAGTTCGAAGTCGCGCTCCCCCGCATCCCGCGCCGCGAGCATGCCCGCGAGTTCCTTGGCCGACACACTGGGGACCGAGTCGCCGGGCGCTGCCGGCACGATGCCGCAGAATGCCTCATAGTCCGTCAGTTCGGTCACCGGCGTCGCTTGGGGATCCTTCGAGACCTTGATCTCCCGCCAGCTGCCGCCGAGCGCGTCAAATAGGGCCACGCGGCCCAGCATGGAGCGTCCGACGCCGGTGATCAGCTTGACAGCCTCCGTCACCATCAGCGAGCCGACGGCAGCGCACAGCATGCCGAAAACCCCTCCTTCTCCGCAGGATGGGACGGAGCCGGCCGGCGGAGCTTCCGGATAGAGGTCGCGGTAGCTGGGTCCGTACTTGTCCCAGAAGACACTGACCTGGCCGTCGAAGCGGAAGATCGAACCCCAAACGTAGGGCTTGCCGAGGATCGCCGCGGCATCGTTCACCAGGTAACGGGTGGCGAAGTTGTCCGCGCCGTCCAGTATGAGGTCGTAGCCGGAGAAAATCTCCAAGGCGTTCGAGGAGTCCAGCCGCTCATTGTGGAGGCGGACATTGACCAGCGGGTTGAGTTCGTTGATGGCATCGCGTGCCGATTCGATCTTCGGCCGGCCTACGTCGCTTACTCCGTGGATGATCTGGCGCTGCAGGTTGCTCAAGTCGACGTCGTCGTCGTCCACGATGCCCAAGGTGCCCACGCCCGCCGCGGCAAGGTACAAGAGCGCGGGGGAGCCCAATCCCCCGGCACCTATCACGAGGACCTTCGCGTTCTTCAAGCGTCGCTGACCGACCGCTCCGATTTCCGGAATAATGAGGTGGCGCGAGTAGCGTTCCACCTCTTCGGTAGTGAGTCCGGCGGCTGGTTCCACGAGGGGTGGCAGGGTGGAAGAGAGCGGAGAAGGCAACGTTTGGGCAGCAAAGTTAGTGGCCATACTCCAAAGTATGCCCGCCGATACCATCCGGTCATATTACTGCGAAGTATTGTGGTCATAACTGCAAAGGAAAGGCGGCAGACAAGTGGCTGAAAGCACTCGGGTAAAACAGGAGTCACCAGCGAAGCAAGATCGCGGAGGCTCGCCACGCTCGGCGCGCCTCCCGCGGGACGAGCGTCGTGCCCAACTGCTCAATGCCGCCTTGGAGGTGTTCGTTGCCAACGGCTTCCACGGGGCGGCCATGGACGAAATCGCGGAGACCGCCCACGTCAGCAAACCCGTGCTATACCAGCATTTCCCGTCCAAGCGGGAGCTCTACATGGCCCTCCTGGACAGCCATCTTGCGACGCTCACGGAACTGATGCTCGCGGCGTTGAACTCGACATCCAACAATAAGGAACGCGTGCAGGCCGTCATGCGCGCCTACTACCGCTTTTTTGCAAGCGACGACCAGGCGCACCGGCTCGTTTTCGAGTCGGACCTGATGAACGATCCCGAGGTCAGCTCACGCTTGGAGACCTTCAACCGCACCTTCGCGGGCGCGGTCGCGAAGGTCATTGCGGAAGACACCAAGCTTCCACCGCTCGAAGCGCAGCTATTGGGCCGCGGCTTGGCGGGAATGGCGCAAGTCAGCGCGCGGTATTGGCTCGAAACCGATGGCGATCTGGACCTCGATGTCGCGAGCGACCTGATCTATCGTTTAGCTTGGCGCGGAATCAGTCGCTTCCCCAAAGAAACCTAGGCTACAAATAGAGGACTGTGTAATTTCTTGATCGCCTGGGAGGCCTTGCTGTGGAAATAAAGATCGGCATTCAGAACGTTGGCCGTGAGATCGTGCTGGAGTCCGCCCTGGATGCCGACGCCGTTGCCAAGATCGTGGGCGAGGCAATCGCCAAGGGCGCGGACCTGCGCCTGACTGACGAAAAAGGCCGCCAGGTCATCGTTCCCGCCACCGTGCTCGGCTACGTGGAAATCGGCGCCGAGGAAGTACGCCGCGTCGGTTTCGGCGCCCTCTAAGCACCAGGCACCAAGCAGTAGGTGCCAAGCACCAAGCAAGAACACCAGCGAGCCAGGAGTCCGCATGCTCTCACTTGTCATCGTGGCGTTGGCCACCATTGCCTCGGGCTTCATTGTCTGGGGAAATGACAAACATCGCGGGACGTATGGAATCGCCCTTCCCGCGGGTGTGTCCTTGACGGTTGCAATGCTGAGCTGGATGGTCTTCATCCAGCTCGGCTTCGGCTATCTGCCGGGTGTGACGTGGATCCCGTGGGTCTTGCCGATCATTTTGGGCACCGTCGTCGCAGCCGCTACCGCCATTTTCCTGGGACGCCGCCGCAACCGCCACAACATTGCGAAGCTGACGGCGGCGCTGCGTCTCTAGTTGGCACTGCGTCTCTAGTTGGCACTGCGCCTCTAGTTGGCACTGCGCCTCTAATTACAGATCGGGTGCGTGGCCCTCTTCGGTGCAGAGGCAGAGCCGGTTACCTTGCGAATCCGTGACCACCACCCAGGCGGGTGCGTGGTCATGGTTCATTAACGCCCCGGTGGCTGCGGTCTTTTCCACGGCGGGCGCCGATTCGTTGAGGCTCCGGTGGATGTCGAGGTGGATCCGGTTCGGATTCGGGGTTTCGGTTTCCTGGAACCAGACGTTGGGGCCGCGGCCATGGGGATCTTCAAGGTCTCCGAAGCGGCCTTTGCGGTAGCCGAGCGCCACGCGCCAGACCTCGGAGATCGCCTCCCGATCGGAAGTGTCGATGCCCACGTCGACGGTACGGTAAAGCCCGGGCTCGGGGGTGGCGCCAAGCCCGGCGGCAGCCGCACTCGCCGCCCCAGCAGCCAGGACATCACGGCTCGTCACCTCACTGCCGGCGTCGTGGGAGCTGTACCGGATGAACACCCGGTTGTAGCGCCAGTCGACGTCCGGATGGTGGTTCTGCTCTTCGGCGATGCGCCCGACGGCGGCCACCAGCTCCAGGGCGGCAGCCGACGTCGGGCATTTGTACACGGTGACCAGGGCACCCAGGCGGTAGCGCCAGTCCGGAAGCTCAGCCAAGGCGTCGTCGATGGCGGGCCTGCCGAGAATGTCGTCCTTGCCGGCCATGGTGCTCCTTCGCTGTGCGGGAACGCTGCGTATTACAGGAACTCGGCCCGGCCCTCCATGGCTGATGACGCCAAAGCGTGCTCACGGCGCGGGATCCGGCCTGCCTGCTTCGCCAGCCTACCGGCGATCACGGCGTGTTTGAAGGCTTCCCCCATCTGGACGGGGTTCTGCGCGCGGGTCACCGCCGTGGCGAGCAATACGGCGTCGCAGCCAAGTTCCATGGCCAGAGCGGCGTCCGACGCCGTGCCGATGCCTGCGTCGAGCACCACCGGAACGGAGGCGCGGGAGACGATGAGCTCGATGTTGTGCGGGTTCAGGATGCCGAGTCCGGTTCCAATGGGCGCCCCCAGCGGCATGACGGCAGTGGCTCCGAGGTTTTCCAAGCGGAGGGCCAGCACGGGATCGTCGTTGGTATAGGCGAAGACCTTGAAGCCACGGTCAACGAGCTTTTCGGTGGCGTCCACGAGTTCCACTGCATCCGGCAAGAGCGTGTGTTCGTCTGCGATGACTTCGAGCTTGACCCAATTTGTCTCGAGGGCTTCGCGCGCCAATTCCGCGGTCATGATCGCATCCTTCGCGGTGAAACAACCAGCGGTGTTGGGCAGGACGCGGATGCTGTGGTCCACCAGCAGTTGGAACAGGGAACCTGTTTCCGTGGGCGAGTAACGACGCATGGCCACTGTGGTGAGTTCGGTGCCGGATGCCAGCAACGCCGCTCCCAGGCCGTCCAGGCTTGGCGCGCCGCCCGTACCCATGATGAGTCGCGAGCCGAACTCGACGCCGTCAATGACCAGGGCGTCCGTGAGGGTTTGTACGTTTGCGGTAGTCATCGTTCAGCCTCCTTGTACTGCCGTGACGATTTCGAGTTCATCGCCTTCCGCGAGCGCCGTGGCAGCCCACTGGCTCCGCGGCACTACTTCCGAGTTGCGTGCGACGGCGACACCGATTTTGCGTCCGTCGCGCGCCTGGCCGCTGGGGTCCAGGGCCCTGCCGGTGATGTGGCTGACGAGGGTTGAAACGGATGCGTCGTCGGTGAGGGAATGGTCGACGCCGTTGAGCTTGATGTTCATGAGTGGTCCTTGGGAACGGGGTTTATGGTTGCCTGCGAGGCCTGGGCCGTTGTGCCTGCGGTTGAGAGTGGGCGGGAGAACCGGCCGGGACGGAACTTGTGCCAGCGCGGATCGGCATTGCCCTCCATGAGGCCGACGGATATTCGTGCGGCAGCGGGGGTCAGGAGTACTCCGTGCCGGAAGAAGCCGCTTGCCACGATGAGGCCGGGCACGTCCCTTCCAACGCCGTCTTCGACCCGTCCAAGCAAGGGTGCGTTGTCCGGGGTGCCGGGACGTGCCCGTGCCGTCGATTCGAGGAGTTCGAGTTCAGCCACCGCCGGTACGAGCACTTGTGCATCGCGCAGGAGTTGGTAGACGCCCCCCGCCGATACCGGATGGGCCGATTGCCCGGACGCGGACAAGCTGTCCTCGCGTTGGGTCGCGCCGATCACGATCGTCCCGTCCTCGCGGGGAACGAGGTACACCGGCACGCCCCGAACGAGTCCGCGGACGGTGGCCGTCACCAAAGGGCGCAGGTGTTCCGGGACCCGCAGCCGCAGGATGTCCCCGTAGACGGGCCGCAGCGGCAGGGACAGCCCGTCCGGCAGCCCGCCCAGTCGCGCAGCTCCCAGGCCGTTCGCCACCACGGTTTCGGTGGCTCGCACCCGCGCGCCGCCCTCAAGGTCGACGCCGACTACCCGGCCGTCTTTCCACAGCAGGCCGGCGGCCTTGGCCCGAACGAAGAAGCCCTCGCTCGCGCCGGAGACCCAGCTGGTGTCGCCGGGAGAATGGCGGCCCAGGGCGGCAAGGATCGCGGCCGCGAGCTTTCGCGGGTCCACCTGATGGTCGGCCGGGATCTCGAAGGCACAGGAGATTTGCGGGCTCAGCAACGGTTCGCGTTCCCGTGCTTCACGTACGGGAACGGATTCCACGAGGAGTCCGTGGGCGCGCTGCACATCCCTCAGGTCGGCGAGTGCCTGCCGGTCCGCGGCGTCGGCGCCGACGGCGAGGGTCGGCGTCGTGCGGTAACCGGTGGAATGGCCGGCTGCCGGTGCCCCGGCTCCGGACAGGTCCCGCTCGAAGCCGGGCCACAAGGCCGACGACTCGAGCATGAGCTCAAGGAGGTCCTCTTCCTGGTAGTGCAACTCGCTGACCGGGGCGAGCATTCCGGCGGCGGCGAACGTCGCACCGCTTGCCGGTGCGGGATCGACCAGGACAACGGATCGTCCGGACCTGCGGGCTTCCCATGCGATGCCGAGCCCGATAACGCCGCCGCCGATCACCACCACATCGGCCCGGAGTGGCCCGTGCGGGAGGCCGCCGGGTGTATTTGTCTCTTCCATTGAGTCCTTCCCTACGCCGGTACTAGCCGGATCAGGTCAAGCGGTCGGCGCTGAAGCCCTCTCAGCCGGGCGGCGATTGTGACTGGCCGCCGCGGCTCCCGCGGTACCTGCCCAGTTTAGAGGAACTACTCTGTTTCCATGACCCACCACGATGTCCACACCGCCGCCCGCCTGTATCTCTGCACCGACGCCCGCAAGCAGCAGGGTGACTTTGAGCAGTTTGTCGATGCCGCATTCGAAGGTGGCGTGGACATCATCCAGCTCCGCGACAAGGCACTTGAAGCCGCCGAGGAACTCGAGCTGTTGGAGGTCTTGAAGTCCGTGGCCCATCGACACGGACGGCTGTGGGCGGTCAATGATCGCGCCGACGTCGCGTCCCTCTCCGGGGCTCCCGTTTTCCACATCGGCCAGAAGGACATCCCGCTCCATTCGGCCAGGAAGCTGCTTCACGAGCCCACGATCATCGGCCTCTCCACGCACACGCCCGGGCAGGTTGACGCCGCTATCGCGTCTTCGCCGGGGCGGAGCGGCCTGGATTACTTCTGTGTCGGTCCCGTGTGGGCAACCCCCACCAAGCCTGGCCGTACCGCCGTCGGGCTTGACCTGGTCAAATACGCAGCGGACGCCGTAAGGAAGGCGGGCGAGGACAACGCCGGGGACACCATGCTGCCTTGGTTTGCCATTGGCGGCATCGACCTCGGCAACGTCGAAGAGGTAGTCCGGGCAGGCGCTAGCCGGATCGTCGTGGTCCGCGCGATTACCGAGGCACCGGATCCGACGGCGGCAGCGCGCGCGCTGCTCGCGGCCCTCGACGAAGCCGCCTGGCAGGTGGGCGCCCGGTAGACGGGCAAACGTTGGCTGGAGCCGGCCACGTGGCAGACTCCGGGCGGTTTTGGCGTTACCCTGACTTTCGTGTCACATCAGCGGATCGCCCCGAACGTCAGTGAAACGTCGAACACGCTAGCGGAAGCGCTGGCGGCCCTTCGCACGGAACTCGAACTGCCTGCCGGATATCCGCCCGAAGCGCTCAGCGATGCACAAGCCGCGGTTTCCCGTCACACCCTGCCCGCCGTCGACCGCACCGATATCCCGTTCATCACCATTGATCCCGCGTCCTCCACGGATCTTGACCAGGCCCTCTTCATCGAACGGTCCGGTGACGGCTACCGGGTCCTTTACGCCATCTCCGATGTCCCGTCCTTCGTGACTCCGGGAGGGCCGCTCGACGCCGAAACGCGCCATCGCGGGCAGACCTACTATGCCCCCGATGGCCGCATCCCGCTGCACCCGGAAATCATCAGCGAACATGCCGGAAGCCTCTTGGCCGGCCAAGTGTGCGGCGCGTTCGTTTGGGACTTCGAACTCGACGCCCAGGCGGAAGTCCGCTCGGTCTGCGTGCGTCGGGCCACCGTGCGCAGCCGCGCGAAGCTCAATTACAAGGGCGTCCAAGCCGCCATCGATTCCGGAACTGCCGAGCCCGTCCTCCAGCTCCTCAAGGAGGTCGGCCTGAAGCGGGTGGAACTCGAACGCCGCCGGGGCGGAGCGAGCCTGAACATGCCGGACCAGGAAATCGTGCAACTGCCCGACGGCGAGGGGTACAGGATCGTCGCGGCCCCCTCCCTGCCCGTTGAGGACTGGAATGCCCAGATCTCCCTCATGACCGGAATGGCCGCCGCGAAGATGATGCTCGACGGGAAGATCGGGATCCTGCGCACCATGCCCGCGCCCGATGAGCGCTCCCTGCTGCATTTCAAACGCCAAACCGACGCGCTCGGCAAGCCCTGGACCGAGGGAGTGAGCTATGGCGAGTACCTGCGGACCCTGGATGGCAAGGACCCGCGGCAACTGGCCATCCTCCATTCGGCAGGCATGCTGTTCCGCGGCGCCGGCTACACGCCCTTCGACGGCGAAGTCCCCGGCAGCGTCCTGCAATCGGCCATTGGCGCCCCGTATGCGCACACGACGGCACCCTTGCGCCGCCTGATCGACCGCTTCGTGCTGGTCATCTGCGACGCCCTCAGTAACGGGACTGCGATTCCGGCATGGGCCCGGGATGCTTTACCGAGCCTTCCGGAAATCATGGCGGCTTCCGACCAACTGGCCGCCAGGATGGAACGGCTCGCACTGGATACCGTGGAGGCGGCCCTCCTGGTGAACCACGTCGGACAGGAATTCGACGCGATCGTGATCTCAGGATCGAAACCGGCCAAGAACAATGGCAATAACGGCAACGGGAACGGCAGCCAGAACGGCAACGGCAACGGCTTGCGTGGCCCGTCCGGCGTGGTGCAGATCGCAGAGCCCGCCGTGACCGCCCGCTGCGAGGGCGAAATGGAATCCGGCACCAAGGTCCGCGTCAAGCTGCTCGCGGCGGACATCGCTACCCGCCAGATCACGCTCGAACTGCTTCCCTAGGCCATTGCGTTAGCACTCCGGAACCGCGATCCGGGGTTTCGGGTGCCTTGCCGGTAGACTGGGTGGGTAGTAATGGATGCCCGGTCGTTGATTCAATTCATTTTTGACGTCAACAAGCCCGCCCCTACGCGATCTTGAGATACACCCGCTGGTCCCCAGTGCCAGTATTTAGATAGCCCGCGATCGGCTTCCACTGGATTTGCTTGCGCGCCCATTCGTGCTCCGGAATGGCCTGTCCATCACCGTTGAGCACGCAGCGCAGCCCAAATGAATAAGGAAAACTCCACCGTGAGTGAATTGCATACCCATGAAGTCCTGACAGACGGAACCGAATCGATTGAGCCCGAGGAGACAATCTCTTCGGACGAGACGCCCCACGAGATCGCAGAAAAGTCCTTCGCCGACTACAACGTCCGCGCCGACATCGTCGAGTCCCTCGCGGAAGCCGGAATTACCCACCCCTTCCCCATCCAGGCGATGACCTTGCCGGTCGCCCTGGACGGTCACGACATCATCGGCCAAGCAAAGACCGGTACTGGAAAGACCCTCGGTTTCGGCATACCCGCGCTGCAGCGGGTGGTTGGAAGGGATGATGCCGGATACGACAAGCTGGCCGTCCCCGGAGCTCCCCAGGCTTTGGTCATTGTTCCGACGCGCGAGCTCGCCGTCCAGGTGGCAAACGACCTCCAGGCTGCTTCGCGGAAGCGTAACGCCCGTATTGCGACAATCTATGGTGGTCGTGCCTACGAGCCTCAGATCGAAGCACTGCAGAAGGGCGTCGAGGTAGTGGTAGGCACCCCGGGCCGCCTGATCGACCTGTACAAGCAGAAGCACCTCAGCCTCAAGAACGTGCGCATGGTGGTCCTCGACGAAGCGGACGAAATGCTGGACCTGGGCTTCCTGCCCGACGTCGAGACCCTCATCGCAGGCACTCCCGCCGTCCGCCAGACCCTCCTCTTCTCGGCGACCATGCCCGGCCCGGTGATCGCCATGGCCCGCCGCTACATGACGCAGCCCACGCATATCCGTGCTGCCGACCCCAACGACGAAGGCATGACCAAGCGGGATATTCGGCAGCTGATCTACCGTGCCCACAGCATGGACAAGACCGAAGTCGTCTCGCGCATTCTTCAGGCGCGGGGCCGCGGCCGCACCATCATCTTCACCAAGACCAAGCGCACTGCGGCCAAGGTTGCCGAGGAACTGGTGGACCGCGGTTTCGCGGCCGCCGCGATCCATGGGGACCTCGGCCAAGGCGCGCGCGAACAGGCCCTGAGGGCTTTCCGCAACAACAAGGTAGATGTCCTCGTCGCCACGGACGTCGCTGCCCGCGGCATTGACGTCGACGACGTCACGCACGTCATCAACTACCAGTGCGTCGAAGACGAAAAGATCTACCTCCACCGCGTCGGACGCACCGGCCGGGCCGGCAACAAGGGCACCGCCGTCACCTTCGTTGACTGGGACGACGTGCCGCGCTGGGCGCTCATCAACAAAGCACTCGGCCTAAACAGCCCCGAGCCTGTTGAGACGTATTCTTCCTCCCCGCACCTGTTCAGCGACCTGGATATCCCCGAAGGCACCAAGGGCCGCCTCCCCCGGAACCAGCGGACGCTCGCGGGTGTCGACGCAGAGGTCCTCGAAGATTTGGGCGAGACCGGCAAGAAGAACTCCAAGTCGGGACGCGGACGTGATGCAGGGCGCCGCGGCGGCAAGTCCGGTGAGGCTGCCGCACGCGAAGGCAGTGGCGAGGGCGGGCGCACCCGTACGCGCCGCCGTCGTACGTCCGACTCCGAAGCAGCCCAGACGGAAGGTGCGGCACAAGCTGCCCCGACGGGCGAGACGCAGGACGGCGCGGACAAGCCCGCCCGCGCCCGGCGTTCACGCACCCGCCGGCGCAACGGCGAAGTCGTATCCACCACAGGCGCAACCGCCGAAAGCGCCGAGGCTTAACGGCCTCGATGACTGACACTGTTTGGGCGCCGGACGGCAACAACCTGGTGGTGCATGCGGACAACGCTGACTTCCTCCCCACGTTGCCGGACGGCGCCTTCACACTCATTTATGTGGACCCCCCGTTCAACACGGGACGGGCCCAGCGCCGCCAGGAAACGCGCATGGTCCGCAATGCCGACGGCGACGGCGACCGCGTCGGCTTCAAAGGCCGCTCCTACGACACCATCAAGGGCGCCCTGCACAGCTACGACGACGCGTTCAGCGACTACTGGTCGTTCCTGGAACCCAGGCTCCTCGAGGCGTGGCGATTGTTGGCCGACGACGGAACGCTGTACTTGCACTTGGACTACCGCGAAGTCCACTACGCGAAGGTAATGCTGGACGCGATCTTCGGCAGGGAGTGTTTCCTCAACGAAATTATCTGGGCCTACGACTACGGCGCCCGTGCCAGGAACCGCTGGCCCACGAAGCACGACAACATCCTCGTCTACGTCAAGAACCCGGCGAAATACCACTTCGACAACGCGGAGGTGGATCGTGAGCCCTACATGGCGCCAGGCCTGGTGACGCCCGCCAAACGGGAACTTGGGAAGCTCCCCACGGATGTCTGGTGGCACACGATCGTTTCGCCCACGGGCAAAGAGAAGACGGGCTATCCCACCCAGAAACCGGAGGGACTGATCCGGCGGATCGTCACGGCGTCCAGCCGGCCAGGTGACTGGTGCCTGGACTTTTTTGCCGGTTCCGGCACGCTCGGCTCAGTTGCCGCCAAACTGGATCGCAGGTTCGTGTGCGTCGACCAGAACGCGCCTGCCATCGATGTCATGCGCAAACGCTTGGCTGGCAAGGCGAACTTCCACTCCGGCCAAGCTGCATCTGCCGACGCCTAACGGACCACTGTACTTCCGGTCCCCAGTTCCTCGATCCGGGCGAGGGCCTCTGGACTCGTGAGGTTCTCCCCCAGGATGTTGGGCTTGCCCGTCCCGTGATAGTCCGACGATCCGGTCATGAAGAGCCCGTGCTCAGCGGCGAAGCGGCGCAGGAACTTACGGCCTTCCTCGGGGTTGTCCCGGTGTTCGACTTCCAGCCCTTGCAGGCCGGCATCGAGCATTTCACGGTAAATCTGTTCCCCGACCACACGGCCCCGGGCCGAAGCGACCGGATGGGCGAAAACCGGAACGCCGCCGGCCGCCCGGACAAGTGCGACGGCGATCGCCGGGTCGGGCGCATAGTGCTGCACGAAGTAGCGCGAATGGGAGGTCAGGATCGAAGTGAATGCCTCGGACCTGTCCGCCACCGCACCGGCCGCGACGAGGGCGTCCGCGATGTGCGGCCGACCAACAGTGGCGCCTGGCGCCACATGGTGGATGACGTCGTCCCAGCTCAGCGGATAGTCCTCGGACAGGAGCGTCACCATGCGTTTGGCGCGGGTAAGCCTCGCGTCCTTCGCCTTGGTGATTTCCTCCAATAGTCCGGGATGCTTCGGGTCGTGAAGATAGCTCAGGAGATGGACGCTGATCCCCTCCCGGGTGCGGCAGGAAATCTCCATCCCGGGAACGAAGGTCACGCCGTATTCAAGGGCGGCGGCAGAGGCTTCCTCCCAACCGTCGGTGGAATCGTGGTCAGTCAGGGCCACCACATCCAGACCCGCAGCGGACGCGGACGCGATCACCCCGGCAGGGGGCTCGGTCCCGTCGGAAACATTGGAATGCAGGTGCAGGTCGATCTTCACTTTCCAAGCGTATTTGATCCCGGGCGGCTTGGACCGTCCCGACGTTGGCCTACTCTCGGCCATGATGCGACGATGGGACGGTGAACGATGCAGAAAACACCCAAAACGGTGAAAACACAGCCGCCCAGCCGTTGGAGGAGCGCGTCAACAACCGCTCCCAGCGGCCCACATCGGACGCCTTCAAGGCGTTCATGGCAAGCAATTGGGCGCCCGCCCCGCAGGTGATCCCTGCGCGCGACGCCGTCGCCGACTACGCTGCCAGGCGCCGTCGGGCCATCTCCGAAAAGTTTCCCGGAGTGCGTTTGGTGGTGCCGGCGGGCCCGCTGAAGGTCCGTTCCAACGACTGCGACTACCGGTTCCGCCCCCATTCCGCCTTTGCCCACCTCACGGGCCTGGGCCTGGACCACGAGCCCGACGCCGTGCTGGTCCTGGAACCTGTCAAGGAAGGAACCGGGGACGACGCCGGGAACCACCTTGCGACGCTCTACTTCCGTCCGCTGGCGGGCCGGGACACGGAGCAGTTCTACGGCGACCCCCGTTCGGGCGAATTCTGGATCGGGCCACGGCCCACACTGGCTGAATTCGAAGCGCGCCTGGGCCTGAAGACGGCGCACATCGACGAAGTCGAGGTGGCCATCACCAAGAACGTCGGCGAGGCCGAAATCGGCGGCATGTCCATACGCCTGGTACGCAAGGTGGATGAGAACATCGACGCTTTGGTGGATACGGCCCGCTACAACACGGCCAAGGACCCGGACAACCTGGACCTCAGCGAACTCGACGCCTTGGACGAACTGCTGAGCGAAGCCCTCTCCGAATTGCGCCTGCTCAAGGACGAGTGGGAGATCGAGCAGATGAAGCTCGCAGTGGCCGCGACGGTTGAAGGTTTCGCCGACGTCGTCCGTGCCCTGCCGCGGGCGATGACCCACCGTCGCGGAGAACGCGTGGTCGAATCCGCGTTCTTTGCCCGCGCGCGCGAAGAGGGCAACGAGCTCGGCTATGACACAATCGCCGCTGCCGGTAACAACGCCACCGTGCTGCACTGGACCCGCAATACCGGCAAGGTCGACGCCGGCGAGCTCCTCCTGCTGGATGCCGGCGTCGAGGCCGACTCGCTGTATACGGCTGACGTCACCCGTACCATTCCTGCGAATGGGAAGTTCTCGGAGGTCCAGCGGAAGGTCTACGAAGCCGTGCTCGACGCTGCCGACGCCGGGTTCGCCGCAGCACAGCCGGGCGTGAAGTTCCGCGACATCCACACCGCAGCGACCACGGTGTTGGCTGAGCGACTCGCCGAGTGGGGTTTGCTGCCCGTCTCCGTTGAGGAAGCGATCAGCCCTGAGGGCCAGCAGCATCGTCGCTGGATGCCGCACGGCACGAGCCACCACCTCGGCCTCGACGTGCACGACTGCGCGCAGGCCAAACGCGACCTCTACCTGGACGGCGTCCTCACCGAGGGCATGGTGTTCACGATCGAACCCGGCCTCTACTTCAAGAACGAGGACCTCGCCATTCCGGAGGAATTCCGCGGCATCGGGGTCCGCATCGAGGATGACGTCCTGATGACGGCCGACGGTCCCGTGAACCTGAGCGCAGCGCTGCCCCGCAAGGCCAACGACGTCGAGTCCTGGATGGCGGGCATCTACCAGGAAGCCGAAGCCTAGGAGCAGGGCAACTGGTTCAAGAGGAGGGCCACCGGATCATTCATTGATCCGGTGGCCCTCCTCTTTTGCTTTGGCGTCGAAGAACCTGCAGCTCGTGACCTCGCTGAAGGCAAACACACCTAGATCACCCCTTCCGCACACCTAGATTCGGCAAATGACCACCTATTTCCGGCCATTTGCCCACCTATTTTGGCCAAAAACACACCTAGACGGGTCATACGGGCCATAGCGTCCTTGTGGGCACGGCAGCAGTTGTCGAGCAAGCGCATCGATGGCCGTGGTCCAAACAGCAGGCACTTCCTGCTGGCGATCTGGACCGAAGAAGGAGGTGATTTCACATGGAGATGGTCTCGGACAAAGCTCTGGAGGCGGGGGCAACCCTAGCCTGTAGCGGAGGGTGCATGTGCACCTAACCAGGTAAAAATGGTCGGCGGTGGGCCACGAAACCCCGCCGCCGACCAGACCTTATTTAATACGCCAACATAGAAATCACGACATTTGGGGAGATCGTGTGCGCCTTCCATTATTCAACATCTTCGAATTCCCGAACCATACCAACCTCTACCAAGCCATTCGAGCAGCCGGTCCGACCCGCGCTTGGGACATCATGAAAGAACTAGAACAACTCGATCGCCCCATATATCTAAGGAACCAACCTGATGTAGACAATTTTGAGGTGTTGCGCGCTCGCGCTTTGGACTTCATGAATACCGTTCCTCGACTTGATCAGCACAATAAGTTGCTCCACGCAAAGCGGTTTGCCGAGTATGGACCGAAGCTTCAGTTTGAATCGACGTACCTCAATCTCTGGATAGACGACCCAAAAACGCTGTTTGGCGAAGTCGTCGACATTCAAGGACGAAGCCACCTGGATGAAGCAGTCTCGACGCAGCGAGGAGTAATTGCGCTTCCTCTTCATCTGGGACCCTCATACGCAGCCATACCGATGCTGGCCCATGAACTGCCCACCACAACCCTTTACAATCGGATGAATTTTGATGATTTAAAATCGACGTCCTTTCCAGGGTTGGACCTGCGCGGAATCCGGCTTGGAACTGCACCAGCGCTTCGTTTAGGACTCTCGGCCTTGCGGGAGGGCCGCATCTTTTCGATGTTCCCCGAACTGGACCCTCGTGGCGTAGACGACCACCACGTAAGAATCCCTTTTCTAGGGACGACTGTCATGGTTCCTACGGGTCCGGTCCTTCTGAGCCAAATTTCTGGTGCACCGATGGTGCCGTTGACTCTAACCGGCACAGGTGACAACCGATTTCTCCTCAAATATCATCCAGCCATTCCTCCGCCGGCCTCGCGTCATGACCTGCTTCCCCAGATGCTCACGCTTTGGAGTGTCCTCGAAACAGAGCTATTGAGTGGCGAGATCGGAGAATGGGAAATGTGGTTTGAGTTCGACCGGATGCTTCCTGAGCGGGACGGAAAACAGCATGCGAACTGACGACCCCCTAGTCTCGGTGAAGGGTGCCAGCCGGCACTATGCTGATGGGACCCACAACAGGAAGATCGCCCTCAATGGCATCGATTTGGAAATCTTCCAGAACGAGCTGGTCGCGGTGGTCGGGCCGTCCGGCTCGGGAAAGTCGACGCTGCTCCAATTGCTCGGTGGAATCGATTCGCCCACCAGGGGTGACATCGAGGTTGCCGGCCATCGAATTTCCGCGATGGACGAGAAGAAAAGAACCCTCTTCCGACGGTCTCATGTGGGGTTCATTTTCCAGGCTTTTCACCTTGTACCAAGCATGACCGTGGCCGAGAACGTCGGATTGTCAGCGATTGTCTCGGACAAGAAGGCAGCGTGTTGGAAAGCGGACGCCCTGATACTGCTCGATCAATTGGGACTCTATGAATACGCGGATAAGTTCCCCGAGCAGTTATCGGGCGGGCAACGGCAGCGCGTTGCGGTCGGCCGGGCGATGTTCAGCAAGCCAAGCCTGATTCTTGCGGACGAACCAACCGGCAGCTTGGACTCAAAGAACCGGGATGTCGTATTGGGCCTCATTCGTGCAGCCATCGACGACGGTATTCGGACTGGCGGTCTGATGGTCACCCACGACCTCCACGCAGCCGGTTACGCCGATCGGATCGTTGCCCTGAGCGACGGAACCATTGTTGGGCAGCTCGACCAGACCGCAGCCGGGCGCGAGCACGATAGCGAGAGAGGAGCTACTCATCGTGAAGAACGCGTTCGCTCGTGGTTTGCGTCAGTTCCGCTTTGATTTTGCCCGGTATGGGGTCGCCGGCGTTGCCTTGACGTTCGGGGTCGCACTCATCTTCGGGACCTTGCTTACATCGAGCAATATCAATGCGCAGCTTGCAAAAGGCGTTGGCACCTTGACCGGCATCGGCGACGTCGCCCTAGTACCGTCGATTATCGGGACAACCGTGCCTGGGGATTCTGTGAGCAAATTAAAGGAGATTCCAGGCGTCGCGGAAACCATCCCCACCCTCGCCAGGACTTCGAATATCCGATCCTTCGAGTCCAACGGCCAAGAAGAGCGGCTAATGCTCACCGGCTACCCGGCTTCACTGAACGCCAACCTTGAACTTATGAACCTTGGCCTTCGCGGTCGGCTGCCCGCCGCCAATGCCCCGGAGGTTCTCGTTCCGGCTGATGTGGCAGCGCATCTGGGGGTGGACCTGGACGGCGATCTGGTGGCGTCGACAAACCAGGGCGCGACCCAACTGCACGTCGTTGGCGTATTCAACGGAAAAAACCTTGGGCCGCTCGCATACGAGAACATCTTCGTGGATCTGGCCTTTGCGCAAGATGTGTTTGCCCAACCAGGGCAAGTAACGCGAGTAGATATTCAGTTGAAGCCTGGGTATTCCCCGGACCGTTGGCAGAGTGAATACGCATCCATGTTTCCGTCGGTATTCAAAGTGCAGGACACATCGGCGCTCACCTCGGCCCTCGGCCCCCTCGTTACCGTCGTTTCCTTCGTCTTGATGGTCGCTTCAGGCATGGTTCTGATCATTTCGATAGTCCTTTCTTCAACAGCGTTCCGATTGCTGGTGAATGCCCGAAGGCTTACGTACGGCGTATTGCGTGCTGTCGGTGCACAGGGCTCGTGGCTGGCCGGCGCGGTCTTTTGTGAGGCGCTGACACTAGCATTGGTCTGCTCGATATTCGGTATTGGAATTGGATTCGGTGTTAGCTGGATTCTCAATCAGGTTCTCTCGTCGATTGGGAACATACCGCCTGCGCCGGTGTCGGCCGAGGTGTGGCAGATTGCCCTCGCGGTGACAGCGGGTGTGGTGTCGAGCGTCGCGGGAGCATCTAGTGCCATTCTGAAGGTGCTTCGCCAGACCCCCGCAGCAACCATCGCAACCGAGCACACAGGACACCGACCCAGGCAAATCCGTAGAGCCGGCGTCGGCATCCTCTTACTTGGCCTTGCATGCTGCAGCTTCCTGCTTCATTCTGCCCTTGTCAAAGCGGGCGGATTTATCGTGGTGCTACTCGCGTCCGGCCTACTCGCACCAGCACTTCTCAGGGGTATCGCCAAGCCTTGGCTCTTCAGGCGGTGGACGGGTAAGACTTCGGCCCGGCGTTTGCACCGACATGCCTTGCTCGATTCCACGGCAGCTGTCATGGCCATCGTTGTCTGCCTCGGAGGAGCTCTGGTGGTCGGAGTCGGCTCGGTAAGGGGTGCCATGATGGAACAGTTAGGCCGCCAGTTCGGGGCCGACATCCAGATCTCATCGACGGTTCCGATGACGGGCAAGATAGAAGAACGATTGGGGTCTATTCAGGCTGTCAATCGCGTTTCAGGAACTGTATGGGATTACGCCGCAGTCAGCTTCGGAGGAGCAAGCAATCAGGTAACGGTCCTCGGGATAGACCCGGATAGCTACTTCGCCACGGCACAACTTCCGTGGCTTCAAGGAAGCGATGACTCAACCCCGAAGGCCATGAAAACCGGAGGCACGATCGTCCTTCCCGAGGCACTCGCGACCAACCTCGATATCTCGCTTGGGGAAACAGTGACCGTTACGCGGGCAGGGAAGGAAGTCTCGCTTCGTCTGGTCGGCACCTTCGCGTCGTTGGCAACGGGGAACCAAGCTGTGATGAGCCAAAGCGAAGCAGCCGAACTCGGAATCGTCGGTTCCAACGGCTGGAACGTAGAGGCGAAGCCGGGCGCCAACAAGGAAGCACTCCGTGACGTGGTTGCCGGCGCACTAGCCGATATCCCGGGAATTTCCGTGCTCACCGCTGCGAAGATGAAGGAACGCTCGGAAAGCGAACTAGGGTCCTATGCCGGTGCTGCCTTTGGCATTGTCGTCCTTGCACTCTTTCTCGGCGCAGCCGGAGCTGCGAGCCTCCTTTCGGTCGATGTCGCACGGCGCGAGGGGGAATTCGGCACGTTCCGGACATTTGGGGCGTCCCGGCGTGATATCACCAGGCTCGTCGTTTCGGACGCCGTTCTCATAGCCGTGGCAGCTTCAGTAGCGGGACTTCTGCCGGGCCAGATGGCCGGTTTGCTCATGTCGCAGATTATCGGTGACGCACTCGGGGTGTCGTTACAAGCCACCCTTGATGTGGGCGGATTCGCGGCAATTGTGATTATCACGCTGGCCGCATTGTGGCTCGCGGCAATTGGACCCAGCCGAAGAGCGGCCCGAATTGAGCCGGTTACGGCCTTGAGGAGCGAGTAATGCGACACCGAGAAATTGCCGAGCGCCGGGACACTTTGAGGCTGCGGGACAGTGTGCTGGTGTTTCACCGAGGCTTGAGGGTACAGTTCATCAGCACCACGGACCTTAGGGTTCTCGAATTCGATGTTTTGCCCTTTGTCATCGAACTGATTCCTCTGCTTGACGGTTCCAATTCCGTCAGAGCTATCGAATCAATACTTGAAGGGGAAGCAGGATACTCTCGGGAATCGCTCGATAAGGTCCTGAAGATTATGGAATCCGCACGACTCTTTGACTTACACGCTGAGCCTAGTCCGGCCGTGTCAGATCGATTTGAGCGGCAGCAGCGACTGTTTCAAGAGTTCGCTTCCACCTTCGCTATGGAGGAGACGCCATCCGAGCTGCAGGAAAAGCTCCGCACCGCCAAGGTTGTCGTCGTGGGCATTGGCGGGACAGGAACGTGGATCCTACAATCACTCGTTTCCGCGGGTGTCGGCCAGCTCGAGATCTTCGACCCGGACGTCGTCGAGCTCACCAACCTTAACCGTCAAGTCCTGTTTCAACCCGATGATGTTGGCCTACCCAAAGTGAAGGTTGCTGGCGAGCGCTTCAGATCGATTAACCAAGACCTGAAGGTGACAGCCCACCATCGTCGAGTACTGACTCCGGCGGACCTCGCCCCGGCGCTTGACGGTGCGAGCCTTGTGATCGCATGTGCAGATGAACCGGACGTTGTCTCAATATCCGATGTCATTGCTGCGTCCGCAGCGCAGGAAGGTATTCCTCACATTGTCGGCGGTGCCTACGGCGGTAATTTGGGTGTACCAGGAACAAGCGTTATTCCAGGCCAAACCGTTTGTTGGCCCTGTATCCGCGCGCAGACCATGAACGACCACAACCGGCGAGACTTCATTCCCCTCAAGGGCCGAACAAGGAGCGGGGGAAGTACAGCCGCCATTTCAGGATTGGTTGCAAACCTTACGGCGTGGGAAGCAATGAGGATACTACTTGGATTACCGCTCGCGTTATCCGGACAAGTTCGAGAACTCGACCTTTTCACCCTTGATTGGCGCATCAGGAAACTGAAATCTGTCAAGGGGTGTTCCGCCTGCCACGACGCCGACGCGCCCCTTAAACCAGCAGGCTAGGCGGCGTCGGGCTACTCCTTCGGCGCCGCGTCGTCGTCGTGGCGGTTTCCGGGGTCGTTCACGCGGACGCCGTACTGGGGGCGGCCGTCGGGCAAGTCGGGGTATCGGACGCTCGAACTCGGGCGTGCCGGCTGCGTGGGAGGTTGTGCCCCAGGCTCAGCCGTCTGGCCCGCATTTTCCTGGGAAGGTTCCTGGCCGCGTTGCCCGTAGGGATCGTGCCAGCTCGCCGGACGGGTGGGCGGTTGTCCAGGTTGTCCCCCGCCCTGGGCCGGCGGGTTCCGGTAGTCATGCGGCATGTAGCTGTTCGGCGGTCCGCCAAAGGCAGCCTCGGAAGGGTTCATGGGCAATTGGTGCAAGAGGCGGCGGGCTTCCGCTGCGGCCTCGAACGCTACGATGACGTCGTAATTTGTGGCCACCACTTGGCTGGTGGAGGTGAAGTCCCTCTTACCGCGTTGCGCGGCATACGTGACGATCCCGAACAGCATGAAGAACGCGGCCCCCATCAGGACCGAGGTAACGATCGAGAATGGACCGCCTGCAGGGGTGAAGAAGGACAGCATCACGCCCACGAACAAGCCGAACCACATACCACTGAGCGCGCCGGAGAGCGCCACCCGCGGGTAGCTCAGCCGGCCGGTCACCCGTTCCACCATCTTGAGGTCGTTGCCCACGATGGAGACATGCTGGACCGGGAACTGCTGGTCCGCCAGGTAATCCACCGCCTTTTGGGCATCAAGATAGGAGGTGTAGGACCCTACGGTGTCGCCCTTCGGGACACTGCGGGATTCCTCCGTGGCTTTGGGGGTACCGAAAATGTTCGACATAAGCCCATTCTGTCCCATACTCATGTGAAGCGGCTGAAATTCAGCTAAAAGAGAGTAGACTCGGTAGCCTGTAAGGGTGAGCACAAATCCTTCACGCGTCTTTGTTGCGCGCTTGCTCGGCCTCGATGTGTTCGATCCATTGGGTGATCGACTCGGCCGGCTGCGCGACGTCGTGGTGCTCTCCCGCGGTTTGCGGGGAGCCCCGCACGCCGTCGGTATCGTCGTCGAAGTTCCGGGCAAGAAACGGGTTTTCGTCCCGATGACCCGGCTGACCTCAATGGACCAAAGCCAGATCATTTGCACCGGCCTGGTCAACCTCCGCCGTTTCCAGCAGCGCGGGGCCGAACAGCTGGTGGTTGGAGGCCTTTTCGACCGCAAGGTCACGCTCAAGGATGGCAGCGGCGAGGCCATCATCGAGGACATCGCCATGGACCAGCAGCGAAACGGGGACTGGCTGGTATCCAAGCTCTTCGTTCGGCGCGGTACCTCGACGTCCCGGCTGCGTGGGCTGCGCCGCGGACACACCCTTTTGGTGGACTGGGCTGACGCACTCCAAGGCCCCCAGAACGACCCCCAGGGGGCCAGCCACTTCGTCGCCACCCATGAAGACCTTAAGCCCGCGGACTTCGCCGACGCCCTCCAGGAAATGTCGGACAAGCGCAGGATCGAAGTAGCCAGCGAACTCCAGGACGAACGCCTGGCAGACGTGCTTCAGGAACTGCCGGAAGAAGACCAGGTAACGTTGCTTTCCGCCCTGGACAAAGAGCGCGCGGCAGACGTCCTCGAGGAAATGGATCCGGATGACGCCGCGGACCTGCTGGCGGACCTGCCCTCGGCCAAGGCCGAAGAACTTTTGCTCCTGATGGAGCCCGACGAAGCCGACGATGTCCGCCGCTTGCTCCAGTACGACGAAGACACCGCTGGTGGGCTCATGACCCCGGTGCCGGTCATCCTGCCTCCCGAAGCCACCGTCGCCGAAGCTTTGGCACATGTGCGCAGCGAGGAACTCTCCCCGGCGTTGGCTTCGGCGATCTTCATTTGCCGCCCACCGCTGGAGACACCCACGGGACGATTCCTCGGCGTCGTACATATCCAGCAGTTGCTTCGCAGCGCGCCCCCCGAACAACTTGGCAGCATCGTCGACAGGAACCTTGAACCGGTCTCCGATCACGCGAGCGTCAGCGAAGTAAGCCACACCATGGCCTCCTACAACCTCAATTCCTTGCCGGTGGTTAACGCCGCCGGCCGCCTGGTGGGGGCGGTGACTGTTGATGACCTCCTGGACCATTTGCTCCCGGATGACTGGCGAACCCACGAAGACGGAGCACCGATCAGGAAACTAGGAGGCCGAATTGGCTGAGAAGCACGCCAACGGGGGGCTGGACACTCCGCTCGAGCTGCGTTCCCGCATGCTGCCCAATTTCGGCAGCGATCCTGACGCCTTTGGAAGATTCGCCGAACGCTTCGCCCGCTACATGGGCACGGCGAATTTCCTGTTCTACATGACAATCTTCGTGATCGTCTGGATCCTGTTCAACGTCATTGGGCTCTTCGGTTTTCAATGGGACCCCTACCCGTTCATCCTCCTCAACTTGTTCTTCTCCACACAGGCGTCCTACGCTGCTCCATTGATCCTGCTCGCACAGAACCGCCAGGACGACCGCGACCGGGTGACCATCGAGCAGGACCGGGCCCGCGACGAACGCAACCTGGCGGACACGGAGTACCTGACCCGCGAAGTTGCAGCACTCCGGATCGCCCTGCGTGAAGTCGCGACCCGCGATTACGTTCGAGCCGAGCTCCGCTCGCTCCTTTCCGATCTCATCGAAGCGCAGGAAGAGATGCGCCCGGACGACACGGAAGGTTCCGAGAAGTCGGAAAAGGCCAAGGAAAAAACCAAGGACAAGCGCGAGAAACAACGCAATCCACGCACGCAGCAAATTCCCAAGGTTCACCCTGCCCACTCAAGCGCAAGCGAGCCTGATGCTGGATTCTCCACCGTCGGCACTGCTCCGACGCCTCGCTCAGGTCCCTCCAACCAGCCCGAAAGCTGAACATTCACCCATGAGCATTCCCTCGGCCGAGGCCCTCAACGCTGCCTTGGCAACCGTCATCGATCCCGAACTGCGCCGCCCCATCACGGAGTTGGGGATGCTGGACTCAGTGGAGGCCGGCCCTGACGGGACGGTCCGCGTCACGGTATTGCTAACCATTGCGGGATGCCCCCTCCGGGACACGATTACCGCGGATGCCACGGCGGCGCTGGCGAACATTCCCGGCGTCACCGCCGTCGACGTCTCCTTGAAGGTCATGACCCAGGAGCAGCGCGATGCCCTGAAGGAGCGACTGCGGGGGCCAGGCGGAAAACGCGGAATCCCGTTCAATGAACCAGGATCGCTAACAAAGGTCTTCGCGGTGGCGAGCGGCAAGGGCGGCGTGGGAAAGTCGTCGGTGACGGTCAACCTTGCATGCGCCCTTGCAGCCCAAGGACTTCGCGTGGGCATCGTCGACGCCGACGTCCACGGTTTCTCGGTCCCGGCCCTGATGGGCATCAGCCAGCAGCCGACCCGCGTGGACGACATGATCCTGCCACCGGTCGCGTTCGGCGTAAAAGTGATCTCGATCGGGATGTTCGTCGCCGGAAACCAGGCAGTGGCTTGGCGTGGTCCCATGCTGCACCGGGCGCTGGAGCAATTCCTCACCGACGTCTATTTCGGCGACCTGGATGCGCTGTTCCTCGATCTGCCGCCCGGCACCGGCGACATTGCAATTTCGGTTGCCCAGTTGCTGCCCAACGCGGAAATCCTCGTCGTCACGACCCCGCAAGCGGCGGCCGCCGACGTCGCCGAGCGGGCTGGTACGATCGCCACGCAAACCGGCCAAAAGCTTGCGGGCATCGTTGAGAATATGTCCTACCTGGAAATGCCCGACGGCGGAAGGATGGAATTGTTCGGCAGCGGCGGCGGGCAGGTGCTGGCTGAGCGGCTGAGCGCGGCCGTCGGAAGCGCGGTGCCGCTGCTTGGGCAGATTCCGCTGGACATCCGCCTACGCGAAGGTGGCGACGCCGGTCGTCCGCTAGTGCTGGCAGTTCCCGAGTGCGCTGCGGCGGAAGCACTCCTGGACGTCGCCGGGAAGCTCAGCGCAAAGCCCCGCGGCCTTGCAGGGCTTTCGCTGGGGATCCAGCCGAAGTAGCTTAGGTTGCCTCGGTGTCGAAGGGCGCCTTTTCGCCAGCGGGAAGCCGCTCGATGGTCCGTTCCGGCGCCTTTGGGGCTTCGGGTGCCGCAGCAGCTGCTACCGGAGCCCCGGCACTGACGGGCTTTGTATCGTCCTCGAGCAGCGCTTCCCGGATGATTCGACGCGGATCATACTGGCGGGGATCGTATTTCTTCCAGTCGACTTCATCGATGTCGATGCCGACTTCTTCCTTGATCTGTTCACGGGCTCCCGACGCCATGCGCCGGACTTCCTTGACGATATTCGCCAATTTCCGGGTGTATTCGGGCAAACGGCTGGGACCGATCACGATAACGCCGATGATCAGCAGGATGAGGAACTCCGGGCCATTGATTCCAAACACGTATCGAAGATTACCTTGTCTGTGAGCCGGCTCAGAAACCTGCCGAAGCGGCCAAGGCACGGAGTCCGCGCTGAAGCCGACCGTTCAAGGTATCACCGGTGGTCGCGGCCGGTTTCGCGAGCAACGAGTCCCCGGCTTTCACGAGTTCCGGGAGGGCGCGCGAAGCCTGGCCGGCCGGAACATCGGAAGTGTACCGCAGTACCGCGACCGGCGAGGAATACACCGCTTGCCAAGGGGTTCCCGGGGTAACCGACCAACGCGTACCGGAGGAGCCAGTGCCCTCCAGGTGCTCCTCAACGAGTGTCGCATAATGTTCGCCGTCGCTGAGGTGCAGCTCAACGGCAGGGTGGCCGTCCTGTATCAAGGCCACGGCAGAATCCAGATGGTACCCCATGCTAGCCATTTCAGGGCAGGCCCATCCGTCCTTCCGCAGCTCGGAAAGCTGCTGTGAATTGAGGTTGGCGGCCGCAGCGATCGCTTTGGGGCGGCCCGGATCAGATCCAGCCACCGGAAGCTGGGGTGTCGCACTGGCCGCCATGGTCGAACTAACCAATGTCCGGACGTCCTGCTCCCCCCGGTCGGAAGCTTGGGGCGGCACTTCGCCCCCGAGCGCATACGCCGCTGCCGCGAGGACGCCTGCACTCACCGCGAAACCGGCGGCCGTCGCGCAGAGAACCCGAAGGCCACGCTTGATGCCGCTACCCGGCGTCATGCACTCAGAGTCGCCGGCCTGGGCCAGCCGCTCAGTGTGTTCAATCAATCGGGCGGTGAAATCCTGGCTGGCTTCCGGAACGGCGGCCCGGCGAAGCCGTTCCAAGTACTGCCGTTCCCGGACTACTGCAGCCTGGCAATCAGGGCATTTCTGCAAATGGCCCGGGGCACGGCTGTGCCGGAGGCTTACCCGCTCCGTCCCGCTTCGTCGTCCGTTCAGCAGACCCATCGGCGCTTACAGAAGACCGGCAATGCGCGGCATCTTCAGCCGCGGCTTGCGCGCTTGGACCGGACGCGGATCACGGTGCGCCAGCTTCTCACGGAGCATGGTCCGTCCGCGGTGGATGCGGGACCTCACGGTACCGAGCTTCACGCCGAGGGCTTCCGCTACTTCGTCGTAGGACAAGCCTTCAAGATCGCAAAGCACGACGGCGGCGCGAAAGTCCGGTGGCAGCTCTTCCAAGGCGCGCTGGACATCGAGGTCCAGGTTGTTTAGTTCGAAGCTTTGCTCGGGCCCGGGTTCGTGGCCGGGCAAGCGGGACTCCGCGTCCTCGGCCAAGGCGTCAAAACGGATGCGGCTCTTCCGGCGGGCCTGGTCCAGGAAGAGGTTGGTGGTGATACGGTGCAGCCACCCGTCCAACGTGCCGGGCTTGAAGTTTTCCAGCGAACGGAACACCCGGACAAACACTTCCTGGGTGAGGTCTTCGGCATCGAACTTGTTTCCGGTCAGGCGATAGGCAAGACGGAAGACCTTCGCGGAGTGGTTCTCCACCACTTCTTCCCAGCTGGGCCGCACCCACTCCTCCGCAGCCGGGGCCGCGTCGCTGCTCAAGACTGCCGCTGCCTGGACTGGCGTAGCACTAGATGCCCGCATCGTCCGCTCCCCTCAAACCGTGTTTCATCCCGCTATCCACTAAGGAATTCGGTACCGGCGCCCCTATGGATGGCCGGACGTATATCATCTCAGGGTTGGCTGTGAGTTTGCTGATCACAGGCGCACTTTTCCCGCAAAGCGAAATACTGAAAGGACACAGCCGTTGGCACTTCGGCACGTCCGTAGTAGGTGCCCCTTAGACAGTACTCTGGAAACAATACCCCTCCGCCTGGAAAGCGAAACTCCATGAGTGCCGATAAGTCAACAAGCTGGTCCTATGCAGAAGATCTGCCTGCGGAGGACGACGTGTTGCTTCGCGCCCGTGAACGCTCCTTCGAACTCGGCGTGACACCGGTCAGCCCGGGCGTTGGCGCCGTTCTTACGGTCTTGGCCGCGGCGTCGAAAGCCCAAACCGTCGTGGAGGTCGGCTCCGGGGCAGGTGTCTCCGGGGTCTGCCTGCTTCGGGGGCTCAGCCCACAAGCGGTGCTCACCACGATCGACGTCGACGTCGAGCACCTCAAGGCCGCCCGCGAAGCGTTCCTTGAGTCGGGGAGCCCGGCGAACCGTACACGGACAATCTCAGGCCGCGCCGCCGACGTCCTGCCCCGGCTCACGGATTCCGCCTACGACCTCGTCTTCATCGACGCCGATAAGCCGAATTTCCCCCGCTATGTCGAGCAGGGCATTCGCTTGCTTAAGTCGGGCGGCACCTTGGTCATCAACGACGCCCTCGACAAGGACAAGGTCTCGAACCCGGCGGCGAGGGAGAACACCACGGTTGTACTGCGCCAGATCGGCAAAGCGATCCGGGACGACGACCGCCTCGCCTCTGCGATGCTGCCAACCGGTGATGGCTTGCTCGTGGCCGTCAAGAGGTAGAGCTTAAAAATGAAAGCAGGGCGCCGGCGCTGATGCCGGGCCCTGCCAAGTGAATCTATTCGGTCACGCCCACGAGGCATTCCTTGAGGTTCGCCGCTTCTGCTGCGTTGAGCTCGACCACTAGCCGTCCTCCGCCTTCGAGCGGCACACGCATGATCAGGCTGCGGCCCTCTTTGGTTACTTCCATAGGGCCGTCGCCAGTACGTGGTTTCATAGCCGCCATTAGGAAAATCCCCTCCAGTTGTCCCAAATCCCGCCAACCCGGCCGGGCTGGCTCCGCGTGGAACACCGGCGTCGACAGCCAGAGCAATTCATTCGTCGTCGCCGAGCACCCGGGAGTGCTTTTTGTCCGTGCTTGTGTCCATTATCCCGTAATTACCCGTCCGTAGCTAATTGATGGACTTTTTCCGGCGGCGCCTGATCACCGCGGAACAGGGCAAAGTGGCCGCATTATCACGGCGGATAGTCGCCGCCTCCGGGCAGCTGGGCCCATGCCCAGAGCCAGACAATCCAGACGATCTGGAGCAACAGGAACATGAGCACCACGGTGCCGCGGTAGGCCTTGGACCGCGACAACCAGGCGGCACTCAGCGCGAGCGGGAACAACGGCAAGAGCATTCGGAAGGTGCTGGTCTGGGGATGCAGGAAGACAAGCAGATAACCCATGTAGCACACGCACCACAGCCTCAGTTCGACGCCCAGGGCACGTACGGGTTTGCTCAGCATGACAAGGGCAAACAGCGCAACGAAAACGAACGGGGCGAGCACGCCCAGGACGGGTCCGAACAGCATTTGGCCGGTATCGAACCATGGTTTGAACGGTACGAGGTTGTCCCCGCGCCACACGGTTTCCGTCTTCGTGTACGCCAGCGGGTCTCCCGTGGCGGACCACGCGATGGCCGGCCACGCCAAGGCGCCCGCGGCGCTGACGACGGCGAGCGCGGCCAAGGAGGCAAGGTCACCAACTGTGGGAAGGCCGTCCGGAGCGGCCGCCCGCGCTCTTCCTGGACGTCCGAACCTCCTCCACCCTTGGTGGAGGAGCAATATGCCCGCCATCGCCGCGAAGGGCACGCCCGTGGGACGTGATAAGCACATGAGGAGGACAAGCGGTATTGCCAGTAGGTACTTCCTGCGCACCACCAGAAGGAGCGCGCCCGCGAGCAGCAGGATGTTGAGGGATTCCGCGTAGGGAACCTGGAGGATGGGTGAGACGGGGAATGTCGAGAAAAATGCGGCCGCCCATAGGGCCGTGCGACGTCCGGTGTACTCGCGGAACAACGTGTAGGTGACCAATGCCGCGCCGACTCCGGCGACCATGGCTATCGCCGTCAGCGCTGGAAGGATGGCCAACCCGGTCACGGCGGCAAGCGCCCGGGCAAGGTAGGGAAACAACGGGTAGAAGGCCCAGGTATTTTCGGCGACGTTGCCGTTTGCATCCAAGGGCAGGACGGATGGGTATCCGTTGTCCGCCGCTTCGGCGTACCACCGCCCGTCCCAGATGGTGATGAAGTTCCAGTAGTCCGGGGCGGGCGGGAACCAAGGGTTGATGCCCTGCTGGAGGGCGGCGGCCATGAAGATGCACGCGCTGACGAGCCTTGCGGCGATATAGAGCAGGGTGACGGAGAGCCACCAGGGCCAAGCGGCGGCATGACGGAGCAAGCGGCTCAGGCCTCCGGGCCGTGCGCGTGTTTCGACTGAGGGCGTCACGCTTGGGCTTTCGGTTCTTCGACTTTCCGGTTTGATTCCAGTTCCCGCTTCAGCCGGTCAATTTCAAGCTCTTTGGCAGCTAGCTGGTCCCTAAGGTCGTCAAGCACCTCATCGACCTGGTCCATGCGGTAACCCCGAAGGCCGAGCGCGAAACGCACGCGGTCGACGTCGGACGCTTCTGCGCCGGCAGGGAGCAGCACTGGCGGCAAATTCGGGACCGGCTCATCGAGACCGGCCCCCGGATTCCGCCCGGACCGTGCTATCCCGGTCCCGAAGAACAGCACGGCACCGACGATGACGATCGCGAGGAAGACCAGGAAGAAACTCACATAACCCATCGTGCCAGACTCGGGTGGGAGCCGGCTGGCAGTCCTACTCAGGCCGCTGGTCGCCGTTCGTGGATGGTGGCCGGGGGATTCCGTGCAAGACCCGATGCACGGCGTCGGCGGGATCGTCAACGAGCTGGATCAGGTCAAGGTCCTTCGCGGAAACCATGCCTTCGCCCACCAGCGTCCCTTTGATCCATTCGATCATGGGGCTCCAGAAGTCGACGCCGAGCAGGACGATCGGAAACGAAGTCACCTTCCGGGTCTGCACCAGGACCATTGCTTCGAACAACTCGTCCAGCGTTCCCAGCCCGCCGGGCAAAACAATGAACCCTTGGGCGTACTTGACGAACATGGTCTTGCGGGCGAAGAAATAGCGGAAGTTTATTCCAAGATCCACCCAGCGGTTGAGGCCTTGCTCGAACGGCAGCTCGATGCCGAGACCGACGGACACGCCGTTGCCTTCAACGGCTCCCCTGTTTGCGGCTTCCATCGATCCCGGTCCGCCACCGGTGATGACTGCTACTCCGGCCTCGGCCAGGTGGCGGCCCACCTGGACCGCCATATCGTAGTAGCTGGTCCCGGGCTTGGTCCGGGCGGAGCCAAAGACACTAACCGCCGGGCCGAGCTCGGCAAGGGCCCCAAAGCCTTCCACGAATTCACTCTGGATGCGCAGCACGCGCCACGGGTCGGTGTGGATGAAGTGGTCGGCTCCGCGGGTATCCAGGAGTCGTTGGTCCGACATCGGCACCGCGGCCTGTTTGCGGCGGAGCTCCAAGGGTCCTTTGTGCTTGGCAGGCGCTTCGGCGGCGACGGCAGGGGCCGCCGCTGCCGTTCCGTTGCTGCCCGCCCTTCCATTGGCGTCTGGACCGGGAACTTGGGGCTGGATGGTACTCATTGACATAGGCTAGCGCGGATATCGCTCCAGTCATCCCCGCAGTCGGAGCCGGACCCTGATTCGCGAATGTCCTTGCACCAGTTCCTGTCCCCAGCCTGCAAGTCAGGTATCTGTTGAATCACGATCTGCGGAAGTTGTTGTGAGCTGGCTCATCCCGCGTCTTTTGTTCGCTAGATTCGTCCTATGACTATTCAAGCCTCCAGCGATGCCCTCGTCTCCCTGAATGGCGTCAACAAGCATTATGGTCAACTGCACGTCCTCAAGGACATCAACCTGCATGTCAGGAAGGGCGAGGTCGTCGTGGTGATCGGGCCTTCAGGTTCGGGCAAGTCGACGTTGTGCCGGGCCATCAACCGGCTGGAGACCATCGACAACGGAACAATCTTCATCGACGGGAAGAAACTGCCCGAGGAAGGCAAGGAACTTGCAGAGCTCCGGGCCGACGTCGGGATGGTCTTCCAGTCCTTCAACCTTTTCGCCCACAAGACGATCCTCGAAAACGTCACCTTGGGGCCGATGAAAGTGAAGAAGCTCGACAAGGTCACCGCTGAGAAGGAGGCAATGGCCCTCCTCGAGCGGGTCGGCGTCGGCCAGCAAGCCCCCAAGCTGCCCGCCCAGCTTTCCGGCGGCCAGCAGCAGCGCGTGGCAATCGCCCGGGCCCTTGCCATGAAGCCGAAGGTCATGCTGTTCGATGAGCCAACCTCGGCCTTGGACCCCGAAATGATCAACGAGGTCCTGGACGTCATGGTCCAGCTGGCCAAGGAGGGGATGACCATGATCGTTGTTACCCACGAAATGGGCTTCGCCCGCAAGGCCGCCGACCGCGTCGTGTTCATGGCGGACGGCCAGATCGTCGAAGACGCCAAGCCCGAGGAATTCTTCACCAACCCCCAAAGCAACCGGGCGAAGGATTTCCTCTCGAAGCTGCTCACCCACTAGCACACTCCGCACCCGGGCTCCTTGGGTGGCCCATCAATGAAAGGAATGTCATGAAGTCTTTTATCACCCGGAGGAAATCTCTCCTGGTTGCTGCCACCGCGGTGGTAGCTCTTTCGCTGAGCGCATGCGGGGGTGGCGGAGGCGGCGGCACCAGCGCGCCCAGTAGCGAGTCCGCGCCGTTCACCGTTGCCCAGAACGTCTCCCTGACGGGAAGCCCCACGTTCGACACGATCAAAGCGAACGGCAAAGTGAGGATCGGCGTCAAGCAGGACCAGCCCGGACTCGGCTTCAAGGATGCAGCGACCGGCGAGTACAGCGGCTTTGACATCCAGATTGCCCAGTGGATCGCAGCTTCCCTCGGTTACCCCAAGGACAAGATCGAGTACAAGCCGATTCCCTCGGCCAACCGCGAGTCCGCAATCACCAATGGCGACATCGATTACTACGTCGGAACGTACTCCATCACCGATAAGCGCAAGCAGCTGATCGATTTCGCCGGCCCCTACTTCGTGACCGGCCAGGGCCTGCTGGTCAAGAAGGATAACTCCACCATCAACAGCGAGAAGGACCTGTCCGGAAAGAACGTCTGTTCCGCAACGGGTTCCACTCCGATCCAGAACATCAAGGCAAATTTCCCGGGCACCAAGACCACGGAATTCGACACCTACTCGCAGTGTGTCGAAGCCCTCAAGAGCGGCCAGGTCGACGCAGTGACCACTGACCAGGCGATCCTGATCGGCTACGCCTCCCAGGACAGCGACCTGAAGGTAGTCGGCCAGCCGTTCACCGTTGAGAAATACGGTGTGGGCCTGAAGAAGGGTGACACCGTGCTTCGCAAGTTCGTGAACAAGATGTTCACGGACGGCGGCTCCACGTGGCAGAAGATCTACGACGCCACGCTCGGACAGTCGGGCACCAAGGTCACCCAGCCCGCGGTGGACAACTACTAAACCCAGGTTGAGGGGGCGGCCAACCGCCGCCCCCTCAACTCTCGGCCGAAAGCGACCATTCCGTGAATACGCTGCTCAACAATTCCGACCTCTTCATCACTGGGTTCAAGAACACCCTGATACTTTTCTTCTTTTCGGGCATCTTCGCCCTGATCCTGGGCACCATCGTTGCGACGCTTCGTGTCTCGCCCGTTCCGGCGATGCGTGCCGCTGCCACGCTCTACATCAATGTTGTCCGCAATACGCCGCTGACTTTGGTCCTGTTCTTCTTTGCCCTCGGCTACCCGAAGCTCGGCCTCGTGGAGATCGATTTCATGACGGCGGCGACGATCGGACTAAGCCTGTACACCGCGACATACGTGGCCGAGGCTGTGCGCTCCGGGATCAACACCGTGCCCGTTGGCCAGGCCGAAGCTGCACGGGCCATCGGGCTTCCGTTCACGCAAACCCTGACCTTGGTGATCCTCCCCCAGGCTTTCCGTGCAGTTATTCCGCCGATGTTCAGCGTGTTCATCGCGCTGCTCAAAAACACGACGGTGGCCGCCGGCTTCTCTGTGTTCGAGGCGGGAGCCATCCGCTCGAACCTGTCCGAGCGCGGCGAACCCGCGATCGTCGGATTGCTCTGGATCGCACTGATCTTCGTTCTCCTCGTTTTCATCCTTTCCTTCGTGCAGCGAAAGCTTGAAAAGAAATGGAAGGTGGTCCGATGAGCTCGGTCCTTTTTGACGCGGCGGGTCCGAAGGCCCGTGCCCGCTACCGGGTCCTCGGCGCCATCACCGCACTGGTGATCATCGCGATCGTCGGCTTCATCATTCTCCGCTTCGCCCAAACCGGCCAGTTCGACGCCAAGAAATGGCAGTTGTTCACCTTCCCGTTGGTCCAACAAACCATCATCCAGTCCGTTGGTGCCACCCTTTCGGCGTTTGCGACGGCGGCAGTCTTCAGCCTCGTGCTTGGCATCTTCCTGGCGTTTGGCCGGCTCTCCGACCGAAGATGGATCAGCCTTCCCTGCTACGGCTTTACTGAACTGTTCCGTGCCATTCCTTTGCTGATCCTCATGATGATCTTCTACTACGGGCTCCCTCCCCTGGGGGTCCAGGGGATCACTCCGTTTACGGCTGTCGTGGCTGGCCTGGTGCTTTACAACGGTTCCGTGCTGGCAGAAGTCTTCCGTGCCGGCATCGAGTCGCTCCCTCGTGGCCAAAGCGAGGCCGGCTATGCCATCGGTTTGCGCAAGAGCGCGGTCATGACCAGCATCCTGCTTCCGCAAGCGGTCCGTTCAATGCTTCCGGTGATCATTTCCCAGCTCGTGGTCATCCTCAAGGACACCGCGTTGGGCTTTATCGTGACCTACAACGAGATCCTCTTCCAAGCGAAATACTTCGGAAGCCAGGCCCAGTATGGTGCGCCTATCATTCCTTCGGCCATCATCGCCGCCGTCCTCTACGTCGGAATGTGCTTGATCCTGGCTGGAATCGCCAAGTGGCTCGAAGGCCGGATGCGCCGCAACGCCAAGGTAGTGAAGGTCGCGAAGTCGGAGATTGTGGAAGTAGAGGCTTAGTCGGCAAGCCACGAACGCAGCGCGCGGAGGCACTCGCGGATCGCATCGGCGTCGACATGTTCGTTGTCCTTGTGGGCGAGAAGAGGGTCGCCGGGGCCGAAGTTGACTGCGGGGACCCCCAGCTCACTGAAGCGTGCGACGTCGGTCCAACCGTATTTCGGCTTGGGCTCTGCCCCGACCGCGGCAACGAACGACGCGGCGGCCGGGTGGTTAAGTCCAGGACGGGCGCCGGCAGCGGCGTCCGTCCTGACGACGTCGAAACCTTCGAGAAGCTCACGGACATGGGCTTCGGCTTGGTCGGGAGTTTTGTCCGGGGCGAACCGGTAGTTGATCTCAACCACGCAGCGGTCCGGAATCACGTTTCCCGCGGTGCCGCCGTGGATCTTCACAGCGTTCAAGCTTTCCCTGTAGTCCAGCCCGTCCACATTGACCGTCCGCGGCTCGTAGGCGGCCAAACGGGTGAGGATCGGTGCGGCTGCGTGGATCGCGTTACTGCCCATCCACGCGCGGGCCGAATGCGCCGCCTCCCCGACAGTGCTGGCTTCGAAGCGGCTGGTCCCGTTGCAGCCGCCCTCCACCGTCCCGTTCGTCGGCTCAAGAAGGATCGCGAAGTCACCGTCCAGCAGATGCCCATGGTTTCGAACCAAACGGCCGAGGCCGCTCTTGACCGCTTCCACTTCCTCGTGGTCGTAGAAGACGAAGGTGACATCCTTGCCGGGTTCCGCACCGCCGTCGAACATGGTGGCCGCAAGCGCGAGCTGCACGGCGACGCCGCCCTTCATATCGGTGGCACCGCGGCCATAGAGGACCCCGGTGCCCGGCACACCGGACTCCCAGGTCGACGGAACCGTGCCCAGCGAACCTTGGACTGTGGGTAGCGGCACCGTATCCAGGTGACCGGCCAGGATGACCCGCTCCGGTCGCCCAAGCTCCGTCCGGGCGATGAGCGCGTCGCCGTCCCGCGCGAGAGTGAGTCCGGGGATCTTCGCGAGCGCGGATTCGACGGCGTCCGCCAAAGCGGCCTCGTTACCGGAGACGCTGTCGATATCCATGAGCGAAGATGCCAGCAAGGCGACATCCTGCCGAAGGTCAAGAAGGATCGGGGTAGTTTCAACGGTCACCCATCAACTGTATCCCGGCGCGAATTGCGACCATTTCGGCCCGTGGACAGTTTTAAGCCAGCGAGCACCTCTCGATAGACTTGCGCCATGACTGAAACCGCTGCTTCCGCCGCGCTCGATAGCGCATCCGTAAACCACCGTTCCGCCTATGGCTTCGGCCTCGCCACCATTGCTACCTCCGACGCCGGAGAAGCGACAGTGCTGGACGCATGGTTTCCGGCACCGGAACTTGGGACAGCGGCAGAATCGCTGCGTGCCGTGGAAAACGCCGATGAAGCGCTTACCGCCATCGCCGCGGAAAGCCGCGACGCCGACCGCGGGACGGAACAAAAGGTAGTCTTCGCCCAGATCAACCTCGACGAGCCTCCGGCCGATACCGTTGACGCGTACCTCCGCCTCCACCTGCTCTCACACCGCCTGGTGCGGCCCAACAGCATCAACCTCGACGGCATTTTCGGCAAGCTCCCCAACGTTGTATGGACGAACTTCGGTCCCGTGGCCGTCGACGGGTTCGAACGGACCCGCGCCCGCCTGCGCAAGCGGGGCGCCGTCACGGTGTACGGAGTGGACAAGTTCCCCCGCATGGTGGACTACGTTGTTCCGACCGGAGTCCGAATCGCCGACGCCGACCGCGTCCGCTTGGGCGCCTACCTCTCCGAGGGCACGACGGTCATGCACGAGGGCTTCGTCAACTTCAACGCCGGCACGCTCGGTACCTCGATGGTTGAAGGCCGCATCTCCGCCGGTGTCGTCGCCGGCGACGGCACCGACGTCGGTGGCGGAGCGTCCATCATGGGCACCCTCTCTGGCGGCGGCAAGGAAAAGATCGCCCTGGGTGAGCGCGTGCTCCTGGGCGCCAACTCCGGCGTGGGCATCAGCATCGGCGATGACTCCGTGGTCGAAGCAGGCCTCTACGTCACGGCTGGAACGCGGGTACGGGTCCCGGGACCCAAGGACGAAAACGGAGAGGACACCAGCAGCATCATCAAGGCCGTGGAACTTTCCGGAGTGCCGAACCTGCTGTTCCGCCGCAACTCCACCACCGGCGAAGTCGAGGTCCTCCCCCGCAAGGGCCAGACGGTGGAACTCAACGAAGCCCTCCACGCAAACTAGCCGCCACTGGATGCGCCGCCTCCGACGCTCCATCATCCTGCTGCTGGCGCTTGCCTTGGTGTTTGGCGCCGTCTATGCCGTTGTCGCGGTACTGCAGCGCTCCGAGACCCTCGTCACGGAGCGCTGCATCGCCGTCGTTGGCTCTGATCAATACGAACTGGCAACGGACCAGGCCGCGAACGCCTCCCTGATCGCCGCGATTGCGGTGGAACGCGGGCTTCCGCCGCGCGCAGCGACCATTGCCATCGCCACGGCCATGCAGGAATCCAAGCTGCGCAATATCGGCCATGGCGACGAGATCGGGCCCGACTCGCGGGGATTGTTCCAACAGCGCCCGTCCCAGGGTTGGGGTACTGAAGCCCAGGTCATGGACCCCGTCTATGCGAGCAACGCCTTCTATGACCACTTGGTGAAGATCCCGGGCTACCAGACAATGGCGATCACCGACGCTGCCCAAGCCGTACAACATTCTGCGTTCCCGGAGGCGTATGCGCAGTATGAAGGAATGGGACGTGCCTATGCCTCGGCCCTGACAGGCAACTCCGAAAGAGCGTTGGACTGCACTCTTCGGGCAACTGATTCAGCCGGAGATCCGGACACAGTGGTTGACGCCATGAGCACCGTGTTCGGTAACCTGCCTGCCTCGGCCCAAGGCCGCACGGTACAACTGGAAGCGAGCGGGCCGCAAGCATGGGCAGTGGCCCAGTGGGCCGTAGCGAACGCCAAAAGCCTCTCGGTAACCCAGGTCGACGTTGCAGGTGCCACATGGAACCGGCAGGACCGCAAAGGCTGGAAGGATTCGTCGGCGACCGCCGGAATCGTGACCATCACGGTGTCAGCACCGAAGACATAGCTCCGTGTCCCCAGCTCCGCGTCCCCGGGTCCGTGTCACCGGGTCCGGGCTAAGCCAGCAGCTCCACCACGGGCTGGACGTAACTGCGGAAAATCTCCGGCTGCGACAATAGCCGGTGGCTCATGATCATCTTGTCCGGCTCAAGGTACCAAGCCCTTGGCTCATTGAGCGGCAACTCGATGATGGTCAGGTTGAAGTCGCGGGAGCTGCGCCCGACCTCCAGAAGCCGGTCCTCCACGAGGTCGCCGACGAGCAACGTGGCGCCGCTCGCCTCACGCTCTGCTTCGAGCTTTTCGTACTCTTCCACGCGTTCACGGGCCCACGTCAAAGCGGCGCCGAAATGGGCTTGCAGGACGCGGCGAAGGGCAGGCGAATTGCCGAATGCGTTGAAGCCGGGGGGCGAAAGCTCAGGAACGGCTTTCGGGTACGCCTTCAACAGTTGCTGCCACCACGCCTCCCACTCCGTCTTGAGTGCGGTCTCGCCACCTACTTCGGCGGTGAGATGCGAATGGTCCGCGTGCCTGACTTTGGGGGTTGCGTGGGAAAGGGTGGGCGTGCCCGCGCCATCCAGTCCGGCAACGTCTCTCAGATACAAGGCAATGAGCATCGGTCCGGAGGTGTCCATTGTAATCCGCCACCCCTGGCCGCCTGTGTCATGCATCCGAATGCCTCCCTTGGCAGGTGCCCGCTCAGGATTCCAGTCTATTCCCGATGCGCCCGGACGTTAACGGTTAGCCGGGAGGCGTCCCAGTGTGGCCAGATGCGCCGTCAAAACGTCACGGCATACCGCCGCATCCATCCACTCTGGCTGCAGGAGCGCATGCATGCACAGTCCGTCCAGGGTAGCGAGGAGGCGTTCGGCTTCCGTGACGAGCTGGTCCTGGCTTGTTCCGGCGACCGGAACAAGGCGCATGACCAATCGGCCGACGACGGCGGCAACGGCCCGGTGGCTGCGCGTTGCCTCATCTCCAAGCACCGGCTTGATCCGGGCAGCATTGCGGAAGGCCATCCACACACAGGCATCAACGGCAAGTTCCTCGTCCAGGGGAAGGAATTGGCCCAGCAGTGTTAAGACGGCGTCCTCGTGTTCACTCGAACCGGGTTCCAAGGACTCGATGACGGCCATCCGATCCTGGAGCCGCTGCATGATCCTGTCGATGACTGCCCCGAAAGCATGCACAAGCAGTTCATCGCTGCTCGCGAAATAGTGGCGGACCGAGCCGACGGCCAAGCCGGCCTCATCGGCCACCTCCCGGAGCGAAGCCCGCTCCAGCCCGTCCGAGGCAACGATCCTGAAGACGGCTTCAACGATTTCCTGGCGGCGGGCTACGGCGTCGACGATCTTGGGCACAAGCCTTTCTAGCACGATTGTGCTTGAACCATGCCTGTGGCTCACCCCGGTCACCTGATTGTGCTGCACGCAACACTCGGCAAGGCTAGGCCAAGTTCCGCTAGCGTTGAGCATATGAGAATTCTTGTCACCGGCGGCACCGGCTACATCGGCTCGCACACCGTCCTGTCCTTGCTGGAAACCGGGCACGAAGTTGTCGTGGTGGACAACCTGGTCAATTCGAGCGAGGAGTCCTTGCGCCGCGTCGGCGAGCTGGCAGGAAAGACAGCGGAGTTCCATCGCGTCGACCTGGTGGACGAAGCCGCGCTCGAGTCGGTCTTCGAGCAGCATCAGATCGATGCAGTCATCCACTTCGCCGGGCTAAAGGCAGTAGGCGAATCTGTACAGGAACCGCTCAGCTACTACTACAACAACCTCGTCGGAACACTCAACCTGCTCCGCGCCATGTCCAACCATGGCGTGCGGTCCATCGTTTTCAGCTCCTCGGCCACGGTGTACGGGGAACACAACCCCATCCCATACATCGAAAAGATGGAAATCGGGGCCAACAACCCGTACGGCCGCACCAAGGAGCAGATCGAGGACATCCTCACGGACCTCGGCGCCGCGGACGGGCAGTGGCACATCGCCCTCTTGCGCTACTTCAACCCGGTCGGCGCACACCCCTCCGGAAGGATCGGCGAGGATCCCCAAGGCATCCCGAACAACCTGGTGCCGTATATCGCACAGGTCGCCGTCGGTCGGCGCGAGAAGCTCATGGTTTTCGGTGGAGACTACGACACCCCTGACGGCACCTGCCAGCGCGACTACATCCACGTCGTCGACCTCGCGGAAGGCCATGTCGCCGCCCTCGACTACGTCCTGAAAAATCCCGGAGTGCACCGCTGGAACCTTGGCTCCGGAAAAGGCACCTCCGTGCTGGAAATGCTCCATGCTTTCGAACAGGCCGTAGGGCACCCGCTCCCCTACGAAATCACCGGACGACGCGCAGGCGACCTGCCCGCGTTCTGGGCTGATGCCTCTTCCGCCCTGGCCGACCTTGGCTGGTCCACCACGAAGACCATCGACCAAATGTGCGAAGACCACTGGCGCTGGCAGAAGAACAATCCCCACGGGTACAACCAGTCCTGAAGCAACGCGGGGTCACTCCAGGCCCATAATGTCCCCCGGGACGGGCCGTAGGTGACCCCGGGTTGGTCCAGCCGGAACAACGACGTCGGGGGGCCCCCCCCCCGCGGGGGGGGGGGGCGCGGGGG
>JBFUPP010000004.1:0-124090 GCA_041360635.1 bacterium RCC_150 | reverse complement strand
CGGCCGCCCACCTCGCGCGAGGTGGGCGGCCGACGTCGTCATCCAGTTTGTGCCGCGCTTAAACGGCCGGGTAGTTGCGCTCAGGCTCCCCTGTGTAGAGCTGCCGGGGACGTCCGATCTTGGTCTGGGGGTCGTTGATCATTTCACGCCACTGCGCAATCCAGCCCGGGAGGCGTCCGATCGCGAAGAGCACGGTGAACATCTTCTCCGGGAAACCCATGGCCTTGTAGATCAGGCCTGTGTAGAAGTCCACGTTCGGGTAGAGCTTGCGCTGGATGAAGTAATCGTCCGCGAGGGCCTTCTCTTCCAGGCGCATGGCGATGTCCAGGAGTTCGTCGTTGCCGCCGAGCTTGCCCAGGATCTCGTGCGCGGTAGCCTTGATGATCTTCGCGCGCGGGTCGTAATTCTTGTAGACACGGTGCCCGAAGCCCATGAGGCGGACGCCGTCTTCCTTGTTCTTGACCTTCTCCATGTAATCCTCGGGCTTGACGCCGTCGGCTTGGATCTGGCGCAGCATCTTCAGCACCGCTTCGTTGGCTCCGCCGTGGGCGGGGCCGAAGAGGGCGTTGATGCCCGCAGACACGGAGGCAAAGAGGTTTGCGTTCGAAGAACCCACCAGGCGCACGGTGGACGTCGAACAGTTTTGCTCGTGGTCGGCGTGCAGGATGAGGAGGAGGTCCAATGCCTTGACGACGATAGGGTCGAGCTCGTACTGCTCAGCCGGCAGGCCAAAGCTCAGCCGCAGGAAGTTCTCCACGAGGTTCATCGAGTTGTCCGGGTACAGCATGGGCTGCCCGATCGACTTCTTGTGGGCATAGGCCGCGATGACCGGGAGCTTCGCCATGAGACGGATGGTCGATACTTCCACGTGCTCTGCGTTGAACGGGTCCAGGGAGTCTTGGTAGAACGTGGACAGCGCCGACACCGCGGAGGAGAGGACGGGCATCGGGTGCGCGTCCCGTGGGAAGCCGCCGAAGAACCCCTTGAGTTCTTCGTGGAGCAGGGTGTGGCGGCGGATCTTCTGGTCGAACTCTTCCAGCTCCGTCGGAGTGGGGAGGTTGCCATAGATCAGGAGGTAGGAAACTTCCAGGAAGCTGGAGTGCTGTGCGAGCTGCTCGATCGGGTAGCCGCGGTACCGCAGGATGCCGGCGTCGCCATCGATGTAGGTGATTGCCGAGGTGGTTGCTGCGGTGTTCATGAAGCCGGGGTCATAGGCGACGGCGCCCGTCTGCTTCAGCAGCTTGGAAACGTCATATCCTTCGTTTCCTTCTACAACCTTGATCCGAGGAAGCTCGAGCTCCCCGCCGGCATGGCGCAGGGTAGCGCTGGTGGTCTCAGTCATGGAGTCCCCTTCATGAGGCTCTTGGCCTCGGTCGAAAGCTTGATCCAACCACCATCTGGTGACGCCATGCCTGGACCTGCTTGCGCAGGGACGCGGGCGGGCTGCTTTCGCGGAGAAAGCCACCATTGATAGTCAGTTATAAGCTACCGCCAGTCACCGGGACAAACTAATCCACAAGCTCCCGTTACTGGCGGAATGACGCGCCATGTGCGGCACATCACATCATTGTTACCGGGTACCCAAGCGCTCGACCGCAGCATCGATGCGCTCATCCGTGCCCGTAAGCGCTACCCGGATAAAACCGTTGCCCGCGTTGCCATAGAACACTCCGGGTCCGACGACGATGCCCAGCTCAGCGAAACGGCCGACCGTGTCCCACGTCGCTTCACCGGCGGTGGACCAGAGATACAGGCCCGCCTTGGACTCCTCGATCTCCAAGCCGAACTTCCGCAACGCCGGAAGGAGCCGTTCACGGCGTCCGCGATAAAGATCTTTTTGCGCCACAACGTGGCCGGCGTCGCCGAGCGCGACGCGCATCGCTTCCTGCACGGGGTAGGGCACGATCATCCCTGCGTGCTTACGGCTGTTGACGAGGTTGGCCACGATCGAGGAGTCGCCGGCCACAAAAGCCGCACGATAACCCGCCAAGTTCGACTGCTTGCTGAGGGAGTACACGCACAGAAGAGCATCCGTGGAACCGCCGGTTACCCGCGGATCAAGGACGCTCGGCACCGCTTCGCCGCCCCGCTGAACGTCCCATTCGCCCCAGCCAAGCTCTGCATAGCATTCATCCGAAGCCACGACCGCCCCGATCTCACGGGCTTGGGAAACAATCTGCCTGAGGGACTCCACATCCCGGACACTGCCGGTCGGGTTGCCCGGCGAATTGATCCAGACGAGCCTGACCTTGGCCCGCGTAGCGGCGTCGAGTTCGTCCAGGTTGTCCGCCGCGACAGCTGTCGCACCCGCGAGCATGGCTCCGATGTCGTAGGTCGGATACGCCACAGTGGGGCGAACGACGACGTCTCCCGCACTGAGGCCAAGGAGGAACGGAAGCCAGGCCACCAGTTCCTTCGACCCGACCGTCGGCATCACATCGCGGGGGTCGATCCCCGGCACGCCCCGGCGGCTGGCGAACCAGTCAGATACCGCTTCCCGCAGGCTTTCCGTACCGTGGACCGTCGGATAGCCGTGGGCGTCCGATGCCCCCGCGAGTGCCTCGCGAATGAGCGCCGGGGTCGGATCCACGGGAGTTCCGATGGAAAGATTAACCGCTCCGCCAGGGTGCTTGGCAGCCTTCGCCACGTAAGGCGCCATGGCTTCCCACGGGTAGTCGGGCAGGTTGAGACCAAAGGCCGGGGCCGCGGAAATCAAAGGAGGCAACCGTCCTTAGTGGTCTTGGTTCTGCGGGGGAAGAGCTGCGATGAACGGGTGGTCCTTACCCGTATTGCCGATCTTCGCTGCTCCACCGGGGGAACCAAGATCATCGAAGAATTCGACGTTGGCCTTGTAGTAGTCGGCCCATTCCTCCGGGGTGTCATCTTCGTAGTAGATGGCCTCCACCGGGCACACAGGCTCACATGCTCCACAGTCCACGCACTCGTCCGGGTGGATGTAAAGGGAACGTTCGCCTTCGTAGATGCAATCAACCGGGCATTCTTCAATGCATGCCTTGTCCTTGACATCAACACACGGCTGCGCGATTACGTAAGTCACGTTCCTTGCCTCTCCAAAGTTGCCCCGGGTAGTTGCCGGGTAGTACCCACCGGCGCTGTGGCCGATGCATCGAATTCTGAGCCTATTATCCACCAGCCCGAACCCGGCGACCTAACACGGGGTCGTACTATGAACTGGTGAATTCGCCCCGTCCCCAGGATTTCCTGCTCAATACCGTACTCGGAACACGAGTTGTTATCCGATACCGGGAGGGTTCTGCGCTTACCGATGCCCTCGGCTATCTGGTAACCATCACCGACGTTGCCTGCACGGTCCGCACGCGCCGGTCCGACGTCGAAATCCCCCTGGCCCTGGTGGTGGCAGCCAAGGAAGTGCCTCCTCCCCCGGCACCCCGGAACGCCCGCCCCGCGCCCCACTAACTCCCCCGGGACATGCCCTCCGCCCGCCCCGAGGAATGGACATAATGCCACTATGTCCACTCCTGGTGGTCGGCGCTGACCATGCTCCCTGATGACACACGTAATCCCGAGGGACATGCCCATTCTTGGGGAACAAGGCTGGGCATGTCCCTTGCTAGCAGGTGAAAGGGTTTCCTGGTCGAGCGGGAGTATCTCCATGCAACTCCCCCGCGGACAGGAACAAAGCTGAGTCAGGCCGCCTTGTGAATGATCCCGCGATCGAGGGACTTCAAGGTTTCCCTGACGATCCATACGAATTCGTGGGGTCGGGTCACCAACAACGAATGACTGACAACCAGAGTGGGAATGCCCAGCCGTGTGGTGACATTCCAGCGCCGGCGGTCTTCTTCGAAGCTTGCTTTGTCCATGTGGAAGCCGAATCCATCGGTCTCGATGCCGAGTCTTCCATCGACCATGAGGTCCAAATGCCCCATGCCCGGGACATTCACCTGGGACTCAACATGGAACCCGGCTTCACGAAGGAGGAACCGGGCAACGCATTCGATGGTCGATTGGGACTGTGGCACGATTTGTGAAACCAGCCTGCGTTCCCTGGCATCGTTCCGTCCGCCGAGCCGCATTCTCAAAGCCGAGAGTTCCACCTTGCCTAAAGCCACCGCTGATTCGGCGATGACCAAGCCGTCCAGGTCCGGCAAACACCGCAGGGATTGGACAACCGAATCCAGCAGCGTGGGCGGAGCAGCCGATCTATGACACACGAACCCCGGGTACCGGCGACTGTGCGGAACTGCGATGTGCGGCTCGCGCGGGCTACCCACGATCCACAGTCCAGCTAATTCAGCTGCCGAGACACATGCTGGTTCCGCCGGAAGCGAGCGGATTGCAAGCAGCGTGGGATTCGCTCCGGTCCTCGCGTAGACACCACGCGCCACCCTGCTGATCTGGCCTCGGGCCAACGCAGATTTCAGTTGGAAATCGGAAACGCCTGCCGCCGCGAAATGCTTGGCACGGGCTATGCCGTCGAACGTTGAAAGCACCTCATCGATTTTGACCATGCCGCCATAATCCCGACTCCGCGTCAGTGCTGGAAAGATCGACGTTGCCGTATGTGGAGAACTCCAGTCCAAGCCGGCGGAGCCAAAAATGAACATGCTCCCCCGAGCGCAATGAACATGCGCAGCGTATGCACTTAGGAATGGACATGCTCTCCGAGGCCCAGTGAGCATGTCCAGTGGAGGCGCCAAGGAATGCGCATATTCCCCATATGTCCACCGCTCACGCCGAAGACTGGGCATGCTCGGGGGTGGGGCGCGTTGCGGGGGTGGGACTAGTTGCGGGGGCGGGATCCGTAGCGGCGGCACCACCAGAGCATCACCAGGGTCACCCCGGCGGTCCCGTAGACCCAGACATTGCCAGGGACATCGGCCACGATGAGTTGCTTGCCGGTTCCTCCGGCGGAGACCAGGCCGATCGTGGCGTAACAGACAATGCCGGCCACCGACGTCGGGAGCAACGACCGGGTCCACGCACCAAGCAGGAGCTGCAGCGAGGCGAGCAGCAGCAAGGCCGCGGCGACGCCCCAATAGATCTCGACCCCGGCAAGGACCAATGCCTGCCGGTGCAGCGCAGTGCCGGCGAAAGCAGCGAAGAGAGCCAACGGAACGGCTACGGCAATGCCGCGTGCTGCTTCGTTGGCTCTCTTCGTCAATGCGTCAGTGATCCGTGCGTGTCAACGCGGCCGAATCAGGCCTTGGCGCGGGCGCGCGAAGCCTTGGCGCGCTCGTTGGCGTCCAGGATCACCTTGCGGATACGGATGTCCTCGGGGGTGACCTCGACGCACTCGTCTTCACGGGCGAATTCGAGGGACTCTTCGAGGGTCAGCTCGCGCGGCGGGGTCAGGTTCTCGAAGGAATCCGAGGAAGCCGCACGCATGTTGGTGAGCTTCTTTTCCTTGGTGATGTTGACATCCATGTCGTCGGCGCGGGAGTTCTCGCCCACGATCATGCCTTCGTAGACCTCGGACGTGGGCTTCACGAAGAAGGAACCGCGTTCCTGCAGGTTGATCATGGCAAAAGGAGTGACGACGCCGGCGCGGTCGGCGACCATCGAACCGTTGGTGCGGTATTCGATCGGGCCGGCCCACGGCTCGTAGCCCTCGGAGATCGAGGACGCGATGCCGGCGCCACGGGTGTCCGTGAGGAACTTCGTACGGAAACCGATGAGGCCACGGGCGGGAACGATGAATTCCATGCGGCACCAGCCGGTCCCGTGGTTCGCCATGTTGGTCATGCGGCCCTTACGGGCGGCCATGAGCTGGGTGACGGCGCCGAGGTATTCTTCGGGGACGTCAATGGTCATGTGTTCCATCGGCTCGTGGATCTTGCCGTCGATGGTCCGGGTGACCACCTGCGGTTTGCCGACGGTCAGCTCGAAGCCTTCGCGGCGCATCTGCTCCACGAGGATGGCCAAGGCGAGTTCGCCACGGCCCTGGACTTCCCAGGCATCGGGACGCTCGGTGGGCAGCACCTTGATGGAGACGTTACCGATGAGTTCCTTGTCCAGGCGGTCCTTCACCTGGCGGGCGGTGACCTTGGCGCCCTTGACCTTGCCGGCCAGCGGGGAGGTGTTGATACCGATGGTCATGGAGATCGCGGGGTCGTCCACCGTGATGAGCGGAAGCGGCTGCGGGTTCTCGGCGTCGGTCAGGGTTTCACCAATGGTGATCTCTTCGATGCCGGCTACGGCAACGATCTCGCCCGGGCCGGCAGATTCCGCCGGTACGCGCTCGAGTGCCTTTGTGGCGAGGAGTTCGGTGATTTTCACGTTCTTGAGCTCGCCATTGGCGCGTGCCCAGGCTACGGTCTGGCCCTTGCGCAGCGTGCCGTTGTAGATGCGCAGCAGGGCGAGGCGGCCGAGGAACGGTGAAGCATCCAGGTTCGTGACGTGTGCCTGGAGGACGCCCTCGGGGTTGTAGGTCGGAGCCGGAATGTGCTCGATGATGGTCTTGAACAGGGGCTCAAGGTTCTCATTGTCCGGAGCGGCACCGTCGGCGGGCTTCTCAAGGGATGCGCGGCCGACCTTGGCGGCTGCGTAGACCACGGGTACTTCGAGGACCTTGTCGAGGTCGAGGTCCGGAACTTCGTCCGCGAGGTCGGACGCGAGGCCAAGGAGCAGGTCCATGGACTCGTGTACAACCTCCTCGATGCGGGCGTCGGGACGGTCGGTCTTGTTGACCAGGAGGATGACGGGCAGGTGCGCGGCCAGTGCCTTGCGGAGCACGAAGCGGGTCTGCGGCAGCGGCCCTTCGGAAGCGTCAACGAGGAGGACGACGCCGTCAACCATGGACAGGCCGCGCTCCACCTCGCCACCGAAGTCGGCGTGGCCGGGGGTGTCGATCACGTTGATGGTGATGGTCTCGCCGTTGGACGAGGGGCCGTTGTAGGCAACCGTCGTGTTCTTGGCGAGGATCGTGATGCCCTTTTCGCGCTCCAGGTCACCGGAGTCCATGACGCGGTCTTCCAGGTGGTTGTGCTCGGCAAAGGAGTTGGTCTGCTTGAGCATGGCATCGACCAGGGTGGTCTTGCCGTGGTCAACGTGGGCCACAATCGCGACGTTGCGCAGATCACTGCGCGATGCAGTGGCCGCGGCGGTGTTGGTGGTGGTTTCAGACATGCGTAATGGCTCGATTCAGTGGTGAAGTCAGCTGTTGTATCGCGACATTTCCAACCGGAACGCACGACGGATTAGACCCCTTGACACAGGGCACCTTCCTAGAGTCTAAACGCTGCAGTATTTGTTGGCCTAAAAATCATCCTCGAGGCCGCCAAATTGTGCCCTTCATCACACGCAAAGAGCCGGCGCCTTCCCCTCGGGGATCGGCGCCGGCCCTCTTGGCGAAGCTGCGGTCAGGCCACCGCCGGGGGCAGGATCAGGCTCGCGCCGGGAATCGCGTTGAGCAGTGCCTTGGTGTATTCGCGTTGCGGAGCATCGAACACTTCGTCCGTGCTCCCGGTTTCCACGAGCTTGCCTTTCTGCATCACGCACACATGGTCTGCGATCTGCCGGACAACCGCGAGGTCGTGCGTGATGAACAGGTACGTGAGTCCGAGGTTGGACTGCAGCTCAGCCAGCAGGTTGAGCACCTGCGCCTGGACCAGGACGTCCAGCGCGGAGACTGCTTCGTCGCAAATGATCACCTCGGGATCGAGCGCCAGGGCCCGCGCGATCGCCACGCGCTGCCTCTGTCCGCCCGAAAGCTCGTTGGGGTACCGCTGCATTGTTGACTGCGGAAGCGCCACTTGGTCCAGGAGTTCGCGGACTTTTTTCTCCCGGCTCGCCTTGTCACCGATCTTGTGGGTCCGCAGAGGCTCCTCGATGGTCCTGAAGATGTTGTACATCGGGTCGAGCGAACCGTAGGGGTCCTGGAAGATCGGCTGCACACGGCGCCGGAACGCGAAGATCTCCCGGCTGTTCAGCGTCGAGGTGTCCACGCCGTCGAACACGATGCGCCCCGAGGTCGGCGCAAGGAGGTTCAGCACCATCTGCGCGACGGTGGACTTGCCGGAGCCCGACTCCCCCACGATCGCCGTCGTCGTTCCACGCCTGACGTTGAATGACACGTTGTCGACGGCGGTGAAGTCCGTGGACTTGCCCACACCGGAACGGAGCTTGAAGACCTTGCGAAGGTTTTCGACCTTGAGGACGTCCTCGGGCAGATCCTTTTCAACGGCGACGTCGGACGGTGCCAGGAGTTCTTCGGTCTGGATTCCCTCTGCCTTTGCCGCTTGGATGCGGCGGGAGGCGAGGGACGGAGCTGAAGCCACGAGCCGCTGGGTGTATGGGTGGCGCGGGTTGCGTAGCAGTTCGAGCGAAGGGCCGGCCTCCACCACGTTGCCGCGATACATGACCACCACCTTGTCGGCCCGCTCAGCGGCCAAGCCGAGGTCGTGGGTGATGAGCAGGACGGCCGTGCCGAGCTCCGACGTCATGGTTTCCAGATGGTCGAGGATCTGCCGTTGCACCGTAACGTCCAGGGCCGAGGTCGGCTCGTCGGCGATCAGGAGGCGGGGCTGGCAGGACAAGCCGATCGCGATTAGCGCCCGTTGGCGCATGCCGCCGGAGAATTCATGCGGGTATTGCTTGGCGCGTCGAGCCGAGTCCGGCAACCCGGCTTCCGCGAGGACCTTGGCCACATCTGCCGGGGAATCAGGCCTTCCGTTGGCGCGCAAGGTCTTACGTACCTGGTAGCCGATCTTCCAGACCGGGTTGAGGTTGGACATCGGGTCCTGCGGGACCATGCCGATGGTGTTCCCGCGCAGTTCGATCATGCGTTTTTCCGAAGCGTGGGAGATGTCCTCGCCGTCCAGGAGGATCTGTCCGCCGGACACCCTGCCGTTCTCCGGCAGGAGGCCGATGGCGGCGAGCGCCGTCGTCGACTTGCCGGAACCGGATTCACCCACGATCGCGACAGTTTCGCCGGGCATGATGCTCAGGTGCGCGTTCTTGACGGCCTGAAATTCGCCGTTGGCGGTCTGGAAGGTGATGGCGAGGTCCCGGATTTCCAAGAGTGGACGTTCTTCGGTCGCTGCCTCGGTGATGGGGACGTTGGTGGTCGTCATGATTGCCTCATTCATCGCTTGCGGCTCTTGGGGTCCAGCGCGTCACGCAGGGCGTCGCCGAGCATGATGAAGCTCAGGACCGTGATTGACAGTGCAGTGGCGGGGTACAGCAGCACTTCGGGATTGGTGCGGAGGCTGTCCTTCGCTGCGGAGATGTCGTTGCCCCATGACATGATGCTGCCCGGCAGGCCGATGCCCAGGAAGGACAAGGTTGCCTCCGTCACGATGAACACGCCCAGCTCCATGGTGGCTAGGACGATGATCGGGGCGAGCGCGTTCGGAACGACGTGGCGGACCAGTGTCCCGATTTTCGAGACACCCAGCGAGCGCGCCGCGGTGACGAAATCGGCGTTGCGGACCTCGATGACCGCGCCGCGGGTGATGCGGGCCATTTGGGGCCAGCCGAGCATCACAATGACCATGACAACGGTGAAGACGCTCTTGTTTTCCCTGAAGAAGGGAAGCTGCGTGACGACGAGGGCCCCGAGGACCAAGGGCAGGGCGAAGAAAATGTCACCGAGGCGGGCAATGACCGTATCGATCCAGCCGCCGAAGAAGCCGGCGAGCGATCCGAGCGTCACACCGATGAGCAGGACGAAGATGACCGAGACGACGCCGACGGTCAGGGACGCCTGCGTGCCGTGGATGACGCGCGAGTAGATGTCGCAGCCCTGGAACGTGAACCCCAAGGGGTGGCCCGACGTCGGACCCCCCAGGGAGTCTGCGAGCTGGCAGTTGTCGTTCGGGGCGGTCTGCGTGAACAGGCCGGGGAAGAACGCGACGACGAGGAGCAGCAGGATCATCAGCGCGGAGATGATGAAGAGCGGACGACGGCGGAGCTTCCGCCAAGCGTCCGCCCAGAGGCTCAGCGGCGCTGCGTCTGCTTTGAGCGTGTCGGTTGCCAAGAGCGGGGTTTCGTCGATGGGAGCAACGAAGTGCTCGATGTGGCGATTGCTTTTCATGGCAGATCTACTTCTCATAGCGAATCCTCGGGTCCAGCCAGGCGTATAGGAGGTCGACCAACAGGTTGGCGGCGACGAAGACAAGTACCAGGACGCTGACGATGGCGACCACCGTGGGCCCCTCGCTGCGGATCACTGCTTGGTACAGCTTCTGGCCGACGCCGGGAACGTTGAAGATTCCCTCTGTGACGATCGCGCCGCCCATCAAGCCACCCAAGTTCGCGCCCAGGTATGTCACTACCGGAATCATGGAGTTGCGGAGGATGTGGGCCAGGACGACGCGGGGTCGCGAGAGTCCCTTGGCGGTTGCCGTGCGTACGTAGTCGGCGTTCATGTTCTCGATGACCGAGGCGCGGGTCAGGCGCAGCACATAGGCGAAGGATACGAGGCCGAGCACCGTAGCCGGCAGCAGGAGCGTGCCCCAATCGGCGCTGGCACCGACGGTCGGCTTGGCCCAGCCAAGCTGCACCCCGACAACGAGCTGCAGCACGAAACCGAGGACGAACGTGGGCACGGCAATGACCACGAGGGAAGCGACGAGCACGGTTGAGTCGAAGAGCTTTCCCTTGCGCAGGCCGGCGAGCAGGCCAAAGGCCACACCGAAGACGGCCTGGATGGCGAGGGCTTCAACGGCGAGGGTAGCGGTGACGGGGAAGATCCGGCCGAGGGTCGCCGCGATGGGTTGGCCCGTGAAGTCGACGCCGAGGTTGAAGGTGAACAGGTTCTTAAGGAACAGGCCGTATTGGACCCAGAACGGCTGGTCGAGGTTGTACTGCTGGCGCAATGCGGCGATCACGGCTTCGCTGGGCGGCCGGTCGCCGAACAATGCGCGGATGGGGTCGCCCGGGAGGGCGAACACCATGAAGTACACGAGCAGGGTGGTTCCCAGGAAGACGGGAATGACCTGCAGCAGGCGCCGGAGGATGTACTGGATCACAGCAGTTCTTCCTGGGCGCTCTTGGGATTAACGGGATTCATGTGGGACAGCTTTCGTGCCGGATCAAGCGCACGGAGGCCCGGTTCGTGCCCGGGCCCCCTGCGCTAGCGAGCCTTGAAGGGTTCCAGTGGATTACTTTGCGGTGATGTTGTAGTAGAGCAGGACACCGTTCCAACCGGAGTCGACGTTGGTCACGTTCTGGCTCCATACGGCCTGCCGGGCCTGGTACCACAGCGGCAGGTTGGGCAGGTCCTTGAACAGGATTTCCTGTGCCTGGGTGAACTTCTTGTTGGCCTCGTCCGTGGACTTCGAGGCCAGGCCCTCGGTGAGCAGCTTGTCGAACTCCGGGTTGCTGTAACCCTCATAGTTGGCGCTGGCGCCGGTCTGGAGCACTGGGCCGAGGAAGTTGAACAGGGACGGGTAGTCCGCCTGCCAACCTGCACGGGTGAAGCCCGGAAGGGTCTTTGCCTTGCGGAGGTTCAGGATCTCGGCGAACTTGGCGAACGGCTGGCCTTCGGCCTGGATTCCGAGGTTGTTCTTGAGGTTGTTGGCGACGGCGTCGATCCATTCCTTGTTGCCACCGTCGGTGTTGTACGCAAGCTGCAGGACCTTGCCCGCCGGCCACGGGCTCATGGCCTCGGCCTTTGCCCACAGTTCCTTCGCTTTTGCGGCATTGAACTTCAAGACATCGGAGCCGGCGACATTGGCGTTGTAGCCGTCAATGGAGGGGGACGTGAAGTCCTTGGCCGGGATGCGGGTTCCGCTGTAGACAACCTTGGTGATTTCGTCACGGTTGATTGCCATTGAGATGGCCTGGCGGCGGAGCTTGCCCGCTTCGCCCTGGAACTCAGGCAGGTAGTTCGGGATGTTGAGCGTCGCGTTGCCGGCGTAGGCCTTGTTCAAGCTGTGGTCCGGGAAGTCCGTGGTGTAGGTCTTCAGCGCGTTGGTCGGCAGGACGTCGGTGACGTCGAGGTTGTTGGCCTGGATGTCGGTGTAAGCCGGTGCCGGGTCCGTGTAGAACTTGAACGTCACGCCGCCATTCTTGGCGGCACGGTGGCCCTGGTAATCGGCGTTCTTGACAAGGGCGATCTGGCTATCGTGCTGCCACGCACCCTTGGCCGCCATCTTGTAGGGGCCGTTGCCTACCGGGTTCTCCCCGAAGGCCTTCGGGTCCTTGAGCGCTTCGGAGGGAAGCGGCATGAAGGCAGAGTAGCCAAGGCGCTGGGGCCAGTCGGCTTCGGGCTGTGCGAGCTTCACGGAGATGGTGTAGTCGTCCTTCAGGACCAGCCCGGACATCGTCTGGGCGGTCGGCGCGGGCACATCCTTGGACTTGCCGTCCGCTCCTGTTTCCTTCTTGGTGGCACTGACGGCGTCATAGCCTTCGATGGATTCGAAGAAGCTGCTGCTCGCCTGGGCGTTGGTGCTTAGCGCGGCGAAGTTCCAGGCATCGACAAAGCTCTTGGCGGTGACTTCCTCGCCATTGGTGAACTTTGTACCTTTCTTGATCTTGATCGTGTAGTTCTGGCCATCCGCGGTGTCGATGGAGTCCGCGAGTTCATTCACGGTCTTGCCGCTGGCATCGTAGCTGGTCAGGCCTTCGAAAAGGAGCTCGACGACGCGGCCCCCATACACCTCGTTGGTGTTGGCAGGAAGCAGGGGGTGCTGGGGTTCATTGCTGTATGCGGTGATGATCTTGTTTGGATCGCCGGCGGCCTGGCCACTGCTCGCGGTACCGGCATTGCCGCATCCGGTGAGGGCAAGTGCGGCGACTGCCAGCAAGCCAAGAGCTTTGGAAGTGCGCGAAAGACGCATTCCGCCTCCTATGGATTCAGGGGGATGGGTAGGGCAACTTACGGGTGCCCCCGGGCCAGGCACAGAGATTTCCTGTGACGAGGCCTACATGGATGTGTAATCCTAACCACACGTTGTCCGAAATATGGAATCCTCTTGGCAGTTTCGAGCAAGTATGCATATGACAGTTTTAGTAATGAAGCAGTCATTTCAAGTAAATGAAGCGGTCATTTCACGTCACACGTTACCCGCTGGTAGGCTCGCCACGCAACATCCCTGCTTTCACTTGGAAGCACGAGCTATTTGCTAGGGCGCGAGACATGAAAAGTCCCCGCCGGCCGATGGCCAACGGGGACTTCCAGCGTGGAGGCCGAGTCCTATTCGATGCCTGCTGCCAGCAACTGTTCGCGCAGCTCCCGCCGTTCCCGTTGCTTCTCCGGGTCAGGGAGCGGTACGGCAGCAAGAAGCCTTTGGGTGTAAGCCTCCTGGGGGTTGCGCAGGATCTGCTCCCGCGTTCCCTGCTCAACGATCCGGCCACGCTGCATGACACAGATCCGATCCGCCAGGACGTCGACCACTGCGAGATCGTGCGTCACGAAGAGGCAGGCGAAGCCGAGCTCCTTTTGCAGGCTCTGGAACAGTTCCAGGACCTTCGCCTGAACTGACACGTCCAAGGCCGACGTCGGCTCATCCGCGACCATGAGCTTGGGCTGCAAGGACAAGGCCCTGGCGATGCCGACACGCTGTTTTTGTCCGCCGGACAACTCATGGGGGTACCGGTTGCGGTAACCACGCGGCAACTCCACTTGGTCCAATAGGTTCTCGATCCGCTTCTGCAGCGCGACGCCCTTCGCGACCCCGGCGAGATACATCGGTTCGCCGATGCTCTCGCCGATCGGCAAGCGCGGATTCAAGGACGACGACGGGTCCTGGAACACCATGCCAATGTCCCGCCGCACCTCATGCAGCTGCTTTCCGTTACGCTTTGCCGCGGAGATGTCCTGCCCCACCACCCGCATGGTGCCGGCGGCCACCGGGAGGAGTCCGACGGCGGCACGTCCGATGGTCGTTTTGCCCGAGCCGGATTCGCCTACCAGGCCCACCACTTGGCCCGGGTAGATCACGAGGTTGGCACCCTCCACTGCCCGGAATGCCGGCACGCGGCCCTGCTTCGGGTACTCGATCGCCACGTCCACGAGTTCGAGCACCGGATTTCCCTTGGGTTTGGCAGCTTCTTCGGCTGCTGCCTTCAGGGCTTCCCGATTCTCGGATTCCCGGCGGAGGAGCTCTTCATGCTCCACCGACTCAAGCTCAGTGTTGGTCGCGGCGGCCAAGGCGGCCGTGACGTCGACGCCGGACGCTTCCCCGCCTTGGCCCAGGTGGGGAACGGCCGCAAGCAGCGCCTGCGTGTATTCGTGCTTGGGGTTGCTGAAGATTTGCTGCGCGGTTCCGGTCTCCACGATGACACCCTTGCGCATCACGGCAATACGGTCGGCGAGATCCGCCACGACCCCCATATCGTGGGTAATGAGGACGATGGCGCTGTCGAGCTTGTTGCGCAAGTGGCGCATCAGATCGAGGATTTCGGCTTGGACGGTCACATCCAAAGCGGTTGTCGGTTCATCGGCGATAAGGAGCTTGGGATCGCAGGACAAGGACTGTGCGATCATGGCCCGCTGTCGCTGGCCACCCGAGAGCTGGTGGGGGTATGACTTGAAGGCTTTCTCGGGGTCCGGGAGTTCCACGAGGTCAAGCATCCGAAGCGCGCGCTGCCTGGCTTCGTCCGGCGAGATGGTGTTGTGCAGGCGGAGCGTTTCCACGATCTGTGCGCCCACTGTGTAGACGGGGTTGAGCGCGGTCATGGGCTCCTGGAAGATCACCGCCACATCTTTTCCGCGGACTTCCCTGATGGCGGAGGACTTCGCACCCAGCAATTCCTTGCCGGCAAGCTTCACGCTCCCCCTCACCCGGCTATTGCTCGGCAGCAGGCCCAACAAGGCCATCGAACTGGCGCTCTTGCCGGAGCCGGATTCGCCAACGATCGCGAGGACCTCGCCGGCCCGGACTTCGTAGTTCAGGCCGATCGCGGCCGGGACCCATTTCTTCTCCACGCCGAAGTCAACGCTGAGGTCCCGTACTTCCAGGACAACGTGTCCGGGCCCGCTCGTGTCAGCGGCTGTTTCCAGGGGCATGGCCTCCGGTTCGGGGGTGCCGTTGTCAGTCATGTTGGGTCTTCCCTTCCACCCGGGCCACCCTCCAAGGGGTGATTAGTGAAGCGGCCCGGAATCCTGAATTATTAGGGGCATGAGCCGAGAGCCCCGTACCGGAAATGTCGAAAAGTTCAAGGCCCGTACGAGCAAGCAGCTCGCGTGGACGTGCTGGGCGATCGCGGTGTTGGGAGTATTCATCACGCTCGTGGTGGGCGGTGCGGGCGCCCTTCCGGGCGCGGCTCCCTTGATGCTGATCGCGTTCCTTGGCTGGTTGCTCTTTTGGCGACCAACAGTGATCGTCGGCGATTCGGGCGTCACGCTCGAAAACCCGTATAAGACTATCCATGTTCCTTGGGAAGCCTTGGTCCAGGTCGATACCCGTTACGCCCTCACGCTCATGACGCCCCGCAGGAAGTATGCGGCCTGGGCGGCGCCTGCGCCCGGCATCTGGGGCGGACGCAACGCGCGGCCCGAACACCTCAAAGGCCTCCCGGGCACCACGTACGGCCCGCGCAGCTCCGTCCGGCCGGGAGACCTCAAGAACACGGACTCCGGCGCCGCGGCCTTCCTTGTACGTAGCCGCTGGGAGGACCTTGTGGAAACCGCACGGGTAGAACCAGGCATGGCAGATGACGCCGCCGTGACGGTGGCCATTGGATGGTTCCGCGTCATCGCCACGGTGGCGCTGGCCGCGGCCAGCTACTGGGCCATCTTCCTGCACTAGCCTTTCCCGCCGTAGCCCTTCCTGCGTCAGCCCCACCGGCCCGGGCCCCACTCAGGTGCCCTTCGAAGCGTCGGCGGCGGGCGCCGTCGTCGTACTTGAATGCCGCGTGGTTTCAACGGCGCTCTTGGCCTTGAACTTCTTCTGCCGCGGATCGAAGGCGTCCCGCAGGCCGTCGCCGATGAAATTGATGCTGAGGCAGATCAGGATGATGAACAGGCCAGGGAACCAGAACAGCCACGGGCGGGTGGCAAAGGCCTCCTGGTTCTGCGAAATCAACAAGCCAAGCGATGTATCCGGCGCGTGGACGCCAAGCCCAAGATAGCTCAGGGCCGTCTCGAGCAGGATCGCCGCGGACATCGTGAGGGTTACGTTGACGATGAGCACACCTACCGCGTTCGGCAGGATGTGCTTGAAGATGATCCGGGCGTTCGAAGCACCCGAGATGCGTGCCGCATCCACGAACTCCCGCTCCCGCAAGGTGAGGAACTCGCCACGAACCAGGCGGGCGAGGCCCACCCAACTGACGAATCCAAGGAAGAGGCCAAGGATCACCACGCCGTTGCTTGACGCGAAGGCGGCAAACCAGCTTCCTTCATCGGTCCGGTTGGCAATCCGGCCAACAACCGCGGCAAGGAGCAGAACGGGGATGATGATGATGACGTCCGTGAGGCGCATCAGCACGGCTTCAACCCAGCCGCGGAAATAGCCGGCAAGGCCACCGACAATGGCGCCGACCGCGCCTGCGATGGCGCCGATCAGCACCATGACCGTAATGGACTGTTGGGCGCCCCGCATCGTCATCGCGAACAGGTCGCGGCCGATACGGTCCTGGCCGAACGGATGTTCTCCCCAGGCGAGCGGCCACAAGGACGCCGTGGGGACGCCGTCGTTGACCAGCGGCGAGACATCCAGGTAGTTGTACTTCCACCACCCAGGAATGCCGTAAGCGCCAACTGAGGTGAACGCGAGCAGGAGGATCACCGCGAAGACTGCCAAACCTATCAGGGCGCCGGTATGGCCGAAAAACCGCCTGCGAACGATCTGGCCCTGGCTCAGCCCGCTGGTGACTTCGCTGCCTGCCTGCGTGGCTGCAGCCTCAGCGAGCGCCTGCTGCGCGAGGAGTTCTTCCTCTTGTGTCGGCTGGCTCATGCTTTGATCCTTACGCGTGGGTCGAGAGCGGAGTACGCGAGATCCGCTATGAGGTTGAAGACCATGGCGGTGATGGCGACGCACAAGAAGACGCCCATCACCGGATTCGGGTCCGTGTGCAGCAGTCCGTCGATGAACAAGAATCCCATCCCGTGAACTGAGAACACCGTTTCCGTGATGACTGCCCCACCGATCAAGGCGCCGATGTCGAAGGCGACGATGGTCGCAATCGGAATAAGCGCGTTCCGGAAGGCATGGCCCATAATCACGGAGCGTTCGCTGAGTCCCTTGGCCCGCGCCGTCCGGATGTAGTCCATGTTCATGATTTCCAGCATCGATGACCGGGTAAAACGCGTGTAGCTGGCCAAGGACACCAGGATCAGTGCGATGGTGGGCAAGACGAGGTGGGTCAGGGTGTCAGTGGACAGGATCCAGAAATCGCCCTGGATGTTGGGCGTTCCCGCGCCGATGGTGGCAATGGGTCGTCCGCGGACCCTGCTGTTGTCGAAGTAGGACGGCCAAGCCTGCATGTAGCGGTCCACCAGCACGAGGGCTCCGACCAGGAAGGCGGTGATCCCCGCGGCCCGCATGGACTGGCCGCGGTCGTAGCCTCCCATGAAATAGCCGACGGCGACGCCAACCAGAACGGTGGCAATCGCGAGAATGAAGATCATGAGGCCCGTGGCCTCATTGAGCAACGGCTGAACGGCAAAGTAGGCGATCACGCCGACGCCCACGACGATCAGGCTGGCCTGCAATGCCTTCCGGTTCTTGAGGCCGGACACCAGGATGGTGATTCCGACGGCGATTCCGGCACCTAGGACGGCGATGACAACCGGGCCCAAACCCGGGTTGCGGAACCACAACGTCGCCGACAAATAGACAAGGATAAGCGTCACCACGGCGAACACTGAACCGCCCGCGATCAGTCGACGCTTGGTCTCCCCGCCGACGACCACTGCCGCGATGGCACCGAGGACCACCCCGATTCCGACGGCGGCTGCCGGAGGTATTTCGGGATTCCTCAGGAAGTCGTTGAAACCAATGGCACCGAATTCCTTGAGGAGGACGGCCACCCAAAAGATCGGCAGGGAGAAGAACAGGAAGGCCATGAACGTCACGCCGTAGTCCAATGCGCTGTACTGGCGAAGGGCGGTGATGATACCGAGGGAGATGCCGATGAGGATGGCGAGCACGGTGGCGCCGGTGACGAGTGTCAGCGTCTGCACCAATGCGAAGCCGAGTGCTTCAGTGATGGGTTGGCCCGCAATGTTCTTGCCAAGGTTGCAGGCGTTGCCAAAAGGCACAAGGCACTGGGCCGCGCCGCCCAACCATTTGAAGTAGCGCACCGGGGCCGGGGTGTTGAGATCAAGCAGATTCGTACGGGCGTCCATCAGGGCCTGCCGGTTCGGCGCACTGCTGGCACGCAAATCCGCCAGGGGGTCTCCTGACAGCGCTGTCAGGAGATACACCAGGAACGATGCTCCGAGAAGAATCAGTGCGGCGGTCACTAGTCGCCGGACAACATAGGTCAACATGCTGTGGAACCTCGAAATCCAGGCCCGGGGTCGCCGGTGCCCATTGCAGAATCGTGTCCGTTCCCGGAAGGGGTTGCGGGAAGCGGACAATAATGCCGGTCGGCCAACCGAAAGCGCCGGGACCAAGTTACGTCGGTCCCGGCGCCTCGGCTGGTCATTGTTCTCAGTGGGGTGCTACTTCTGGGCCCACTCCCAGAAGTTCCACCATACGCCCGTCTGGTTCGGCATGAGCTTCACGCCGGTGATGCGGTCGCTGTAAGCGTCCACGTTCACGGACTGGAAAAGCGGCAGGCCGTAGGAGCTGTCCCAGATCTTCTTGTCAATCTGCTTCTCGAGGTCGTCCTGCTTGCTGCGGTCGGTTGTGACAATGAGCTCTTCCATCAGCTTGTCCGCATCCGGGTTGCTGAACTGGTTGAAGTTGTTTCCGCCAGCGGTCTTGAAGATCTGCGGAACACCGGAAACACCGACGCCCGGGTTAATCCACCCGAAGATCGTGGCGTCGTAGCCGCCCTTGCCGAGGGCCTTGCCCCAGTCAGAGGCACCAAGACCGCCGTCGACGATCTTGAAGCCGGCCTTCGTGGCCGATTCGCGGATCAGCGAGAAGGCATCAACACGGTTCGGGTTGTCCTTGTTGTACATGATCTTGATCTCCGGCGTGGCACCGTTAAGGAGCTTCTTGGCGCCGTCGATATCAACGTCCTGGAAGGCCGAAGAACCGTTGTTCTTGGCCGAATCGGCGTAGGCTGCTTGCTGCGGGACGAAGACCTGCGAGTCCAGCGGCTTCGCGTTCGGATCGAGCTTGCCAACGATCTTGTTGACGATGTCCTTGCGCGGGACTGTCTTCATGAAGGCCGTGCGCACGTTCTGGTCCGCGAGCGGACCCGAGAAGTTCAGGTCAAGGTGGTCGAAGGCCAGCTGGTTGCCCTGGTCCACGGTGACGCCTTGGCTCTTGAGCGCCTTGAGCTGGTCCAACGTGTCAGCGGAGGCCTGCGGTGCGATGATGTCCGCTTCGCCGTTCTTGAGGGCCTGGACCTGGGCGGGAGCCGAGCCGATGTACCGGACGGTGATTTCGTCGAGGCTCGGCATCGGTCCCCAGTTGTAGTCCTTGTTGCGGACCATAGTGAGCGACTGGTCCTGGTTCATGCTCTTGACGATGTAAGGACCGTTGGAAAGGAACAGCGTAGGATCGCTGGGAAGCGTCTTCGTGTCAAAGCCCGTGTTCCACATATCGGACATGGCCTTCAACTTGGGATCGGCGGGCTGCGGATTCTTCGAGTCGCCACGCGCCTTGCCCTTGAAGAAGTCGATCATCGCCTGCGTGTCCTTGAGGCCGGCTTTCTGGGCCAGGACGTGGGCCGGGACGTCAATGCCGGGGCCACCAAGGACGATCTCCCAGTCCGCGAAAGGCTTGGAGTACTTGAGGGTGAGGGAGTGGTTGTTGTCGCCGATTTCCGGGAAGTCCGTCAGGCTCAGGCCCGTGTTGTCCCCTGCATAGGAGAAGTACGAGGTTCCCGTCTTCGCCTTGGGATCCGCGTCGTCGTAATATCCGGAAAACGCTGCCCACTGGAGGAGGAGGTCCGCTGCCGTGACCGGAGCGCCATCGGACCACTTCACGCCGTCGTTGATGGTGTACTTCACCGTCAACGGGTTCTCCGAGACCTTTTCCATTTTGCCGAACTTGTCGTTGTGGACGACGTTCAGCTTGTTGTCGATGTAGTAGAAGCCCGAGTGTGTGGCATAGCTGACCTTGGAGTTGATGTCAGTGTTGCCGTCAGCTGTGTTGGGGTTGAACGTGTTGAGTGCGTTGACCTCGACCACGGTGGCTGTGCCACCCGTCTTGGCGGCACCGGTGGACGGGGTGTTGCCACCGGAATTGCCGGCGCAGGCGCTCAGTGCGAGTGCGGCGATTGCCGCGAGACCCACTGCTTTGGAAGTACGTCCGAAACGCATTCCGCCTCCTTTTTTCGAGTGGAAAGAGCCGGCGTTGTTGACTCCGGCAGACCACCACAATCCCCTCAGCAGGCTTGTGGGTAGTCTCACATGAGCAGTAGCCTAGCGCCCGGAACGCATGTTTGGGTCGAAAGTTTCCGGACGGTAAAGTTTGTTATCGATATGCAATCATTGCGGAGTATCCAAGGGCTTGCGGCATCCCGCGAACCATGAAAAAGCCCCGGTTCCAAGGGAAGCGTGGCTTGAGTCAGTTAGTGCTCCATCACTGAAGACAGCATGGTAGGTCCCTATATGCGCCGTTTCAGCCCGACGTGGGCAGTCCGATATCCGAGTCGGGCGTAGAAGGCTCGAGCCCGTTCCCGTGCTTCGTCGGTGGTCACCTGTGCCAGTTGCGCCCCACGCGCACGCCCGAAATCGTGTGCCCACTCAAGCATCGCGGTGCCCAAGCCACGTGAACGTTCCGCGGCAGCAACTCGTAGGCCCTCTATCTGTAGGCGGGAAGAACCACCTCTGGAAAGACCTGGAATGACGGTCAATTGCATCGTGGCAACGATGCGATCGGCACCATTGCGGACAACCCCCAGATAGTTGGAACTGTCGCGAACGACCATGTTGTAGGCCGCTTCGTATCGTTCGAGCTCCACACACTCGCGGTCGGGACCGAACTGATCGTCAGACAATAGCCCGGCAATGGCCTCGACATCATCGCGACTGGCCCGTTCCAGCCTGAAGGTCCGGTCCCCCACCCGCAGCACTCCTCGAACCGAGGAGCGTGCATCTGCCTGCAAACGAGCGACTAGCAGATCAAGCCATGCACCGACGTTGGCTCGGGCCTCGAGGGTGTCAGGATAGCGGCACCTCAAGTGCAGACCGGACTCGTCCAGGATGAACCAAAGCATGACGCCGTCGGTGTCGATTGTCGCGCTCACATAATGGGCGTCGAGTCCGACGGAGTCAATTCGCACGGGAAGCCTGCGCAAGTCCAGCCAGGAGATCGCGAACATACCGGGAGCTACCGGCATACCGCCCCATGGAGCCAGCACGTCCGCGAGCGGCCACGAGCCAAGCTGCACGGCCTCCTTTACCGAGGCGGCCGCAGCGCCCGGCTCGGCGACCGCAGATTCAAGTACCGAATTAGTAATGAACCAGCCGACTGAGTCGTGCCATTTGTCGTCGAAGCGGCTGTGCACGGGAAAAACGGCTCGAAGCGGGGTCCCCGCCAACTCCAGGGTCACCGCGGTCATGGCGACAACAGCGAGTGCGAGCGTCGAGACACCGTCGCTGCGGGCCTGCGCAGCAAATGCCGCACCGTCGTCGACATCGAACACATCGCGCACTTCGACACGCTCGGGCTGCGGGTCGGGCGCACCCAAGGGCAGCGGAAATTGCGGCATGACACCGCCGCTGTCCCTGATGATGTCTTCCCAGCGGTGACGCACGTGGTCCGGCGCCGCATTCCGATCCAGCAGTGCTTGCGTGTGTTCAACAAATGCCGGCGCTCGCCCGGGCAACGGTTCATGTCCCGCGCTCCCGGCATCGAGCGCCGATAGGAGGTCGCGCGCGATCACCAGCATCGACCACATATCAACGTGGGCGTGGTCGGCCGCAATCACGACGGTGAGTCCAGCGGCAGTCTCCAGTACGCACAGTCGGTGTGAGGGCTGTTGGTATGGCGAACATGCGGCATCGAGAATGTCCCGGATCGCGTCATTGACTGCCTGACCAGGAGATACCTGATGCTCGACCCAGGTTCCCGCACCAATATCAATTTCGTGAAGCTCCGGCTCACCATCCGCACCGGGCACGAATGCCGTTCGCAGTGTGCCGTGCCGGGCAACGACAGCAAGCCAAGCATCGGCAATCGACTCGCGACGCGTGGGTGAAGGCAGCCGAAAAGACAATGCCATCCAAGAGCCGGGGCGGGCGCCCGCCCCCACATGGAGCCGCTGGTCAAAGGACACCGGGAGGCGCGGGCCGACGGCCGACACGCTGACGTCGTAGCCCCAAAGTCGTCCGAACGGTAGGCGCAGGTGCGTGACGTTGGTCAGCCGCATGGCAGTATCCTATCGCCCCGGATAGCCTGAATACTCAATGCGGCCGCTTCAGATGACGCGGTCAGCCACGAAACGAGGAGCCTGATGCCCACTTTCGAGGTTCCCGGAGCCGAGCTTGCAGTTGCTTTGAGCGACGAAGGTGGACACCCAGTTGTCCAACTGCACGGTCTTACCTCAAGCCGCGCTCGCGATCGGGTGCTTAACCTCGACCTCGGTCGAGGGCTTAGTGGAACTCGACTGCTGCGGTACGATGCACGCGGCCATGGCCGTTCGACCGGGCGGAAGGTCCCCGAGGACTACCAATGGCGAAGCTTGGCTGATGACCTCCTGCGACTGCTCGATCACTGGTTCCCCAACGAGCGTGTCCACGGAGTCGGTCCCTCCATGGGTGCAGGCACACTCTTGCACGCCGCTGCCCGCGAGTCCGAGCGCTTTACAGGGCTCACGCTGATGGTGCCACCCACCGCGTGGGAAACGCGGGCTGCACAGGCTGCAAACTACCGACTCGCCGCGGCGCTGATCGAATCTATTGGTGTCGAGGCGTTCCTCGCCACCACCCGCGGAACAACACCGCCGCCTGCCACAATAGGTGCGCCGGAAACGGTGCCCGACGTCGCCGACGCCCTCTTGCCGTCGTTGTTTCGAGGCGCGGCACTCAGCGATCTGCCTGCTCCCGAGGCCGTCGCGCGAATCGACATACCGACGACCATCTTGGCGTGGGTCGATGATCCGGGCCACCCGCTGTCAACCGCCGAAGCGCTTGCCGCGCTGCTCCCGCAAGCAACGCTGACGGTGGCGCGCACGCCGGAAGATGTCGAAACCTGGCCTAATATTCTGAGCCAAGATGTCGCCCGTCGGGGCTAACCGGCGCTGTCAGGATCATCCCTACCCGATCAGGCAGACCATGCCGCGCCCCTCGTCGGCGAGATTCGTGGCGAAGGCCCGTGCCCGTCGAACATAGCCAACGGCATACTCGACGTCAAGGTCCCGATCTACGTACGGCGAAACCGGCAACCGCAGCCTTACCTCCGCGTCAGCGATATCGCCCAAGTCCTGAGCAATCGCCAAGACCTCGGACGGAGTCAGGGCCCGTACCCACGGCTCCCAACCTTCGTCACGCATGGTCACGTCGCCTTCAAACATACGAAAAGCGGGTCGCGCTGCCATGCCCGCCCGTCTTATGTGGATAACGGACGAGATGAACTTTACTGGCTCACTATTCGCGGGCTCACGAATGTCCGCGGCGATCTGTTCACGCAACCCGGAGAGGTGTGATGGCCGCGATCTGCTCAGCCGCACGATCTTCGGCCAGGTCGAGATCGTAATGCGTCTGCAGGTTGAGCCAGAACTGAGCCGACGTTCCAAAATACTTGCCGAGACGAAGTGCAGTGTCTGCTGTAATCGCACGCTTGCCATGCACTATCTCATTGATTCGGCGCGGCGGCACGTGGATCGCCACGGCGAGCTTGTTCTGTGTGATGCCAAAACCCTCAATGAAATCCTCCATGAGAACTTCACCTGGGTGAATCGGCGCAAGATAGTCAATGGTAGTCAACGATCTCCACCTCCTCTGGTCCAGCGTCCGTCCACCTGAAGCAGATCCGCCACTGGTCCTTGATCCTGATGCTGTATTGACCAGCCCGGTCAGCTTTCAGCGCTTCGAGCCGGTCCCCGGGCGGAACGCGGAGATCCTCGATCGACTCCGCGGACCCTACCTGGCGAAGCTTGCGGAGGGCGGACCGAAGGATCCGTGAATCCATCGAAGCCACATGCTCACGACGCCACAGTCGTTCGGTGTCTTTGCTCCCGAACGACCTGATCATGGCATAAGGATATAACGCACGGCGTTAATAACGCTAGACGTTAAACCGGAACTCCACAACATCGCCGTCGGCCATGACGTATTCTTTGCCCTCAATACGGACCTTGCCGCGGGACTTGGCCTCGGCCATGGAACCGGCGTCGATCAAGTCGTCGTAGGAGACTACCTCGGCCTTGATGAATCCGCGCTGGAAGTCCGAGTGGATGACCCCTGCGGCCTGCGGGGCGGTGTCGCCTTGGTGGATGGTCCAGGCCCGCGCCTCTTTGGGACCCGCGGTGAGGTAGGTCTGCAGACCGAGGGTATGGAATCCGACCCTTGCCAGCTGGTCGAGGCCGGATTCGTCCTGGCCGTTCATCTCGAGCATCTCGCGGGCTTCTTCTTCGTCGAGCTCCACGAGGTCGGACTCGAGCTTCGCGTCGAGGAAGATGCAATCTGCCGGCGCCACCATTGCACGCAGTTCTTCCTGCTTCTCCGGGTTGCCAAGGATTCCTTCGTCCGCGTTGAAGACGTAGATGAACGGTTTGGCGGTCAGGAGGCTGAGCTCCTTGAGGTGCTCCATCTCCAATTTGTCGCTCTTGACCGAGGAGAAGATGGTGTCTCCACGTTCGAGGACCGCTTGGGCCGCCTTGATCGCGGCGAGCTCAGCGGCTTCGCGCTTCTTGATCTTGACTTCTTTTTCGATCCGGGGAATGGCCTTTTCGATCGTCTGGAGGTCGGCCAGGATCAGTTCAGTGTTGATCGTCTCGATGTCGGAGCGGGGATCGACCTTCCCGTCGACGTGGACAACATCGGGGTCATCGAAGACACGGATGACCTGGGCGATGGCCTCTGCTTCGCGGATGTTGGCAAGGAACTTGTTGCCCAGGCCTTCACCTTCGGACGCGCCCTTGACGATTCCGGCAATGTCAACAAAGGACACCACGGCCGGGAGGAGGCGCTGCGATCCGAAGACCTCCGCAAGCTTGTGCAGGCGCGGGTCCGGCAGGTTGACCACGCCGATGTTTGGCTCGATGGTTGCGAACGGGTAGTTCGCCGCCAGCACCTGGTTGCGGGTCAGTGCGTTGAAAAGAGTTGATTTGCCGACGTTGGGCAGTCCGACGATGCCAATAGTAAGAGCCACGAGCATCTATTCTACCCGGTGACTACTATGGCCGCGCGTGCGTCGTTCGGCGGTCCGGTGCTTCACGGTGGCCGCGCCGGCCAAAATTGTCCGAGCCCTGTGCCAAGGTTGGGGCATGGATGGATTTGCAGTGATTCTCGCGTTGTTCATGCTCCTTCTCGGAGCGGCCGCAGGCATGGTGGTGGCGTTCGTGTTGTTCCGGCGGCGCACCGTCGCCTTGGAAGAAGATTTCGACGCCGTCTCGGGCCGCCTCGCCGAAGTGAATGCCCAGTACGCAGCCGCCGACGCCGAGAGGCGGCTCCTGCTGTCGCAGAACCGGGAGTTGAGCGAGTCCAGGACCCAGGACGGAAGCGTGCTTCGGGCCCTCGCCCCGGTCGCCGAGAAACTGACGGCCGTCCAGCAACAAGTTTCCCTTCTGGAACGGGACCGGCTGGAACAATACGGCCAACTGGCACAACAGCTCCAGGAAGCCCGGCTGTCCGACGAGCAACTTCTACGCTCCACCCACGCCCTCGCTTCAGCACTTCGCTCGAACAGCGCGCGGGGGCAATGGGGTGAAGTCCAATTGCGGCGGGTCGTAGAGGCTGCGGGCATGCTCCGCCACGTCGACTTTCAGGAGCAAGTCCATTCGGCATCCGCCGATAACACTGTTCGGCCGGACCTTGTGGTCCAGCTCCCCGGCGGAAAGCAATTGGTGGTCGACGCCAAGGTGCCCCTCGCGTCATATCTCGCTGCCCAGGAGCAGGGCAGTGCTTCACAGCAAACCGGCAGGGCCACGCCAACCCTTAGCGGCGTACAGCAACCAGGAAACGCCGATGGCCTGTTGCTGGCCCACGCCAAGGCCCTCAAATCCCACGTGGATGCCCTTGGTTCCAAGAAGTACTGGGATATCCCCGGCAACTCGCCCGAGCTGGTGATCTGTTTCCTTCCCGCCGAATCGATTCTGGCCGCGGCGTTGGAAGCAGATCCTGCACTGTTGGACCACGCCTTGTCCCGGAACGTCGTCCTGGCTTCCCCCGGCACGCTGCTTGCCGTCCTTAAGTCCGTGGCGTTCACATGGCGCCAGGATGTCTTGACGGACAATGCCCGGGAACTTTTCGAACTGGCGCGGCAGCTGTATGAACGGATGGGCACTCTCGGCGAGAACGTGGGAAAGCTTGGCTCGTCGCTGAAAACTTCCGTGGATCGCTACAACGCCCTCGTTGGAACCCTTGAGGCGCGCGTATTACCCACTGCGCGGAAGCTCAACTCCATGGATACGGATGCTTTGCTGGCGCCACCGGCGGTGGAAGTCGTGCCGCGCGCCTTGGCCGCGCCGGAATTAGTGGAAGGGCCGGAAATGGTCGAAGGAGAGTCTGCAGCCTAGGAGGCGGGCCGGTTGCCGCGCCCACCAAGGGCGCGGCTGACGTCCCCTGCTTCCTTCAGGGTGGCGCGCAGTTCCTTCGGCAAGGAGAACAAGAGGTCTTCCTCAGCGGTCACCACTTCTTCGACCGCGCCATAACCGTAGTCGGCCAGTAAGCGGAGAACGTCCTGGACCAGGACCTCGGGCACCGAGGCGCCGGAAGTCACGCCCACGGTGCCAACGCCTTCGAACCAGCTTTCGTCCACCTCGTTCGCGAAGTCCACCCGGTGCGATGCCTTGGCGCCGTATTCAAGGGCGACCTCGACGAGCCGCACAGAATTGGAGGAATTCGCCGAGCCAACCACGATCACGAGGTCGGCTTGGGGGGCGATTTTCTTGATAGCCACTTGGCGGTTCGTGGTGGCGTAGCAAATGTCGTCGCTGGGCGGGTCTTGCAGCGTGGGAAAGCGCTCCTTGAGCATCCGGACCGTCTCCATGGTCTCGTCGACGCTCAAGGTGGTCTGCGATAGCCAGATGGTCTTCTCAGGGTTGCGGACAGTGACTTTGTCCACTTCATGCGGACCGTTGATGATCTGGATATGGTTCGGGGCTTCGCCGGCCGTACCTTCCACTTCCTCATGGCCGTCATGGCCTATGAGGAGGATGTCGAAGTCGTCTTTGGCGAAGCGGACGGCTTCCCGGTGAACCTTCGTCACGAGCGGGCAAGTGGCGTCGATGGTGCGCAGTCCGCGGTCTTCCGCCGACTTCACGACGGCGGGCGACACTCCATGAGCGGAGAAAATCACGAGCGCGCCTTCGGGAACTTCGTCTGTCTCGTCGACGAAGATCGCGCCTTTCTCCTCCAGCGATGTGACAACGTGGACGTTGTGCACGATCTGCTTTCGCACGTATACCGGCGGACCGTAGTGCTCCAGGGCCTTTTCGACTGCGATCACGGCGCGGTCAACCCCTGCGCAGTAACCTCGTGGCGCGGCAAGGAGAACCCGCTTGGGGCCGGATACCGGGGCGGCGGCCAGCACCTCTTCCGGCGTCCGACGCCTGCGCGGGATAGAGGGCATCGGAATGGAAACGGCTGAGCTCGTCATCCTTCCATGCTACCGGCAGCGTTAGCACGCCTGTTCGACCTGCCCTTTCGAAACAGGATCAGCAGCAGCAGTCCGAGGAGCGCGAGCGCTCCTCCGGCGATCGCGGCATTCACGGCCCAGCCGGAAAAATTGTCTACCGATGAAGCGATCAATTGCCGGGCGAACACCCCGCCAGTTGCTGTCACCCCAATGCTCGCGTCCCCGACGCCCTTGAGCACCGTTCCGCCAGCCTGCCACAGTGCGGCGAGGGCTACCAGGCCCAGGCCGGTGAACAGCACAACGGCGGCGCGGCGCCGTGCGATGAGCAGCGCCAAGGCCACCAGCAAGGCCGCACCGACGGCGGGCACCCACCACATCGGCGCGTAGGCCGCTATGCGGTCCACTTCCTGGCGTTGGGTCGGCCCACCAATATTAATCAAGGCAGGGTTCGGCGGATCTACGGAAACACCCGTCGCAGCTGCGAGCCGAGTGGCGGCAAGCTTGGCCAAGGGTTGGACGTCGAGGACCAACGATGCCGCCGCCGTGGAGTTCTCCGAGGCCGCGGAATTCTCGAAATTCAAGCGATGGCTCCGGCGGATCGTCTCGTCCCAGGCTTTCGGATATTCGGGCCAGGTGGACATCGCCGTCGCGGCGTCTTTAAGGATCGAAGCCCCTACTTGCTCCACGGGAGCCGGCAGTTGGAGTTTCGATTCCAGGCTTCCGACGGCGGTCGTGGCAAGGCGGGCCTGGAAGGCCTGGTCCTTGCCCAGCGGGGCCGTGAGGGCAACAAAGCCATCCTCGCGGACCAGGTTCGCGTCAGCCCAGGCCAAGGGGACGGCTGCGCCGGTGAGTAGAAGGGCGATGATCACTGCGACTGCAGAGACAAACGTACGCAATGGATTCCTCCGGTTGGCCGTGCGGCTAAGCTCGGCGGAGCAACGATGAATAAATGTCGGCCTTGCGTGCTACAAGGTATGGATAGAGTTGAAACCTACCAGCAGCCCTTCCACCAGCCTGTTCAATCCGCTTTCGACCAGCCCTTTCGACCATCACAGCATTCAGCCAGCACAGTACCAGCGAGGACGGAACGATGCACCAGTCAGCAACACGCGAAGGCTACCAGCGTGTCCTCTGATGCCATGCCCGGCCCTACGCCGCCCACGCTTCCGCTCGATGGGACTACTGAATCCACGCTGCCCGCAACGGCGGCAGAGACCACGCCGGACAATCCCTGGCCGCTGCAATTGTTGTCCCGCAAACTCAAGACCCATATCGAACGCGCGCCTGCCGCCTGGGTCGAAGGCCAGGTCATCGAACTGAACCGCCGCGGCGGCAGCGCTTTCGTAACGCTGCGGGATACCGACGCGGAAATTTCCTTGCCGGGATCGCTCTGGTCCAAGGTGCTTGACCGCCAAAAGGTACCCCTGGAACGCGGATCCCGGGTCGTAGCACTCGTCAAACCCGAATTCTGGCTCAAGACCGGACGCCTGAACATGTCGGTCAAGGACATCCGCCCCGTCGGCCTTGGAGATCTCTTGGCGAGGATCGAGCGTCTCCGCCAAGCACTGGCAGCGGAGGGACTGTTTTCGGATACCCGCAAGAAGCGCCTGCCGCTGCTCCCCCATCGGATCGGCCTCATCACAGGGCGCGATTCCGATGCGAAGAAAGACGTCCTGCGGAATGCAGCCCTGAGGTGGCCGGCCGTCGAGTTCGCCATCCGCGAGGTTGCGGTCCAAGGCATCACGGCTGTCAGCCAGATCCTCGGGGCTTTAAGGGAGCTCGACGCCGATCCCCACGTGGACGTGATCGTGATCGCCCGAGGTGGCGGAGCATTGGAAGACCTGCTTCCCTTCAGCAACGAAGAACTGGTTCGTGCCGTGTCGCTCGCCCAAACTCCTGTCGTCAGCGCGATTGGCCATGAGGCGGACCACCCGATTCTCGACGACGTGGCGGACCTCCGTGCGTCCACGCCCACGGATGCCGCGAAAAGGATCGTGCCGGATGTTGCCGAGGAACTGGCCCTTGTCCGTCAGGCGCGCGAGCAGCTGCATCGTTGCGTCGCCCGGCTTGTGGACCGCGAAACGGACCGGCTTCACGCGTTGCGGTCGCGCCCTGTCCTCGCCTCCCCCGAAGTCATGGTCGCGACCCGGGTGGAGGACATCGAGCGGCTGCGAAGGCATGCCCGCACGGCCGTGAACTCGGCAATCCTTCGCGCCCTTGACCAAGTGCAGCACCTTCGTGCGCAGATTAGGGCCCTGTCGCCGCAGAAAACACTGGACCGCGGCTACGCAGTGGTCCAAGTCATCGGTGCGGATGGAGTCGGCCATGAGGTAGTCACACGTCCGGAGCAAGCGCCGGACGGCACGGAATTGAGCCTGCGGGTCGCGGAAGGGCGGCTCGGCGCCGTCTCCTCCGGAGCTACCCGGCGACGAAGCCAACAAGCAACAGCGGAATGAGGACCAAGATGACAGCAGAGAATGGCTCACGCCCGGACAATGCCACGGCTGAGAACCTGGACGCGCTCAGCTATGAGGATGCCCGCGAGCAATTGATGGGTGTCGTCGGACGCCTGGAAGCCGGTGGGGCCAGCCTCGAGGAATCGCTAGCGCTGTGGGAACGCGGCGAGGCCTTGGCCAAGCGCTGCGAAGAGTGGCTGGAAGGTGCCCGAAAGCGACTTGCGGCCGCCAAGGACAGCGGCGTCGACCCCGCGGGACCGCGCTGATAACACCACGCTGATAACACCACGCCGAAAGCAGCGCCCCTAAAACATGGTGTTGGGCTCAGGTGCCTGCTCCGGCCTAGGACCTGACCACCCGGTCCCGCTCTGCGGCCACGTCGAATTCGGCCTTCGGCCAGCTTAGGTCCAGCCGGTCGAGGGCCTCCACAAGAAGCTCCTGGACGGCGATCCTCGCGTACCACTTCTTGTTCGCGGGCACGACGTACCACGGGGCCACGTGGGTTGAGGTCTTCTCGAAGACGGTTTGGTAGGCCTCCATATAAGAATCCCAATGCGCCCTCTCCCGGAGGTCGCCCGAATCGTACTTCCAGTTCTTCGAGGGATCGTCAAGGCGGGCCAGGAGGCGCACCTTCTGTTCATCGCGACTGATGTTCAGCATCACTTTAACGATCGCCGTGCCTTGTTCGGCAAGGCGGGCCTCGAACTCGTTGATGGCGGCGTAGCGCCGATCCAGCTCAGCCTCATTCGCCCATCCCTGCACGCGGTGGATCAGAACGTCCTCGTAGTGGGAGCGGTCAAACACGCCCACTTTTCCCGCAGCCGGCACTTCCTTTTCGATCCGCCAGAGGAAATCGTGCGCTTTCTCCTCCTCAGTGGGCGCCTTAAAGGCCTTGAGCTGTACGCCTTGGGGATCCATGGTGCCGACGACGTGGCTGACGATTCCGCCCTTGCCGGCCGTGTCCATTGCCTGAAGGACCAGCAGCAGACGCTTGCTGCTGCCGAAAACGGCCTGCGCGAACAACATTTCTTGCAGCTCGTCCAAGCGGGCGTCTTGGGCGCCAAGCAACGTTCGGCCGTCGGCCTTCTTCCCCGGATAGCCCGGGGTCGATTCAGGATCGACCCCGACCAGCGAAAACCCGGGGGTGACCTTCAGCTTCGCGGACGGGCTCTCCTTGAATCCCACAACGGCGGCCATTCGACTTCCCCTCCGGACGGGCCGCGCTTGCAGCGGCGATGCACTACAGGCTAGTTGCCTTCGTACCGCCCGAGGAAGTCCGCCATGCGGCCAATTGCTTCTTCGATGTCTTTGATGTTCGGCAAGGTCACCATGCGGAAATGGTCCGGGCGCACCCAGTTGAAGGCCCGGCCGTGCGAGACCAGGATCTTCTGTTCCTTCAAAAGGTCCAGGACAAATTTCTCGTCGTCACGTATGTGGTAGACCTCGGGATCAAGCTTCGGGAACAGATACAGGGCGCCCCGTGCTTGCTGGGTGCTGACGCCGGGAATGGCGTTCAGGAGATCGTAGGCCTTGTTGCGCTGTTCCAGGAGCCGGCCGCCGGGCAGGATGAGGTCGTTGATGCTTTGGTAGCCGCCCAAGGCCGTCTGGATGGCATGCTGGGCGGGTACGTTCGCGCACAATCGCATGTTGGCCAGCAGGTTGATGCCTTCGAGATAGTCGGCTGCATCCTTCTTGGGGCCCGAAATCGCCATCCAGCCCGCACGGTATCCGCAGACCCGGTATGCCTTGGATAGCCCGCTGAAGGTCAGGCACAGGACGTCGTCTCCAGTGAGTCCCGCGAGGTTTACGTGCACTGCGTCCTCGTAGAGGATCTTCTCGTAGATCTCGTCGGCAAAAAGGACCAAGCCGTGCTTTTCAGCCAGGGCAACGATCTTCTCGAGGGTGTCCTGCGGGTAGACCGCGCCCGTCGGGTTGTTCGGGTTGATGACCACGATGCCCTTGGTCCGGGAGGTGATCTTGGCTTCCAGGTCCTCCAGGTCCGGTTGCCATCCCGAGTCTTCGTCGCAAAGGTAGTGGACCGGGCGGCCACCGGCCAAGGCCACCGACGCGGTCCAGAGAGGATAGTCGGGAGTCGGAATCAGGATTTCGTCACCCGGCTCCAAGAGGGCCATGAGCGACATCGTGATGAGCTCGCTGACGCCATTGCCGAGGTAGATGTCGTCCACATGGATGTTCTGGATGCCGCGCGTCTGGTAGTACTGCGAGACAGCGGTGCGGGCGGAAAAGATGCCGCGCGAATCGCTGTAACCCTGGGCGTGGGGCAGATGGCGGATCATGTCCACCAAGATGGCGTCCGGCGCTTCAAATCCAAACGGTGCCGGGTTGCCGATGTTCAGTTTGAGGATGCGGTGCCCCTCTGCCTCCATCTGTTGGGCGGCCTGAAGAATCGGTCCACGGATGTCGTAAAGGACATTATGAAGCTTCGTGGACTGCTTGAATTCTGCCATTCATCAAATATGGCGCAAGGGGTGCCATTGTGGCAAGCCCGGCGCGGAATTACGCGGAAATCAAGGGGTGTGCGCCGCCTCATCATAGGCTATAGTAGGCAATCAATGGCTATAGTTTCGGCTACACCTAGAAAGACCGGGAAGATGATTGAACGCACGAAGCATGTTCCTGAGTGGATCAAGGCCCACGCGCACACCGAATCCGGGCAAGCAGCGGCGAAGTTCCCGAACACCGACAGGCTGCTGGAAGCGCAGGAAGCTGCCTTCGATGAGATCGAGGAACGCGGCTGGCTGAGTGAAGGGTGCGCCGATGAGCTGAAGCTAGCCGCCTGGCTGCAAGACCACCCGGAGGAAGGCTAATGGCTGAGCAGGCCGCGGGCGCGAAGCGCGAGGCATACGAGAAAGCCGTGGCCGCACGCGACAAGCTGATCAACGAACCGGACAAGTCCATCAGCGTCGACGCCTACCGGGCGAAGCTCCGCGCCGCATTCAAGACAGTCAACACCGCACACGCGGCATGGCTGAAAGCCCTCGACCCGGCCCCGTCGCGACCGTCCAGGGGCAAAGGCGACGGGGCCGTCTACCAGCGCAACGACGGGCTGTGGTGCGTCAGCATCGAACTGCCCATCGGCGTGGACGGCAAACGCCGCCGCAAAGTGGTCTGCCGCAAGGACAAAGCCAAAGCCGTCGCCGCTTTACGCGACGCGCAAGGCGATCTCGCGCAGCGCGGCGACATCACGACAGGCGGCATGACGCTGGCCGAATGGCTTGAGTACTGGCTGCCGAACATCTCCGCACCGAGGAACGAGCCGGGCACGACGAAGAACCAGCGCGGGCATATCCGCAAATGGATCGTCCCGGCCATCGGGTCAAGGCCGCTGTCCAAGCTCACTCCGCAACATGTCCGGCTGCTGCACAAGGCCATCCGTGACGGCAGCGACTCGACCAGCCTCGTGTTGCAGGTACACAACACGCTGGGCCGGGCGCTCAAGGACGCCGTGCGCGAGGGAAGGATACGGCAAAGCCCCTGCGACCTCATGGACCGTCCCGGAGCCTCCACTGCGGCGCAGAAGGCTCTGACGCTCGATCAGGCACTTCGGCTCGTCCGGTATGTCACGACGCGGCCTGTCCGGCACGACTGGGCGCTCTGGTGCGCTTACCTGCTTACCGGGGCGCGGCGCGGGGAGATCCTGGGTCTTGAGGCTGACAGGGTGGGTGATGTGCTGGACCTCGCGTGGCAGCTACAGCGGATCGATAACATCGAGGACGCGCCGCCGAGCCATGTGTACCGGAACGTTGGCAGGAATCTTTACCTCAAGAGGCCGAAGTCGAAGGCCGGCACGCGAGTAATCCCGCTGGTCGACCCGCTGCGTTCCATCCTTGCCGTGCATATGGAAGGGCGCGGGCCGGGCCTCGTGTTCACCGAGCCGGACGGGTCACCGATGGTGCCGGACACTGTGACGAAACGGTGGAAGCAGATCCTCGCCAAGGCCGGGCTGCCCAACGACGTCGTGCTCCACGGCGCGCGGCACACGACAGTTGACCTGCTCGCCGCCGCTAAGGTTCCCGCTGAGCTGCGGCGCGAGATCGTCGGACACTCGACGCGCGAGATGACGGAGGCCTATCGGACGAAGGGAAACATCCCCGAACTGACGGCTGCCATGGAACAGATGAGTGCGCTGCTCGACTCATCCGCAGCAAAGGCGCAGGATTAGCGCAGGATTTGGCTAGCCGAGTGGATTAATCTTGCTTCCGGCGTGTATGAATACGTCACGGGCGCGGGCCGCTGGGGGCCGCGCCATTTCGGGGAAAAGGTTGGACCGGGGAATGAGTGCCATCATCGAGGACGGTAAGGCAACGGATGGCGGCGAGGACTTGGGCGGGTACGCCGGGGGCTTCAGCGTCAACCAGGTTGGGACGATGGCAGCCGCCGTCGGTATGACACTTGCGGAGGTCATACTCAGGTTGAGCTAAGCTCCTGCTCTTCCTCTCTTATGCGGCGTTCGGCCCGCTCTGCAATGACATGCGGAGTAAGGCCGAGCGCCGTTGCCACTTCTCCGAGGAATTTCATCGGCAAAGGCCGGTCCTCTTCGTCGTTCAGGAGGCGGCTGAGTGTGCTCGTGTGGATTCCTGCGAGCCTTGCTACGTCTGACTGTTTGATCCTCAACGATCAGTGTGAAGGGTGCCGACGGTGTCACGTACACCGCCTATTTCCTTTCCAGCTACACGCCTGTGGTGAATGACAACGTCGAGATGGTGTTCCTCGCCGGTGTGCCGTACGTGACGAAGACGGGCGCGACACCGGCACCGGCACCGCCCGCGCCTGTCGGGTCCAGCAGCACCACAACATCGTCGGGCACGACGCCTTTCGCAGCCTCGGATTCGGCCACATATTGGAGCGGCGGCGGCTGGGCATCGTACGGCGACACGCGCTACGTGTACAGCGGCACCTACGGCGGCAACACCGTCAACGGTGCCTGGTTCTACGGCAACGGCCCGACGCAGCTACAGGGCCGCACGATCAACGGAGGCCGCGTCATCCTCGGACCCCGCGGCGGCGCTGGCAACTTCAACGCCCCTGCCGCCGTGAACCTGTACACGCACAGCAGCGCGAGCAGGCCGGGCGGGAACGTGACGACGCTGAACGGGCCGACGTCGGTTGTCGCGCAGCCGTGGCAGGGCCTCATGACGTACGCGCTTACAGCGGCCCAGGCGACCGATGTTGTGAACGGCGGCGGCATCGCGATTTTCAACGGCGACTACGCCGATTTCCAAGGAGTCCAGCTCAACGCCCAATCGGGCACCGTGTCCATTGATTGGAGCCGCTAAATGTCTACCACCCAGTGGAACAAGATTCAGACCCCGTCCAACCCGGACAGCTTCACGAACCTGACGACGGACCTTGGCACGCTCGCGTCCAAGACCAACGCCGTCGTCTATGTTGCTTCGTCGGCTGAGCGTGACGCGCTGGCCCCTCCGGGCGGCAAGTACGCGGGCATGGTTGTGTCCCGCACGGACCTGCCCGGCGCGGCCCTGCAAACCTATGACGGTTCGGCGTGGGCGACGCAGCAGATCATGAAGGCGTGGGGCAACACGGTCATCGTGGGCTCCGCATCCGGCCTGCTGACGAACCTGCAATCGGGCGCAGTCGTGCCGGTCATTCAGGGAGGAACGGCGGTGGCGTCGACGGACGCCGCCGGGAACCTGGCCATCGCCTACCCTGCCGCTTTCCCGAACGGCGTCATTGCCTCTGTGGCGATGAACGGCGACTCGAACACCGGCAACCTTCTCATGGCGGGCGCGGGCGCGTTCACTCAGACAGTCTCAACCCTGTACATCAACGTCAAGACCGCGAACACGGGCGCTATCGTGGCGTCCTCCACGGTCCGCGTCAACTGGGTTGCGTTGGGTTGGTGACGGCATGGACTGGTCACAGATAGGCACGATCCTTGGCAGCGTCCTTGGTGGCGGCGGGGGCGTGGGCATCGCATGGTTCGAGTCGCGCCGCAGGGCGCGCCGTGAAGCTCAGATCGAGCGGAACGCGGAACAGAAGTTCGCCGTCGATGAGCGCACCGAGATTCTCGGGCTCATCAACAGCCAGCTTGTGACCCCATTGAAGGAAGAACTCGAGGATATCCGGAAGCGCCTGAAAGAGGCGGAAGAGAAGATCGACCACCTTGAGGACACCAACGACCGTTTGGTGGCGTTCATTTACAAGCTGATCGGCATGGCCCGCTTCCACGGGTACGACAAGGACATCCTGCCCGCCGACGTGCCTCCGGGCATCCACCTTTAGGAGACGCCATGACCCAGAACTTCGTTGACGTTTCGTCCTATCAGGGCGGCATCGACTTCTCCCAGCTCGATTGTGACGGGGTGATCATCAAGGTCAGCGGCGGCACCGGCTACCTGAACCCGTACGCTGCCGCGCAGCACGCATCAGCGCTCGCGGCAGGGAAGATCATCCGCCTCTACCACTACGGCCACGAGATCGGCTATCAGGGGACGGCGGAAGCGGAAGCTGCATTCTTCCTTGCCAACGCGGCCCCGCTCATGCAGGGGGTCGAAGGCCTGGACCTCGACTACGAATCGGATAACAAGTCTGACACTGCTTGGGCCAAGCGCTTCCTTGACATCATCTCTGGAAGCTCACCCACGGCCCCGTACTTCTACGCAAACCTCGCAATGCTCCTTGCCTACGACTGGACCGGCGCCGGGGTCACTCAGTACCCGCTGTGGCTGGCCTGGTACCCGTACAACACGCCTCAGGGCTGGGGGCCGCTGAGCGGTCTGCCGGCGCTCAAGCATTGGGCGGCCCCGGCAGTCTGGCAGTACTCCTCGACCGGCCTCCTCAACGGCTGGGGCGGGAACCTCGACCTCAGCATCCGTTACGACTCCCCCATCACCACGCAAGGCTACACACCCGAGGAGGACACCTTGTCCCAAGCAGAAGTACTCCAGATTCAGGGCTTCATCAACGGAGCGCAGACCGAGATCCAGAAGTCCCTTGAAGTGACCCAGCAGTTCTTCAAGGATCTGCTCACTTCCGCAGCCTTCGATATCAAGACCTTCGACCAGAAGGCCGGGCAGGACGAGGGCGGCGTGATTATCAACGAGGTCCGGGCGAACGCGGCCATGCTCGTCGCCATTGCCTCGAAGAATCCAACGGCTGTTGCCGCAGCGATTCCCGCCGACATCGCCAAGGCGGTAGCCGACGAACTCGCCAAGCGGCTGGCCAGCTAAATGCTCACGGGGCAGATTGGGTTGCTCCGCTTCTCCACCGGCTGGATAGGCAAAGCCATCGAGTGGGCGACGGACTCGCACACGCACCACGTCATCGTGGCCGTGAGCGAGACGGAGTGTGTCTCCGCTGACCTCGGCGGCGTCCGGTTCAAGCCCATCAGCGACTTCGGGCATGTGGACTGGTCCGCTTTCGTCCTGACCGGCGATCAGGTGAAGAAGATCATCGCGGCGGCCCGCTTCTACGTGGACCGTCCGACGCCGTACAACCTCGCGATCTATCCGCCGCTGCTGTGGCAGAAGCTCACCGGCCACAAGGTGGACGGCTGGCTGGCGAAGTGGCTGTCGAAGCGGCCCAACGAAAACTGTTCCCAGCTTGCCGACGACATTTACAACCGGGCCGGGATCCACCTGTTCCCGGACATTCCGGAGATTGTTACGCCGGGCGACTTCGAACGGTACTTCAAAGCGAAAGGCTGGCTATGACGGAACTGGACCTCGGGACGCCGCAATCGGCTGACACTTGGATGTTCTACTCGCCCATTGATCCTGTTCACGAGACGCTCGTCTCGGTCCTCAAGTCCGCTGAGATGTCCGTCATCGTGGCGGTCTACGGCTTCGATGATGACGAGCTTGCGGAGATCCTGCGCGGGCACCTGACTAACCCGAACCTGCATGTTCAGATCACTCTGGACAAGTCCCAGGCTGGCGGCGTGCACGAGCGGGAGCTGCTGGCCAAGTTCCGGCACGAGGACATCGGCAACTCCATTGCCGTCGGCACGTCTGAGAAGTCCGCCATCATGCACCGGAAGATGGCCATCGTTGACGGGCTGTGGCTCGTTGCCGGTTCCACGAACTGGTCCACGTCGGGTGAGACGAAGCAGGACAACGAGCTCACGATCCACCGCAGCGCCGACCTGTGCCGGCGCGCACGAACCATCCTCGACATTGAGCACGACCACGCGCTCCAGCAGATGAAAGGCAGCACCACGAAATGAACCTGAACCCAATCTCACCGAAGGTCATCGTCGGCCTAGTCGTCGGCCTGATCTTCACATCCATTGCGTCCAACGTGACAGCGCTCGATCCGCACGTCTTCGACTTCCTCGGCCCATGGGGGCTGTTCGTCTTCGGCGTGCTGCTGACGCTCGTGAAGGCGCTCGCCGAGTACTTCAAGACGGACCCGCTGCGAGTCGTGCCGAACACTCCCGAGCCCGCCCCATCTGAAACCCCGGCATCCTCGCCCGGATCTCCTGCCATTGTGACCGGCCCCGGAAGTGTCGCCCAGTCGGACGCGGTAACGCCAACACCCGCAACGCCAGCGCCGCCAAGTGCCTGAAAGCAGACAGCATAAACGCCCCTCACCAAAAGGTGGGGGGCGTTCTTTGCCGTTTAAGTCTAGGCGAGGATGAGCCGGCTGATGGCTTCCTTCACGTTGGCCGCGTCGGTATGCGAGACGCGGAACTCGATGGTGTCACCGCTCGTGATGACGCTCACTTTCGAGTTGATCAGACCGTCACGCTTGGTGGTCAGGCCCGTGATGTGCTTCATCGGGATCATGTCCGTCGAGGCTTTCCCCATCCCAAGGAGCCGGTTCCGCTCCCACTCGATCCGGTCAGGGTAGACCCTGACCTTCGCGTTCTTGCCCTGGATGTGGGACATGAATTCGTAAACCGGCTCGCTCATGGTGATCGTCTTCTTCCAATCGGTGGATGCTAATGGACACATGGTGGGCTAGTCCGAATCCCACGTCAAGGGGTAAGGCTAAAGTGATGGCTACAGCGAGCGCCGATGATCCTTGCGAATACTGGGATCCAAGCCCGTCTCTGCCATTCATCAAATATGCCACACCAGGGATGTACTTCCGGGGAGACCTCAGTCACAGGCAACAGCGGCGGGCCGCCAAAGGTGACCCGCCGCCGTCGTGCCCTGCTTGTGGACTTCTGGGACTACTTCACAATGCCTTTGTCCTTGAGCCAGGCCGCCGCGGCATCCTTCGGATTCTGCTTCTGGTTTCCGCTCACCGCCCGGTTGAGGTTGATGAGGTCGTCCGTCGTCAGGATCTTGGAAACGGAGTTGAGGGCGTCTTTCGCCTTGTCCGTCATCTTGGCCTTGTTGTAGAGCGGAAGGACCTGCTGGGCCTTGAAGTTGTTCTTGGGATCGTCGAGGACCACCAAGGCGTTGTCAGGGATGGACGGCGTGGTGGTATAGATGTCCGCTACCTGGACGTCGTCGGACAACAAAGCCTGCAAGGTAAGGTTTCCGCCGCCGTCGCTGAAGGGCTTAAGACCTTTGAGCACGCAGTTGTAGTTGGCTTTCAGGCCCGGGAAGCCGTAGGCGCGGGTTTCGAAAGTGGCTGGCGCCGCCATGGTGAAGTTTTGGCAGACCTTCGCGAGATCCTCGATGGACTTGAGGTTGTACTTCTCCGCGGTCGCCTTCGTTACGACCATCGCGTCCTTGTCCTCGGCCTTTGCGGGATCGAGCACGCCCAGCCCTTGCGGAAGCTTGGCGGGAAGTGCCTTGTAGACGTCATCGGCCGAGACTTCCTTCGCGTTCTGGTCCAGGTAGGACAGCAGGTTGCCGGAGTAGTCCGGGGCGAGATCGATCGAGCCGTCCTGGACAGCCTTGAAATAGATCTCGCGCGAACCGATGTTGGGTTTCGTCGTGGCCGTGACACCCGCGGCATTCAAAGCTCCCGCGTATATTTCGGCAATGACCTGGCTCTCGGGGAAGTCCGCGGAACCGACCACCAGCGAGCCGCCGGCCCCGGACGGCGCCGCGGTGGACGGCGAAGAGAGCGGACTGCCTCCGCAAGCGCTCAGGGCCAGGGCGACGCCGACTCCGGCCGCCAGGCCGCCGAAGCCGCGGCGGGTCAGGGTGACGGGGTGCTTCATGCGGTACCTCCTTGAACGGCAGCCCCAACGGGTGCGGCGGCTGCGAGATCGCCGGCGGCCTTGTGGCCGCCGCTGGAATCGGTGGAAAGTCCCGGTGAGAGGGTCAGCCTCTGCACCAGGGCCAGAATGAGGTCGACGGCGATTGCCAGGGCCGCGATGAGCAGTGACCCGCCCAGCATCCGGGGGAAGTCCTGGAGGACCAATCCGTCAAAAAGATAACGTCCCAATCCTCCTAGGGGAAGGTATGCCACCACCGAAACGGTAGCGATGACCTGGAGGACAGCGGTCCGAATGCCGCCGAACAAGACCTGCAGGCCGTTTGGCAGTTCCACGCTGAACAGGATCTGCAACTCGGTCATTCCCATCGCCCTGGCACCGTCAACGACGGCGAAGTCCACACTGGAGATGCCCGCATAGGTTCCTGCCAAGAGGGGCGGCACGGTAAGGATGACCAAGGCCCAGACCGGGGGCATGAGGCCGCTGCCTGCCAAGAGGGCAAAAAGGACCAGCAGGCCAAGTGTTGGAAGGGCACGCAATGCGCCGGCGATCGCCACCGCAACCACCCTTCCCCGGCCCGTGTGTCCGATGAAGAGACCAACCGGAACGGCAATCGCCGCGGCAATGAGCAGGACGAGTCCGGAATACTCCAGGTGTTCAGCCAGCCTGGTCGCGATGCCCCCGCTCCCGGACCAGTGCGCAGGATCCGCGAGCCAGTCCAGGGTGTCCACGAAGATGTTGCTCATCGGCCCGCCTCCGGATGTACCCCGGCGGCGGGGTGCACCTTGGCGTCGGCGAGGAGCTCTGCCGCAGGCGTGGTGTCCTGCTTACCGGAGATGCCGGCTGCGCGCGTCCACGGCGTCAACAGCTTTTCAAGAAGGACCAGCACGGTGTCCATGATGAGCGCCAGCAAGAGGATCGCGATGATGCCGACAACCACTTCGGTGACAAAAGTCCGCTGCAATCCGTCAGTGAACAGCATCCCGAGGTTGCCGACACCGAGGAGCGCGGCGACGCTCACCAAGGAGATGTTGCTGACGGATACCACGCGCAATCCCGCGAAGAGCACGGGCAAAGAGAGGGGAAGGTCGATCTGCAGGAAACGGATTGCCGGCGGGAACCCCATGGATACCGCGGCCATGCGAAGGTCGTCGTCGACCGAGTCAAAAGCGTCCATGGCCGCCCGGACCAGCAAGGCCACGGCGTAGATGGTCAGGGCCACCACGACGTTGATCGGATCCAGGATACGGGTCCCCAGGATCGGCGGCAGGATGATGAACAGGGCCAATGACGGGATGGTGTAAAGCAGGGAACTCCCGGTAGTCACCACGGTCCTGAAGATCCTGTTCCTGCGTGCCAACTGTGCCAAGGGAACTGAAATGAGCAACCCCAGGACCATGGGGATCAGCGCCAGCACGAGGTGCTGGCCCGCTCTTTCGAAAACCATGCCGCTGTTGGCAAGGAACCATTCCATCAGTGGGCGTCCTCCCGGTTGTGCCGGGTCTTTTCAATGAGCGCCAGCACTTCCTCCGCTTTGAGGACCCCGGCGAGCTTGCCGTCGTCGTCCACCACCACCCCCAGGCCTGAGGGCGATGACAAAGCCGAATCCAGGGCCCGGCGGAGCGTATCGCCGCGCCGGAACAGCGAACCGCCGGGAATCAGCCCTGCACCGTCGCGCGGCGAGGCCCATCCGATGGGACGTGAGTCGTTGTTGACCACGAGGGCCCACTCTCCGTTGGCCGAGGCGAGCTGGGGCACCTCCACGGTCTTGACCGGATGCACTTGTACGGCATCCGCCACGTTGAAGGCGAGGTGGCGAAAACCGCGGTCGCGGCCAACGAACGACGCCACGAAGTCATTGGCCGGCGCCCTGAGGATTTCTTCGGGAGCCGCATATTGCGCGAGCTTGCCGCCGATGCCGAAGACGGCCACCTTGTCGCCCAGGACCGTGGCTTCGTCGATATCGTGCGTGACGAAGACGATCGTCTTGGCCAGTTCGCGCTGGAGCCGCAGGAGCTCCTGCTGGAGTTCGTCGCGGACCACGGGATCGACGGCGCTGAACGGCTCGTCCATGAGCAATACGGGCGGGTCAGCCGCGAGCGCGCGGGCCACCCCAACCCGTTGCTGCTGGCCGCCGGACAGTTGCGACGGATACCGCTTGCCAAGCGAGGAGGCCAGTCCGACGACGTCGAGGAGCTCTTCCGCCCGCTTGCGTGCGGCCGCCTTGGGGACTCCGTTGAGCCGCGGAACGGTGGCGATATTGTCCAGTACCGAGCGGTGCGGCATGAGTCCCGAGGACTGCATGACGTAGCCCATTGAGCGGCGCAGTTTTGCTGCGGGCTCGCTTGAGACGTCCCGGCCGCCGACGGTGATGGTTCCGGATGTCGGCTCGACCATGCGGTTGATCATGCGCAGGGAGGTGGTCTTCCCGCAGCCGGACGGGCCGACGAACACGGTGACCGCACCCTTTTCGATGGACATGGTCAAGTTGTCGACGGCGGGCTGCCCGCCCTGATACCGCTTGGTGACGCTCTGGAACTCAATCATGGCTTCAGCCATTCCCGGGCTTACCTCACTGCTAGGCGGCAATATCATCCTTGAATCGATCAACAGTGTCCTGATGTTTCTACAGCCTAGCCAGCACCAATGACGATGTCAGCGCAGGCGCGGATAACGTAATGAATCGGCAATGCTCAGGCTGGGGGGAGCTGGCCGTTGAGGGGCCGCTCGCGGTGGAGCCGCAGTCCCAGGTCCACGAGGGATACACGGTTTAGCCCGGACACTTTCTCCAGTGGCACCCATGCGGCGTGGGTGGTGCTCCCGTCGACCTCGTGGGTCAGTTCTCCGCCCACGATCGTAGCCTCGTACACCAGGCGGATCGCCTGGAAATCGCGGTCGGAGCCATCCAACCGGTCCTCTCCTGGCCAATAGCCGATGTCGACGCCCAGCATCGCCCCGATCTCGGCCTCGTATCCGGTTTCTTCCATGATTTCGCGGCGGCAACCATCCACCGGGTGCTCTCCGAGGTCCAGTCCTCCGCCCGGCAGGGTCCAGCCTTCCTTGTCTTCCTGTTTCCAGTAGGCGAGGAGGATTGCGTCGTCGCGAACGATCACTCCATATGCGGCCGTGCGGGTGTCGAACAGAAGACTCATGGAAGCCAGCCTAGATGAGGCCAACGGCAGTTCCATTCGGCATTCAAGCCTTTAGAGTTATCTCGTGACCAACTTGGAAACGGCCCCGGCCCAGGAAGTTTGCCCCGCGGGCCATCCCGGCCAAGGACCCTGTGTACAGCTCTGGCCCGCCCGTGAAGTTCCGTTGGGCGGCGTGCGCGCGATGACTGTCGCCCGAACGCTTCCACAGCGCGGCCTGCCTACCGTCGGCGCATGGTGCTTCCTGGACAGCTTCGGCCCGGACCGCGTGGCGATGAGCGTCCTCCCCCATCCGCATATGGGCCTTCAAACAGTCACCTGGCCGCTCGAAGGAGAGGTGCGGCACCGTGACAGCGTAGGTAGCGACGTCGTCGTCAGGCCCGGACAACTGAACATCATGACAGCGGGGCGCGGCATCTCGCATTCCGAATTCGGTGTATTGCCGGCAGGGGTGGACCTGGTGGGGACGTCCGACGTCGGAGGGCCGCTGCCGTTGTCCCGCGGCCTGCAGTTGTGGGTCGCCTTGCCGGACGACGAGCGGCACCGTCCGCCTGGTTTCCAGCAGGTTGTCGACCTGCCGGTCGTTGTCGGCCACAACTTCACGGCAACCGTGCTGGTAGGCGAGTTCGCCGGGCAACACTCCCCTGCGGTCATGTACAGCCCGATCGTCGGCGTTGAGGTCTCGGCGTCCGGCGCAGTCGACCTTCCGTTGGATCCGGCCTTTGAGCATGCGGTCCTTGTTCTCGACGGCTCGGCGGTGATCGACGGCCAGATCGTCGACCCCGGTCCCTTGGCATTCCTTGGCATGGGCCGCAAAACGCTGGAGCTCGAGGCCTCGCCCGGAAGCCGGTTCATGTTACTCGGCGGCGAGCCGTTCGAAGAGGACATCCTCATGTGGTGGAACTTCGTGGGCCGTACGCACGAAGAAGTGGAGCGGGCGCGTGAAGACTGGGAGGCCCAGGCCCTCCTGGCTGACGAGGATGCCCGGAACGCACGCTTCGGACTGGTCGACGGGCACGGACCCGATGCGGGGGCAGAGGCCGGCCGTATCCCTGCACCGCCCATGCCGGCCGTTCAGTTGAAGCCCAGGACCCGGAACGGGGCGCCGGAGTAGGATCCCGCTAGTTGCCCTGCGCCGTTTGGTCTTGGTGCCTGCCTCGATGCTGGTCCGCGAGGACCTGCAGTACGCCGAAAACGGGTTCCTGGTCCAACACCCGAACGTCGGAGATTCCATGCGCGGCCAAACCTGCCCGGAAGGCTTGCTGAAGGAGTTCGACGTTCATGCCCAGTCCGCCTCCGAGGATCACGGGGCCGTGGATGCGGAGCTGGCGGACGGCCTGGGCAGCGAGTTCCGCGAGGTCGCGGCCGGCCTGGTCCAGAAGCTGGCGGCTCACGTCCAGCCCATCCCGCGCCGTCTCCACCACGGCAGAAGCCCGCTGGGCCCAATAGCGCCGGTCGGTGTCCTCCGAATGGAAGAGCGCAATAAGTTTGTTGGGGTCATCCAAGCTGCACGATTCCAAGAGGGCCACGGTGAGTGGGTCCGGTTCCAGGCCCTTGTTCATCCGGCGAAGGCTGTGGCGCACCGCCTCCCTGCCGAGCCAATAGCCGCTGCCCTCGTCCCCCAGCAGGAAGCCCCAGCCGCCCGCACGGGCTTCTTCGCCGTCCGCGTTCCTTCCCCAGGCAGCCGAGCCCGTGCCGGCAATGACGGCCACTCCGGTGCTGGCCCTTCCGGCGGCAAGGAGCAGCCGGGAGTCGTGCACCACGGAGACCTGTGCGCCCGGCACATGCGGCTCGATCAGCTCCGCCAAGGCGCGGGCGTCCGCCGCCGTGTCGATGCCCCCGGCACCTGCGAGGACATGATCCACCTGGCCGCCGCCGATCATCCTGAAGAGCTCGGCGAGGTTCGTTGCCGCCGTTTCCCGGCTGACGTTTTGGACATTCGAGCTGCCGGTGCTCTCATCGCGGACGGGCTTGCCGTCCTCGAACCGCACGCCCCGCGTCTTAGTGCCACCTATATCGAGGCCGATCACTGTTCCCATGGCCGGAGGAAGACCTTCTTCCGGGCGGGCGGGCGGGTTTTCTGCAGTCTCCACGTCCAAAAGCGTAGCGCGGGCGCGCCGACTGGTCCTATTGGGTTCCGGCCTGATCATGTTGGCTTCCGGACCTCGCCTTGACGAATTCGGCAAGCAGCCCCGGACCTTCGGAGAGCACGAGCTCCCGAAAGTGCCGCACTGGGTCCGGTTCCTGCACGCGCTCACGCCAGGCGATGCCGATTTCGCGGTAGGCAAGGTCCGATTCAAGGCCTATTTCCACCCACCCCAGATCTGTGGAGTCGAGCACGCCCTGTGGTCCGGGGCCGAGTCCGCCTGGTGGCAGGATACTGTAGCCAAGCCCGGCGGATACCAGTCCCCGAATCGTGTGGGAGTCCTGGCTTTCGAAGGCGATCCGGGGCCGAAAGCCTTCGTCACGGAAGATCGCGTCCGTCAATGAGCGTAATCCGAAGCCCGGTCCCATGGAGACAAAAGGCTCATGCTTGAGTTCGGCCAAGGGGGCGCTCGCCCGTTGCGCCATCGGGTGGAGGTGATGCACCACGAGCCTCAATGGTTCCCTGTACAGCCCTGCCGCCTTGATGTTCCTGGACTGTGCCGCCACGGGCGCTGTCAGGGCGAAGTCCGCGTCCCCTGCCACAAGGGACTCAAGGCAGCCGGCGCGCGGGCCTTGGCTGAGTTCAAACGCAGTCAAGGGGTGCCGGTTACGGTATGCGCTGATCAACAGCGGCAGCGTCGCTTCACCGAAGGTGTGCTGGAAGCTTACCGCCACCCGGCCGCGAACCACGTCCGATTCATGACGCACGAGGTCCAGACCGGCCTGGAACTCCGCCAGCGCCGATTCGATGTAGGGAAGCAGCGTCCTCGCTGCCAGCGTCAACCGGACTCCCCGGCCTTCGCGGACCAGGAGCTCGGTTCCGACGACGGCGCTCGCCCGCGCGAGCGCCCGGCTCACCGTGGATTGGGGAATTCCAAGAAGCTCTGCCGTCTCGGTGACGTGCTCGGTGCGTCCGAGCTCCGCGAGCAGCGGCAACATCGGCAATAACTGCACCAACTGCTTGTGCTGAATATCCATGATTGCTATGAATTCTAGCCTAATGATGCATTGGAATCATCAGTACCTGCGCCGTAGCGTGGAATCGTGAGCACGAACGCAGCATCAACGAACGCAGCACCAAGGAACGCACGACCTCAGGGCCCTACCGCCGATTCCGTATGGGAAGGCCACGTGAAAGGCTCCGCCGCGTATCGGAGGATACTTGCCGGGCTTGCCCTCGCCGGCGTCGCCACGTTCGCCCAGCTGTACTCCACCCAGGCTGTACTGCCCCTCATGGCCAACGAGCTGCGCATCTCGGCGGCCGAAGCCGCGCTCACCATTTCGCTGGCCACCGTCGGCCTTGCCGCGACGGTGCTTCCCTGGTCCTTCGTCGCCGACAAGATCGGCCGGGTTCGCGCCATGGCCATCGGGATCGCCGGGGCCACGGTCCTGGGCCTCCTGGTTCCCTTTGCACCGACCTTTCCGCTCATTCTTGCCCTGAGGGCACTCGAAGGCATGGCCCTCGGCGGCATTCCAGCCATCGCCATGGCTTACCTGAATGAGGAAGTCAACAAGGTGCACGCCGCGCTGGCTGCAGGCAGCTATGTTGCTGGTACAACCCTTGGAGGGCTTGCGGGCCGCTTGCTCGCGGGGCCCGTCGGCGAGTTGTGGGGCTGGCGCGCGGCTTCCCTCGCGGTTTCCATCCTGGCGACGATATCGGCCGCCGTGTTCCTTGCCCTGGTGCCCGCGCCGCGCCGTTTCACTCCCAGCCCTTCCGGAGGCTTCCGCGGAGCGATGAAGACCTTGGCCGGTCATTCCTCGAATCCGCGGCTCCTTGCGCTTTATGTCCAGGCGTTCCTGCTGATGGGCGGCTTCGTCGCGGTCTACAACTACCTCGGCTTTCGGCTCCACGCCGAACCGTTCGGGCTGCCCGCATCGCTAGTGAGCCTGCTTTTCCTGGCCTATTTGTCCGGAACCGTGAGCTCCAGATGGGGAGCGGGACTCTCAATGCGTTTTGGCCGCAGGACTGTGCTGCTTGCGGGAATCGCGATCATGACGGCCGGACTCGCGCTCACTCTCTGGGACAACATCGCCGCGATCCTGGTAGGCCTTGTGGTCTTCACAGGCGGCTTCTTCGCGGCCCACAGCATCGGTTCCGGCTGGACTGGAATCATCGCCACCAGCGGACGCGCGCAGGCTGCTTCTTTATACAACCTCTCCTACTACCTGGGTTCCAGCATCATCGGATGGGCCGGTGGCCTCGCTTTCCAGGCCTTCGGGTGGCCCGCACTCGCCATGGCGATCATCGCCCTGGGATGTACGACGGCGGTGATCGCGGCGGCAGTGCACAGTTCACCCTCGCTTCCGGTCGCCGTCGTGCGCTCTCCGACTCCTTGAATAATTTGGCGACCGATCCGACGTAACGTGCGAATAATTCGGACATCTTGAGCGGGTACTGGATGGATCGCATGGAATCCGTTGCTTATGATGAACGAACAGCACTTCCAGGAGGATCTGTGAGTACCGCACCGAAGAATGTTCGCCCCCTTGGCGCGAGCGAGCCGTTGGATGCCATCGATGAACGCATCCTTGCTGCTTTGGTTGACGACGCCCGGATCTCCAACAAGCAGTTGGCTGAATTGGTCGGCATCGCCCCGTCCACCGCCTTGATGCGCACCAGGTCCCTTTCCGAGCGCGGCATCATCGAGGGTTTCGAAGCCGTGCTCAGCCTTCCCGCGATCGGACGCTCGGTCCAAGCACTCATCGCGGTGCGGCTTCGTGCGCACGACCGCGACCAAATCGACCGTTTTACGTCCCGCGTGCCCGCACTCCCCGCCGTCATCTCGACGTTCCATACCTCAGGATCCGTGGACTACCTCCTGCACATCGCGGTGGCCAACACAGACGACCTCCGCGACTGGGTATTGGATAACCTCGCAACCGACCCCGTGGTGGGACATACCGAAACCACGCTGGTTTTCGAGCACATCCAAGGCAACCACGGACCGCTGCCGGAGTAGCAGCTCAGCTCCGTGGCTCAAGGCCTGAGTGCGCGGCTCCAATCGCGTCTTGGCGCATATCGCCGAGTTCTTGGCGGCGCTTGAAGGCGGACCGTCGTAAGGCTATGTCCGTTGGCGCAATGTATCGCCTGCGCTCGGACCATGAGATGAGGTTGGCGCCGATTCCGGCAGCCGCCGACTCCAACATCGAGGGTCTGCGAGAGGCCCCATACGATGCGTTCGCAGTACTCATGTCCTTTTCCCTTCAATGGTTGCTGCGCGGGATTTCGCGTCGTGGGTCTTCTTGTCTCCCGCCCAGGCAGGTACGCCAAGGATCGGGAAAGCGTTGACGTGGATTTGCACGGGGCGGGCATCGTCGGATTCCGGTTCGCTGCGAATTTCATCGAGCAGCTTGTGGGCGTACGCCTCCATAGCGCGGGCGTAGCGGCCGAGTTGCTCCGCTGACATCCGGGCGTTCGCCGTGGTGACGATGGCCGCTTCGAGCCATTGCTTGTCCAACGAATCGAAGCCGTGTGCCATGAAGTCCCCCAGAACCGCTTGCCGGCTCCGTTCAAACTCGCGGGTGACGAGCCGGGACGCCTCCTGCGTCGCAGGCGATGCCGCCAGTTCGGGTGAGGTGATTTGGATAGCCCCCTTCGGCCGCTCCCACCACCGCTCCCTGGCGGTTCCCTTGCCTTCTACCTCGCGGACGAAGTCGAACTTGGCGAGCTGCCGCAAGTGGTAGCTCGTCGCCCCACTGGACTCATTGAGGAGCTCGGCCAGGCTACATGCGGTCTGGGCGCCATATCGCGAGAGCATTTCGAGGATCTGCACCCGCAAGGGGTGCGCGAGCGCTTTCAGGGAAGCTGTATCGACTTTTCGGACCGGATATTCCGGTTCCTGAACCTTCTCCATGCGGCGACCCTACGCTTGCAAAGAAAGCTTTGCAAGCCTTTCTTTGCAAACTATTCTTTGCGAACCGTGCTCGAGGATTCAGCTCCTGCGCAACATGCCGCGGAGTGAGACCGCCGCGAGGATGATGGCAGCCAGCCCGCAGAGGACCGTGAAGATACCGGCCGCAATGCCGAGCCCGACGATCGAGGCGGCGAATCCGAGTCCGATAACAGGCACGGCACTGCCCAGATAGGTGATCACATAGACGGTGCTGATGATTTGGGCATGCCCGGAGGCCTCCACTTTTCCCGCGACGTCGTTAAAGACGAGCCGGAACGCAATTCCCTGCCCGACGCCGGCGGACAAGCTCGCCGCGACAAGCAGCACGGGGCTATCAGAGGAAGCGGCCAATCCGACCAGGATGACGGAAAAGCCCAGTACTCCCAGCCCGGCGGGTACGGCGAATCCGTTGTGGACGGATAGCAATTGGCTCAAGGCCGAAGCCCCGAGGGTCAGACCCGCGAGGACTCCGATCATGGGCCGGGAATCGGCGTGCATCACGGCAGCGAAATATCCCGGCGCAAGGGAGAGGGAGAAACCGAACACGGCAAAGCTCAAGAAGCCCACGGTCGACGCAAGCCAGAATGCTCCCCTCGCCTCCCGCGAAACCGACGGGCGCCGGGGAGCAAGAACCGAGAAAGGCCGCGGACCTTCGGCAGGCCGGCTGGCGGGGCGGGCTTTGAGCAACCACAGCGGGACCAACAGGAGTAGCAGGACAGCCGCATGGACCAGGAACGGTGTGGAGGCGGCACCGGGAAGCTGCGAAAGGAGCCCGCCGATCGCGGGACCGGCAGCGACGCCGCCGGAAGAAGAAAGCAGGGTGAACCGCGATGCCCACTCAGGGCGGTACGGAAGCAGTTCGCGCAGTGCAGCGGAGCTTGCGCCAGTGGCAAGACCGACTGCGACTCCCTGAAGCACCCGCCCGGCGCAGAGCATGAAGAGGTTGTCCGCATTGGCGAACACCAGGCCCCCCGCCAAGCCCACCAGGACAGCCAAGACGAGGGCGGCCCGCCGGCCGATGTGGTCCGACCAGTGGCCGGCGAGCATCAGCACGGCAACCAGGGCAACAACATAGCTTGCGAAGGCAATCGTCACGCCGAGGGAAGTGATGCCCAATTCAGTTTCGAGAAGTGGGTACAGCGGACTCGCCAAGTTGGCGCCCACCAACAAGGAAAACATCACGACGCTGGCCAGTACCAGCCGCGCCGTGATGGAAGCATCCCAGCTCCAGCGCTCCGCGTCGGCGGGACGCAGGCGTAGTTCGCTAAACACCGTCATGGCAAAAGAATGTCGAACTCGTGCTTAATCGAGCAGGGGTACATGTAAGAATTGATCGAAATAATCAAAGTTGATGGCTTCTCGCGACCCGGAGTGATGATCTGAACACGCTTGACCTCACGGACTTGAAGATTCTGCTGGAACTCATCCGGGACCCGCGGGTCCAGATCGGCGAGCTCAGCGAGTCGCTTGGGATCGCCCGCAATACGGCGCAATCGCGATTGCGGCGCCTGGTGCGGTCGGGTGTACTGAACCACAGCGGCCGGGAAGTCGACCTCGAAAAGGTAGGCTACGACGTCGTCGGCTTCGTGACGCTCGAGGTGACCCACCGGGAACTCGACGGCGTGATCGGAGCCCTGCGGCGCATTGCGCAGGTCCTCGAGGTCCATGAAATCTCCGGCAGGGGTGACTTGCTGTGCCGGGTCGTGGCAACCGACACGCACAATCTGCAGACTGCCCTCCGCTCGATCCTCAAGGTCAAGGGAGTGATCCGCACCGAGACCGTGCTTGCCCTCCACACCCATATTCCGTACCGCGCAGAGCCGCTCATCGGGAGGCTCCTTGATGCCGAAGAGGCCTCCCGACGAGGCAAGCAGGCACCTGCCATCCAGGCTTCCGACATCCAAGCCGACTAGGATTCGAAGATGGATTGGCTCTCTTCAATTTCACAACTCAATTGGCTGGCCATACTCCTGGCCTTTCTCTCCACCATGGTTGTCGGATTCATCTGGTACATGCCGGCCGTCCTTGGCCGACGATGGATGCAGGCGATCGGCAAGACCGAGGAAGACCTGAAGAATATCGACGGCGGCGCGCGAATCTGGGTTCCCATGATCGTTGCCGCCGCTTTTACGAGCATCCTTTTGGCCATCTTGATCCGCAGCCTCAACGTGCATGGGACTTTGGCCGCCGGCTTTTTTGCCCTCGTGGTTGCGCTGATCTTCCGTGCGGGAGGCCACGTCATCCATAACGGTTTTGCGGGCAGGCCATCCGCTGTGACCTTGATCGACTCGGGCCATGACATCGTGGCGATGGCCATCGCGGGGTCCATCATCGGAGCCCTGCAATAGCGGCAGGACCATAATAAGCTCGTGACAATCATCGATAACGCCGTCTACGTCGACGGCATACGTACTGCGACGCCGAGCAGCCTGGAACAAAGCGTCGAAACGCTCGCCGCCCATGGCGGAATGGTGTGGATCGGCCTGTACCGGCCGGACGAGATGGAGATGGCTGCGGTTGCGGCCGAGTTTGGGCTCCACCTGCTTGCCGTCGAGGACGCCGTCAATGCCCACCAACGGCCCAAGCTGGAGCGTTACGACAACAATCTCTTCACCGTACTGCGCCCGGCACGGTACTTGGACGAAACGGAGACGGTCGAGTTCGGCGAGCTCCACATCTTCACCGGGAGCAACTTCGTGGTCACTGTGCGGCACGCCGAAACCCCGGGCGTCGCGCGGGTCCGGCGGAACCTGGAACACCAGCCTGAACTGCTACGACACGGCCCCGAAGCAGTCCTGTACGCGCTGCTCGACCAAGTGGTGGACGACTACGGTCCGGTGGTCGCCGGGCTGGAAAACGACATCGACGAAATCGAAGACCAACTCTTTAGCGGGGATCCCGCAGTTTCCCGCCGCATCTACGAGCTGGCGCGCGAGGTCATCCAATTCCAGCGCGCCATCAACCCGCTTCCGGACATGATGGAGCAACTCAAGCGCGGGTTCGTGAAGTACGGTGTCGATATTGAACTCCAGCGCAACCTCCGCGACGTCGAAGACCACGTCCAGCAGGTGATTTCCCGTGCCAGCGGGTTCCGGGACCTCCTCCAAAACGCACTGACCCTGGACGGCACGCTCACCGCCGTCCGGCAAAACGAGGCAAGCGCCCAGCAAAACGAACAAACGAAGAAGATCTCCTCCTGGGCCGCGATCTTCTTCGCGCCGGCCTTTGTCACGGGCCTCTACGGCATGAACTTCGACGTCATGCCCGAACTCCACTGGACCTATGGCTACCCCATGGCATTGGGCATGATGGTTGGGGCGGCCCTCCTGATGTACGTCATCTTCAAGCGAAAAGGCTGGCTCTAAATGGACAAAACACAGCAAAACGCACCCCTCGGGGCGGGATCGTTCAGCTCCGGCAAGATCATCACGCCCGGTACCCCGACGCAGCTTGGAGCCTTCGGATTGTTCCCCCCGTCCCGGGCCCAGGAGCGGGTCCTCACGCCCACGAACCACCGGCTTTCCGCGAGATCCGCAGAGGACATGCTCTGGGTGAGCTTCCCCGAGTTGTGCGGCACCGGCATGTCGCGGGCGGACTATCTGGCCTTGGCTGAGGACTTCGGAACCTGGGTGATCGACAGCGTACCCTCGCCCAATCGCGAGTCGCTCGCGGCGCCGGCGTCCGCCTGGCAACGGTTCGGTGAAGTTGTTGAGGTCCTGCACGAGCAAGACATCACCTTGTTCCTGCTTGGACCTGGCCCCCTGGACTGGGAACTGGCTCAAGACCCGGCCATCGCAGCAATCTCGGACCGACTGTCGCTCCTCGGAAGGGTCGAGTCGCCGGATCCGCTTGAAGAAGCGGAGACGGCTGGCAGTTGAGCCGAAGGCCCGGGTAGCAGATGCCGGTCGGTAGCAGATGCCGGTCGACTGAGCCATGGCAGCGATCCGCGCTTAGATCGCGCCCCCGGCGGCAACCGGCGCAGCGGGGTCGTGGCCGGAGTCGCCGACCTGCTCGCGGGCAACGTAATTCTCGATGTCGAAGAGGTTGTCCCCGCGCTCGGCGATATTCAAAAGGGTGGTCATCGAGGCGACTTCTTCGACCTGCTCCTTGAGGAACCACAGCATGAACTGTTCGCCGAGCGGATCATTCTGTTCGCGTGCCGCGCGGAAGAGTTCCTCGATGTTCCCCGTGACCTCTTTCTCCTGCTCCAAGGCAAGTGCGATGGGCTCGCGAACATTCTCAAAGCCGGTACGCACGTCCGGAATCCCGGGAATGGCGACCGGCAGGTTGCGGTCCAGCATGTACTGGACCATCATCATGGCGTGGTTCCGCTCTTCGAGGGACTGCCGATAGAAATGCGCCGCCAACTGGGGCAGGTCCTGCCCGTCGAAGTAGACCGCGACGGCTATGTACTGCTGGGACGCGGCAAACTCATTCCCGATCTGGGCGGCCAGGAGTTCGTTGAATGTCTTCGCCATGCGCCGATCCTACCCCTGGTGTTCGACGCCGGACAGGGCAGTTCCACTCGACCGTTAGGGCGCGCGCCGGGCCAGTCAGGCGAGCATCGCCAGCCCGACGCCGGCTGCGGCGGCTCCCACGCACGCCGCCATGGTGCCGAACCCGTTGAGGAGGGCAAGCCCCGTGCGGCCGCTTTGGATGAGCCTGACTGTTTCAAGGCTGGCCGTGCTGAACGTTGTGTAGCCTCCGAGGAAGCCGGTTCCCAGAACCAGCTGCAAGGAATCGGGCGCATGCTTTGCCATGACCAGTCCCGCGAGCAGTCCGATCAACAACGAACCGGATACGTTGATCAGGATGGTGCCCAGCGGGAGGGCGGTCCGGGCCTTGGAACGTACCAAGCCGTCCACCAGGAATCGGGTCGCCGCACCCGCGCCGCCAGCCAGTGCCAGCAATAGCACGGTCACGGTTTTCCACTCCCGCCCGGTAAGGCCTTCTTGTGCTTCAAGGCTCCGAGCCAAATGCCAAGCGTTGTTGAGGCGGCGCCACCAAACAGGCTGGCGGCCAGGTACCAAAGAGCATCCCCACCGCGGCCGGCCCCGATGAGATGGACGGATTCCAAGGCAAGCGTGCTGTAAGTAGTGAAAGCTCCCAGGAAGCCGCTGCCAATGCCAAGCCGGGCAACGCGGCGCAGGCCGGCGTCGGGCCCCCGCCTGGCGAGCGCTTCGAGGAGCCAGCCAAGTGCCAAGGCACCCGAAAGGTTGATCAGGAGCGTCGGCACGGGCCAAGCGCCCGGCGCCGGAATCACCAAACTGCAGGCGTAGCGACACAGGGCGCCAAGTACCCCACCTGCTGCCACAAGCAACAGGAACCCGCCATGGAGGTGGAGCGGTGTGTGCGGCCGGCTCCCTGACTGCCGGGTCTCTTGTGGCTGGGCGCCGGGTGGGGCGGTGTTGCTTTCCTTCATCGTTCTCCGCCGGTTTCGTGGCGGATGTGTTCGTGGTGGGCGCGGTCATGGCGGGCAAGCGGGACCATCAGGACGGGACAGCCTTGCCTATGCGCCAGATGCAAAGCGACCGAGCCCGTGAGCATTCCTTCGAGTTTTGAACCGAGACCGTGTTCCCTGGTCCCGACGACGATCATGCAGGCGTTGATGCTTTCGGCGTAGTGACCCAAGGCCCTGGCTGGCTCACCAGCGAGCGTGACGAAAGACCATTCGACTCCGCTTCCTTCCAACTGGGCTGCGAGCGCCAAACGGAGGGTTTCCGCGATGGCCGCGGCGTCGTCGTCGATCCCGTCCGGATCGATAGGCTGGGCGGCCACATGTCCGTCCCGATCCCCTGCGGCTGGGAAACTGGTCACATCGGCGAAGGCCAGGACCAGTTCTAGACCGGCACTGAGGGCAACAGCCGCCGCTTTCCCGACCACCGCGCTCGGCTGGTTCGGGACAACCCCGACCAAAACGGGGCCATTCATCCGGGCTGCACGACTTTCGGCAGGCGGCATGGCGGCCCCGGGCGAATTGTTCATGAAAGCTCTCCGTTTGTCCTCAGCCCATGGCGTCCGCGTTCACAGACTTCCGCGCTTGTTGGCATCGGCGCGGCCTTTGGCACTAGTGCGGTCTTAGGCACCAAGCAAGAATACGCCGGGAAAATCATCGAGGCGTAGGGAGGCCGCCCGGATGGCTCAAGCTTGCAGCTCATTTCTCGTATCGCAGTTCGGCGCGAACGTCCGTCTCTTTCAGCCACGTGAGCCGTGTCGCCGATCCAAAGGGGTTTGGCCGCCATTGCACCAGGACCTTTCCCTCGGAGGTACGTGTAACCAGCGCCGGAACATATTGGATGTACTTTGGCCAGACGAGCTTGGCGATGACGGGAACCCTCGAAACGGTGGAAAGCGCCTCCGACTGGCGCGAAGGAGGCGCGGCAATCGCATTCAGCGGCGCGGGGTACTCGGGCTCGTCAGGCATGCTCGGATACTACTGCGACGGGACGACATTGTATGGAGGCCAAAAAATGCACCCTCACATCATCAGGCCCTCGGCGAGTGTGTTTTGGCTCACACATGACGTCCTTAGACGTAATATTCAGCAAAGTGCGGCACAATATAGCAAATGCTTTCGACTCTGCAACCGCGGCCGTCATTCCAGCGTAGACGAAGACACACTCGGCGTGTCGCGGTGCAAAAGCTCTCCGAGAACCAGGGAATACAGTAATGACCGAGACCCAATATCGCCTCGCCGACGGATCGCCCCGCTACGGAATTCGCCGTAATGCCGCCCCAAGCCGGAAGGTTTCATCCCTGCCCGGCAACGCCGGAGACATCGGCCGCGAAGCCGCCCGCCTAAGCCTCGACCACTTGGAGGCCGCGATCAACCACCGCCTTTCCAGCGCCTGGGCCGACCAGGAGGACCCGTTGCTCGTCGAGTTCCGCAACGAGCACCCGGAGGAGCTGAAAGCGGCACGGGCCCTGGTTCATGAGCACCTTGGATCCAACCGTTCATGGCTGCGCAAAGCCCAGGCCGTGCGCGACCGCCGCCTGACCTCATTGGCGCGGCGTCGAAAGGCCTCGGGACACGCGGCCGCCGCATTCGTCTTGCGCCTGGTCCTCATCGCCGGACTCCTGCTTCCTTCGATCATCCTGGTCGCCAACGGCGCGCCGCTGCTGAACCTCGTGCTCACCGGAGTTATCTCCCTGGGCGCCGCCTACGGTGCCGGGCACGCGATCACAGAGTGGGCCCGGGTCCCGGTCATGCCGCACATTCGCCCCGGTTGGTTGAAAGAACTGCGCTCAGACATCGTGGACGCGGCCCTGCTTGCCATCGTCCAGGAGAAGAACGTCCAGGAGAAGAACGACGTCGACTCCCGCACCGCGGATGCCGCAGTCCGCGGCTGGAAGCATCTGCGCTTCGCAGCCACGACAGTCGACATCCTGCACGACGGCCCGGTCATCTAGGCCTAGGCATACGGGAGCACAAGCTCCGCATAACGGGCTTTCATGGTTTGCAGCACGTCCTCGCCGTCGGCGTCCCATATTTCCTGGTTGAAGATTTCCACCTCGACGTCGCCTGTGTAGCCGGCGTCGCGAACCCAGGTGCCGATCGACGCGAAGTCGATGACGCCGTCGCCCATCATGCCGCGGGACAGTAGCGCATCGGCGGCGATCGGCAGGTTGAAATCGCACACCTGATAGGACGCGATCCGGTCTTCACGGCCTGCCCGCTCGATCTGCTGCTTCAGTTCCGGATCCCACCACACGTGGAAGGTGTCGACTGCGACGCCCACCGCCTTGGAATCGTAGGGCGCCGCCAGGTCCAGGGCTTGGCCGAGGGTGGAAATGAGCGCACGATCCGCCGCGTACATGGGGTGCAGCGGTTCAAGGACCAGCCGGACACCATGCTCAACGGCGAAGGGCACCAAGTCCTCAAGGCGGTCCGCAACGCGTTGGCGCGCCGCGACGACGTCCTTCTCCCCCTCGGCGAGGCCGCCCACCACGAGGAACAGCTCGCGCGTGTCCAGCGCAACCGCCTCAAGGATCGCCGCCTGGTTATCGGCCAACGCAGCTATCTGGCCTTCGGCGTCAGCGGCAGTCAGGAAGCCTCCCCGGCAAAGCGATGAAACCCGGAGGCCGGCGTCCTTGATGAGCTTGGCAGCCTTGTCGAGTCCAGTTTCGGCGACGCGGTCACGCCACGGCCCGATGGCGGGAATACCGGCGCGGGCGCAACCCTCCACGGCCTGGGCCAACGTCCATTTCTTGGTGGTGGCGGTATTGAGGGACAGCCTCGAGAAATCGGAAGGTCCTGGACTGATAGTCATACTCCCACCCCATTAATACGTAGGTAATCGGACATGCGGAAGGCGGCCAGCGCGGGATCGCGTAACAGCCCTGCCTGGTCTGCGAGTTCGAAAGTTCGGGCAAGGTGCACCACCGAACGGCCGGAATGCAGGCCGCCGACCATTTGGAAGCCGGCTTGCTTGCCGTTGAGCCAGGACATGAAGGCGATGCCGGTCTTGTAGTAAAACGTGGGCACGCTGAAGATGTGTTTTCCGAGTTCGCGCGTGGAATCCAGGATGCCGCGAGCACTGACGGGATCACCGGCGTCGTACTTCTGCAACGCCACGGAAGCCGCGGGATAAATGGCGGCGAAGATCCCCAACAGCGCGTCCGAGTAGTGCGCGCCGTCGCCATCGATCAGTTCGGGATAGTTGAAATCGTCGCCGGTGTAGAGGCGTACACCGTCCGGAAGCTCCGCGCGGAGGGCTACCTCGTGGCTGGCATCGAGCAGGGAGACCTTCACACCATCCACCTTGGACGCGTGCTCGCGGATCAAGCCGAGAAACGTCCGGGTGGCTTCAGCGACGTCGTCCGAACCCCAGTAGCCGGCCAAGGCGGGATCGAACATGGTGCCCAACCAGTGCAGGATCACCGGCTGGTCCACTTCGCTGAGGAGCGTCGAATAGACCTTAAGGTAGTCCTCCGGCCCCTTGGCTACGTTGGCCAAAGCGCGCGACGCCATGATGACCACCTTGGGACCGGCTTCGCTTACGACGGCGATCTGCTCCCGGTAGGCGTCCAGCACGGCCTTGAGGCCTTCGGCGCCCTGGGGCAGCGTGCGGAAGTCCAGTTGGTCGGTCCCGGCACCGCAGGAGACGAGGTCCCGCACGGACTTACCGGCCGTGGCCGCGTTTCCCGATGTCACGACGGACGCCGCTTCGGCACCCGTGCGCTTGATCAGCTGCTGGGTTGCGGCCCAATCCAGGCCGATGCCGCGCTGCGCCGTATCCATGGCATCGGCGACACCCAGTCCGTAAGACCAAAGCTCATGCCTGTAGGCCATGGTGGCATCCCAATCGAGCTGGGCGGGCGCACCCGGGGTGTTGTCCGCCGTGGCTTCGGGAATCACGTGGGCTGCAGCATAGGCGCGCCTGGAGGTCAGCCGGCTTGTAGGCCGGGCCCAGGACGTGGCTGGACGAAGCTTGTAAAGGCGGGTGCCGCCGTCGTTATCGGGAAGAAGGAGGGAAGTCATCAGAGCGTGATCTCCGGGATATCGATGGTGCGGCGCTCGGCCGAAGATTGTAGACCGAGTTCGGCGAGTTGCACGCCGCGGGCAGCGGACAGGAGCCCGAAGCGGTGTTCGCGTCCGGCGACGACGTCGCGCAGGAACTCTTCCCATTGCAGCTTGAAACCGTTGTCGAGATCGGCATTCGCCGGGACTTCCTGCCACTGGCTGCGGAAGGATTCAGTGACGGGAAGGTCCGGGTTCCAGACGGGCTTGGGCGTGTGGGCGCGCTGCTGCGCGACGCATTTGTTCAAGCCGGCGACGGCGGAGCCATGCGTTCCATCGACCTGGAACTCGACCAGTTCATCGCGATAGACGCGGACGGCCCAGGACGAGTTGATCTGGCCGATGACCTCGTCGCCCACGGGAGTTTCGAGTTCGAAAATTCCGTAGGAGGCGTCGTCGGCCGTGGCCTTGTATTCCCTGCCCTGTTCGTCCCATCGAATGGGGATGTGTGTCGCGGTCTTGGCATTGACGCTCCTGACCTTGCCGATGATGCCCTCAAGGACATAGTTCCAGTGGCAGAACATGTCCGTGGTCATGCCGCCGCCGTCTTCCTTGCGGTAGTTCCACGACGGACGCTGTGCGGCCTGGACGTCGCCTTCGAAGACCCAGTAACCGAATTCGCCCCGGATGGAAAGGATCCGGCCGAAGAAGCCTTCGTCGACCAGGCGGCGCAGCTTGACGAGGCCTGGCAGGTACAGCTTGTCGTGGACGACGCCTGCGGTCACACCGGCTTCCTTGCCGATCCGCGCGAGCTCGATGGCTTCCTCGAGGGTCTCGGCCGTTGGCTTTTCCGTGAAGACGTGCTTTCCGGCTGCCATGGCTTTCTTCAACGTCGCTGCCCTCAAGCTGGTCATGGACGCATCGAAGATCACGTCGACGGTGGGGTCGTTGATGACTGCGTCGAGATCCGTCGTCCACTCGGAAACCTTGTGCAGCTCTGCGAGCTCCCGGATCTTGGCCTCATTGCGGCCCACGAGGATCGGCTCGACCTGCACCTTGCTGCCGTCGTCCAGGGTGAAGCCGCCCGCGTCGCGGATCGGCAGGATGGAGCGCAGCAGGTGCTGGCGGTACCCCATCCGCCCCGTGATGCCGTTCATGGCGATTCGGATCGTCTTTGTTTCGAAGCCCATTGTTTCTCCAGTTCTAGTCCACGGTTCCAATTTCCCGCTGCCTAATTTCCCGCTGCCTAATTTCCGGTAGGGAAAGCGCATTCCCACTGCATCCAGTGTGCACGCTTCCGCGTGAGTAGGCAAGCGCTTTCCGCAACAATTGGCGATCTGACATGATGGTATTCAGCGCGCTCCAAGGAAAGGACATCCCGTGCCTGCAAGTACGTTGGCCGAAGTAGCCAGGCTCGCCGGGGTCTCCCCCGCCACCGCTTCCAGGGTTCTCAACGGTTCTGCCCGCGTTCCCGGGGAGAACATTGCCGAACGCGTCCGCTCGGCCGCGGAATCGCTTGGCTATGTTGCCAACGCGCAGGCACAGGCATTGGCCAAATCCACCACCGGGCTGATCGGCCTCATTGTGCACGACATTGCCGACCCCTACTTTTCGGCGATTGCCCAAGGTGTTCAGGCCGCCGCCCGGCAGGAACGCCGCATGGTCCTGCTCGCCACGACCGACGGCACGCCTGCCGGCGAGAAGGAGGCGGTGATCGCCTTCGCCGCTCGACGCGCAGAGTCGATCATTATCGCGGGCTCGCGCTCTACCCGCCCCGAGGATGCGGACGCCAACTCCCGGCTCGCGGCGGAATTGGACCGCTACTGCCGCAATGGAGGCAGGGTAGGGGTGGTCGGCCATCCGATCCCCGGAGCCAGCGAGACGGAGGGCTACCGGATCGTCACCGTGCCGAATGAACAACTTGCGCGGGACCTGGCCTCGGAACTCGTCCGTACACATGAAGGGCCCTTTGTGATTGCCGCAGGACCGCAAGGACTGACCACCTCGGACGAGCGCGTGAAAGGATTCCAGCGCGGGCTGGCCGAAGCCGGCAGGCCGGCCGCCGACGTCGTGCGTGCAGCGTTCAACCGGGACGGCGGCTTCGACGCAGGGCTTGCGATTGCGAAGCAGATCAAGGGTTCCGGTACAGGAGTCCGGCCCTGTGTCTTCGCTTGCAACGACGTCATGGCCATCGGCGTGGCGGCCGCACTGAGGGAGCAAGGCCTCAAAGTCCCGCAAGACGCGGGCGTCGCCGGTTTTGACGACATCGAGTGGCTGCGGGACTTCCGTCCCGCGCTTTCCACCGTCACCCTGCCCCTGGCGGAAATCGGCCGGCTCGCGGCCCTTGCCGCAACAGACGACGACGGCGGTCCTGCGGCCGTTACCGGCAATGTAACGTTGCGCAGAAGTACCGCCGTGTCATAGCAAGGCTTGGCCGCTAGCCGAGCACGGCGTTGACCAGTTTGACGAGTTCCGCCGCGGAATCCGGGGTGACTGCGGCGCCGGTCTTGATCGCGGTCGCCCCAAGATTGCCTTTCACCCCCGTCACCGTCAACGTGGTCTGCTTCTGGCCCGACGGCAGGACCTGGGTGACCAAAGCGCCCACCGACTGGTCTCCGTTCGTCTTTTCCGCGAGCGGCTGGACCTGGGTGGTGACCTTCTGCCCTCCTTGTTCGATCGTGAACGTCGAACACTGGGCGAGCGCATCGGTGGATTTCTTCGACTGCCCGGCCAACACGGCTGGATCCTTGACCGCCAAGGCCGTGATCACCGTGGCGCTTTTGTCCGCGGCCGAAATGCTCTGCCCGGCAGCATAGGTAGCCCCGTCGGGAACCTGCGCGTTGTTATTCGCGAAGGCCGCGCAGGCCGGAGGCGTAATAACAGCAGACTGGAGCAACTGCTTCGCGGCGATCATGCCCTGGTCGATCTGCGCCGCGGGCACCACGGTCAGAGGATTACCCTGTTCGTCCTTCAACCCCGCGATGATTGCCGCGAGCTCCTCGTTTGTGTAGGTCTTCGGGGTGGGGGTAGGCGTCGGCGTCGAGCTTGGCGAGGACGCAGGTGTGTTCCCGGCGTTCGTCGAGCCTCCGCACCCGGTCAGCGCAAGTACGGCGGCAAGCAGGATGGCGGACGGTGCGATCGTTCTTTTCATTTGTAAACCCCAATTGTCGTATCGGCACGTCCTCCGGGATCAACCCGGAACCGCGACTCAACCGTCCTGGCCAGTCTTCCCCGCCCCGATCCCGGACAGCAACGAATATGATGCTCGCCACGGTACATACCCCGGGGCTCCCCAGATAGAGTGACTGCTACCCGAAAGCAGCGCACCGGACCACGAAGTGCCGCGTTAACCCTCAAGGCAAACTTACAGTCGCCTCTTCTTCCCTACGCAGGCTCCCGGCGTCATCATGAATCATCGGCGGCCGCATCTGAGACGGCAGCCCAGTATTGAAGGGGCGTCCAATGGCGCGTTTCGATGGCTTGAAATACACGAGGGACGAGCTTCTCCTCGCGCTTGCGAAGGACCTGGGCTGCAACGCGGATGATCCACGCATTGTGGATGCTTACGATGACCTGGCTACTACGTGGGCCCAGGGTTCCCCCGATCCGGCCGCGATGTACGACTCCTACTTCGGTCAGGGCTTGGTCGCCTCCGAACTCGATATGACAATGGCCCGTGCTTGGGCGGCAGACCGCGTCCTCATCGACTGATTGAGCTCTTAGCTGTAAGATCTGTTACGGATATCACATTTCCGATTCTGATATATTAGTCCTATACTAGACCCGAATCCGCAGAGGATCGACCTTAACTCGATGAGGAGTGGAACTGTATGCAGGAACTCGCGTACCGGCTCGAACGGCTAGGCACCGAAACCGCCTTCAGCGTCGCACAAGCCGCGGCCGCCTGGAAGGCCCAGGGGAACCGTGTGTACCCCTTTCACCTCGGCGACATCAACATCCCGACGGCACCACACATCGTCGAGGCGATGAACAAGGCAATCGGCGACGGCTACACGGGCTACTGCCCCGGCCCTGGCATCCCGCAACTGCGTGAGGCCCTCGCCGACGACCTCGGCTCGCGTCGCGGCATCACCTTCTCCCCCGACAACGTCGTGGTAATGACCGGCGGCAAGCCCGTCATCACCAAGTTCCTCCAGGCGGTCATGAACCCCGGCCAGGAAGTGCTTTACCCCAACCCCGGCTTCCCGATCTACGAATCGCAGATCGAATACCTCGGCGGCACGGCAGTGCCCTACCGCTACCTGCCCACGAGCCAAGGCTTCGCGATCGATCTCGAACAGGTCCGCGCATCGATCACCCCGAACACGGTCGCCATCATCTACAACGACCTGCAGAACCCCATCTCGGCAGAGTCGACGGCGGCGGAGCGCGAGGCCATCGCACAGATCGCGATTGAACACGACCTCTGGGTGCTCTCCGATGAGGCCTACTTCGAGACCCGCTACGAAGGTGTCTCGAGCTCGATCGCGTCGATCCCCGGCATGGCAGAGCGCACGGTCATCCTTTACACGTTCAGCAAGAAGTTCGCCATGACCGGCTCACGCCTTGGCTGCGCCGTCGCCCCGGTGGAAATCGCCAAGGTGCTCAGCACCCTCAACACCAACGATGAGTCCTGCACGACGCACTACGTGCAGTGGGCCGGCATCGAAGCACTCCGCGGCCCCCAGGAACCCGTACAGCAGATGCTCGACATCCTGCGGGAGCGCCGGGATGCGGCATGCGGGCTCCTGAACACGATCCCCGGCATGCACGTCGCCGTACCAAAATCGACGTTCTACTTGTTTCCCGACGTCACAGACGCAATGGAACGCCTGGGCTATAGCGCAGTCGGCGATTTCGCCACGGAAGCCCTGTACAAGACCGGAGTCTCTTTCTGCACCCGTGAGCACTTCGGTCGACGCCAGCCCGGCGAGGAGCGCCAGTACATCCGGCTCGCCTACTCGGGTATCGACGTCGCCGACATCCGCGACGGGCTCGGCCGCCTGCGCGAATGGATCGAGACCGCATGAGCCGGGTCGTCGTCACGGGACGCATCCCCGAAGCCGCCATCGAAAAGCTTCGCGCCGAACACGAGGTCGATGCCTGGGCAGGTCCGGAGACCATTAGCCGCGAAGAGCTCCTGCGCCGGGTATCGGGCGCAGAGGCCGTCGTAAGCCTGCTCACCGAACGTGTCGACGCCGAGCTGCTCGACGCCGCCGGCCCGCAGCTCAAAGTCGTCGCGAATGTCGCCGTCGGCTATGACAACATCGACGTCCCCGCATGTACGGAACGGGGCATCGTCGCCACCAACACGCCCGGCGTGCTCACCGAGGCCACGGCCGACATCGCAATGGGCCTCATCCTCATGGCGACCCGTCGGCTCGGCGAAGGGGAACGGCTCATCCGCTCCGGCCAGGCCTGGAAGTGGGGCATGTTCTTCCTGCTCGGCAGCAGCCTGCAAGGCAAGACCCTCGGCGTCGTCGGCATGGGCGGCATCGGACAGGCTACCGCGCGCCGGGCCAAGGCCTTCGGCATGGAGATCGTCTACCAGTCACGCAGTGAGATCGATCCCGGGATTGCGGACGAACTGGGCGCCCGCCGCGTTGACCTCGACGAGCTGCTGGCCGTCTCCGACGTCGTTTCGCTGCACTGCCCGTACGGGCCCGCCACGCATCACCTGATCGGCGCCGAGCAACTCGCGGCGATGAAGAGCTCGGCCTACCTCGTCAACACGGCACGGGGACCCATCATCGACGAAGGCGCGCTCGCAACCGCGCTTCGCGAGGGCCGGATCGCCGGAGCCGGATTGGACGTGTTCGAGCGCGAGCCCCAGGTCGATCCCGGGTTGCTCGAGCTCGAGAACGTGGTGCTCGTACCGCATCTGGGTTCCGCCACCGTTGAGACGCGCACCGCGATGGCGATGCTCGCCGCCGATAACACGCTTGCCGTGCTCAGCGGTGAACGGCCCCCCACGCCCATCGCCTAGGGCACAGGACGACCGCGTGCCGGTCAAGTTTCACTCAATGGGTAAGAAGCCCCGTCCAGTAGGACGGGGCTCTTACCCATTGATGTACGTGCTGATGCGGGAACCCAGCGATTGCAGCGCGGGCTCGTCCGCTGGAAGAATGGGCTCGTGGCATACGACACCGAGCTCGCTGACAGGATTCGCGGTGTCCTGTCCGGGACGGCCAACCTCAGCGAAAAGAAAATGTTCGGCGGCCTGGCATTCCTGATCGGCGGAAACATGGCCGTGAGCGCGAGCGGTCAAGGCGGAATGCTCCTCCGGGCCGACCCGGCGGCAAGCGAGGAGCTCTGCTCGAATCCCGGCGTGGAACGCGCCATCATGCAGGGACGTGCCATGGACGGTTGGCTCCGCGTCTCCGACGACGCCATAGAGACCGACGAAGCGCTCGAACGGTGGGTGCAGGTCGGCGTCGACTATGCCCGCTCGCTGCCCGCGAAGTAGCTACCGGCCCCGAACGACGCCGTCACCAACCACCGCGCGTTGGCGTATGTCCCTTTCGGGCGTCGTCGGGCATTGCCATCTCGGCCCGCAAGCCCAGCAGCCGGATGGGACGTCCCGCTTCGATGCCGGCCGTGAGGTCCCGGACCCGGGCGAGGATTTCGTTCTGGTCGAAGGTCGCAGGAATCTTCCTCGCATGGGTCGTAGTGAAAAACGGTGCGTAGCGAACCTTGAGGGTCAGCCCAACCACAGGCCGCCCCTCGGCCACAACATCCTCGAGGACCCGCGCTGTCAGCTCAGCCACGGCGTCGCCTACCTGTGCGGGCTCCGTGAGGTCCCGCTGGAAGGTGGTCTCCCGGCTATGCCCGCGGGCAACCCACGGAGTGTCGTCTACAACACGGGCACCGTCCCCGCGCCCGAGCTCTGCGTACCAAGGACCCATCCTGGGGCCGAACTCCGGGACCAGGTCTTGCGGATTGGACGCAGCGAGCTCGGCGACCGTGTTGATGCCGAGTTTGGCCAAGCGGCCCGACACCCGGGCTCCAACGCCCCAGAGTTCCTTGGTGGGCCGATCCCCCATGACCTCAAGCCAGTTCCCCGAAGTGAGGCGAAAGATACCCGCCGGCTTACCGAAACCCGTGGCGACCTTGGCCCGGACCAGTGTGTCGCCGATGCCCACGCTGCAATGGAGCTGCGTTCGCTCCAGCACCGCGGCCTGCACTTGACGGGCGTAGGCCTCCGGATCCTCTGTCTCCGTGCCGACAAAGGCTTCATCCCAACCGAGCACCTGCACAGTGGCACCAGGCTGCGCGCGCAGGGTATCCATGACGACTTCGGACGCGGCGAGGTACGCCTCCTGGTCGACGGGCAGGATCACGGCGTCCGGCACTTTTCTCGCCGCAATGCGCAGGGGCATTCCGGAGCCCACGCCGAACGCCCTGGCTTCGTAGGACGCGGTCGACACCACCGCACGTTCCGTCGGGTCTCCCCGTCCGCCGACGATGATCGGCTTGCCGGCGAGCTCCGGCCGCCGGAGAACTTCGACCGCGGCAATGAACTGGTCGAGGTCGACGTGCAGCACCCATTGGATTCCGCTCACGGCACCAGTCTGCACTAAACATCCCTGCCAAGCATCGATTCCGCTGCGTGCCCACGGCCATAGCGCGGCGGATAATTCACTCCATGGGACCGAAGGTTGCCGTCGAGGAGCGCACGATCAGTTGCGGATCGACGACGATGTGGGGCGAGTCGGGAGTGGCATCCGTCCGCCCGAGGAGCAGCTCTATGCACCTGCGGCCCAGTTCCTCGAAATCCTGGCGCACCGTTGTCAGTGCCGGAAACAGGTAGGCGGCCTCGGGCTGGTCGTCATAGCCGACGATGCTCACATCCGCCGGAACATGCAGGCCCGAGTCCTGGAGCGCGCGCAGGAATCCCAAGGCCATTTGGTCGTTGCCGACGATCATCCCTGATGCTGGACGTGTTGACGCGAATTCCCTGCCCGCGGCATAGCCGCTTTGCGCGGACCAATCGCCCTGAACCAGATAGTCCGCTGTGAGGCCGGCCTCCTTCAAAGCCGATTTCCAGCCCTCAACGCGCTCGACAGCGTCGTACCAATCAAGGGGTCCCGAAAGATGTCCGATGCTGCGGTGGCCCAGTCCGACCAGGTGCTCCACGGCCAAACGGGCACCCAGCCTTTGGTTCACGACCGCGCTGCCCAGGTGCTTGTCCGCCGCACTGGCCGTCACCGCCGGGAAAGCATGGTCAATGGTGTCCAATGCGCGCAGGATCGCAGGATCGGGCACCACAATGACAATCCCGTCCACCGACTGGTCGCTGAAATGGGAAACCGCGTCTGCCACAGTCCCGGAGGTAATTTCGGTCAGGGCGGCGATGCTCACGAAATAGCCTGCGTCCCTGGCCGCCCTTTCAATACCCAGCAGGGTTTGCGCTGGCCCGTATTGGGCGAGACCGGCGGCAAGGACTCCGATGGTCTGTGAGCGGCGGGTGACCAGGCTCCGGGCGGCAGTGTTCCGGCGGTAGCCCAGATACGATATTGCTTCTTCCACCCGCCGCCGGGCGTCTGCGCTTACATTGGGGTGACCGTTAAGGACCCGGGACACGGTTTGATGCGATAGGCCGGCGGCCTTCGCGACATCTTTCATGACCGGAGGCCTGCGCTCCAGGCGCTGAGCGGACATGGAAACCCCTTAATTACGCTGACGATCAATGGCCCGGGTGCCCAGTTGCCCGCGTGTCAGAGGCCACCGGCGAGTTTGTAGTAGGCGGCATTCCAGGCCAATTCCTTCTTGAACTGTTTGATGGTGGTGCCTTCGCCGATGGTGAGGAGTTCGGTTTGGGCCATCTCCGCAAAGTCTTCGAAGATGTCCATGCCAAGCTGAGTGGAGAGAACGGTGTGGTGGGCCGCGCCTGCGGTCAGCCACGCTGCGGCGGAGGTCGCGAAGTCCGGCTTCGGTTCCCACAGTGCCCGTGCTACTGGCAGGTTGGGCAGCGGTTCGGGAAGGTCGACGACGTCCACGGCGTTCGCGACGAGCCGGAAGCGGTCGCGCATGTCGGACAGGGCGACGACGACGCCGGGGCCGGCATCCGTGTCGAAGACCAGCCGGACGGGGTCTTCCTTGCCGCCGATGCCCAGCGGGTGGATCTCCACGCGCGGTTTTCCGGTGGTCAGGGACGGGCAGACTTCGAGCATGTGCGCGCCCAGGATCTTCTCCTGCCCCGGGGTCAGGTGGTAGGTGTAGTCCTCCATGAGCGAGGCCCCCCCAGGCAGCCCCGCGCCCATGACTTTGGCGGCGCGAACGAGGATCGCGGTTTTCCAGTCGCCCTCGGCACCGAAGCCATAACCGTCCGCCATGAGCCGCTGTACCGCCATCCCGGGTAGTTGGCGCAGCTCGCCCAGGTCCTCGAACGACGTCGTAAACGCCGCCGAACCGTTCATTTCAAGGAAGGACCGCAACCCCAGTTCGATGCGGGCGCTGTAGCGGAGCGACTCGTGGCGGGCACCGCCGGCCCGAAGTTCCGGCACCACCTCATACAAGTCCTCGTACTCCGCGACCAGGGCGTCGACGTCGGACTCTGCCGCGGCGTGCACGGCGTCGGCGAGTTCGTTGACGGACCAAGTATTGACCGAGACGCCGAAGCGCAGCTCGGCTTCGGTCTTGTCGCCCTCGGTGACGGCGACGTTGCGCATGTTGTCACCGAAACGGGTCAGTTTGAGGCTCCGGACCGCGGCCCAACCGGCGGCCGCGCGCTGCCAAGCGCCCACCTGGCCGGCCACGTGCGGGTTGGACACGTGCCCGACGACGGTCTTGCGGGGCACGCCTAGCCGGGCCTGGATGTACCCGAATTCCCGGTCGCCGTGCGCGGCCTGGTTCAGGTTCATGAAGTCGAAATCGATGTCCGCCCACGGCAATTCGACATTGGCCTGCGTGTGCAGGTGCAACAGGGGTTTGCGGAGCAGGTCCAGGCCCTGGATCCACATCTTGGCCGGGCTAAACGTGTGCATCCAGGCACTCACGCCGATCACGTTGTCCTCGGAGTTGGCCTCCAAAGCGGTGCGCCGGATCGCGTCCGAGTCGGTCAGCACGGGCTTCCAGACGAGCTTGACGGGAACCTCGGAGGATGCGTTGAGTGCGGCGACGATCTCCTGCGACTGCGCGGCGACCTGCTTGAGGACATCCTCGCCGTAGAGGTGCTGGCTCCCCGTGAGGAACCAGACCTCGTAGTGTTCAAGTGTTGTGTTGTTCGCGCTGGGCATGGAATTCTCCTGTGAAAGTTTGGGGATAACGACGGCGGTTCAGCGGCCGTAGACGTTCTGGTAACGGTCGTAGAGGGAGGCGATCTTGGCTTGGTCAATGGCGTGCGGCTCGCCGAGCTGACGTGCGATGTGCACGGTGCGGGCCACTTCTTCGCACATCACGGCGGCCTTTACCGCGGCGCGGGCGTCCTTGCCGATGGTGAACGGGCCGTGGTTCTGCATCAGCACAGCTGGAGAGTGGGAGCCCTTGAGGGTTTCCACGATGCCCTGGCCGATCGAATCATCGCCGATCAGCGCAAACGGGCCCACCGGAATCGGTCCACCGAACTCATCGCCCATCATGGTTAACACGCACGGGATCTCTTCGCCCCGCGCGGCCCACGCCGTCGCGTAGGTGGAATGCGTGTGGACCACGCCACCGACGTTTGGCATGTTCCGGTACACGTACGCATGCGCGGCAGTATCGGATGACGGCGACAACGCCGGATTCCCCCACTCCACCAACTGCTCACCTGCGGAGATGGCTTTGACCGGGATGCCGTGCAGGTCGGTCACGACCATCAGCTCGGGGGTGAGTTGGTCGTAGGAAACCCCGGAAGGCTTGATCACCATCAGCTGGTGGCCCGGGACCCGCGCCGAGACGTTGCCCGCAGTCCACACCACGAGGTTGTAGCGGGTCAGCTCAGCGTGCAGTTCACAGACCTCGCTGCGGATCCGGGCAATGGTTTCAAGAAGCCGGCTCATGCGGAGGCTCCCACGGCCAGGGCGGGCGTTGTGGCGTTGCGCTGTATGGCCTTGAGCCGGTGCATGACCTCGTTCGCGCCACGCCCAAAGTAGTCGTGGAGCGTCCGGTATTCCTGGAACAAGCTTTCGTAGGCGGCGACGTTTTCCGGGATGGGCGTGTAGACAGCGCCCGGTTCTGCGCCCATTGCCTGGGAGGCTGTCCTGACATCCGGGTACTTTCCGGCGGCTACGGCGGCGTGGATTGCGGAGCCCAGGGCCGGGCCTTGCGCGGAGCCGATCGTCGAAAGTTGCAGTCCCGTGACGTCCGAGTAGATCTGCATCAGCAGCTTATTCTTCAACAGGCCGCCTGCGACGATGAACTCCTTGACGGGTACTCCGGAGTCCCGGAACGCGTCCACGATCGTGCGGGTCCCGAACGCCGTCGCTTCCAAAAGTGCCCGGTAGGTGTCTTCGGGTTTCGTGGCCAGCGTCTGGCCCACGATCACAGACGAAAGCTCGTGGTCGACCAGCACGGAACGATTACCGGAGTGCCAGTCGAGCGCGATCAGGCCGTGCTGGCCGATCGCTTGCCTGGACGCGAGTTCCGTCAGGTACTCATGGATACCCAATCCGGCTTCGGTCGCGGCCTCGCGGTATTCAGGCGGGACGCCGTACCGGATGAACCAGCCAAAGATGTCCCCAACGCCCGACTGGCCTGCTTCGTAACCCCACAGCCCGTCAACGATGCCCCCGTCCACCACTCCGCACATGCCGGGCACTTCATGGAGTTCGTCCCCGTTCATGACATGGCAAGTGGAGGTCCCCATGATGGCTACGAGTTGGCCTGGTTCAACTGCTTTGGCGGCCGGGGCGGTGACATGCGCGTCGACGTTGCCCACCGCCACAACGATCCCGGCCGGCAGCCCGGTCCATGCGGCAGCTTCGACCGTCAGGTAGCCGGCAGCGTCGCCGAGGCGCCCGATGCCGTGCTCCAACTTGGTGTTGACGAAATCCTTGAAATCCGGGTTCAGGGCGGCGAGGAAGTCCTCGGACGGGTATTGACCGTCCTGGTAGATGCCCTTATATCCGGCGGTGCAGGCGTTGCGGACGTAATTGCCGCACAGCTGCCAGACGATCCAGTCGGCAGCCTCTACCCATCGGTCCATTTCGGAGTAGGCTTCCGGGTCTTCCTCGAGGATCTGGAGGCCCTTGGCGAACTCCCACTCGGAGGAAATCAAGCCCCCGTACCGGGGAAGCCAGGCTTCGCCGCGCTCTGCTGCGAGCCGGTTGATCCGGTCCGCCTGTCCCTGCGCGGCGTGATGGCGCCAGAGCTTGACATAGGCGTGGGGCCGGTTTGCATATCCCGGCAGTTCGTTCAGCGGGGTGCCGTCCGCTTTGACCGGCACCATGGTGCATGCCGTGAAGTCGGTGGCGATGCCCACCACCCGGGAGGGGTCGACACCGGCGTCGGCGACGGCGGCCGGAACGGCATTGCGGAGCACGTCGCGGTAGTCGTTGGGCACCTGAAGTGCCCATTCCCCGGGAAGGCGGGCTCCGCCGTCGTCCGCCAGATCCGCTGGAAGGGTCTCTGTCACTACCGCGTGCGGGTAATCGAATACGCCGCTGCCGAGCTCTTTGCCGTCCCGCACCCGTACCACGACAGCCCGGCCGGAAAGGGTGCCATAATCCACGCCTACGACATAGACGTCTTCATTGTTGGAAGGGTCCGGAGAGGTATTCGGGGTGTTCAATGCAGGCCTCCATCCGCGAAGCCATGGCCTCGAAAGCGGAATCGTAGGAATGTTTCCACCAATTGTGAGCGCTAACAGTTTCCGGGTCAACCTGCCGCCCGAAAATAGCTTCGTCCTGCTCCGGCTCTTGACGAAATCGAGTGTTAGCGCTCACACTGTTGGGCGGGGGCGGCCAGTTCACTTGCGGCAATCGCGGCGTCGAATTCCGAAGCCGGGCCGAACGCTGCACAAAGAAGGAGGCATCAATGCACCACCCCGTTCGCACGATAGAAGTGATTGTTCCCGCTGCAGAAAAGCGGGATGAGCTACTCTCCGACGCCGAATTCGCCCTTCGGCAGGCAGCATGTCCCCATGGCAAGGCGGGAATCCTCGTCATCCGCCATGCACCCCACGCCTATACCGTCTCCATCGATGAGTCAGTTCCGTTCGGGCAGACACACGAAAGATGCCTGCTCTAGGACTGTGGCACCCAATGTCAGATGGTCCGGTAGCCAACGCTCCTCGACCAACCAAAAGTTCGCGGCGAAGACGCTGCGAAAGGAGAAAATAGTGAGATTCAAGAAAATCCTGGGCACCGTTGCGGTTGTCCTGGCCTTGGCCGTCGGAGCCACTGGCTGCGGCGCCCGCGGCGCCGCCAGCGAGGCCGGAACCACGGCCAAACCCAGCGATTCGCTAATCGGAATTTCGATGCCTACCCAGACGTCTGAGCGCTGGATCGCAGACGGCGGGAACGTCGAAAAGTCGCTGAAGGACCTCGGATACAAGACGGACCTGCAGTTCGCCAACGACGACATTCCGACCCAGGTTTCACAGATCGAGAACATGCTCACGAAAGACGCGAAGGCGCTGATCATCGCCGCCATCGACGGAACCACCCTGACCGATGTCCTGGCCAAAGCCAAGGAGCAGGGCGTCAAGGTCATCGCCTATGACCGGCTGATCAACGGCACGCCGAACGTCGACTACTACACGACATTCGACAACTACACCGTTGGCGTACAGCAGGCTACGTCGCTGCTGACCGGCTTGGGACTCGTGGACGCGAACGGAAAGAAGGTGGACGGCAAGGGTCCCTTCAACGTCGAATTGTTCGCCGGAAGCCCGGACGACAACAACGCCGGCTTCTTCTGGAACGGGGCGATGGACACCCTCAAGCCATACCTGGATGCAGGCACCTTGAAGGTTCCCAGCGGCCAGACGAAATTCGACCAGGCCGCCATCCTGAGGTGGCAGGCTCCGGTCGCGCAGAAGCGCATGGAAGACCTCCTTACCGCCGCCTACAGCACGGGAGGAACCAAGCTCGACGGCGTCCTCTCCCCCTATGACGGCCTTTCGATCGGCATCATCTCGGCCCTTGAGAGCACGGGTGGCTACGCCAAGGGCAAGCTGCCCATCGTGACCGGCCAGGATGCCGAGAAGGGCTCCGTGAAGTCCATCATCGGCGGCGAGCAGTACTCCACGATCTTCAAGGACACCCGCCTGCTCGGTGCCCAGGCCGTGAAAATGGTCGACGCCCTGCTCAAGGGCCAAACCCCGGAGGTCAACGACACCAAGTCCTACAACAACAAGGTCAAAGTCGTCCCGGCCTTCCTCCTGAAGTCCGTGGTGATCACCAAGGACAACTACCAGAAGGAACTCGTCGACGCCGGCTACTACAAGGAATCCGACCTTAAGTAGCGCCGAGTCGGAGCCGGTGGCTTCGCTCCCTGCGGAGCCACCGGCACTTCCATCGCCCCCTCGGAGTCCCCGGGCGCGGGCCAAGCTTCAACCAGTCAGGGTAATTGAGTATGAACGTACCCATTCTTCAAATGCGGGGAATCACCAAGTCCTTCCCTGGAGTCAAGGCACTCCAGGACGTCACACTTGACGTTAAACGCGGCGAAGTCCACGCCATCTGCGGCGAAAACGGCGCAGGAAAGTCGACCCTGATGAAAGTCCTGTCGGGCGTCTACCCGCACAACTCCTTCGACGGGGACATTCTGTTCGAGAACGAACCCTGCGCTTTTTCCAACATCTCCGACAGCGAAAAGCGCGGCATTGTCATCATCCACCAGGAACTGGCCCTCAGCCCGTACCTGTCCATCGCCGAAAACATCTACCTCGGCAATGAACAGGCCAACAAAGGCTGGGTCGACTGGCGCAAGACCAACCTCGAAGCGGCCGCGCTCCTCGCCCGGGTGGGACTGGACGAGAACCCGGTGACGCCCGTCCAGCACATCAGCGTCGGCAAGCAGCAACTCGTGGAGATCGCCAAGGCCCTGTCAAAGCAGGTGAAGCTGCTCATCCTGGACGAACCGACCGCCGCGCTCAATGACGAGGACTCAGCACACCTGTTGGACCTGATCCTCCATTTGAAGGGCCAAGGCGTCACCAGCATCATCATCAGTCACAAGCTGAACGAAATCAGGCGGGTTGCCGACGCTGTCACCATCATCCGCGACGGAAAAACCATCGAAACCCTTCGTTTGGACGAAGGGCAAATTACCCAGGAGCGGATCATCCGCGGCATGGTGGGCCGGGACCTCGAGAGCCTCTACCCGGACAGAAACCCCGTGATCGGCGAGGAGGTGCTCAGAATCGAGGACTGGACGGTCCAGCATCCCCAGGACCACTCCAGGCTCGTGGTCCGCAATGCCAGCCTCAACGTCCGCGAGGGCGAAGTCGTCGGGCTCGCTGGACTCATGGGCGCCGGACGGACAGAACTGGCGATGAGCGTCTTCGGTCAAAGCTACGGCCGCGCCGTTTCGGGCAAAGTCTACAAATACGGCAAGGAGATCCGCACCTCCAGCGTCCCCGAGGCCATCCGTCACGGAATCGCCTACGCAACCGAGGACCGCAAGCACTATGGACTGAACCTCATCGAGGACATCAAGCGCAACATTTCCATGGCGGCCCTACGCAAGCTCAGCAAACGGGGCTGGGTGGACAAGAACGAAGAAACGGTCGTCGCCAACCGTTTCCGGAAAAGCATGAACATCAAGGCACCCTCCGTGGCAGCGATCACCGGAAAACTCTCCGGAGGGAACCAGCAAAAAGTCGTGCTCAGCAAATGGATGTTCTCCGACCCCGATGTGTTGATCCTGGACGAACCTACGCGCGGCATCGACGTCGGGGCGAAGTTTGAAATCTACACGATCATCGCCGAGCTCGCGGCCTCGGGAAAAGCCGTCATCGTCATCTCTTCCGAACTGCCCGAACTCCTCGGTATCTGCGACAGGATCTACACCCTCGCCGCCGGACGCGTCACCGGGGAAGTCCCCATCTCCCAAGCGTCACAGGAGACCCTCATGCACTACATGACCCAAGAGAAGGAATAGCCCCATGTCCGCCCTCCGAGAATCCCTCGGCTTCCTGACAAGCCGCCTGCGCCAGGTCGGCATCTTTCTCGCCCTCATCCTCATCGTCCTGCTCTTCCAGGGACTCACCGGCGGAATCCTCCTGGAACCGCAGAACGTGTCCAACCTGGTCGTTCAGAACAGCTACATCCTCATCCTGGCCATCGGCATGGTGATGGTCATCATCGCAGGCCACATCGACCTTTCCGTGGGCTCGGTAGCCGGGTTCATTGGCGCCGTCGCCGGCGTCATGATCGTGCAGTGGGGCTGGCCGTGGTGGCTGGCTATCCCCGCATGCCTGCTGGTCGGTGCGCTGGTCGGCGCCTGGCAGGGTTACTGGATTGCATATGTCGGCATTCCGGCCTTCATCGTCACCCTCGCCGGGATGCTGATCTTCCGGGGCCTAACCCTCATCACCCTCAAGAACCAACAAATCACCCCGTTCCCCGACGAACTCAAGGCCCTCGGCGGCGGGTTCCTTCCTGACATCTCGGGCGGCACCTCAGTGCTGGAGTGGCTGACGGTGATCCTGGGCGTCGGTGCCACCGCAGCCCTCCTGATCCAGACCATCAAGGAACGCCGCGTGCGGCGCAAGTTCAATCTTGAAAACGAGCCCATGACATGGTTCGCCATCAAGACCACCTTCGTTGCCCTGCTCATGCTGATCATCACGTTCCTGCTGGCCAGCTACCGCGGGACCCCCATCGTCCTGATTGTGCTCGCGGGCCTCGTCATCATCTACACAGCCCTGATGAACAACAGCGTCTTCGGGCGGCACACCTACGCAATCGGCGGCAACCTGCACGCCGCCGAACTCTCCGGCATCAAGACCAAGGCCGTCACCTTCAGGTTGTTCGTCAACATGGGCGTCCTCGCTGCCCTCGCCGGCCTGATCTTCACGGCACGATTGAACTCCGCCCAGCCCGCCGGCGGCACCGGATTCGAACTCGACTCCATTGCCGCGGCCTTCATTGGCGGCGCTGCCGTCCAGGGCGGCATCGGAACCGTCGCCGGCGCCATGGTCGGAGGCCTCATCATGGGCGTCCTGAACAACGGAATGTCCATTCTCGGGCTCGGCACGGACTACCAGCAACTCATCAAAGGCCTCGTCCTGCTGCTCGCCGTCGGATTCGATATCTTCAACAAGAACCGGACGGGCGGGGGTACATCCATCGCCAAGCGGTTCAAGTGGAAGACCACCCCCCCCGCGGAAGAGACGAGCCCTGCCGTGAAAATCGAACCCGTCACCACGGGCAAAAGATAAGCCCGTTGGTCCGCATCCAGCCCCATGGCGCGGACCAACGCCGCCTAGCGAAGGCTGCGCCACGAGGACCGCATGGAAACTCCATGCGGTCCTCGTGCTGTATTCGTGGCGTATTCGTGTTGTCAGCCTGCTGGCTCGAGCCGGGGTCTGCTGCGTCGGGCCGCTGCCTGCTGGCTCGGGCCCGTCGCCTGCTTCTGCGTCGGGCCGTCAGAGAGCGAAGATACTCCAGCTTGCCTCGTGGGGCTCGCCGGGGGCCAGAACTACCAGGTCCTCGCGACTATTGAAGGCGTCCGGCGGGCAGGTCATGGGCTCCACCGCCAGGCCCAGCCGGTTGGGCGCTGGTGCCGGCTTGTCGGCCGTGTGGATCTGAAGCCAATTGCAGCTGCGGTCCCATTCCATGCCAACCCCGCTTCCACCCGGGTCACGCACGGTCAATCGTGCCTGTCCTGAATCGTCATAGGTAATCCCGGTGAAAGCGTGGTCGATCTCGGTCGTGCCAATACGACGCGGTGCCCGGAAATCGAAGTCATGGCCGTCGACGCCCCGAAGGCCTGTCGGCAACAGGCGGTCCGGACTCACCTCCAGGTAACGGCTTGCGGGGAACTCCAGTATCCACTCATCCAAAGGAGACGGTCCCGCAAGCAAATAGGGATGCGGACAGACCCCATAAGGAGCCGGATTTTCGGATGTATTGATCGCGGTAACGCTTGAGCACAAGCCAGCGTCATCGACTCGATACGTGGCCGTGAGACTCAATGTAAATGGGTAGCCAGCCGTTGCCTCGATCGAGTGGCTCAGGGAAACGGAACAGTCATCGCGGGCGGCCAAGGTCCAATCCACGTCGAACACCAGCCCGTGCAAGGCGCAGCGACGGTCGCTTTCGTTGACAGGAAGCTGATAGTCGATGCCATCGAAGCGATACCTGCCGTCGCGAATGCGGTTGGGCCAGGGCGCCGCGATGATTCCCCGGTAATCGGGAATCGAGGCGCCTGCCGGGAAGGGAACCACCAGGTCCCGGCCCCTGTGCCTAAGCTGCCTGAGCGCGGCTCCCCTTTCTGTAATGACAGCACGGTAGTCCCCGGACCGGATCTCGTATTCGCTCATAGCCAGCCCATCCCGTCATGTTGAAGAGCCGGAAAGGCCAGTACCCGTGGAAGGACGGCGTTATTGTCCATGGAGTTCTCCCTATCACTGGGGCAATATCTACTGCATAATGTTAGCGGTAACAATTCCGTAGCCCAAGCTTTCCCGACCCCTGTCGAGCGCCGGATTTCCGGTGAATCTCACCCCAGTGGGGCGGTGCTGTTCCGCACTACGAGCTCGGGCGCCACTACGGTCGTGGTGCCTGTCCCGCCGTCGTCAAGTTGTTCCAGAAGGATGTCGATGCAACGCCTGCCCAGTTCCTCGAAATCCTGGCGCACCGTGGTGAGCGGAGGCAAGAAATACCCGGCTTCGGGCTGGTCGTCGAACCCGACGACGGAGACGTCCTGCGGCACGCGCACGCCGGCTTCGCCGAACGCGCGGAGCAGCCCGAGGGCCATCTGGTCGTTACCCACAAAAATTGCTGTAGCGGATCGTTCCGCGGCCAGCTTTTGTCCGATCGTGTAACCGCTGTCGGCACTCCAGTCGCCTTCGAGCAGTAGGTCATCGGCCAAGCCTTCGTTGTTCAAAGCCTCACGCCAGCCTTCGGCGCGCGCCGAGGCATCAATCCAATCATGGGGCCCTGAAACGTGACCGATCCTTCTGTGTCCCTGGGCGATCAGATGTCGCACAGCGAGTCTCGCCCCAAGTTGCTGGTCGACCAGGGCGCCACTGAACCGCCCTGCCCCCGCAGAACCGACAACGACCATCGGGACATCGGGATCCAACGCGTTGAGCGCCTGCAACGTGGCAGGATGCGGAACCAGCACTACGATCCCATCCACGCCTTGGTCCATGAAGTGCCGCACAGAGCCGGCGACAGCTTCAGCATCCACATCATTCATCGCCGCGATACTGACGAAGTAACCCGCTTCCCGCGCCGCCTGCTGCACGCCCAACAAAGTCTTCATTGGACCGTATTGGGCCAAGGCGCTGCCAAGGACACCGATGGTTTGGGAACGGCGGGTCACGAGGCTGCGTGCAGCAATGTTCCGGCGGTATCCGAGTTCCGCAATTGCCGCCTCGACCCGTTCACGAGTGCGCAGGCTGACGTTGGGGTGGTTATTAATGACGCGGGACACGGTCTGATGCGAGACCCCAGCCATTTCAGCAACGTCCGTGAGTCGGGGAAGACGCCGCCCGCCGCCCGGTCCAGTCATCTGTATGTCCCCTCAAAGCAAGAAATTGCCGACAAACAAAAGCATATTTGAATTAGCCAACAAAGCGCCCTTCATCGGCGGCCGGACGACCAGATACATGCCTAAACCGCTGCCTCACTGGCTGGCTCGCCCTCGATCCACCGATAGACCGACCACGGGAAAGGGTACCCGCAGCCGCCGTCGGAATCTTCAAGGGAGTATGCGGCGATATCCCTGGGGTCGCGAAGGTCACGGGTCAGCAAGCCGTGTGTACGGTACAGATATGGCTTCTCCGCAGACACTCAGCGAAGCCGAGCGCCGCGTCGTCGCTACTTGGGCCGCGGACTGCGCTGAGCGTGTCCTGCCCTTATTTGAGGCAGAGGCGCCGGCAGATAATCGCCCGAGCACGAGCCTTCGCTCGCGGTGAGCTCAGTGCCGCCGAGGAGATTCGCCGGCGATTTGTTGCTGGCCGTGCCGCACGCGAAGTGAACAGCCCTGCTGCGGCGGCTGCCGCACAATCCGCCGCACAAGCCGCAGCGGTGGCTCACATGGCCGCGCACGCCCTGGGAGCAGCGGCATATGCCGCAAAAGCCGCCGCACTGGCGACGCCCGATCGAGCCCAAACGGTCGACGACGAGATCCACTGGCAGCTCGAACATTTGAGCGCCAAAGCCCGATCAGCGCTTCGCCGTTTACCCCCGCTGGGCGCGAATTCTGCCGGTCCGTTGGGGCCAGGGCTTCTCGCGTCCGGAATCCTCGCCTCGACCATCCGCGCGATCCAAGCCGACCTGGCTCGGGCGGACGAACCTCCCTCCCCGAGCTGAATCTTCCTCCGAAAACCGGTTGCTGACCGGTGTTGCGGCACTAACGCTTTGAGAAGGCCTGTTCCCAACCATGACTGCATCCGCTGGCTTCAGCTTCAGCTCGAGCGACTCCACCAGGACTTCTAGGGGCTGTGAGATGTCCCCGAAGAGGTGGGTTTCGTCCGCTTCCAGTTCCTCCAGTGCGGCGAACTGGGAGTCCAGCAGTGTGCGCGGCATGAATTCGTGGGAGCGGGCCTCCATCCTGGCGCCGATAGTGGCGGCGGTGCCGGCCAAATGGATGAAGACAACATCCGGCGCGTGGCTGCGCAGCAGGTCCCTATACCGGCGCTTCAGCGCCGAGCACGCAACAATCGGCGGGATTCTTATGTCGTCGTCGGCCCTTCCAGCCAGCAACTCCCCCAACCGGCCGAGCCATGGCTCACGGTCCTTGTCGGTCAGCGGCATTCCGGCAGCCATCTTCTGCTTGTTGGCTGCGGGGTGGAAGTCATCCCCGTCGAAGAATGGCATCCCCAGCCGTTGGCCAAGCAAGGCGCCGACGGTGGACTTGCCGCAGCCGGAGACGCCCATCACCACCAGGGGAGGCAACTGTGTGCTCACTGGAGTTCCCCCGGTTCGGCGAAGCTGAGGAGGACTTTGCCGGAGGTGGTGGAGTCTTTGGCGACCGCGAAGGCGTGCAGGGCGTCGGCGAGGGGGTATTCGTGGGTGATGACGGGCTCGATGTGCAGGGAGCCGTCCGCGAGGGCGGCGATGACCTGGTCGATTTCGTCGTTGAAGCGGAAGGAGCCTTTGAGCTCGAGTTCGCGGGTGATGGCTAGCGAAATGGGGATGGGCTGGCCACCGGTGGGCAGCAGCCCGACCATGACCACGGTCCCGCCGCGGACCGCGCCGTTAATGGCCGAGGCGAGGCCGTGGTGGTTGCCTGAGGATTCGATCACGATGTCGGCCTCCACGGCTGCGATGGCTGCGGTGTCGGTCGCGCTGATCACGTCATGCGCGCCGACGGCTTTGGCGATCTCCAGCGGCCTGGGGTGCAGGTCGACGGCGGTGATCCGGGCGGCGCCAGCACGCTTGAGGACCGCGACGGTCAGGGCTCCGATGGGTCCGGAGCCGATCACCAGCGCATTCTTCCCGCGGACGTCACCGGCGCGCGACACGGCGTGCCACGCGACCGATGCGGGTTCGATCAAGGCCGCGGTGCGCAGGTTCATGCCCTCCGGCAGGGGCCGGAGCATCCGCACCGGCAGGGTGACGTACCGGCTGAACGCGCCGTCTGTGTGCGGGTAGCGGGCGGCGCTGCCCAAGTAGGTGCAGCCCGGGGACAGGTTGGGCCGGTCCGCCGGGTACTTTGCGGCGCCGGGGCCCGGGGTGGCGGGGTGGACTGCAACGGCGGTTCCGGCCTGCGGGCCTAAACCGTTGGCCGCCGCGCACACCACGGTCCCGGAGATTTCGTGGCCCAGCACCAGCGGTGCCTTCAGGATGGACTCCCCCGCCGCACCGTGCAGCCAGTAGTGCAGGTCCGAGCCGCAGATCCCGCCGTACCGGACCTCCACCACCGCCTCATCCGGGGCGGGCCGGGACAGCGGGACCTCATCGATCCGCAGGCCACCGGCCGCGTGGGCCACCAGGGCCGGGCCGGTTGCCGGGAGTTCTTCTGTGATTGAAGCCATCAGACCACCACCGTCATTCCGCCGTCGATGAAGATGGTCTGTCCGTTCACGAAGTTCGACCCGTCAGAGGCCAGCCACACCACGGGACCGGCTAGGTCTTCCACAGTGCCCCAACGGTGCGCCGGCGTCCTGCCCAGGATCCAGGAATTGAACTCCTCATCGTCCACCAAGTTCTGCGTCATTTCGGTGTGGATGTAGCCGGGGGCCACGGCATTGATTTGCAGCCCGGAGGCGGCCCATTCGGCGGTCATGGCGCGGGTGAGGTTCCGCAGCCCGCCTTTCGCTGCGATGTACGGGGCGATCGTGGGTCGGGCCAGGTCCGCCTGGACCCGTTCCTCATTGACGCCGTTGAGTACTACTGTTGCTTCGGCGTCGGCCAACGCCCGCGCCAAGGCGTTGCCTATCCTGCGACTGGACCCGGTAACCAAGGCAACACGGCCGGTCAAGTCGAACAACGCGTTCACGCGAAAGGTCCCTTCTGTACCAGGTTTGCCGGGGTTTGGCCGGCGGCGAGGGCTTCGAGTTGGCGCTTCAGGAGCTTGAGGATCCGGGGTTCGAAGGCCGAGGCATTGCCGCCCACGTGGGGCGTGATGAGGGCGTTTTCCGCGGACCACAGCGGGTGGCCGGCGGGCAGCGGTTCGGGATCGACGACGTCGATGGCGCATTGCAGACGGCCGGACACCACTTCCCGGGTGAGCGCCTCAGTGCTGACCACTGCGCCGCGGCCTACGTTCACCACCAGCGCACCGTCGGGCAGGGCGGCCAGGACTTCCTGGCCCACCAGGTGGTGGGTGTTGTCGTTCAAGGGCAAGACGGAGACCAGGATGTCGTGGTCCGCGGCAAGGGCCACCAGTTCCTCCGGGCCGTGGACCTGTCCGTTGGCATCCGTGCGTGCCGTGCTTCCCACTCGGGTGAGGCTCACTTCGAAAGGCTCCAACCGGCGGGCGAGCTCCTTGCCGATCCCGCCGATGCCCAGCAGCAGGACCTTGCGGTCGGCCAGGGACTGGCGGCGCTGCGGTTTCCAGCTTTCGATCTGCTGGTCCTTCACGGCCTGGTCGATGCCGCGCAGCTTGGCCAGGATGAGGCCCACGGCGAGTTCCGCGGTGGCAGCTGCATGGACGCCCGAGGCGTTTGCCACTGCGGCGCCATGCCCGGCAGCCTCGCGGACGCCGTCGTACCCTGTTGACTGCGTCTGCACAAACTTAAGATCCGCAACGCTGCCCAGGGAACCCAGCACTGCCCCGGCGTCGATGTACGGCAGGATGACGCCCTCGATGCTGCCAAGGTCCTCAGCGGGCGCGTCCTTCATGTCCCAGACCACCCCGCGGAGGTTGCCGGGAAGCGGGGAGAGGTCTGCCAAAAGCTGGGGGTCGGGGAAACTAACGGTGTGCACGTGCTGCATGGGGTGGGGCCTATCAGTTGGTGATGGTTGCCAAGCGGGGCGGCTTTAGTCGGAGTCGTCGCGCCGGTCGAAGGTCAGGCCGCCCGGGACCTGGAACGTGGGCATGAGTTCCAGCATGCCCACGTTTACGTGCCGCGGGGTTTCGATGGCGTAATCGAGCGCGTTCACGATGTCGTCCGTGGTCAGCGACTCGTACCCTTCGTAGTAGGTTTGCCAGGCTTCTTCCATGGCCTCGGGGCTGCCGCCCATGTTGCGGCCGAAGATCTCGGTTTCCACGCGGCCCGGGCAGATTTCGGTGACACGGATACGCTTGCCCACGGTGTCGTTCCGCAGCTGTCGGGAGATTTGGTGCACCGCTGCCTTGGTGGCGTGGTAGACCGTGTGGCCGTAGAAGTTGTAGACGCCGGCGATGGAACTGATGTTCACCACATGGCCCAGGTCCCGCTCCACCATACCCGGCAGGACCAGCCGGGTGAGCTGCAGCAGCCCGCGCAGGTTCACGTCCACCAGTTCATCGATGTCCTGTTCCGAGGAGTCCAGGAGGTTGCCGGGACGGGAGACACCGGCGCAGTTGACCAGGACGTCTACTTTCAAGTCACGGACGACGGCGGTCAGCGCGGCGGTGTCGGTCAGGTCCACCACGTGCGGGACTGCTCCCGTGCGGTCGGCAAGTTCGGCGAGGCGTTCTTCGTTGCGCGCCACTGCGTGGACGGTGAGGCCGCGCTTGGCCAGCCGTTCAGCGATGGCGGAACCCATGCCCGTGGATGCGCCGGTGACAAGGGCTGTGGTGTAGTCGGAAAAAGGCATTGATACTCCAGGAAGTGGTGGAAGTCGGGCGGGCTCTTGCGTCCGGCAATGGGCTGGACGCAAGAGCCCCGGGTTGGAAGGGGTTAGGCGTCGCGCAGTGGTTCGTGGGCGCGGTCCTTGACGGTGCTCACCGCGGCGAGGGTGCCCAGTGCGGTGATCACCGCGTAGAACGCCGGCATGTAGATGTTGTTGGTTTCCGAAATCAGCCAGGTCATCAGGAGCGGTGCGGTACCGCCGAACAGGGCTGATGAGATGTTGTAGCCCAGGCCGTAGGCCGAGTAGCGGACTCGGGTGGGGAACAGTTCGACGATCAGGATGTGGATGACGGCTGTGTGGCCGGCGAAGACGATGGCCATGATGGACGCGCCCAGGATGGCCAGGCCCATGTTGCCGGTGGCGATCAATGCGTAGGACGGAATGCCCAGGGTGGCCATGGCGATGGCCGAACCGGCGATGACCTTCTTCCGACCGATGCGGTCGGACAGTGCGCCCATGAAGGGGATGGCGATGCAGATGACCACCAGGCTGCAGGCGGTGACCAGCAGGGCCTCGCCAATAGTGAAGTTCAGCTGCTTGCCCTTGAGGAAGGTGGGCATGTAGGAGAACAGGACATAGTAGCCGGAGCCGTTCATCAGCGGGATGAACAGGGCCAGGAGCATGGCGCGACGGTGCTCTGGGGACTTGAATGCTTCCTTGAGCGGGTTCTTGGACAGGCCGCCCTCTTCCTTCAGCTTCACGAAGTTGGGGGTGTCACTGATCGCCTTGCGGATGTACCAGCCGATGACGCCCATGGGGATGGCCACCAAGAACGGGATGCGCCAAGCGAAGGCACCGAACCCGCTGCCGTCGATCGCTGCCTGGGTGAGCCAGGGAGACATGGAGTAAGCCACGAGGGTACCGGTGAGCAGCGCCGCGAAGGAGGCGATCTGGGCGTAGGAGGTAATGACGCCGCGTTTTCCCTCGGGGGCGTGCTCGGCCAGGAAGGTCATCGCGCCGGCAGCTTCGCCGCCCACTGAGAAGCCCTGCAGGAGGCGCAGGAGGACCAGCAGGATAGGAGCCGCGATGCCGATGGCCGCGTAGTTGGGCAGTACCCCGATGCCGGCGGTGGCAATGCTGATCAGCAGGATCACGAAGACCAGGAGCTTTTGCCTGCCGATCCGGTCACCGAGGTAGCCGCAGACGACCGCGCCGAGCGGGCGGACGAAGAAGGACACGGCATAACCAGCGAAGACGAACAGCAGGGCGTTGTCCGGGTTGCCGGGGGCCAGGAACACCAAGGCCAGGGTTCCGGCCATGAAGGCGAAAATGCCGTTGTCGTAGAGTTCCACAAAGATGCCCACACAGCCGGCGGTGACAACCTTGCGTGCCTGCTTCGCAGTCAGGCGGTCATGCTGCGGTAATACCGCATTTATTGATGTTGACATCTTGTTTTCCTTTGTGGGTTTGGGAAAGCATTCACGTTGTTCACGCTCCTGACGCTGGTCTGAGTTCATGCCAGCGCTGGCCGGCGCCGATGCCGAGGAGTCCGAAGACTGTGTTGATGGTGTTCCGGAGCCTGTCCAGTTCCAGGCAGGCTGTCCGGTGCCTGGCTGTTGCTTCAGCCACGGTTGTCTTTTTGAAGGTGATGGTGTGTCCAGGCCTGGCTTGCGCCAAGAGGTCCAGTGAGCGGCTCGTAACTACTGCCAGGACCGGGTAGCCCGCCGTCACGCCGCGTCCCCGGTGCAGCACCAGGAGCTCCTCCCGGGACGGGACCTCGATGGCCCCGACCGGAACGCCGCGGGAGAGCACTTCGGACGTGAGCTGGCGCTCGGGAAGGGCGCCACCGAGGCGGAGCCCGATGTGGTTGCTGCGGGGACTCACGGTGTACTGCGTGGTGAACAGCAGGTCGGCCGTGTCCCCGAATTCCGCCATGTCCGGTCCGTCGGTGACGTCGATGACCGGGTTGGAGGTGAAGGGGGGTTTCGTGAGGCCCAGCCGGAACAACGGCAGGCCAAAGTATGGCTGGGTGATGGGCGCCGTGGTCTTCCGCGTTTCGAGGCTGAAGCCCTCCACGAGCTTCAACCCGAAGCCCACCACAGTGTCCGGGGCGCAGCTGCCCAGCAGGCTGGGGACCGTGAAGGATCCGTGGACGGCGATGTAGACGCGCAGTCCGGTCCGGATTCCGCGTACGGCCACGACTTCGCCAGCCCGTACGGACACCGGTTCCCACTGGGGGCAGTCGCGTCCGCCCACCGTGAGGTCGAGGGGCGCTCCGGTGACGGCGATGAGCAGGTCAGTAGTGGCGCGCATCCTGAAGTCCAGCGCAGTGAGTTCCAGTAGGGGGTCATTGTCTTCGTTGCCGGCAAGGATGTTTGCGGCCTTGGCGGAATACTGGTCCAGGGCGCCATTGACGGGGAGGCCGTAGGCGGGGCCTTTCGTCCGGCCGAGGTCGGTGACCACGGAGTGGCCCGGCTGCAGGATGGTGAGTGAACCGGTCATGGCCGGGCCTCCAGGAACTGCCCCGCGAAGTTTTCGAAGTCCTCTGCCGGAATCCGGTAGAAGCGCAGTTCGTCCCCGGGAACGTAGGGCACCAAAGGTTCGCGTGCTGCGTCCAAGATCGTCAGGGGGGTTTGTCCGATGACGCACCAGCCACCGGGTGCCACTGCGGGCGCGATCACTGCCTGGCGTCCGGCCACTGATACGGCACCTGCGGGAACTGACAGCCGTGGGTCCTTGAGCCTGGGGACGGGGAGCGGGAAGTCCGGTCCGTCCATCATGGGAGATCCTGCCGGGGCGCCCAGGCAGCGGATGACGTAGGTTTTGGCCGTGTGCCGGGTGATTACGTCCTCAACGTCCAGGCCCTGGTGCTCCGCCACGCGTTCCAGGTCGGGTCCGTAGTCGCCGCCGTAAACCACGGGCACCTCGAAACGGCGCGGTTCCCGCAGGGCGGTGCCGGTGAAATCCAGCTGGCGCATGCCCAGGAGGACGAATGCCCGGACCTGGCGTGCGGAGGTGAGGTAGGGGTCGAATTCCACCAGGACCGAGTCGTAGGTGGGAACGGCGCCATGGATGCCTTCGACGCCGGCGGTTGCCAGCCAGCCTGCCAGGGAGTGGACCGTGGCCCAGTCCGCTTCCGGATCACCGGACTGTGCCACCACGCGCAAGGCGGCGTCGCCCGACTCGTAGATGTCCAGCATTGTCCGGCTGGTCGTCGTTGTGGTGGCCATGGTCAGGAAACCCTCTGCTTCGCCGCGAGCACCTGCGCCAGCGGGGCGATGGTGACGCCCGCGGCCATCAGTTCGCTGCGGATCCGGCGGGCCAGTTCGACGGCGCCTGGGTTGTCGCCGTGCAGCAGCACCGTGTCTGCCTGGATGGCGATGTCCCTGCCGGATGCAGTCTCGATGAGTCCTTCACAGACCATCCGCACAGTGCGCTCGACGATCACGGAGGGGTCGTGGATCACGGCGCCCGGCTGGCTACGCGGCACCAGTGTGCCGTCATCCTGGTAGGCGCGGTCCGCAATGCCCACGATGGCCACCCGCAAGCCGCGGTCCGCCGCGGCCTTGGCGAGTTCACCGTCCTGCGCCAGGATGATCAACGCGGGATCCACGCGAACGACGGCATCCGCCACGGCCCCGGCATAGTCGGCGCGCGTTGCCACCAGGTTGCCCAGGCGGCCATGCGGGGCCAGGTGGGAGACGGAACCACCGTGATAGGCGGCAAACGCTGACAGGGCTCCCAGCTGATAGATGACGTCGGTGCGGACTTCGTCAGCCGTAAGGTCCATGGCCCGGCGGCCGAAGCCGCGGAGATCCGGGAAGCTCGGATGCGCGCCGATGCCAACTCCCTTCTTCACACATTCAGCCACCGTGGCGTCCATGATGTCCGGGTCCCCTGCGTGGAAGCCGCAGGCGATATTGGCGCTGGACACGATCTCCAGCAAGGCTTTGTCGTCACCGATCGAGTAGGCACCAAAACCTTCACCAAGATCCGCTACGAGATCGACTGTGGGCATTACGGGCCTTCCTCTGTTGGTATTGGGTACCGCGTGGTGTAAATGAGTGTGCACTGGGATTTGACTCACACAAAGACGAATCCGATGTCATGGGATAGGGAACAGTTATGACCTTGAACGGCGCGACGTGACCCGAATCAAGGAATCTGCTCAGAGCTTGTTTCGTAATTGCAAGAATAGGGCGGCGATAAACCGTTTACCTGCTTATGCAAAAAACTTATACCGTCATCAAAATCGGCGATGGCTTGGCGGGGATAGAATGTCTTGGTCATTGGAAAGTCATCTGCAATTAACCTATGCCCGCGACTCGGATCACACAAAGACGTAATGCCTGTCCCGCCATAGCGCCAACGTATGACCCCCCATGCTGTGCCGTCCCCGCTGGAAAAGAGGAGCGCTATGGACACCCGGAAGCTGGCGTACTTTGTGAAGATCGTCGACTCAGGAAGCATCACCAAGGCGGCCGCCGCCCTCCACGTGGCCCAGCCGGCGCTGAGCCAGCAGGTGTCCGCCCTGGAGTCGGAGCTGAAACAGCGGCTCCTGATCCGGAGCAAGCAGGGGGTGGAGCCCACAGCGGCCGGCCATACCCTGTACCGGCACGCGCAGACCATCCTGCGGCTCGTGGAGCAGGCCAGGATTGATGTGGCAGCTTCAGGAGCGGCGCCTTCGGGCCGCGTCTCCATAGCGATCGCCCCCTACAGCATGGCCTCAAGCCTCACTCCGCGGATCATCAGCGAAGTGGGACGGCGCTACCCCGACATCGTGCTGCACTTGACCGAGATTTATGGCGGTGTGCTCAGTGAGGCCATCAAGAACGGCCGGTTGGACATGGCACTCATCTATGAACCGGGGCCTATCCGGGGCGTGCAGTTCACCACCCTCATCGTCGAGGACCTGTACCTGATCGTGAATTCCCGGCGGGAGCTTCCGGTAACCGCCGACGCGCACACCATTACCTTGGAAAAGGTGGCTACCGTTGGGCTCTTCCTGCCGGAACAGATCCACACCCTTCGGCAGGTGGTTCAGGCGGGCATCGATAGCAGGGGCCTGAAGCTGAAGCTGGTGGGCGAGGTGGAATCGGTCCCCTCGCTCACCCGACTGCTGCGCACGGACCTCGGTGCGACCATCCTGCCCAAGTCAGCGGCGGACGCCCTGTTCCATGAGGAGGACTTCCGGGTCCTGAGGATCGTCGATCCTGCACTGCCGTGCAGGATTGCATTGTGCACGCCCGACCATGAGCCTTTATCGGAAGCCGCGTCCGCCGTCCTGCTGGTACTCAAGGAAATGCTGCAGGAAATGCTGCAGCGTAAATATTCTGCGCTCCCCACCGCACCTTTCGAGGCATCATAAGCAGGCCTTATCAGGCCACTCGGCTTTAGTCTTATTCAAGGAACTGCGTGAGTTCTAGGATAAAAGCCATAAAGGTTTCGCCAAAGGCGATACCGCGGCAATAATTTCCTTTGGAGCCCCAGCCATGAAGAAGATCACCAGCCTGCAGTCCCGGAAGAAAGCTGAAAGAAGAATCCAGCTGAAAGCCAGCACCGGTTCCCACTGCCCCGCTAACGGGTTTTGGCGTCCCGAAGACGGGCCGGCCACCGAACCGGTCTTCGTCTTTGAGGGAAGCGTGATGCCCCCGGGCATGCGCGGCTCCACCATGTGGTACCTGGACGATGCACAGGTGGGCCCGCCCGCCTACCTGCTGCCCGGCATGAACTGATCGGCTCACCGACTTCAAACCGGCAAGAGGCAAGGCCCGGAGTTCCGAAAGGAACCCCGGGCCTCTTGGTTTAACCGATGCGAAAAGTGAAGCTACAGGGCGGGCTCGAGTTCGGCATCCTCCACCAGCAGGCCCTTGGCCTTGAGCACGTCCGTCAGTTTGCACAGCTCGATGGTGGTGCCGCCTTCCTTGTAGCGGCGGATGAGGTCGTCCTCGGCGTCGACGCGTGCCTGCGACAGCTGGATGACTTCCTCGATCTCGTCCTTGCGGACCACCACTACACCGTCCGCATCGCCCAGCAGGACATCGCCGGGGTACACAATCTCATCACCGAAGACCAAGGGATGGTTGATGGGCCCAATGGTTTCCTTGACGGTCCCCTTGATGCAGATGCTGCCGGAGAACACCGGCAATCCAAGTTCGATCAGGTCCTTGGTGTCGCGGACGCCGGAGTCCGTGACCATACCGGCAAGGCCTTTCGCCTTCATGGCATTGCCCAGCACGTCGCCGAACGTCCCGGCCTCTTCGTACTCACCGGCGGCCACGAGGACAACGTCGCCCTTCTGCGCATAGTGGATGGCCACCTGGAGCATCAGGTTGTCCCGGGGTGCGCACACCACAGTGACGGCCGGTCCGCAGAACGACATGTTGCGGTCGATGGGCTTGATCTTCGAGCTCAGGGCGCCCTTGCGGCCCTGCGCTTCATGCACCGTGGCGGAGGAGAACTTCGAAAGACGCTTGATCGCATCTTCCGAGGGCCGGTCGAATTTTGTCTTGACGTGGATCATGGAGTGGCTCCTGATGTTGGAAAGCGTGGGCAATGGGATCGTTGGGTCAGGCCAGCGCCGTGACGGCCTTTTCGATGGCGGCAATGGATTCCTCAATCACCGGCAGCCCGGTGGCGTAGGAGATCCGGAAGTAGGGGCTCAATCCGTACGCCGAACCCTGGATGACGGCAACAGACGCCGCCTCCAACAGGTAGAGGGTGAAGTCCTCGTCGTTGGTGATCTGCCTGCCATCGGGCGTCGTCTTGCCGATGACCCCGGCGCAGTTGACGTAGGCGTAAAAGGCGCCATCCGGCGTCGAACACCGCAGGCCGTCGACGGCGTTAAGTCCCGCGACCGCCGTATCGCGGCGTTCGCGGTACACGTCCACGCTCTCACGGACGAATGCCTGGTCTCCGGTGAGCGCCGCGGCGGCGGCGGCCTGGCTGACCGACGACGGGCAGGAGGACATCTGGGACTGCAGCTTGTTGATGGCGGCAACCAGGGGCGCCGGACCACCTGCATAGCCCAGGCGCCATCCGGTCATGGCGTAGGCCTTGGAAACGCCGTTGGTGACCAGCACCCGGTCCTTGAGCTCAGGGGCAACGGCCACCAGGCTGATGATGGGCTCTTCGCCGAAGTGGATCTCGTCGTAGATTTCATCAGTGAGGACGTAGACGGAAGGGTGGTCCCGAAGGACGGCGGCCAGGCCGGCCAGTTCCTCGTGGGAGTACACCGCTCCCGTGGGGTTGGAGGGCGTGTTGAGGATGACCCACTTGGTGCGCTCCGTCAATGCGCCGGCCAGGGCCCTAGGGGTGAGCTTGAAGCCGGTGTCCTCGCCGCAGGAAACGATGACGGGGGTTCCTTCGTTGGCGAGCACCATATCCGGGTAGGAGACCCAATACGGTGTGGGGATGATAACCTCGTCGCCCTGGTCCAGTGTGGCCATGAATGCGGTGAAGATGACCTGCTTCCCGCCGCCGCCGATGGTGATTTCAGCTGGCGTGTACCGGTGGCCGGTCTTGCGCTGCAGCGTCTGCAGGATGGCGTGCTGGAGTTCCGGGGTGCCGGTTACCGATGTGTATTTGGTTTCACCCCTGGCTATGGCCGCCGTTGCGGCGTCTTTGATGTGCTGCGGCGTATCGAAATCCGGCTCTCCGACCGTCAGGTCCAGGATCCGGCGGCCCTCGGCCTTGAGCTCCCGCGCACGGGCCGCCGCGGCAACGCTGGGCGAGGATTTGATACGGGTTACGCGTGATGCGGGCACGAATTCAGGCATGTTCTCTTCCAGGCTTCCGGTACGGATGAGGGTGGTTCATTCGAGCCTAGGCAAGGAGCCGCCCTCTTGGATAAGACCTAAAGTGCGTGGACGGATAAGCAGCCCTTATGACGGGAGCAGGCAGAACTTTCGCGTATTGCTTCACGCGCTTTCGGTATTGCCTTCCGTACTTGGCAGCGGCGTAACCTGCTGGGTGGCCAACGGACCAAAGTTCCGGTCGGCCGCGTGCCTCCGCTCTGGCGGCGACCGGCAAGCAAGCGTAGCGTCTTTTTGAAGAGGACCACGCAAACACGGTGTCTGTCTGCTTGTACTGCGCTTGAACAAGTCGCGGAGGAGGCCGGAATGGCGGGATGGAATGCGGATACGGCGGCCGGTCCACTAGGAGCTGGGTCTGTGACGTTGGTCGAGGGTTCATCCTTCTGTATTTCGTCATCCAATGGGGATATTCAGGCCGATCGTCCTCATGGCCTCTTCGTGGCCGATGTCAGGATCCTTTCAATCTGGCGCCTGACAGTGGATGGACAGGCGCTTGAACCACTCACGGCGGAGACAAAGGAGCCGTTCCGTGCCGCATTTGTTGGAAGGATCCCCCGGTCCGACGGCTACGCGGACAGCCCACTTATCGTGGAACGGGTGCGGGAAGTGGGTGCCGGCCTCCAGGAGCAGCTCACTGTCCACAACTACTCCCAAGAGCTGGCCGAGTGCCTCATCGTCCTAGAAATAGGGGCCGACTACGCGGACCTCTTCGAGGTGAAGGAGGCACGGATCCGGCGACAGTGGGAGGAAACACGAGAAGCCGACGACCGAATGCTCACCATTCGGGGCAGTTGGCAGGACGTCCGCAAGGGCACCGCTATCCACGTTCCTGGTGCCGACGTTTCCGGTAACACCGTCGAATATCGGGTGGCGGTACCCGCTCATGGGCAGTGGAGCACAGTCCTGACCGTTCTGCCCACCGACGACGGTGCCCACGCACCGGCTTTCGCCCACTCCGAGGGCGATAGCTTGTCCCCCCGAGAGCGCCGCCGGCGGGAGTGGGTGGCGAAAATCCCCGTACTGCAGGTGGCCAACCGCTCCGTGGAACGGACCCTGCGCCGCAGTTATGACGACCTGGGCGCTCTTCGCATAGAGGACCCCGACCATCCGGAGCGCGTTGTCGTGGCCGCCGGTGCACCCTGGTTCATGACCCTGTTCGGAAGGGACTCCTTGTGGGCCTCGGTGATGGCGATGCCGGTGGACCCGTCGCTGGCCCTGGGCACACTCCAGACGCTTGCCGACCGCCAGGGCACCGTAGTGGACCCCATGACGGAAGAGGAACCGGGCAAGATCCTCCACGAGGTCCGGCTTGATGTCTCCAGCGGCCTGTCCCTGGGCGGCAAATCGAGCTACTACGGCAGCGTGGATGCCACTCCCCTGTTCCTGATGGTGCTTGGGGCGGTGAGCCGTTGGGGATTCGCCGCGGACACCATCAAGACCCTGCTGCCCCACGCCGACCGCGCACTGGACTGGATCGTGAACTACGGCGACAAGGACGGTGACGGCTTTGTCGAGTACCAGCGGCTCAACGACCAGGGGCTGGTCAATCAGGGCTGGAAGGACTCCTGGGACGGCATCAACTTTGCCGACGGCACCCTGGCTGAGCCGCCAATCGCCCTTTGCGAGGTCCAGGCCTACGTGTACGTCGCCTACCTGTCGCGGGCATGGCTGGCGTACGACGCCGGTGACATGGTTTTGGGCAACGAGCTCACCGATCGCGCGGCGCGGCTGAAGAAGCAGTTCAACGAGCAGTTCTGGATCCCCGAGTGTGGGTACTACGCCATCGCACTCGACGGCAGGAAACGGCAGGTTGATGCCTGCGCCTCGAACATGGGGCACTGCCTGCTCCAGGGCCTGATCGATGAAGACAAAGCCCCGCAGGTCGCCGCGCATCTAATGTCACCGGAAATGTTCAGCGGTTGGGGAGTACGCACCTTGGCCAGCAATATGGGCGCCTACAACCCGGCCAGCTACCACAACGGGTCCGTCTGGCCCCACGACAACGCCATCATCGCGGCCGGGCTCCTCCGGTACGGCTTCGTCGCCGAAGCGCAAAGAATCGCCACCGGGATGATGGACGCGGCAGAGTTCTCCGACGGCCGCCTCCCGGAACTGTTCTGCGGCTTCAGCCGCGACCACCTCGCCACTCCCGTCCCCTACCCCACCGCCTGCTCGCCCCAGGCGTGGGCAGCCACCGCACCCATCCAGATCGTGTCCAGCCTGATGCGTTATGACCCGGTCGTGTCAGCTGGTGGAGTCTGGCTCGATCCCGTCCTCCCCCCGTCCTTCGGGGACCTGCACATCTCAAACGCCCCTCTTGGCAACGGCCGCATCACCATCGACATTGCCGGCTCGGTCCCCTCCATCAAGGGACTACCCCCGGGGATGGCGCTTCACCGTGGCCATCGACCATGGATGTCCGAACTGGTTGAGGAAGCGGTACGGCGCCGTGTTAACGCCCGGCCCACGTCAGACCCTCTTCGTTAAAGAAAACCAGAAGACCTACCCAGGGGATGGAGGCACAGTTCCAAGGCGGCCCGTTCCGCTTCGAGCTTCCGGTTGCCAAGGTCCCCGTTCTTCGACTCCATGCCATAACGAATCGCTATGTAGGTACACAAAAGCCGACTTTGTGTGACCCACACCGCAAACGTTAACTTGATTTCCGGGGCCAGTCCGCAAAGCCGTGAACACGACTTGCGAGAGAGCTCACAGCAGAACCAACCGGATATTCCACTCGAGATCTCTTTCCGAGAGCCCAGGTGTAGCGACAGCCGGTGTTCACCCATCGCCAACGGAGACAAAATGACTGAAACCTTACTTCCGAAGAAGACCCCGGTCAGGGCCGCAGTCGCTGCCTGGATCGGCACGACGCTGGAGTACTACGACTTCGCCGTGTACGGCACCTCGTCAGCGTTGATTCTGAACGTCCTCTTCTTCTCTCCCCAGCTGCCCACAGGCATCAGCGTGCTGCTCTCCTTGATCACCTTCGCGGTCGGCTACGCGGTACGTCCCCTCGGCTCCCTCATCTTGGGACCGATGGGTGACCGCCGTGGCCGCAAATTCGTCATGATGATCACACTGTTCGGCATCGGCGGCTGTACTTTCCTGATCGGGTGCCTGCCGACGTACGCCCAGATCGGTCCTGTTGCTCCGATCCTGCTCGTGCTGATCCGCGTCATCCAAGGGCTGTGCCTTTCCGGCGAGCAGCCCAGCGCGATCACCATGAGCCTGGAGCATGCTTCCGAGGGTCGTCGCGGGTTCCTCGCGAGCTTCACCACGTTGGGCTCGTCCTCCGGCACGCTGCTCACCCTGCTGGTCTTCATCCCTGTCGCCGCTATGCCCTCGGAGCAGTTGCTGACCTGGGGTTGGCGGCTTCCGTTCTGGGCCTCCGCCGTCGTAGTCGTCGCTGCATACCTGATCCGCCGCCACATCCAGGAGCCGCCCGAGTTCGTAGAGGCCCAGGCCGCCAAGGTGGACGTCGCCCCCCTCAGGCACCTTCTGCGCTTCCACTGGCGCGCGGTGCTGCGGATCGTATTCTGTGCGCTCATCGCGGGCACAAGCTACATGATGCAAACCTTCTCGGTAGCATTCGGGACCGCCGGATACAAGCTGGATAAGCCAACCATGCTCCTGACGACCACAGTCTCGGCAGTGATCGCCCTCGGAATCACCCCCCTGGCAGGATTCCTTGTGGACAAGATCGGCCGCAAAACGATGTTCCTTACCGCAACGGTCGGCGTAGGCATCACAATGGTGCCTTACCTGTGGTCAATCACGACCGGCAACTGGTCGCTGATCTTCCTGTTTGGCATCATCAACTACTCCCTCTTCTACTCAATGGTGAACGCATCCTGGCCCTCGTTCTTCGCAGAAATGTTCCCAGGCCGGCTGCGCGTCTCCGGGCTCGCCCTCGGCACCCAGATCGGCTTCGCCATCTCGGGCGTCATCGGCCCCGTTCTCTCGACAGCACTCGCTGGCCCCGACCTGAAAGATTGGGGCGGACCATCCATGGTGGCACTCGGGTTCATGGCCTTCGCGGGGATCTCGGCCCTCACTGCCAAGGAGACCAAAAAGTACACGCTCGAGGAGCTCGACGAGGTTCAGCAGAGTGAGCAAGAGAAGGCCGCCCTCACTGCCGCGCCGCCGTCCCGGAGCAGGGCCAAGCTCGATCTCACTGCTAAGCCTGGCGTGCAGAAGTGACGCGGGTCATCGTCCGCCCGAGTTGATCGCGCACTAGCTGGATCGGGTCAGGACGTTGGTTACGCGGCACGAGGAGTCCTGTTCGTCGCGGGCATGGCGGGCACACTACAGTTGATGCACCTGCGCCACGGCCGGATTTTGCGTCAATTTAGATGGAAACGGACATATGCCAATTGACGAATTCGCGATCAAATAGCGTCTGAGCCTGAAGCTTCCCCAGGGGGCAACTTCGGAAGAAACTGTTGCCATCACCGAAGCGGTGGGAGGGGCGGACTGTGGGCTACACCTGGTACGGCATGCAGACGCGCAGCATCGAACGCCTCCACTTCACGATGGGCGGAGAACTCCGGGCTTCTTCCATCCTCACTGACCGCGACGGGCGCTACGACTACGAGGTGACCCTTGATGACCACTGGGTCTTTCGTGAACTTACGCTTCATTGTCACGACGATCGGCGGCTTGAGGTCCAGCGCGGCAACGACGGAATTTGGAGCGTCAATGGTGAGCCACGCCCCGACCTGGAGGGCGCAATTGACATCGATTTGGCGTTCAGCCCCTTCACTAACACCCTGCCGATCCGGCGACTCAACCTCGCCGTTGGGTCCCGGGCCGAGATCATCACGGCCTATATCGATGCCCCCTCGTTCCGCGTGCTACCAGACCCACAGGCATATACGAGAACCGCCGTCAATCTTTACCTCTATGAGTCACTGGACAGCGACTTCAGCCGCCAAATTACCGTGGATCCCGACGGGTTCGTCATCGACTACCCCGGCCTATACTCACGCTATCCAACCCATGGCTAGTCCCAGTGCCCGCCGTGATTCCAGCAAAGAGTCCATAGGTCGATAAGGGCGAGGTCATTCCCGCTGCAACACGGTTCGGGCTCTCTGCCGGATGTCATCCATAACCATCCTTGCTTCTGCTCCCATGTCGATAAGAACAGCAACCATTGCTCATAGTCTGAGGCTTTACGGTCTTAGCAACCGAAGCCGTCGACCAGGCCGACGCCGAGTTCGCCAAACTCCAGCCAAGCACCCGATACGACTGAACTGCCGGGTTGTCCACCAGCCAGCCATATCCGCCGATTTTCGGCGAGAACTACGGCGACCCCGAACAGTTCCATGGTTCTACCCATCCACCCTCGCCGGGCTCCGCAAAGGACTGGTGGAAATAACCAGGATGAGATTTGGGCTGTCACGGAGTCAGCATTCTTGATACAGCAGTCCGATCGCCAGAGGCATCGTGCACCGTAGCCGCAAGGGTCTACGAAGCCGCAACCTCGATGAAGCGATCGGCGAGGCGACTCCGTTGCCACCGGGCGTGAATCATCCACAGTGGGGCCCTTATGTCGTCTGGAACTATGTCCACAGCAACGACGCCGGTGCGGGAGATGTTGGCGTTGGAAGCCGACAGGAGTGCGATGCCGACATTTGCGGCTGTGAGTGCCAGCTGAGTTTCCAGGCTCGTTGCGTATCCCTTGACCAGGGGCTCGAATCCCGCGGCCCTGCACGCCGACACGATCAGATCGTAGTAGGAGGGGTTGTACTCGCGCGGCAGGAAGACCATGGGCTCCTCGCTTAGTTCTTTGAGTTTGAGGCTGGAGCGAGCGGAAAGAGGGTGGTCCTCGGGCACGAATGCTTTAAATGTCTCATCAAGCAGGTGAGTGGCTACGACGTGATTGTCGAGCGATGCCGAACGCACGAAACCGATATCGATGCTGCCGGCGATCACGGCACGTATCTGGACCCCGGCGTCCAGGAAATGCTGAAGCTCGATCATGCATTGCGGTTCCATGGCAAGGAAACGGCGGATGAGCTCGGGCACCGGGCCGTTGGCGGCCGCCCCGAGGCACCCGATGACCAGGCGACCGAAAAGGCCCTCCCGGGCGTCGAGCACGGTCTCTCGCGCGCGCTCCGCCTCAGCGAGGGTCCGGCGGCATGACTGGAGGAACAACTCGCCAATCTGAGTGAGTCCGACGGCCCGGCTGGTCCGGGTGAGCAACTGAACGTCGAGCTCGTCTTCGAGCTTGCGGATCTTCTGACTGAGGGCCGGCTGGCTGATCTCCAGCTGCTCAGCGGCCCTCCCGAAGTGCAGCTCGTCCGCCAGCGTACGAAAGGCCAACATGTCCTTAAGTTCCATAAGAACAGCTTATCGCACCAGAATCTCCAGACCATCGACTTATTGATGCGAGCGTTTCAGACTGGATTCATGTTAGAGAAAATTTCTCGAGCAGCGGCGCTCGACGTGGCTTTTGCCCGATTGGAGCCTCCTGCTGCTGGTATCCCCTTCGCTGAGGTCCTCCGTCAAACCGGAATGAGGTGCATCTGATGCTGTGGCAGAAGGAATTCGAAGCCCCAACCCGCGCCGCCGTTGATGTTCATGGCACTTCTGAGTCGGTTTCATCGGCTCCGTCGACAAGACGAAGCATTACATCTTGGTTCGTCAGGTTCGGACCGACCATCTTGTTGATCATCCTTGGGCTGCTGCTCTGGCAGTTCGTCCTCACCCGAGGCAAATTCCTGGGAGTTCCCTCCCGATACCTTGGCTCTCCGGCTGGCATAGCCCAGACATTCGTCACGCTCGTGCAGGACGGCTACACAGGGACACCGCTGTGGCAGCACTTCCTCGCCAGCATCAGCAGGACCCTTTTCGGGGTGGCGCTGGCTACCCTGATCGGCGTGCCGCTCGGCCTGGCTATCGGGCTGAATCGCTTCCTCGACCGGCTGCTGGGCCCAATCATTGGCTTCCTGCGCCCCATCCCGGCTCTCGCCTGGATCCCGATCGTCGTGATCTGGTTCGGGATCGGTGAACAGTCCAAGGTATTCGTCATCTTCATGACGGCAGTGCTTTTCGTCACGACCGGCGCAACTCTCGGCGTTCGAGCGGTTCCTCAGGATTTCTACCTTGTCGCCCGCAACTATGGGCTGAGCCGCTTGCAGTTCCTGAGAGAGGTCGTGCTTCCCCCGGCGCTTCCTCAGATCCTCGCCGGACTCCGCACCGCCCTGACCATCGGCTGGGCAGTTGTGGTCGCAGCGGAGCTCATTGGGGCATCGCAGGGTCTCGGATACATGATCCGCAACTCCTCTGAAGTCTTCGACGTGAACACCGGGTACGTGGGCATCTTGCTTATCGGCATCGTCGGCGTCGCCTTCGAGTACGGATTCCGCTACTTCGAGAACCGCTTGTTGCATTGGCAGGTTTCGCGATGAACCAGAAGAACATTCTCTCGTCCCACAGCACTAGAGAGCAGACCATGAACGGCATTGACAAGACGCCGGCCCGGGCGATAGGCAACACGAAGATTACGCTGACGGGTGCGGCCCAGGCCTACTCCGTCCGCGGAGGACGCCGGGAGGTCCTGACGGGGATTGACCTTGAAATCAAGACGAACGAGAGCGTAGCGGTCATCGGGCCGACCGGCGTAGGCAAGAGCACGCTGCTCCGCCTGATCGCAGGATTCGAGGCCCCCACCCGGGGGGAGGTCCGGCTCTGGAATGAAGGCCAGAGCCAGTTGGCGGTGCCCGCTGCTGACATCGGCTACCTCTTCCAGCAACCGGCCCTGTTCCCTTGGATGACAGTGAAGGAGAACGTGGTTTTCGGAGCCCGCCACTCCCGGACGTACGGCTCGGACAAACAGGAGATGTTCTCCCAGGCGGACTACTTTATGCAACGAGTTGGCCTATCGGACGCGGCCGACCTCTTCCCTTACCAAATCTCAGGAGGTATGCGGGCACGCACAGCCCTGGCCAGGGTGTTCCTCACCCGTCCTAAGGTACTGCTCATGGACGAACCGTTCGGCGCCTTGGACGCTCTGACCCGACGTGAGATGTACGTGCTCCTGCGGGATCTCGTCTCGGGGTCGCCCGAGCTCACCACCCTCATGGTCACGCACGACGTCGACGAGGCAATCACACTCTGCGGAACCATCATGATCATCTCCGGCGCCCCCGGAACCATCACGTCCGTATACCGAAGCGGACTTGCCGCCATGGCGGAGTCCGCTGAGGACCTGCAGCGAGAACCCGATTACGTCGAGCTCAAGGCAGCGCTCCTGAAGTCGCTCAACGCCCGTCGAAACGAAACACGCTCCGCCGCCAGTGGCGCTGCTTCCTGACCACATTCATCCACAACATCACGAATCAACGGAGCTTGAAAATGTTCACATTCCGTCTGCGTCGGTATGCCACTGCCCTGGCGGCGGCCTTGACGCTCTGCTTGGGAGTTTCAGCCTGCTCGTCCCCCGGTTCATCCGGTGGCGGACAGGGCGAAACGCCCACTATCCGCGTTGCCTATGCACAGGGTCTACAAGCCAACTTCTACTACGCCCTCCAGCATGATCTCTTCGCCAAGCACGGCGTCAAGGTTGAGGGCACTAAATTCGACTCGGGACCTGCGCTCATCTCCGCCCTCGTGGGCGGCAGCGCAGACGTGGGCTACTTCGGTGTGCCCGCGATGGCTACAGCAAACGAAAAGGGGGCGCAGCTTCAGGTCTTCAGTATCGCTAACAATGCCGGAGACATGGCCGCTCTGTATGTGAAGCCGGACAGCGGCATCAAATCGATCCAGGATCTCAGGGGCAAGAAGGTAGCCACCACGCAGAACACTGTGGCGCACATTTTCCTGCTGCTCGCGCTGGAAAAGGCCGGCATGAGTCCCTCTGATGTTCAGATTGAATTCTTCGACCCCTCAGGGCTCGTAGCCGGCTTTGACCGCGGCGACCTTAACGCCGTGTTCATGTTCGCTTCGGTTGGCGCCAAGTTCATTTCCAGCGGGGCGCAGATTGTGAAGGGGACGACCTCGACCGACCTGGGCGTCCCAGATACTGGAAACTTCATCGCCTCCCGGGACTACATCAACGCCAACACCCCTGCTTTGCGGAAGTTCCTGGCTGCCGTTGATGAGGCGACCCCCATCGTCAATAAGGACAAGGCCACCTACATCGACTCGCTTCAGAAGGGCATCGGCTTGGCCGGCGATCAGGCGCAGATCATCTACGACAACCAGCCCTCCCCCTGCCTGCCCTCTTCCGAGCTTGCCGATCCCAGCTCTCCGGTGTCGCTGACGCCTGGCGGCGGCTTCACGAAGATCACCCAGCAGCTCATTGACACCATGACCAAAGGTGGCATGCTCAAGTCCGCTCCCAAAGTCGCCGACTTCGTTACATCCTCCGTTGTGGAAGGCGTGGGCAAATGACGCGACCATCACATGCCCGACCAAATGTAGTGATCGTCATCTGCGACGACCTCGGCTACGGTGACCTATCCTGCAATGGCGGCACAGTCATCGCTACACCCCGGCTCGACGAGCTTGCTGCAGACGGAGTGCGTGCCACGGCCATGTACAGCGGGGGCCCCACATGTTCACCTGCCCGGGCGGCGCTGCTCACGGGCCGGGTGGCAGCGCGCACCGGCGTAGGTAGGGTGCTGTTCCCGGACGAGGACACCGGTCTCCACAAGGACGAGATGACCATCGCGTCCTACCTGTCCAGAGCCGGCTACGCCACTGGAGCATTCGGCAAATGGCATGTGGGACAGATGCCCGCGAGGGGTCCGCTCCGTTTCGGCTTTGATCATTACTTCGGTCTGCCGTTCAGTAATGACACTCCACCATACTTCCTGTATCGAAATGAGGATGTGCTCGAGGACGGTCCGGATATGTCTTCCCTGACTCGCCGCTATATCGAAGAAGCCGTCGAATTCATTGACAACGTTCCTGAGGGACAGCCGTTTTTCACGTATATCGCCTTCACCGCTCCGCACTACCCTCTGGAGCCGGATCCCGAGTTTGAGGGCAGGTCTGCGGGCGGTCCCTACGGGGACACGGTCGAGAGCATCGATCATCATGTCGGAGTGCTACGCGACGCCCTTGAGGAGCGAGGCATTCTTGAGGACACGATTTTCGTGTTCACCGCTGACCACGGCCCATGGTTCGAGGGGTCAACGGGCGGTATGCGAGGACGGAAGTTCGAGACGTGGGAAGGGGGTACGCGTGTCCCGTTCCTGGCGTCGTGGCCGCGACAGCTTCCACGGTCAGGGGTTGTGAACTCGCCTCTTGCGTCCGTTGACCTGCTGCCGACCATTTGCCACTACCTTGGGCTGGATCCCGACGGAAAGCCAGTGGATGGCCAGATCATCGCAGACACCCTTGAGGGGAGGGAAGCCGCCGAACACGATCCCATCTGGTATTTCGACGGATATGAACTGAATGCAGTCCGCAAAGGGAAGTGGAAGCTGCACCGTCGTCGACAGACCTGGGGAGCGGAGCGATTCGCCACCATGTCCCTGCCACAGCTGTTCAATATAGAGGCCGATGCCGGGGAGTCCTATGACCTCAGCAAGAGGCATCCCGACGTCGTCGCCGAACTCAGCCGCCTCATGGACCAACAGGAGGGAACCATCCACAGGTCCGATGACGATGGACGCCTTTGGTGGCTCGAAGGCAATGTCGACGCACGATGAAAGAAGTCTCAAGAGAGGACTAAAACCATGTATGCATACCAAGTCAATGCTTGGGGTGACGTTGTCGGCACCCCCGGAGCCGTCACTGATTTGGCTTCCGGACACTATTTCACCCCAGGAGATTTGGACCCCGCACTTGAAGCCATAGCCGCAGCAGGGTTTCCCGGCGTCGAAATCTTCGACGGCAACCTGTTGGCCTTGGGGGACGACACGCAATCATTCGGACGCCGCCTGGAAACCCATGGCCTTGCTCTTGCAGGTGTCTACTCGGGCGGCCACTTCATCTATCCAGACGCGCACGAGGAGGAATACCTGCGTTTCGAGCGCTCCATCAAGGTGGCCGCTTCCCTGGGTGCCCGCCACTTCGTTATTGGAGGCGGCGGAGTGAGGGGCCGTGGACGGCTCGACTCCGACTACAGAGTTATGGCAGAGCTGCTGGAACGTGTAGCTGAGCGTGCAATCGCGGAAGGCCTAATCCCCAGCTACCATCCACACCTGGGCAGCCTGGCCGAAACACCCGAGCAGATCAACGCCCTCTTCGCCGCCTCATCCATTGGCTTCTGTGCCGACGTCGCGCATCTAGCCGCCGGCGGCGGAGACCCCGTCGAGATCATCCGGCGCTACGCGGACCGGCTCACCTACGTCCACCTCAAGAACTACGTCGCAGAGTCTGGCGGGTTTGTCCCGCTCGGAGACGGGGACCTCGACATCCGTGCCATCCTCGCTGCGATCTCAACCCTCGGTTACTCCGATTGGATCGGAGTTGAACTGGACGGCTATTCAGGCGATCCGCGGGCAGCCGCCATCCACAATTTCAAATTCCTTCAGGAGGCTACCAATGCGTGACGTCAACATCGCCCTCATCGGCGGGGGATTCATGGGGAAGGCCCATTCGCTGGCCTACGCCGCGATGCCAATGTTCTTCTGGCCGGCGCCCGCTCGCCCCGTCCGAAAGGTGGTTGTGGAAGCGACGGACGAGCTCGCCCGGACCGCAGCCGATCGCTACGGCTGGGAGCGGCACTCCTCGTCGTGGCAGGAGATCGTCGAAGATCCCACCATTGACGTCGTCGATATCGCCACGCCCAATCATCTTCACGCCGAAATCGCAATTGCCGCCGCGAACGCGGGCAAGCACGTCATTTGCGAGAAGCCTCTCGCGCCAACGGCTGACGAAGCACGACTCATGCTTGAGGCCGTGGACAAAGCGGGCGTCGTGAACGCCGTGGCGTTCAATTACCGGCGCACCCCTGCCGTGGTGCTGGCCAAGAAGTACATCGACGACGGCGAGATCGGTGACATCCTTAACTTCCGCGGAACCTATCTACAGGATTGGAGCGCAGATCCCAATTCGCCCTTGAGCTGGCGCTTTCAGAAGAAGCTGGCCGGCTCCGGAGCTATCGGCGACATTGGCTCCCACGTCGTCGACCTCGCACGCTATCTCGTCGGAGAGATCGCCGAGGTAAGCTCCGTCGTTTCGACGTGGATCCAGGAGCGGCCTCTGCAGAGCGGGGGCTTCGACACCCTGGGTACCGCTAAAGTCTCTTCGGGACCGCGGGGGACGGTCGACGTCGACGATGAGGCAGTGACGCTTGTCAGGTTCAGCAACGGAGCCGTCGGTTCGCTCGAGGCTACGCGCAATGCCTGGGGCCGGAACAATTTCCTTACCTTTGAGATCCACGGAACTCGCGGCTCTCTCGTATTCAACTACGAGCGCAGGGACGAACTGCAGGTCGCCTTCGCCGACGATCCGGCAGACCGGCGCGGCTTCCGCACGGTCTATACAGGACCTGCGACACCCTATGGCGAAGCGCTTTGGCCCATTCCTGCACTCGGCATCGGATACGGCGAGACCAAGATCATCGAGGCCTACGAACTCATGAAGGCCGTCGAAACTGGGGGGCGGATGCGGCCGGACTTCGCCGACGGCTATCAAACGGCACTCGTCGATGAAGCGATCGCGACGTCAGGAGGCACGCAGGAGTGGGTAAAGGTGGAACCCGTGCCGACGGGAGCCCACACCCAGCGGTGACGGGCGAATATTAGGAAATGGGAGAAACATGATGGTCGGCTGCTGTTCCACATCTATCAAGCCGGGAAGCGACACCAAAAAGCGTGCCGTGGTTCAGGACGAGAATCCAACTCCTCGCCCCTGCCTGTTAGTGCATGACGAAGTGTTGCTTTCCGGAGGAGTGTTCTCCATGGGGGACGCATTCGGTGAGGGCTACGCCGCCGACGGCGAGACACCGGTCCACAAGGTGCGGCTGGATGCCTTCCGAATCGACGCGACAGCGGTCACCAACAGCATGTTCGCGTCCTTTATCAAGGAAACCGGGTATCGGACTGATGCAGAGCAGTACGGCACCTCCGCGGTGTTCCATCTGCTCGTCCGTGCCCCTGAGCGGGACATTGTGGGCACCGCGGCGGGAGCGCCGTGGTGGCTCAACGTCCGCGGTGCCGACTGGGCCCATCCTTCCGGCCCGGATTCCCACTGGACCGAGGTACCCGATCATCCGGTCGTCCAGGTGTCCCACTTGGACGCCCTGGCCTATTGCGCCTGGACCGGTCGGCGGCTACCCACGGAGGCGGAGTGGGAATACGCCGCCCGCGGGGGACTCGAAGGCAAGCGATATGCCTGGGGTGACGAGCTCACCCCAGGCGGAGAGCACCGCTGCAACATCTGGCAAGGCGTCTTCCCCGAAGCAAACACCAGCGAAGACGGATACCTTGGAACCTCGCCGGTGAAGGCCTTCCCTGCCAACAGCTACGGGCTCTACGAAATGGCCGGCAACACTTGGGAATGGTGCGCCGACTGGTTCTTGCCCAAGTACTACCGCAAGTCACCCATGGACAATCCGCAGGGCCCCACGATCGGTGCTGGACGCGTCATGCGCGGCGGCTCCTACCTCTGCCATGACTCCTACTGCAACCGCTACCGCGTCGCCGCCAGAACCTCCAACACCCCCGACTCCTCCAGTGGAAACTGCGGCTTCCGAACCGTTACCTCGCCTTAAGGGACGTCAAGCCGACGACTATGTTGAGAACGGACACGGCGGTGAATGATCGCTATCTTGCGGCCCCGATTCAGCACGTCTTTATCCTGCCGGATTGCTTCTCTCGCGTCCCGGATTGCATTCCTCTGGTCCTCAGAGGGCCCGGTTCCAGCGCGACCCTGATCGTCGCGCCCATCCTGGTGCTCATGGTCGTGCTGCGCCGCCAGATGGTCGCCGGTCTGACCTTCAGTGCAGTCAAGTAAATGAGTATTGGAGAAAAAAAGATGAAAGCAGTCATCCTCCCCGGTGACAAAAGAGTCACCGTCGTGGAACGCGACGTCGCGGATTTGGGCCCGCATGAGGTGCTGGTGAGGACCCGTGCCTCCGCGATCTGCCGCAGCGACATGAGCATCTACTACGGCACCCCCATCGTCGGCGGCGAAGGCGTCGGCCGCGGTTCAGTCATACCCGGGCACGAGGCAGCAGGCGAAGTCGTCAAGGTCGGGAGCGCCGTGACCCACGTCAAGGAAGGCGACCGTGTCGCCGGCTACCTCGCCCTGGGCTGCGGATTCTGCGAGTACTGCCTCAGCGGCTACATGATGCTGTGTGAGCAGTGGAAATGCTTCGGTTTCGACGTCCATGGCGGTGACGCCGACTACTTCGTCCTTCCCGAGCGCAACTGTCTTCAGCTCCCCGACGAACTCAGCTTCCGCGCCGGGGCGGTGATGACGGACATGGTCGGCAGCCAGTACCACGTGCAGAAGCAGCTCGGCGTGGCGGGCGGAAAAACCGTCGCCGTCTTCGGCATGGGACCCATGGGATCTGCCGCGGTACTCATCGGCAAGGCCTTCGGCGCCCGCGTCATCGCCGTCGACGTCATCGACCACAGGCTCGAACAGGCCAGCTCCCTTGGCGCGGACGCCGTCATCAACAGCACGACAGCCGACGCCGTCCAGCAGATCCGGGACCTCACCCAGGGCCGCGGAGCAGACGTCTGCATCGATTGTTCCGGCAACCCCGCCGGGCAGAACTCGGCCCTGGACGCCGCCGCCAAGCTCGGAGCCGTCGCTTTCGTCGGTGAGTCGCGAGCCACGCAGATCAGCCCCAGCGACCAGATACTCAGAAAGCTGCTCACCGTCGTCGGCGGCTGGTACTTCCCCATCAGCGACTGGGAAGAAATCGTCCGCCTGGTCATCGACCAGAAAATCCCCGTCGAAAAGCTCATCAGTCACGACTTTTCCATCGACCAAGCCGAGGAAGCCTTCCGCGCCTTCGATCAACGCGAAACCGAAAAAGCCGTCTTCGTCTGGTAGACCCCGCCGCACCCTCCGAAGGAAAGAACCCATGTTCAGATACGCCGCCGAGCTCGTCCCCTATCACGACCACGGCTTCGAAGACTCGATCCGCGACCTTGCCGTCATCGGCTTCAAGGAAGTCAACCTCTGGTCCTCCGCCACGCCGCTGGCCCACCACGTCAACCCGGGAGATGACCCCGGCAAAATCCTCCGAGTGCTGGACAAATACGGGGTCAAACCCTGCGGCCTCACCACCTACGGAAAGACCCAGGAAGAGATCCTTGAACGCGTCGATTTCGCCGCAGACCTCGGAATCGACACCCTCATCTTCGACTGTGAAGCCAACTACCCCGACTTCGTCTCCACCTTCCTGCCACCCATCGTGGAAGCAGGAGCGCGCCGCGGAGTCCGCATCGCCGTGGAAAACCATCTCACCGTCCCTTTCGCCGCCGACTTCGAATCCGGTGCCAACGAAAACCAGCGATGGGACGAAGGCGTTGACACCCTTGCCCAGATGAAACGGCTCATCCGCGACATCGACGACCCCTACCTCGGCGTATGTATCGCTCCCCCGCACCTGTGGGTGATGCAGGACACCATCAGTGAAGCGATCACGTTCCTCGCCGAACGCAAGAGGCTCCTCTACTACTACATCTGGGACATCGACCGCGGCTACCGCCATGGCACCGACGGCCTGAACTTCGGTCCCGCCGACCAGCAACTCCCTCGCCCCGACGGAACACTTGATCACTCCGTGATGCTGGGAACGCTGCGCCGGGTCGGGTACGAAGGCGTCGCCAGCCTCAAATGCCACGGAACGCAGGGATGGAGCTTCAAAAAAATTGGTGAACACCTTCGCGCGTCCGACGCTTACGTCAGGGACTGCGTGAAAAAAGCCCAAGCCCTCTGAGCACCGCCGGCCCAGCACACGGTCCGGGGTCTGAAGCGGCAACTGGCCGCTGTTTCACTGGCGTACACGATCTGCAGTCCCGGACCTCAAGGACGGAAATCCAAAAAAGGCAGCAAGCGCAGCCACGGCCAGACAGCCAGCCTTTGACCCGGACGCGCCGGCCCGGAACCGAGCACCCGACCCAACCCCGACAATCCAGCAAAGCAAGGAACCTGACATGCCCGCCCGTATCCGGAGTGAGCCCAGATCCTCCTGGCTGCGCCTGATCACTTTCTCGAGTGCGTCATCTCCGAGGTCTGCGACGGGCATTGTCGTTCGCCACTCGGTGATGCGTTTCAGAGACTTCTCGCCGCGCAGGGCCTTTTCGTGTCGGGTGCGCTCGTTGTTCTGTCTGCCGAAGAGCGGCGCAGCGGTAACCGCATAGGTTCGCTCGCCTTGCCCAATCAAATGGCACGCTAGCTCTGCTTACCCCAGCTCCTCGATGCGGGAGCTAACGGCGTGCCGCCCCGCGAATCGTCGAGTGGCGTGGGTAGGCGTTGCTTCTCAATCTCCCGCGCCACTGTGTTGACCGTGGTGCCGTGATTCTGTGGGCCGCGCTCCAGGATTTTCTTCTTGTTTGCCTGGGTACGCCCCCGGGCGCTTTCCATTGACGTACAGGGGTGTTAGGCATCTCCTCCTGCACTGCCCCTGCGGTTGTGTGAGGAAGGGGCAGTGCAGGGCAGGGCCTACGTTAGGTCCGAGGCGTGGTGAGGGGTGATTCCGCCGGTTGTGCTGACTTAGGGTTGGACGCTTTGGATGCTGTGATCCGTCCTAGAGTCAGCACCAGCGCCAGCGCGATGATCACGGGCACGCACACTGAGAGAACGATGATGCTGGTATTAACGCCGAGTCCGATGAGCACGCCGCCGAAGATTGGGCCGACAACCGATCCGAGCCGGCCGAGTGAGGCCGCCCAGCCGACGCCGGCGGTCACGGTTGCTTGCGGGTATAGCGTCACTGCCACCGCGGCCTGTCCGATCATGCCTGCCTGAAGCCCGAGGCCGACGCCACCAAAGACCAGCAGCAGCAGCGCTTTGTCCGGCCCGAGGAATGCAGAGACGACAAGGAAGACGATCGCTACTGCCGAGGTTCCAGCCAGGACGGACGTCATCCGGAATCGACGCGATCCGAGGATTAGTACACAGGCACCGATGATGCTTCCTGTGCCCAGCGCTGCCGACCCCAGTGGCGCTAGACCCGTACTAAAGCCGTAGCTGGTGAGCAGGGTCGGCAACCAGGACGAGAACACGTAGAACACGGCAAAGATGAGGAACGAAAAAGCCCATAGGAGAAGGGTTCGGCTTCGCACGGACGGATCGAACAGGCGTGCAACCGAAGCATGGTGCTTGGCCTCGGCGGCGTCCATGGGCGCGCTCGATACGTGACTATTAGACAGTCCAAACCACAGGAACGGCAGAAGTACAGCAGAAGCGACAGCGCCGATAATGAAGACCCATTGCCAGCCGAACGCGGCCACGATACCGCTCCCAGCCAGCCCTGCGATGAGAGCCCCGAGCGAGATGCCGGTCATTACTGCAACGGCGATCGATTGACGCCAGCGGCGGGGATTGACGGCCGTCGCATGTGACACAGCGGACGGCAGCACGGCACCCAGGCCCAGGCCGGTCACGAAACGTAGAATCGTCAGTTCCACGACTGAACCGGACCATGCTGTGAGCAATGACCCCAGGGTGAACACCACGACCGCTGAAAAAATGACGTTTCTGGTGCCCAGCCTGGCCACGAGGCGACCCACCGCCAGATACCCCAGAGCCACTCCAGCGCTGGTCAGCGCGAGGGCAGCGGTGAAGGTCGAGGCTTGAACACCCCAGTCCCTGGCGATCGCCGGTACCGACAGGCCCAACGCGACCGTGTCGTATCCATCGAGCACTACAGCTGCACATGCGAGGCAAAGCACCCACCAATTGGGTTTGGCGGCATCCTGCTTTTGGGGGTCGCTCATTGTGTCCATTGGACATCCTTAAGGTTGTGGGGGCTTCGAGTACAGCCTCGAAGCGGGGGCATGCCATCCGCCCTTGGGCGGTTCGCGAGTCAAGGCCGTAGACGAGGCCCGGCTTCGTTGCCGGCTGCTGCGTCATGGCGGTTTCTCGGTTCACGCACGACACGTGCTCTCTCCCAGTCAGCCCGGCCCACATGGCCCGAGGCTGGCGAGGTGCTCAAGTGTGGTGAAGATCATGGCACTGTGTTAGTTCTATCTCCTTAGCTCTTAAAGATCAAGACCCCACTGCCTTGACACAAAGTATCTTAGTACTGTTATATCTTGGCATGACCTAGTTCACACTCCAGTCGCTTCCGCGGCTGCGTGCTAAGCCGCGAACAACTGGACGGCAACCTGAGTGACTACAAAGATTGGTGGACCCCGAGGATGACAACGCAGAGCAGCGCGGGCATCGTGGACCGGCCGACGGATGCTGATTCCGAAGGTTTTATCCCCTTCCAGGGCTTTGAACCGGGCGTGGACACGCTCGACGAGATTTATGTCGGCGGGGTCTGGGTCAGGGGCGCGGGGGCACTGATTGAGTCTGCCAATCCCGCAACTTGCGAGGTCTTCGCGACGCTCCATGGTGCCACCGTTGACGATGTTGACGTCGCAGTCTCGGCTGGCCTGGCGGCTCTTGAAGAGTCCGGCTGGGCCCGTAAGCTGCCGCACGAACGTGCTGCTGTTTTGCATAGGATCGGTTCGGCTATTGAAGCCAACGCCGACCGGATCGCTGTTCTTCAAACCCAGGACACCGGTAAAACGCTCAGGGAGACACGGGCGTTGGCCATGAGTGCTGCGGCCACGTTCCGTTTCACTGCGGCGGCCCTTGAGACGATGGAAGATGCGCTGACCCCGCCTCGGGGTGCCTACCTGAGCATCTCCACCTATGAACATATCGGTGTGGTGGCTGCCATTACGCCGTGGAATTCCCCTATTGCCAGTGACGCACAAAAGGTTGCGCCGGCCCTTGCCGCCGGCAACGCGGTCGTCATCAAGCCGCCCGTATGGGCACCTTGGGTGTCCCTGTTGCTGGCAAGGATCTGTGACGAGGCTGGGCTGCCTTCGGGCCTGCTTTCGGTCCTTCCCGGGCCAGGAAGGACCGTAGGCGACGCTCTGGCACGCCATAAGGATGTCGGAAAGGTTTCCTTCACGGGCGGCACTTCGACCGGGCGGCAGCTGGGCCGGATCGCAGCCGAGAAGATCATGCCGATCACGCTGGAACTGGGCGGAAAATCGCCGACCATCATCTTTTCGGACGCGGATTTGGATCAAGCCGTTGCCGGTGTGCTTTACGGAATCTTTTCCTCCAGCGGCCAGAGCTGCATCGCCGGTTCGCGGGTATTCATCCAGCGGGCCATCTATGACACCGTGCTGGCACGTTTAATCCAAGGAGCCACAGCCCTGCGGGTAGGTCCAGGAACCGACCCGGGCACACAGGTAGCACCGCTTGTCGCCCACGCCCACAGGGACTCGGTTGAAAAAATGGTTGAAGATGCCCGGGCAGCAGGAGCACAAATCCTGTGCGGCGGCGCACGGCCGACGGAGCCGGAACTGCAGCAGGGCGCATATTACCTGCCCACCATCATTGCCGGCGTGGCCAACTCCGCCCCGATCTGCCAGGAAGAAATCTTCGGTCCCGTGGCTGTGGTTCTGCCCTTTGATGATGAAACTGACCTGCTGGCCCAGGCCAACAACAGTGTGTTTGGTCTGGCCTGCGGCATCTGGACGCTCGACTACCGGCGGGCCTGGCGTATTGCGCGAGCGGTTGCTGCAGGGACCGTCTGGATCAACACCTACAAGCAATTCAGCATCGCCACCCCCTTCAGCGGCATCAAAGAAAGCGGGCTGGGCACCGAAAAAGGAAGGGACGGTATCCGCTCCTACATGCGCCAAAAGAGCATATACGTCGATCTTTCCGGCGCCCCACTGCCCTGGGCCGGCGCATGAGATCCGCAGCATACTCCAATTCATCCCCCATGAAAGGCAAGTCAGTGAGTGCTCACCCCTACAGTCCGGCATACCAGGCCGGGGGTTTCGGCTTCGTGTCCGGCGCGTTGTCCGTTGACGAAAACTACATCCCGGTCAGTGGCAGAATCGAGGCCATTGAGGCCGCTGCAACCAGGCTCTCGGAACGGTTGGCGACCATCGGCATGTCGATGCAGGACATCGTCAAAACCACCTACTTCGTCACGGACCTGACCCTGCGGGAAGAAGCGAACAGCCACTATGAGCAGTTCTTCGCCGCTCCCCGGCCTGCCAGGACCTTCGTGGAAGTTTCTGCGCTGCCCTACGGTGCCACGGTGGAAATTGAAGCCATTGCCCACCGGGGCCAGGAGTGAACCATGACTACGCTCACTTTGAACACACGGGGACCGGAAGAATCACCCCGGCAGAATCCCGCCGCTGACCGCTCAACCATCGCGGAGCCTACCACACGGACCCTGAGGGTCCAGCAAAAAAGGTGGGAATCGGACGGGGTAACCAGCGTGACCTTCGCTGACCCGTCCGGAGCGAAGCTGCCCCAATGGCAGCCCGGTTCCCACCTGAGCCTTCACCTCCCCAACGGGCTCATACGCGAGTACTCGCTTTGCTCGGATCCGTTGGATTCGACCAGCTGGACAGTAGCCGTGCTCCGGGCCCCCGACTCACGCGGCGGCAGCCAGCAGGTCCATGACGGCCTACCCGTGGGAGCGCTCCTTAAGGTAGAAGGCCCGCGTAATAACTTCGCGCTCGAAGACGCCGGACGCTACGTGCTGGTTGCCGGCGGCATCGGCATCACCCCGATTATCTCCATGGCGCGCCAACTCCATGCAGCAGGCGCGGAGTGGTCACTGCTCTACACCGGCCGGTCCCGCGCCACTATGGCCTTTCTTCCCGAGATCGACGCCCTGCCCCAGGACCGGATCACGATCCACGCCGACGACGAAGCCAACGGCAGCTACCCTGACCTCGCGGCCGCGGTCGGAACCCTGAGCCCGGATGCCCTGGTTTACGCCTGCGGTCCGGAACCGCTGCTGAAAGCCGTTGCCCGGGGCATGCAGGACGAAGCGCAGCTTCGAATCGAGCGGTTCAAGGCACCCGAAAAAGTTGCTGTCCCGCTGCAGAGCGAATCAGCATTTGACGTGGTGTGCCACAGGTCCGGCCAACGCATTCCCGTCGGGCCTGACGTATCTGTACTTGATGCCCTCAACAACGCCGGCATCGATGTCCCCAGCTCCTGCGCGGAAGGAATCTGCGGCACCTGCGAAACACGCGTCATCAGCGGGGACGTGGAGCACCGTGATTTTCTCCTCAGCCAGGCCGAGCAGGCCGCAAACAAATCCATGTTCGTCTGCGTCTCGCGTTGCCGCTCGGCCGAACTGATTCTCGATCTCTAAACCCTCGAAAAGTAAGAAGGTAGCCCCATGAATTTCTTCGCAGCAGAGCCTGTCTGTAAGTTGCGATCCCTTCGCTCGGTGTCCTTGAAGGTACCGGAAACGGCACGTGCCAAGGATTTCTACCACGAGGTCTGGGGCCTTTCCACCGTCGAGGAGGATACCGACCGTTTCTGGCTCCGTGGAACCGGTTCCGAGCACCACATTCTAAAGCTGGAAAAAGGCCAGCAGAACGCGCTTGGCGGCGTCGCCTTCGCCGTCGCTACGCCCCGGGAGGTGGATCAGGCCGCCCTTAAGCTCGCTGCTCTGGGTATTCCCCTCTTCCGTGAACCCGGCCCCCTGGGCGACGCTGCCGGCGGCTACGGCCTGCAGTTGGTTGATCCCGAAGGCAGGCTCGTCGAGCTGTCCGCGGACGTTCACGCCGTCGTCAGCCAGGAGCCTTCCGGACGCCGGGCAATCCCGCGCAAAATTGCGCACGTCGTGCTGAACACGATCGACATTGACCGGGCTACCGCCTTCTACACCCAGGTGCTGGGCATGCGGGTCTCGGACTGGTCCGAGCACCAGATGTCCTTCCTGCGGTGCAATTCCGAGCACCACGTCATCGCCTTCAACCAGGCCCCTTGGACAGCAGTCAACCACGTGGCCTACGAAATGCAGAGCATCGACCACTTCATGCGCGGTATCGGGTCCCTCAAAACCCACGGCATCGCCCCCCAGTGGGGCCCGGGCAGGCATGGCCCCGGGGATAACACCTTCTCCTATTTCACCGACCCTGCGGGCCTGGTTTGTGAGTACACCTCGGAAGTTGCGCAGGTTGATGAGGACAGCTGGCTGTGCCGCACCTGGAAACGGACCCCTGAACTGTCGGACCAGTGGGGAACCGCCGGACCCCCCACGGTCAACGTTCGCACTGCCATGGCCGGAATCCCCGACGACGGCTACCGCTCCGTCGTCGTCCCGGGCAGCGCCGACTACTTCACTGTTCGGTCGGCAGATGCGGTAAGTCATGCAGCTGCCCACTGAGACAGCTCCCGCCCCCCGAAGCCTGGGCAGCCGCCTTTCCCTCCACGGCGTATCCCTGATAGTCCGTGGTGACGGAGCGCCAGTTTTCCTGATGCACGGCATCGGGGGTAACGCCTCATCCTGCGGGGCGCTGGCACTGCTGCTCAGTGAGGCAGGCTACCGCACGTTCTGCTGGGATGCGCCAGGGTACGGGCAGTCCCCGGATCCGCTGGGTCCGGTCGACCACGCCGGGCTCGTCCTGCAAATTCTGGCTTCCCTCGCCCTTGGACCCGCGCACCTGATCGGGACCTCGTGGGGAGGAGTTATCGCCACCAAAGCGGCAGCGCAGGCACCGGGTGCTGTCCGCTCCCTGGTGCTGGCGGACAGCACCCGCGGTTCGGCCGTTACCGGTGAGTCGGCAGACAGAATGCTGGCCCGAGTCCCGGAACTGGCTGAACTGGGGCCCGAAGCGTTTGCCGACAGGCGCGCGTCCAGGCTGGTCTCGCCGGCAGCGGATGCTGCGACAGCCGCGGCGGTCAGGTCCGAGATGGCCGCGGTCCGGTTGCCCGGTTACACAGCGGCAGCGGCCATGATGGCAACGACAGACACATCCAATGTGCTGTCGTCCCTGCAGATACCATCACTGGTTTTGGTCGGCGAAGACGATGTAGTCACCGGTGTGGCTGAATCCCGGATTCTCGCCAAGTCCATAACAGGCGCTTCTTTCGAGATCATCCCCCGTGCAGGCCATGCCGCAGTGCAGGAGAAGCCTGCGGAGATGGCGTCGTCGATTCTAGAGTTTTGGAAGAGGCTTACATGACACGGCTGATCGTAGTCACAGGCTCTGGGCGGGGTCTGGGATTCAGTATCGCTGAAAGGCTGGCAGCCGGAGGCGACCGCATTGTCATCGCTGAGAAGAACGCAGAACTCGCGGAATGTGCAGCAGGCACGCTGCGCGAACGCGGCTTTGATGCCACAGCAATCCTCACCGATATAGCGGACAAGGACTCCGTTGCGGCTTTGGCCGATGCCGTTCAGGAACTAGGCGGGGCAGATGGCCTGGTCAACAATGCAGCTCTTGCCGATGGCGTTGGCGGGGACGCCTTCTGGGACCTTGAAGAAGACTTCTTCCAGCAGGTCGTGACTGTGAACACCTTCGGCACCTGGCTGGTGAGCAAGCACCTGTACCCGCAGCTGGCACAAAAGCAGACAGGCGCCATCGTTAATATCGCCTCCGACGCCGCGCTGTACGGTTCACCGCGCCTGGTCCACTATGTCAGCTCCAAAGGCGCGGTCCTGGCAATGACCCGGACCATGGCCCGGGATGCGGGAGCAGCCGGGGTCCGTGTAAATGCCGTTTCCCCCGGCCTCACCAGAGTCGAGGCAACCGAGTCCGTGCCGGCCTCCCGCTACCGGCTCTACGAAGAGACCAGGGTGTTGGAAAGAGACCAGGTGCCCGGGGATGTCTCGGGCGTCGTTCAGTTCCTGCTCTCGGACGCGGCCGCGTACATCACCGGGCAGAACATCATCGTTGACGGCGGCTTTGTCATGGGGCACTAAGTCAGCTAGCACCACCCGCAACATTCCCATTCCCGAAAAATACCCCAGGACGCCGGGCTCCGGCTGATGATCAAGGAGACCACCAGATGGATCTGCAATTAAAGGACCGCACAGTCGTTGTGACGGGAGCGAGTTCCGGCGTCGGCCTGGCTACCGCCCGTTACCTGCTTGCAGAAGGCGCGAAGGTAGCTGCCTGCGCCCGTGATGCCTCGCGCCTCGCCGCGGCTTTCGATCAGTTTGCGTGGGCTGATAGAAACTCCATCTATCTGGCCACCTGCGACGTGACCGACCGCAAAGCCACCGACGCGTTCGTTGCCGGGACCTTGGAAAGCTTCGGGGCTGTTGACGGGCTGGTGTGCAACGCCGGCCGCTCCCTCATGGCTACCTTGGATGAGACGTCCGACGAGCAGTTCCGCGAAGAATTTGACCTCAAGATTTTCGGGGTTTTGAACGTCGTACGCTCCGCGCGGGCTGCCCTGGCCGCGTCGCCGCACGGCTCAGTGGTCAACGTCAATGCGATCCTGTCCCGCCAACCTGAGCTGCGCCTGGCCGCTACTTCAGCCGCGCGCGCCGGGTTGTTGAACCTGAGCCACTCATTGTCTGAAGATCTGGCCGCGGACGGTACCAGGGTCAACTCGGTGCTGCTCGGCCTGGTCGACACCGGCCAGTGGCGCCGGCGATTCGAGCAGTCAGGCAGCGGACTGGACTTCACGGAGTGGAGCGCCGAGATCACCAAGGACCGGGGGGTAAAGCTGGGCCGCTTCGGCACAGCCGAAGAAGTCGCCTTCCACATTCTTACCCTTCTGTCCCCGCTAAGCGGCTACACCACAGGAGCCACGATCGACGTCGGCGGCGGTGTTGGCCGTTATGTGTAAGGCACCTGCCATCCGGCTACCGCTCGACGGCATGCCCGGCCCGGATCTACGAAAGAGATAAGACGTGTCCATGGAACAAGGAACGACAATGCCCCAAGAGCCAACTGGCGGTGACATCCTCGTCCGGGTCATGCGCAGGCACGGCATTGACACCGCCTTCGGGGTAATCAGCATCCACAACCTGCCCCTCATCGAGGCCGTGGACCGGGAACTGAACTTCGTCGCCGTCCGCCACGAAGCCGCGGCAGTAAACGCGGCGGACGCCTATGCGCGCGCTTCGGGCAAGTTCGGCGTCGCCCTCACCAGCACCGGAACAGGCGCCGGCAACGCTGCCGGGTCCATGGTGGAGGCACTGACCGCAGGCAGCCGCGTGCTGCATATCACCGGTCAAATTGACAGTGAATTCCTCGGAAGCAACCGCGGAGTGATCCATGAGGTCCCACGACAGCTGCAGATGCTTCACGCAGTATCGGGCTACGCCCGGACCATCTTCAACGCCAAAGATGCCGAAGCAGATTTGGAAGAAGCTATCGCGCACCTGCTGACCGTTCCGCATACCCCGACCAGCCTGGAATGGCCCATCGACCTGCAGTACCTGGCCCTGCCCGAGGAACAGCGCCCGGCGGACTCCCCCAGCCAGCCTGGAACCTCCATCGACGAGGAATCCGTGGCTAAAGCCGTTGAACTGCTTTCCCAGGCAAAAAGGCCGCTCATTTGGGCAGGCGGTGGAGCCGCGGGCGCCGGAACAGCCCTGGCTGAACTGCTGCACCGAATCGGCGCCGGGCTGCTGACCAGCAATTCCGGCAGAGGCGTCGTACCCGAAGACGATGATCAAGTGATCGGCAACTTCGCCACCACCCCCGAGGCCGCGGCACTCCTGGCGGACGCGGACGTGCTGCTCAGTGTTGGAACACACTTCCGTTCCAATGAAACAAGGCACTACTCCATGGCACTGCCCAGCACGCACATCCAGCTTGACATCGATCCTGCAGCCATCGGCCGGGTCTACCCGGCCGATGTCGGGCTTGAGGGTGATTCCCGCGTCCTGCTTGAGCAGATCGTCGCGAAGCTTCCCGCCCCCGGCGTCGAGGCCGGCTGGACCGAGCGGGTACGCGCGACCCGGCGCAACGTCAGGGCCGCCCTGACCGAATACATCGGCGGGTATGCCGAGATCTGCGAAAGCCTCCGTCGGCGGCTTGACCGCGAATCAGTAATCGCCCGCGACGTAACCATCCCCTCCAGCCAATGGGGCAACCGCCTGCTGGAAATCTACTCGCGGGAAACCAATATTTTCCCGCTCGGCGGCGGCATCGGCCAGGGACTTGCGATGGGTATCGGCGCCGCCTGCGCCCGGCCCGGGATCCCCACCGTCGTGATCGTCGGTGACGGCGGACTGGCGGTCCACCTCGGTGAGCTCGCCTCACTCGGAGGCTCTGGTGCCTGGTGCGTAGTGCTGGTCTTCAACGACAGCGGCTACGGAGTTCTCCGGAACATGCAAAAAGCCAACGGCTTCGCCCAAGCCGGCGTGGATCTTTACACACCCGACTTTGACCTGTTGGCCCAATCACTGCGCTTGCCGTTCTGGCGGGTCCGCGGCTCCGGACAATTCGATCGGGCACTGGGCGAAGCGTTGGCGGTCCGGGGACCGGCCGTCATCGAAATCGACGTCACAGCCCTGGACCCGGCGCCGGGACCGTTCGTGCCGCCGGTGCATATCCCCAGCCGGAACCACTAAAGGGACGAGAAAAATGGCACTGACAGAACCACTGACTTTGGACAGTCCACTACCGGACACAGGGCAAATCCGGCACCGCGTCGTCTGCCTTCACAACGGCACCGGAGCCGTGGAATGGTACAGCCGGCAGGTCGCAGCCTACGATGCGCAAACCTGGGAAGACTTTGACGGCGCCTTTTCAGGCGCCACCGTCGCAGAAGACCAGCTTGAAGCGTGGATCTCAGGTGCTGCGGCAGCAGTCCGGGACGGGGGGGTTACCCCCGTGCACCTTGTGGCCTCCGGAAGGGCCGCCTACGCCACGATCGTGCTCGCCGGCCGTTATCCCGAGCTGGTCAAGAGCCTGATTCTCGCAGACCCGGAGGTGGATACCTCCGTCGAGGGCTATGCACATTCGCTCCAGCTCGTTCAGGCACCATCGCTGGTGATCGCCGCGGTGCCGCAGGCAGACACCGACATTGCCGAGCCGCAAAGCATCGCCGGAGGAATCGACAACGGGGTCTTCGTCATCATCGAAAACACCGCCGTACCCGCACACCGAACACGGGCCGACTCTTTCAACGAGTGGGCCACATCATTCATGAACATCGCCGAGGGCCTGCACACCTTCGCCGAACCAGAGGAGGACTTCCGTGCCTGAACAGTACCTAGAACCGAATCAGGCCCTCACCAGGCCCGCAACTCCCTACGAGAAGAAACTTGCCGGGGCACTGAGCGAGGTCTTCGCCGCCAGGACAAAAGACTTGCCAGGAGTGGTTGCAGGTTTGAACAGGCTTGGTCTCAATGCTCCGGATGGCAAACCGTGGGACGAAGCCCGTTTCCGCGCCGAAATGCGACGACTGGGAGAATAAGAAATGTCAACTACAACGCAAGCCGCACGCCCTACCACCGGGAAGAGCAAGACAAAAAACGTGGTCGGCGTCCGCCATGAAGTCGATGCCAAAGAACTGGCAGCCATGGGGCTGCGGGACCGTTGGTACCCCATCTACCCCTCCCGCTTTGTCGGTGTTGGGGACATGGTCAAGGTTAAGCGCCTGGGCGTGGACTGGCTGCTGTTCCGCGATGCCACCGGGCGTATCCGGATGCTCGAGGACCGCTGCCCCCACCGCAGTGCCCCCCTCTCAGTCGGCCAGCACCTTGGTGACCGTGTTGCCTGCAAATATCACGGTGTGCAGGTCGACGGTGACGGCACGGTAGTTTCCGTTCCCGGCATGCCCGGATGTGCCCTCGAGGGCCGAACGGTCACCACGTCGCTGGCAGTTGCAGAAGCAGCCGACACCATCTTCGCGTTCATGCCGCTGACAGCTGACTCCGAAGTAACGGAGTTTAAGCTGCCGGACCGCCTGGCCAATCCGGAAGTTTCCTGGTTCTCGAACTTCGCGGAGTGGAAGGGGCCGTGGCGCTTCTACATGGACAACGTCCTGGATCCGATGCATGGTGCGTTCCTCCACCGCGACTCACACTCCATGTTCGGTGGGGACACCAGTGCCCGTTTCCGAATCCGCGAAACTGACCGAGGCTTCTTCTTTGAGAAGACGGACCAGCGCGGCGTGAACTTCGACTGGGTCGAATACTGCCGCGAGGCCATGGACTACGTCGATCTGGAAATCCCCTATGCCGAGTCCGCAGGGCCCGGCGGGACTTTTGGCATCGTCGGCGTGGCCACTCCCATTGATTCAAGCAACTCGGCCATTTTCCATTGGCGCACCCGCACCGTCTCGGACTGGGAGCGCGACGTCTGGCGGTTCATGTACAAGACGATCCTTGAAGAAAATCACTGGGCAGTCCTGGAACAGGACCGGGAAGTGCTCGAAGCACTTGCCGCCGACGCTGACAAAGACGAACACCTCTACCAGCACGACCTCGGCGTCGCGCGGATCAGGCGCGTATACGAAGCCGACGCAGAAAAACAGGCCGCCATCCTCAGAGGTGAGGGGCTCTAACGGATGGCCCCATGCCGCTGACGGTCATTCTACGGCATGATCAGTCCCAGCACCTGGAACAGATTCAAGCCCGGCTGGATGAACGGGACTGGTGGAACGGCTTCCCGACTGAAGGTTGCGAGATCCTCTCCTGGGCAGTCGCCATGGGTGTGGGTAAATAGTTACCCTGCGGCTTCCGGCGCGTCTGCTGAACACCGCCAACGTCGAGCTGGAACGGCGGGCCGGGGGTGTCTTTTCCACCGAGTTCTATCCGACGTTTGACTTCCTGCCAGCGCGCGCGAACGCCTGCGCCGGGAGTCCAACGAAGGGTAGGTTGCTGAGCAGGGTGAAGGCGGCCACAGTTCCCGAGCCTCCGCGCGAAAGATGTTCAGTAATGCACGGCTTCAGGGGCGGCACTTTTTCCTGTCCGGCACCATCCGAAATCTTCTCGGGCGACTTTCCCTGCTCCACCCTGGTGGAGGTTAGCCGTCTCGTCCAAGACGGGCTAAGGGTGGAAATCGGAGCACAAGGCATTATCGGGGCTACCCACCAGGATTAGTGCCACCGTGCCCTAGGTAGATGGGCTTGCTAGATACATCTATTCCAGTTCTGGCTCTCCGAAAGCCGGACTACCATCAGCAATTCCGGCTTTCGGAGGGAAACCAACTTCCCCACCAAGCGCTGAGTAGCGTGTGAAATCGCCCCGCAGTTCAGAGTGGTATTCGAGCGAGCACAAGTGCCTTTGAACGCGGCGAGAATGTGCTCCGCACTGCACTTCGTAAACCACAGGCAAGAGCGGAACCAACCACGTAATCAAGTCTCGAAGGACATCATGAAGTCAAAACCCATCTGCCGGGTCGGAGTTATCGGTTACGGCGCCATCGGTGTACCCGTCGTCGCTGGGATAAGTGCGGGACGGGTCGCAGGGGCTGTCTTGGAAGGAATTATTTCCCGAAGCCCGCTCACAAATGTTTCGGTGAAACAGCTGGACCTGGCGGAGGCCCTGGAACGCTGCGACTTACTGGTCGAATGTGCAGGTCAGGAAGCACTCGTCGAGCACGCTGAGGATGTGCTCCGGGCAGGTGTTGACCTGCTCGTGACCTCTATTGGCGCGCTGGCAGATAGAGAATTCGCAGAACGGCTCCGCGCCGCCGGGCCAGGCCGGCTCTTCCTGACCTCCGGCGCAGTCGGGGGTCTTGACCTCTTGTCCTCAGGTGCCCGTGCCGATGGCTATGACAAAGTCACGATTACGACGACGAAGTTGCCGGGCTCCCTTGTCCAGCCTTGGATGAACGAGGCTTTGGTTGAGGAGATACGCAACGCCCGCGGCCCACTGGACGTTTATGAAGGATCGGCCGCTGAAGCGGCACTGTTGTTCCCTAAGTCCCTGAACGCCGGCGCCGCCGTCGCTATCGCTGTTAACAACTGGGACGCTGTAACAGTCAGAGTAAGGGCAGACCCCGCAGCGGAACTCACCAGCCACGTCATTGAAGCCTCTGGAAACATCGGAGAATACCGATTCGAAATCCGCAACAAGCCTTCTGCGGACAATCCGAGGACGAGCGGAGTAGTGCCGTTCGCGGTACTACGATCCCTGGAATCCATTATCGGGGGCCGGGGCGGACTGATATGAGCACAGCAACGGCACCGAACTGCTGACCCTGGCGTCGCGTCGGGCGTTAAGCCTCCCCTGCGCATCTGCGATTCTTCCGGTCAGAAGCGCGCCAAGAGCAGCGGCAAATCAGACTCCATTACACCTCAGGCCAAATGCAAAGTGACCTTCGCGTTGTTCGGTCTCCTCCAGGCATACGGGGCGTGCGTGAAGGCCAAGAATGCCACCAACCAAACCCTGACGCAACGAAAAGGGAGTTTCAGGAGTCTGGGCCAACCGCTTCCAGCGCATTGAGATCAAATGCGACCACTGATGCCTCTGCCTTCTTAAGCAACGCTGCGAGTTGGTCGAGTTCCGACGATGTCAGACCGCTCAACATCTGACGTTGCTTGTCCAGGTGCTTGCCGAATGCCTCATCGATAACAGCCTTGCCATGAGCGGTGAGCTGGGCGTAGACAACCCGGCGGTCTTCGCGGGTTCGAACTCTCTCGATGAGGTTTTGCTCCTCCATCCTGTCCAACCGGAAAGTAATGCCACCGGTCGTGAGCATGGACGAGGTTGCGAGCTCCCCGGCAGTCTTCCGATGAGGCGGCCCGGACCGACGCAGATTCGCCAGGACGTCAAAGGACGCAAGTGTCAGCCCGTACTCATCAAAATAGGAACTTTCGACAGCGCGGATCTGATTGGCCAGCCGTAAAAGCCGCCCGAGGACGCCGATAGAGCTCGCGTCCAAGTCCGGCCGTTCACGCAGCCAATCCGCCAAGATGCGGTCAATCGCGTCAGCTTCAGTTGTTTCGTCAGACATGGCCCTGTCCTTTACATGTGGATAGTGCATCTTAACACTGAGCTTTCCAGCAATCAATTAACTCAGTCCAATTTCACTCAAAGTCTTGTTACTTGGTGAAATCTACCTTAGTATTGAGATAGTTAGAGTTGAGGGACTTGCTCCCTAGCCTTGCTACCAATTCTTGGTTTACATCGCCCCAGTTCGAGAGGTTTAACAATGAGCGAAACCGTAAGTGCACCGACAACAGATCTTGAAGAGCTCATCGATTCGTCCATCGCGTCCCGTGAGAGCCGCGTCGTTGACTTCGACACCCTGAAGTTCCAGACGAAAATGGGAGACAAATTCCGGCGTGGCCAGGTCCGCTACATCGGCTCCGGAGCGACCGGGGACCACTCGGATGACAACAACATCCTCCAGGCCGAACATTTCACGTTCTCCAACATGGTCCTGCCTGCCGGCTGCGTAGGACCTGAGCACACTCACCCTGACGTCGAAGAAGTATTCTTTGTCCTCGAAGGGCAGGTGGAGTTCAGCGTCCACGATGTCGAGGATGGCACCAAGAAGGCCAGCCGTGTTTTGGGCTATCGCGACCTCATTCGTGTTCCTGCGGGCGTACCGCGAAGCCTTCGCACTGTCAGCGAAGAAGACGCGCTGATCTGCGTAATCATCGGTGCGAAAAAGCCGGAGATTCCCTTCTACCCGCCGACCTCCGAGATGCACGGAGTCGCTCGCTAGAAGTGTTACTCCGAGAAGCGTGGGTAGCAGCTAGAGCTGATACCCACGCTTCTTGGTGCAGTTGTGGGTACCAGCAGAAGACACATTCCGGCTGACCTGCTCGAAGACGGACCAGCTGATCTTTGTCGGTACCCTCCCAGGTGACCGTCATCCCGGACGGGTTCCTGTGCCGACTGCTCCCCGGTCCAGACTCCAAATCGAGGCAACAAGGGTAACGGCGAAGTACCACCCGACCGCCTTCTAGCGTTAGGCAACGATCGCCTTGGGCTGTAGGTGGACAACTACGAGTGCCAGTCGAGGTCCTTGAAATAGCTTGACGGGAAACGGCTTCCTGTACCCATTGCAGCTTTGCGCTAAGTAACTTAGAATTGAGATAGTTAGGCCATCGAGGTATCGTTCGGGAACAGGCTAAGGAAGAGCGACTTCGGTCACAACGAGGATTCGTCCCCGCACCCGTTCTGTTCGTCAGTTCTACCTTCTTCACCCGCTCACCACCGTGCGGCCTTGCTGCATTGGACTGCGAAGTGACCCAGGCCCTGACACCCAGGTGACAGCCATCGACGACCGTTCGGAGACCGTCGAACCCACACAGGAGGCAGCACTCATGAAGCTTTTTCTGATCATCCTGAATATGTTGCTCGACGTCCCTGCACGCTCTAGCAGCTGTAATCACGATCGCGGGATTCTTCGTCGCGATGAAGGGTTCCCCGCCGGCGCCATCTCATCATCTCCTTGGGCTGGTTGGTGGCATCATGAGCCGATGGCCCCAATGTCTGAAACGGAAGCTAGTCCGCTAGCGGCAACGGATCCTAAGAACAAGCCGTTATGGGACGTAGAACAAGCCCTAATGGACGTTTTCGACCCTGACCTCGGCGCCAACGTCATTGACCTAGGTCTTCTCTATAAACTCGAGTACGGGAAGGATCGCGCTGTCGTGATTTGCATGATGCTGCCTTCCGCGACTGTGGCCTACCCCCTAAGAGCGATCATGGAGGAACAAATCGCGACCGTACTACAGGGCGTATGCGATGCATGGCGCTTGAACTGGATTGGAATACCATCGTGGGGGCCGGACCGCATCACCGAAAAGGGCCGCCACCAGATGCGGAGTTTTGGTTCCAAGCCCTGAGCGGGACTCGAGGGCCCTGCCAGCCCTTTCCCCTTCGGATTTTCGACGAACGAGGCCGATTGTGGGCGGGTTCTGCTGCACGATCACCGGGACGATCTGCGGCAACCCAGGGCGCAGTAGGTTCATGGATGGCGCCTCGACTCGGGCACAAACTAGTGCTTCCCTATTCGATGTCAGGTTGAGGCACACCTCAACCTCACGTCAGGCTGCTATCTGGAAAGCGTCAGAATAGATTCCCTGGGCCGCTTGGGGACGGCGGGGTGCGCCGGTAGCTGCCTCTCCTTCATGTGCCGGTCCTGCGGTGATGTCGACACACAGGCGATCTGTCCACATCTGGCGAGCCTCCCGGACCAGCGACGCCTTAGCCTTGATCCACCGATCCGCGGCTGGTCCTGATTGGTTTTCGGGAGCGGCCGCGGTTTTGGTTGTTGGGCGTCGCA
>JBFUPP010000003.1:0-308076 GCA_041360635.1 bacterium RCC_150 | reverse complement strand
GATGGTGAGGGTGAGCGCGGGGGTTACGGGGACCGTTCCCAGCGTCCGTCGTACGGGGATCGGGATCGTAAGCCCTTTGGCGATCGTCCGCGCCGTGATGGTGAGGGTGAGCGCGGGGGTTACGGGGACCGTTCCCAGCGTCCGTCGTACGGGGATCGGGATCGTAAGCCCTTTGGCGATCGTCCGCGCCGTGATGGTGAGGGTGAGCGCGGGGGTTACGGGGACCGTTCCCAGCGTCCGTCGTACGGGGATCGGGATCGTAAGCCCTTTGGCGATCGTCCGCGCCGCGATGGTGAGGGTGAGCGCGGGGGTTACGGGGACCGTTCCCAGCGTCCGTCGTACGGGGATCGGGATCGTAAGCCCTTTGGCGATCGTCCGCGCCGCGATGGTGAGGGTGAGCGCGGGGGTTACGGGGACCGTTCCCAGCGTCCGTCGTACGGGGATCGGGATCGTAAGCCCTTTGGCGATCGTCCGCGCCGCGACGGTGACGGCGAGCGTAGGAGCTATGGCGAGCGTCCGGAACGCGGTCCCCGCAAGTTTGACGGTCCCCGTGGCGAGGGCCGGCCTTTCGGCGGTGGACCACGTGAAGACCGTCCCGCACGCACTCCCAATGCAGCGGACCTTCGAAGCGCCAATCGTCCAGATCGCGAGCGTTCGCCCGAAATCGACGACGACGTCACGGGCCAGGAGTTGGACCGGGTCACCAAGCACCAAATCAAGACCCTGGAAGGCGCCAATGCTGACTGGGTTTCGAAGCATCTGGTGATGGCGGGGCGCCTCATAGACATTGATCCTGAACTCTCGTTCCAGCATGCCCTGGCCGCGAGTCGCCGTGGTGGCCGCTTGGCGGCTGTCCGCGAAGCGGTGGGCCTGACCGCCTACGCTGCCGGGCACTACGGCGAAGCGCTACGCGAATTCCGTACCTATCGTCGAATCAGCGGCTCAAACGTGCATCTGCCCGTCATGGCTGACTGCGAACGCGGTCTCGGGCGTCCGGACCGCGCGCTGGACGTCGTCCGATCCCCTGAAGCGCAGGATCTCGATGCGCCGGGCAAGGTTGAGCTCGCCATCGTGGCTTCCGGCGCCCGGACTGATCTTGGTCAGCTGGATGCGGCAGTAGCGGAGCTTGAGATTCCGCAGCTCGACATCAACAGGGCGTTCTCGTACAGCCCGCGCCTGTTCCGTGCCTATGCCGACGCCCTCACTGCCGTGGGACGCCCCGAAGAAGCCGCCAAATGGCAGCGCCAAGCAGTTGTGGCGGAGAATGCCCTGGGCGTTGGAGAGTTCGAGGACCCGGACATCATTGACCTTGGCGAGGACGACGAAATCGATGCGCCGAAGCCCCGCTTCCGCAAGTCTGCCGAAGACTACGAAACCGAGTCCGCAGCAGGTGCGGAAGCTGCAGGGAGCGCCGACGGTTCCCTGAAGCGTAATGGCCAAGATGGCGCCGAACAGCACGAGGTAGAACTCGACGACGTCGAATCGGACTACTTCGAGTCCGATGACGCCGAGTCGGACCCCGACTCTGTGGAAATGGACGAGATCGAGGCCGCCGGCCCCACAGCCCCCGAATCCGTGGAAACTCCCGAATCCGTGGAAGCCCCCGAGTTCGAGGAAACCGCCGGTGATGAGGCTGGGCACGCGACCTTCGAAAACGGTGAAGAGACCAGGAATGACTGAGGCCCCGCTGGTTTCACGCTTCGACGCAGTCCTATCCGACCTTGATGGCGTGGTCTATGCAGGACCGCACGCCATTCCCGGCGCGGTGGAGTCCCTGAAGCGCCTCCAATCGGTTGGGGTCCGCCTCGGTTACGTGACCAACAATGCGTCGCGCACGCCGGCGCAGGTCGCGGCACATCTTCGCGAATTGGGTGCGCCCGCCGAGGACAACCAGGTGGTTAGCTCCTCCCAGGCGGCCGGGGACCTTTTGGCCGAACTCCTGGCTCCCGGATCGCGCGTCATGATCACCGGCAGCGCTGCGCTGGCCCATGAGATCGAGCTCGTTGGACTCACTCCTGTTCATAGCGCCGCCGAGAACCCGGTGGCAGTAGTGCAGGGATTCAACCCGGAGATCGCGTGGAAGGACCTGGCCGAGGCATCCTACGTGGTTGCGGCGGGTGCTCTCTGGGTCGCGACGAACACGGATATGTCGATCCCACAGGCCCGCGGTCTTGCTCCCGGCAACGGGACCCTTGTTGCTGCCGTCGCGGCCGCTACCGGCAAGACACCGCGCGTTGCCGGCAAGCCCGAAGCGCCGCTCTTCCACTCGGCCGCCAAGCGGCTCGGGTCCGAGCGGCCGCTGGTGGTCGGTGATCGGCTGGATACCGACATCCTCGGGGGCAACCGTGCTGGATTCGCGACCGCGGCAGTCCTCACGGGCGTCGACACCCGGGAGTCTATCCTCGCCGCGCGTACGTCGGAGCGGCCGGGCTACCTTCTGGCTGATTTGGCCGAGCTTTACGAGCCGTACCCGGCAATCGTGGAGGACGGTGCTTCATTCCGTTGCGGAAACGCCACAGCCGCGGTCCTGAACGGAGTCGTTTCCGTTCAGGGCTCCGACAAGGACTTGGATGGCTGGCGTGCTGCCTGCGCAGCATGGTGGTCGGCGCATCCTGACGCGGCAGAGGCTACGCCACCGCGGCTCGAATGGCGGGACAACTAGGCTGGCCTCATGAGCGAGTTGAATGACCTCAAGGACTACGCACCGGACGCCCGACAGGAGACCACTGCTGACGAGCACGTCGCCCCCTGGCCGGGAGGCATCTTGCCCACGGGTGATTACGACGTCGACTCCGTTCTGTCCCGATTGGAAGGCGTCCAGGAAGCTCCGGTGACGGAGCACGGCGCGAAGTACTCCGAGATCCACGACTCCTTGCTCGCAGTCCTCGACGCCGAAGAACGCTGAGTATGGCAAGGCTCGACCAGGAGCTCGTCGGCCGTGGTCTGGCGAGGTCGCGGACCCATGCCGCGAAACTCATCGCCGACGGCAAAGTCAGTTCGGGCGGCCAAGTGCTGCGAAAGGCGTCCCTGCCGGTTTCCGGAGCGACTGAGCTCGACGTGCAGGCGCACGCCGAGGACGTCTACGTCAGCCGTGCGGGCCACAAGCTCGCCGGTGCGCTGGCCGCTTTTCCCGCCGTCGTCGTCGAAGGCAAACGTTGCCTTGACGCGGGAGCCTCAACGGGCGGCTTTACCGACGTGCTGCTGCGGCGCGGCGCCGCGCAGGTGGTGGCGGTCGACGTCGGGCATGGCCAGTTGGTGCCCTCGCTGCGGCATGATCCCCGCGTTGCGGTCCACGAGGGACTCAATGTCCGCTACATGGCTGTCGACGACATCGGTGGACCCGCCGCGATCACGGTGGCTGACCTGTCCTTCATCTCCCTCACTTTGGTCCTCAAGCCGCTGGCGGAGTGCACGGAGCCCGGGGGAGACCTGCTCCTGATGGTGAAGCCCCAGTTCGAGGTCGGCAAGGAACGGCTGAGCCGCACGGGCGTGGTCACATCCGAGCATGAACGGCAGCGGGCGGTAGCCCAAGTCGCGAACGCCGCCCTCGACGCGGGCCTCCAACTATGCGGCCTCGCACCGAGTCCGCTGCCCGGGCAAGACGGAAATGTGGAGTACTTCTTGTGGATGAAACGCAGGATGCCGTCTGATTTGCCTAAGATCGAAGGGCGGGACGAGGAAGTTGCTGCACTGATGGAAAGAATCTGGACCACCCACTAGAAAGCAGAACACCATGAGCAGGCGCGTTTTGGTCCTTGCCCACACCGGGCGTGAGGACTCCCTTCGCGCGGCCTGGGACGCCTGCGGGCAGCTCCATACTTCGGGCCTTATCCCAGTGATGCAGAACTCGGAACTGGACGATATCGAGCGGTTCTACGGACTCGTCGACAAGCCGATCGAGATTCTCCATGAGGATGTTCGGCTGGAGGACGTTGAACTTGTCATGGTCCTTGGCGGCGACGGCACGATCCTGCGCGCCGCGGAGCTTGTCCGGAACGTGGATGTCCCCATGCTTGGAGTGAACCTCGGACATGTCGGCTTCCTTGCCGAGAGCGAAAGGGCCGACCTCGCCCAGACCGTCGATTGGATTGCCAGCCGCGAATACACCGTGGAAGAGCGCATGACCATCGACGTCCAGGTCTGGGTCCGCGGACAGAAGATTTGGCACACCTGGGCGCTCAACGAGGCAGCAATCGAGAAGGCGGACCGGGAACGGATGATCGAAGTGGTGACGGAAGTGGACGAGCGTCCTCTGACATCCTTCGGTTGCGACGGCGTGGTCCTCGCCACTCCGACTGGTTCCACGGCCTACGCTTTCTCCTCGGGGGGACCTGTGGTGTGGCCGGAGGTCGAAGCCCTCGTGATCGTCCCTATCAGCGCCCACGCGCTGTTCGCAAAGCCCTTGGTCGTCTCGCCGAGGTCGAAACTGGCGGTGGAGATCCTCACGCGGACCGATGCACAGGGAGTGCTCTGGTGCGACGGCCGGCGCTCCGTCGACCTGCCGCCCGGTGCCCGGATCGAAGTAACCCGCTCGTCAAGGCCCGTCCGGTTGGCCCGCACCCACCAGACTCCGTTTTCGGCGCGCCTAGTGCGCAAGTTCGAACTTCCGATCCATGGCTGGCGGGGGCCCGCGCCGCGTTCCGCCGAGATCCACACCGGCCCGATTCCAGTAGTCAGGACCCTGAAGCCCAGCGTATTGCCGACGCCCCACGACGTGCGATCAGGCAGCGTGGCCGATCCCACGAAGGAGATGTAGGAAGCATGATCGAGGAACTCCGGATCCGTGACCTTGGCGTCATCACCGACGCCACCTTGCCCTTGGGGCCGGGTTTGAGCGTGGTCACCGGTGAGACCGGCGCCGGCAAGACCATGGTGGTAACCGCCGTCGGGCTTCTGCTGGGCGCCAGGTCGGACGCCGGCGCGGTCCGTTCCGGGGCGAAGTCCGCCTCGGCGGAGGCCAGGCTGATCCTCGACCCGACCCACTCGGCACTGGAACGCGCGGCGGAGGCCGGTGGTGATGCGGAAGAGTTCGACGGCGGTGCGCAGCTCCTGCTGGCACGTACCGTGGGTGCGGACGGCCGCAGCCGTGCTTTCGTCGGGGGCCGCGGAGCGCCTGTGGGAGTGTTGGCGGAACTTGGCGAAAGCCTCGTGGTGGTCCATGGGCAGTCGGACCAAATCAGGCTCAAGGGCGCGTCCGCCCAGAGGCACGCATTGGACCGCTTCGCTGGCCCGGACCTGGGCGCCGCCGTCGCTGAATACGGAAAGCTTTATAGCCACTGGAAATCCATCCAGGCGGAGCTGGACACGCTGCGCAGCGAGGCGCGGGAGAGGTTGCGCGAGGCCGAGTCGCTCGCCGCGGCGCTGCAGGAAATCGACGGCGTCGATCCCCAGCCTGGCGAGGACGAATCCTTGAAGTCCGAAGCCGTAAAACTGGCCAATGTGGAGGAGCTCCGGATCGCGGCGGCGGCAGCCCACGAGGCACTGATCGCCGAGGAATTTGGCGAGAACGCCGACGCCGCCGCGCTGATCGATGGTGCGAAACGGGCCTTGGAACAGGTGTCCGAACACGACGAAGCCCTGGCGGGCGCCGCGGCGCGCCTGGCCGAAATCGGCTTCCTCATTAGCGACATTGCCGGTGAACTGTCCAGCTATCAGGCCTCGCTGGATACTGAAGGTCCAGAACGGCTTGCCGAAATCGAAGAACGGCGTGCAGCGCTCGCCAAGCTGATACGGAAGTATGCCCCGAGCATCGACGAAGTGCTCGAATGGGCTGCCGCGTCGAGGACAAGGCTTGAGGAGCTGCAGGATGACTCGAGCCGGATCGAAGCCCTCGACGCCGAGGTAGTGTCCACGGAAGCCGCCCTGGTCAAGCAAGCCGCGCGCATCTCAAAGGCCCGGAGCAAGGCGGCCAAGGAACTATCTGCCCGCGTCAGCGCCGAACTCACTGCGTTGGCGATGGCCGACGCGACCTTGGTGATCCAGGTGGACAGCGGAGGGGAGCTGGGTCCCCACGGAGTGGACGACATCTCCTTCCTGCTCCAGCCGCATTCGGGCGCCCCGGCCCGTCCCTTGGGCAAGGGGGCTTCGGGCGGTGAGCTGTCCCGCGTCATGCTCGCAATCGAGGTGGTGCTCGCTGCCGTGGACCCTGTTCCGACCTTTGTCTTCGACGAAGTCGACGCGGGCGTGGGCGGGCGTGCGGCGGTGGAGATTGGCCGCCGGCTCGCCATGCTGGCACGGCACGTCCAAGTCCTGGTAGTGACCCATTTGCCCCAGGTTGCCGCGTTCGCCGACCAGCACATCCGGGTGACCAAAACCTCGGTCAGGGGGAGCGACGGCAAGACGGCCACGGGCTTCACCTCGAGTGACGTTCAACTCCTTGGAGAGGATGAGCGGGTCAAGGAGCTTGCCAGGATGTTGGCGGGCCAAGAGGACTCGGAGTCTGCGCGCGCCCATGCCCAGGAACTGCTTGACGACGCCAAACTCCTGCCCCAGCGGGCGTAGGCGCCCCGTTCTGGCAAGGCCGTCCCGGAAGCCCGTGCGGCTTGCCTCTTGATCCGTGCCGTTCCGGCGAGGGACTATTGAGCATTTGGGGAAACCGTTGACGGATCCTTTGGAGGCGTATTTGATGATAGGCTCGAATTCCGTGGTGCAGCGATCAAATTCCCGCGTAAATTCCCGGTTCCCGGGCTCGTCCAAGACGACCAAACACATCTTTGTCACCGGCGGTGTGGCGTCCTCGCTCGGCAAGGGACTGACGGCTTCGAGCCTCGGCCACCTGCTGCGGGCACGCGGTCTGTCTGTAACTATGCAGAAGCTGGATCCCTACCTGAACGTGGATCCGGGCACGATGAACCCCTTCCAGCACGGCGAAGTGTTCGTGACCGACGACGGCGCCGAAACGGACCTCGACATCGGGCACTACGAGCGCTTCCTTGATGAGAACCTCGAGGGTTCGGCCAACGTCACAACCGGCCAGATCTACTCGACCGTCATCGCCAAGGAACGTCGCGGCGAGTACCTCGGGGATACCGTCCAGGTCATCCCGCACATCACTGATGAGATCAAGCGCCGCATGCGGCTTGCTGCCGAAGGCAAGAACGCCCCGGACGTTATCATCACCGAAATTGGTGGCACTGTTGGCGACATCGAGTCCCAGCCGTTCCTCGAGTCGGCCCGTCAGGTCCGACAGGACATTGGCCGCAACAACGTGTTTTTCCTGCACGTTTCGCTGGTGCCGTACATCGGCCCTTCGCAGGAATTGAAGACCAAACCTACGCAGCACTCCGTGGCGGCTTTGCGTTCCATCGGTATCCAGCCTGAGGCCATCGTGATCCGCTCGGACCGTGAAGTCCCCGACGCCATGCGCGAGAAGATCGGCCGCATGTGCGACGTCGATATCGACGCCGTCGTCAACGCCGCCGATGCCCCCAGCATCTATGACATTCCCAAGACGCTGCACTCACAGGGCCTGGATTCGTACATCGTCCGCGCGTTGGATTTGCCGTTCAAGGACGTCGACTGGACCAGCTGGGACCGGCTCCTTGAAGCGGTCCACAACCCGCGGCACGAGGTCGAAATCGCCCTGGTCGGCAAGTACATCGACCTGCCCGACGCATACTTGTCCGTCACAGAGGCTTTGCGCGCCGGCGGGTTCGCCAACGAGGCCAAGGTCAAGATCCGCTGGGTCCCGTCCGACGAATGCGAAACCCTTGAAGGCGCCACCCGCTCCCTGGCCGGCGTTGACGCGATCTGTGTCCCTGGGGGCTTCGGCATCCGTGGCTTGGAAGGCAAGCTCGGCGCGCTCAAGTTCGCCCGTGAAACGAAGCTCCCCGTCTTGGGTCTCTGCCTTGGCCTGCAGTGCATGGTCATCGAGTATGCCCGGAACGTGGTGGGCCTGGAGGGCGCGTCTTCCAGCGAATTCGAACCCGATTCCAAGTACCCGGTCATCGCGACGATGGAAGAGCAGCTCGACATCGTGGAGGGCAAGGGCGACCTCGGGGGCACCATGCGCCTGGGACTCTACGAAGCCAAGCTTGACGAAGGCTCGGTCGTCGCAGAGACCTACGGCACCACCATGGTCAGCGAGCGGCACCGGCACCGCTACGAGGTCAACAACAAGTACCGCGAGCAGATCGCGGCTGAGGGCCTGGTATTCTCCGGGACGTCACCTGACGGCAAGCTGGTCGAGTTCGTGGAACTGCCCCGCGAAGTACACCCGTACTACGTCGCAACGCAGGCACACCCCGAGCTCAGCTCCCGCCCCACGCGTCCGCACCCGTTGTTCGCGGGCCTCGTGAAGGCGGCGCTGGCCCGGCAGGCGGGCGTGGAAACGCTAGTCAAGTCAGCCCCCAAGGTCGCTGCAAAGTAACCGCACCCACGAACGAAGGACGGCGCGATGCCCGGTATTTCTGAAACCCCCAGCAATTTTCGGAAGGTTTCGGACATGCCGAGTCCGCGCCGTCTTTTGTCATCCAACAAGGTCTACGAAGGCCGGATTTGGGATGTGGTCAGCGACGCGTTCGAGCTTGGCGAAGATAGCGGCACGCTGGTTCGCGATTACATCGACCACCCCGGGGCGGTCGCTGTGCTGCCAATGAACGTGGATGGCGAGATCTTGTTGCTCAGGCAATACCGCCATCCCGTTGGCATGGATCTGTGGGAGATTCCCGCAGGCCTCCTTGACGTGGACGGCGAAGATTTCGTGGTCGGAGCCGCGCGGGAACTCGCGGAAGAAGCGGACCTTACAGCGGCAACGTGGAACGTGCTGGTGGACTTCTTCAACTCGCCCGGGTCCTCCAGCGAAGCAGTGCGGATCTACCTGGCCCGGGGATTGGGCGACGTCCCCGAGGCGGAGCGGCACGTCCGAACGGACGAGGAAGCCGAGATCGAATTGCTGTGGGTGCCTCTCGACGAAGCCGTTTCGGCAGTCCTCGAAGGCCGTTTGCACAACCCGTCCGCCGTCGTCGGGATCCTCGCCGCAGCAGCAGCGCGCGCTGACGGTTTCCGGAAGCTGCGCCCTGCGGACGCTCCCTGGCCTGCGCACCCGAGCCAGCGCTGAGCATGCCGCAGCTTGCGGAGACCCGGATACCGTCCGCCCTGGACAGGGCGGTAACAGATTACCTGCAGCATCTTGGCGTGGAACGCGGACTCGCAGCCAACACCCTGGCTGCCTATCGCCGGGACCTCTCTCGCTATGTGAACTTCCTCGCGGCCGCCGGGGTACAAAAGCCCGGCGACATCTCCCGGCACGACGTGACCGGCTTTGCCCAGGCTTTGGCGGACGGTTCAGATGGTGCCGCCCCGCTAGGCGTGCGCTCCGCGGCACGCACCGTCGTCGCCGTCCGCGGGCTCCATAAGTTTTGGGCCTTGGAGGGGACGACGACGGCGGACCCCGCCAGCGACGTCCACCCGCCCATGCCGGGCAAACGCCTGCCGAAAGCCATCAGCGTGGACGAAGTGGCGCGGATCCTCGAAGCTGCCGGTACCGATACGGCGACAGGCCTGCGGGACCGGGCGCTCCTTGAGTTCCTCTATTCGACCGGCGCCCGTATCAGCGAAGCCGTCGGGCTCGATGTCGACGACGTTTCCCTGGAAGCGGAGGCAGGCAGTCCCGCGATCGTACGGCTTTTCGGCAAAGGTTCCAAGGAACGCCTGGTGCCGTTGGGCTCCTACGGCGCCCGCGCCGTCGGGTCCTATGTGGTTCGTGGGAGGCCTGCCTTAGCCGCCAAAGGCAAAGGCACGCCGGCCCTGTTCCTGAACGCCCGCGGCGGTAGGATCAGTCGGCAGAGCGCCTGGACCATCCTGAAGACTGCCGCCGAGAAAGCCCAAATCACCAAAGACGTCTCGCCTCATACTCTTCGCCACTCCTTCGCGACCCATTTGCTCGAAGGCGGAGCGGACGTCCGAGTGGTGCAGGAACTCCTCGGCCACGCCTCGGTGACCACCACCCAGGTGTATACCTTGGTTACTGCCGAAACCCTGCGGGAAGTGTACGCGGCCGCGCATCCACGGGCGCTCGGCTGAGCGTGCCGATTCGCGAGTGCCGGCTATTGGATGGCGTGAAGCGTTACCTCGACCGAACCCAGGAGCAACGCGAGCACCGAGGTGCCAAGCCCTGCGACGAGCATGAGGCCCGGATGGGCGAGTCCCACCACGACGCGCCTTAGCCGCGGCCGGCCACGCAGGAATTTCTTCGGTACGCGGGAACCAATCGGGAATTGTCGCCAGCCTCGAAGCCGTCGCAGGAACCATGCGCAGCGAACGATGAACGCCATCCACAACACGGAGACCACCAAGGGAACCGACGCAGCCAGCAGGCTGAATCCGAGGCCCGTCACGGCGCGCTCCGAGTCACCGGCCAGTGACTGAACCGTGGTTGAGATCGAAGCGCTGAGGACGACGGAAACGCCCCAGACCAAGAAGGCGGCAACCAAAGCCAGGAACCGGATGAAGAAGTGGCCCAGGACGGATTCCGCAGCGGGCCTCAGATGCCGTCGCGGGGTGGCGTGAAGCATCGCGAGTGTGGACAGCACAGTGGGGAGGGCTGCCATGAGGACAAGGATGTACCAGGTCCAGCCAGCGAGGTCCACGAACTCGTCGACGACGATTAACGACGCCCAGAAGCCTGTCCATCCCCAGCCCCAATACAGCGGATTGCGTACCAGCCAATCCGGCACCTTGGAATCGATTGGCTGCGGTTTGCGGACCTCGGCGACCGTTTCGGTCGGCTGAGGCTGTTCGATCCCTTCCTCGCCCATGGCCACACTGTAGCGGACCAGACGATGGCAACATCTCCTACGGCGCCGCCTGATCGGTTACAGCGCCGTAGGCTTGGTCAATGACCGGAGCACACGTCACCCTCTGTTTCCTCCTCCGCGACGGCAACGCCGGAACGGAAGTCCTTCTTGGCCGGAAGAAGACCGGTTTCGGCATGGGCAAGGTGGTAGGTGTGGGCGGGCATCTGGAATTGGGGGAGACCCCGGCGGAAGCGGCGTGCCGGGAGGTCCATGAAGAGATCCATGTCCTCGTCGAGGAGCAGGACCTCGTGTTGGCCGGGACGGTCGACTTCGTATTTCCGGCAAGGGCCCAGTGGAACATGTTCACTACTGTGTACCTGACGGAGCAATGGACCGGCGAACCAGGGGAGAGCGATGAGATCGCTCCCCAGTGGTACCAGGTGGCTGGCCTTCCGGTCGAAAGGATGTGGGCCGACGCCGAGCACTGGTTGCCGGCCATGATTTCGGGCCAGCGGATTGCGGTTCAGGTAGTGCTCGCGGATGACAACGAAAGCGTCGCGGAGGTGCACACCGAGGCCTTGGAGTCTTCGCCTTGGGAAGCTACAGGAACTGGATCGTAGCTAGCAGGAAACACGCGCTCCAGAGAAATCTTCCACAGACTGTAACCATCCCGGTCCTTGCGGAAACTAAACACGCAACCGGCAAGTCCGGGGTCAAGAGACAGCTCAGGGCTGAAGATTCAGGGGGGACAATGCTTTCGGAACGGGAGCTGGCGTTTATTACGCTCCACAAAGATTGTTATCCACGCATTTTCCGGTTAATCCGGCGTCGCGTGACGGATCCGGAATTGGCGCAGGAGCTTGCGGCAGATGTCTTCCGGGTGGCTTGGCAGAAGTGGGACGAATCGGCGGCGACAGAGCCGGCGTGGTTGTTCGCCGTTGTCCGAAACTTGCTGGGCAATGCGTACCGGAGCCACGAGCGCCAGCACGTGTTGCACTCGCGCCTCAGGGATTCCATGAGCGTCGGCACTGCAGAATCCGCAGAGAACGAAGCCGTGGAGAACGCCATGGCCGCTCTGCGTGAAAAGGACCGAGATGTCCTGCAACTCGCATATTGGGATGAGCTCTCGATCGCGGAAATCGCCGAGGTGCTCAAATGCAGCGAGTCGGCGGCGAAAGTGCGCCTGCACCGGGCACGCGAGTCGTTCCGAAAGATCCTGCCGGTCCCTGCTGGAACCGCATCACAGAAAATGGGGGCTTGAGATGGATCCCATCAGGAACTTGATATCGGGGACTGATCCACTGACAACGGATCGGAGCGCGATTCCGGATGCGGAAGCCGTGCTGCGCCTCATTGTCACTGACCGCGGGGAGACAGCCGACAAATTGCCGCCGAACGTCCGCTCAATCGCCGATACGCGGCGCCAGCGGGTGATGCGCGTTGCAGGATTGTTGACTATTGCTGCCGCCGCGGTCACAGCGGGCGTACTAGTGACCGCGAACCTGGGCTCCTTGAAGGGCGCTCCCGTTCCGGCAAATACTGTAGTGACGTCAAGCCCGACGGCGACTGCGTCGGCGAGCCCCTCGGCCATTGCTTCCGCGACTCCGACAAGCTCGACGAGCAACGAACCGGTCGCACCTCCTGTGGTTCCTTGGAAGACGTTCACCGACGCCACAGGCCAGGCGACGTTCGACTTGCCGGAAAACTGGTACCCGGTTGAATCCACGACCATGATCGGCGGGAGACCATATAACAGTGTCAGCGTGCGCAACGCCGGAGGTAAGCAACTGGCCACCATGGCCTTGCACTACGACCTCACGGCGGGTCGCTGCGCCGCCTCCAAACCGTTCACCACCCTCGACGCAGTAAACCTCGACATTCCCCAGAAGGCGGACAAGGTCCAGGAATTTTCCGCGAGCAAGGGTGCGCCTCTCGGGCCGTCACGCTTCACGTTCACAGTCGTGGAAGGGACGAAGGTCTACGGCAGCTTGGGCTTGTCCGAGGCGCATCAGAAGGACGGCACCCCGGCATGCAGTTATTGGAACACTATCGTTGCCCCCGACGGTGTTCCGGTGACCTCTTTCGGCGACGTCCTGGACTTGGAGGCAGATGGTGCGGGTGCTCCGCTGGTGTTTGACACCATCGCCGAGGCACGGGAGTACATGCAGACCCAGGAATACCAAGACATGAAGCGGATGATGGTTTCGTTGTCGCTGAAGCCGAGCAATGTGGTCACCTCCACGCCTTTCTCAAGCACCAGGGCAAAGGTGCAGTTCAGCCTTCCAACCGGGTGGACCGCGGCGGACGTTCCCGCCGGGACGGCTGACTTCCCGGCCACAGGGGTCCAGGTCTCGGACGAAACCGGGAAGAAGGTTGCCAGCCTCTATTACGGCGCCGGGGGCGGCCTCGGCGGAGCGTGCGGACCAAGCGAGCACTACCCTGTCACGGAGCTCGATACAGCGGCATCGAATCTTGTGGCGAACCAGTGGGCAGTGACGGCGGGCGTCCGGTTCTCCTACCGGGTCCTTGACCAGAGGGCCGCCGGCAAGGGTTTGAGCTATGAGGTGGGCTTGGTGGATAAGTCCAGCGGTGCGCCCACCGCTACTTGCCCGAACCTCATGTACGCCGTGGTCAACGGTGCTCCGAAGGGTTCGCTCTCCTTCGCCGACCGGTCTACGCAAGCCCCGGGCGCCCCGGTCTTCGCGACCATCGAGGATGCCATGGCCTACATGGGAACGCCTGAGTACCGGAAGCTGAAGGAAATGATCACCAGCTTCAAGGTCACCGAGTAGCAGCCCAAGGAGCGAAAGTACGACGACGCCGGGCCGGTCACCTTCGAAAGGTGCCGGCCCGGCGTCGTACTTGAAGGAACTACGGCAGGTGCCGTTCCTCCGGCCCGTTGTAGGCGCTGAGGGGGCGGATGAGGGAGTTGGACGCGGCCTGTTCCATGATGTGGGCGGTCCAGCCGGTGATGCGGCTGGCGACGAACAGCGGTGTGAATGTTGGGGTGTCGAAGCCCATGAGGTGGTAGGTGGGTCCGGCGGGGTAGTCGAGGTTGGGTTTGATGGCCTTGGCCTCGTCCATCGCTTGTTCCAGGCCGTTGTAGAGTCCGAGGATTTCGGGGCGGCCGTAGTGGGCGATCATCTTGTCCAGTGCGGCCTTCATGGTGGGCACGCGGGAGTCGCCGTGCTTGTAGACGCGGTGGCCGAAGCCCATGACTTTCTTCTTCTGGGCCAGGGCTTGTTCCATCCATGCTTTCGCCCGGGCGGCGGCGTCTTCGAGGGATTCTTCGGTGCGGATGCCGATTTCCTCGAAGGTGTGCATGACGGCCTCGTTGGCTCCGCCGTGCAGGGGGCCTTTGAGGGCGCCGATGGCCGCGGTGACCGCCGAGTGCAGGTCCGACAAGGTCGAGGTGACGACGCGGGCGGTGAAGGTGGAGGCGTTGAAGGAGTGCTCGGCGTAGAGGATCATCGAGACGTTGAACGCCTTCACGATCTCCTCCACGGGTTCTTCGCCGAACGTCATCCAGAGGAAGTTCGCGGAGTAGCCCAGATCCTCCCGCGGCCCGATGGCGTCCTGGCCGCGGCGGCGGCGCTGGTCGTAGGCGACCACGGCGGGCATCGCGGCCCAGAGGTCGATCGCCTTCTTCAGGTTCGCCTCGGGCGAGGAGTCCTCGGCCAGCTCGTGCCGGGCGCCCAGCACCGACGCTGCTGTTCGGCAGACGTCCATCGGGTGTGCGCTGGTGGGCAGTGCGTCGACGACTTGCCTGACCACCGGGTCAAGCGCCCGTCCCGCGCGCTCGCGGGCAGTGAAGTCCGCTAGTTCGTCAGCGGAGGGCAGTTCGCCGTGCCAGAGCAGGTAGGCGACTTCCTCGAAGCTGCATTTGGCAGCCAGTTCCTGGACCGGGTATCCCCGGTACAGCAGCGAATTGGTTTCCGGGTTGACCTTCGATACCGCGGTGTAGTCAACCACCACGCCGTCCAGTCCCTTTTTGATCTCTTCAGCAGCCATGCTGAACTCCTTCGTTCGTAAGCAAGGGTTCCGGAAGGACCGGAACCTTTGCGGTCCCCTTGGTTGATCCAGTTACCGGCTGAGCCCTGGAACCTGGAAGTTGAAAACGCTTGTGTCGAAGTGGTTGTAGGCCTCGTAGTCCACGAGGTCATAGAGTCGGGCGCGGGTGAGCATGTGCTCCACCTGCGCTTCCTGCGTTCCTGTGGCCTTGATCGTTTCCAGCGTACGCTCTGCTGCGCCCATGGCAATGCGGAGCAGGGTGACGGGGTAGATGACCATGTTCACGCCGACGTTTTGGAGTTGTTTGGTGGTGAAGAGTTCGCTTTTGCCGAATTCGGTCATGTTGGCCAGGATGGGCACGTTCACGGCGTCGCGGATGGCTTGGAACTCTTCGAGGGTGGCCATGGCTTCGGGGAAGATCGCGTCGGCTCCGGCGTCCACGAGTGCTTTGGCGCGGTCTTGTGCGGCTTGGATGCCGTCGGTGGCGCGGATGTCGGTGCGGGCCATGATGAGGAAGTTCGCATCCCGGCGTGCGTCGGCGGCGGCGCGGATGCGTTTGGCGGCGGTGTCGGTGTCGACGACGTTCTTGCCGTCCAGGTGCCCGCAGCGTTTGGGGTTGAACTGGTCTTCGATGTGGCAGCCGGCGAGTCCGGCGTTTTCGAGTTCCTGGATGGTGCGGGCGACGTTCATGGGTTCCCCGAAGCCGGTGTCCGCGTCCACGAGGCAGGGCAGCTCGGTCATGCGGGCGATCTGCCCGGCCCGGGTGGCGACCTCCGTCAACGTGGTGAGCCCGATGTCGGGCAGGCCGAGGTCGTTGGCCAGGACCGCGCCGGAAATGTAGACGCCGGGGAAGCCTCTCTCCTCGATCAGCCGGGCGGAGAGGGGGTTGAACGCGCCGGGGAACTGCACGATCTCCCCGGAGCCCAGGAGTTCGCGGAGGCGCACGCGTTTTTGTTCGGGGGTGGTGGTGGAGTAGAGCATTTAGAACAGTCCCTTCGGGGCCGCGTTCAGGTCGATGATGCCGGGTGCGGCGTGGATGTTGAGCTGGTCCAGTTCGCCGGGGCCGAGGTGGGGGAGGCGTTCGACGGCGGCGAGGAACCTTTCGATTTCGGCCTCCTCCACGAGCCCGGCGGCAAGGGTGCGGAACTTGGTGATGTACTGCTCGCGGGCGAAGGGCCGGGCGCCGAGGGGGTGGGCGTCGGCGACGGCGATCGATTCGGTGATGACCGTTCCGTCGGTGAGGGTGATTTCGACGGTGCCGCCGAAGGCTTTCTCGGCGATGTCCAGGGAGTGGTAGCGGCGGGTCCATTCGGGGTCCTCGACCGTTGTGACCTTCTGCCAGAGTTCCACGGTGTCGGGGCGGGCGGCACGTTCGGGGGCGTAGGAGTCCACATGGTGCCAGGCGCCGTCCTGCAGGGCGACGGTGAAGATGTACGGGATGGAGTGGTCCAGGGTTTCCCGGGACGCGGTGGGGGAGTATTTCTGGGGATCGTTCGCGCCGGAGCCGATGACGTAGTGGGTGTGGTGGCTGGTCCTGATGAGCACGGAGGCCACGTTGGCCGGGTTGGTGGTTTCGGGGTGTTCTTTGTGGAGTTTGCGGGCCAGGTCGATCCAGGCCTGGGCCTGGTATTCGGCGGAGTGTTCCTTGGTGTAGGTGTCCAGGATCGCGCGCTTCGCCTCCCCAGGCAGGGGCAAAGGAACGTCGTAGGAGGCGTCGGGTCCGTCCAGCATCCAGGCGATCACGCCGTCTTCGCCTTCGTAGATCGGCACGGGGGAGGTCTGCCCGCGCATGGCCCGGTCCGCGGATTCGACGGCCATCTTCCCCGCGAACGCGGGGGCGTGGGCCTTCCACGTGGAGATTTCACCCTTGCGGGACTGCCGGGTCGCGGTGGTGGTGTGCAGGGCCTGCCCCACGGACTGGAAGATCGTCTCAACATCCAGGCCCAGCAGGGTGCCGATGCCTGCGGCGGCGGAGGGGCCCAGGTGGGCGACGTGGTCGATCTTGTGTTTGTGCAGGCAGATCGCCTTGACCAGGTTGACCTGGATCTCGTACCCGGTGGCGATGCCGCGGACCAGGTCGGCCCCGCTGGCGCCGGTGTGCTGGGCGACGGCGAGGATGGGCGGGATGTTGTCGCCCGGGTGGGAGTAGTCCGCTGCCAGGAACGTGTCGTGGTAGTCCAGTTCACGCACGGCCACCCCGTTGGCCCAGGCCGCCCATTCGGGGGAGACCCGGTCGCTGATCCCGAACACGGCCGAGCCCTTGCCGTTCGTGGTCGGCGCGTGGGTCAGGGCCTGGGCGCGGGCCGCAACGATCGGGGCAAGGTTCAACGAGGCGATCGCCACGGAGGCGTTGTCGATGATCCGGTTGATGATCATCTCCCTCACCTCGGGGATGACTTCGACGGGGTCGGCGGCGACCTGGGCGATCTTGTGCGCGAGCTGTTCTTCGCGGGGCAGGTTCTCTTCGGACTTGTAGACGCGGACGTGGTGGTTCTTCACCATGGGTGCTCCTTATTGCGGCGTGTGGGTGGCTTTGACGTGGGAAAGGCTGCGGTGCAGGTGCAGCGTGGTCGCGGCTGCGGCGAGCCGGGGGTTGCCCGCGGCGATCGCTTCGGCGATCGCGGCATGCTCGGCCGCGGCTGCCACGAGCCGGGCATGGTCATCGGCCGCGAGCCGGCGGACCCGGACCAGGTGGACCCGCAGGCTGCGCATGGCCTGGACCAGGTAGGAGTTGCAGATCGCGTCATCGATCGCTTCATCCAGTTGAGCCACGAGCGCGTAGTAATCGTGCCGGGCCGGATCACCATCGGCGAGCATCTGCGGTGCGTGCAGGAACCCGGCGTGAAGCTTTTCAAAAACCGAAGGATCACCGCGTTGGGCGGCAAGGGCGGCGGCTTTGCCTTCCAACGTTTCGCGCAACTCGAACAATTCGTCGATATCCTCCAGCGAAATATCGGTCACGACGACGCCGCGGCCCCCTGCCGCCGTCGTCAACCCTTCCGCGGTGAGGCGGCCCAGCGCCTCCCGGACCGGGGTGCGCGACACCCCCAGACGTTCGGATTGTTCCACCTCCGCCAAAACAGTGCCCGGCGCGAGGCGCCACTCAACGATGTCCTCACGCAGGACCGCATACGCCCGATCGCTGGCACGCATCGAGCCTCCTTCATCGAGATAGGTTGCTCCTAGTGTATACATCCAGCGCCAAAATTACCTAGCAACCTACCACGCGCTACCGAAATCCCCGTCCTGTGTATACAGCGCGCTTAGCTTGATGGCTAGTTAGCTCCGCTTCCAGCGATACTCATTTTCCGGGCGTCCTGGCGTGCCGTAGCGGGCAGTCCTGGAGACAATGCCGGCGTCGGCGAGGTATTCGAGATAACGGCGGGCCGTGACTCTGGACATGCCCAGCGCTTCGGTGGCTTCGCTCGCAGAGACCGCCCGGTCCAGGCTCGCGAGGAACTCCTTCACCGACTCCAGGCTGTGCGTGGAAAGCCCTTTCGGCAAGGGCAATTCGGTAGGTGCACGAAGGCTGGCGAAGGCCTGGTCCACGTCGCTTTGTGAAGCACCGCTGGCGCGCGGGCCCGAAGCGGGGGCGGAAAGTCGCTCGCGGAACACGCGATAGCTGGCCAGCTTGTCCGCGAAGGTGGCGAACGTGAACGGTTTGATCAGGTACTGCACGACGCCGATCGACACCGCGCCGCGGACGATATTGACTTCCCGGACGGCCGTGATCGCGATGATGTCGGCCAACAGCCCGGAAGCGCGCATCCGGCGGGCGACGTCAAGTCCATGCAGGTCCGGTAGGTTCATGTCCAGCAGCACAAGGTCTACCGGCTGCCCCGCCGCGGCGAAGTCATTCAGGAGCCGCAACGCAGACTGCCCGTCCGGTGCAGTACCGACAACTGTAAAGCCTTCCATCCTGCCGACGTAGACGCTGTGCGCATCGGCGGCAATGGGTTCGTCCTCGACGACGAGGACGCGGATTTCGCTCATTCGGCTTCTTTCCTGGAATCCGGCGCTGGCAGCACCACACGGAACAGCGCACCGCCCAAACGGCTGCTTGATTCGCTCGTGGATTCGCTGATGGACAGCGTACCGCCCAGCCGCTGGACCGCTTGGCGGACCAGGGCAAGGCCTACTCCGCGCGAGGGTGCCCCGGACTTGCCGTCCTGGCCGATACCTGCGGCCTTGGTGCTGTAGCCGTACTGCCAGATATCGTCCACGATCGCGGGATCGATGCCGTTTCCTGAATCGACAACCGTGAAAATAGTTCCGCCCGGTCCGGCCTCGATGTCCAATTCCACCTTCCGCGGCGGGGGAGCTGCGCTAGCGGCGTCCAGTGCGTTGTCGATCAGGTTGCCCAAAATCGTGACCAGGTCCTGGATCGCCAAGCCCTGGAGGCCGTCCCCGCCGGAAACTGTGACTGAAAGTTCCGCTCCACGTTCGTGGGCTTCCGCCGACTTACCCATGATGAGCGCGCTGAGGACAGGCTCGTCAACCGACGCCACCAGATGGTCGGTCAGCTGCTGGCTTAGTTCAAGGTCCCGGGTGGCGAATTCCAGGGCGTCGTCCGTCCGGCCCAGTTCCATGAGGGAGACCATGGTGTGAAGCCGGTTGGCGTGCTCGTGCGTTTGTGCCCGCAAGGCGTCGGAAAGGGTCTTCATGGTTTCCAGTTCGCTGCCCAGGGATTCGATTTCCGTGCGGTCCCGCAGCGTGGCCACCGTCCCGAACACGGCGGGCCGCTGCCGGCCCCGCATTCGCGGCGGTCCGACGGCGGGAGCCTGGTTTACCACGAGGATCCGAGAGCCGGTGAGGTGGATTTCGTCGTGTGCCGTCCTGCCGGACTCAAAGAGCCCTTGCAGGCCGGGGTCGAGGGGCAGCTCGGAAAGGTGCGGTGCGGCGGCCGCGGCGGGGTCGACGTCGGACTTCTCGAGTCCCAGCAGCTCCGCGGCTTGGTCGTTGTACATGACGACCCTGCCGCGCGTGTCTATCAGCACCACGCCCTCCCGCACGGAATGCAGGACGGACTCGTAATAGGCGAACAATTGCGCCAATTGCTCAGGGCCCCAGCCCCTGGTGACCGAACGCAGGTAGCGTCCCAGGAGCCACGCAGCCAGGGAACCACCCGCCAGCAGCGCCAAGGAGATCGCGATGATCGGTGTAAGGCGCGCCGACAAAGCGATGTCCACGGTCCGCACTGTCACGCCGGCCGCCACCAACGCCCTGACCTTATGGGAAGCGTCCTCCACGGGAACGATGGTTCGTACTGAAGGGCCGAGCGTTCCAGCCGTGACTTCGGTGAATGTCTGGCCGTGGAGAGCGGGATCGATGGTGCCGATGTAGGGCTTCCCGATTTCCTCGGGATTCGCGTGCGTCCAGCGCGTACGGTCAGGTGCCATGATCGTGATGAAATCGACGCTGGTCGCGGCCATCACGGTCTGGGCATAAGGCTGCAGGGTCGCTGAAGGGTTTGGGGTGCCTGCGGCTTGGAGAACGAGCGGGTTGGCCGCAATCCCCGCGGCTACTGCCTGCATGCGCCGCCCGGCGTCGTCGTACGCCCTGTTACGGGCATCAATGAAGGCGGCCGTTCCCACAATGGCTGTCAGGATCAGCACGAACAACAAGTTCGCCACGAAGAGCCTCCGGGCAATGCTCCACCGTCGGATCACAAGCCCTCCTTCCGGCCGTTTTCGCGACCAATATGACCGCAACAGTGATTCAAGTCACCTGGCGGCCAATGATGGATATCACACAAGAGCGACGCAGGGACACATTGCAGGAACCACGGCGCTTTCCAGAGTATCCAAAGGAGCAAAGCCATGACCTCTCAAAGAGGAGAGATTGCACCCGCAAAAGCCGGGCGCAAGGGGCTGGACAAGTCGCACTACCTCTACATTGCCGTGATCGCGGCAGTAGTACTGGGCGCCGTCGTCGGCCTGCTATTCCCCGAAGTCGGAAAATCCCTCAAGCCACTGGGTGACGGCTTCATCAAACTCATCAAGATGATGATCGCCCCGGTCATCTTCTGCACCATTGTCCTGGGCATCGGTTCCATCGCCAAGGCCGCGACCGTCGGCAAGGTCGGCGGGCTCGCACTGATCTACTTCCTGGTGATGTCCACCTTCGCGCTTGCGATCGGACTGGTAGTCGGAAACATTGTCCACCCGGGCGAGGGCCTGAAGCTGATCCCGTACAACCCCAACGCTCCTGCTGCCTCGAACAGCACCGCTGACTTCCTGCTCGGAATCATCCCCAGCGACATCCCCGTCCTCCCGACCCTCCTGGCAGCCATCCTCGTCGGATTCGCCCTGCAGCGGATGGGTGCCCAGGGCCAGCCGATCCTCCGGGCCATCCAGCACGCCCAGGCACTTGTGTTCCGTATCCTCGTCATGATCATGTGGCTCGCCCCGGTTGGCGCCTTCGGTGCCATCGCCGCGGTGGTCGGAGCAACGGGTCCCAAGGCCATCGTCAGCATGTTCACCCTCATGGTCGCGTTCTACATCACCTGTGCCTTGTTCATTATCGTGGTACTGGGGACCCTGCTCAGGATCGTGGCCGGCGTCAGCATCTTCCAGCTGATGAAGTACCTGGCACGCGAATACCTGCTCATCTTCTCAACGTCTTCCTCTGAGGCAGCATTGCCGAGGCTCATTGCCAAGATGGAGCACCTGGGTGTTTCCAAGCCGGTTGTCGGTGTGACGGTGCCTACCGGCTACTCGTTCAACCTGGACGGAACGGCCATCTACCTGACCATGGCGTCGCTGTTCGTCGCCAACGCCATGGGCATTCCGCTGGACCTTGGCGCCCAGGTCTCGCTGCTGGTCTTCATGATCATCGCCTCCAAGGGTGCGGCCGGCGTTTCCGGTGCCGGCCTTGCAACCCTCGCCGCCGGGCTGCAGGCCCACCGTCCCGAACTCTTGGGCGGCGTCGGCATCATCGTCGGAATCGACCGCTTCATGTCCGAGGCCCGCGCACTCACCAACTTCACGGGCAACGCAGTCGCCACGGTCCTGATCGGCACGTGGGTCAAGGAAATCGACCGCAGCCAGGTGGCCAGCGTGCTTTCCGGCGCAAAGCCCTTCGACGAGCTCACGATGATCCCGCAGCACGTCGAGCACGGGGAAAAGCAAGCCATGGCCGCCTAATCAGGCGAAAGCCCACAGTAACCACAGAAGTTGAACCGAGTCCGGGCAGGACCCCATGGGGACCTGCCCGGACTTCGGTCGTTCCGGGGATGCCGTCAACCTTCTACCTCAGCTAGAAGGTAAAGGCTCAAATGGCGGTCAAAGTCAAGTTCCGCTGAATGCCGTGTCGCGGCCTGTAGCCTAGGTGGGGAGTAGTGCTGCTGCTGGAGACAGCCGCAGGAAATGACCGTCGTGGAGAGAGTGGATAGATACGTGAGCAGCGAACGGGGAACAACTACGCTGGAAGGCACGGAATTCGATCTGGAAGACGCTGTCATGGGGCCTACCGGCCGGCCGTACCGCGACTTCCCCGAACCCGCCCCCCTGGCTTCCCATGGACCGGCCCGGGTCATCGCCATGGTGAACCAGAAGGGTGGCGTGGGCAAGACCACCTCAACCATCAACCTCGCTGCCGCGCTCGCCGAGTACGGCCGCCGCGTCCTGCTCGTCGACTTTGATCCCCAAGGCGCGCTGTCCGCCGGCCTCGGCGCAAATCCGCATGAGCTTGACCTCACTGTCTACAACGTCCTCATGGATCGCAAAGTCGATATCCGCGACGCGATCCAGCAGACCGGCGTCGAAGGCATCGACCTCCTTCCCGCCAACATCGACCTCTCGGCGGCCGAGGTCCAACTGGTCAACGAGGTCGCCCGTGAGCAAGTGCTTGACCGTGCGCTCAAGAGCGTCGAGGACGATTACGACGTCGTTCTCATCGACTGCCAACCGTCACTGGGCCTCCTTACGGTCAACGCCCTGACGGCGGCCCACGGTGTCATCATCCCGCTGATCTGCGAATTCTTCGCCCTTCGCGCTGTTGCCCTCCTGGTGGAAACCATCGAAAAAGTCCAGGACCGCTTGAATCCGCGGTTGCAGGTCGACGGTGTGCTCGCCACGATGTACGACGCCCGCACCCTGCACGGCCGCGAGGTCATCTCACGCCTGGTGGAAGCCTTCGGGGACAAGGTCTTCGAGACCGTCATCAAGCGTTCCATCAAGTTCGCCGATGCCACGGTCGCGGCGGAGCCCATCACAAGCTACGCCGCAAACCACATCGGTGCCGATGCTTACCGTCGCCTCGCCAAGGAATTGATTTCGCGCGGCGGCGCACCGTAGCCAAGGTGGCGGAACCGCTTCACCCCGGCGCCTTCCAGCAGGCGGCCTTCCAGCAGGTGGCCTTCCAGCAGGCGGCCTTCCAGCAGGCGGGTGCACCGCCGTCGTCATCTTCCTCCGTGAGTGACGCGGACGACGCCGGTGGCGCGCCTGGCGCACGGAAAGCCGGGTTCGAGGTCCGGCTGGCCAACTTCACGGGCCCTTTCGACCTGCTTCTCGGGCTGATTTCCAAGCACAAGCTGGACATCACGGAAGTGGCGTTGGCGACAGTGACCGACGAATTCATCAAGTACATCCGCCGGCTCCAGGACCTCGGAGAGGGGTGGGCGCTTGACGAAGCCAGCGAATTCCTGGTTATCGCCGCAACCCTCCTCGACCTCAAGGCGGCCAGGTTGCTCCCGGCCGGTGAAGTGGAAGATGACGAGGACATCGCCCTCTTGGAGGCCCGGGACCTGTTGTTCGCGAGGCTGCTGCAATACAAGGCCTTCAAGCAGGTTGCCGGGATGATGGCGGAGACCTTGGAGTCGGAAGCCAGGCGCTTCCCGCGGCAAGTGGCCCTCGAGGGGCAATTCGCGGCGCTCTTGCCGGAGCTGATCTGGCGCCACACGCCCGAACAATTCGCGGCCCTGGCGGCCAAGGCGCTCGCCCCGAAGGACGAAACGCCGGAGAAGGTCGGTCTTGACCATCTCCATGCGACCCCCGTGAGCGTCAGGGAACAGGCCGAAATCATCGGGTACCGGCTGCAACAAACCCAGGCCCAATCCTTCCGGGCCCTCATAGCGGATGCCGAATCCACCCTCGTGGTGGTGGCGAGGTTCCTGGCGCTACTGGAACTGTTCCGCGAGCGGGTGGTGGCTTTCGAGCAACCAGGACCGCTCGGGGAATTGACTGTCCGGTGGACCGGGCGACCCGAGGGTTGGAACAGCGAAAACCTCAGGGACGAGTACGATTCCCCGCCGGGCGGGAGGCTGAGCCGTGCAGAAACACTGAGCCGTGCAGAAAAACCAAGTACTGAACCATGACCGAGCTGAACATTGACGGGGGAGGACCCGTGGGCATTCCTGAAACGACCGGGGACGGACTGGCCGCGCTTGAGGCCCTGCCGGGTGGCGCACGGGCGGCATTGGAGGCCGTCCTCATGGTGATCGACGAGCCTGCGACGGCGGAAGAGCTCGCCGCCGGTCTCAGCCTCACGGTCCCCGTTGTCGAGCAATTGCTGGCGGGACTTCAGCGGGAGTATAGCGGCTATACTGTTAAGGCCCCGGGCAGGGACGCTGATGACTCGCAAGGTGAAATTGACACTGATGCCAGTACCAGCGCTGCGCCCCGGGGTTTTGAGTTGCGGAACGTTGCCGGAGGGTGGCGGATCTATTCGCGTGCGGAGTTTGCCGACATCGTGGGAAGGTTCGTCCTGGAAGGCCAAACCGCGCGGCTGACGCCGGCAGCCCTTGAAACAATGGCGGTCATCGCGTACCGGCAACCTGTTTCCAGGGCAAGGGTGTCGGCCATCCGCGGCGTGAACGTCGATTCCGTCGTGCGGACCTTGGTGCAGCGCGGCCTCATAGAGGACGCGGGTACCGATCCCGAGTCGGGGGCGGTCCTTTACCGGACTACCTCGTATTTCCTTGAGCGGATGGGCATCGGATCGGTGGCGGAACTGCCTCAATTGTCTCCACACCTCCCGGGGCTCGAGGGGATCGAGGAGTTCTTCGACGAGGAACGCATGTAGCGGCCACGCAACTCGATACTGCAAGGATTTATCATCAGCCGGCTTGGTAGCGGCTGGTTGGAACAGGGCAGATATTCACTGCCGGGCTTGGCTAGTCTTGAGAAGGGACAAGCCGGCCAATACAACAAAAGGACGGGTCATGACACAGGCGGGACGCCAGGGTTCACCACGTAATAGTTCGGGACGAAACGGTTCCGGGCGCGGCGCTCAAGGTGCCGGACGCAGCGGCGCCGGCCGCTCAAGCGGTAGTGGTTTCGGAGGAAGCGGCGCGGGCCGCGGAGGCGGCAAGGGCGGCTTTTCCCAGGGCGGAGATCGCCCGTTCAAGCCAAGCCGTCCGCGTGAAGAGCGCCCCTTCGACGCCGATAACCCCGCGGCGGCCGGAGGCTATGATCGCCGGCAGGCTCCCAAGGACGCCAAGCCCAAGCGCAAGCCGGGTTCCAACAAGCCTGGTTTCGGCAAGGCTCCGGGCACTCCCGGCGCGCTGAAGCCCAAGCCGAAGCCGAGCAGCAAGCAGTACGCCAGCCGTGCGTTCGGCAGCGAACGCTTCGGCCAGAACCTTGGCCCCATCCGCAAGCCCCGCGGCAGGCGTGGGGAGGTTCCGCAGTCCGAGCAGCACGACGCGGACGGCGTGCGCCTGCAGAAGGTCATGGCGCAGGCCGGCGTCGCATCGCGCCGTGTGTGCGAGGAGATGATCCAGGAAGGCCGGGTGGAGGTCAACGGCCAGGTGACCACCGAACTTGGCATGCGTGTCGACCCGGCAACCGCTGTGATCCACGTCGACGGCATCCGAATCCAGTTGGATGAAACCATGCTTTACATGGTCTTCAACAAGCCCAAGGGCGTTGTCTCCACCATGGAAGACCCGGAAGGCCGCCCCTGCATCAGCGATTTCCTCAAGTCCGCGAAGAACAAGGGCGAGCGGCTTTTCCATGTGGGTCGTCTTGACGTCGCCACCGAGGGTCTCCTTTTGCTGACGAACGACGGCGAACTCGCCAACCGCTTGACGCATCCTTCCTATGAGGTGCCCAAGACGTACTTGGTCCAGGTCCGTGGTCCGTTCCCGCATGGCGTGGGCGCGCAACTGAAGGCCGGTATTGAGCTTGAGGACGGCATCGCTTCAGTCGACTCGTTTAAGTTGGTTGATTCGACTCCGGGCCACGTCCTGATTGAGGTCGTGCTGCACTCGGGAAAGAACCGCATCGTTCGCCGCATGTTCGATGCCGTTGGATTCCCCGTGTTGCGCCTGGTGCGCGTCAAGGTCGGTCCCATCGGTCTCGGTGACCAGCGTCAGGGCAGCATCCGGAACCTCGGCAAGCAGGAAGTCGGACACCTGTTGGCCTCCGTGGGGTTATAGGGCATGTCGGCATTCCACTCGCACGGCCGGGGACACCTCGACGGTCCGGTGGTTGTTTTCGGCACCGGCCTGCTCGGAGCAAGCATTGGCCTCGGCCTACGGGGCAGGGGAGTTCCGGTCTACCTGTCCGACCCTTCGCCCACTAATCAGGCTGTCGCGGTGGACATCGGCGCGGGCAGGCCCCTCCCGGAGCTCGACGCCGAGCCGCAACTCGTCGTCGTCGCCGCACCGCCGGACGTGACGGCCGACGTCGTCGAACGCGCCTTGGGCGGGTACCCCGGCGCCGTCGTCGTGGACATTGCGAGCGTCAAGGCCGGGATCCAGGCTGACCTCCGCGAGCGGGGAGTGGACATGTCCCGTTATGTCGGGACCCATCCCATGGCCGGGCGCGAAAAGTCGGGACCGGTAGCGGCCCGCGGCGAGCTCTTCACCTCCATGCCCTGGGTCGTGTGTCCCTCCGCGGAAAGCAGCGGGGACGCGGTCCAGACGGCACGTTCCCTGGCCGGTGACCTCGGGGCCATTGTGTCCCAGTTCAGCGCCGAAGAGCACGACGAAGCCGTTGCCTTGGTGTCGCACCTGCCGCAGATCATGTCTTCGCTGCTGGCAAGCCGCTTGCAGGGAACGCCGCTTCATGCCCTGTCCCTGGCAGGGAACGGGCTGCGTGACACCACCAGGATTGCAGCCAGCGACCCGACTCTTTGGGTGCAGATCCTGGGGAGCAATGCCGAAAAGATCGTGGAGATCCTCCATGGGGTCCGTGAAGACCTCAATCGCCTCATCGGCACTTTGGAGGACCCGTTGGCGCCCGGTGCGCGCCTGGACCTTGCCCAGCTGATCAGCGAGGGCAATGCCGGCCAGGCACGCATCCCCGGCAAGCATGGTGGTCCGCCGCAAGCGTATTCATGGCTTACTGTTCTGGTAGACGATCGTCCGGGACAAATCGCCCGGCTCCTGACGGAAATCGGCGAAATCGGTGTCAACCTGGAAGACCTCCGACTGGACCACTCCTCAGGCCAGAACGTGGGCATGGTGGAGATATCGGTGCTGCCAAGCGCGCATGACCTCCTTGTAGAAGCACTTAGCGACCGTGGATGGCGGGTACTCCAGTAATGACACGTGACCTTTTCGGCCCGGAAACGGTAGTACGTCCGGGCAAGCCACTCGTGGTCGCCATCGACGGTCCGTCCGGCTCCGGCAAGTCCAGCGTCAGCAAGGAAGTTGCCAGGCGCCTGAAGCTTGCCTACCTGGACACCGGAGCCATGTACCGTGCACTGACCTGGTACTGCCTCAAGATTGGGATCGACCTCAAGGACGGCGCCGCCGTCGAACAAGCTTCCAAGGATTTGCCTCTGGAACTTAGCACGAGCGCCAACGCCGAGTACGTCGGCGTCGGCGGAGTGGATGTTACCGAGGAGATCCGGGAACCTAGGATCTCGTCGTCGGTCAGCGCCGTGGCGACCACTTTGGGCGCACGCAACGAACTGATCCGCCGCCAACGCCAACTAATTGAACAGCACCACCGCCGCATGGTGGTCGAAGGGCGGGACATCACCACCGTCGTCGCGCCCAATGCCGAGATCCGCATGCTGCTCACGGCAAGCGAGGAAGCCCGGATGCGCCGCCGCGGCCTTCAACTCGGCGGCACCCAGACCAAGGAGCAACTCACTGCCCAGGTTATCCACCGCGACGCCAGGGACTCGACCGTGGTTAACTTCACCCGGGCGGCAGACGGCGTCGTCACCCTTGATTCTTCGGACCTTGATTTCGAAGAGACGGTAGACACGGCGCTCAGCATAGTGGGCAAGGTCATCTACGGTGACTGAATCCCCCCTCCATCCGAATACTGCGAGCAGAACATCACTAAGGAAAGTGCAATGAGCGATACGACTCAAAAATCCGGCAACATTGGAGCCGGCGACGACGAATACACGCCCACCGGCACCGACCAGGTTGCTGAAAACCTCGCGGCCCTGGACGACGACGAAGCCGAACTGCGTGCCGCTTCCCTGCGGGCGGGCCTGGAGGACTACGAGCTCGACGAGGACGACGCCGCCCTGCTGGACGGGCTTTACGACGACGAGGGCGAGGATGGCCCCCTCAAACTTGATCCGGTCCTGGCCATCATTGGGCGCCCGAACGTCGGCAAGTCCACGCTCGTGAACCGAATCCTGGGCCGTCGCGAAGCCGTCGTCGAGGACACCCCCGGCGTGACCCGCGACCGCGTCATGTACTCGGCACATTGGAACGGCCGCAACTTCACCTTGGTCGATACCGGCGGTTGGGAACACGATGCCAAGGGCATCCACGCTCGCGTCGCCGAGCAAGCGGAGATGGCCGTGGAACTCGCGGATGCCGTGCTCTTTGTCGTGGACTCGGCTGTTGGCGCAACCGCGACGGACGAGGGAGTCATGCGGATGCTCCGCAGGTCCAAGAAGCCGGTGATCATGGTCGCCAACAAGGTGGATGACTTTGCCCAGGAAGCAGACTCGGCAGCGCTCTGGGGACTTGGCTTTGGCGAGCCGTACCCGGTGTCCGCCCTCCACGGTCGCGGGGTCGCAGACCTCCTCGACCACGTCATGGATACCCTTCCGGCGTTCTCCACAGTAGAAGGAGTGGAACGTTCGGGAGGTCCCCGTCGAATCGCCCTCATCGGACGCCCGAACGTCGGCAAGTCCTCGCTCCTCAACAAGCTCGCCGGCTCCGAGCGTGTGGTGGTGGATCCCCTTGCCGGAACCACCCGGGACCCGGTCGACGAGTTCATCGAGCTCGGCGGACGCACCTGGCGCTTCGTGGATACCGCTGGTATTCGCCGGCGCCAGCACATGGCACAGGGGGCCGACTTCTATGCCTCGCTGCGTACGCAGGCCGCGCTCGAAAAGGCGGAGGTCGCCGTCGTGCTCCTTGCCGTTGACGAGGTGCTCAGCGAACAGGACGTCCGTATCCTGCAGCTCGCCATTGAGTCGGGACGTGCGCTGGTGCTCGCGTTCAACAAGTGGGACCTGCTCGACGACGAACGCCGCCGCTACCTGGAACGGGAAATCGAGCAGGACCTGGCGCACGTGGAATGGGCCCCCCGGGTCAATATCTCGGCTAAGACCGGCTGGCATAAGGACCGCCTGGTTCCCGCCTTGGACCTGGCGTTGGAGAACTGGGACAAGCGCATCCCCACGGGTCGCCTCAACGCGTTCCTGGGCGAACTCGTGGCCGCCCACCCGCACCCGGTCCGCGGAGGCAAGCAGCCCCGCATCCTTTTCGGCACCCAGGCATCCAGCCGCCCTCCGAAGTTCGTGCTGTTCACAACCGGCTTCCTAGACCCCGGATACCGCCGATTCATTACCCGGCGCCTGCGTGAAACCTTCGGCTTCCAAGGCACGCCGATCGAGGTCAACATGCGCGTCCGGGAAAAGCGTGGCAAGAAGCGCTGATTGAGACGCGCATCACAGGTGACACGGGGCTGGGTGTCATTGCGAACCTCGAACATCGTGTAAGCTTTTTGAGGTGGTTCGGCCGGACTGCTTAGGTGAGAATCTAGGCGGAGAACGGCGGAACTGACGGGCTGTAGCGCAGCTTGGTAGCGCACTTGACTGGGGGTCAAGGGGTCGCAGGTTCAAATCCTGTCAGCCCGACCGCAAGGTATCGATAGCAAAGTCCCGGGAACCTATGGTTCCCGGGACTTCTGCGTTAAGCAGGACTCTTGCGTTAAGGGCCGTAGGCCCCTCGCATGTCCTCAACCATGCGGGCCCCTACAGTGCCCCAAGCGCCTTTACGAGGGGTTCGAGTTCCGGGACCGACCCGGCGGACGCCAGGGACTCGGCGAGTGTTTCGTCGTGGACAGGCCGTGCCTGAAGCAGGAGCTTCTGTCCTGCTTCAGTGAGCTCGGTGTAGATACCGCGGCGGTCGTCGGCGCACAGGATCCTTGTCAACAACGCGCGCTCCTCGAGTCGGTTGACCAGGCGCGTGGTGGCACTGCTTGAGAGTGCCGTTGCCCGGGCCAGCTGTTGCATCCGCATGTGCCAGCCGTCTTGCCGGCTCAGGGCGTCGAGCACGGTGTATTCCACCACGGAGAGATCCGCCGCGGATTGCAGCGCCTTTTCCAGCGCTGCCTCGATCGTGCCGTGCAGCGCGGCCAGCGTTCGCCAGCCCTGCGCGCGTACTTCGACGGCGTCGTCCTTGATGCCCATGTGTTCCTGCACTCCAATCGTTGAAAACGCAGAGCGTGCGATTAGTTGCTTGCGCAAATACATGGCGTGTGCAACTATATAGGCGGCGTCTGCAACTAATACTCTACGGTTCGCGGCGCCGCACTTCCAGTCTCACCGGAATCCATTCCCACAAAATCCCCACGAAGGAGCACAACATGCCCGCAGGGTTGATCGCCCTTGCCCTTGGCGGATTCGGCATCGGCCTGACCGAGTTCGTCATTATGGGCCTCCTCCCGGAAGTCGCCACCGACTTCCGCGTGAGCGAGGCCGCAGCCGGTTGGTTCATCACGGGGTACGCGCTGAGCGTCGTGGTCGGCGCCCTCCTGGTCACCGCCGCAGTGACCCGCCTGCCCAGGAAGCCCGTGCTCATGGGACTCCTTGTCTTGTTCATTGCCGGCAATTTCCTGTCCGCCATCGCAGGCAACTACCCCGCGATGCTGATCGGCCGCGTCATCGCCGCGCTGTGCCACGGTGCGTTCTTCGGGATTGGATCCGTGGTGGCGGCGAGCCTGGTTCCGGCGCACAGGAAGGCCGGGGCCATCGCCACTATGTTCACGGGACTCACTGCTGCCAACGTCCTGGGCGTGCCGTTCGGAACCTTCCTTGGACAAAACCTTGGCTGGCGGTCGACCTTCTGGGCCATCACCGCCGTCGGCATCCTTGCGCTGGCCGGGATTGCGCTCTTGGTTCCGCGGGCCAAGGACGACGCTGAACGAAGCAGCCTTCGGGGCGAGTTTGGCGCCTTCGCATCCGGGCAAGTATGGCTCTCCATCATTGTCACCATCCTGGGTTTCGGCGGCATGTTTGGAGCCTTCACCTACATCGCCTTCACGTTGACCGAGGTTTCCGGGTTCGACGCGCGTGCCGTTCCATGGCTCCTTGTGCTTTTTGGAGTCGGATTGTTCCTGGGGAATGTCGCCGGCGGGAAAGCCGCGGACAAGTCCATCGACAAAACCCTCGTCACGATCCTGGCCGGCCTTGTGCTGGTGCTGGTGTTCTTCGCCCTGACCGCCACGAGTTCGGTGGCCACGCTGTTCTCCCTGGTGCTCATGGGCGGCTTCGGCTTTGCCACGGTTCCCGGCCTCCAGATGCGGGTCATGCAGTTCGCCGCTGCGGCCCCGACCCTCGCTTCCGGGGCCAACATCGGCGCCTTCAACCTTGGCAATGCCCTGGGTGCTTGGTTAGGGGGTGTGAGCATCAGTGGGGGCCTCGGATACACGTCGCCAGTCTGGGCTGGAGCCGGGATCACCGTGGTCGCGCTGCTCGTGATGATTGGCGCGGCTGCGGCCGCGAGGCGCGGGGGAGCGGCAAGTCACGCTGCGGCACCGGAGGCGGCGCCCGACGTCGAACGCGAACCCGAGACTTCCCCACTTAGCTAAGCGGGCGGCCAGGGAGCCCGCCGGACCGACATGATCAGGACGGCGGGCTTTCGCTGATTGCCGAAGCCTTGCGGGTGCTTCCGCGTTTGACCAACACCTCACCTTGTGTCTGGCACGTGGGACAGTACTGCAGCGAGGTCCCCACGAAGGCAATCTCGCGCACAGTGTCGCCGCAAACAGGGCAGGCCTCTCCCGTACGCCCGTGGACCCGCATCGAGGATTTCTTAGCGGGCTTTAGTTCGGCGGGTTCCTTGCCGGAGAGTTCCCGGACGGCTCCTGTGAGCACATCCTTCATGGTCCTGAAGAGACGCTCAACTTCCTCCGGTTCCAATGTCGAGGCCAGGGCAACGGGAGACAGCTTCGCCGCATGGAGGATCTCGTCGCTGTATGCGTTTCCGATGCCCCCTATGAGTTGCTGGTTCTTGAGGAGCCCTTTGATTTGTTGCTTCTTGGTGAAAAGCCGACGAAACTCCTCAATGCCGAATCCGGAATCGAGGGCGTCCGGGCCGAGCTCCGCAATTCCGTGGACTTCGGAGGGGTCCCGAACGATGAAGATTGCCAAGCCTTTCCAGTCCCCGGTATCGGCCAAGGTGACGCTGTAATCCTGGCCGCCGTTCGTGAATTCCAACTTCGCCGCAAAGTAGCCGTCGGATGCCGCGTCTTCGACCTTGGAGCTTTCGACCGAAAAGCTGAGCCACCCGGACTTCGCGAAATTAACGATGAGGTGAAGGGGATCCGTCTCCCCGCTTACGTGTTCGGCCGGGCAGATCTTGAACACAAGGAATTTGCCTTGCCGGTCAACAGATTCGACCGAGCCGCCTGCCAGGGATTCGAAAGGCACGTCGGAACGCTTGAGCGCGAAGGCGGGGGGCGCTGTAAGCCGCGTAAGCTGGGCGCCTGACAGCCGCCGGTCCAGGAACTCGGCCAATGCGGTGATTTCCGGCAGTTCCGGCATGATCGCGCTCCTTGTATGGCGTTGCAGGACTATGGGGCGGGAGTCAGGTTCCAATCATCCCAGATACCTGTGGGGTGAGGGCCTTGATGTGCTTATACTTTCAGCGGTGGCCGGAAGCCCGGGCCGCCGTCGTGGTCCGTATGTCCCGATGAAAGGCGACTCATGAGCAACATTCCTGCCGATCTTTCCTACACCGCCGAACATGAATGGGTAAGTGCCCCGAATGCGGACGGAATCGTGCGCGTCGGCATCACGGACTTCGCCCAGGATGCGCTCGGCGACGTCGTTTACGCACAGCTGCCCGAACCCGGGACTACCGTCAAAGGCAACGATGTGGTGGGCGAGGTCGAATCCACAAAGAGCGTGAGTGACATCTACGCCCCCGTGAGCGGCGAGATCGTCTCCCGCAACGAGGCGTTGGACTCCGATTCCGCCCTCATCAACTCGGACCCGTACGGCGATGGTTGGCTGTTCGAGGTAAAGCTTTCGGAAGAGGACGCTATAGAGTCCCTGCTCAGTGCATCAGAGTACGAACAACAGGTAGGCTAAAGGTATCTGGCCCGCCGAGCCCGGTCCCACTTTCGAATGGGGGAGCGACGGTGGCGGGCCAGCGACCCGTTTGGTCCGGGGGAACCGGGCAGATGCGTAACCGGCAGTTCGTAAGGACCGCCGGCGGATGAGGAGGATTTCCATGGTTGGCGGCGAGAAGAGCCAGGCCCACGGCAACAACGGTGCAGTAAAGCAGCCAACGTCGGAGACCACCTCGATCCAACTCACTCCGATTCGGCATGAGCCGCGTTCCGTGCCGCCATTGGCGCCCGAGGAACGCGCTGCCGTGGAAGCGTTGCCGCCGGGATCCGCATTGCTGATCGCGCACAGCGGCCCGAACGCGGGCGCACGGTTCCTGCTCGACTCGGACACCACGACGGCGGGGCGTCATCCGGACGCCGACATCTTCCTTGACGACGTCACGGTATCGCGGAAGCACGTCCAGTTCCTGCGCACGCCGGATGGCTTCGAGGTCGTGGACACCGGCAGCCTCAACGGCACGTACGTCAACCAGGACCGGGTGGACAACGTCCTCCTCAAGAACGGCAATGAGGTGCAGATCGGGAAGTTCCGCCTCACCTACTACCTGAGTCCTGCCCGCGCAGCAGGCCAAGACTGATCCCGGGGACGCCTGTGGCAATGGCCCAGCCGGAACGGCGCGGACCCCAGGTCCTCAACATTGGTGAGGTCCTCGCTCAACTTAGCGACGATTTTCCCACGATGACGGCATCCAAGATCCGTTTCCTCGAGGAAAAGGGATTGATCAATCCCAAGCGGACTCCCGCAGGCTACCGGCAATATGCCGAAAGCGACGTCGAACGCCTGCGCTTCGTTCTTGCCCTCCAGCGGGACCAGTACTTGCCACTCAAAGTCATCAAGGATTACCTCGACGCGATCGATCGCGGCGAACGTCCCGAGAATCTTCCGTCCGGCGTATCGGTTTCGCCCCGAATCGTCTCGGATGAACTCGCGGCCGAACTGCAGGGGCATGCACGTGCCCTGACCGAGGAGCAACTCCGGACCGAATCCGGTGCGAGTGCGTCATTGCTGCAATCCCTCCTTAGCTTTGGGCTGATCAGCCACGTCAATGGGAAATTCGACGAACACGCCCTCCAAGTCGCCCGGGCCTGCGTCCAATTGGAAAGCCACGGGCTCGAGCCACGGCATCTCCGGCCCTTCCAAGCGGCCGCCGAGCGTGAATTCGGCTTGGTGGAACGCGTAGTGGCCCCGCTAACCTCCCGGAAGGACGCCGCGTCGCAATCGCGGGCTGCGGAGGCGGCCCGCGAGATCAGCGAACTTTGCCTGAGCCTGCACCGTGCCTTGGTACAGGACCGGATCTCCCGTATGGATGCGTGATGATTGAGGTCGAAATTGTAGGTGTCCGCATTGAACTCCCCTCGAACCAACCATTGGTTCTCCTGCGGGAGCTTCATGGGGAACGCCATGTGCCTATCTGGATCGGAACGCCCGAGGCAAGCGCCATCGCCCTGGCACAGCAAGGGGTCGTGCCGCCGCGGCCCATGACGCACGACCTCCTCATCGACGTGGTTGAGTCGTTGGGCCATGCAATCATCAGCGTGAATATCGTTGCTGTCGAGGACAATATTTTCTACGGGCAGCTTCAGTTCGACGACGGCACGGTGGTTAGTTCCCGGGCTTCCGACGCTTTGGCGTTGGCCTTGCGGGCAAAGTGCCGGATTTGGTGCGCCGACGCCGTGATGGAGGAAGCCGGCGTTCGGATCACGGAGCACGACGAAGGGGAAGAGGCAGAGGCCGAGCCGGGCCCGGTCGTCGACGAGGAGCGCGAACTGCGCCGTTTCCGCGAGTTCCTTGACGACGTGGAGCCTGAAGATTTCGAAGGCTGAGCCGTTCTTAAGGTTAAAGCTGAGGGTGAAAGTTTCGACACGACTCGAAAATGGGCCCGACGTCTTTGACCTGAGGCTCCCGCGCGCCTAACGTCGAAGGTATCAAGTTCCCGTTGCATACAGCACTCGCGCAAGTCACACTGAAAGGTGCGGATGCGTTGGAATTACACGGCTGCGTTTCCCGTTCGCTTCAGCCGCTGGTTGCACCATCCCCAAGGGAACTTCGGACAAGGAGGGTCATGTGAGTCCCAAAGGCGAAGCAGGCGAGCTAAAGCGTGCCTCTGCAGGCATTGCTGCAGCAAGCGGTGCCCAGGGCCTGCTGTTCACCGAGGACCTTCCGGTCCTGGACGAAGACGCGGGATACCGTGGTCCCACCGCATGCAAGGCAGCTGGCATCACCTACCGCCAGTTGGACTACTGGGCCCGGACCGGGCTCGTAGAACCCGCGGTTCGGGGCGCCGCCGGTTCGGGTTCCCAGCGGCTCTATGGTTTTCGGGACATCCTGGTGCTCAAGGTCGTCAAGCGCCTTCTGGACACAGGAGTCTCCCTCCAACAAATTCGCACGGCCGTCGAACACCTCCGTGAACGCGGAGTGGAAGACCTGGCCCAGATTACCCTCATGAGCGATGGTGCGAGCGTGTACGAATGTACCTCCGCTGACGAAGTCATCGACCTTGTACAAGGGGGACAAGGCGTTTTCGGCATCGCAGTAGGCCGGGTGTGGCGCGAAGTCGAAGGCAGCCTTGCGGCGTTGCCGAGCGAGCACGCGATTGAGCAGTCCTTTCCCGACGACGAACTGAGCAAGCGCCGTTCACGCCGTACCGGCTGAAATGCCGCAGGGCGTTCAGGCCCATGGTTTTTCAATAAATGAAGCCGCCTCCCGGCAGGGAGGCGGCTTCATTTATCCAGGCCTACCGGAAGCTTGCGCCCCGGTTCACCTCTGGCGGCGATCCCGGGTTCCGTTGCGCGGGGCCAGCATGTTTTCCAGGAGCGAATCGAAAAGCTTGGCCGTGCTCTTTGCAGAATCGCCGGGCCAGTGGTGCACTGCGTGGGCCGCGCCTTGGATCTGCTGCCAGTTCGCCTGCTCCGGGATGTGCGGGGCCAGCAGGAGCTCGCCGAACATCGATTCCATTTCGGCGAGCCGGAATGTGTGCTCGGAGGAAGCCGTTCGCACCCGGTTGGCAACAATCCCGGCGGGAGCGAGCTGTGGAGCGAATTCCTGGCGGAAGAGCTGGATGGCCCGCATGGTCCGTTCGGTGCCTGCTACGGAGAAAAGCCCGGGCTCGGCAACGAGGACAACGCGGTCACTGGCGTTCCATGCCATCCGGGTGAGTCCATTGAGCGACGGCGGGCAGTCCACAAGAACCAGCTCGTATTGTTCAGCCGAGGCCAGGACAGCGGAGAGCCTGCGCAGGTCGCGGCGTCCGAGGTCCGGACGGTCGTAGATTCCGGTGTAGGCGGATCCAACAGCAACGTCGAGGGGCGAGCCTCCGCCATTTCGGCGTGCGTGCTCCACCCAGCCGCTGCTCGCTACGTTTTCCATGACCTTGGCTTTGCGGGGATTCTTCAGCATGCGGCCGATGTCCAGATGGTCGCCGGCTTGCACGCCGAGGGCTGTGGTGGCGTCGGCGTGCGGGTCCAGGTCCACGACAAGGGTGGGGATGCCCGCGGCCAACGCGGCCGAGGCCAGCCCGGTGGTTACGGATGTCTTTCCCACGCCGCCTTTGAGGCTGCTGATGCTGACTACTTGCACTTGAAAACCAAAACCTAACGCCGGTTGCCGTGTCCGCGGGGCTTTTCGTTCCGGCGGACCGAAACCGGGGCCCTGCCGCCGCCCTCCAACATCATATGTTGAGTGGCGGCGGATTCCTGCCTTATACCCGGGCGCGGCCATGGCGTCTGTTACTTCGTTGGTCGTTACCATGCGCATAGCATGCTGAACCGCGTCGTGCGTGAATGTACACTGCACGTGACGAATCTCGCTGTGACTGTCACCACAAAGATTTGTGTTTGGCTGTGGAGGTCTTACACACTGTGACCACCGACCGTTACACCCGCAATGATGCAGGAGAAGCATGTTTTCCAAGATTCTGGTGGCTAATCGCGGCGAAATCGCGATCAGGGCCTTCCGCGCCGGCTACGAACTCGGCGCCAAGACCGTGGCGGTCTTCCCGCATGAGGATCGAAACTCGATCCACAGGCAGAAGGCCGACGAGGCATATCTCATTGGCGAGGAAGGGCATCCCGTTCGCGCGTACCTTGACGTGAACGAGATTGTCCGGGTAGCGAAGGAAGCCGGCGCTGACGCGATCTATCCCGGTTATGGGTTCCTGTCCGAGAACCCGGATCTAGCCCGTGCGGCCGTGGCCGAGGGCATCACCTTCGTCGGTCCTCCGGCAGAAGTCCTCGAGCTGGCGGGCAACAAGGTCGCCGCCCTCGAAGCCGCCCGCAAGGCCGGCGTTCCGGTCCTGAAATCGAGCGCACCCTCCCGGGATATCGAAGAGCTCATCGCCGCGGCCGACGAGATCGGCTTCCCGATCTTCGCCAAGGCCGTAGCTGGCGGCGGCGGGCGTGGAATGCGCCGGGTTGAGACCCGCGAGGACCTTCGCGAGGCCCTGCAGTCGGCGATGCGGGAAGCGGACGCCGCGTTTGGCGATCCCACCATGTTCCTTGAGCAGGCGGTCCTGCGTCCCCGCCACATCGAGGTCCAGATCCTGGCCGATGCCGAGGGCAACGTCATGCACCTCTTCGAGCGCGACTGTTCGCTGCAGCGCCGCCACCAGAAGGTCGTGGAGATCGCCCCGGCTCCGAACCTCGACGAGTCCATACGCCAGGCCCTTTACCGCGACGCCGTGGCCTTCGCGAAGGCCCTCAACTATGTCAACGCGGGGACGGTCGAATTCCTCGTTGACACCGAGGGGGAGCGAGCCGGGCAGCACGTCTTCATCGAGATGAACCCCCGCATCCAGGTCGAGCACACCGTTACCGAGGAAATCACCGACGTCGACCTCGTCCAGGCGCAAATGCGCATCGCGTCGGGCGAGACCCTAGCGGACCTCGGTTTGAGCCAGGAATCGGTGTCCATCAAGGGCGCTGCCCTGCAGTGCCGTATCACCACTGAAGATCCCGCCAACGGGTTCCGCCCCGACGTCGGAAAGATCACCGGCTACCGTTCCGCGGGCGGCGCCGGTGTTCGCCTCGACGGCGGCACGGTCTACTCGGGTGCCGAGATCAGTCCGCACTTCGACTCCATGCTGGTCAAGCTCACCTGCCGCGGCCGCGATTACCCGGCCGCAGTGGCCCGTGCCCGTCGCGGCCTCGCCGAGTTCCGGATCCGCGGTGTATCCACCAACATCCCGTTCCTCCAGGCCGTCCTTGCCGATCCGGACTTCATCGCCGGCAACGTGGCCACCGACTTCATCGACAAGCGCCCCGAACTGTTGAAGTCACACGTCTCAGCGGACCGCGGCACGAAGCTGCTGACCTGGCTGGCCGACGTCACGGTCAACAAGCCCAACGGAGAGCTCCGAGTCCACAGTGATCCCGCGGCCAAGCTTCCTTCGGTTGCGGGGCGTGTAGCACCGGCCGGATCCCGCCAGAGGCTGCGCGACCTGGGTCCGGATGGATTCGCCAAGGCGTTGCGCGAACAGAATGCGGTCGCGGTTACCGACACAACGTTCCGCGACGCACACCAGTCGCTCCTTGCCACCCGCGTCCGCACCCGGGACCTGGTTGCGGCCGGTCCCGCAGTCTCGACGCTCCTGCCGGAATTGCTCTCTGTTGAAGCCTGGGGCGGCGCGACCTACGACGTCGCCCTGCGCTTCCTCGGCGAGGACCCCTGGGACCGCCTGGCAGCGCTGCGCAAGGCCCTGCCCAACGTCTGCCTCCAGATGCTCCTCCGTGGACGCAACACGGTCGGTTACACGCCCTACCCGGAAGAAGTGACCGAAGCCTTCGTCAACGAAGCCGCGGCCACGGGAATCGACATCTTCCGGATCTTCGACGCCCTCAACGACGTCAACCAGATGGCCCCGGCCATCCGCGCCGTGAGGGCGACGGGCACCGCCGTCGCCGAGGTGGCGCTTTGCTACACCGGCGACCTCCTGGACCCCGAAGAGCAGCTGTACACGCTCGATTACTACCTGGACCTCGCCCAGAAGATCGTTGACGCCGGTGCGCACATCCTCGCCATCAAGGACATGGCAGGCCTGTTGCGCCCGGCGGCCGCCGCAAAGCTCGTACGGGCCTTGCGGGAGCGCTTCGAGCTGCCGGTCCACCTGCACACCCATGACACCGCAGGCGGCCAGCTGGCCACCCTGCTGGCGGCCGTGGAAGCAGGAGTCGACGCCGTAGACGTCGCCTCGGCGTCCCTCGCCGGCACCACGAGCCAGCCCTCGGCGTCGGCCTTGGTGGCAGCCCTGGCACACACTCCCCGCGACACCGGCCTCAGCCTGGCCAATGTCAGCGCCCTGGAACCGTACTGGGAAGCCGTGCGGCGCGTTTACGCTCCCTTCGAGTCCGGGCTTCCGGGTCCCACCGGCCGCGTCTACCAGCACGAAATCCCCGGCGGACAGTTGTCCAACCTGCGCCAGCAGGCGATGGCGCTGGGCCTTGGTGAACGCTTCGAGGCCATCGAGGACATGTACACTGCTGCGGACCGGATCCTGGGCCGCCTGGTAAAGGTAACGCCGTCGTCGAAGGTTGTGGGCGACCTCGCGCTGCACCTCGTGGGAATCAACGCCGACCCGGCCGACTTCAACGAGAATCCGCAGAGCTACGACATCCCGGATTCCGTCATTGGATTCCTGTCCGGCGAGCTGGGAGATCCTCCCGGAGGATGGCCCGAGCCGTTCCGTACCAAGGCCCTCCAAGGCCGCAGCATCAAGGTTCGCGACGCCGAGCTGAGCGCCGAGGACAGTGCCGCGCTCAAGGGCGATTCGAAGCTGCGCCAGCAGACCCTGAACAGGCTTCTGTTCGAGGGCCCCACCAAGGACTACCTGAAGAGCGTCGAAAACTACGGCAACCTCTCCGTGTTGGACACCCGTGACTACCTGTACGGCCTCCAGCTCGGTGCGGAGCACGTCATCGAGCTCGAAAAGGGCGTACGCCTGATCGCCTCCCTCGAAGCCGTGTCGGAGCCGGACGAAAAGGGCATGCGCACCGTGATGTGCAAGCTCAACGGGCAGTCCCGTCCTGTCGTGGTCCGTGACAAGTCGGTGGTCAGCAACGTCAAGGCCGCAGAGAAGGCGGATCCTTCCCAGCCCGGTCAGGTAGCAGCGCCCTTTGCCGGCGCCGTCACCGTGACGGTCAAGGTAGGCGACGTCGTCAACGCGGGCGACACCGTTGCCACGATCGAGGCGATGAAGATGGAAGCCTCCATCACGACGCCGGTGGCCGGAACGGTCTCGCGCCTCGCCATCAGCAGCGTCGAGCAGGTCCAGGGTGGCGATTTGCTGATCGTCGTCGAGTAGCCGTTCGCCGAGCTCCGCCGAGGCGGGGAAGCGACAGCACAAAGCGGGTCCCGGGCTTTCGAAGCCCGGGACCCGCTTTCGCTCCCTGGATGCCCAGGCCACGATTTTGTTGTTCAGGATGCCTTGGGGGCCGAGTACATCTCTTCGATCACGTCGTCGAAATCCTTCATGACCTGGGCTCGCTTGACTTTCAGGGAGGGTGTGAGATGGCCGGATGCTTCGGTGAAGTCGGCAGGCACGATCCGGAAGGACTTGATTGCCTCGGCCTGGGAGACTGACTGGTTTGCCCGGTTGATCAGTTCCTGCACTGCGGCGCGCACGGCGTCGTTGCCCGCAGCATCCTGCGCAGTGGTGGTCGCGGGCAGCCCGTGGCGTTCCAGCCAGCCGGGAAGGGCTTCCTCGTCCAGTGTGACCAGGGCTCCAATGAAAGGCCGGTTATCGCCTACGACGAGGACCTGCGAGACAAGCGCATCGGCGCGGATTTGGTCCTCGAGAAGGGCAGGCACCACGTTTTTTCCACCTGCGGTGACGATGATCTCCTTCTTGCGGCCCGTGATCTTCAGGAAGCCCTGGGAATCCAGCTCGCCGATGTCGCCGGTCCGGAACCAGCCGTCCACGAACGTCTCGGCCAAGAGATCATCCCGCTTGTAGTAACCCTTCATCACGCAGACGCCCTTGGTGAGGATTTCGCCGTCGTCTGCGATCTTGACCGCATTTCCGGGGAGCGGCGCTCCCACCGTGCCGATCTTGATGAGCGAGGGGGTGTTGACGGAAATCGGCGCGGTGGTTTCGGTGAGTCCATAGCCCTCGAGGATCTGCAGCCCGACGCCGTGGAAGAAGTGTCCCAAACGTTCGCCAAGGGGACCGCCGCCCGAGACGGCATGGCTCACCTTGCCCCCCATCGCCGCCCGCAGCTTCCCGTACACGAGGCGGTCGAAGAGGGCGTGCTTGATCCGCAGTCCGATCCCGGCCGAACCGGACTGCTTCGCCTTGGAATAGGCGATCGCCGTCTCCACCGCCCGGTGGAAGATGGCGCCCTTGCCACCGTCTTCGGCCTTGGTGAGTGCCGAGTTGAAGACCTTTTCGAAAACCCGGGGAACGGCCAGGATGAAGGATGGTTGGAAGCTCTGGAGGTCCGGGAGCAGGTTCTTGACGTCCGGAGTGTGGGCCACCTGGGCACCTGCGGCGACGGTGAGGACCGAGATGAACCGGGCGAAGACGTGTGCCAGTGGGAGGAACAGGATGGTTTTGGCATCTTCGTTGACCACGTCGCCGAGGGAAGCCAACGCATTCTCGGACAACTCCACGAAGTTGCCGTGGGTGAGCTCGCAACCCTTGGGGCGGCCGGTGGTTCCGGAGGTGTAGATGATCGTTGCGACGTCGGCAAGCACGGCTTTGCCACGCCGATCTTCAAGGTCCTCGTCACTTACGGTGCTGCCTGCCTCGCGCAGCCCGTCAAGGCCGCCGTCAAGCTGCCAGACGTTGCCAACGGCATGGAGTCCCTCGGCAGAGACGGCCTGGCGGATGATGTCTTCGTGGCGGGCCGACTCGGCGAAAACCGCGACCGCACCGGAGTCGCCCAGGTTCCAAGCCACTTGGGATGGTGAGGATGTTTCGTAGATAGGCACGGAAATCCCGCCGGCGAACCAGATCGCGAAGTCCACCAGGGACCATTCGTACCGGGTCCGGGACATAATGCCGACCCGGTCGCCGGGTGCGACGCCGCTTGCGATCAATCCTTTTGCAAGTGCCGTTACATCCTCAAGGAATTCGGCCGCCCGGATGTCGCGCCACTGGCCCGAATCATCGAGCTTGGCAAAAAGTGCGGGATTGGAGGGCTTGGCGGCTTGCCGAACGACGAGGTCCGTGATGTTGGTTTCGGGGGCAACATTGACCAGGGGCGGAACACTGAATTCACGCACGATAGCTCCTTCGATATCAACAGACCATGCGGGGCTGCTCTAACTCTAGTACGGCCGGAAGTGGGTGGGCTGACGCCCATCCCCTCAAAGCTACTGGCGAGTAACTTTACGGGACAACCGTCATTCCGCCAATGGGGGCGCGAGGACTGTTTGTCCGTACATATGGCCGGCGCAATAGGATGGCGTCATGCCTCTGACTTCTTCCAACGACGAAAATCCCGCGCGATTCCGGAAACGCCCGTGGTCTGGTTCAGCCGCAGCCGGGCGTCGTCCCCGTTCCAGGAACGGCGGAACGAGTTGGGAATCGGTTCCCTGGGCTGCCCGTCGTTCCCACCTTGGCCGCAGGGGCTTGGCAATCGGTATTGACATTGGGGGCACGAAGGTCGCTGCCGGGGTCGTGGATGCGACCGGCCGCGTCGTGGAGGAAGCCCGGCGCTCTACGCCCGGCAACGATGCCCGGGCCGTGGAGCAGGTCATCGTGGAGCTTGTCCAGGAACTTGGAAGGAACCACCGCATCGCGTCCGTTGGTATTGGCGCTGCAGGTTGGATGGACCTCGACGGCGGCACGGTCCTGTTCAGCCCGCACCTTGCCTGGCGCAACGAGCCGCTGCGTGAAAACCTCCAAAGCTTGCTCAGGCGCCCGGTACTGGTAACGAACGACGCCGATGCCGCCGCATGGGCGGAGTGGCGCTTCGGCGCAGGCCAAGGCGAAAGCCGGCTGGTTTGCATCACATTGGGCACGGGAATCGGTGGCGCCATGGTCATGGACGGACACGTGGAACGCGGACGCTTCGGAGTGGCGGGAGAATTCGGGCACCAGATCGTAGTACCGGGCGGCCATCGTTGCGAATGCGGCAATCGTGGTTGCTGGGAGCAATACGCTTCCGGGAACGCGCTGGGGCGGGAAGCGCGGGAACTGGCGTTGCGGAACTCTCCTGTTGCCTACGAATTGCTCAAGGCCGCCGGTGGCTCGGCGGAGGGCATCACGGGCGTTACCGTCACGGATCGTGCCAAGGCCGGCGATTCAGCCTCGCGGGAACTCCTGGAAGAGGTGGGGCATTGGCTGGGCTTGGGCCTTGCCAATCTGGCAGCCGCGCTGGACCCCGGGACTTTCGTCATTGGCGGAGGATTGTGTGATGCAGGAGAGCTCCTGGTTGGACCGGCACGTACTGCGTTCGCCCGGAACCTTACGGGCCGGGGGTTTCGGCCAGCCGCCGCCATCAAGTTGGCCGCGCTGGGTCCACGGGCGGGGTTGATCGGTGCCGCGGACCTGTCCCGCGTCAGCGGCAGGGCCCACAGCTAAGGGGACGCTCTCCGCGGCCCAGGTCTCATCCGGGTGAAGCGGAAGCGCCGCTGCCCGGCTAGACCCGGGCGCCGTCGTCGTTGTCGTCTTTCTCCTGGGGCAGTTTCATGATCAGGTAGACCACGGAAGCCAGGAACGCTCCAAGGATGCCCATGACGGCCAAAAGGGGAGCCGAACGCCAGAACATCGCGGTAAAGAGCAGCGCGAGCGGTCCGCCCACCGCTCCGAGCCAAGCGAGCATGGTGAGCGGTTCGGTGCCGGCCAGGCTGGGCGGTTCCTCGGGCACGAACCCGTCTTCGTCGTCGACGTCGTAGTCGCGGGGTCCCGCGCCGGTGCCTCCGTGCTCGTCGTCGGTGGCGTCCGGAGTGGCGTCCTCTCCGGAAGGCTCCGCTTGCCCGCGCTTGGACAATCCGAGGGGATCGAAGTCCTGGAACGTGAGCGACGGGCGTTCGGGCGTTTCCTTGGCGGAAGGCGGCATCGATTCAAGCCGGGCCACAAGGTCGAGCCAGACCGCGTCGTCGTCGTTGTTCGCGCTCTGGTCGGGAGAGTCCGGGCCTGGCCTATTCATGGGATGGATCTCCGAGGCCCTTGAACGCTTGGCTGGAAGGGGAAGGGGTGTCGGCCAACGAAGCAACCGTCCTCTGGATGAATTCCGCCGAGCCTCGGAATATCTCCGGGGCGTCATTGTCCAGAGTGGCAACATGGTAGCTGTTGGCCAAGGTGCTGACCTCGATCCGTGCAGTGACGCGTTCCGTCAGGAGCTTGGTGCTGGCGTTGGACACGACGTGGTCCACGGAGGACCGGAAGATGCGAATGGGTGCGGAGATCCGAGGAAGGAGCGCGATGGTGTCCTTATACATCTTCTTGAGCTCATGCACGGCGGCTAGGGGCGTTCTTGGGTAGGCGCCCTCGTCCACATCCGCCTTCAGGATGTCGTTGGCGATGGCGGGCGTCGATTTCACGAGGTGTTTGAGCACGCCGACCACCACGGCGCGCGGATCGTCGAGCACCAACCCCGGATTGACTACGATAGTGCCGGCCACCGGCCGGGTAGCGGCGATCCGGAGCGCGAGTGTCCCGCCCATCGATAAACCTGCGGAGAAGATGAGGTCGCATTCGCGTTGCAGCTCCAGGTACGCGTCGTCCACGGCACGATGCCACTCCCGCCAACTGCGGGTAGCCATGTCCTGCCAGGTCGTTCCGTGGCCGGGAAGGAGCGGGAGGCGCAGGGCATAGCCTTCTGCCGCAAGGTGTTCCGCCCAGGGCCGCATGCTGTGTGGACTGCCGGTGAAGCCATGGCTCATCACGATGCCGATGCGGGGGCCGCTGCCCGTAAAGCTGCTGGCAAATGCGGATGAATCCGGGAGAATATTCATGATGACTCCGAGGCTACTCTGTCGGCGGCATACCGCAGGAAAAACGTGGCGTATTTCCTGGGAATTGTTGGTACGTCGTCATGAGTACATCGTGTCACTGTTCGCGATATTTCTCACTGGAGTATGGTGGCTTCTGAGCGCCGCCCGGTCCTCCCGGACGCCGCGCATACGCCGCCCTTGAGAGGAACCGAAGTGTTCTATTGGGTCATGAAACGTATTTTCCTGGGACCGATTGTCAAATTGTTGTTCCGCCCGTGGGTCAAAGGCCTGGACAACATTCCCGAGGCTGGCCCGGCTATTCTCGCATCGAACCATTTGTCATTTTCGGACTCGATCTTCATGCCTTTGACGGTGCGCCGGCCAGTAGTGTTCCTGGCCAAGTCCGAATACTTCACCGGGACCGGACTCAAGGGCAGGCTTACTGCACTGTTCTTTCGGCTGACCAACCAGTTGCCCATGGACCGTTCCGGCGGCGAGGCCTCCGAGCGTTCCCTTCAAGCGGGCAAGGACGTCCTGGGCGGCGGCGGATTGCTCGGCATCTATCCCGAGGGAACCCGAAGCCCGGACGCCAAGCTATATCGCGGGAAGGTGGGGGTCGCTAAACTGGCCCTCCAAACCCGGGTTCCCGTCATCCCCGTAGCGATGATCGGCACTGAGAAAGTGCAACCCATTGGCAAAAAGCTGCCGAATATTCGCCGCATCGGCATCATTTTCGGCCGGCCGCTCGACTTTAGCCGCTACTACGCGCAGGCGGAGGACCGTTCCGTCCAACGAACAGTGACGGACGAAATCATGTATGAACTCATGCTGCTCTCGGGCCAGGAATACGTGGACGAATACGCGGCGGTGGTCAAGCAGCGCCTCGCCGGGCACAGGACGGGCGGGCGCGGACCGCGCGACGGCGGGGCTGGCAGCGGAGGTGCGCACGACGGCGGGCCGCAGGATGGCGGGACGGTGTCCGGACCGGAAACCGGTCAAGTGTGACGGCACCCGGAATCACGGTTACGGCCGTTGTGCCCCGTTCACCATCTCTGGCAATTAGTCTTGAAGAGTGACTGAGTTATCCGCGAAACCCGCACCGTCCGTGACCAGCCCGCTGGGCAGCCCTTTGACAAGCACCGCGCAAAGTGGCGCGGCGGATTATCCTGGCCTGGACGATTGGCGCCAACTGCCTATCTCGCAGCAACCGACGTGGTCGGACCGCACTGTCTTCGACACTTCGGTGAAGGAACTCTCGGTCCTGCCGCCCCTCGTCTTTGCCGGCGAAGTGGACATCCTCCGCGAGCGGCTTGCCGCAGCGGCGCAGGGGAAAGCCTTCCTCCTCCAAGGCGGCGACTGCGCGGAAACCTTCGGCGACGCAACGGCTGACAAAATCAGTGCCCGGGTGCGCACCATCCTGCAGATGGCCGTTGTCCTCACTTACGGTGCCGCCATGCCCGTTATCAAGATGGGGCGCATGGCCGGCCAGTTCGCCAAGCCCCGCTCCTCAAACGAGGAAACCCGTGACGGTGTGACCCTCCCGGCCTACCGCGGCGACATCGTCAACGGCTACGACTTCACTCCCGAGTCACGCGCCCACGACGCCGGCAGGATGCTCAAGGCCTACCACACCTCGGCGTCCACGCTGAACCTCATCCGCGCCTTCACACAGGGTGGTTTCGCCGACCTTCGCCTGGTGCACTTGTGGAACAAGGGCTTCACCGAGAACCCGGCCCACGCCCGCTACGAATCGCTCGCCCGGGACATTGACCGCGCCATCAAATTCATGGATTCGTGCGGCGCCGACTTCGAAGCGCTCAAGCGGGTCGAGTTCTTCGCGAGCCACGAAGCCCTCTTGCTCGATTATGAGCGTGCCTTGACCCGTATCGACTCCCGGACCGGGCTTCCCTACGACACCTCGGGGCATTTTCTCTGGATCGGCGAACGTACGCGCGAAATCGACCACGCCCATGTTGATTTCCTGTCCCGGGTCCGCAACCCGATTGGGGTTAAGCTGGGCCCCGGCACGACGGGCGACGACGCCCTGCGGCTCATCGACAAATTGGACCCGAACCGCGAGCCCGGCCGCCTCACCTTCATCACGCGCATGGGTGCGAAGAACATCCGGGAGAAGCTTCCCGCTGTCGTGGAGAAGGTGACCGCGTCCGGCGCCCAAGTCCTTTGGGTCACGGATCCGATGCATGGGAACACTGTCACCTCGCCCAACGGGTACAAGACGCGAAACTTCGACGACGTCGTGGAAGAAGTGCGCGGGTTCTTCGAAGTCCACCACGCCCTGGGCACGGTTCCGGGCGGCTTGCACATGGAGATGACCGGCGACGACGTCGCAGAGTGCCTTGGTGGCGCGGACCCGATCGACCAGGACGCATTCCTTGACCGTTACGAGTCGGTGTGCGATCCTCGCCTCAACCACATGCAGTCGCTTGAGATGGCATTCCTTGTCGCAGGGGCACTGACCCGGCGGTAGCAGGGACGAGGTGGGCTCATACGACGGTCAGGGTGACTGTTGAACCTTCGGGAGCATCAGTGTTGACGGGGTTTTGGTCGCGGACGGTCCCGAAGAAGCCACCCAGGATGTTGTTGATCTTGACGTCGAATCCCAGCGACTCCAGGGCTTTGCGGGCGTTGTCCGCCTGCTTGCCGATATAGCTCGGGACGTGGACCATTTTTGGTCCTTTGGACAGTGTCAGGGTCACCGTCCCGCCACGGGCAAGGGTGCCGCTGGACGGATTCTGGCTGACGACGGCACCTGCCGGAACTTTCTTGTCGTTGACAGGCTCAGAGGCGATCTTCGCGGTAAGGCCAGCGTCGGAGATCGCCTTTACGGCCGCTTCCTGGCCCATCCCGCGAACATCGGGAACAGGAAGCGGCTGCGGGCCTCTGGACACGACCAAGGCCACCGGCGTCCCGTGCCGCACGGCGGTATCTTGGGCTGGTGCCTGCGAGATGACAGCGCCAGCGGGAACATTGTCGTCGTACTGCTCGGTGACTCCGCCGAGTGCCATCCCGGCCGCGTTGAGCGCATTCTTGGCTTGGTCCAGCGCCATTCCCCGCAACGCGAGGAGAGGGTACAACTGCGGACCCTTCGAAACGAAAAGGGATACCGGCTGGAATTTCCGCACTTGCCGGCCCGCCGGTGGTTCGGTACCGACTGCGAGACCGGCCTGGACGTCGTCGTCGAACACATCCTTCGGTTCCGACTGGAAGCCGGCCGCCCTGAGTAGTTGCTGCGCCTCGGCGACGGTTTTGTTCTTCGTGTCCGGAATGGTCCCGGGGGAGCCGGGACCCATGCCAAAGAACCATCCCGCCGCGGTCGCGAGGATTGCGAGGACAACCACGATGACCGTCCAGATCACAGCGCGCCGGCGGGGATTGCCTTCCCTGAGGGAGCGCGACGGCGTTGCTGCCGCGCGCACCCGGTCCCTTTCCTCCTGGCGCGCGAGCTTCTTGCGTTCGCGCTTGCTCGCGGGAACCGCCGGCGCTGCGTTGGTTGGCAACACAACGTCATCGGAATCCCCGGGGTGGAAGCGGGACGACGGTAGGACGCTGGTCGGATTGCGGACGCTGGAGATGACTTCGGTCGCGCGCCCGATCATTTCGAGGGGCTCCGTGTGATCCGGGGTGAGGGGAAGGACAGCCTCGGTTGCCTGTGGGTCCCGTTGATGTGCCGCCACCGCTGCTGCCGCGATGGCCGCAGGCGGCTGGATGTCTAATTGCGCGTCAGTCAGGGTGGTGCGGATATGCCGCAACTCGGACAAGAGCGCTGATCCGTCGACGGGACGTTCCTCGGGATCCCGGGCGGTACACCACTCGACCAGCTCGTCCAGTTCGGTCGAGAGGCCGGGGACAGCGAGCGACGGCCGGGCGATAGTTGCGTTCACGTGCTGGTAGGCCACCTGAATGGGCACGTCCCCGGTGTAGGGCTGCTTGCCTGTAAGCATTTCGTAAAGCATGATGCCGGCTGAATAGATATCGCTCCGGGCATCGGCGGGCTTCCCAAGGACAAGCTCGGGGGCCAGATAGGCGACGGTTCCAATCAGCGCACCAGTACTCGTCGTCGCGGTGACAGCTCGGGCGAGGCCGAAATCGCCCACCTTGATCCGGCCATCGTCGGCGATGAGGACGTTTTCCGGCTTCATGTCCCGATGGATCAGTCCTGCCGCGTGCGCGGCGGCGAGGCCCTCGATGACCGGGTCTATGAAGGCGAGGGCCAAGCGGGGTGGCAGGGCCGTCTTTTCGTTGAGCACGTCCCGAAGTGTGTGGCCTTTGATGTATTCCATCACGATGTACGCCGTGTGGCCGTCCTGGCCCTGGTCGAGGACGCCGACGACGTGGGGATGGGAGAGGCTTGCCGCGGCGCGGGCTTCGCGCTGGAGACGGTCAAGGAAGTTTTGGTCGTTGGCCAGGTGGGGATGAAGCACCTTGAGGGCGACGGCGCGGTCGAGCCGTTCGTCAGTTGCGAGGTACACGGTGGACATTCCACCGCCGGCCAGGCGCGAGCGCACCGTGTAGCGGCCGTCCACTAGTGATCCGAGAAGTTGGTCCGAAGCTTGTTCCTGCACCCTTCGATCCTAGTTGAGCAAAAAGAACGGGCCCGAATCGCCAAGCGATCCAGGCCCGTGTCACGTGCTGACGCCTAGCGGAAACTCTTCATCAGGGCCTTGATCGAGGCGACGTACGCCTTGGTGTCGTCGTACATTCCGTGCTTTTGCACGGAGTACTGGCCCTGGTAGTAGCCCGCAATGGCGTTGTCCAGGTCCTTGCTGGTGTTCACGAGCGCACGGATGATCGCGACGCCGGCAGTCACATTGTCGTACGGGTCGAGCAGGTTGAGCTTGCGGCCCACCAGGTCGGATGCCCATTCCCCCGACGAAGGAATGATCTGCATTGTGCCGATGGCGTTGGCCGGAGAAACGGCGCGCTGATTGAAGCCGGATTCCTGGTACGCGAAGGCCATCGCAAGTGCAGGGTCCACGCCCATGCGGCGGGCGGTGTCGGCCACGATGCTCTTCATCTGGGCGCCGGTGGGTACGGGGGATGCATTGAGCAATGCCTTGTTCGCGTTCGCCGAAGAAACGACCGCATCGGGGTAGGTGTAGCCAAGGAACGTGCTGGGCACCAGCGGGGCCGCGACGGGAGCCGGGGCCGCGGGTGCTGCTCCGCCCCCGGGGATGGTGAGCTTCTGGCCTGGGTAGATAATGCTGGTGCGCGACAAATTGTTCGCTGAGATCAGCGAGGACAAGGAAACACCGAGACGCGATGCAATCGCCCCCAGGGTGTCCCCGGCCTTGACGGTGTAGCTGCCAGTGTTTGCGAGGGCCGGGGCCGGAGCCGCGGGAGCCGAAGCCGGTACGACGGGGGCCGGCGTTCCCGCCGGCGCGCTTGTCCCCGCGCTGAGCTTGATTTTCTGCCCGGGGTAGATGATTGAGCGTCCGTTGAGCCCGTTCCATGCGAAGACGTCGGAGAGCGCCACGTGATGGCTGGCAGCAATGCCGCCAAGCGTGTCGCCGGGGACCACAGTGTACGTCGGGGCAGAGCCGGAGGCGGGGGCAGGACTGGGGGCGGGAGCCGGGGCAGCGTCGGGTGCCGGCGAACCGGTGAGTTTGATCTGCTGGCCGGGGTAGATGATGGTGTTCCCGGAGAGCCCGTTCAGCTTCAGGACCGTGTTCGTGTCCAAGCCGAAGCGGGCAGCAATGGCACTGATCGTGTCACCCCGGACGATCGTGTATGTGGCGGGAGTGGACGGTGCCATCGGTCGGATTGAGCTTGGGAGTGCCGTTGCCACGGCGGAGGCAGGGATGAGATTTGCGACGCCGGCAGCGGCCTGTGCCTTCATGGCCGCGGCAAGCGTTGCAGGAATCCGCTGTGGCTGCGCTTCCGGAAATGCCGACGCCGGCTGGGCAAGCGCTAGCGAGGAAAGCACAACCGCAGGAAGCGTTGCAGTCGTCGCCGCAATCATAGGCATGCTCGTTGTCTTCTTGGGCGAGCGGGGCGTCGTCATGAAGCAATCCTCATCTCAGCAGCGTCTTCTTCCGAAAAACGCTGTTGCCAGTGATACCGGTGTTACTTGTGTGGTTAATGATACAAGTGTGATCAAAGTGAATCTCTCACATTTTTCGATCCCACACAAGAAATCCGAAAGGATTCGACGTCGGCTAATTGCGGGAGAATCCCGCTCGCCGCGTGCTCCTGACTAGGCGGCAAGTGCAGGAGCGTGGCAATCTTGATCCGTGAGTAATGTAGAAAGCCTCGTTTCCGATTGGTTGCCGCTACCCGACGTCGCAGAATTGCTGAACGTTCCCATCACCAAAGTTCATGGTCTTCTCGACGAGCGCGCTGTCGTGGCATTACGGGTGGGTGAACGGAATATCCGCTCAATTCCCGCATTGTTCATCCAGGATGGCCACGTTGTGGACAGCTTGAAAGGCACCATTGCCGTGCTTGGGGATGCCGGCTATTCGGATGAGGAGCTTATCGTGTGGCTCTTCACCCCGGATGAATCCCTCCGCGGACGTCCTGTCGATGCCCTGCGGGAAGGGCGCAAGACGGAAATCCGGCGCAGGGCACAGTCGCTCGCCTGGTAGGACAACAACCTTATAAACACGCGTGGCGGCGGCAGTTTCCTGCCGCCGCCACGCGTGTTTCCTCGATTCATTTCAGGCTATGCTGCGCGACTCACGGCTGCCTCGGCCAATTGCCGGAGCGCAGCCAGGGGCAGTTCGGCCAGTGGCAGTCGCTCCAAGGTTTCGAAGGCGTGGTCGCTGAGTTTTTTGATCATCGTCTCCGTGGCGTCGAGTGCTCCGCAGTCCACGATGATCCGGCGGATTTCGGCGACGTCCTCCTCGGCGAGGTCCTGCCTGCCGAGCATCGCATCCAGGTAGGCTGACTCGGCCTCTCCTGCCTGGTTGATTGCGAAGCCGACGAGTACGGTGCGCTTCCCCTCGCGCAGGTCGTCGCCGGCCGGTTTTCCGGTGGTCGCAGGATCGCCGAAGACGCCGAGGACGTCGTCGCGCAATTGGAACGCCTCACCAAGCGGCAGCGCGAAGGCCGAATACCCGTCCAGAAGCTCCGTGCGGGCGCCGGCCAAAGCGCCGCCGAGCGCCAGCGGGTGCTCGGTTGAATACTTCGCCGACTTGTAGCGAATGATGGATTGGGCCCGGGCAACGGCGCCTGGCCGATCACGTACGGGACCCGCCACCTCTTCCAGGATGTCCAGGTACTGGCCGGCCATGACCTCGGCGCGCATGAGGTTGAAGATGCGCCGCGCGGTTGTTCCCGAAGCAGCCCGGCTGCCGATCTGCGTGAATGCTTCTTCGCTGAAGGACAGGCAGAGGTCGCCCGTCAGGATGGCGGCGGCATGCCCGAACCGTTCGCTGTCCAACGCCCAACCCTGGCTCTCATGGAGTTGGCTGAACCGTCTGTGGACGCTGGGTCCGCCACGGCGGGTGTCCGAGCGGTCAATGATGTCATCGTGGATCAGCGCCGCGGCTTGGAAGAGTTCAAGGGCACAGCCGGCCGTAATGATGTCCGGGTCCGCCGATTCGCCTCCCGCGCCCCGCCACCCCCAGTAGCACATCAAGGCGCGCAGGCGCTTTCCGCCCGTCACGAGGCTTGAGATCGAGCCCATCAGCGGATCGACGTCGGGGGAGATCGCGGCCATGGTTTCCTGCTGCCCCCCAAGGAAGGTGTTCAGTTTGGCGGCAACATCGGCGACGAAGCGGCTCTGTTCCGAACTGACGCCCTCCATGGTCATTTGACGGACCCGGTGGCCACGTTGGCGCCGATGGTGAATGTGGACTTGCCGCCGGCTTCAACTACCGAGATATTGACGGTTTCGTTGTCGCCCCGCAGGAAGTCCTTTGACTTGATGTTTCCGACCGAGCTGCCGGGGACTTCCTTGAAGCCTTGGGCGGTGAATGCGGAGGTATAGAAAGCGATCACCGAGTCGGCCGGAGCACTGACGACGCCGACCAGCGCGACTGACGCGGGCGACGTGTTCTTGTCGAAACTGCTGGATTCGATCGTGGCCTGGGGCATTAGCGGAATCAGTTGCTGGGGGAATCCGGGAACCAGGGCCCCAACAGTGGCAGATGCACCGGGGGACGCGGAGCCGGACCCTGTGGGACTCGCGCTGGGCGTGGATCCGCTCGACGCCGGTTCCGACCCATGTGAGGCTGAGCCCGCGGGCGGGAGGCCACTGCAGGCGGAGACGGTCAACACGACGCCGGCGGCCGCAACGGCCAGGCTGACGGGCTGAGGTTTTCCAAAGAGCTTCACAGGGATTTCCTCCTGGGGGACGACGCTGGATGCTGCCTCCAGTTTAGGGTGCCGGATGCTGCTCCTGTTTATTCGGTGCTCCGGCATAGGATTTCCTTGTGAGACCACATGCAGGGAACCCGGGACAAGGCGTGGGCCAGGGCGCTTCGCTGCGGGAAGATGAGCTGCTGGAACTGAGGCGCACCAGCATCCTCCACGTGGATATGGACGCCTTCTTCGTGTCGGTGGAGTTGCGCACACGGCCTGAGCTTCGCGGGAAAGCCGTGATTGTTGGCTTTCCCGGCGACCGTTCCGTTGTTTTGTCGGCCTCCTATGAAGCTCGGGCCTTTGGCGTCCGCTCAGCCATGCCGATGGCTCATGCCATGCGGATGTGCCCTTCAGCGGTCATCATCGAGCCTCGCCACAAGCTCTACTACGAGGTGTCGGGGCAGTTGATGGGTATCTTCGAGTCGATTACCGACCTGGTTGAACCATTGAGCGTTGACGAAGCCTTCCTCGACGTCGGCAGTGCGATAAGACGACTAGGGCCCCCGCTTGACATCGGCAAGTTGATACGGCGCAGGGTAGCTTCCGAACTCGGAATAACGGCGTCAGTCGGGATTGCATGCAACAAGTTCGTCGCAAAGATCGCCTCAACGCGTTGCAAGCCCGACGGCCTCTTGCTCATCGAAGCCGGGCAGACTGTTCCCTATCTGCACAGCCTGCCTGTCAACGCCTTGTGGGGAGTCGGAGGCAAGACGGCAGATGTCCTTGCAAGGCTCGGCATCAGGACCGTGGCCGACGTTGCTGCGACGCCGCTCGCGTCCTTGAAGAAGGTGCTCGGAGCATCCGGAGAGCATGTCCACAATCTTTCGATGGGGCGCGATCCGCGCGCTGTCATCCCCGTCCGTGTAGAAAAGAGCATCGGATCAGAGGAGACCTTCGCAGTTGATACCTCGGATGACGCATCGCTGAACCGCGAGCTGCTGAGGCTCTCGCACCGCACGGCTTCGCGCCTCCGGAGTGCCGGGATGCTCGCCCGGACAATCGCCCTCAAGCTGCGCTACGCGGACTTTTCGACCATCAGCCGTAGCAAGACGGTCCACACACCTGTCGATAGTGCCCAGCTGATTTACCAAGTAGCCAGCCAGTTGTTGGGCTCCTTGGGGGACCGCCCCATGAGTGTCCGCCTGGTGGGAGTCCGGGCTGAGCAGTTGGAACCCGCCGAAGACGCACCCCTTCAATTGAGCTTGGATCGGCGGGATGACAATTGGCGGGCAGCTGAGCAAGCGCTTGACCGGGTCACCCGGAGATTCGGCAGCAAGACGGTTCTTCCGGCTCGACTTTTGGATCCACTCGCGGAGGACGAGGATCCCGGGACTTCATAGGTGAAGAAGGGGTCGGAGACGCCCGGCGTGTCTTTCAGATCAGCGGCGGACAAACTATCCTAGAGATACACAGTTTTAGAACGTCTGGACAAATTGTTCAGTTGCATCCGTTCCATGAGAACGTGTTCACAAGACACGGAAAAGTGGAACCCTTCCAGCGGCCCATCCGTTTTAAGGGAACAGAGGCAACGGCGGCGGCACATCCAGACGCTGGCCGACTAAAGGAGGTCGCGATGCCCCTCTCGGAGCACGAACAGAAGCTACTCGAGCAACTCGAGAAGCAGCTGCATGAGGACGATCCTAAGTTTGCCAATTCCATGGGCTCGGACCCCATTCGCTCGTGGTCGACCAGGCACATCGTTATTGGCGTTCTAGGCACTATTGCCGGGATCTTCCTGTTATTGGTAGGCGTCACGCTGCAGAACATCTTCCTAGGAGTGCTCGGCTTCATCGTGATGGGTGCCGGTGTCTATTTCGCGACCCTGCGGAGGACCATCGGCCGCAAGGCGAAGAGTGGTAAGCCAGGCAAGTCGAAGAATTCGTTCATGAGCAACCTTGAGGAGCGCTGGGACGACCGGCGCCGCGGCGAGGAGTAACCAGGCACCGCCCTCCACTTTGCACCACCAGGCATAAAGCCTGGATGCGAAAAGACCCGGTCTCCGGGTCTTTTCGCATTTAACGGGTCTTTTCCGGCCGGGGGTCATCGGCTGCGCGTAAGCCTCCACTTTGATCCATTCCCTCCATCGCCCGGTTTTTATGGCTCTCCGGACGGGAAGTGGTGCCGAAACACGCCGTACTGCGTTGACTGTGGGGGTTGGTGGAGTAAAGTGGAGGAAGTAAGAGGGTAGTGGCGGCGTGGGGCAGGTACGTGCACCTTTGACAGACGGGCGGTGGGCCAGTGTTTCTTGGCACGCATTCGCCACGTCTGGACGAGAAGGGCCGGATCATCCTTCCCGCCAAGTTCCGTGAGGAGCTTGCGGATGGCTTGGTGCTCACAAGGGGCCAGGAACGATGCATCTACGTCTTCAGCCAGCGGGAATTCGAACGTATCCACGAGTCAATGCGGGAGGCCCCCATCTCCTCCAAGCAGTCGCGTGACTACATTCGGGTTTTCCTGTCCGGAGCCTCTGACGAGGTGCCTGACAAGCAGGGGCGCGTTACGATTCCGGCCGCGCTTCGGAGCTATGCGGGTCTTGAACGGGAATTGGCGGTTATTGGCGCCGGAACCCGGGCAGAGATCTGGGATGCCCAAGCTTGGGAGGAGTACCTGGCCGAGAAGGAAGCCGCCTTCTCGGAAACCGACGACGACAACCTTCCCGGGTTCATCTAGAAGCCGGTGTAGGAGCAGCAAGGCTTCTTGGACGGGATCTCCAGCCGCCCATCGCGCATCGTTTTCCTGGCTCACCTTCCCCGGAGCCAGGCAGACGCCGGGATAGGCGCGGATGGGGATCCGGCCCAAGAAGCACGCTGACGGAGTAACCGTCCGAGTGGATGAATACCGGGAATTGAGGACTGAGGAGGCCGCATGGACGAGCAAGACGCACCAAAGCCGACCTCCGAGCGTCATGTGCCGGTCCTGAAGGACCGGTGCATCAATTTGTTGGCTCCCGGTTTTGAAGCAGCGCGCCAGCGCGGCGAGACACCGGTCGTAATCGACGCGACCCTCGGGATGGGCGGGCACTCAGAAGCAATGCTGCAGCGGTTCCCGGACCTGCATCTTGTTGGAATCGACAGGGACGAAGAGGCACTGGCGCTCGCAGGCGCACGGCTGGAGCCTTTTGCCGCACGCATCGACCTGGTCCACGCCGTCTACGACGAGATCGAGGACGTCCTCGAGGACCTGGGGATTCAGGAGGCGCACGGCATCCTCATGGATCTCGGGGTGTCCTCCTTGCAACTGGATGAGCGCGAACGGGGATTCGCCTACTCCTACGACGCGCCGCTGGACATGCGCATGGATACGAGCCGCGGCCAGACCGCTGCCGACGTCGTTAATAACTACTCCGAAGAAGACCTGGTGCGGATTATCCGCAAGTGGGGCGAGGAAAAGTTCGCCGGCCGGATCGCGAGCCGCATCGTCGCCGCCAGGGCGAACAAGCCGTTTGCCACCACGGGCGAACTAGTCGAGCAAATCCGGGCTGTAGTTCCTACCGGCGCCGCGAAGTCGGGGGGCCATCCCGCAAAGCGGACGTTCCAGGCCTTGCGCATCGAAGTCAACGAGGAACTCGACGTCTTGGAGCGGGCGGTGCCGGCGGCCCTTTCGGCCTCCGCCCTGGGGGGACGCGTCGTCGTGATGTCGTACCACTCCCTCGAAGACAAGATCGTCAAGTCCGTCTTCCAAGCCAGCTCGAAGTCATCCGCTCCGCTCGGTTTCCCCGTTGAGCTTGAGGAACACAAACCGGAATTCAAGACCCTGACCAAGGGCACGGAAGTGCCCACGACCCAAGAAATCGCCGAAAACCCGCGCGCGGCATCAGCCCGCCTGCGGGCCGTGGAACGCATCAAAGCGAGGAGAACAGCATGAGCACCGCCGCCGCGAAGATCCTGCCGACCACGGTGGGGAACACCGCGCGAGCCTTGCCGGGCCGGATTCCGGAGCACGATGCCCCCCGGAAAACACGCACGCCGCTCTCCCTCGTGCAAGGCACGCCGGGTAGGCGCCGCACGCCGTTCGTCGTCTTTTGCTTTGCCGTGCTCGCGGCAGCCTTGATCACCGTCCTCGTCCTGAACATCTCGGTATCAACGGCCCAGTACGACCTTGTGACGCTGAAAAGCAACCAAGCATCGCTGACCAAGGAGAACCAGGATCTGACACAGCAGGTCCAGAATTACCAGGCTCCCCAGAATCTGGCCGCCAAGGCCACAGAATTGGGAATGGTAGCTTCCACTGCCACAGGCCAGATCGACCTGAACAACCTCACCGTCACAGGAAAAGCGACGCCGGCAGCCAAGGGACAGAATCCCGGGGCCGTCATCGCCGCGCCCGAGGTCTCAGGCCAGATCAGGATTGTGGCTCCGGCTACAGGCAAGGATCCCTCCGACAACAGCAAGGCCGCTGGAACTCCGGGCACGACGCCGGCCCCGACAGCCTCGGCGGCTGCGGCACCCTCGGCGGCACCGACAACACCCGCGGCTAGTCCCGCGGCACCTGCATCAGCCAAACCGGCCGCCGTGGATCTTCACGGTGGTTCCGTTCCCGCACCGCAACAGAAGGTTCCCGGGCAGTAGCCGCCAGCCGAACTGATTTCCAGGTAAACAGCAAGGACTCAACGTGGTGCAGAACACCGGCAAATCGAAGAACAAGAGAACGCCGGGGGCGACAAGACGCCTGCGCCTTGGCCTTGGGATTATGTTGACCCTGTTGCTGGTGGTGGGTGGCAAGCTGTTCCTGGTCCAGGGGCTGGATGTCGGCGGCATGGCTGAGGCGGCCTACAACAACAGGCTGACCTCCACTACCCTGCCTGCGGAGCGCGGCAAGATCCTCGATGCCAATGGGACAGTGCTGGCCAGTAGCGTGATCCGTTACAACATCGTGGTGGACCAGACGGTGAACACGAGCACCGATGAGTTCCAGCGTTACAACCAGCAGACCGAGAACATTGACACGATCTCTCGTGCCCAGGGCATATCCGAGCTCGCCGGCACCCTGGAGATGGACGCCAACCAGGTCACAACGGCTGTGACGGGCACGAAGAAGTACAACGTTGTGGCAAAGGAAGTGAAGCCCGAGGTCGAAGACCAGATCTCCAAGCTGCACATTCCCGGCATCGTGTCCGAAGGTGTCAGCAAGCGCGTCTACCCTAACGGGAGCGTCGCAGGCGGGGTCATCGGCTTCCTCAAGGACGGCACCACTGGCCAAGCAGGCCTCGAACAGACGCAAGACAACGTACTCCGGGGTACCGATGGCAAACGCGTGTTCGAGATCGGGGCCGATGGCCTTCGGATCCCTGTGGCGACTGACCAGCTAACCCCCGCGGTCAACGGCAAGGACGTCAAGCTGACGCTCAACACGGACATCCAGTATTTCGCTCAGCAGGCCATCCAAACACAGGTCAACCAGCTGAACGCCCAATGGGGCTCGATAGTGGTCGAGGACATCCAGACCGGCAACCTCATCGCTATGGCGGACACCAATGCTCCGGACCCCAATGACCCTGGCAAGGTGGCCCCGGAAGACAGGGGAGTGCGTTCCGTAACCGCCGCTTACGAACCCGGGTCGGTGGAAAAAATGATCACGGCTTCGGCCGCGATCCAGGAGGGAAAGTCCAGCCCCCTGGACACCTTCACCATTCCGCCGGCGGTCACCATCGACGGCCAGACCTTCACGGACGCCTTTGACCACGGTACGGAACAAAGGACGTTGGCTGGCATCCTTGGCTATTCAATGAACACGGGCACCGTCATGGTGGGAAGCCGGCTCAGCAAACAGCAACGCTACGACTACCTGCAGCGCTTTGGCATCGGGGAAGCGCCCGATATCGGTCTTCCGGCCGAGGCGACCGGCATCCTTGCCAAGCCCGAGCAGTGGGACGATCGCCAGCAGTACACGGTGCTGTTCGGCCAGGGCGTATCCCAATCGACCCTCCAAACGGTCAGGGCCTACCAGAGCATCGCCAACGGCGGAGTCATGTTGCAGCCACGGCTCATCGACGGCTACATCGGGGCCGATGGAGTCGAGGAGAAAGCCCCGGCCAAGGACTCCCGGCAGGTTGTGTCCAAAGAGACTGCCCAACAAATCCGGGACATCCTGGAGAGCAATGTCACCGAAGGCGAAGTCAAGGATGCCGCGATCGACGGTTACCGCGTTGGTGCCAAGACAGGCACGTCGCAGGCACCGCGGGAAGACGGGTTGCCGGGGTTTGACGGTTACACGGCCTCCATAGTGGGCATGGCCCCGATGGAGAACCCGCGGTTCATCGTTGAGGTTGTGATTCAGCGACCCAAAGGCAGCATTTACGGCATCACGCAGGGGCCGATCTTCCGATCGGTCATGGGACAGGTCCTGCGTACGTACAACGTTCCGCCGTCCACTGGCACGCCGGCACGATTGCCCCAATACGCCAAGTAAGCTTATTGGGCATCTGTCCGGCCCTTATCCTGATCCATCCGGGCCGCGCCCGGGAGCCTGCAGCTCCCGCGCGGCCGGTTTTACGAGCACCAACGGAGACCCCTTTGTCAGAGCAGAATGACGCCGCGTCGATCCCCACAGGGAACGCGCCGGCCGCGAGCAAATCCGGGTTCCGCCCTGCCTCGGTAGCGCCTGTTTCCCTCGAATCCATCGCCGCATCCCTCGGCATCGCACTCCCGGCGGATTCCAGGGATCTGAACGTCACCGGAGTTTCGCTGAACTCGCGAAGCGTCGAAGCGGGGGACCTGTACGTGGCCTTGCCGGGTAGCAACCGGCACGGCGCCGCCTTCGCCAGCGAGGCTGTCGCCGCCGGGGCCGTCGCTGTCCTGACCGATGAGGAAGGCGCCGGGCAACTGGCCCTCGCGGACGGCCTACCGGTTCCAGTCCTGGTCGTCCCGGATCCACGTGCCGTCGTCGGGCGGCTCGCCGCATTCGTGTACCAAAGCCAGTCCGGCGACGAGGCTTCGCCAACCCTCTTCGCCGTCACCGGTACCAACGGCAAGACCACCACCACGTACTTCATCAACTCCCTCCTCCGCGCCCTGGGAAAGACTGCGGGTCTCATCGGTACCATCGAAATCCTGGCCGGCGGGGAAGCCATCCCGAGCCTTCTGACGACGCCGGAATCAACTGATATCCACGCGCTCCTCGCCCTGATGCGCGAGCGCGGGCTGGAGGCTGCATCCATGGAGGTTTCTTCCCATGCGCTGTCCTTCCATCGCGTGGACGCGGTCACGTTCGACGTCGCCGGCTTCACCAACCTGACCCAGGACCACCTCGACCTGCACGGCAGCATGGAAGAGTACTTCCGGACCAAGGCCGAGCTTTTCACCGCCGCACGCGCCCAACGCGCCGTCGTGACAGTCGACGACGCGTGGGGACGCACGCTCGCTAAGGAAACATCGATTCCAGTCACTACATTGTCCGTGGCGGGAACCACGGACGCCGATTGGGTCGTGGAAACCAGCAGCCAGCGCGGCCTCGGGTCCGATTTCGAACTGCGCCATCGAGATGGCGCCGTCCTCCGCGTGCACACCGGACTCCCCGGAGCCTTCAATGTCGCCAACGCCGCCCTCGCTACGATCATGGTGCTCGAATCCGGCGTCGACCCCCGGTCGTTGCAAGCAGCCTTGGACCAGCAGGATCCATTCACCGTCGCTGTCCCTGGCCGAATGCAGCTGATCTCGGAGGCGCCGGCTTCCGTCGTCGACTTCGCACATAATCCGGACGCGCTGGCCAGGGCACTCGAGGCAGTCCGCTCCAAGGAGGCCGGCTCCCGTGTCATCGTCGTCTTCGGGGCCACCGGCCAGAGGGACCAAGGCAAGCGCCCCACGATGGGCGCAATCGCCGCGAGGCTTGCCGACGTCGTGATCGTTACCGACGACGATCCCCACGACGAGGACGCCGAGGCCATCCGCTCGGAGGTCATTGCCGGAGCGCGGGCAGCCCGTGAATCCGAAAACCTGGACTGCGAAATCCTTGAGGCATACCCGCGCGAGGCGGCCATTCGCCGGGCCGCGGAGCTCGCTACCGAAAAGGACACGATCCTGGTGGCCGGACGTGGCCACGAAGTTTGGCAGGAAGTGAAGGGAATCAACCTTGCCCTCGATGACAGGGTTGAGCTGAGGTCTGCCTTGACAGCAAGGGGATTCAAAGTTTCCACGGACGAGCGGATAGAGTCCTAGACCGAGATGATTGCACTAACTGCGGCGGAAATCGCCCTCATTACCAACGGCCGATTGGCAGCGGACCCGGACATCGTGCCGGTCTCCGTCGTCACCGATTCCCGCGAGGCGACTGCCGGATCCCTGTATGTCGCCAAGCCCGGCGAAAACGCCGACGGACATGCCTTCGTCGGTGCCGCCTTCGCCGGTGGGGCAGTGCTCGCGCTGACCGAGCGCGAGGTATCCAACGAGGACGGTACGCCATATCCGGCGGTCATCGTCGATGACGCGGTGCTGGCGATGGGTGCGTTGGCCGCGGAGACAGTCCGCCGGATACGTGCCGTCCGCGAGTCCCAAGGCGAGCCGTTTACGGTCATCGGGATCACGGGCTCCGCGGGCAAGACCACCACCAAGGACCTGCTGGCAGGGATTCTGTCCCGATCCGGCGCCACAGTTGCGCCCCAAGGTTCGTATAACGGCGAAGTCGGAGTGCCCCTTACGGTCTTTGGAGCCGACACCGGGACCCGATACCTCGTCATTGAGATGGGGGCCACGGGAATCGGGCACATCAAGTACCTGGCGGACATGGTCCGGCCGGACATCGGCGTCGTACTTTGTGTCGGCACCGCCCACGCGGGCGAGTTCGGCGGCGTGGAAAACATCGCCAAAGCCAAGGGCGAACTTGTCGAAGCCCTTGCCGAAAACGGCACCGCGGTGATCAATCTCGACGATCCGCGGGTGGCCGCCATGGCCGCCCGTACCCGGGCGCAGCTCCTCGGAACCTCCGCCAGCGGTGCGCTCGGTTCTGTCGTGGAAGCGCGGAACGCCGGAGTCAATGCGGACGGCAACCCGGTCTTCGACCTGGTGCTGCCCGACGGCGGTCCCTCCCATGAAGTGCGCAGCAAGCTGATCGGCGCGCACCACACCACCAACCTCCTCGCGGCGGCCGCCGCGGCATTCGCTGCAGGTATCCCTGCCGGCGAGATCGCCTCCTCTCTGAGTGCCCAGCTGCCCGCCAGCCGCTGGCGGATGGAACGCACCGAACGGGCGGACGGCGTCACCATCATCAACGACGCATACAACGCCAACCCCGAATCAATGCGTGCCGCCCTTAGGACCCTCGCGGACCTTGGCCAGGGACGCCGGACTTGGGCCGTGCTGGGGGCCATGCTGGAGCTTGGCGAAGACTCGATCCGCGAACACACCGCGGTGGGCACCCAAGTGGTGCGATTGAACATCTCCCGGCTCGTCGTCGTAGGGCGGGAAGCGCGGGCACTCTACATTTCGGCCATCCAGGAAGGTTCCTGGGGCAACGAATGCAGTTTCGCGGAGACTGCGGATGAAGCCTACGAACTCCTGCAGGCCGAGCTTGAGCCGGGGGACCTGGTGCTCTTCAAATCCTCGAACGGGGTCGGACTGAGGCATCTGGGGGATCGGATAGCATTAGCCCCACAGGCCGGGACCAGCGGGAGCACCGCGGCTGTAGTTGCCGCCAATGAAGGGAACAAGCTGCTGTGATTGCACTGTTGGTCGGCGCCGGCGTCGCGCTCTTGGCAGCGTTGATCGGAACGCCGCTCTTCATCCGCTTCCTCGTCACCAAGGGCTACGGCCAGTTCATCCGCGACGACGGACCCACCTCCCACCACACCAAGCGCGGAACTCCCACGATGGGAGGCACCGTGGTGGTCACCGCCGTGCTGATCGCCTACGGAGTAACGCACTTCATCATGTGGATGATGAACCCGCGGTCCCCCGGGCCCACCGCTTCGGGGCTGTTGTTGCTGTTCCTCATGGTGGGTATGGGATTCGTCGGATTCCTCGACGACTTCATCAAGATCTCCAAGCAGCGCAGCCTCGGGCTCAACGCCAAGGCGAAACTGATCCTCCAGGCATTCGTGGGCATTGTCTTCGCAGTCCTTGTCCTTAACTTTCCCGACGCGGACGGGATTACTCCGGCCTCCACCCAGATATCCCTCGTGCGGGATATTCCCTGGCTGAACCTTGCGTTCGGAGGCACCGTGCTCGGAGCCATCCTCTTCGTGATCTGGTCCAACCTGATCGTCACCGCGGCGACCAATGGGGTGAACCTGACGGATGGACTTGATGGTCTCGCAGCGGGCGCCTCGATCATGGTATTCGGCGCCTACACCATCATGGGTATCTGGCAGAACAACCAAGCCTGCGGTTCCCCGCGCGAGGCCGGAAGCGGTTGCTATACCGTTCGCGACCCGCTTGACCTTGCGCTCTTGGCAGCCATCTGTAGCGCCGCCTTGGTGGGTTTCCTCTGGTGGAACACGTCTCCCGCGAAGATCTTCATGGGCGACACAGGCTCCTTGGCCATCGGCGGCGCCGTGGCAGGGTTCGCGATCCTGTCCCGTACCGAGCTGCTCCTCGGGATCATCGGGGGACTCTTCGTCCTCATCACGTTGTCCGTGATCATCCAAGTCGGCTACTTCAAAGTTTCCAAAGGCAAACGCGTCTTCAAGATGGCCCCGCTCCAGCACCATTTTGAACTCAAGGGTTGGGCCGAGATTACGGTGGTTGTCCGTTTCTGGATCCTTTGTGGCCTGTTCGTGGCCGCGGGACTGGGAATTTTCTATGCTGAATGGGTGGTGCTGCTATGAGCGTGAGTCCTCAAACGAAGCCTTCACCTGCTGACCGTCTCAAGGACCTGGTCAGCTGGGATTCCGAATGGAAAGGCCTGCGCGTCGTCGTCACGGGCATCGGCGTCTCCGGTTTCGCCGCCGCGGATACATTAATTGAACTCGGGGCGCGCGTGGTCGTCGTCGACGCGGCCACAAGCGCCAAAGCTCTCGCACAAGCGGACACCCTGAAGATCGTGGGAGCCGCCGGCGTCCTCTTGGGCGAGGACGCCGTCCAGAAGTTGCCCCTGGTCGATGGCGAGAAGGCTGAACTCGTGGTGACCTCACCGGGTTGGCGGCCCGACCAGTCCCTTCTGGCAGCCGCCAAACGGGCGCACGTGCCCGTCTGGGGCGACGTCGAATTGGCTTGGCGCCTCCGTGAACGCAAGGGGCGCAAGACGGCGGACTGGCTCACCATCACCGGCACGAACGGCAAGACCACTACGGTGGGCATGACCGAGGCCATGCTCCAGGCGGCGGGCCTGAAGGCGATCGCCGTGGGAAACGTAGGAACCCCGATCCTCGATGCACTGAGGGACCCGGTGGAGTACGACGCGTTCGCCGTCGAGCTCTCCAGCTTCCAGTTGCACTGGAGTGAGTCGCTCTCCCCAGTGGCGAGCGTGTGCCTCAATGTCGCCGAAGACCATGTTGACTGGCACGGCTCTTACGAGGCCTATCTCGCTGACAAGGCCAAGGTCTTCGAGAACACGCAGAAGGCGTGCATCTTCAACGCCGAGCAGATCGAGACTGAGCGCATGGTGGAGAACGCCGACGTCGTCGAAGGGTGCCGGGCCGTCGGCTTCACCACGGTGACGCCGGCGGTAAGCATGCTGGGCGTCGTCGACGGCTTGCTGGTGGACCGGGCATTCATCGAAGAGCGCAGGACTTCCGCCGAGGAACTGGCCTCGCTGGCAGACCTCGGTCCGGCCGCGCCCCGGCACATGGTGGCCAACGCGCTCGCCGCGGCCGCCTTGGTGCGGGCATACGGCGTCGAAGCGGGGGCGGTGCGCGAAGGACTTCGGAACTACCTCCCCGGCGACCATCGGATCCAGCCGGTGGCGAAGCAGGGCGGCGTGCTTTGGATCAACGATTCGAAAGCCACGAACCCGCACGCAGCTTCGGCCGCCCTGGCGGCCTTTGACAAGGTGATCTGGATCGCGGGCGGTTTGTCCAAGGGCGTCGATTACGACGAACTCGTCAAGGACCACGTCCAGAGGCTCAAAGCGGTGGTGCTGATCGGAACAGACACTGCGAGCCTCGAAGCGTCCCTCAAGCGACACGCACCGGATGTGCCCGTGATCGGGCAGCCGAAGGGCGACACTGAAATGGTGCAGCCCGCCGATTCAACTGGTGCCGCCACGGAGTCGTCGCCCATCTTCGGCGACACTGTGATGGCCCATGCTGTTGAATCCGCAGCCAGGCTCGCCGTTTCCGGCGATACTGTGCTGCTGGCCCCGGCAGCTGCTTCCATGGACCAGTTCTCTTCCTACGCTCATCGTGGCAATGCTTTCATCCAGGCAGTTCGCGAGCTTGTGGAAGGCCAGGCACAGACCACCGAGGAGTAACAATGGTCAGCACGCCCACGCGCACCCGGGAGGGGCAGTCCCGGCCCGGCAAGGCAAGGCCCGCCGGACGCGCCGTCGGCCAGGCTCGACCCCCGCTCCTTGCGCGCGTGCGTTCAGGTATTTCCACTTTCTGGACCACCCTCGAGGGAAGCGGCACGTCCCGGAACGGATCGACCTACTACCTGATTCTTGGCGCTTCCCTTGCACTGACGGCGATCGGCATCATCATGGTCCTGTCGGCCTCAAGCGTGGAAGCCATCGCGGCGGGTGAGTCACCGTACTCGATCGCGACGAAACAGGGAATTTTTGCAGGCATCGGCGTCGTACTGATGCTGATCCTTTCCAGGGTGAATGTGCTCTGGCTCAAGCGGTTCGCATGGCCTGCGGTGATCCTCGCGGTCGCGTTGCTGGGGCTCGTGCTCATTATCGGCAAGAGGGTGCTGGGCAACCAGAACTGGATCGAGATCGGCGGTTTTACGTTCCAGCCGTCGGAGTACGCAAAGTTCGCGCTGGTGCTCTGGATGGCCACTGTGCTTTCCGTGAAGGCGAAGCTCCTGGACAAGTGGACCCATGCCTTGGTACCCATCGTGCCGGTCTCGTTCACGATCATCGGCCTGATCGTCGCGGGCCACGACCTCGGTACCTCGCTTGTGGTGATGCTGATCATGGCGGCTGGGTTGTTCTTCGGCGGCGTCAACATGAAGCTCTTCGCAGCGGCCGGCGGGGTGGCAGCAGCCGCTGCCCTTGTCCTGGCATTCACGAGCGGTAACAGGATGTGCCGGATCACGTCCTGGATCGGGCAGAGCTGCGCGGGAGGCGCAGACATCGGCTTCCAGAGCCAGCAGGGACTGAACGCCCTTGCATCCGGTGGCTGGTTCGGCGTGGGGCTCGGCCAAAGCCGGCAGAAATACCAATGGATCCCGGAAGCGCACAACGACTTCATCTTCGCCGTCATTGGCGAGGAACTCGGCCTCGTGGGAACTCTGGTTGTCCTGGTGCTTTTCGCGCTCCTCGCCGTCGCCATCTACCGCGTCGTCAGCCAGCAGGAAGACCTCTTCGCGCGCGTGCTGGGCGGCTCGATCATGGCGTGGATGCTCGGCCAGGCCGCGATCAACATGGCGATGGTGGCCGGTCTGCTCCCCGTGATCGGCGTGCCGCTCCCTTTCATCTCCTACGGCGGTTCGGCCTTGGTCATGTCGCTGTGTGGCGTGGGCGTAGTGTTGTCTTTGGCCCGCGCCCAATTGGCACCTGCCAACCCCGCGAAAAAGCGCTGGTGGCACGCCAAATCCGCACGAAAGCGTAAATAGCACTCCATGAACTCCCAGCCGAACGCCCAGCCCAAACCAGACGCCCAGCCCAAACCAGAAGCCCAGCCCGAACCAGAAGCCCAGCCCGATCCCAAACCCTTGTCGGTGGTCCTTGCAGGCGGTGGCACTGCCGGGCATATCAGCCCTTTGCTCGCCGTCGCCGATGCCCTCAAGGCGCTGCGCCCGGATGCGAGCATCCTGGCTGTCGGCACCCCTAACGGGATGGAGACGCGGTTGGTCCCCGCCGCGGGATATGAACTGGCAACGATTGACCGGGTGCCCTTTCCCCGAAAGCCTTCGGCGGACCTGGTGAGGCTGCCCGGCCGGCTCTCTGCGGCCGTCAAGCAGGCCGGACGGATCCTCGACGACGCACATGCCGACGTCCTTCTGGGCGTAGGCGGGTACGTCTGCACCCCGATGTACCTCGCGGCGTGGCGCAGGAAGATCCCCATTGTCATCCACGAGGCGAACACGCGCCCGGGGCTCGCGAACCGGGTAGGGGCGATGTTCAGCAAGCATGTCGCCGTGGCTTTCCCCGGGACAAGGCTTCCGAACGCCCGACACGTCGGAATGCCCATGCGCAAGGCCATCGCCGCTTTGGACCGGTCCGAGGCACGAGCGGAGGCCAGGAAATCACTGGGCTTGGATGCCGCGCGGCCTGCCCTCGTCGTGACAGGTGGTTCCTCGGGAGCGCAGAGTATCAACCGCACCATTGCCGGTGCGGTCGCGGCCTTGTCGAAGGCTGGCATCCAGACCCTCCACATCACCGGACGAGGCAAGTCGGTAACGAACGATGACGGCGCCCCGCTTGCCGCGGACGGATACCGCCAGGTCGAATACGTGGACTGCATGGAAGCCGTCTACGCGGCCGCGGATGTCCTCCTTGCCCGTGCCGGTGCCGCGACAGTCAGTGAGGTAGCGGCCGTCGGCCTCCCTGCGGTTTTTGTTCCGTTGCCTATCGGGAACGGCGAGCAAGCGAAGAACGCTTCTTCGCTGGTCAAAGCCGGTGCCGCTCTCCTGGTCGAGGACGCCGCGCTGACGCCCGATTGGCTTGAGGCGGAGCTGATTCCGTTGCTGACGGACCGGGCGCGGCTTGAAGAAATGGCACGAAAAGCAAGAGACCTTGGCATCAGGAATGCCGATGAGCGGATGGCGGACCTGGTACTGGAAGCGGTAGCCGAATGACGCAGAACCCCGTAGGCCTGCAATCCCTGGGCAACGTCCACTTCATCGGCGTCGGCGGCGTCGGAATGTCCGCCGTCGCCCGCATCATGGTGGCGCGGGGCGTCCCAGTGAGCGGTTCCGACGCAAAAGACCTGCCTGTCATGAAGGACCTCCAAGACGCAGGAGCGCGCATCCATGTCGGCTACGCCGCGGAGAACCTCGGCGATGCCCGGACGGTCGTCGCCGGCTCCGCGATCCGGAGCGACAACCCGGAACTGGAAGCCGCGCGCGAGGCCGGACTTCCCGTGCTGCACCGTTCTGAGGCCCTCGCTGCGACCATGGGGACGGACCGCGTCGTGACTGTCGCGGGCACGCACGGCAAGTCCACCACCACTTCCATGGTGGCGGTGCTGCTCAAGGAAGCCGGGCTGGATCCTTCCTTCGCCATCGGTGCCAACGTGCCGGCCCTTGGGGTCAATGCGGCCCATGGGAGCTCGGACATCTTCGTGGCCGAGGCCGACGAATCGGACGGGTCGTTCCTCAACTACAGGCCCTTGATAGCCGTCGTCACCAACGTAGAGGCCGACCACCTGGACTACTACGGGACGCCTGAGGCGGTATACGCGTCCTTCGATAGCTTCGCGGCCCTATTGCCGGCTCACGGCGTGCTTTTTGCTTGTGCGGACGACGACGGCGCCCGGGCACTCGCGGCCCGCACCCGTGCGGCGGGAACGACGAGGGTGGTTAGCTATGGGACGGCGCAGGATGCCGACATCCGCCTGCATGATGGGGGACCAGGCGATGTCCGGATAGCAGCCTATGGTGCACAGTACCCACTTAACCTTCAGGTGCCGGGCCGGCACAACGCGCTGAATGCCGCCGCGGCTTTCGCTGTCGCGGTTGAGCTTGATGTGCCGGCGGAGTCTGCGGCAGCCGCTTTGGGCCACTTTACGGGCGCTTCCCGGCGGTTCGAATTCAAGGGGGAGGGGAGGGGTGTGCGCGTCTATGACGATTATGCGCACCATCCCACCGAAGTCCGTGCCGCCCTGTCAGCTGCCCGCTCAGTTGCGGGCGACAACAAGGTTCATGTGCTCTTCCAGCCGCACCTTTTCTCGCGTACACGGGAGTTTGCGGCGGAGTTTGCCGAGTCGCTTGGAGCGGCGGACACGGCCTTGGTTCTGGACATCTACCCGGCCCGTGAGGACCCCATTCCAGGTGTTACGAGCGCGCTCATCACGGACCGCCTCCCGTCCGGCCGGCTTGTGGCTGGCGGGCAGGAAGCGCTTGAGGCGGTAGTGTCCGCGGCAAGTGGGGGAGACATCATCCTGACTGTCGGCGCGGGCGACGTCACGGCTTACGGGCCCCGGATCGTGGAGTTGTTGGGTGGCTGATACCCGGAAGCCGACTTTCAAACCACAGGCAGGATCGCGTCCTGCGGTCATCAGCGCGGAACGGAGCGTTGAGGAGGCCACGGGCGGCGCAGAATCCGCAGGCGTAGGCAAAGGCCGCAAGAAGGGCAAGCCGGGCGACAACGTCCTCGCCTTCCCGGAGCCCAAGGGGCGCAAGCGCCGGCGCACGCTGCTGGCCGTCCTCGCCGTCGTCGTGGTCCTGGTCGCGGGAATCATCACCGGGGCGGTCTATTCGCCCGTCTTCGCTGTTCGCACCGTGACAGTGGACGGTACGAAGCTCCTTCAGGCGGACGCCGTGCAGAAGGCGCTGGAGCCGGTGAAGGGGAAGCCACTGCCGCAAGTGGACGACACCGAGATCGCCGCCTTGCTCAAGCCGTTGGTCCAAGTGCGCTCGGTCAGCACGGAGGCCCGGCCGCCGTCAGAGCTACTCGTCCACGTCGTCGAACGCGTGCCAGTCGCGCTGGTCAAGAACGGCGACAACTACATGATGGTCGACGTCGATGGCATCCAGCTTGGTTCTACGCCGGACCCATCATCCGTTCCCTTGCCCCTCATCGATGGCATGGGCACCAATCCCGGCCTTTTCAAGGCGATCACGGCCGTCCTCGCGACGTTGCCCGCCGATGTGCTGGCAAAGATGGCCAGTGCCTCGGCAAAGTCGCCTGACGCCGTGGAACTCAAGCTCGTCGACGGCAAGACCGTAGTGTGGGGGAACGCGGACGAGAAGGAGCTGAAGGCGCGGGTCCTGCAGGCACTCCTCAACGCGCCGCCGAACCCCAAGGTTCCGGTAAATGTCTACGACGTCAGCGTGCCGCGGCACCCATTCACCAAGTAGGCCATACGGGAAGTAACAGGCCGACGCAGTGGGCTATTTTCCGGACTTTCAGACGACACGCGGAGCCGGTCATTGAATGTCGGATTCATTGCCCATACCGTCACTTAGGAGTTACTTGACATAACTATAACCTTCAACTAGAGGGTTAAGGTCCAAGGATTCAAGTTGGACTCGATCTGTTTCGCTATAGGACACAAGCAAGGGGCACGAAACGTGGCAGCACCGCAGAATTACTTGGCCGTCATCAAGGTCGTCGGCATCGGCGGCGGTGGCGTGAATGCAGTTAACCGAATGATTGAAGTCGGCCTTCGCGGCGTCGAGTTCATCGCCATCAACACCGACGCCCAAGCCCTGCTGATGAGCGACGCCGACGTCAAGCTCGACGTCGGACGCGAGCTCACCCGCGGCCTCGGAGCAGGTGCCAATCCCGACGTCGGACGCCAGGCAGCCGAAGACCACGCCGACGAGATCGAAGAGGTCCTCCGCGGCGCCGACATGGTCTTCGTCACCGCAGGCGAAGGTGGTGGCACGGGCACCGGCGGCGCTCCCGTCGTCGCCCGCATTGCCCGCTCGCTTGGGGCCCTGACCATCGGCGTCGTCACCAGGCCGTTCACGTTTGAAGGCCGGCGCCGTGCCGGTTCGGCAGAGGCCGGCATCGACGCCCTGCGCGACGAAGTCGACACCCTCATCGTGATTCCCAATGATCGCCTCCTGTCCATCAGCGACCGCAACGTCTCCGTCCTGGACGCTTTCCGTTCCGCTGACCAGGTGCTCCTTTCCGGTGTCCAGGGCATCACCGACCTCATCACCACTCCGGGCCTGATCAACCTCGACTTCGCCGACGTCAAGTCCGTTATGCAAGGTGCCGGCTCCGCCTTGATGGGTATCGGTTCCGCCCGGGGCGAAGACCGGGCCGTCAAGGCTGCCGAACTCGCCATCGCTTCGCCGCTCCTGGAGGCGTCTATCGACGGCGCCCACGGGGTGCTGCTCTCCATTCAGGGCGGTTCGGACCTCGGTTTGTTCGAGATCAACGAGGCCGCCCGCCTGGTTCAGGAAGTTGCCCACCCTGAGGCGAACATCATCTTCGGCGCAGTTATCGACGACGCCCTCGGCGACGAAGCACGCGTGACCGTCATCGCCGCCGGCTTCGACGACGTCAAGGCCACCTCGCCGTCCATGAACCAGCCCGCCGCGCAGCAAGGCGGCCAGCACCAGGCCCCTCCGGCTCCCGAGCGTCCTGCAGCGCCGGCCGCCGCCCCGGCTTATTCGGCCCCGCAGCATGTCGCCGCCGGCGTCGGCGTTTCGAGCCTGAGCAACTGGGGCCAGCAGCGTCCTTCCGCGCTTCCGGCGGACTCGGGCTTCGACGTCGACTTGCCGGCCGTCGTGGAGCCCGACCTTTCGGGCAGCCGCACGGACGACCTCGACGTTCCGGACTTCCTCAAGTAACCGGTGCGTCTTACTCGATCCAGGAGAGTTAGTCAGCAGTGTTTTGGTGGCGGGAGGAAGTGCGTCCGGGAGTCACGGTCGCCTTCTCCGATGTAGGCGCAGGCAACCTTGCACTGCACGTGGCGGACGACCCCGGGGAAGTACTCGCACGCCGGACCCGGCTGGAAACCGCGGCCGGGCTCGGAGGGCGGCATTTCCAATTCATGGACCAGGTCCACGGGAGTGCGGTCGCATTCATTCCGGCACGCGACGCCGGCCTCCCGGCCGGTGCTGCCCCCACCGCGGATGCCATGGTTTCCATGACGCAACCCCTTGCCGTCATGGTCGCCGATTGCGTTCCCGTGGTTCTTGTGGGGGAAGCCGGGGAGGGTGAGTCCGTCCTCGGCGTTGTTCACGCGGGAAGGCCGGGCGTTGCCGCCGATATCGTGTCCGCCGCTGTCGTGGGGATGCGGCAGCGCGGCGCAGATACCATTCGCGCCTGGCTGGGTCCGTCCATCTGCGGCGGGTGTTATGAAGTACCGCCGGAACTTCGCGCGGAGGTCGCGGCCCTGGTGCCCGAAACCTGGTCAACCACCTCATGGGGCAGTGCCGCCCTGGATCTCCCAGCAGGGGTGCGGGCACAATTGAAGGCGCTCGACGTCGTCATCGAATACTCAGGGCCGTGCACTTTGGAGACTCAACAGCTTTTCTCCTACCGCCGCAACCAGCAGACCGGCCGCTTTGCGGGATTGGTGTGGACCCATGAGTGACTCGCTTCCCGAGGTCGGCGCTGCCGACGTCGATCCTCGAACCGCCCAACTACAGCGGCGGCTTGCCGCTGTGCGGGAGAGGATTTCCTCCGCCACCCGGGCAGCCGGGCGTGATGAGGAACCGCAGCTCATCGTCGTCACGAAGTTCCATCCCGCTGCCGACGTCGTACGCCTTGCGGCCCTTGGGGTCACCGACGTGGGCGAGAACAGGGACCAGGAAGCCGCCAGGAAGTCCGCCGAGCTCGCGCGGCTCGATGTCCGATGGCACTTCATCGGACAGCTCCAGAGCAATAAGGCCAAGTCCGTTGCCAAGTACGCATTCTCGGTGCAGTCGATCGATCGTCCGCAGCTGGCGGAGGCCCTGGCCAGGGCGGTTGCCCGGCAGCAGGAAGAGACGGGCCGGGCGGACCTCGATTGCTTTATCCAGGTCAGTCTCGAGGACGACGCCGGTGCCCACCGAGGTGGAGCCGTTCCGGCCGACGTCGAACGCCTCGCGGAATCGGTGGCCAGCGCCGCGGGCCTGCGCCTCGCCGGCGTAATGGCGGTGGCGCCCCTTGGCGCGCGTCCCGAAGAGGCGTTCGAAAAGCTGGCCGGGATATCCGCGGAGCTGCGGAGGCTTCATCCCGAGGCCGCGGCCATATCGGCCGGGATGAGCCAGGACCTTGAGGCCGCCGTCCAATTCGGGGCGACACACCTGCGAATTGGTTCGGATATTCTCGGTTCGCGTCCGACCGTGGGGTAGCGTCAAAGTATTGGAAGCGACGGGCCGGGATTTCAGCTATGTCAAGTCATGGGCGGCCCGCCTACTGCAGACACGATAGGAGTCCAGCATGGCTGGCGCACTGCGCAAGACAATGGTTTATCTTGGGCTCGCCGATGGCGATGAACACTACGAGTCTGAGCAGCAGGTGCAGCAAAGGGACGAAGACCGCCCTTCCGAAATTGACCGCGAAGAACGCCGCGCCCCGGCACCTGTACGTGAAGTAGTTCGTGAAGTCCCCCCTGTTGTCGCCGAAGAGGAATACCGCGCACCCGTGACACCTATCAAGCGAGCGGCTTCGAGCCGCGAAGACGCCTCCGGACTGAGGCAGATCACCACTGTCCATCCCCGCTCCTACAACGATGCCAAGGTTATCGGCGAAAGCTTCCGGGACGGCATCCCCGTGATCATGAATGTCACGGACATGGGCGAGGCAGATGCCAAGCGCCTCGTCGACTTCTCCGCCGGCTTGGTTTTCGGCCTCCATGGCAGCATCGAGCGGGTCACCAACAAGGTCTTCCTCCTGTCGCCGTCGTACGTCGAAGTTCTCGGGGATGACAAGAAGGCCAGCGAAGCGCAGGCAACGTTCTTCAACCAGAGCTAGGAACCAACAGCAATCGATGCCAGGCAGGACGACCTGCCTGGCATCTGTGTGTTGGAATAGAGGGACTGACCGAAGAATGGCGAACTAGGAGATCTGAGCTAAACCGTGGGCATTGTTTTCGGCCTTATCTACATCGCATTGCTGCTGTTCCTGGTCACGCTCATCATCAGGCTTGTCTACGACCTGGTACAGATGTTCGCGCGCCAGTGGCGTCCCCGTGGCGCCGCGCTCGTGGCCGCGCACGTGGTCTATTCGGTCACGGATCCGCCCATCAAACGGATCCGCCGGATCATTCCGCCGCTTCAGCTGGGCGGGATGTCCCTTGACCTGGCCTTCCTGATCATGTTTATTGTCGTCAGTATCGCGATGGGATTCGCCTGGACGCTGACATAGCTTTGCCTCGGCCCGCGCGCCGACGAACTGGGGTTCGCCGGTCCGGTCCATAAAATCGTCCGGTCCAACACGATGGTGTTGAATTGGGGGAATCAGATGATATTTAGGTACCGTAGTTTTGAACGGCCGGAAGGCCTACTGACTAACTAGACCAACGAGGTGACCAGATGGCTTTGACGCCAGAAGACGTTGTCAACAAGCGCTTTCAGCCGACCAAGTTCCGCGAAGGCTACGACCAGGACGAGGTCGATGACTTCCTCGACGAAATCGTCGTCGAGCTGAGGCGTTTGAACCAGGAAAACGACGAGCTTCGCAAGAAGCTCGCCGAGGGCGGAAACCCCGTTGCCGCCAGCGCAGCGTCGGCACCTGTCGTCGAGAAGGTCCCTGCTCCGGCCAAGGCCGACAAGGACGCCCAGGCCAAGGCAGAAGCCGAAGCCAAGGCTGCGGAGGCCGCCAAGAAGAAGGAGCAGGCTCCCGCTCCGGCCGCCGCGTCTCCCGTTGCAACCCCCGCAGCCGGTTCTCCCTCCGCGGAGTCCGCTGCCGGCCTGCTCGCCATGGCCCAGCAGATGCACGACAAGCACGTCGCCGACGGCCAGCAGCTGAAGGAAAAGATCATCGCCGAGGCGCAGATCGAAGCTTCGAGCCTCGTCAACGACGCTCAGGACAAGTCCCGCAAGATCCTCGGTGCCCTGGAGCAGCAGCGTTCGGTCCTCGAGCGCAAGGTGGAGCAGCTCCGCGGCTTCGAGCGTGACTACCGTTCGCGCCTGAAGGCCTACATCGAAGGCCAGCTGCGTGACCTCGATGCCCGCGGTTCCGTTGCGGCTCCCGAGGTCGGCGAAGCTGCCGCTGAGGTCTAGCAAGTATTCTGAAAGCCGGTGGCTGGGGGATTCCTCGGCCACCGGCTTTCGCCTGTTAAGGCACAGCAGTCCATCGATACCCGGATGAAAGTACTATGAGCGCAGAAGAAACCGCCGGCACAGGGCTAACCAACGGCAACACCGAGCCCGTCCGCATCAAGGCCCACGTGTGGCGTCCCGCGCTTGTCTGGGCTTTCGCGGGCTTCGCCGTTTTCGCGTACGCCTTCGACCAATTGACCAAGCTGTGGGTCACCAGCACCATGGTTGAAGGCGAGCGGATACCAGTGCTGCCGCCGCTCCTGCACTGGTATTTCATCCGCAACTCCGGCGCCGCTTTCTCGATCGGCGAGAACGTCACATGGGTCTTCACGATCGTCATGGCCGCCGTCTCGGTAGTGATCCTGTTCCAATTGCGCAGGCTGGGCTCCTTTTGGTGGGCCCTCGCCCTCGGGTTGCTGCTGGGGGGCGCCCTGGGGAACCTCACGGACCGCCTGTTCAGGGAGCCGTCCTTCGCGATGGGGCACGTCGTGGATTTCATCCAGTTGCCGAATTTCGCGATCTTCAACATCGCGGACTCCGCGGTGGTTTCCGGCGTCGTATTGATCTGCCTGCTCACGCTAAGGGGGATCGCCCTGGACGGATCGCGCCAGCATTCGGCGCACGCTGCAGGCAAAGCCGAGGCTGCGGATGCCGAGCCGGCGGACGTTAAGGCATCGGACGCAGAGTCCGCAAAGCGCGATGAGGGTCCGGCCGATGCCTGAGGCGCCTGCTACCTCCCGGCACTTCGAGGTGCCGGAAGAACTGGGTGGAACCAGGGCCGATGCCGGTTTGGCGAAGCTCATGGACATCTCACGTTCCGCGGCGGCTGTGCTGATCGCCGAGGGGAACGTGACCCTTCGGGGAAGCGCTCTAGGGAAGTCGGCGAAGCTGGTTGGCGGGTCGACGTTAGAGGTTACGGTGCCCGAACGCCGGGACCCCTTGGAAGTGGTGGAGGAAGTCGTGGAAGGCCTGAAAATCCTGCTGGACGATGAGGACTTTGTCGTCATCGACAAGCCCGTCGGCGTGGCCGCCCATCCATCGCCGGGCTGGGTGGGGCCGACGGTTGTCGGCGGCCTGGCCGGTGCGGGATACCGTATCTCCACCTCCGGTGCCGCTGAGCGCGCCGGCATCGTCCACCGGCTCGACGTCGGAACCTCCGGCGTGATGGTGGTCGCCAAGACCGAACACGGCTACACCGTGCTCAAGCGCGCCTTCAAGGAGCGGACCGTCGACAAGGTGTACCACGCCGTCGTCCAAGGTCTCCCGGACCCACTGGAAGGCACCATCGACGCTCCGATCGGGCGCCACCCGGGACATGACTGGCGTTTCGCCGTCATCGAGGATGGACGCCCGTCTGTCACCCACTACGAAGTCCTTGAGGCGTATGGCAAGGCGACCCTCGTGGAAGTCCACCTGGAGACCGGCAGAACACATCAAATCCGCGTGCACTTCTCGGCGCTCCGCCACCCCTGTGCCGGAGACCTGACCTACGGCGCCGATCCGCGCCTGGCGGCGAACCTGGGACTCACGCGCCAATGGCTGCACGCCCGCAGGCTCGGTTTTACCCACCCCCGGACGGGCGAGTGGGTGGAAGTAACCAGTGAGTATCCTGCGGACCTGCAGTACGCCTTGGACCTCCTGGAAAGCGGCAACGCATAGGCAAGCCAGCCACGCTTAGGGCGGACGGCTGCCGGTAGACTGCTGTGGTGACTTCCAGCAATGATTCGTTCGTCCACCTGCATACGCACACCGAATACTCGATGCTGGATGGCGCGGCGCGCCTCACTGAACTGTTTGACGAAACTGAACGGCTCGGGATGCCCGCCCTCGCCACCACCGACCATGGATATCTTTTCGGCGCCTTCGACTTCTGGAAAAAGGCGAGCGACAAGGGCATCAAGCCAATCATCGGCGTCGAAGCCTACGTCACGCCGGGTACGGCACGCGGGGACAAGGAACGTGTCCGTTGGGGCGACGAAAGCCAGCGCAAGGACGATGTTTCCGGTGGTGGTTCCTACACGCACATGACGTTGTTGAGCTACAACAACGTGGGCATGCGCAATCTGTTCAGGGCTTCCTCCATTGCTTCGCTCGATTCGGTCTTCGGAAAGTGGCCACGCCTGGACCGCGAGTTGCTGAACACCTACTCCGAGGGCTTGATAGCCACGACTGGTTGCCCCTCCGGTGAGGTCCAGACCCGCCTCCGCCTCGGACAATATCGCGAGGCACTTGCGGCTGCCTCCGAGTTCCGCGACATCTTCGGCGCCGAAAACTATTACTGCGAACTGATGGACCATGGCCTGGAGATCGAACGGCGGGTCACCGGGGACCTGCTGCGGCTGGCCAAAGAACTGAACCTTCCGCTTGTCGCCACCAACGACCTCCACTACACGCATGAGCACGACGCCAAGGCACACGAGGCCTTGCTTGCGATCCAGTCGGGTTCCACCTTGCTTGAGCCGACCTACGACAATGGCGGTTCGCGGTTCGCATTCTCCGGCAGCGGCTACTATTTGAAGTCGCCGCAGGAAATGCGTGAATTGTTCCGCGATCATCCCGAGGCGTGCGACAACACCCTGGCGATCGCCGAACGCTGCGAAGTGTCCTTCAACACGGGCGCAAACTACATGCCACGCTTCCCTTGCCCGCCCGGGGAAGACGAAACGTCCTGGCTGGTCAAGGAAGTGGCCAGGGGCCTGGACTACCGCTACCCCAAGGGCGTTCCGGACAAGGTGCGCAAACAGGCCGACTACGAACTCGACGTCATCACATCGATGGGGTTCCCGGGCTACTTCCTGGTGGTCGCGGACTTCATCAACTGGGCCAAGAACAACGGCATCCGGGTAGGCCCGGGACGTGGTTCAGGCGCAGGTTCCATGGTGGCGTATGCCATGCGCATCACGGACCTCGACCCCTTGGAACACGGCCTGATTTTCGAGCGGTTCCTCAACCCGGACCGCGTGTCCATGCCCGACTTCGACGTCGACTTCGATGATCGCCGCCGTTCCGAGGTGATCGACTACGTCACCCGTAAATACGGCGACGAGCGCGTAGCGATGATCGTCACGTACGGTACCATCAAGACCAAACAGGCGCTCAAGGACTCCTCCCGTGTGCTCGGCTACCCGTTCAGCATGGGTGAAACGCTCACCAAGGCACTCCCGCCCGCGGTCATGGCGAAGGACATCCCCCTTGCCGACATCCAGAATCCGGAAGCCAAGCGGTACAGCGAAGCGGCGGATTTCCGTCAGCTGATCAGCACGGATCCCGAAGCCGCGAAAGTATTCGAGACAGCGCTGGGCATCGAGGGCCTGAAGCGCCAATGGGGCGTGCACGCCGCCGGCGTCATCATGTCCTCGGACCCCATCATCGATGTCATTCCGATCATGCGCCGTATCCAGGACGGCCAGGTCATCACGCAGTTCGACTACCCGACGTCCGAGGGCCTTGGACTGATCAAGATGGACTTCCTCGGATTGAGGAACCTGACGATCATTTCGGACGCCCTTGAGAACATCAAGATGAACCGCGGCGTTGATCTCGACCTCGAGAACCTGGCGCTCGACGACGCCGCGTCCTACGAGTTGCTGGCGCGCGGCGACACCTTGGGCGTGTTCCAGCTCGACGGCGGACCCATGCGCTCGCTGCTCAAGCTCATGAAGCCCGACAACTTCGAAGACATCTCCGCCGTCCTGGCCCTGTACCGGCCCGGTCCCATGGGCGCCAACGCACACACCGACTATGCCCTGCGCAAGAACAAGATCCAGGAGGTCATTCCCATCCACCCGGAGCTCGCGGAGCCCCTGGAGGACATCCTGGGCGGCACCTTCGGCCTCATCGTGTACCAAGAACAGGTTATGGCCGTTGCCCAGAAGCTGGCAGGCTATTCCCTCGGCCAAGCAGACATCCTGCGCCGTGCCATGGGCAAGAAGAAGAAGTCGGAGCTGGATAAGCAATTCGCCGGCTTCTCCCAAGGCATGCAGGACAACGGCTATTCCATGGACGCCGTGAAGACGTTGTGGGACATCCTGCTCCCGTTCTCCGACTACGCCTTCAACAAGGCGCACTCCGCAGCCTATGGGGTGATTTCCTACTGGACCGCGTATTTGAAGGCGCATTATGCGCCGGAATATATGGCGGCGTTGCTCACCTCAGTGGGGGACGACAAGGACAAGTCGGCCATCTACCTCAACGAGTGCCGGCGCATGGGAATTACGGTGCTTCCGCCGGACGTCAACGAGTCGAGCCTCAACTTCACTCCTGTGGACAACGACATCCGTTTCGGCATGGGGGCTATTCGAAACGTCGGCGTCAATGTGGTTGAGGCAATGGTGGCGGCCCGCGAAAGCGAAGGGGCCTACACCTCCTTCAAGGACTTCCTCATGAAGGTCCCCGCCGTGGTTTGCAACAAGCGCACCATCGAATCCCTCATCAAGGCAGGCGCCTTCGACTCGCTCGGCCATCCCCGCCGTGCCTTGGCCATGGTCCACGAAGAAGCCATCGATTCGGTCATCACCCTGAAGCGCAACGAGGCGATCGGCCAGTTCGACCTCTTCGCAGGATTCGATGACCAAGAGCCGCAAGCTTCATTGAGCACCGAAATCCCGGACCTCCCCGAATGGGAGAAGAAGGACAAGCTCGCTTTCGAGCGCGACATGCTCGGACTCTACGTCTCCGACCACCCCTTGCAAGGGCTCGAAGGAGTCCTGAGCCAGCACGCGGAACAGTCGATTACGTCCATCCTGGGAGAGGATGGACCGCACGACGGCGCCATCGTCACCATTGCGGGCATGATCACCTCTCTGAGCCGTCGGATCGCCAAGGCAAGCGGCAATGCCTACGCCCGGGCGGAGATCGAGGACCTTGGCGCTTCGATCGAGGTGATGTTCTTCGGCCAGGTGTACGGACCGATTGCATCAGTCCTCGCCGAAGACCTGATCGTCGTGGTCAAGGGCCGGCTTCAGCGGCGCGACGACGGTGCGGTCACCTTGAACTGCATGGAGCTCTCCGTGCCGGACTTGAGCGAAAGCACCAACGGCCCGCTCGTCATCACGATGCCCACGTACAAAGCCACCGAGGCCGTGGTCACGGATCTCCGCGACGTGCTGAATACCCACCGCGGCAATTCCGAAGTCAGGCTCCACCTCCAAGGGGATTCCAAGGTGGAGGTCATGGGGCTGCCCGTACATCTGCGCGTCAACCCGACGCCGTCACTGTTCGGCGACCTGAAGGTGCTGCTCGGGCCGACGTGCCTGGACAACTGACGGCGTCAGATCTCGTAGTCGAGCGGTACCGGTTGGCTGTAGGCGCCGGAGTGGTACAGCAGGGGAGCGTCGTCTTCGCCAACGAGGCCGTCGACGACCTCCACCACCACGATCGCGTTGTTTTCGAACGACAGCCGCATTTGGATCTTGCCGATCAGCCACCCGGCCACGTCCTTCAAGATTGGGACCTCGAAAGGACCCGGTTCCCAATGGTCGCCTTCAAAGCGCTCCCGGCCGCGGGCAAAACGGTCGGCCAGTGCCTGGTTTTCGAGCCCCAGCATGTGCAGTCCGATGTACGTGGAGTTCGCGACAGCCGGCCAGGAACTGGAACTGCGCGACATGTTGAAGGTGAACCTGGGCGGTTCGGCCGAAAGGGAAGCCACGGACGTTGCGGTGAAACCGAAGGGCTTGCCGTTGAGGTGGGCAGTGATGATGGCGACGCCGGCGGCATGCCGGCGGAACATTTGCTTGAAGGTCGCTTCAAACGACGGTTTTTCCGAAGCCACTGTCCTCGGCCTCCTGGATGGCCTGATGATTAACGCTTGTTCCTTCAGCCTATTCCGCCGGGGCCTTGGAGATTGCTTGTTGGGCATACAGGAAGGTTTGTTAATGTTTGTGTCATGACCCTGCCGACCTCAGCCCGCCTCGAACCTGTGCCCGCAAAGTTCGAGGACTCGCCGGATCGCTGGCGGTGGCTTTGGCTCGCAGTGCCGGCCGTCGCCGGTTTGGTGCTGGGCCTGGCGTGGTGGATCCTGGCGCCGGGAGGCCTGAACCTGGTCTCGGGCAATCCCGGCCTCGCCGATCCCGGTGCCGTAGCGGGACGGCTACCCAGGGACCTGGTGCTCGCCGGCCTCCTGCTCCTCGCAGGGTGCCTCACGGCCGTCTTGCTGGATGCGAAAATCAGCAACCCGGGACAAGGAATCCGGGTCTTGCTAGCAGTTGTTGGTGGGCTCTCCGGCTCTTTCGTCGCTTGGCAGGCGGGACTGCTCGCCGCGCACCTATGGGGACCTGCCGCTACGGGAGGAAATGAAGGCTTCACCTTACGGGCCATGGCCGTGCTTCTGTTGTGGCCCGGCGCGACAGCCTTGGTGTCGTTTCTCCTGACTCTTTTCGGCTTGATGGGAAAACAGCAGGAGGCACGGCCCACCGCCCCGTAAAATGTCTAGGTGACCATTTCTCCGGAGAATCCTGCCGATACCGCTTCAAAGCCTTTGGACTTCCGCCGCATCGACCTGCGCGGACGCTCCCTGACCATGGCGGAACTGCGTGCCGCCGTTCCCCGTGCGAAGCATCAGACAATGGCGGATGCCGAGCAAAAGGTCGTGGACATCATTTCGGCCGTCCGGTCCCGCGGCTTCGCGGCGCTTGGTGAGTTCGCGCTCGCGTTCGACGGCGTGGAACAGTCACATCCGCGCGTTCCCGCTGCGGCCCTCGCCGCAGCGCTTGAAAACCTGGATCCGGCGGTCCGCGCTGCGCTCGAAGAATCAATAAGCCGTGCGCGGCGCTTCGCCGATGGCCAGCGCCCCCCGAGGGTGGATGTCGAGCTTGGGGACGGCGCCATCGTTAGCCAGAACTGGGTGCCTGTGGCCCGCGTGGGCTTGTACGTTCCCGGGGGCTTGGCTGTATACCCCTCCTCCGTGATCATGAATGTTGTTCCGGCGCTCGCGGCCGGCGTGTCCTCGATTGCGCTGGCCTCTCCGCCACAGAAGGACTTCGGCGGCATGCCGCACCCCACGATCCTGGCGGCGGCAGCTCTGCTGGGCATCGACGAGGTCTACGCGATTGGAGGCGCCCAAGCGATCGTTTCCTTCGCCTATGGAATTCCGGCCACCGCGGACGAACAACCCATTGAACCCGTGGACGTCGTTACGGGTCCCGGCAACATTTTCGTGGCCACCGCGAAGCGCCTCGTGAAGGGCGTGGTGGGGATCGACTCCGAGGCGGGCACCACGGAAATCGCCATCCTCGCCGACGGGACGGCACGTCCGGAACTGGTGGCGGCGGACCTCATCAGCCAAGCCGAGCATGACCCCAAAGCGGCTTCGGTCCTGATCACGGACTCCGAGAAGCTCGCCTCGGCCGTCCAGCAGGAACTCGTCCGTCAGGCGGGGACCACGAAGCACAGCGAACGGGTCAATACGGCCCTGTCGGGGCCGCAGTCCGGCGTAGTGCTTGTGGACAACCTTGAGCAGGGCATCGCGGTCTGCGACGCCTACGCGGCCGAACATTTGGAAATCATGGCGGCGGACGCGGCGTCCGTTGCGGCAAGGATCCGCAATGCCGGTGCGATCTTCGTGGGGGACTACAGTCCGGTCAGCCTCGGAGACTACTGTGCCGGGTCCAACCATGTGCTGCCCACGAGCGGTACGGCTGCTTTCTCCTCCGGCCTGAACGTAACGACCTTCCTCCGCGCCATCCAGGTCATCAATTACGACAAGGGGGCATTGGAGCAGGTCAGCAAGCACATTGTGAGCTTGGCCGACGCAGAGGACCTGCCAGGCCACGGCGACGCCGTCAAGATTCGCTTCGGCGGGTCCTGACCACTACATGTATGGGTGCTGACCACTACATCTAGTAGTTACAATCTTGTCATTAGGGCTTATGTAGCCGTAAACTGGTGCGGGAAGTCCAACTCAGGGGAGGCCCAGCGTGTATTGTCCGTTCTGCCGCAACCCTGACTCACGCGTTGTGGATAGCCGGATGGCCGACGACGGCTCGGCGATCCGGCGTCGTCGTCAATGCCCGGAATGTGGCCGCCGCTTCACCACCGTGGAGACCACCAGCCTGTCCGTGATCAAGCGCTCGGGTGTCGGCGAACCCTTCAGCCGTATCAAGATCATCAACGGCGTCCGGAAAGCATGCCAAGGCCGGCCCGTGACCGAGGACGACCTCGCGATGCTGGCCCAGGAAGTCGAAGAGAACATCCGTTCCTCCGGGGCAGCGGAGATCGATGCCCACGAGGTCGGGCTCGCCATCCTCGGTCCGCTCCAAAAGCTGGACGAGGTCGCCTACCTTCGATTTGCCAGTGTCTACCAAGCCTTTGAATCGCTCGAAGACTTCGAAGCGGCGATTTCGCTCCTCCGCCACGAGGCGGAATCCGCAGCCAAGTCGGCCAAGGGCAAGAGCTCCGAGAAGAGCACCTTATAGCTCCGGTGGTGGCAACGGAGGGGAAGCCGAAGCCACCACCGGCATCCAGCCCTGCTACTTCGTCAATTTGTGGTGCAGCGCGATATCAAGGGCGGCTCCCACGATTCCGGCGTCATTCTTTAGCTCGGCCGTGACAATCGGAGTACGCAGCTTCAGGTGCGGGAAGTATTCGTCCGAACGTTTGGAGATGCCTCCTCCGATGATGAAGAGTTCGGGGGAGAACAAGAACTCAACGTGGGAGAGGTAACGCTGCAGCAAGACGCTGTACTCTTCCCAGCTCAAGCCATCACGCTCGCGCGCAACTGCCGAGGCCTTCGTCTCGGCGTCGTGTCCATCGATCTCAAGGTGGCCGAGTTCCGCATTGGGCACAAGGTGCCCGTTGAAAATGAACGCCGAGCCGATTCCTGTACCGAGGGTGATGACGAGGACGGTGCCGTCGACTCCTTCGCCGGCGCCGTAGCGGGCTTCCGCTAGGCCGGCGGCGTCGGCGTCGTTGATGACCTCAACGGGACGTTCCAGCCGCTTTGTGAGCAGTGCATCGATATCTGTGTCGAGCCACGATTTGTCAACGTTCGCGGCGGAGCGGACAACGCCGTGCTGGATGATTCCGGGGAAGGTGACTCCCACAGGTGCACCTTTGGCGGGGGCGTCCGAACGCTCGGACAGTTCCTCGACGATCTGGGCGATAACCTCGGCGACGGACTCCGGCGTCGCTGGCTGCGGGGTGGGAATCCGAAGCCGGTCCCCAATAAGCTTGCCCTTCTTGAGGTCGACGATGCCGCCCTTGATGCCGGTGCCGCCAACGTCGATGCCGATCAGCGGGCCGTTCTTGTGGATTTTCTCGTCCTTCTTGGTCAATGCGTTTCCGTTCTTGGCTGGAGGATGGGCATATGGCAGCGTGGCTAGCTGCTGGTGGCTTCCGGAGAGCTTAAGGAAGGGTCAGGATTTCGGCACCGGTCTCGGTGACCAACAGGGTGTGTTCAAACTGCGCAGTCCGCTTGTGGTCGCGGGTGACCACTGTCCAGTCGTCGGGCCACATATCCCACTCGATGGTCCCCAGCGTGAGCATCGGTTCGATGGTGAAGACCATGCCGGCCTCGATGACGGTGTTGTAGGCCGGTGCGGCGTCGTAGTGGGGAATGATCAGTCCCGTGTGGAAAGCCTCCCCGACTCCGTGGCCGGTGAAGTCGCGGACCACACCGTAACCGAAGCGCTTCGCATAGGACTCGATCGCCCTGCCGATCACGTTGATTTCGCGGCCCGGAGCAACGGCTTTGATGGCCCGGTTAAGCGATTCCTGGGTGCGTTCGACCAACAGGCGGGACTCCTGGTCCACGTCCCCCACCAGGAAGGTGTAGTTGGTATCGCCATGGACGCCATTGATGTATGCCGTGATGTCGATGTTGAGGATGTCTCCGTCCCGCACAACCGTACTGTCCGGAATGCCATGGCAGATGACTTCGTTCAGCGAGGAACACAAGGATTTAGGAAAGCCCCGGTATCCGAGCGTCGACGGATAGGCCTTGTGGTCCACGAGGAACTCGTGGCCGATTCGGTCCAGCTGGTCGGTAGTGACTCCCGGCTCGATGTTCCTGCCGACCTCCACGATTGCCTGGGCGGCGATTTTGCCGGCGATGCGGATTTTCTCGATCGTTTCCGCGGATTTGACCTCGGATCCAGTGAATTTGGCCGGGCCCGGCTTACCCACATACTCCGGACGCGGGATAGACGCCGGAACGGCCAGCGGCGGGCTGACGGTTCCTTGGGTGAGCGTGCCGATGGGTGCGGTCAGAGCGGGGGAAGGCATAGATTGATCATATAAGGCACGCACGAGACGCAAGTAACAATGCCCCGTCAAAGGACAAGGGCGCAGCTTACGTTACGGCGTGGATTCATGAGGAGGAACAGTGGCGGAATACTGGTACAACGTCCAGACCCACCAGGTCGAAGAAGACGCATTGTCGGATTGGACGCAGCTCATCGGCCCCTACAAGACGCGCGAGGAAGCCGAGCACGCCATGGAGAAGGTCAAAGCCCGCAACGATGCCTGGGACAAGGACGACGACGACTGACTCCCGGAACGAATGCGCCTAGTCCTCAGAACGAGTGTTCGGGTCCCGGGAACTGCCCTGATCTGACGTCTTCGGCATACGCCCTTGCCGCCTCGTCGAGCGTGGTGCGCAAGTCCGCGTATTGCTTGACGAACTTTGCCATCTTTCCTCCGCGCAGCCCGGCCATGTCCTGCCAGACGAGCACCTGGCCGGTCGTGGCGCTTCCAGCCCCAATCCCGATCGTCGGAACATCTATCGCGGCATCCACGGCGGCGGCCGTCTCCGCCGGAACCATTTCCATCAGCACACAGAATGCGCCCGCGTTTGATAGCGCTCGCGCGTCCTCGATCAAACGTGCTGCGTCGTCGCCGCGTCCTTGCACCCGGTAGCCGCCCAAGGAATGTTCGCTCTGCGGCGTGAATCCGATATGTGCCATCACGGGGATGCCTGCCTGGACCATGGCCCGCACCGTTCCCGCGTAGAAGGCCCCTCCTTCGATCTTGACGCCGTGCGCCAAACCTTCCTTGAGGAAACGGACGCCCGTCGCGACCGCCTGTTCGGGGGACACTTCATAGCTGCCGAAGGGGAGGTCTGCCACCACCAGCGCCCGCTTTGCCGAGCGGGCCACTGCCCGGGAGAGCGGCAGGAGCTCGTCGACGGTTACGGGGATGCTGGTCTCGTTCCCGAAGACATTGTTGGAGGCCGAGTCGCCGATCAGCAGGACGTCGATGCCTGCCTGGTCGAAGATCTCGGCCGTGTATTGCTCATAGGCGGTCAACATCGCGAAGTGCTCGCCTTTGGCCTTGGCTTGCTGGAGGTGGTGGATGCGGACCCTCGCGGCCGGTTTCGGTACCAGTCCGCCGGACGGATTTCCGGCGACGGGTCCGGTGCCGTAGGGAGCGGAGATTTCGGTGGGCATGCTTGGATCGGAATTGTTGCTTGAGGCCATGAATAGAGCGTATGCGGTACTGCCCGTGCTAGCCACCGCAGCCCGGGCCCCCTGCATTTGTAAACGCTGTGTTACGCGGACCGTCGTGCAGCCATTCGGCCCGAATGCTTAGTAGAGTGAATGCTGAGTTGCCGCGTGCTTCGATTCCCTGAACCGCGGCATGGACGTTGACCCGGAAATGAGGCCCCATGGACCGCCAGCAAGAGTTCGTTCTGCGGACTATCGAAGAGCGAGATGTGCGCTTCGTACGCTTGTGGTTCACGGACGTCGTTGGCTCGCTGAAATCCGTGGCTTTGGCGCCCGCCGAGGTCGAAGGCGCCTTCGAGGAAGGCCTCGGCTTCGATGGTTCGGCCATCGAAGGCCTCGCCAGGGTCTTTGAGTCGGACATGCTTGCCCAGCCTGATCCCTCGACGTTCCAGATCCTGCCATGGCGTGGCGAGACCGAGCAGACCTCCAGGATGTTTTGCGACATCCTGACACCCGACGGAGAGCCCTCGGCCGCGGATCCGCGGAACGTCCTTAAGCGCACCCTGGCGAAAGCCGCGGACATGGGGTTCACGTGCTACACGCATCCCGAGATCGAGTTCTACCTGCTGAAGTCCCAGGACCTGGACCCGAACGGCGTCCCCGTTCCCGTCGATGAGGGTGGCTATTTCGACCATGTTCCCGGTGGGGTCGCCCAGGATTTCCGGCGCACTGCAGTCACCATGCTTGAATCCGTCGGCATCTCCGTGGAATTCAGCCACCATGAGGGAGGTCCGGGCCAGAACGAGATCGACCTCCGCTACGCGGACGCACTCCAGACCGCCGACAACATCATGACCTTCCGCACGGTCATCAAGGAGGTAGCCCTCCAGCAGGGCACCTACGCCACCTTCATGCCCAAGCCGTTCACCGACCACCCGGGCTCGGGCATGCACACGCACTTCTCGTTGTTCGAAGGCGATGCGAATGCATTCTTCGAAGCCGGGGCAGAGTTCCAGTTGTCGCGCACAGCGCGCCAATTCATCGCCGGTATCCTCCAGCACGCTCCGGAGTTCACAGCCGTAACGAATCAGTTCGTCAATTCATACAAGCGCCTTTGGGGTGGGGGAGAGGCTCCCAGCTACTTGAGTTGGGGCCACAACAACCGCTCTGCCTTGGTCCGGGTACCGCTCTACAAGCCGGGCAAGGGGCAGTCGGCCCGGATCGAATACCGCGGCATCGACTCCGCCACCAATCCATACCTCGCATATGCAGTCCTGCTCGGTGCGGGACTCAAGGGGATCGAGGAAGGCTACGAACTTCCGGCAGCGGCCGAGGACGACGTCTGGTCGCTGACGTCCGCCGAGCGCAAGGCAATGGGCCACACCCCGTTGCCCGCGAGCCTCCACGACGCCATCCGCGCCATGGAAGATTCCGAACTGGTGGCAGATGTCCTGGGTGAGCAGGTCTTCGACCATTTCCTGCGCAACAAGCGCGCCGAATGGCAGGACTACCGCCTCCAAGTCACGCCGTACGAACTCAAACGCAACCTGGGCATTCTCTAGGCGGTGAGCGTGAGCCTAGCCCGTCGGCTCATTTCGGCCGGGTTCAGTGATCTTGAAAAGGGGGAGCGGTTCCTTGCTGCACGCGAACTGGAGGGCATTGACGAGGATACGCTCTTCGCCGGATTGCACTTGAGCGCCAATCCGGACACGGCTCTGCAGTCCCTTGTCCGGCTGATCGAGAAACACCCGTCCCTTAAGGAACTTGCCGGCGCTGACCCGGACCGGAGCGAGTCTCTGTACCGCTTGCTCGGGGCGTCCGAGGCCTTGGGGGAGTTCCTCATGCGGCATCCAGAACACCTAGATGTCTTCGACGCCCGTGTCAGCCCCGAACCGTTGTCCGCCGACCCACGTGAGTTGCGGACCAAATTGCTTCGTTCCGTGAAGGCGGATCCAGGTTCTGCCCGGCCTGTCGCGGGAGTGACAGGCCCGGCCGCTTACGCCGCGCTGCGGACGGCGTACCGTCGCGGGCTGACGGAACTGGCCATCAAGGACCTCTGTGCCGCGAGCCCGCAAGACTTCATGCCAGCCGTGGGAGCCGAGCTCGCCGATCTCGCCGGAGCGGCCATCGAGGCGGCCCTCGCGGTTTCCCGGGCCGAAGCAGAGGCCAGTTTCGACGCCGCCGATATCGCCGGCGTCGGGCTTGCCGTCATTGGCATGGGCAAATGCGGCGCCCGCGAGCTCAACTACATCTCCGACGTCGACGTCATCTACGTGATCGAGGCGCCGGATCTTGAAGACGCCAAAGCGGCGACTATTGGTACGGCCCTGGCCTCGGGTATCTCGCGCGCTATTTCGTCTACCGGGCCGGAACCGGGATTGTGGGAGGTGGACGCGAACCTGCGGCCCGAAGGCAAATCGGGACCACTGGTCAGGACTCTGCCGTCGCACATGAGCTATTACGCTAAATGGGCCGAAAGCTGGGAGTTCCAAGCGTTGCTCAAAGCGCGGACCATCGCCGGCGACACCGACTTGGGCGCCCGCTACGAGCAGTCCGTGGAGCCCCTCGTGTGGGCATCCGCAGGGCGCGACGGCTTTGTGGAATCGGTTCAGGCAATGCGGCGCAGGGTCACCAACCATATTGCCCCGTCCGAGGAACCACGGCAGATCAAGCTCGGTCCCGGCGGGCTGCGGGACGTCGAATTTACGGTGCAACTGTTGCAACTCGTCCATGGTAAGTCCGACGAAACGCTGCGCTGCCGCGATACGACCTCGGCGATCAGCGCCTTGTCCGCGGGAGGCTACATCGGCCGTGCGGACGCCGCCGCCTTCGACGCCGCCTACCGGTACTTGCGGGTCCTCGAGCACCGGATCCAGATGTTCCAGATGCGCCGGACGCACCTCATGCCTACCAGCCAGGAGTCCTTGCGTTTCCTCGCCAAGGCTGTCCTGGGCCCGTTCGCCACCGGCAGGCCGCACCCGGACGCCTTGATCGACACGTGGCAGAAGACGAAAAAGTCCGTGCGGGAATTGCACGACAGGATCTTCTATCGGCCCCTGCTCAACACCGCGGCCAAGCTCAGCAGCGAAGACGCGCGCCTGACTCCGGAAGCGGCCCAAGGCCGCCTGGCCGCCCTGGGCTACCGCGACCCGCAGGGCGCGATGCGCCACATCGAGGCGCTCACCGCGGGAGTCAGCCGGCGTGCCGCCTTGCAGCGGCAACTGCTTCCCATCTTGCTCGGCTGGCTTGCCGAGGGAGTAGATCCCGACGCCGGATTGCTCGCCTTCCGCCGTGTCAGCGAAGCACTCGGGACCACCCACTGGTATCTCGGGATGCTCCGGGATTCGCAGGCCGCGGCCGAGCGCCTCTGCCACGTGCTCTCGAACTCCCGGTTGATCGCCGATCTCCTGGAAGTGTCCCCGGAGTCGGTAGCCTGGCTGGGTTCGGACAAAGACCTTACGCCGATCGGATTCGAAGCCCAGTGGCAGGAAATCCAATCCAAGATGTCCCGGCACGCAGATCCTGAGAATGCGATGCGCCTCATCAGGCTCATCAGGCGGCGCGAGATCCTCCGCATCGCCATCGCGGACAGCGCAGGCCTCCTGGAACAGGACGAGGTCGGTGCGGCGTTGGCCGACACCGACAGGGCAGCCGTCCTCGGCGCGCTCCGCGTCGCCGAGAGCATCGTAGCGCCCGACGGGCGCCTCAAGACCCATGTCTTGGTGGTGGCGATGGGCCGGCAAGGCGGGCGCGAAATCGGCTATGGCTCCGACGCCGACGTCATGTATGTCCACCGTTCCTTGCCCGGCGTGAGTGAATCAGAAGCACAGCAACAGGCCTTGGCGATCGTTGGCAATATTTCCACTCTGCTGACCCAGCCCCTGAAACCGGCCATCCGCGCCGAGCGGGTGTTGTCCGTGGACGCCGATCTTCGCCCCGAAGGCAAGAACGGAGCCATGGTCCGTTCACTCGAGTCATATGCGGAGTACTACCGCCGATGGTCATTGATCTGGGAAGCCCAGGCCTTGTTGCGGGCGCAGCCGATGGCCGGCGACGATGAACTTGCATCGGAGTTCCTCCGCCTCATCGATCCCATCCGCTACCCCAAGTCCCTTGGCGAGACGGAAGCACGGGAAATTCGCCGGATCAAGGCCCGCGTGGAAGCCGAGCGGCTGCCCAGGGGGGCAGATCCCGCGAGGCATGTGAAGCTCGGCAGGGGCGGGTTGAGCGACGTCGAATGGCTCGTTCAGCTCTTGCAGCTCCAGCATGCCGGCAAGCATCCCGAACTTCGGACGACCTCCACGCTTCAAGCCCTCGACGCCATTGAGGCCCTCGGCCTGATCGGAAGGGGCGATGTCGAGTTGTTCCGAAAGGCTTGGCGCCTGGCCAGCAGGATCCGTTCAGCCAACGTGATCTGCACCGGACGCGCATCAGATGTCTTGCCGGCGTCCCGGCGGGACCTGGAAGCAGTGGCACGGTGGTGCGGGTACGCTCCCGGCCAGGCGGCAGTGTTCGAGGAAGATTACCTCCGGCTAAGCCGGCGGGCGCGGTCTCTTTTCGAGAAGGACTTCTACGGCCAGTAATAGCGCTAGGCTCGAGGGATGCTCGGAACGGTATGGCTCGTGCCCCTCAAGGACCTGGACGATGACGCCCGGGACATCAAGCTTGGAGATGTCGCGGGGATGGAACTGGCTGCCGGGCAGGAAGATTTCGTCGGTGACCCGTTCAAGATGATGCTCATGGGCCTGGGGGACCATAGCCGGCGGCCGTACGTGGTCGAAGCGGACAGTGCCGCTGTCGGCGTCCTGACGTTACAGCTTGGGGCCGCGACCCTCGCGGGATGGCATGACAACGATTCCGCCTGGCTCCTTCGCGGTTTCCTGATCGACCGGAAACAGCAGGGGAAGGGCTTTGGCGCCGGCGCCGCAGTCGCCGCGATCCGGGAGGCACGGAAACTGACAGCCCGGCTGGAAGGTGCCCAGTCCGGCGTCGTACTCTCCGTGCACGAACGGAACGAGCCGGCTCGCGCGGCCTATTCGAAGGCGGGCTTTCTAGAGAAGGGCCGGTATTTTGGCAGCGCATCCGGTCCCCAATGGACCATGTATCGCGAATTCGACGGCCTCGGATAATAAGAGGGCCACGAAATTCTAGCGTGTCAGGAAAAATCATATGGAAGGCCGCCCGCAGCATAAACGCTGCGGGCGGCCTTTCGCTGGAATCCAGCAGCTAAACCGTGTTTAGCCCGGCGATTTTGTTAGACGCCGTAGTAGAGCTCGAACTCGTAGGGGTTCGGGCGGAGTGCGAGCGGCTTGATCTCGTTCTCGTACTTGTACTCGATCCAGGTGTCGATCAGGTCCTGGGTGAAGACGCCGCCGGCCTGGAGGAATTCGTTGTCCTCACGCAGGGCTTCCAGGGCTTCCTCGAGGGAACCCGGAGCCTTGGGGATGTCCTTGGCTTCCTCGGCGGGGAGCTCGTACAGGTCCTTGTCGATCGGAGCCGGGGGCTCGATGCGGTTGCGGATACCGTCGATGCCGGCCATCAGCTGGGCAGCGAATGCCAGGTACGGGTTGGAGGACGGGTCCGGAGCGCGGAACTCGATGCGCTTGGCCTTGGGGTTGGAACCGGTGATCGGGATACGGATACCGGCGGAGCGGTTGCCCTGCGAGTAAACCATGTTGACCGGAGCTTCGAAGCCCTTGACCAGGCGGCGGTACGAGTTGACCGTCGGGTTGGTGAACGCGAGGACGGCGTCAGCGTGCTTCAGCAGGCCGCCGATGTACCAGCGGGCGGTGTCTGACAGGCCGGCGTAGCCCTTCTCGTCGTAGAACAGCGGCTCGCCGTTGTTCCACAGGGACTGGTGGCAGTGCATGCCGGAGCCGTTGTCACCGAAAATCGGCTTCGGCATGAAGGTGACGGACTTGCCGTATTCCCACGCGGTGTTCTTGATGACGTACTTGAACTTCTGCAGGTCGTCAGCAGCGTGCACCAAGGTGGTGAACTTGTAGTTGATCTCAGCCTGTCCGGCGGCGCCGACCTCGTGGTGGGAGCGCTCGACCTCAAGGCCAGCTTCGTCGAGTGCAACGCACATGGCGTCGCGGAGGTCCGCCTGGTGGTCGACCGGGGAAACCGGGAAGTAGCCACCCTTGAAGGGCGTCTTGTAGCCGAGGTTTCCACCTTCTTCTTCGCGGCTCGTGTTCCAGGGAGCTTCGATCGAGTCGACGCGGTAGAAGGCACCGTGCGGGGAGGATTCGAACTGCACATTGTCGAAGACGTAGAACTCGGCCTCGGGAGCAAAGAATGCGGTGTCGGCGATGCCGGTGGATGCCAGGTACGCCTCGGCCTTTTCGGCAACGCCGCGGGGGTCGCGGTGGTAGGGGTCGCCTGTGCGCGGGTTCACGATGGAGAAGTTCAGTGCGAGGGTCTTTTCGACACGGAACGTGTCGAGGAAAGCCGTGGTGACGTCAGGGATGAGCTGCATGTCGGACTCGGCGATGCCCTGGAAACCGCGGATGGAAGATCCGTCAAAGAGCTGGCCGTTGACGAAGAAGTCAGCGTCGACGCTCTTGGCCGGCACATTGAAGTGCTGCTGGACGCCCGGAAGATCGGTGAAGCGGATATCGACGAATTTCACGTCTTCGTCTTTGATGAACTTGAGGACTTCGTCCGCAGTCTTGAACATCTATGCTCCTATCGCATAACAGGTAACAGGCCCCTCAGGCCCTCTGATCCAGCGCAAACCGAAAGCAGGAATACAAAAAAGTATCCCTGATGCGGCGGCTAGCAACTTTTCCAACCATAGGGAAATGGGATTTCCCGGCGGTGTCAGGTTTGTTTCGTGCAGGTTACAGAACTGCCTGCTGTGTAAACGCTACTGGTCGATCGCACTGCCAGTCTATGTCCTTCCGGAACGTGGTCCTTCCGCATGAATAAGGGAACGAACAGCGATCCCCAAGCGCACGCCGTCGGGCATTCCGCGGTGAATGGGTTATGCGCTAAAAGCCGTAAGCTTGAACAGTGGTAGATCGAAAAGACCTTGGCTCATGGCTCACGGGACCGGACACGTCCGGAATCTCCAAATATCCGGGCGAGCGGCTCGGATTACCGGAGTCCGGCCCGGGCTCCATTGCGAGGGCCGGGCGCCGCATCCTCGCCATTTGCCTTGACTGGGCGGTTGCGCTGGCGATCAGCAACTTCGCGTTCGGCGGCAACCAATGGGCGACGCTTGCCGTTTTCGCGGTGGAGCAAACCCTGCTTATCGGCACCCTCGGCTACAGCATTGGACACCGCGTCGCAGGGATCCACGTCGTCCGGCGCAGCGGGGGGCCGGCAGGGCCGTTGCCCGCCTTGGTACGCACCCTTCTGCTGTGCCTCGTGATTCCCGCTGTTGTCTTCGATCCCGATCAGCGCGGCCTGCATGACAAGGCCATGGATACGATCCTCGTGCGGATGTAGCGTCCCTGAAGACAGCGTCCCTGAAGACAGCGTCCCTGAAGACAGCGAACCGCCCGGCGTCTGATCAGTCCAGATGCCGGGCGGTTCTTTTGGTTCTTAGCGCCCGCGTGCAGCTTTGCGGTCCGGGCGCGCTTTGTAGGGGTCGATGCCCTTGGGGATCGGAAGCCTATTACCGAGCGAGGAGATCCGCTTGCTGACTGCACTGACCTCCCCCTTGGTGAGCTCGTTCTTGTACTTGCCCATGGTCTTCGCGATCTGGCTGATGGGGACCTGTCCTTCGCCACGTCCGCTCTCGATCACGTGGACAGTAACATTCGGGAGGATGCGGGAGAGCTTCTTCCGCTCGGCGTCCACAAGCGGCTTGACACGGTGGGATGGCCCTTCGCTCACCAGCACGACGCCGGGACGGCCTATGGCGCGGAAGACGGCATCCTGGGTGCGGGGGTTGACGGCGACCGGCTGGTCTTCGGTGATCCAGCCGCGGCGCAAGGTTCCCAAAGCGGCACCGGAGGCGCCGGGCTGGTTCTCGATCTGTGCGAAGGCTGCCCGCTCCGCACGCCGCGAAAGGATGAACACTCCGGCGAGCAGGCCCAAAGGAATGCCGATGATGAGCCCCGTGACCCAGTTGTTCAGCAGGAGCCCGATAATAAGGCTGACGGCAACGACCCCGAGGAATGCTAGAAGCATGAGCCACACAACGATGGGATCGTTGCGGCGGGTCATCTTGAAGACCTCGCCGATCTGCTTCAGCTGGCTCGGCTTCTTGGCCTTGGCTTCCTTGGGCTTGCGGGAAAACAAGCCGCGCTTTGGAGCGTCGGCAGCCGATGTTGTCGAGTTGCTGGAATCAGGGGATTTCGCCATAGTGCCTTAATTCTACGTGATTTATGCCGAAGGACCGGACGCCGGATTGCTCCGGGCCCGGTCCTTTGGCCGTGCGGTTGCTGGGATCCTACGAATGCTGCGCGAGAAGGGACCGGGCTTCCTGGCGGGTGGTGCCGGAATCCTGGATGCCTTCGGCAATGTGGGCGAGATGCTCGGGAATCTCGCGTCCCTTCTTCCGCATGGCAGTGGCCCACAGCCTCCCGGCGCGGTAGGACGAACGGACCAGGGGGCCGGACATGACGCCGAGGAAACCGATCTCTTCGGCTTCGGTGGCGAGGTCCACGAACTCCTGGGGCTTGACCCAGCGGTCCACGGGCAGGTGGCGTTCGCTTGGGCGCAGGTACTGGGTGATGGTGATTAGGTCGCAACCGGCTGCGTGGAGGTCCCGAAGGGCTTCGGAGACCTCTTGGCGTGTTTCGCCCATGCCCAGAATCAGGTTTGACTTGGTGACCATGCCGAGGTTGCGTCCCTGGGTGATGACATCCAAGGAACGCTCGTACCGGAAGGCGGGCCGGATGCGCTTGAAGATGCGCGGCACCGTCTCGACGTTGTGCGCGAAGACTTCCGGGGCCGAATCGCAGATCGCGGCGATGTGTTCGGGCTTGCCGGAAAAGTCCGGGATGAGGAGTTCGACGCCGGTGCCCGGGTTCAGCTCGTGGATCTTGCGGACGGTCTCGGCGTACAGCCAGACGCCCTCGTCTTCGAGGTCGTCGCGGGCGACGCCGGTAACGGTGGCGTAGCGCAGGTTCATTGACTGGACCGAGCGCGCCACCTTGGTCGGCTCGAACATGTCCACGGGGGAGGGCTTGCCGGTGTCGATCTGGCAGAAGTCGCAGCGGCGCGTGCATTCGGACCCGCCGATGAGGAAGGTTGCTTCCTTGTCTTCCCAGCATTCGAAGATGTTGGGGCAGCCGGCTTCTTCGCAGACCGTGTGCAGGCCTTCCTTTTTCACCAGGTTCTTCAGGCCGACGAATTCCGGCCCCATCTGGACCTTCGCCTTGATCCACTCGGGCTTGCGTTCGACCGGGACGGCTTTGTTGCGCTGTTCAACGCGCAGCAGCTTGCGGCCTTCAGGTGCCAGGGTCACTGAAGTGCTCCTTCGGGGCTCGTAACGAGTGCTTCTTCGTGCTTGCTGAACTCTTCCTTGAAGCGTTCGACGATGTCGGCCGGGTTGATAGTCCGGCCGGTCTCCAGAGACATGGTGGTGACGCTGGCGTCCGTGATGCCGCATGCAATGATCTGGGCGTAGGGCGCGAGATCATTGCTGCAGTTGATAGCCACGCCATGCATGGTGACGCCGTCCAGGACACGGATCCCAATCGCGGCAATCTTGCGGTCCGGTCCCTTTTCGTCTGCGAGGACCCACACTCCTGCGCGGCCCTTCACGCGGGTGGCTTTGATGCCGTAGTCCTCCATGATCGCGATCATGACGGCTTCCAGCCGTTCCACGTAGTCGCGGATCCCGGCCCGGTTTTTCAATTTGAGGATGGGATAGGCAACCAACTGGCCGGGCCCGTGCCAGGTCAATTTGCCGCCGCGGTCCACTGGAACAACGGGTGTGCCGTCGAACGGCCGCTCGTGGTCTTCCGTGAGTTTGCCTGCCGTGTATACCGCCGCGTGCTCAAGGAGCAGGACGGTGCTGGGTGCCTCGCCGGCAACAACCTTGTCGTGGATTTCGCGCTGGGTATCCCAGCCGTGCATGTAGTCAACGAAATCCGGGGCAAGACCCAGCTGTGAAAACTCAAGAGTCATGGGGACAAGCTTAGACCTCCTTGGGCGGAGGCCATGATTTTGTGGCCAAGCTCTCAGTCGCACTCTGTCGGTGCAGTCGGCACGCGCCGGGGCCTGTGGATAACTTCTGCGGGGATTTTCGATTTCCGGTATTTCTTGAGGCATGGAGACCATCGCACCTGTCATTCCTGGCTTCGATCCTGTCCGTGAGCTGGGCAGCGGTGGAAGCGCCTCGGTTTGGCTCGCCACGGACCGGGCCACGGGAAACCGTTGTGCGGTGAAATGCCTCACGGAAGCGCCGGTGGGAACGGAGCCAATGGATGCCGAAGCTTCCCTGCTGCGCGAAGTTCACATGTTGTCGGGCCTGGACCATGAGCATCTCGTGAAGGTTCATGGGGTGGTGCGGCTTGAGGGAGGGTTCGCTGGCAGGCTTGGCGTGGTCATGGACTACGCGGCCGGGGGATCGTTGGGGCAGTTGGTATCGAGCCGGGGACGACTCAGTGTGGGCGAGACCGTGACCATCCTGACCCCGCTCGCCCAGGCCGTCGCGTATTTGCATCGCCAGGGAGTGACGCATTCGGACGTTTCTCCTGGAAACGTGTTGTTCACTGCCCAGGGAAAGCCGCTTCTCGCGGACCTGGGCATGTCGCGGACCGTTGGGGACGCCGACGCTGTCCCGGACCAAGGCACCCCGGGCTTCGAAGACCCATCTCCCGTTGTCCAGGCGGATGCCGAGACGGCTCGCGGTGTGGGGCCGGGCGCGGTTGCCCCGCTCCAGCCCGGACGCGATACCTATGCCCTTGCCGCAGTTGCCTGGTATTGCCTGACAGGCTCGGCTCCCGATGCCTCCGCACGCAGGCCGCCGCTGGCCCTCCTGGTGCCGGAGGTTCCCTCCGCGTTGGTCGCAGCCATCGAAGCCGGGCTCCATCCGGATCCAAGGCAACGTCCCCCGGCAGGCGAGCTCGGTACGGCCATTTTCCGCAGCGCGGCGCCGTCGGCCGTAGACCTGTCTGGTTCCGTAGACGCGAGCGTCATCCCGGAACTGGCCACCCGCCGTCGGACTCAAAGACCTTCCAAACATCGAGGACCATGGCTCGTCGTGGATCGTTTCGGGGCACGGTTCAAAAGGCGCCTCCACGGCGCGGGCCCCAACCTTCCCGGCAGGCGACGACGGGCTGTGATTGCCGTGCTTGTCCTCGCAACGCTTGCGCTCGCCGTCCCGGCGATCACCGAATGGTGGGCAGACACGGGTGCAGTGCAGACGAGGGGGACCGCATCGGCGGAGGAGCCGCAGGGGGAAGATCTTGGCAACATCCGCTCCCCGGCTCCGGAGGAAGCCTTGTTGGCTCTCTCGGCCCTTCGCGACACGGCGCTGGCAACGGGAAGGCCTGAGTTGTTGGAGGAGGTCAACGCCAAGGGGTCTCCAGCTGCCGCGGCGGACGCCAAAGTGCGCGACGAGCTCAGAGCTTCGGGGGTGGCCCTCATGGGTTTCGCCACATATCTCAGCAGTATGAGGCTCGAGGACGGGGCTACACCGGACCGCGCGTCAATTGCCGTTACCGTGCGGGCATCAGCGTATGAAGAGCGGAACGCCTCCGGGCAGACGGTTCGGGCGCATGCCACAGGCGAAGCTCAAGCGCTCAGGCTCATCCTTGTGCGAACCGACGGTGCGTGGCGGATTTCGGAGATACTGCCGGCCGCCTAGATGGCTTTCTGGGCGCCGTTTGCCACCCAGCGTGCTGCTTGTGCCAGTGCAGGATGCTGCCATTCGAAACCGGTATCAAGGAGCCTGGCTGGTTCCATGCGCTGGTTCGCAAGAACAAGTTCTTCCGCCAGTTGGCCGCCAAGGACCAGCCGGAGCGCGGGCGCCGGTACCCGGAAGAAGGCCGGACGATGAAAGGCGGCCGCGAGGTTCGTCACGATGGCGTTGACGTCCGCGCTTTCGGGTGCGCAAACATTTACCGGTCCTTCGAGCCCGGATTCAAGGAGGAATTCGAAGGCGGAGACCTCGTCGGCGAGGGTGATCCATGGCCAATATTGCCGCCCGTTTCCCAACGGCCCGCCCAGCCCCAATTTCAAGAGTGGCAGGAGTGGTCCCAACGCTCCGCCGTCCGGACTGAGCACGACGCCGGTACGGGGGATCACCACCCGCACGCCCGAGGGGGCGGTGTGTGCCGCTGCCTCCCAATCAACGCAGATGCGCGAAAGCAGGCCGTGGCCGGCACCGGAATCTTCGCGGAGGAGTTCCCGGCGGGACGTACCGTAATAGCCCGACGCCGACTGGCTCACGAAGGTGCCGGGAGGTGTCGCCAAGCGGCCCATCGCCGTCGTGAGCGTCGTGGTTGCTTGAAGACGTGAGTCGAAGAGTTCCCGGACGCGCGCCTTGCTCCAGCGCTTGTCCCCGATTCCTGCTCCGGAGAGGTTTACCACGGCGTCCGCACCATCGAGCACGGACTCGTCAAGCTCGCCGGCCGCCGGATCCCAACGTGCTTCCCCGCTTCCTGCCGCTTGCCGCCGGACCAGGCGGACGACGTTGTGCCCTTTTTTGAGGAGGTGGCCGCACAAAGCGGTTCCGATGAACCCTGAAGCACCCGATACGACGATTCGCATGCTTCATCACATCATGGCAAGTGTCACTGCGGCGCTCCGACAGGCCTCAAGGAGCATGCATTCCCCGTTGACTATGATCGAACAATGACCTCTTCCAGCTACTTCCGTTTCCCGCATATACACGGTGATCTGCTGACGTTTGTCGCCGAAGACGATGTTTGGATCGCACCCGTGGCAGGAGGCCGCGCATGGCGGATTTCAGCCCAACAGCTTCCTGCCCGCAACCCGCGTTTCTCCCCGGATGGCAAACGGCTTGTGTGGACAACGATTATCGGCTCCGCACCCGAAGTAGTGACGGCGGAGGTCGACGGCGGTGGCTACAGGCAGTTGAGCTACTTCGGCCACAGCACCACCAGGGTCAAAGGATTCACGGCATCGGGCGACGTGATTGTCACAAGCGCCTTCGAACAGCCCGATTCGCGGCTCACCCACGCCTACGCATTGCCCCTCGATGGCGGGACCCCGGTGCAGCTTCCCTTTGGACCGGTGGAAGCGCTCGACTTTGGCCCTGAAGTGGGGGACGAGCGCCCAGTGGTTCTGGCGAGCGTCCTTTCCCGGGAACCTGCCTGGTGGAAGCGTTACCGCGGCGGGACTGCCGGAAAGCTGTGGATCGACGCCGACGGCAATGGCGAATTCGCCCGCCTCGTCCCGGAGCTCAACGGAAACATCACGGATCCCCTGTGGATCGGCGGACGGATCGCGTTCCTCTCGGACCACGAGGGCCACGGCAACCTCTATTCCGTCCAAGCCGACGGCACCGACCTGCGCCGCCACACCGACCACGAGGACTTCTACGTCCGGCACGCGGCCACAGACGGCACGAGGGTTGTCTTCGAGTCCGCGGGGGAACTGTGGATCGTGCCATCGCTCGGGCACGATGTCGAAGCGACACGGCTGGACATCACCCTCGGCTCAGCTTCCCAGTCGCGGCGCCCCTCTCCGCTCAAAGTGTCCAACCACCTGGGCGACGTCTTCCCCAATGGGAGCGGCACCGCGAGTGCGGTGGAGGCCCACGGTACGGTCCACTGGCTTCGGCACAAGGACGGGCCATCCCGCGTCATTGAGGCGACCCCGGGGGTGCGGGCCCGCTTCCCGAGGCCCCTCACGGACGGCCGCATCGCCTATATTGCCGACCACGACGGCGTTGAGGCCGTTCACGTCAAATGGATCGCTCCGCGAGTTTCCGGGACCGCTCCTAAGCCGCCGGTCCGCGACGATCTGCACCGTGACCTTCTGCACCGCGACGATCTCCACGTAGGGGAGGCTGCCGAGGAACGGGACCGCCCCGAGGAACTGCACGGAGCCACCGAGCAGCTGCCCAGCCCCGTGTCCGCGTTCGCCATAACCGGGGAAGCAGGCCACCGCGTCGCTGCGTCGGCGGTCCAGCCGCCGGCGCCCCGCGTCGAAGACCATAATCCATCGGAAAATCCCACGCCCTCAGACGGCGACAGTCGAGCCGGGGAGCTGCGGATCGACTTCCCCAAGCCGACTCGCGCGAGCAGCCTCGAAGCAAGCCCGGACGGGCGCTGGCTCGCCGTCGGGACGGCATTCGGCGACGTTTTCCTGGCCGACACGGTCAGCGGCAAGCTGTCGTTGCTTGTGAGCATTGGTGACGGAAGCATAGAGAACCTGGCATGGTCGCCCGACTCACGCTGGCTCGCCTGGTCCGAACCCGTTACTTCGTTCGGTTCCCGGAGCAAGCTGCGCATGGTCGCTACGGAGAAGCTGGATGACATTATCGACGTCACCGATGGCCGTTTCTGCGACGAATCTCCCAACTTCACGCTCGATGGCAAGTTCCTGGCCTTCCTTTCGAACCGGAGCTTCGACCCCGTCTATGACGGACACGCATTCGACCTGTCCTTCCCCAGCCCGATCAAGCCATACCTCGTTGCGCTTGCCGCGGACACTCCGTCTCCGTTTGGTCCGGTAGTGGATGAGTTCGACGAATTTAACGACGGCCGGGAGGCAACGGATGCACATGCAGCAAAGAACGACGGCGGGACTGAGGCTCCCGAGGTCCGGGTCGACGTCGAAGGACTCGCCTTGCGGGTCATCAGCGTTCCCGTGCCTCAGGGCAATTACTCGAAACTGACGGCTCCCGCGGGTGCCCTGCTATGGCTCGACACGCCGTTGTCGGGCGTGACTGGAGATGGCAGGGGCAAGGTCCACGACAAGGCGCCGGCTCCATCTCTGGTCCGCTACGAGCTCGCGAAGCAGAAGCAAACCGTGCTGGCAACGGCCGTGGAGCGTTACCGCCTGTCCGGCGACGGCAAGAAGGTCGTCTTCGTCAACGACAAGCAGGTGACGGCGATACCTTCGGACACCAAGGTCGAGGAAGAATCGGGGGAGCTCGTCAAGGTCGAACTCAACCGCATCCGGGTCGCGATGGACCCTCTAGCGGTGTGGGGCCAGGCCTTTGACGAAGCGTGGCGGCTGCAGCGGGACTTCTTCTGGGCTGAAGACATGGCCGGCCAGGACTGGGAATCCGTGTACCGGCGGTACCGCCCCGTCGTCGAGCGCCTGGGTTCGCATGACGACCTCGTCGACCTCCTATGGGAGCTTCATGGCGAACTGGGCACCTCCCATGCCTACGTCCGTCCGGCGGCAGTGAGCGAACCGGGCAGCAACGGCCAAGGCAGGCTCGGCGCGGACCTCACGTTCACGGACAAGGGCTGGATGATCACCCGCATCCTTGCCGGCGACTCCTCGGATCCCTTGGCCAACTCGCCGCTCACCCGTCCGGGCGCGGACGCGAAAGTGGGCGACGTCGTCCTCGCGATCGACGGCGTCGGGCTGTCCGCTGACGTGGCTCCCGCCCAGGAGTTGGCGGGTGCCGCGGGTCGGACGGTGGAACTTACGGTCCTTAACGGAGCGGGGCACGGCGCAGCAGGCGGACGGCAGCGGCGCATCGCCGTCGTACCCGTCAAAGACGAGGAGCGGCTCCGTTATCAAGAGTGGGTGCACGGCAACCGGCGCACTGTCCGCGAGGCCTCCAATGGTCGGTTCGGCTACCTGCACGTGCCCGACATGATGGCGAACGGTTGGGCACAGCTGCACCGGGACCTTGACACCGAGACCGCGCTCGACGGGTTGATCGTCGATGTTCGCCGAAACCGCGGCGGACATACTTCCCAATTGGTCGCGGAACTGATCGGCCGCAAGGTGACCGGTTGGAGCATGCCGCGCGGGGAAAAGCCGCGCACCTACCCGCACCATGCTCCGCGTGGACCAGTCATCGTGCTCGCTGACGAGTTCGCGGGCTCCGACGGCGACATCATCACGCAGGTGTCCAAGCTCCGCGGGATCGGTCCCGTCATCGGGACACGGACGTGGGGCGGCGTCGTCGGGATCGATAGCCGCTTCTCCCTGGCCGATGGCACAGGAGTGACCCAGCCGCGCTACGCTACCTGGTTCTCGGGCGGCATTGGCTGGGATGTGGAGAACCACGGCGTCGAACCGGATATCGAAGTGGTGTTCCCGCCCCACGCTTACGCTGCGGGCACGGATCCCCAACTGGAGTACGGGATCGGAGCGCTCAAGGAAATGGTCGAGGAGCTGCCTACGGACCGGCCGCCGTTGCGCGAGGGTTACCGCAAGGTCCGTCCGTCCAAGCTGCCGGCAAGGCCCCGGGGGTCGTAGTTCACTCACCGAATGGCGAAGGCCTCGCGCTCCCCTTGGGAGTGCGAGGCCTTCGCCATTCCGGACGATTGGCCGCCTAGGAAGCGAGCGTGGCGTCCAGTGTGATCGGGGTTGCCTTCAACGCGGCCGAAACCGGGCAGTTGACTTTGGCATCGTCAGCCAAGGACTGGAATTCCTCTTCGGATACGCCAGCGATCTTGGCGACGAGCGTCAGGTGGATACCGGTGATTCCTTCGCCGGGCTGGAAAGTGACGTCGGCCTTCGTGTTGACCTCTTCAGGGGTGTAGCCGGCTCCGGCGACCCCGTTGCTGAAAGCCATTGAAAAGCAAGCCGAGTGTGCGGCAGCGATAAGCTCTTCGGGGCTGGTCTTTCCTTCCGCGGACTCCGCGCGGGCCTTCCAAGTGACATCGAAGGTTCCAAGACCGGAGCTGTCCAGCGTGGTGTTGCCGGCGCCTTCGGTCAGGTTGCCGTTCCATACGGTGTGCGCGGTGCGTGTTGTAGCCATGTCCACTCCTCAGCGTCGTTGCGAATCGGCATTCCGATGCCGGATGCCGCCGGGTTCAATCCTAGGGATTCGAGCGCGGCGCCGCACCGCTTGTCCGCTCTTAGAGGATTGTGACCAGCGCGGCCCGGGAGCCGTTGACAGTCCCGGGGATTACTGCCAGATCGTCGCGATGGCGATGTTGATCAGGGCAAGCCCACCCACGCCGTGCGCAAGACCCGTGGAGACTGCTTCGCCTTTCTTGACCTTGCGCGCGCCGATCACGGCAAGCACCGCAACTGCGAGGCCGATGGCGAACTTGATGCCCAGCTTGAAGTAGTTGGGGTGGGCATCCGGAAGGATGGGCAGGATGCCCATCATGGCAATACCGGTAATCAGCTGGACAAAGGCGCCGTCGCGTTGGCGCGGGTGGACCGTAGGCTGCCTCATGGTGGCGATCCAGTAACCCACAATCATGGCCGCGCCGACGATGTGCAGGAACAACAGGACGTTGAAGAGAATAGTCATGGCTCCAGCTTAGCCAGTATCTTCTACGTGCCGTAGCAAAGCCACAGACTGAAAGCAGAAGCGGGCCGGCTCCAGTGGTTTCCCACCGGTGCCGGCCCGCGGCCGCTGTCAATGCTGGACCTAGAGGCCCAGGTCAGCTTCGAAGGCGCCTTCCTCAAGGCGGGCCTTGAGGGTCTGCAGGAAGCGGCCGGCGTCTGCACCGTCGACCAAGCGGTGATCGTAGGTCAACGACAGGTACATCATGGAGCGGATGGCAATCGAGTCGTCGCCGTTCTCGTCAGCGACCACCACGGCGCGCTTCACGATCGCACCGGTGCCCAGGATGCCTACCTGGGGCTGGTTGATGATAGGGGTGTCAAACAATGCGCCGACCGAACCAATGTTGGTGATGCTGAAAGTACCGCCGGACAGCTCATCCGGACCGATCTTTCCCTGGCGGGTGCGGCTGGCGACGTCGGCGATCTTGCCCGCCAGTCCGGCGAGGTTCAGGTTGCCGGCGTCCGAGATCACCGGAACCAGGAGGCCCTTGTCGGTGTCAACCGCGATCGCGAGGTGTTCGGCGTTGTGGTAGGTGATTTCCTGCTTTTCTTCGTCGTAGGCAGCGTTCAGCTTGGGGTGCTGCTTGAGCGCCTCGGCAACGGCCTTGGCGATGAATGGCAGGAACGTCAGCTTGACGCCGTTCTGGGCTTCGAAGGAACCCTTGGCCTTCGTGCGAAGCTTTGCGACCTTCGTCATGTCGACCTCGTGCACTTGGGTCAGCTGCGTCGAGATCTCAAGGGATTCGCGCATGCGGCGGGCAATCACCTGGCGGATGCGCGGAGCTTTCTCCACGGTGCCGCGGAGCGAGGACGCGGCGGCAGGAGCTGCAGCCGGCTTGGCCGGGGTGCTTGCAGCTGCCGGAGCCGGGGCCTGGGCAGCTTTCTGGGCTTCGGCTGCTGCGAGGACGTCCTGCTTGCGGATACGGCCGCCGACGCCGGTGCCGGCGACGGTGCTGATGTCGACACCGTTCTGGTTGGCAAGCTTGCGGACAAGGGGAGTGACGTAGCCCGATTCCGACGGAGCGGAGGCGGTGGGCGTTGCGGCAGGGGCCGGGGCTGCAGGTGCCGGAGCAGCTGCAGGCGCTGCGGCAGGGGCGGGAGCTGTGGGTGCTTCTGCAGGGGCCGGAGCTGCGGCAGGAGCCGGGGCTGCAGGGGCCGGTGCCTCTGGTGCGGGAGCTGCCGGTGCCGGAGCCGCAGGAGCCTCGGGGGCGGCTGCGACAGGTGCACCGGAACCGACAACGGCGAGGACGGAGCCGACCTCGGCGGTGTCGTCTTCGTTGACGCGGATCTCAAGCAGGGTGCCGGCGACCGGAGACGGAATTTCGGTGTCGACCTTGTCGGTGGAAACCTCGAGCAGCGGTTCATCTACCTCGACGGTGTCGCCTACGGCCTTGAGCCAGCGGGTGACGGTGCCTTCCGTGACGCTCTCACCCAAGGCGGGGAGGGTGACGTCGTGGCCCGAAGAAGCTGCGGGAGCCGACGGGGCGGCTTCCTGGGCGGGAGCGGGAGCAGCGGCTGCCTCGGGTGCCGGCGCCTCCGCAGGAGCGGACTCGGCGGCCGGTGCCTCTTCGGCTGGGGCGGGGGCCGGAGCCGCAGCGCCGTTGCTGCCGCTACCGATCCGTACCAGGGGAGCGCCGACCTCGGCCGTCTCGTCTTCAGCTACGAGGATTTCTTCGATGATGCCGGCAATAGGAGACGGGATTTCAGTGTCTACTTTGTCGGTGGAAACTTCGAGCAGCGGCTCGTCGACTTCCACTCGGTCACCAACCTGCTTGAGCCAGCGGGTGACGGTGCCTTCGGTGACGCTTTCACCAAGGGCGGGCAAGTTAACGGATTCAGACATGTCGTCCCCGTTCTCCTTATTGATCTTTAGTGCGGATGAGTGTTGCCTGCGGGGGTCCTGCGCCCGCAGTTCGTGCGAACGCAGGACCCGGTGTCTTGCGGTGGGACTTAGCCGTGGAGCGGCTTGCCTGCCAGGGCGAGGTGGACCTCGCCGAGGGTCTCGTTCTGCGTCGGGTGCGCGTGGATGAACTGGGCCACGTCCTCCGGGTGTGCTTCCCAGTTCACGATCAGCTGCGCCTCACCGATCTGTTCGCCCATCCGTGATCCGATCATGTGGATGCCCACTACCGGCCCATCCTTCTGGCGCACGACCTTGACGATGCCGCCCGTGCCGAGGATGGAACTTTTGCCGTTGCCGGCAAGGTTGTATTCCTGTGTCTGGACCTGGTCGTCGCCGAACTTTTCCTTCGCGCCCTTTTCGGTGTAGCCAACCGTCGCAATCTCGGGTTCGCAGAAGGTGACCTTCGGGATGTTGACGTCTTCGACGACAACGGGGTTCAGGCCGGCGATTTCCTCGGCGACGAAGATGCCCTGCTGGTAGCCGCGGTGGGCCAACTGGACACCGGGGACGATGTCGCCGACGGCGTAGACGTTGCCGACGCCGGTGTGCAGGCGTTCGTTGGTGATGACGAAGCCGCGGTCGATGGTGATGCCCGCTTCCTCGTAACCGAGGTTGGCGGTGACCGGACCGCGTCCAACGGCAACGAGCAGGAGGTCGGCTTCGAAGGTCTGGCCGTCAACCAAGGTGACCTTGACGCCGTCGTCGTTCTGCTCAACGCCCTGGAAGAAAACGCCCGTGCTGAACTTGATGCCACGCTTCTTGAAGGCGCGCTCAAGGTTCTTGACGATGGCGGCGTCCTCGTTGGGGACGAGGGAGGGGAGGCCTTCGACGATGGTGACGTCAACGCCGAAAGACTTCCAGACGGAAGCGAATTCGACGCCGATCACGCCGCCGCCGAGCACAATTGCACTCTTGGGGATGTAGTCGAGCTCGAGGGCTTCGTCCGAGGTGATGACGCGGCCTCCGATTTCCAGGCCGGGAAGCGAACGGGAGTATGAACCGGTGGCGAGGACGATGTTCCTGCCCTTGTAGGCGGTGCCGTTGACCACAACGGTGTCTGTGCCCTGCAGCTTGCCTTCACCTTCGATGACGGTGATGCCCTTGGACTTGATGAGTCCCTGCAGGCCCTTGTACTTGCCGGCGACAATCCCGCTCTTGTAAGCGTTGACTGCGTTGATGTCGATGCTGTCCAACGTCACGTTGACGCCGTACTTGGCGGAGTCGCGGGCGTGGTCGGCCAGCTCGGCCGAGTGCAACAGTGCCTTGGTGGGGATACACCCGTTGTGCAGGCAGGTACCCCCGAGCTTCCCCTTCTCGACGAGGCCAACGGTGAGGCCAAGCTGAACGGCACGCAGTGCCGTGGCGTAGCCGCCGCTTCCGCCACCGAGTACCAGGATGTCGAATTCTTGCGCAGTTGCCTGATCGGCCACTAGGACGCTCCCTCGCGTGAGCGATGACACGCGACGACGCGTCATCTGGTCTTGGAACTTGTTCTGCCGTGATTATGTCAGCAGCGAAGTTCTCTTGCATTTGTGACTACCGTGGTTCACCTTAGCGAACCACCTATCCATGCTCCACCCTGCCAAGGCATTTGTGGGGCGCTTGTGGCCAGACTCACGTCGGCCAGTGGGGCCGGTCATCGGCCGGCCCCACAAGGCGCACGGTCAGCGCGGTGCGAGCACGTCCTCGACGTACGCGAGCAGCGTTCGCACCGTGCTGCCGGTGCCCTGCTTGGGGGTGTACCCATAGGGGCTGCCGTTGTTGAAGGACGGGCCGGCGATGTCGATGTGGGCCCAGGGGATCTGCTCGCCGTTTGCGTCCTTGCCGACGAATTCGCGCAGGAACACCGCCGCGGTCATCATGCCGCCATGCCGTTCGCCGATGTTGGCGATGTCGGCGACCTGGGAGTCGAGGCTCGCACGCAGTTCCTCCGGCAGCGGCATGGGCCAGACGAGCTCGCCCGCCCGATCCGCCGCAGCCTTGAGGGCGCCCGTTACGGAATCGGAGCCCATGACGCCTGCCGTGCGGTTTCCGAGGGCGATCAATTGCGCCCCGGTGAGTGTGGCAACGTCAATGATGGCGTCGGGCTGTTCCAGGCTGGCGGCGACGATGCCATCCGCCATAACCAAGCGACCCTCGGCGTCGGTGTTCAGGACTTCCACCGTTTTTCCGCCATAGACCGTGAGGACATCGGCTGGCCGCTGCGCCGCGCCCGACGGCATGTTTTCGGCAATGCAGAGCCAGGCGGTCGCTTTGACCGGCAGCCCGAGCTCCGCGATGGCGAGGACTGTATTAAGTACGACGGCGGCACCCGCCATATCGCTCTTCATGTCGCCCATGCCGAGGGCCGGCTTGATGGAAATACCCCCGGTGTCGAAAGTGATTCCCTTGCCCACGAACGCGATCTTCTTGGTGGCTTTGGCGGGTGCGTACTCCACCTTGACGAGGCGGGGTTGCCGGGTGGAACCCTTGCCAACGCCGAGGATTCCGCCGAAGCCCTCCTTCTCGAGCCGCTTTTCATCCCAAACGGTCACCTTGACGGGAAGGCCCTTGGATAGTTCCTTCGCGGCATCGGCGAAGGACTCCGGGTACAGGTGGCTAGGGGGCTGGTTGACAAGGGTGCGGGTGGCATTGACTGCCCGGCCTACGAGGATTGCCCGGTCAAGCACGCCCTGGACGTCCTTGCCGTCAAGGGCGGTCTGGATCAGGACCTTGCGGACCGGGTCCTTGAGCCCGTCCTTGCTGGAGCGATGCTGGGTGAAGGAGTAGGAACCGAGAGCGGCGCCTTCGGCAACGGCGGCGATGTCGGCGAGGGACGCCGTCGGGAGCGCGAGCGTGACTGAGGACAGTCCGGCCAGTTGGCGGACAGCGGACCCCGCCGCGCGCCTCAAGGCCTCTTCCGTGAGCGGGAGGTTCCCGCCGACCTTGCCGACACCCGCGAGGACGAGGACGCCCGAGCCCGTTTCACCAAGGCCCGGCAGCCGGTGCACCTGGTCGGGTGCGCCGGTGATTCCGAGAAGACCCAAAGAAGCGGCCAAGGATTCGGCAGCCCTCGCGCTCAGCGGGTTCTCGAGCAGGACCGGGCCCTCAGGCCCTTGCCCGATGCCGATCACGAGTGCGTCGCTGGGCGACTTCTTCAGGTCCTTGGCTATGGTGCCAAGGGTGATGTCTGTAGTCTTCACCACGAGGATTTGTCCTCATTTCTCTCTGCATGGCTTAACGGGAGCTGCATGTTCGGCGTCCCCGCTCCGGTACGCCGTCGGTTATCCACAGGGACAACGTCAGTAATGGCTTGAGTCCGCACGCTGCGGCACGTTTCGATCGTAGTCCGTCTGCAACACCGAACGGCAATCAAATGAGAGCTGCGGCACATGGCGCCACAGGAATGCGGCGCTTGTCCAAGGCGTTGTATCAATACATGGAGCAAGGCAGGCAGCCAATCGCGCCCGTTGCGGAGGCAACCGCCGGCTCCCCTTGGATTTTTGTAACTGCGAAAGGAACATGCCGTGTTTGAACGGATTTCCGGCTCACTCCTTGACCCCGAGTCGCTCTACGCGAGCAATATCGAACTCTTCCACAGCCCTGAAAGCAAAGGGCTCAACATGGTCATGGGTTTCACCGGCTTCGCCGACGCCGGCCACGTGGTGCAGCAGATCAACCGTGAACTGCTCGATGTGCTTGAGGCTGAAACCGTTGCCGTGTTCGATGCCGACCAGCTCATCGACTACCGCACACGGCGTCCCCACATCAGCTTTGTGGAGGACCACCTGCAGGACTACAAAGCTCCCGAACTGGCGCTCTACAAGCTCAAGGACGGATTAGGGGAGCCGTTCCTGCTGCTTGCCGGATTCGAACCCGACCTGCAGTGGGAGCGGTTCTCGCGTGCCGTCGTCGGGATCGTGGAAGCGCTCGACGTCAACCTGGTGACGTGGATCCATTCGATTCCCATGCCGGTACCGCACACCCGCCCGATCGGCGTGACGGTGCACGGCAACCGTCCCGAGCTCATCGAAGGCATTTCAACATGGAAGCCGATCGTCGACGTTCCGGCCGCCGTCGGCCATGTCCTTGAGCTGCGGCTGAGCGAAGCGGGACATAAGGTGGCGGGCTACGTCATCCATGTGCCCCACTACCTTGCTGACGCGGAATACCCGACGGCAGCCGTTGCGGGCCTCGAATACCTGGGGGCGGCGACCTCCTTGATGTTGCCGACCGACCGGCTTCGCGAGGCCGGCAGGGAAGTGGGGCGGCAGATAGCGGAACAGGTGGCGGCATCCGAGGATGTCCAGGAGGTCGTGTCCAAGTTGGAGTCGCGCTATGACGACAAAGCCGAGGGAACCGTCCGCCGGTCACTGCTCGCTGACGAGAACGATGAGCTGCCCAACGCGGAGGACCTTGGCGCGGCCGTTGAGGCCTATCTCGCACGTAAAGATGCGCGCCCATAAAGCAGGTTTATTCTTCACGCGGGCATAATGGAAGGGTGAACGCACCCCGCGCCTGGCTTATTTGGACGATCGGGGTGCTGGCCTATCTCGTGGCAGTGGCCCAGCGCACATCGTTTGGTGTGTCCGGCCTGGAAGCGACTGAGCGCTTTCATGCGAGCGCCGCGGCTATTTCTTTCTTCACGGTCCTTCAGCTGCTGGTCTACGCGGGGCTCCAAATCCCGGTGGGCCTTCTCGTCGACCGTTTCGGTTCCCGCGCAATGATCGCCAGCGGCGCCCTCCTCATGGGCCTGGGACAACTGCAACTCGCCTACGCGGACACGGTTCCGGCCGGTGTGCTCGGCCGTGTCCTGGTCGGGGCCGGTGACGCCATGACCTTCGTCTCCGTCATCCGCCTGGTCCCGATATGGTTCGCGCCCGCCCGGGTTCCGCTCGTGACCCAAATGACCGGGATGTCCGGCCAGCTCGGCCAACTCATCAGCGTCGTTCCCTTCGCACTGGTGCTCCACTCCGCAGGCTGGAACACCGCTTTCCTTGCGCTCAGTTCTCTGTCGGCGCTCGCCGTAGTCCTGGTGCTCGCCCTGTTGAGGGACGCGCCTCCAGGACACCCTCCGCGCGAGACAGGCCAAGGGTTGCGTGCCACAGGGGTGACCTTGGCCCGGGCCTGGCAGCAGCCGGGGACACGGCTTGGGCTGTGGAGCCACTTTACTGTCCAGTTCAGCGGGAACGTCTTCGCCATGTCCTGGGGCTATCCCTTCCTCGTGTCGGCCCAAGGCCTCAACCCGGGAACGGTGTCCACTCTGATGGCCCTATTCGTGGTCACGAGCATCGTTGTGGGGCCAATGTTCGGCACGTTCGTCGCAAGGCACCCGATGAGGCGCTCCGCGATGGTCCTGTTGATCACCGTCGCGACGGCGCTGGCATGGGTGGCCGTCCTGGCATTACCGGGCAGGGCGCCGTTGTGGTTGCTAGCGCTGCTCGTGGTCGTGTTGGCGGTCGGCGGTCCCGGTTCAATGATCGGCTTCGATTTTGCCCGGACCTTCAACCCCTCGCACAGGATCGGTACTGCTACCGGCATCGTCAACGTGGGAGGCTTTGTTGCCGCCTTGATGACGATCTACTTGGTCGGTGTGATCCTCGACGTCCTCCATGCCAGCGGGTTCTCCGCGGAGTTGTACGGTCTTGCGCCCTTCCGCATCGCCCTCAGCGTGCAGTTCTTGTTCCTGTTGCTCGGTGCGGTCCTGATTGTGGTCACGCGCCGCAAGGTTCGCCGCCAGATGGCAGCCCAGGGCGTGCACGTGCCTCCGCTCCTCGTCTCCCTGGCCCGGCAGCGCCGGCGCAGGGTGGAACTTCGCCGCGAACGCCTCGGGAAGCAACGCAGCTCCAGGACCTAGGCCGAGCCTGTGCTCCGGGCCGCCCAGTGCTCCCCAACAGGTGACTCTTCGCGGTTCTTGTCCACATACGGCGGGGAGCGCCTGACGCCGGAGCAGTTCGCTATGGATGCTGGATCCATGACAGCAGACAACCGCGTAACCATTGCCCGTCCCGAGGACATCCTGGGTTTCATTCCGCATGCCTTGGGACTCTGGCCCAGGGAGAGCCTCGTCGCCATCACCTTGCGTGGCCGGACCCTCGGAGCGACCCTCAGGGTCGATCTTCCGACAGGTAGCGTGCCCGCCGGTTTTACGAGCCGCATCCGTGAATATCTGGAGGCTGACCAAGAAGCCGACGGCGTGCTCCTGGCTGTGTTCAGCGAGGATGGCTGGGCGGACGGCGAGGTTCTGGAGAAGCACCAGCCGCTGCTTTCGGACTTGGAACTGGCCTTGGCGCTCGGCGGCCTTGAATTGCGGGACGCTTGGCTGGTGGGCGCACAGTACTGGCGGAGCGTTTTCTGCACGGATGAGGACTGTTGCCCGATTCCCGGACGCCCCGTGGCCCAGATCCACGATAGCCGCCTCAATGCCGAGATGGTCTTCCGGGGGAGCAGCGTGGGGGACGCGCCGCAAATTGACGAACCGGCGCGGCAGGCATCGGGCGGCGCCTGCCATTCTGAACACAAGGAAGTCCTTCGCGCCGAGGATGTTGCGCTGGAGGCCATGCTGGGACAGTGGCGAAGCAGGAAGAATTTCGAAGAACTGCTCGACGTCTGGACGCGGGTCCTCGCTTCCGGCCTTTCGGAAGAATTCGACACCGACTCTTCGGCTTTCCTTCGGGCCAGCTTGCGCGTCCCTGCTTGGCGTGACGGAGTGGTCGTCATGGCTGCGGCCGGAAAGGCCGTGGCTCTTGGCGGGGCGGAAGCCTTCGGCTTCTTCGGCGGTGGAAGCGGACGGAAGCGGGCCTTGGAGATTCCCGCAGGCCTGCGTTGCCTGCCAAACATGAAGGAGGCGGCCTCCTCGTCCGGCAGGGAAGATCCCGTGCCGGAAGACCTCAACCTCCTCCGGTACGGGGACGTTCTTCTGGGCCTCTACCCTGAGCTGCCGGATTGGGCCGCGATGACGGCTTTGGACCGTGTCCTTTCGGCACTTGCCGGGCAAGGGGGAGGTGAGGCACGGGCATCTGCCCTCACGCTCCAAGGCTGGATTCGATGGTGCCAGGGAAGCGGATCATTTGCCGGTCAGCATTTCTCGCAGGCGACTGCGGAACAGCCTGGTTACAGGCTCGCCGAACTTCTTGCCGAAGTGGTGCGCCGCGGGACCCTCTGCGGGTGGGCGAAAAACCGCTCTTCAGCCTGGCAGCGGTTCGAAGGGACGGCAGCATGACGCGAAATCGACCCCTTGGCCCCAAAACCGTGAGACAATAGATGCCGAGACCCGGTTGGGTCCGCGTTTTAAGTGCCCGAATGCTCCTGTGACAGGGAACATTCAGGCGCCTCCGGGAGTTGTAGCTAAAGACTCTGCGGTCGGCGATGGCACTTGATGTTGATCGCGGACTTGACAGGGTCATAGTGGTGTTGCCCCCATGGTGATTCCACAGACCGCCGCTAGAAAGGTTTTCTGTGACCCCGTCTTCCGCCGAGAAGGAACCCGCCGCCCAGGCCGAACTGTCCGCCGAAGAAAAGAAGGCGGCAGGTGCGAAGGGTGCGGCAACGCGTGCCAATGCTTCGACTGCAGTCGCAGAGAAGCCGGCACCCAAGAAGCGCGGGCCGAAGCCCGGCGCCAAAGCTGCTGCGGAAGCAGCCACCACGCCTGCCGATGTCGACGAAGAGCCCGAAGAGGTCGAAGATTTTGACGCAGTCGTTCCCGACGAAGCTGAACTGACCGAGGAAGTCGAAGAAGGCGACGATACCAAGAAGCCTGCTGCCACCGGTTCCGGATTCGTCTACTCCGACGCTGATGACGACGACGCTCCTGTCCAGCAGGTCATGTCCGCCGGTGCCACCGCGGACCCCGTCAAGGACTACCTGAAGCAGATCGGCAAGGTCGCCCTGCTGAACGCGGAGCAGGAAGTGGACCTCGCCCTCCGCATCGAAGCCGGATTGTTCGCCGAAGAGAAGATCAACGCGGACGATGGCAGCATGGACCCGAAACTCAAGCGTGAGCTTGAGTTCATCATCCATGACGGCAAGCGGGCCAAGAACCACCTCCTCGAAGCCAACCTGCGTCTCGTGGTCTCCTTGGCCAAGCGCTATACCGGCCGTGGAATGCTGTTCCTGGACCTTATCCAGGAAGGCAACCTGGGTCTGATCCGCGCGGTGGAGAAGTTCGACTACACCAAGGGCTTCAAGTTCTCGACCTACGCCACATGGTGGATCCGCCAGGCGATCACCCGCGCCATGGCGGACCAGGCACGCACTATCCGCATCCCCGTGCACATGGTGGAAGTCATCAACAAGCTGGCCCGCGTGCAGCGCCAGATGCTGCAGGACCTTGGCCGCGAACCCACACCTGAGGAACTCGCCCTTGAGCTGGACATGACTCCGGAGAAGGTCGTCGAGGTCCAGAAGTATGGCCGCGAGCCGATCTCGCTGCACACGCCCCTTGGCGAGGACGGCGATTCCGAGTTCGGTGACCTCATCGAAGACTCGGAAGCTGTAGTCCCGGCGGATGCGGTGAGCTTTACCCTGCTCCAGGAGCAGCTGCATTCCGTCCTTGACACCTTGTCCGAGCGGGAAGCAGGCGTTGTCGCCATGCGCTTCGGCCTCACGGATGGCCAACCGAAGACTTTAGACGAAATCGGAAAGGTCTACGGAGTCACCCGCGAACGCATTCGTCAGATCGAATCGAAGACGATGTCCAAGCTGCGCCACCCTTCGCGGTCGCAGGTCTTGCGCGACTACCTCGACTAAAGCATCGCCATTTGCGGCCCTAGCCCGCGAAGGCGTGACGGAATGGACCCTTGGCTCGCCAGGGGTCCATTCCGTTTGACCGAAGGCTCCCGGGGCGGCGATCCCGAGCGACAGCGAAGCCCCCTCCGTCGGGAGGGGGCTTCGCTGTCTATGAAGTTGGCTTCTATGAAGTTATTGCGCTTGGCGCCTTGCGTGATCGGCGCAGGCTAGTCGGCGAGGACGGGTTCCTTCTCCTGAAGGCGGGCCGTTTCGTCATGCCAATCCGAGGTCAGGGGACGCAGGGTGGCCTCTACTTCACGGGCGTGGTGGCCGCAAAAGAGAAGCTCACCGCCGGAGGTCTGAAGTACAACGCGGACATATGCTTGTGCCCCGCAACGATCGCACCGGTCGAGAGCATTGAGTGTGCGGTCTGCAACTGCTGTTGTCATTTCGGCCTCCTTAGTAGTTCTGTCTATCCATATAACCAGCATTGGAAACAAAACCATGGCAAGGACGGGTCACGTTCGCTGTCCGCGTATCACATCTGCGTAACACTCGAAAGTGGTGTCCAGTGCGGATGGAGTGGCTGCACACGGCAGTCCTGCGGTGCGACTAGCCTAGTAGAAGCCCTATTTGCCTCGTTACACCTCGAAGGAGCGCCCAGCCCGTGGCCCCGAGTTCTGAATACAATGCCCGGCATCTTTCAGTCCTGGAAGGACTGGAAGCGGTCCGCAAACGCCCGGGAATGTACATCGGTTCCACCGACTCCCGTGGGCTCATGCACTGCCTTTGGGAAATCATCGACAACTCTGTCGACGAAGCCCTCGCCGGCTTCGGCCACGATATCCAGGTCATCCTGCACGCGGACAACTCGGTGGAAATCCATGACGACGGCCGTGGTATCCCCGTGGACGTTGAACCCAAGACCGGGCTGAGCGGCGTCGAGGTCGTGTTCACCAAGCTGCACGCGGGCGGAAAGTTTGGCGGCGGCTCGTATACGGCGTCGGGTGGGCTGCACGGTGTCGGCGCGTCGGTCGTTAATGCCCTTTCCGCCCGCTTGGACGTGCAGGTGGATCGCGGCGGTAAGACGTACCAGATGTCCTTCCGCCGCGGCGAACCCGGCCGTTTCAAGGACACCGGTTCCAAGCCCAGCCCGACGTCGGTCTTTGAACCGTTCGTCGAAGACTCGGTGCTCGATGTTGTTGGGAAAGCCAAGCGTGGCGTGACGGGAACCCGGATCCGTTACTGGGCCGACCGCCAGATCTTCACGCCGGATGCGAAGTTCTCCTACGAGGACCTCACCGCCCGTGCCCGCCAAACATCCTTCCTGGTGCCGGGCCTCAAGCTGACGGTGCGGGATGAGCGGCGCCTCCCCGGTACCGCCGGCGAGAACGGTCCGCATGAAGAGGTTTTCCACCACGACGGCGGGATCTCGGAGTTCGTTGAGTTCCTCGCCTCGGACGCGGGAGTCACTGATGTCTGGCGTCTCCACGGCGCCGGAAAGTTCAAGGAGACGGTGCCCGTCCTGGACGAAAACGGGCATAGCAAGATCGCGGAGGTGGAACGCGATTGCGAAGTGGACATCGCCTTGCGTTGGGGGATCGGCTACGAAACCACCGTCCGGAGCTTCGTCAACATCATCGCCACGCCTAAGGGCGGCACCCACCAGGCAGGATTCGAGCAGGCGCTGCTTAAGACCTTCCGCAAGGCGGTGGAGACAAACGCGCGCAAGCTTAAGGCGGGCAACGACAAGATTGAAAAGGACGACGTCCTGGCCGGTTTGACCGCTGTCCTGACTGTCCGCCTTGCGGAGCCGCAATTCGAGGGACAGACAAAGGAAATCCTGGGAACGTCGGCAGTGCGGGCGATTGTCGCCAGGGTCGTTGAGCAAGAGATCAATGCGCGCCTGAATTCCTCGAACCGCAATGACAAAGCGCAATCGACGTTGTTGCTTGAAAAGGTCGTCAGCGAGATGAAGTCCCGCATCTCGGCGCGCGTGCATAAGGAGACGCAGCGGCGGAAGAATGCCCTGGAAACCTCGTCGATGCCCACCAAGCTCGCGGACTGCCGCACGGACGACGTCGAACGTTCCGAACTGTTCATCGTGGAAGGCGACTCGGCCCTTGGCACCGCAAAGCTTGCGCGGTCCTCGGACTTCCAGGCGCTGCTTCCGATCAGGGGAAAGATCCTCAACGTGCAGAAGGCCTCGGTGGGCGACATGCTCTCCAACGCTGAATGCGCCGCCCTCATCCAAGTGGTGGGTGCCGGTTCCGGCCGGAGCTTCGACATCGAGGCTGCGCGGTACGGGAAGGTGATCCTGATGACGGACGCTGACGTCGACGGCGCGCACATCCGCACGCTCCTGCTCACCTTGTTCTTCCGGTACATGCGTCCGATGATCGACGAGGGCCGGGTGTTTGCCGCGGTTCCGCCACTCCACCGCGTAGAAGTCATCAATCCAGGCCAAAAAGCCAACGAAATGATCTACACGTACTCCGAGGCCGAGCTCCACGCCCTGCTCTCACGGCTCGCGAAGGAAGGCAAGCGGTACAAGGAACCTATCCAGCGTTACAAGGGCCTCGGCGAAATGGATGCCGAGCAGCTCGCGGAGACCACGATGGATCCACGTCACAGGACGCTCCGCAAGGTGGGAATCGAGAACGCGAAGCAGGCGGAAGACACATTCGACCTCCTCATGGGTTCCGACGTCGCCCCCCGCAAGGATTTCATTATCGCTGGCGCCTCGGAACTCGACCGGGAACGCATCGACGCCTAGCCCAGGAGACCCGGTACTACCAGCAGGCCGGTCGGCACTGCAAGCAACATGGCCGACGCCGCAAGAACCAGGGCGCGCAGTCCCGTCGGGAGCGGGGGCTTGGGTGAGAGCAGGCGGCTGACGCGTGACGCCGTCGTACGCGGCGAGTCCGCGCCCCCGGTTCCGCTGAGCGGGATGTCCTCCGCGGGGGCAGGCTCGGTGCCGGGCCAGGAGGCTTGCTTGACGGGCTGGGAGGAGCCGCTGGCGACGATCGCGATGGCCTTGATCAGCGTCCCTTTGCTTTCGGTGCGCAGGGCGACGTCGTCGGCAAGCATCTCGATCAATGAGTTGACCGCAACCTGGGCGAGCCGGGTGGTCGGGAACCAGGGCAGGGCCTGGCGCCAGGCGGCGAAGGCCCACAACAGGAGGTCGTGGCGTTGGCTGAGGTGCGCGTTCTCGTGGATGAGCACTGCCCGGAGCTCAGCCGGCTCCAAGGCGGCCATGAGTCCGTCGGACAGCACTGTCACGGACCTGGCCCCGCCAGGCAGGCAGTAGGCCACGGGGGAGTCGTGGTTGATGACCACGGTGCCCGGGCCGTCGTCGGAGGGGGATGCCAAAAGATTGAGGAGCTCGCGGTGGCGGCGCCGCTGCCGTTCGATCTTCACGTAGGTCAACAGCAACGTGAAGACAAGGTGGGCGCTCAGCAGTGCCGCGGCGGACAGCGCGAAAAGGTGCCAGAAACCAAGGGCCGTGGTGGGTTCGTTGTGGAGCACTATGCCGGCCAGGGAGCGCAGCCCTCCAATGAGGTTGTCGCCCACGGGCTCGAGCCCGTAAACAAGCATTGCGCCGATCATGGAAAGGCCTCCGGCAAGCGCTATCGCTTGCCAGAGGACCATAGCCATGAAAGGCGCTCGCGCCGGCCATTGCGCGCGTGACAAGAGGACCGGTACCGGCCACGCCAGTACCAAAGCAAGGACCGCCAGAAAGTATGAGGTCCAGAACATGGGTGGCTAGTTTTTGCCGAGCAACTTGCGCAACGTGGCAGCTTCACTCTCGCTGACGGAACCGATGAACCTGGCGAGCACGGCTTCGCGGTCCGGAGCCGAGCCCAAGGCCTCGTGCATGAGGTCCGCAGTGTGGTCCGCGCGGCTTGATACCGCTTGGTAACGGTGCGGGCGGGTTCCGCGCTCCCGTTCGACGAGGCCCTTTTTCTCCAGGCGGGACAGGACCGTGAGGACGGTGGTCACTGCGAGGTCCTTGCCTTGATGCCCGATGTTGCCGTCGGTGGTGGCGGAGTCCTGCGCGAGGAGGTCGCGAAGTGTATTGGCCGTAGCAGCCTCCTGGCTTCCCCAGAGCAGATCCATGACTGCCCGTTCCAGTTCCCCGAGACTTGCCATCAATACATCCCTACCTTCCGCGTTCCCTGGGGCACAGAGGCCGGGGGAGCGCGACGATCCAACATTCCACCTTCAATCTACCGCTTTTCCCGCCGGGATTCTACGTGAGGTAGAACATGGCGTACCGTGTCCTTGCGGCATGGGTGGGCCGCTGGAAGAGTGGTGACGGGATCGGCCGCATTGTTCTACACTGTGTAGAAGAAATTTCTTTCTACGGAACGTAGAAAAGTACGCCGCGACGGGCGGCGGGATGAAAAGGACAGCCATGGACGCCTTGGAAATCGCACGCTGGCAATTTGGAATTACCACGGTCTACCACTTCATGATGGTGCCGCTGACCATTGGGCTGGGGCTGGTTGTGGCCGTTATCCAGACCATGTGGTACCGCACGGGCAAGGTCGAATACCTGCGGATGACCAAGTTCTGGGGGAAGCTCTTCCTCATCAACTTCATCATGGGCGTTGCCACCGGCATCGTGCAGGAGTTCCAGTTCGGCATGGCGTGGAGCGAATACAGCCGTTTCGTCGGAGACATCTTCGGTGCGCCGCTTGCGTTGGAAGCGCTTCTGGCATTCTTCGTGGAGTCGACCTTCCTGGGCCTTTGGATCTTCGGTTGGAAGCAACTCAAACAAGTCATCCACCTCGCATGCCTCTGGATAGCCGTCATCGGTTCGCTGTTCTCGGCCTACTTCATCATCGTCGCGAATTCCTGGATGCAGCACCCGGTGGGCGTGGAGATGATGAACGGCCGTCCTCACATGACGGACGCCTGGGCGGTCTTCACCAACAACACCGCCTTGGTAGCCGTGCCCCACACACTATTCGGCGCGCTCGCGGTGGCCGGCGCGTTCCTTCTGGGCATTGCTTGGTACCACCTCTGGCGGCGGCGCCACGACGGCATCGACACCGTCGACGCGGCCGGCCGTGCGGTTCCGGGAGAAGCCAACATCCCCGGGCGTGACAAGGCCGACTACAAGGTCTGGATCCGCTCTTTGCGGATCGGTGCCGTCGTCGCCATGATCTCATTCGCCGGAACGGCCTTCACCGGCGACCTCCAAGGCAAGTTGATGTTCCAACAGCAGCCCATGAAGATGGCCGCCGCGGAAGCCGCCTGCCACGACGGCACGGGGTTCTCCGTCTTGAGCGTGGGCAATGTGGGCTCGAAGAACTGCAACGACATCGTGGCGGTGATCGAGGTCCCCGGCATCCTCTCCTTCCTTGCCAAAGGCGATTTCAGCACGGAGGTCAAGGGCGTCAACAGCCTGCTCGGTGAATACGAAGCCAAGTACGGCACCCATCTGCCGAACAATCCCCTTTATGGGGACCGCGCCGGCCAGGAAATCCAGTACGTGCCCGTCATGGAAGTGACGTATTGGGGGTTCAGGATGATGATCGGTTTCGGCGGCATCGCGGCGCTCGCCGCCCTGCTGGCATTGTGGGTGACCCGGAAGGGCGTCGTTCCACAGTCCCGATGGCTCATGCGCCTGGCCGTGTTCGGCATCCTTGCTCCCTTTGGCGCAAATGCCACGGGGTGGATCTTCACGGAGATGGGACGCCAGCCGTTCGTCGTCGCGCCGAACCCGGATGCCAGCGGGATCGACCAGGTGTTCATGTTCACGGCAGCCGCCGTATCACCGGGCGTCTCCGCCGCCGAGATCATCACCTCACTCGTGGTTCTCGCATCTATCTACGCAGCGCTGCTCGTGGTCGAAGTAAGGCTGCTGGTCAAGTACACCCGCGGAGGCGTTGCCTCCGCGATGCCGGAACTCGCCTCAGCGCACCATCCAGGCGCCCCGGACAAGAAGGAAACGAAGGACGACGACGGCGGCACGCCGGGCGACAGCGACGACGTCCTCGCGTTCGCCTACTAGGAAGCAGAGGGATCTTTCGAATGGAACTATTGCCAACCATCTGGTTTGTGGCCATCGCGATCTTGTGGACGGGCTACCTCTTCCTCGAGGGCTTCGACCTCGGCGTCGGAATGCTGATGAAGCTCTTCGCAAGGAACAACACGGACCGTCGGGTGCTCCTCAACACCATCGGCCCGGTATGGGACGGGAATGAAGTGTGGCTGCTCACCGCGGCAGGCGCCACCTTCGCGGCCTTCCCCCTCTGGTACGCGTCCCTGTTCTCGGCTTTGTACCTGCCACTGCTCGTTGTCCTGGTAGCCCTGATCTTCCGCGCCGTTGCGTTCGAATACCGCGGCAAGGTGGATGCCGAACGCTGGCGCACCATCTGGGACTGGGCGATCGCGGCGGGCTCCTTCACGGCAGCCTTCGGCATCGGCGCCGCATTGGCGTTGACCACCACCGGATTGCCCCTTGACGCCAACGGAGACCGCCACGGCGGCCCCTTCGCCTGGTTCAGCGGCTACGCAATACTCGGTGGCCTCGCCGTCGTCGGGTTCGCGCTCGTCCATGCCCTGGCGTTCCTGGGGTTGAAGACCGACGGAGCTGTCCGGCACCGTGCCCGGCGCTGGTTCGTGCGGCTCTCGCCTGTTGCGCTGCTCCCGCTGCTTGCGTGGATACTGGCTGTCCAACTCCTCAGCGGCAAGGCCTGGACGTGGATACTGGTTGCCGTGGGTATCCTGGCCGCCATCCTGGCATGGGTCTTCGCCCGCAAGGGTGCCGAGGGCAAGGCTTTCGGGGCCCTGGGCGCGTTCCTCGTATGCGGTACGGCCTCGATCTTCGGGGCGACGTTCCCTGTCGTCATTCCTTCCACCGTGGATCCCGCCTTCAACCTGACCATCTCCAACGCCTCCTCCTCGGATTACACCCTGGGCCTGATGAGCATCGTCGCCGCCGTCGGATTGCCGCTCGTCATCGCGTACCAGGCGTGGACCTACTGGGTGTTCAGGCGGCGCGTCAGCGCGGCACACATTCCCGCCGCCCATGGCTTCCTGCCCGCCATCGCGGCCAAGGTACTCGTGGGCCAGGGAGCTTCCGGGCACGGCGCCACCAAGGACGCGCGCGGCGGGGCCGGCGAGTAGCGGATGACGCCGCAGCTGCCCATGGGCCAGGCTACCCGATCGGCGCTCTACCTCCTTGGCCTGTTGTCGACGCTCAAGGCTTTGTCGCTTGTGCTGATCGCGCAGGCGATCGCAGGAATGCTCTCCGGGTTCGCCGCGGGCGGAATTGGATGGCGGGACGGGTTACTGCTGGGAGCGGCGGGCGCGGTCCTGCGTTCGCTGTCAGTGTGGGGCCAGGGAATCGCCGCCCGAAGGGCCGCCCTCGGAGTCAAGGAGGAATTGAGGTCGCGGCTGATCGGCCGCGCGCTCGGGCCGGGCGCCGGGGCACGGATCGGCGAAACGAACGACGGCGGACTCGCGGTCCTCGCGACGCGGGGCCTCGACGCCTTGGATAGCTACTACACCCAGTTCCTGCCCGCGCTGGTCAATTGCGCAGCCGTCCCTTTGCTCCTTGCCGTCCGGATCCTTTTCGCGGACTGGGTCAGTGCCGTGGTGGTCGTCTTGACCCTGCCACTCGTGCCGCTCTTCATGGTGCTCATTGGCCGCCACACTGAGGACCAGGTCCGCGAGGCGCAATCCACGCTAAGGAAACTGTCCGACCACATCCTGGAGCTGGCCAAGGGACTCCCGGTGCTCGTTGGTCTCGGCCGGGCAGGCGAACAGCGGGCCGCACTCGAAGACCTATCCGAGGAATACCGTTCGCGCACCATGGGCACCTTGCGGATTGCCTTCATGTCCGCGCTCGCACTAGAGCTCATCGCCACAATCTCGGTGGCAGTCGTGGCCGTCTTCATCGGTGTACGCCTTGTGTCGGGGGACATGGGCCTCGAAGCCGGCCTCCTGGCCCTCATCCTTGCCCCCGACTGCTACCTTCCCCTGCGCGAGCTCGGGACGGCGCACCACGCAAGCGAGGACGGTCGTGAGGCTTTGGCCGCAACAACGGCTGTCCTGGAATCACCGACGGCAAGGACCTTGAACGGCGTCAGCATGTGCGACGATGCCCTCGGGGGGAATTCCGGCATCGTCGTTGCCGGGCTCACGGTGAGCTATACGGGAAGAACGGCACCCGCCGTCGGGCCCCTCGACTTCCAGGCTCCCGCCGGCCGGATCACGGCCCTCGACGGCCGGAGCGGTTCGGGCAAGAGCACCGTCCTGGGAGTCCTCGCCGGAACGATCGGCGACGGCACGGCCGCGTCGGTCAATGGTTCCGTCTCCGGCCTACCTGCCAATGCCGTCGCGTGGGTGCCGCAGCACCCCGTAATGGTGGCACCCACCGTCTTGGAGGAGATCCTCCTCTACCTGAACGACACCCATGGGATCGACACCCACGGGAACGGCACCCATGGGAACGGCACCCATGGGATCGACACCCACGGGAACGGCACCCATGGGAACGGCACCCATGGGAACGGCACCCATGGGAACGGCACCCATGGGAACGGCACCCATGGGAACGGCAGGTACGGGGAGGCTGCTGCCATGGATTGCCTCGCGCAAGCGTCCGCACGGCATCTGGCAGCCAAGCACCCATCCGAGTTGAGCCCCGGCGAATTGCGGCGGGTCGCCGTCGCCCGCGGCCTCGCCCGCATTAGCTCGGGCGCCACCGTGCTGCTTCTCGACGAACCCACGGCCCACCTTGATCAGGTATCCGCCACGGCTATACGCTCGGCCATTGGCGGGCTTCGCGGCAAGGTGACCGTTCTCTTGGTGGCGCACGACGCAGAGACCCGCGCGCTCGCGGACCACGTCGTCGAACTCGACGGCGCAGCAGGGGAATTGCCCCCCGCTGCCTACACGGAAAACGCAGGCACGATACTGCCGCCCGAAACCGAAACCGAAACCGAAACCGAAACCGAAACCAAAAACCGGCTTCCGGCCGCTGCAGACCCAAAAAGCGAGCCCTCCGCGACCATCCCGGCGATGAAAGCCATGGCGCGCATCCTGGCACCTGTGCGCTACAAATTCGCGGCCGCAGTGTTGGTCGCCGCGCTCGCAGCCTTGTTTGCCGTGGCCCTCACCGGGCTCTCAGGCTGGCTCATCATCCGCGCCAGCCAACAACCTCCCATCCTGTACCTACTCGGTGCGATCGTCGGCGTCCGTTTCTTCGGCATCGGCCGGGCGGCGCTGCGCTACTGGGAGCGGCTCCTCGTCCACGACGCCACTTTTTCCGCAATGACCAGGCTCCGCGGTTCGCTCTGGGCTTCCCTCAGTGCCCGCGCGCTCTCGCTGCGGCGGCTATTACAGGGCGGCAACGTCCTGGGCGCCGTGGTGGACGACGTCGATACGCTGCGGGACTTGCTCCCGCGCGTCATCGTGGCGCCCTTGTCGGCGATCGCCGTCGTGGTAGCAGCACTTGTCGCAACGTCCGTCCTGGCTCCCGCGGCACTTCCGGCAGTCGTCGCAACGGCCATCATGGGGGCCGTAGCGGGACCGCTTATCGCCCTCGCCGCGGACCGCAACGCGGCACGAGCCGAACAGAAGCTGCGCTCTCTGGTGCTCCACGACGTCGCGTCCGCGCTGGATGCGCGCGCGGACCTCAGCGCGAACGGCGTCGGAAGCGCTGTTCTTTTGTCCCTTGGGAAGCGGGATATCGCAGCGACGGCGGAAGCGCAGCGGTCCGCATGGGCGGAGGGCCTGGGGCAGGCCGTCACGGTGCTCGCATGCACCGTTGGCGCGCTCGCCGCAGGCATGCTGGCCGCACCAGGGATAGCGGACCGGACCATAGCGCCCGAGGTGACTGCCGTCATCGTGCTCATGCAATTGGCCCTCGCCGAACCCTACGCCGCCGTAGTCACCGCAGTGCGTCAAGCGCCCGCCTTGGCGGCGGTCCTCGGCAGGGTCGGCGGCTCCGGGACGGCGGAAACCGGGACAACATCGTCCGACGGCGGCATTCGGGCCTTGCCGGGCCGGCCCGACGGTGCGGCCGGGCTGCTGCTGGAAAAGCTTGAGGCGTCATGGCCGGGTGGAACGCCGGTGTTGGACGGACTCGATGCCGAGGCCGTCCCGGGCCGTTGGCTGGCGGTCACCGGTCCCTCGGGATCCGGCAAGTCAACGCTGCTGTGTGTGCTGCTCGGTTTCCTGCCGGCTACAGCGGGTAGGGCCTACCTCAGTGGGAACGCAGCCTGGTGCCCCCAGGAAGCCCACCTTTTCGATTCCACTATCCGGGGCAACCTGCTGCTCGCCCGGCCCGCCCGCCGCAAGCCCAGCGAGGAAGACATGCATAAGGCACTCGCCGCCGTCGGACTTTCCGGCGTGGTTTCCGGGCTACCCGCCGGTCTCGATTGTCGTATAGGGCCCTCGGGCTCGTTCTTGAGCGGTGGCGAGCGGCAGCGCCTCGCCATGGCGCGTACCCTCCTGAGCGGCGCCCGGGTCCTGCTCCTTGACGAGCCGACCGCACATTTGGACGCAGAAGCCGCCCGCGTCATGATGGCCGAACTACGGGACGGTCTCAAGGACGTCACAGTGGTCTTGGTCACCCACAACGGGGCCGACATCAGCCACGAGGACATGCGCCTGGATCTCGGCTCGGCCTCGGGCGTACCGGCGTTACTACAGCCGAACTAGCTCCCAAGCCGCCCGAAAATGCTATCCACGGACTCGACGATTATCTCGATAAGCCGGCGGGCATCGTCTTCCCGGATGAGGGGAGTGGACTGGCCCGCCCACAGCGACATCACCGCGGGTACTCCCTGGGCGGACGCGGCCGCCCTGAACTTGCCGGTCAGCCAGTTCTGGATGGGGAACGGAGCATGGGCCGAAGGATCGGTGAGCTCACGGATGATCCGATTCGGAATCCCGCGCGCCAAGCGGCCGCTCAGCGCCCGCGTGAGGACGGTGTGGGCGGCCTCAGGGCTGCGCAACGCAGCGAGGTGGGCAGGGCTTGCCGCCGATTGGCGCGTGGCGAGGAAGGCCGATCCGATCTGGACGGCATCGGCACCTAAGGCGAGTGCCGCCGCCATCCCGCGGCCGTCGGAGATGCCACCAGCGGCGATGACCGGAACGGAGACGGCGTCCACCACTTGGGGCACAAGGGCCACTGTTCCCACCAGCGAGTCCTCAGGAGGCCGCAGGAACGACACCCGGTGCCCGCCGGCCTCCATCCCTGTGGCAACGATCGCATCTACGCCGCCCTTGTCCAAAGCCACGGCTTCGTCCACGGTGGTTGCCGTACCCACCACCTTGATCCCCTGGCTGCGCGCCTGCTCGATGACCGAAGTCGGCGGAACTCCGAAAACGAAGCTCAACACCGCCGGCCGCGCATCGATGGCCGCTTCAATCTGGCCCGCCAGGTCCGGTAAATAGGATCTTGGCTGTTCGGGGGGTTCAATGCCCACAAGCTCGAAGTATGGCCGGAGGACATCGATGTATTCCGCGAACTGCTTCGCATCGACGATCGGAGCTTCTTCACCTTCGATCGGTAGCCAGAGGTTCAGTGCGAACGGTTTGCTGCTGCTTGCAGCCCGGAGCTGCCGGGCAGTAGCGGCAATCCGCTCCGGCTCATAGCCGTAGAGTCCGTAGGAGCCAAGGCCGCCGGCCTCACTGACAGTGGCCGTCAACTCCACGGAAGACAGTCCACCGAACGGTCCAAGGACGATCGGCAGTTCGATATCGAAGAGCCGGGTTACCCGCGTATCCTTCCAAGGCATTGCCGTACCGCCCTATCCGTTGACGTCGTGCAGGTGGTGGACGACGTCATGCAGGAAGTACTGGGCGAGTGTCAGCACGGTGAAGGTGGATCCGTTGCTGCGAACGCCGGTCCGCGGCCAACTGTCCTCAGTGACGGAGGCAAATGAGCTCGAAATTTGTTCGCCCCCGGCCACGAGTTGCCCGGCCACGTCGGCAGGATCCGCGTGCTCATAGTCGCCGTCGATTGCTGCCTTGTCCTGGTCCCAGTCGTCGAAATGGGCGTCCTCCTGGCTCAGCATGAGCTTCAATCGCCGGTCGAAGAGCGTGAAGACATCCCGGACATGGCACGCGTACTCCAAGGGTGACCACGTCTGGTCATTTGGCCGTTCGGCGACCTCTTCCCGGCGCAGCACGGCACGCCATCGCGGAAGCATGTTCAGGACGGTCCCCGGTACAGTGGCGGGCGTGACGGTTGAGGCATCGAAGCCACATTGTGAGCAGGGCGTTGACAGGACCCAGGTCCAGTCTTTGTCGTCGGGAATGATCGGCATGCCAGTAGTCTAGGTTGCGCCTCCGCGAACCCGATCCGAAACGCTCCATGAGGAGTAAAGTTATGTGCTGGGGAAGCCTGGAAAGTGAAATTGCCATGCTAAAGGATCTCAACGTTGCCGGCGTGCTCCCTGCCAGCGATCTTGCTCGCGCCCGCGGCTTCTACCGCGACAAACTCGGCCTCGAACCGGAAAACCCAGATGCCACGGACAACCTGATGTACAGGTGCGCCAACGGCACTGCGTTCCTCATCTATGAAACACCGAATGCCGGGACTGCCAAGAACACCCAGCTCGGTTGGCAAAGCACGGACCTGGACAAAGACATGGCCGAGCTGAAGGAGCGGGGGGTCGTTTTTGAAGACTATGATTTCCCCGGCCTGAAAACCGAGAACGGCGTGGCCACCATGCCTGACGGCGAACGCGGCGCCTGGTTCCTGGATTCGGAAGGAAACATCCTCAGTATTTCGACCATGTGACCTTCATGCCGTGAACCTCATGCCCTCACCTCAGGACAGGCTCGGCCCGAGCGCATCGACGCCCTGGGACAGCGGGACCCCCGAGCCGTCGCGGCGCCCGTGCTCCTGAGGGAGGGCGCGGGCCACGCCGGCGCTTGATGATGCCTTCGCCGGGCCGTGGCCTGCCCATGCGAGCAACAGCGTGTCTTCACCTTTGAGGAAACGGTGTGCCCGAACACCGCCGGTAGCCCGGCCCTTCGCGGGGTATTCCTCGAACGGGGTGATCTTCGCCGTTCCGGGAGCGGTGCCGGGCAGCGCGCCGTTGCTTCCCGCAATGGTAACGACGACGGCGTCCCCGTCGTCGGCGCGCACGGTACCGAAGTGGATGGCCTCGTCCCCTTCGGCAAGCTTGATGCCCGCCATGCCGCCCGCGGTTCGACCTTGCGGACGGACTGCGGAGGCATTGAACCGCAACAGTTGCGCGAGCCGTGTCACGAAGACGAGTTCGGCGTCGTCTTGTGCGGGTTCCGCACCGATCACCGTGTCCTTTTCCTTAAGCGTGATCACTTCCCAGTCCTCGCGGTTCAGTGGATAGTCCGGCTGGACCCGCTTGACGATGCCTTGCGCCGTGCCGATCGCCAGGACGGCATCCAAGGGAACCAGGGCTACGAGCGATTCGCCCTTCAGCAAGGTAACGAAGTCCTTCGCCGCGACGCCACCGGCCAAGTTGGGAAGCCCGGTCATCGGTGGAAGCGTGGGCATGTCCATGACCTGCACCCGAAGCATGCGGCCAAGGGACGTCACCGCGCCGATCTCGCCGCGGGCCGTGGTCTTGACAACGGATCGAAGGACGTCGTGCTTGCTCCTCGGGCCCGAGTCGGCGAGCGGTTCCTGGTTGGACGTGCGGGCGACCTGGCCCGAGACGCTCAGGAGCGCCCAACATGGATCGTCCGGGATCTCCAAGGGGAGTGCAGCGACCTTTCCCTTGCCCGCGGGAATGGCCGTGGCAAGAGCCGCGGCCACGGTGGGGGAGACCGCTTCCGACTCAAGGAGCACGGTGCGCCGCGGGGTGCCGTACTTCTCGGCCACCTCGGCCAGCTCGCCGGACACGAGTTCGCGAAGCAATTCGTCAGAGCCCAGGATCGCTTCGAGTTCGGCGATCTCCCGGCGCAGTTCGTCCTGCTCCTTCTCGAGTTCGATGCGCGAATATTTGGTGAGCTGGCGAAGCCTCAGTTCCAGGATGTAGTTCGCCTGGATCTCCGAAAGATCGTAGATGGACATCAAGCGTTCCCGTGCTGCGGCGGCCTCGTCGGAAGAACGGATGATCTGGATGACCTCGTCGATGTCGACGATCGCTATGAGCAGGCCCTCCACCAAATGGAGGCGGTCCTTCTTCTTGCCCAAGCGGAACGTGGTCCGCCGGCGAACCACGGACAAGCGGTGGTCGACGTACACCTGGAGAAGTTGGAGCAAACCGAGGGTCTGCGGCTGGCCGTCCACGAGTGTCACGTTGTTGATGCCGAAGGAGTCCTCCATCGGCGTGAACCGGTAGAGCTGCTGCAGGACCGCGTTGGGGTTGAACCCGTTCTTGACCTCGATGACGAGCCGGAGCCCATGCTTGCGGTCGGTGAGGTCCATGACGTCGCTGATGCCTGTCAGCTTCTTGGCGTTGACCGCATCCTTGATCTTCTCGATCACCTTTTCCGGACCCACCATGTACGGCAGTTCCGTGACCACAAGGCCGGTGCGGCGGGCGGTTAATTGTTCGACCTCCACTTTTGCGCGGGTCCTGAACGAACCCCGTCCCGTGGCGTAGGCGTCGCGGATGCCATCCAGTCCCACAATCCGGCCGCCGGTCGGCAAATCGGGACCGGGGACAAAACGCATGACGTCGTCCAAGGTCGCATCGGGGTTGGCGATCAGGTGCCTCGCCGCGGCGATGACCTCCACGAGGTTGTGCGGAGCCATGTTGGTGGCCATGCCGACGGCGATGCCCGTCGTGCCGTTGACCAGCAGATTGGGGAACGCGGCGGGCAGCACGTCCGGCTGTGTGAGCTGGTTGTCATAGTTGGGCACGAAGTCCACGACATCTTCGTCAAGATGGTCAGTCATCGTCAGCGCCGCCGCCGCGAGCCGCGCCTCGGTGTACCGCGGGGCGGCAGGGCCGTCGTCGAGCGAGCCGAAGTTGCCATGCCCGTCGATCAAGGGCAACCGCAGGGAGAAGTCCTGGGCCATGCGGACCATCGCGTCGTAGATGGCCGCATCACCGTGCGGGTGCAGCTTGCCCATGACCTCGCCCACCACGCGCGCGCTCTTGACGTGGCCCCGGTCCGGGCGCAAGCCCATGTCCGCCATCATGTACAAGATGCGGCGCTGAACGGGCTTGAGGCCATCGCGCGCGTCCGGAAGCGCGCGGGAATAGATCACCGAATACGCGTACTCCAGGAAGGAGCCTTCCATTTCGGAAGTGACGTCGATATCGATGATGTTCTCGGTGAAGTCCCCGTCGACGGGCGCCGTGGTGGCTTTTGAACGGGAGGGACTTTGGCTACGTGCCATGGAGTGGGTGGATCCTTAAACGTGTACTGCGGAAGACTTAGCTAGGCTAAGCCTATGGTGGATCAGCCCGGCGCCGGCGTATATCCGGAATATTGGGAGGCCGATGTCGTGCTTCGCGACGGCGGAACGGCGCACTTGAGGCCTATTTCACCCGAAGATGCGGATGCCCTCCAAGCTTTCCATACCGCGCAGTCCGAGACATCCATCTACATGCGGTTCTTCACTTTCAAGTCGAAGCTGTCCAGCAAGGAACTGCGCCGCTTCACCGAAGTGGACCACAAGGACCGGGTGGCCTTCGTCATCACGATCGGCGGAGACATTGTTGGCGTCGGACGTTACGACCGGCTCGACGACCCCGCGGAAGCCGAAGTTGCCTTCAATATTTCCGACGTCCAGCAAGGGCGCGGCATCGGTTCCATCCTCCTTGAGCACTTGGCTGCCGCCGCGCGCGAAAACGGTATTCGGCGGTTCACCGCCGAAGTCCTCCCCGAGAACCGCAAGATGCTTCGCGTCTTCGCCGACGCCGGCTATGAACTTGCGCGAAGGTTCGACGACGGCGTGGTCAGCGTCGAGTTCAACATCGACCCCACGGAGAAATCCCTCGCTGTCATGGAATCACGCGAGCACCGCGCGGAGGCGCGTAGCGTGCGGGACCTGCTGGCGCCGTCGTCCATTGCCGTTATCGGTGCGAGCCGCACCTGGGGTACCGTCGGCTACCAGCTACTGGAGCACGTCCTCGAGGGCGGGTTCACGGGTACCGTATATGCCGTCAATCACGAAGCGTTCGAACTGGCCGGCATGAAGAGCTTCGCACGCATCGCCGACGTTCCCGGTCCGGTGCAGCTGGCCGTTATCGCAGTGCCTTACGACGAAGTGCCCAAGGTCGTGGAAGAATGCGGCGCCGCCGGGGTCAAGGGACTCGTCGTCGCAACTGCCGGTTACGGTGACGACGGCGAGCGCGGCTTGCGCAGGCAACGCGAACTGGTGCGCCGGGCCCGTTCATACGGCATGCGGGTTATCGGCCCCGAATCGTTGGGAATCGTCAACACGAACCCGGCGATCTCCCTCAACGCCTCGATGGCGCCGAAGCTTCCGGCCCGCGGCGGACTGGGGCTTTTCACGCAATCCGCGGCCATCGGGGTCTCCGTCTATGCCGCCGCCAGCCGGCGTGGCCTGGGCCTCTCCTCGTTCCTGTCGGCCGGCAACCGGGCTGACGTCTCCGGCAATGACACCATGCAGTTCTGGGAAGACGACCCGGACACGGCCGCCGTCGGCCTCTATCTCGAATCTATCGGGAACCCGCGAAAGTTCTCGCGGCTTGCCCGCCGCCTTTCACGCAGCAAACCGGTCATTGTCGCCAAATCGGACGTCACTGGGCTCCGCCTGCCGCCCGGGCACGTGGTCCGGACAACCTTGGCGCCGGCTGCAGCCCTCGATGCGATGATGCGCCAGGCCGGCGTGATCGCGGTAGAGACCATAGAGCAGCTAATGGACGTGGCACAGATCGTCTCAAGCCAGCCCTTGCCCAAGGGCGCGACGCTCGCCGTCTACAGCAATTCGGCGGCCTTCGGGAAAGTAGTCGCGGACAATGCGGCGCCCCAAGGCCTTGTCGTCGACCGGATTGTCACCGACGTCGATCTCGATTCCACCATGTCGGTCGCGCTGGACAGCCTGCGGCGCAGCCTTCGGAAGAATCTGGCCGATGAGTCGGTCCACGCCGTCGTCGCGGCCATGGTCCCGTCCCGCAGCCTCACGATGGAGGCAATCGCAGGAGTCCTGGGCGAATGCGCCGCGGAGGCCGGCAAGCCGGTGGTGGCAGCGTTTACCGGCATCCTGGACAGAACCGTGCAATTGGATGGATTGATCGCATCCGCCCAAGCCTCCGGTCCTTCCGTCCCCTGCTACTCGAGCGCCGGGAACGCCGTGGCAGCCCTTGGGGCGGTGATCCGATACGCCAGGTGGCTGGAGCGGGACCAAGGCGTGTTCGTCGACCCCGCGGGTTGTGACAAGGCCGGGACGAGCGAACAGCTGGGACGGCTCTTGGCCTCCGTCACCGGGGAGCAACTGCTCAAGCTCGACGACGCCGAGGGCGCGGCGCTGCTTTCCCGTTACGGAATCGCGGTGGTGCCGTCGCTCGCATTCGAGAACGACGACGACGCAGTGGCTGCCGCGGAACGCTTCGGTTGGCCGGTGGTGCTCAAGACCACCGATCCTGCGCTCCGCCATCGCCTGGATATGGGGGGAGTGCGCCTGGATATTGAGGACGCTGGATCCCTGCGGCGCAACATCGCCCAAATGCGGCGCGCATTGGAGCCTTTCGGGTCGTCGGCCCTCGAGGTGCAGGCGATGGTGCCCGTGGGGCAGGCGTGCACCTTCCGGGCCATCGAGGACCCGCTTCTGGGCCCCGTGGTGTCCTTCGGACTGGCGGGTGATGCAGTCAACCTCTTGGACGACTGGGCCCACCGCGTGCCGCCGTTGTCTTCCACCGACCTGCACGACTTCATCCGCTCTCCGCGGGCATCGTTGAAGCTCTTCGGCTACCAAGGCCTTCCTGCGGTTGACGTCGGCGCCCTCGAGGACCTTGCCGCACGGCTGGTCCGGCTCAAGGATGAACACCCGGAGATCGCCCTCGTGGTCCTGAATCCCGTCCTGGCCGGACCGGAGGGCGTGAGGATCCTTGCCGCCGAAGTGTGGATCGGGAACGCCGCGCAACGTACGGACAGTGCCCGCCGGGCCATGCTCAGCTGAGCCATGCCGAGCCAGGTGGGGGAGGACCGGCGCGGTTAGGAAGTCCACAGCCGATCTGTGAAAATGGGGGAATGAGCTCGAAGTCCCCGACGCCTCCGTCAGGTCCGGCCAGCACCGGGCACCACGCAGCACACAACCACAGCTCTCAGGGGCAGAGCCTGGACCAAGCCCTCCAGCGCGCGGGCTTCTACCCCGTTCTCGTAGCCGACGTCGTCGACGATGCTCTGGACGGGCGGGATTGCCTCGCCCACCTGGTGCATCTGGAAACCCATTTCGACCGGGCGGAGGTCAGGCGCCACATCACCGTCCTGGTCCTGACCGAGGACATGCTCGTTATCACCCATGTGGACGACCACCAGCTTGACGAAGCCGGTGAGCAGATTGTTGCCCAGATCTCCACGGAATCGGTGCCGGTCGCCCAGATCCGCTCTGTGGTCCTGAGCTACATGTACGCCCAGCCCCAGAACTACACTCCCAGCGACCCCGTCCGGGAACTGACGCTCTCCATTGCCTGGTCCGGCGGCCAACGACTCGACGTCGGTCCCGCAAGTTGTGGCGACCCCCAATGCGAGGCCGACCACGGTTACACCGGCACGATCTCCCAGGAAGACATCGTCCTGCGCATCAGCTCGGAAGCCGACGGTCCCAGGGCCGTCCAGGACGCCAAGGTCTTCGCCCGGGCATTGCGCGCCGTCAACACGGGAACCCCGGGCCCTTCGCACACGGGAAGCCTGCCCGCTCCCCGGCCCCGCCCAGGGGTCTTTGCGAACCGCCTGAGCCGCGGGCATCAGCGCTAGATGGCAACCCCCGGCCACGCCACAACGGAAGCCGCAAGCGGCGCGAATCCATTACCCGAGCTTCCTTCCGCTCCGCTCTACGGAAGCAAGTCAATAGCCGAAGTCTTGACGAGCGCCGCGGCGAGCATGGGCTTGCCCGGCTTCGAGAACACGCTTCGATTGCCTCTGTCCCCACGGGTATGCGTGGTGCTCGCCGATGGATTGGGTCGCAGCCTCCTCAAGCAGAAGGCCGCGCACACACCGTTCCTGAGGTCCCTTGGCGGTAGTGGCCAAGGATCTGTTCCCGTCTGGCTCGACTCGGCTTTCCCTTCCACCACGGCATCCTCCCTGGCGAGCCTCGGCACCGGCCGTACCCCGGGCGAACACGGCATGGTGGGCTACGACGTCCTGGATCCCGGGCAGGACAAGGTGGTCAACTTGCTGGGCAACTGGGACGTCGGAGTGGATCCCCTGCTCTGGCAGCCCTACCCGACCGTTTTCGAACGAGTCGCCGCAGAGGCCGACGTCGTCACGGTGAGCCTGCCGCAGTTCGGTAACTCGCCCATGACGCGCGCCGCCCTGCGAGGAAGCCGTTTCGTCGGCGGAAGCTCCTTGCACGCACGTACCACTGCCGCCGGTGAGGCGATGGCCGCGGGGACCAGCACGCTCATGTATTTCTACGTCAATGAACTCGACAAGGCGGGGCACCGTTACGGTTGCCAGTCCGAGCAGTGGGAGTACCAGCTCGAGGAGATCGATTCCACGGTCAGGAGGCTCACCGCTTCCCTACCGCAGGGCACCACGATCCTCCTCACGGGCGACCATGGAATGCTTGATGTGCCAGAGTCCCAACGCATCGACTATTCGGCCGAACCCGCTTTGCTCGCCGGCGTCAGGCATACGGCTGGCGAGCCCCGTTTGGTCCACCTCTATTTGGAGCCCGACGCCGGTGAATTCCATCGCGAGGCACTGCTGGAGGCATGGCGGACGCGCTTCGGTTCACGGATCTGGGCGTTCACGCGCGAGCAGGCGCTGGGCGCAGGGCTTTTTGGCGCTCTCCGCCCCGAAGTCTCGGCCCGGATCGGCGATATCCTCATCGCAGCGCGCGATACCCTCGCCCTCTACGACGTACGCAGGGTGCGGCCTACTGCCCTGGAAGTGGTCGGCCAGCACGGTTCGCTGACCAAAGCGGAACGCGAAGTGCCGCTCCTTTGCTTCCAAGCCGGGGGATCCGGGCGCCGCCGTGGCTGAACTCATTTTCTTCTCGGGCACTATGGACTGCGGCAAGTCCACCCTCGCTTTGCAGATGGACCACAACCATCGCGCCCGCGGCCGGGGCGGAATCCGCTTCAGTTGCAATGACCGGGCGGGGGAGTCCGTCCTTTCCAGCCGGCTTGGGTTGCAGACGGATGCCGTGGAGGTCGTCCCCGGTACTGACTTCTGGGATGAGGTGGTCCGACGCCGGACCAAGGGCCTGCGGGTCGACTACCTAATCTGCGACGAGGCGCAGTTCTACTCGCCTGGCCAGGTGGAGCAACTCGCCCGCGTGGTCGACGAGATGGACGTAGATGTCTTCGCATTCGGGATCACATCGGACTTCCGGACCCGACTGTTCCCGGGCTCCCAGCGCCTTGTCGAACTGGCTGACAGGGTTCAGGTGCTGCAGGTCGAGGCCCTCTGCTGGTGCGGGCGCCGGGCGACCCACAACGCGCGGACCGTGGACGGCATCATGGTGGTTGAAGGGGAACAAGTCGTGGTCGGCGATGTCGCCATGGACGGTCTCGACGCAGCAGGCATCGAAGCGCGACTTCCGGTGGTAGGTTACGAGACCCTGTGCCGGCGGCACTTCATGCGCCGCGTCACCGCACACGGGGCCGACCTCATGGCGAGCAGGGACCAGCTGCTACCCTTCGATATCGACGCCTGCCTCTGGCATGGCGCGGGCTAGCAACGCCTAGTCGCCACGGGTTCCGAAAACTATTTCGTCCCAGCTGGGGATGCTGGAGCGCTTGGGCCGTGACGGCTGGCGCTCGGCGGCCGCGGCGTCCGGAGCCTGATTGGGGTCCCCGTTGTCAGTGCGAGGGGCGGATTCAGCGCGGCCGGAATCCCTCACGCCAAGGTCCTTCAGCCCAGAGTCCTTCAAGCCCGAACGCGAGGGTTTCAGCTCTTCGCGGTCCCGCCGGCTCGGCCCTCCGAGCAATTCGTCCAAGCCGGCCCGCGGGGACGGTTCTTCGCCGGGTTCTCCGGCTCCAGCCTGGGTAGGCTCGTCCCCGGTCTTGCCACGTAGGACGCTCACGGGGCGGAGCGGTCCGGGAATGACGGTAACTTCCCGTGTTTCGGTGCTGACGCCGTCGTGCAGGTGCAGGGAATCGTCCTCGCCTTTCCCGTGTTGCGGCGCCAAGCTAAGCCGCGACACCATTGAGGACCGCGCCTCGCGGCGGGTTTGGGCGGTGTCCTCGGCCGGTTTCTCTTCGGCCTCGACGTCGTGGGCATCCGTTGCTTCGTCCTCGGGTTCGCCCTGGCGCGGGTGGGCGGCCGGAATGCCGCTGCTGAGGAGCAATGCCAAGGCGTCGTCGCCGTCTTCGTCAAGGCCCAGCCGTTGTCCACGGCGGGAGCGAAGCATGTCAAGGAGGCCATCGGCCTCCTTTCCGGTGGCTGTAGCTGCCGCGCGAGCGGCGGTCCCGGCGTCCGTTTCAAAATCGAAGGGACGGTCGGACACCGCCGTGAGGCGCCGGGTGGGCACGGGACCGTCAAGCGGTTCCAGTTCACTCAGCTGTTGCGCCCAGCGATTGGCATTCTGGAGCGATTTCCGCGCCGGATTGAAGGTCCACATCGCGGGCGGTTCTTCGCCGATCGTTTCCAGGCTCCCTGGTTTCGTTTCGAAGCGCGCGACGACGGTCCACGCACCATCCGTCCGCCGCCAGGAGTCCCACTCAACGGTGGAGGATTCGATGCCATGGGCCCTGAGCCGGTGCGCCACCATTTCGCCGAGGGTGGCAGGTTCGTCGCCGAACGCGGCACGGTAGGCGTCATGGCCCGGAGCGGGCGCTGCGACTTCAACCTTGCGGGCCTGCTCGGCGACGTATTCGCGTTCGGCCAGCACGGGGCCTTCGTAGCGCTGGACGTTGGCAAGGGGCATGCCCGAGAGTTCGGCCACCTCCGCCGCCGTCGCTCCGCTGCGGATCCGTGACTGGATGTCGCGGGGAGACATTGCGACAGGCGTGATGGAGGCGCGCGCAGCCACTTGGGCAGGTGTCCGGCTTGCGGCAACCCGCAGGGCCTCGTCAATCGGAAGCTGGAACATCTCGCCGCCGGTACCGCTCAACAGGAGATGTCCGCCGTCGTCGTGGACGCCAACCAGCCGTAGATCCCGCATAAAATCCTCCACTATGGCCTATCTGACATTCGAAACTCTGCCACCAGCCGGACCCATTTCCTACTAGGACAAAGGGCGCGCCGCGATATTCCGGGATTTTCCGCCGTCCGCGCTTCCTAAACATGCAGGTGGCTATGGACTTTCAACCCGTCCGGGAGGAAAATCTGGCCGACACGGGCACAAAAATCAGCCATGCAGCGTTACATTCTTAGACCGGAGCAGGGCGTGACCAGGGGCGCGCGGCCACTACGGGAAAGCGGTACCGGGAAACAGGGGAGGACGAAGAACAGGCCATGGCAACGGATTACGACGCCCCTCGGAAGGCGGAAGAGGACACCAGCGAGGACTCGATCGAGGAACTCAAGTCGCATCGCACCGAGAAGCAGTCATCGGCGGTCGACATCGACGAGACCGATCTCGCGGACGCGTATGAGCTCCCGGGTGCCGACTTGTCCGGAGAAGAGCTGCTGGTCAGGGTGCTGCCGCCCCAGGCGGACGAGTTCACTTGCTTCAATTGTTTCCTGGTCAAGCACCGCTCCCAGATCGCCCGGGAGAAAGACGGACACCTGTACTGCAAGGAGTGCGAGAGCTAAGTACCCGAACGCTAGCGCAAGCCGGACGACTAGGCTGCGGCCTGTTTCGACAACGCGGCGAGCAGTTCCTCGGGGCGGCGGGTCGACGTCAGCCAATAAGGCGTGCGGTCCGCAGGGTCGGTGATTTCGATCCTCACCACGGGATCGATCCAGCCGCGGAGGCACAAGTACGCGAGTCCGTTGAGCCTCGTGCCACGCTCGGCCACGGCCTCGTCCTTGCGGAAGGCCGTAGCCGATCCGACGAACTCCCGCTTGATGCTTGCCCGGCCCACCTGGACCGTGTCCCCGGCCACCACGATCTCGGGGGTCGACAGCACCAGCAGGATGGTCATGATCGCGAAGAGAACGACGGCGGCGATGATGCCTGCCGCGATGCTGATGGGCGCGAACATCAGGATTCCGGCTGCGGACAAGCCAACCACAATGATCCAGATCCAAAGGGAAGGCCAGAGTTTTTCCCTGAAGAGGATCCCTGCTCCACTCGATGAATGGTTCGGAGCGGGCACGGACGCAGTGGATTCAGGCATGAAACCAGCTTATCGGCACTGAAGCCGGGGAAATAACCGGGAAACCGGGGGCGGGCCCGGCAACAGGCGGCCGCCCCGGCGGACGATAGAATGGGTGACTGTGAGTCACGAGACAGTAGTAGCGAGCCCATCCCAAGCCGCCGGCACCGGCGTCGCCGAGTATGGTGCGCCGACCCTTCAGGTCCAGTTAAGAATGCTCGACGCCGGACTGGAAGTGCCGTCGTATGCCCACCCGGGCGACGCCGGAGCGGATCTTCGCGCCCGCGTTGACGTCACGCTCGCTCCGGGGGAGCGGAAGCTGGTTCCGACAGGGGTCTCCATTGCGCTCCCAAACGGCTTCGTCGCACTCATCCACCCGCGTTCCGGCTTGGCCACGAAGCATGGCCTGACCGTTGTCAACGCCCCCGGAACCGTGGACGCCGGCTATCGGGGTGAAATTTCCGTGACGCTTTTGAATACGGACCAAAACCACCCGATTGAGCTCAAGCGCGGCGATAGGATTGCCCAGATGGTGATCCAACGGGTCGAGTATGCGCAGTTTGTTGCCGTGGACGAACTTTCGGACACCGCCCGTGGCACCGGAGGCTTCGGATCCACCGGAGGCTTCGCGCCCCGGGCAGGTTAGCGGCAGCCACGGCAAGCAGCCAATGAGAGAGCCGAATGCCACGCTGCCCGCCAGATGCCGGGCAGTCTGCGGTTTACTGGGGATAGACCACTACTAAGGAGACAACCCGATGCTTTTTGGGCGCGGAAAAAAGTCCAAGGCCGAGCAGCCGGAAGACGGCGGCACCGGACACGCCGGCACTGAGAAGAGCCAGCAGGACACCGGAGGAAACGAACATGCCAAAGGGGACTTCCGCCTGGCCAAAGGGCCCTTCGACGAGAGCGAAATCGATAGCCATGACGGCTACGTCGACCTCGGGTCCTTGCTGATAGAACCGACCGAGGGGCTTCAGTTGCGCCTCGAGGTGGAAGAGGCCACACAGAGGGTTGTCGCCGTCACCATGGATTTGGAAGGCTCCAGCCTCCAGCTCCAGGCCTTCGCGGCCCCCCGTTCCGAAGGCCTGTGGGACGAGATCCGTGAGCAGATCGGACAGTCGGTGGCCAGCCAAGGCGGCGAGGTCGAGGAAATCGCAGGCGCATTCGGTACTGAACTGGTTGCCAAGCTGCCAACTGAATCGGCGGATGGCGGACGCCAGTTCCGGGCAGCCAGGTTCATGGGCGTGGATGGCCCGCGCTGGTTCCTGCGCGGTGTCATCGGCGGACAGGCTGCCTTGGACCGCGGGGCAGCCGCCAGCTTGGAGGAACTGTTCCGCAGGGTCGTGGTCATTCGGGGGGACAATCCCATGCCGCCGCGCGAACTGCTTCAACTCAGGCTCCCCAAGGACGCGGCCGCGGCTGGACAGCAGGGCGCACCCCAGGGCGCTCCGGAGTTCCAGCGGCCCGAACGTGGTCCGGAGATCACCCAGATTGGCTGACAAAGCGCACCGCGCCACTGTCAGCACCCCGCGGCCGCTCACCGAGCTCCCCGTGCGGGGCAGGGCGAACTGCACGGGGTTCATCGAGTCGGTGACCTACCAGCCGGCAAACGAACAAGCGCATTTCTCGGCCATGGTCGTTGACCGCATTCCGCACAGGGGTGAGACCGGACCCCTCGCCCGGCTGCGCGTCGTATGGCTCGGGCGCCACAAGGTGCCCGGCATCGAACCCGGTACCGTCCTCCGCCTCGAAGGCATGGTCATGCCGCGGGATGGCATGCCCACCATGTTCAATCCGCGCTATGAAATCCTTTCCCGGCAGGAGCATCAATGACCGTCGCCAACGGACCCGGCCCCCATGAAAAACCAGCACGGGAAGAGCCTGCACAGGAGGAATCGCTGCCGGAAGGCGTAAGCCGGGAGGCAAACGCGCCCACCATCGCCGACCTGGCAGCAGGTTATGCAGAGAAAGCCGGCTTGCAACGGAACAGCCACGGCCACGTGGACATCCTCAAGTCTGCCGGCGGCGTCCAAGGCATAGCGGAGAGCATCGTCCCGGGCCTTGTTTTCCTCATTGCCTTCATGGTGACGCGCGAGCTACCCGGGTCCCTGATTGCATCCCTCGCGTCGGCGGCCATCTTCACCGTGGTCCGGCTCATCCAACGGCGCCCCCTGACGCAAGCGCTGGCGGGGATCGCCGGCGTCGCGATCTCCGCCTGGCTTGCCAACACCACGGGGAAGGCCGAGGACTTCTACGTCCTGGGTTTCTATACGAACATCGCCTATATCGTGGGGCTGGTCGTCTCGATCCTGCTCAAATGGCCCATAGCCGGCCTGCTCTTCGGCTTCGTGCGGAACGAGGGGTTCGATTGGCGGAAGGATACCGAGCGACTGCGGGCCTACATCATCGGCACGTGGGTGGTCATCGCCGTGCTGGCATTGCGCCTGGTGGTCCAGGTTCCCCTGTATTTCATGGGCGAACCGGGCTTGGCCGCATTGGCGACGATGAGGCTGATCATGGGCGCCCCGTTGTACATCCTTGGACTCTGGATCGCTTGGCTTCTGACCCGGCCAGCGCCGGGCCAGAAACCGGACCGCGATCCTCAGCCGTCGAAACCGTCGTCGTCCGTCTGATCCGAGAAGTCTCCCTCAACCGCAACGGACCCGTGGTCCGCGGCCGACGGCGACAGCAAACTCCGGAGCCCGTCTTCGGCGGCGATGGTGGTGACGAAGAACAACTCATCGCCGCCATCGATGACGTCATCCCGGCTCGGGGTGATGGGAGCGTGATCCCGGAGGATGGCCACCAGGGCCGCGTCCTCGGGCCATTCGATGCCGCCAACCGTGCTGCCGATGATGTGCGAATCGTGGGGGACAGTGAACTCCACTAGCGAGGACACGCCGGTCTGGAGCGTCAGAAGCCGGACCAGGTCGCCGATTTCCACCGCCTCTTCCACGAGGGCGGTCATGAGCTGCGGAGTGTTGACCGCGACGTCGACGCCCCAGGAATCGTTGAACATCCAGTCGTTCTTCGGGTTGTTGACGCGGCCCACGGTGCGGCCTATGCCGAATTCGGTTTTGGCGAGCAGGGACACCACCAGGTTGACCTTGTCGTCACCGGTCGCTGACACTACGACGTCCACATCCTCGAGTTTCGCCTCCTGCAGCGTGCTGAGTTCGCAAGCATCGCCTACGAGCCAGCGCGCGCCGCGAAGGCCGCTGCGCCCAATGACCTCGGGTTTGAGGTCGATCAGCATGATCTCGTGGTTGTGGGCGAGCAATTCGCGTGCGATCGAGGAACCGACGCTTCCTGCGCCGACAATAACGACTTTCACTCGGACTCCTTGGCGGGTGCGCTGGCCAGGATGCGCGAGACCTCGTCGCTCCTGTCCAGGTTCAACATGGCATGCACGGTGTCACCCTCCTGGTACGCCGTTCCCGGCTGGGGCAGGACACCCTCGCCGAAACGGGTAAGGAAAGCGATGCGAATTCCCGCGGCCGACTCGATGGACGACAAGGAGTGGCCGATCCATGCGGCATTGAGGTCGACTTCCGCCAGGACCAAGCGGCCGGACGGTTCGCGGTAATCTCCGGCAAGATGCTGTTCGGGCAGGATCCGCCGCAGGACTTGGTCGGCGCTCCAGCGCACTGCGGCCACCGTGGGGATGCCAAGCCGCTGGTAGATTTCCGCGCGGCCCGGGTCGTAGATACGGGCCACCACGTGCGAAACATGGAATGTTTCCCGTGCTACCCGTGTGGCCAGGATGTTGGAGTTGTCACCGCTCGAGACGGCAGCGAAGGCGTAGGCTTCCTCGCAGCCGGCCTGCTTGAGGGTATCGCGGTCAAAGCCGACGCCGGTGACCTTCCGACCCGTGAACCCGCTGCGAAGCCGGCGGAAAGCACGATCGTCCTGGTCAATGATCGCTACCGAATGGCCGGCGTCTTCCAGCGTGTGTGCCAAGGTCGCGCCGACTCGTCCGCAACCCATGATCACAAAGTGAGCCACGGTCTCTCCTTCACTCATTTGCTTGCCGCTCGGTAAGACTCTACCGGGGTAAGTCCCGGAACCAGTCCACCGTCATGACATCGCGTTCGATTCAGAGTAGTTTTGCGGAGTGCTGACAATTCTCAACGCCGTGAAGCGGGTGTTGGTGGGGCGCCCGTTCCGGAACGACCGCCTGGCCCATACACTCCTTCCCAAACGCATTGCGCTGCCGATTTTCGCTTCGGATGCTTTGTCGTCAGTGGCGTATGCTCCCGATGAAATCCTCCTGACGCTCGCACTGGCAGGCGTGAGTTCGGTGGCAGTATCGCCTTTGGTCGGCCTCGCGGTCATGGTGGTCCTCCTCACCGTGGTCGCCTCCTACCGGCAGAATGTCCACGCCTATCCTTCGGGGGGCGGCGACTATGAAATCGCCAACACCAACCTCGGGAAGTACGCAGGTCTCACCGTCGCCTCGGCCCTGTTGGTAGATTACGTCCTCACGGTCGCGGTCTCGATGTCCTCCGCCGCCGCATACTTAACCACGGCCTTGCCCTCGATGCACGGCCAGCAGGCCGTCATCGCCACGATCGGCGTCGTCATCCTGGCCTTGGTGAACCTTCGCGGAATCAGGGAAGCCGGCAGCGTCTTCGCGGTTCCTACGTACATCTTCATGCTTTCCATCCTCGGCATGACCGCGGTGGGCCTGTTCCAGGCGGCCACCGGACAATTGGGTTCGGCACCTTCGTCCGCCTTCACGATCATTCCCGAGGAGGGGTTCGACCAAGGGCTCGTCGGCCTCGCGGGGGCTTTCCTCCTCCTCCGCGCCTTCTCTTCGGGAGCCGCGGCCCTCACCGGCGTCGAAGCCATCAGCAACGGCGTACCGAACTTCCAAAAGCCCAAGAGCAAGAACGCTGCGACCACCCTCCTCCTCCTTGGCGTCATTGCCTCCGCAATGCTTGCGGGCATCATCTACCTCGCAAACGCCACGAAGGTCCACATCGTGCTGGATCCCGCCAAGGAATTCCTCCTGAACGGCAAGCCGCTTCCGGACGGCTATATCCAGAACCCGGCCATCAGCCAAATTGCCCAGACGATCTTCGGCGATGGCTCGATCCCCTTCTACATTGTGGTCGCGGCCACTGGCGTCATCCTCGTGTTCGCCTCCAACACCGCGTTCAACGGCTTCCCCGTCCTTGGTTCGATCCTCGCCCAAGACGGCTACCTGCCCCGCCAGCTGCGTACCCGAGGCGACCGCCTGGCCTTCAGCAACGGCGTCCTCGCCCTTGCCGCGGGCGCACTGGTCCTCATCATTTCCTTCAACGCGGACGTCACCAAGCTCATCCAGCTCTACATCGTCGGTGTCTTCATTTCCTTCACGATGAGCCAGTTGGGCATGGTGCGGCACTGGGGGAGGGAACTGAAGCTGGCCCGCGACAAGGCAGTGCGCCGCAAGATGCTGAAGTCGCGCACCATCAACATGGTTGGCTTCGGAATGACGGCGCTCGTGCTGACCATCGTGCTGATCACCAAGTTCGAGCAGGGCGCCTGGATCGCCCTCCTGGCCATGTTCGTCCTGTTCCTCATCATGTGGAGCATTCGTGCCCACTACAACAACGTGGCCAAGGAGCTTGCCGTTGACGAGGATTCCTCGCCGCGCGCCCTGCCCACCAGGGTCCACGCTGTCCTGCTCGTGTCCCATGTCCGCAAGCCGGTGCTCCGCGCGCTGGCCTACGCGCGGGCTTCGCGTCCATCGCGGCTGGACGCCATCATCGTGGACATCGACCACGACGAAACAGCCCACACGGTGGAAGCATGGGAGAAACTCGACATTCCGGTACCGTTGACTGTGCTTGCCAGTCCTTACCGGGAAACGGTCACACCGATCATGGACTACATCAAGAACATGCGGCTGGAGTCTCCGCGGGACCTGATCGTCGTCTACATTCCCGAGTACGTCGTCGGCAAGTGGTGGGAGCAACTCGTCCACAACCAGACGGCGCTTCGCATCAAGGCCAGGCTGCATTTTGAGGCGGGCGTCATGGTGGCGAGCGTTCCATGGCAATTGAAATCCTCCGAAGAAGCAAAGGCCCTGCAGGACACCTGATGACCCACGCCAGCAACACCGCCTCCAGCACGCCCACCATACAGGGCGGAGCTGCCACGGAACTGGTTGTCGACGTCGGGCCGGTCGCCCATGGTGGCCACTTTGTCGCCCGCCACGAGGGCCGGGTCATCTTTGTCCGACACGGTATTCCGGGGGAAAAGGTCCGGGTGCGCCTCACGGATGCCGGCGAATCATCCCGTTTTTGGCGCGCCGACGTCGTCGAGGTCCTGGAAGCTTCGGATGACCGGACGCGGCATTTCTGGCCGCTGGCGGATTCCCTCGCCGCTTGGCGGAAGGGCGGGCCGCCCGTGGGCGGCGCCGAACTGGGGCACATCACGCTGGAACGGCAGCGCCGCCTCAAGTCCGAGGTCCTCTCCGAACAGCTCAAGCGGCTCGCCGACGTCGAACTTTCAGTCGAGGTCGAGCCCGCGTCCGCAAATGAAACGGGCGATGCCGCCGGCCTCGGCTGGAGGACCCGTGCCAGCTTCGCCACCACCTCCGGCGGCAGGCTTGGCATGCACGCGCACCGCTCGGACGTCGTTATTCCGGTGCGCGAGATGCCGCTCGCGCTTCCTGGCATCAATGAACTGCGACTATGGGAGGTCGACCTCCACGGCATCTCAAGGGTCGAGGTCGCCGCGCCGGCCAACGGTTCGCGTCCCTTGGTCCTCCTCGCCCCCGAGGAAGGCACCGATGCGCGGCGCCTCAACAAGATCCTGGGCCACTTGCCGCAAGAAGTGTCCGTGGCGAGCTTCGATCCCGAACGCGGCGGGGTCCTGCAGTTGCGCGGCCGGACCTGGGTCCAGGAATCCGCAGCGGGCCACGAGTACCGGGTCACCGGTGAAGGCTTTTGGCAGATCCACAAGGATGCCCCCGGGGCCCTCGTGGGGGCGGTGACCGGATTCCTGCACGACGGCGGGTACCTCCTTCCGGGATCGGCCGTTGCGGACCTGTACGCGGGAGCCGGGCTGTTTACGGCCGCCCTGGCGGACGCCGTCGGAATCACCGGTTCAGTACTTTCCGTGGAAGGATCGCCAGGGACCAGCCGGGACGCCCGCAAGAACCTGCATGGCGAACCGCAAGTCGAAATCGTGCAAGGCAAGGTGGAACGGGTCCTGCGGCAAAAGTCGCGCAGCTTCGATTCCTTGGTCATCGACCCGCCGCGGGCCGGCGCCGGCAAGGCTGTGGTGAGCCAGCTCATCGAGTCCGGACCGCGGGCCATTGCTTATGTGTCCTGCGATCCGGCGTCCTTTGCACGTGATCTTGGGTACTTCCGTAACAGCGGATGGCGCCTCGAAGCACTCCGCGCCTTTGACCTCTATCCACATACCCACCACTTGGAGACAGTTGCATTGCTGGTGCCCGCGCTGTAGTCGCCACTAGGATGAGGGTTGAAGTCCCAAGTCGCGCTGTTCGTTACGCCGCGGTACCGGCGACTGGCCCTGTCGAGGTCCAGGCACGGTGCGTCGAGTGCTGCACTTCGGGTACTCTGCGGAGCTTAGGCTTGCCTAACTAGCTAGCAGTCACCCGCGCGACAAAGATGAAAGTTGTTGCGAGAGGAGTCCTGCCATGAGCACTGTGGACAGCTTCGGTTCCAAAGGCGTACTGAATGTAGCCGGCACCGATTATGAAATTTTCCGGTTGAACTCCGTTGAGGGCGCAGACAGCCTTCCGTTCAGCCTCAAAGTATTGCTTGAAAACCTCCTGCGGACTGAAGATGGCGCCAATATCACGGCAGACCACGTCCGCGCCCTGGCCGGCTGGGATCCATCCGCTGAGCCAGACACCGAAATCCAGTTCACGCCGGCCCGCGTCATCATGCAGGACTTCACCGGCGTTCCTTGTGTCGTTGACCTTGCCACCATGCGTGAAGCCGTCAAGGACCTGGGTGGGGACCCCAAGCGCGTCAACCCGCTCGCTCCCGCCGAAATGGTCATCGACCACTCGGTGCAGATCGATGCTTTTGGCAACTCCGGCGCGCTGGAGCGCAACATGGAGATCGAATACCAGCGCAACGGTGAGCGTTACCAGTTCCTGCGCTGGGGCCAGACCGCATTCGACGACTTCAAGGTCGTCCCCCCGGGAACCGGCATCGTGCACCAGGTCAACATCGAATACCTGGCGCGCACCGTGATGACCCGCTCCGTAGACACCGAAAACGGCGAGGTCCTCCGCGCCTACCCGGACACCTGCGTCGGCACCGACTCCCACACCACCATGGTCAACGGCCTCGGTGTCCTGGGCTGGGGTGTCGGCGGTATCGAAGCCGAGGCCGCCATGCTCGGCCAGCCCGTCTCGATGCTGATCCCGCGTGTCGTCGGCTTCAAGCTCAGCGGCAACATCCCGGCCGGCGCTACCGCCACCGACGTCGTCCTCACCATCACCGAGATGCTCCGCAAGCACGGTGTTGTCGGCAAGTTCGTCGAGTTCTACGGCGAAGGCGTTGCCGCCGTGCCCCTGGCCAACCGCGCTACCATCGGCAACATGAGCCCCGAATTCGGCTCCACCGCAGCGATGTTCCCGATCGACGACGTCACGCTCGACTACCTGCGCCTCACCGGCCGCTCGGAGCAGAACGTGGCTTTGGTTGAGACCTACTCGAAGGAACAGGGCCTCTGGCACGATCCTTCACGCGAGCTGCGTTTCTCCGAGTACCTGGAACTGGATCTCTCCACCGTCGTCCCGTCGATCGCCGGCCCGAAGCGGCCCCAGGACCGTATCGAACTGACGGACGCCAAGGATGAGTTCCGCCACGACCTGAAGAACTACGTCACGCACGACGCTGACGCCGGCACGCTGGATGAGTCCCTGGAGGAATCCTTCCCGGCTTCTGACCCGCCCTCATTCAACACCGGCGGCACGCACGTGACAGACACAGACCGCGTTCCACCGAAGTACTCGGCAGCGCATGGTGCCGCCGGCCGCGTTTCAAGTCCTGTTGCCGTGAAGATGGAGGACGGCCGCGAGTTCGACCTCGACCACGGTGCGGTGACCATCGCCTCCATCACTTCGTGCACCAACACGTCCAACCCCTCGGTCATGCTTGCCGCCGCCGTGCTGGCCCGCAACGCCGTAAACAAGGGCCTCTCCGCGAAGCCGTGGGTCAAGACCTCGGTTGCGCCGGGCTCCAAGGTCGTCACCGACTACTACGAGAAGTCCGGTCTGACCCCGTACCTGGAGAAGCTCGGGTTCTACATCGTGGGCTACGGCTGCGCCACCTGCATCGGTAACTCCGGCCCGCTGGAAGCCGAGATCTCCGAGGCCATCCAGGCCAACGACCTCGCCGTCAGCGCCGTACTCTCCGGCAACCGCAACTTCGAAGGCCGCATCAACCCGGACGTGAAGATGAACTACCTGGCCTCGCCGCCGTTGGTCATCGCCTACGCACTCGCCGGTTCCATGGACTTCGACTTCGAGACGGACGCACTGGGCAAGGACGAAGCAGGCAACGATGTCTTCCTCAGGGACATCTGGCCCAACCCGGTCGAGGTGCAGGAAGTCATCGACTCCTCCATCGACAAGGAGATGTTCGCCAAGGGCTACGAGGGCGTCTTCGATGGCGACGAGCGCTGGAAGGCCCTCGACACCCCGGCCGGTGACACCTTCGCCTGGGACCCGAAGTCCACGTACGTCCGGAAGCCCCCGTACTTCGAGGGCATGAAGGCCCAGCCGGACCCCGTGACGGACGTCACCGGCGCGCGCGTCCTCCTGAAGCTTGGCGACTCCGTCACCACCGACCACATTTCCCCGGCCGGTTCATTCAAGTCGGACACCCCCGCCGGCCAATACCTGCTGGCCAACGGCGTGGAGCGCAAGGACTTCAACTCCTACGGTTCGCGCCGTGGCAACCACGAAGTCATGATCCGCGGCACGTTCGCCAACATCCGCATCAAGAACCAGTTGCTGGCCGACTTCAACAACGGCGCGGGCGTCGAGGGTGGCTTCACCCGTGACTTCACGCAGCCCGACGGTCCGCAGGCTTACGTCTACGATGCCGCGCAGAACTACCAGGCTGCCGGCACGCCGCTGGTGGTCCTCGCCGGCAAGGAGTACGGCTCCGGTTCGTCCCGTGACTGGGCCGCGAAGGGCACCGCGCTGCTGGGTGTCAAGGCGGTCATCGCCGAAAGCTACGAGCGTATCCACCGGTCCAACCTCATCGGCATGGGCGTTCTCCCGCTGCAGTACCCGGCGGGTGAATCCGCTGCGTCCCTGGGCCTGGTCGGCACGGAAACGTTCTCCGTGGAGGGCGTCACCGAGTTGAACAACGGCACCACGCCGCGGACCCTCAAGGTCACCGCGACCGCCGAGGATGGCACCACGAAGTCCTTCGATGCGGTCCTGCGCATCGACACTCCGGGTGAGGCAGACTACTACCGCAACGGCGGAATCCTGCAGTACGTCCTGCGCCAGATCTCGGCGTAGGGATACCGTTCCCAGCGATTTCGATCCGTCGAAACGCGGTATCCGCAGCCCCGGCTGGTCTTTGACCGGCCGGGGCTGTGGCCTTTCCGGACGTTGGCCGAGGGGGAAGGCGTTAGAGTTGTATAGCACGTCTATCACCATAAGGAGGGGCCGTTGGGACTCTTGGAGACAATCCGGAACCCGCAGGACCTGAGCAAGCTCACTAGCCAGCAATTGGAGCAGCTTGCCGGCGAGATCAGGACTTTCCTCATCACCAACGTCTCCCAAACGGGCGGACACCTTGGCCCGAACCTTGGCGTCGTGGAACTCACGATGGCCATCCACAAGATCTTCGACTCGCCGAGGGACAGCATTGTCTTCGATACCGGCCACCAGTCGTATGTCCATAAGCTCCTCACCGGACGGCACGATTTCAGCACCCTCCGCCAGCAAGGCGGCATGTCCGGATACCCCGACCGCGGAGAATCCGAACATGACATTGTGGAAAGCTCCCACGCTTCCTCGTCACTGTCCTGGGCGGACGGCATCTCCCGCGCCCGGCAGCTGACGGGAGAAGGCGACCGTTGCGTCGTCGCCGTCGTCGGCGATGGCGCCCTCACTGGTGGCATGGCCTGGGAAGCCATCAACAACATTGCCGCGGACAAGCGTCGGCGCGTCGTGATCGTCGTCAACGACAATGGCCGTTCCTATGCTCCGACGGTCGGTGGCCTGGCCGATTACCTCGCGTCCTTGCGCCCCACCATCGATTCCTTCCGCGCGGCCCCGACCTACGAAGTCGTGCTGGACTGGTGGAAGAAGAAGCTGCAGAACGGCGGCCCTGTGGGGCAGTTCACCTACAAGAGCCTGCATGCCATGAAAAAGGGCATCAAGGACTGGTGGGCGCCGCAGGGCATGTTCGAAGACCTTGGCATGAAGTACATCGGGCCCGTTGATGGCCACAATATCCGGGCACTTGAGCATGCGCTGACCACTGCGCGCAACTATGGCGGCCCGGTGATCGTCCACGCGATGACCGAAAAAGGCCACGGCTACGCCCCTGCCCTCGCCCACGAAGCAGACCAGTTCCATGCCGTGGGCATCATCGATCCAGAGACTGGCGAGCCGACCGAGGCGGGCGGCGCCAGCTCGTGGACGTCCGTCTTCGCTGATGAAATCGCCGAAATCGCGGACGAGCGCCAAGATATCGTCGGTATCACTGGCGCCATGCTGATCCCCGTTGGCTTGCACAAGTTCGCCGCGAGGCATCCGGAACGTGTAATCGACGTCGGCATTGCCGAACAGCACGCGCTCACCTCGGCCGCCGGAATGGCATTCGGTGGGCTGCACCCTGTAGTTGCGGTGTACGCAACGTTCCTGAACCGCGCCTTCGACCAGCTCCTGATGGACGTTGCTCTGCATAAGGCCGGCGTAACGGTTGTCCTGGACCGGGCGGGGGTAACCGGACCGGACGGCGCGAGCCACCACGGGATGTGGGACATGGCCATGGTCCAGATTGTCCCGGGCCTGCACCTCGCAGCTCCCCGCGACGCGACCCGCCTCCGTGAAGAGCTCCGCGAGGCCGTCGCCATCTCTGACGCTCCCACCGTGGTTCGGTTCTCCAAAGGAAGCGTTGGGAAGGAAGTCGAGGCGATCGAACGGCTTTCCGACGGCGTGGATGTCCTGGCGCGGCGCCCCGAAGGCTCGACGGAGAACGACGTCCTTATCGTGAGCGTCGGGGCGATGTCCGAGCTCGCCCTCGACGTCGCCAAGCGGCTTGGCTCCCAAGGCATCAGTTCCACCGTGGTGGATCCGCGATGGGTCCTGCCGGTGCGTAAGTCCATCATCGCCCTCGCGGCCAGGCATCGCCTGGTCATCTGCATCGAAGACGGGGTTCGGGCCGGGGGCGTGGGTTCCCGGATCCGCCAGGAGATGCGGGCAGCGGGAGTGGACACCGCCCTGAACGAGGTGGGGTTGCCGGTCGAGTTCCTCGACCACGGCACAAGGAGCCAAGTGCTGGAGCGCGTTGGACTGACCGGCCAGCAGATAACGCACGACGTCGTCGCGCAGGTTTTGGGGACAAAGGTCCCTTTCGCCCGGCCCCTGCCAGGACAGGAACACCCGAGCACCGGCAGCATCCCTAAGCTGTGACGGCTTCCTAATCGTTCAGGAAAGGACGGCATGAGCGGCATACTCCGCACCTATAAGCGCGACGACGAGGCAGTCCTGCATTTTCGGGAAGCCTGGTACGACGACGAATTCAAGCAGTTCGTCATCAACCACGGCATCGTGGGCCACCAGAGCCGCACGGACGAAACGGATGTCGAGGACGAGGACTCCGTGGACGGCCTCATGGGCGCTTTCGCCGCCCAATGCGAAGAGGACGGCTACGCCGAGATTCCCGAATCCGAGCAGTTTTGGGTGGTTGCCCAAATCGCGCTGAAGTCCAAAGACGGCACGGAGCGCGACCGCCACATGGAACAGAAGGCAAAGGCCGCCCTTACCAGCGAACTTGCGTGGCGCGGCCTCGGTACCGTGGAACGAACCGAGTTGGGCAATTCCAGGCTCAATATCTACTGTCTGTGCCCGGACGTCAATAAGGCCGTCAACGCGATCAAGGTGTGCATACGCGCCGAGGACTTGGACTTCACCAAGCTCAGCATCGCGGCGGCCCCCCACGGCGCGCCGGAGGCGTTCAAGGTGAAGCACTCGCCGAAAACCGGTGCGGGCTTTACGCTCTAAGGAACAGTTCACCGCTTGGAAGGGAAGGCCATGGCCTCCAAGAGCAACTGGCCAGGGCACACCCCGCTACCCAAGGGCTTGTCCGTGCCGGCCCGAAGGGCACTTGCCCACGAGGGACTGGAAACCTTGGAGCAGCTTGCGGAGTTCGGGGAAGAGCGGCTGGCGGCCCTCCATGGCATGGGGCCGAAGGCGATGGCCCAATTGAGCGACGCCATGGAAGAGGCGGGGATCGATTTCTCTTCTTGACGGTTCCGGCACTCCGGTCGCCTCCATTGCCTGGCGCCGCCACGCGCCGGCACCGATGTAGGGTGAAACCATGACTGAATACCGCCGTCTTGGAAAGTCGGGTTTGAGCGTCTCGGTGGTCGGTTTGGGGTGCAACAACCTCGGCCGGGCTAACACCGCCACTGAATCGCAGGAAGGCACGGACGCGGTGGTGCATGCCGCGCTGGATGCCGGCGTCACCCTTTTCGACGTCGCGGACGTTTACGGCAGGGAACCAGGCCTCAGCGAGGTGATGCTGGGCCACGCGCTGAAGGGCCAACGGGACGACGCGGTCATCGCGAGCAAATTCGGCATGGACATGCGCGGAGCGAACGGGAACGACTTCGGAGCCCGGGGATCGCGCCGCTACATCATCCAGGCCGCAGAGGCGTCCTTGCGTCGCCTGGGGACTGACTGGATCGACCTCTACCAGTACCACACACCGGATCCGCTCACTCCGGTGGATGAGACCCTCGCCGCGCTTGACGAACTCGTGACGAGTGGGAAGGTGCGCTACATCGGCCATTCGAACCGTGCGGGCTGGCAGATTGCCGAAGCCGAATATGTTGCCCGGATGCAGGGTGGCGCCCGGTTTATCTCGACGCAAAACCACTACAACCTGCTGGACCGCCGGGCCGAGCTCGAGGTCCTACCCGCCGCGGAAGCCTTCGGCTTGGGCGTCCTGCCGTATTTCCCGCTCGCCAACGGACTCCTGACGGGTAAATATGCCCCCGGAAGCGCACCGGACGGATCGCGATTGAGCCATACGCGCACCAACCTCGTTACCGACGCGGATTGGGCCCAGTTAGGCCGTTTCAGCCAATTCGCGAAGGATCGTGGCCTCAGCGAGGTGCAACTGGCCTTCTCCTGGCTCGCCGCGCAACCATCGGTCGGCAGTGTCATTGCGGGGGCCACCCGACCGGAGCAGGTAACCGAGAACGCCAAGGCAGTCCGTTGGATTCCGACGCCGGACGAACGGGAGGAACTTGATGACATCTTCCCGCGTTCACCCAAGGTAGCCCTCTTCTAGGGAGGCAGCAGCAGTGCGCGAGCCAGTAAGCCTTTTGGTTGACTGCGATACGGGCATCGACGACGCCCTCGCTTTGGCCTATCTGTGCAGCCAGCCACAAGTGGAGCTGGTGGCAGTGAGCAGCACGTCCGGCAACGTAGCAGCCGAACAGGTGGCCCGCAACAATCTGTCCCTCCTCGAGCTGTGCGGCCGCCCGGCTGTCCCGGTCGCCATTGGCTCGCGGTCTCCGCTGCGGATTCCTTTGGTGACGACCCCGGAGACACACGGCCCCCAAGGTATCGGCTACGCGGAGCTTCCGGAGCCGAGATCCAAGGTGCGCGATATTGGCGCGGTCGAACTCTGTGTTGAGTTGGCGCGTGCCCGGCCCGGTGAGCTGACGGCCCTGCTGACGGCGCCGCTTAGCAACTTTGCCTTGGCGCTACGCGCCGAACCGCGCCTGCCCGAGCTTCTTCGCGGCGTCGTGATCATGGGTGGCAGCTATAACTACCAGGGCAACACGACCCCTACCGCGGAATGGAACACCCACGTGGATCCTCACGCCGCCGCTGAAGTATTCGCCGCTTACAGGGGGATTCCGGAGGAACGCCTGCCGATCGTGTGCGGCTTGGAGACGACGGAACGGATCGAACTCACGCCTTCCCACTTGGCGGCCTTCGCATCCGAGGCCGGATGCAGGGAGCCCGAACTGGTCTTGCCGGAACAGCCGGAAGGTCAGCGCAGTGCGGCGTCCAACGAGTTGGTGCGGCACGCTAGTGACATGTTGCGGTTCTACTTCGAATTCCACCGCCGCCACAACCAGGGCTATGTGGCACACATCCACGACTACTTCGCCGCCGCCGTGGCCATCGGAACCGCGGCGTACAGCACCCGCACCGCTACGGTACATGTGGAAACCGAGGCACCCCGGCTTTTCGCCACCACCGTGGCGGACTTCCGCGGGCTCTGGGGCGAGCCACCCAATGCGCGCATCGTCTCCGAGAACCACCCGCAGCAGGTATTCGCGGAATTTGTGCACGCCATGGGCGGACTCGCCCGGCGCCTGGCGGCTTGAGCCGGCCGTCGGACGCTAGTCCGTTGGCGGCTTGGACGCGATTCCCGGTGCCAGGAACCGTTTGCCGTTGACCCGTACGGATGCGCCCACGCGGTCAAGGTACGGCGTGATCCCACCGAGGAACATCGGCCAACCGGCCCCAAGGATGACGCAGAGGTCGATGTCTTCCGGCCCTGCCACAACGCCTTCGGCCAACATGAGGCCAATCTCTTCGGCCAAGGCGTCCTGCGTTCGGCGCAGGACCTCCCCGGCAGTGGAGGGGGTGTTTCCGAATGACAGGAGCGCGAGCGTTTCGGCCGGGATCACAGGCTTGCCGCCCGGCACGGGAGCCCACAGGGTCTTCACGCCGTTATCGATCAGTTTCTGCAGGTTTTGGGACACCGGAAAACGGTCGCCGAAGGCTTCGTGCAGCGATTCCTGGACGTGCTGCGCCACCGGCAATCCGACCATCGCGGCCAAGGTGAACGGGCTCATTGGAAGGCCCATGGGGCGAAGCGCGGAGTCGGCCACTTCCGCGGGCGTCCCTTCGTCGAATGCGGCAATGACCTCGCCCATCAGCCGCAACAGGATCCTGTTGACCACGAAAGCGGGAGCGTCCTTCACCAGCACTGCCGTCTTCTTCAAGCCTTTGGCGAGTTCGAAAGCGGTGGCCAGAACGGCGTCGTCCGTCTTTGGCGCCCGCACGATCTCCAGGAGCGGCATAACGGCAACCGGGTTAAAGAAGTGGAAGCCGACCAGCCGCTCCGGGTGTTGCAGGTCTTCGGCCATCGCCGTCACGGAAAGCGATGATGTGTTGGTGGCAAGCATGCATTCGGAGGAAACGATGGCCTCGAGCTCGGCGAAAACCTGCTTCTTGACGTTGATTTCCTCGAACACGGCCTCGATGACGAGGTCGGCGTCCGCGAAGCCCTCCTTGGACACCGAACCGCTAACGAGCTCCTTGGTCCGGATTGCGTCGTCGGGGGTCATCTGCTTCTTGGCGAGCAACTTGTCCACTTCGGCGTGGATGTAGGACACGCCCTTATCCACGCGTTCCTGGTCGATGTCCGTCAGGACCACAGACACTTTGAGTTGCCGGGCGAAGAGGAGGCCAAGCTGGCTCGCCATCAGGCCGGCGCCGACGACGCCGACCTTCGCCACCGGCCGCGAGAGCTTGGGATCGGGTGCTCCGGCCGGACGTTTGGACCGCTTCTGGACGAGGTCGAGAAAGGCGTAGACGGTCGATCGGAACTCATCGGTCTGCATAAGTTCGGCGAGCGCATCGCATTCCAAGGCGGCGGATTCCGCCTTGCTCAGGGTCCGGTTGGCCTCAAGGATGTCGAGGACCTTCGCGGGAGCGGGGGAGGCGTTGGACGTCTTGGCTTCAACGAAGGTCCGGCCTGAAGCGACGGCGGCGGTCCAGCGCTCGACCACGGCGGGATCTGCCGGGTCCACTGAGTTGCTTCGATCAGGGACCGTCTCCCCGGATATGACCTTCGCGGCCCAGGCGATGGACTGTTCGATGAAGTCGGCAGGATCGAAAACGGCGTCGGCGATGCCCAGCTGGAAAGCCTGCGTTCCGTTGATCGTGCGGTTGTTGCTCAGTGGATTCTCGATCATGACCGTGACCGCGTTCTCCGGGCCGATCAGCCGGGGCAGGATGTAGACGCCGCCCCAGCCCGGGACCAAGCCGAGGAACGCTTCGGGCAGGGCAATGGAGCGGGCAGCACTGGAAACGGTCCTGAAGTTTGACTGAAGCGCCACTTCCAGGCCCCCGCCGAGGGCGAGGCCGTTGATGAAAGCGAAACTGGGAACCCCCACATCGGCCAACGTCCCGTAAACGTGGTGGCCCAATTGCGCCATCCAGAGCCCGTGCTCCCGCTCCTTGAGCTGCTTGACCGCGGAGAGATCCGCGCCGGCCGCGAGGAAGCCCGGCTTCCCCGTCAGACCGACGCCGACGATCCCACCGTCCGCGGCCCGCTCCTTGAGTCCTTCCAGCACGATTCCCAGTTCGACGAGGCTGTTCGGTCCCAAGGTGGTTGGCTTGGTGTGGTCGAGGCCGTTGTCCAAGGTGATGAGGGCGAAGGTCCCGGCGTTGCCGGGAAGTTCGATGTCCCGGACAGAGGAATGGGTCACTGTTTCATCAGGGAACAGGACGGCCAGTTTTCGGAATTCGGCGGCGCTCATGCGGCTGCTCCTCGTTGTGCTTGGAGTCGATTCGGTGTTTGTCACCCAAGGCGCCATGTTACTTGCCGGTAACTTAGTCTGCAAGGAGCTACGGTAGGGCCGCGGTTTAGGCGTTGGACGCTTGTTTTGGCTCCTTGCGCTCCTTGGGCGGGAGTGGCTCCGGGTTCAGGGAGGCCTCGGCGAGGATCGGGGCGGTGATGGCGATCTGCCACTCGCGGGCACCAAAGGCGCGGAGGGTGCCGGCGACCGAATCGGTGGTGATCTCAGATGGCGGCCGCCACAGCGCCCGGCGCATGTAATCGGGGGTCAGGAGATTCTCGACCGGCAACTTGAGCTGGTCGGCGGCTGCCTGAAGTCGGGGCCGGGCGGTGGCGAGGCGGGCCGCGGCGTCGGGATCGCGGTCCGACCATACCCTGGGCGGTGGGGGAGCGTTGGTGGGCAGGTGCAGCGGAGGCAGTTCTACAGCGCTCTTCGCCGTGGCAACGCAACGGAGCCAACGGGGTGCTTCCCGTTGTGCTGCACGGCCGTGGAATCCCTTGGTGGCCAGGAGCTGCGGAACAGTTGTCGGCATGGCCTTGGCTGCTGCCACCAGGGCCGAATCAGGAATGAGGCGGCTGGGGGCAACGTCCCGCTTGCGCGCCAATTGGTCCCGCTCGTGCCATAGCTCCCGCACGGCGGCGAGCTGGCGACGATCACGGATCTGGTGCAGGCCGGAGGTCTTGCGCCAGGGGTCGATGCGCGGTGCCGGAAGTCCCGCGGCGAGGATGCCGGCGAATTCCTGTTCGGCAAACTCTAGCTTGCCGTCCGCTTCGAGGAGCTCGATGAGTTCTTCCCGCAGTTCGGCGAGAACCTCGACGTCGAGGGCTGCGTACCGAAGCCACGGTTCCGGGAGGGGGCGTGTGGACCAGTCGGCGGCCGAGTGCTCTTTCGCAAGGCCGAATCCCAGGAGCTGCTCGATAACGGCGGCGAGGCCTACACGCGGCAATCCGGCCAGCCGTGCCGCCAGTTCCGTGTCGAAGAGCTTGTCCGGCCACATGCCCAGTTCGGCAAGGCAAGGGAGGTCCTGGGTGGCGGCATGCAGGATCCATTCGACGCCGTCCAGCGCCTCGTTGATGATTTTCAGGTCCTCGAAAGGTTCCGGGTCGATCAACCAGGTCCCGGCGCCGTCGCGCCTGATTTGCACCAGGAAGGCCCGTTGCCCGTAACGGAAGCCGGAAGCGCGTTCGGCGTCTACTCCGGCGGGTCCGGATCCTGCCGCGATCGCGGCGGCGCAACGTTCCAAGCCGGACAGGGTGTCTATGACGAGGGGCACTCCCTCACGAGGTATGTCGAGGTCGATCACCTCCGGTATTTGGCCTTCGAAGCCGTCTACCGTGATGTGTGGTGCGGGATCAGCAGCCGGGCCGCCGGCTGTGGTGGATTCCAGGTTTTCAGGGGTCATGGTGCCTTCAGTTTACCGACTCTGTCATGTGAGCCGCCGATTTGGCAGCGGAGTGACCCCCGGAGGCAGGGGCGGGAGTCCGGCGAACGTACAAACCATGTCGCACCACGCCTCAAGATGCGCCTGGGCATCGGAGGACGCGGGGGTCCACGAGGCGCGCAGCTCGATATCGATGGTCTCAGGCCTCTCTGCAAGCGTTCCGAAGCTCTCGGACAAGATCCGCGTCGCCGTTCCGCCCGCCGCGCGGTACTGCGCTGAATGGCCCTCCAGTGCTTCCACCAACCACGTCCACGCGACGGATCCGAGCATTGCGTCATTGCCCATTTCTGCGTCGAGTTGGGCCCGGATGTACGTCACGATGCGGAATTCCCCGTCCCAGACAGCGGAACCGTCGGGGTCATGGAGCAGGATGAACCTTCCGGTTGCAAGCTCATCGTCTTCGTCCGCGGCGCCCCCCGCTGCGCGGGAAGCGGCTGACGCTTCGGAGGCGCTTGAGGTGTCCCCGCGGGAAAAGGCCATTGCCGCGGGACCATGGATGGGGGTCCTCCCGCCCTGCGCCGAGTGGCTGAAGACCTCTGCCCCAAGGGCCACTGCATAGGGCGCAAGGCGGGACGGCGCCGGAATCTCAGCGAGCCTCAGCTCGCTCCGGCACTGTGCTTTACGTAGCGTTCCCAACGCATGCAGGAAATCGGCGGGAACCTGTGCAAGTGCGTTCACCTTGGCAGATTATGTGGAGCGGGCGGCGAAACCGCGAAGCCACGCCGCCCGTCCGGTAGCCGGTCCGATTGCCGGCCTTGAGGGCCGATGACCATTGTTCACACCAACGATTAGTCCGAGGCGAGTTCGCGTTTGATTGCCCCGACGAAGGAGTCGACGTCCTCTTCGGTCGTGTCGAAGGAGCACATCCAGCGGACTTCGCGGTTCGCCTCGTTCCAGTCATAGAACCTGAAGGAAGCGCGGAGCCGATCGGCGACGCCCTCAGGCAATACGGCGAAGACCCCGTTGGACTCGGTGGCTTGGGTGGGTTCGACGCCCTCGATCGCGTCCACCGCGGTCCTCAGCCGGGTGGCCATTGCGTTCGCGTGTTCAGCCGAACGGAGCCACAACCCCGACTCCAGCAGTGCAACGAATTGCGCCGAAATGAAGCGCATCTTGGACGCCAATTGCATGTTCATCTTGCGGAGGAACTTCAGGCCGTGGGCGGCGTCCGGATTGAGGGCAATCACGACCTCGCCGAACAGGAGTCCGTTCTTGGTGCCGCCGAAAGACAAAATATCGACGCCGGCGTCGCGCGTGAAGGTCCGCAACGGGACACCAAGGTGGGCTGCCGCGTTCGAGAGCCGGGCGCCGTCCATGTGCAGCTTCATCCCCTTGGCATGGATGTGGTCCGCGATGGCCCGGATTTCTTCGGGCGTGTAGCAGGTACCGAGTTCCGTGGTCTGGGTGATCGAGACGGCCAGCGGTTGCGCACGATGCTCGTCGCCCCACCCCCAGGCTTCGCGATCGATCAGTTCGGGGGTGAGCTTGCCATCCGGGGCTTGCACCTGAAGGAGCTTGATCCCGCCGATCCGTTCGGGCGCCCCGTTTTCGTCCATGTTGATGTGTGCGGTGGACGCACAGATGACGGCACCCCAACGCGGCAACAGGGACTGCAGGGACAGGACGTTGGCTCCTGTCCCGTTAAAGACCGGGAAGCACTCGATGTCAGGCCCGAAATGCTGCTCCAGGACTTCCTGGAGCCGTTCGGTGTATTGGTCTTCGCCGTAGGAAACCTGGTGTCCGCCATTCGCCGCGGCAAGCGCTGCGAGGATTTCGGGGTGGACGCCGGAATAGTTGTCCGAAGCGAAGCCCCGGATGGCCGGATCGTGGAGTCGACCCGCCGGTTCCGTAGGCAGGGCAGCGGGAATTGTATCTGTCATACCGGTCACTGGTTGGTTCACACTTTCAGTCTATTTGGCCAGGAGGAGGCGCTGTCCGTTCAATTCCGCCGCGGGCTTGTCAAAAAGCCCGACGGCGGCACTCGCCAATTCTTCGACGTCGGTGGCCCCGGGGAACTTGCGCTCCGGATGCTCCCTCCGCATGGCAGCATCCACCAGGGCCTTGACGACGAAGACGACGGCGGCGCTGTGCTGTTGCACCGGTTGCTCCTTGTTGCCCGACTGGGCGCGGCGAAACCCGTCCGCCAGGGCCAGCGTCCACGCTTCCGCAGCAGCCTTGGCCGCGACATAGTTGGCGACTCCCGCCGCCGGTGAGGCGACCGCCGTCGAACTCACCATCGCGAAACGGCCTTCGGGCGAAGCTGCCAGGTCCCGGTAGAAGACCCGCGACACGTTGCGAAGCGTGGTGATCGCGCTTTGTTCGAGTGCGTGCCAATCCTCGTCTGCCTGGTCTTCGATGCCTTGGGCACCGCGCCAGCCTCCCACCAGGTGGATCACGCCATCGACTGCTCCTGCGGCATCGTGGATTACGCGGGCGAGTTCGCGTACGGCATCCAGCCTGGTGAGATCGCAGGCGAGTGGAACCGTCCCCGACCCGGCTTCGGCGGCAGCTGCCTCAATGCGTGCCTCATTCGAACCAACAGTGAAGACCCGGTGTCCGGCGGCGCCGAGGGACCGTGCAACGGCGATGCCCGAGGCGTTGCTGCCGCCGGTGACCAAAACGGTCAGTGGTTTGCGGGCGAGGGGCTCGGTGGCCATCAGACGGCGCTCGTGCCGGTGATGCCCGTGGTCGACTCGATGACAGGCCGCATCTTCTTCTCCAAGGCCTCGTAGAACATGGACAGCGGGAATTCGTCATCGAGTACCTGGTCGGTCAGTCCGCGCGGGGGGCCAGAGAGCGGCAAGGCGTCCGGTCCCTTCGCCCACACGGAGGCAGGGTGCGGGGTGAGTGTGCCTGAGATGAGCTCATAGGCGGCAAGCCAGTGCGCGGTCTTTGGACGGTCGATCGAGCGCCAGTACAGTTCCTCGATGCGCGCGCCCAGCACGATGACGACGTCGGCTGCCGCCTCCCAGTCGATGGTGAGCTTGCTGTCGGTCCAGTGCAGGACGTGGTGCTGGTGCATCCAGGCGAAAAGAAGCTGTCCGCCCAGGCCGTCGTAGTTCCGGATGCGGTTGCCGGTGATCGCAAAGCGGAAGATACGGTCGAAAATGACGGCGTATTGAACAAGCTTTGCGTGACGCCGGGCGTCCTCCGTGGCCTCTTCGTCATTCTCGATGCGCACCGCCTCCCGGAAGGCCGTCAAGTCGCAGCGCAGTTCCTCGAGGGAGTACAGGAAGAACGGCATTCGCTGCTTGATCATGAACGGGTCGAAGGGAAGGTCTCCGCGCATGTGGGTCCGGTCATGTATTAGATCCCACATGACGAAGGTCCGTTGTGTCAGGTCCTGGTCCTCCAACAGTTCCGCCGCATCCGCGGGCAGCTCGAGCGATGTAGTCTTCGCGGCTGCGGCTAGTACGCGCCGGAAGCGCGCCGCCTCGCGATCGGCGAAAATGGCACCCCACGTGAAGGCTGGTGTTTCGCGAACGGCGACCGTTTCGGGAAAGAGCACGGCGGAATTCGAGTCGTAGCCGGGGGTGAAATCAACGAACCGGATCGGGACGAATAGTTTGTTGGAGTACTCGCCGGCCTCGAGTCCTGCGATGAACTCGGGCCAGATGACCTCGATGAGCACAGCTTCCACCAAGCGGCTGGAACTTCCGTTCTGCGTATACATGGGGAAGACCACCAGGTGTTGCAGCCCGTCGTGGCGGTGCTCCTGGGGCTGGAAGGCCAGCAGCGAATCGAGGAAGTCCGGCACCCCAAACCCCGCATCGGCCCAACGGGCAAAGTCCTTGACGAGCAATTCGAGGTACACCGCGTCATGCGGAAATGCAGGTGCGAGGTTGTTGACGGCGTCGACGATTGTCGCAACAAGCTCCCGGGCGGGCCCGTGCAGCTCGGTCTCCGGGATGGAGCCGTCAACGGCCTGGAAACCCTGCAGTTCAGTCGCCGCGCCCTTCAAGGAGATCCAGTCGGGGTTCTCCGCATTGATGCGCGGACGGGTGCTCATGGCGGTTGTAGTCATCGTCACGGTGCCTTTCCTCAAGGGTTGCTGTTCTGAGGCGAGCGTAGCAAGGCCCAAGAGCAGCTAACTCAAATAAGGGCTGAGCATAAGGAACTTTGTTGCAAATAGTTCCTCTTCCGGCTCTGAGCTCCAGCGTTGGGCAGCTTAGCTCAAACTTACTTTGGCGCCGGGGATTCGACGAGCCTGAGGGATACCGAATTTATGCAGTACCGCTGGTCCGTGGGCGTGCCATACCCCTCGCCCTCGAAGACATGTCCCAAATGCGAATCGCAATTGGCGCAGCGGACTTCAACGCGCTCCATGCCCAAAGTGCGGTCATGCAGGTAGCGGACAGTGCCCTCCGCGAGCGGTGCCCAAAACGACGGCCAGCCACAATGGGAATCGAACTTCTCCTTGCTCGTGAAGAGTTCGGCGCCACAAGCCCGGCACTGATAGACCCCGGCGGTGTGGGTGTCCCAATACTCGCCCGTGTACGGGCGCTCTGTCCCCGCCTGGCGAAGCACCCTGAACTCTTCAGGAGTGAGTTCCTCGCGCCACTGCTCTTCGGTCTTCTCCACGCACTGTCCGTCCTTCGGCACGTCCTGATGGGGTACGGCAGCCAAAGGGTCGGCCGCCTCGAAGTACTTCCTGTTCTCTGCGATGCTCATGCTTTCACAACGCTTACGAGTCCCCGATAAATCCCGAACCCGCATACAGATGCAACACGGGTAGTCCCAGTTGATCCTGCGCCTTGTTGGCCCAGTCCGTATGGAAAGTATCGGAAATCGCGTGCGGTCGGGTGACCACCACTGCTTGCTCCGCCTCCACGGCCTTGACCTTCGTCACCAAGCCGGCGACCGCGCCGCCGTCGATAATTTCCCCGGTCACGCCGCCACCCAGTCCTTCCAGGGCGGCGAGTGATGCCGCCAGGGTCTCCGCCGCCTGTGCGCGCTCCTTCACGGGATCCGGCGACTGCGACAAGAGTTCGCGGAAAGCTTTCGCGACGTCGAGCATCGATAAGTTCTCAAGGAAGTCCACGAGCAAGTGCCGCTCCGTATTCGCCGGCACCAACACCACCAATGGCGAGTCGCCGCCGTCGAGCAGTTTGGCAATGTTTACGCGGTCGTCCGGGCCGAGGGGCTCTTCGGTAAGGATGACGATTGGATCACTCATGGCTAAAGCGTAGACCTGGGGAGTGGTTAAGAGCACTGTCCGGCAACGGGGAGAATGGACATATGGCATCTATGACCCGAATCGTCCCCGACGCCTCTAACGCTGGAAAAATGCCCTTGCGCGCAAAATGGACCGTCGCAGGGATCGCCGTCGGTAGCGGAATAGCGGCGTTGCTGGGTGCCGGATCGTCGGCGCTCGCAGCCTATTTCGCCAGGCGTGTCATCACTCCCTCCATCCGTGAAGCGGACCAGGAGGTCCTCGCCGTCGTGCGTGGCGACAGCGGACTCCAGGTCATTCTTGCCGCCAATCCGGATACGACGGTGGACGGTGTCTACAGCCTCTTTTTTGCCGGCGGAACAGGCGTGGCGCGGATCGGCAGGATCGTGTCCTATTCGCCCGCCGAACGGACCGTGCAGCGCGAAGTCGAGGAGGTTTACAGCGGAGACCTGACGACGGCGCGCCGGGGCTGGTGGAGCGGTGCCGTCTACGACTCTCCGGCAGCGCTGGGGATGGATTGGGAGGACGTCCAAGTCGCGGTGGAGGGGGGAGAAGCGCCTGCCTGGCTGGTTCCCGCACGGAAAGGAAAGTCCGCGAGGGTCTGGGCCATCATGGTCCACGGCCGGGGTGCGAGCCGGCTTGAGGGGTTGCGGGCCGTGCCGACCGCGAAGGACCTCGGCATGGACAGCCTGCTGATTTCGTACCGGAACGACGGTGCGGCACCGTCTGCGCCGGACGGACGCTACGGACTCGGTTCGACCGAATGGCGCGACGTCGACGCCGCCATAGAGTATGCCCTCGCCCACGGCGCACATGAGGTCGTGTTGTTCGGGTGGTCGATGGGCGGAGCCATCAGCCTGCAGACCGCTGACCTTTCGGCGCATCGCCACGTCATTAGGGCGATGGTCCTGGATGCCCCGGTGATCAACTGGGTCGACGTCCTGGCACACCACGCGCAGCTCAACAGGATTCCGTATGCGGTGGGTCGCTACGGACAGTTGATGTTGGGTCATCCTGTGGGCCGGAGACTCACGGGATTAGCCGCTCCGGTTGATTTGAAGGTGATGGATTGGGATACGCGGGCCGTCGAACTCCGGACACCGACGCTGGTGATCCACAGCGTGGATGATGAATATGTTCCGTATGGGCCTTCGGCCAGCCTTGCAGAAAAGAACCCGGAAATGGTCACCTTCGAACCGTTCGAAGTAGCACGGCACACGAAGGAATGGAACGTTGACCGCGAGAAGTGGGAGCGGCTGGTCCGCTCATGGCTGGCACCGCGCCTCAAGCCACGGGGTGGCCCGGCGGCCGGCTGACGATCTTTGCATTCCGGGTCGGGTGCAGGAACGCCGGCCGCAGCCAATTGGCTGCGGCCGGCGTTCCCTTAAGACCCGCATTTGGCCGTCCGGCCTTCGGCGTCAGGACAGCAAGCGTTCGGTCGCTGCGACCTTGCGCTTGACCCGTCCCAGCATGGCTGTCATTCCCCGCATCCGGAGCGGCGTGATGGCCCGGGTCAGGCCAAGCTGCTCCGGCATGTCATCAGGAACAGCCAGGATCTCGGCCGCGGTCAGTCCGTCCAGGCCCTCATGGAGGACGCCCGCGAAGCCGCGCGTGGTGGGCGCTTCGGGGGGTGCCTTGAAGAACAAGCGGTAGACGACGCCGTCGGGCGTGTGCTCGTGCTCAATGGTCAGGAACAGGGGCGACTGGCATTCCACCACTTGTTCCAGGAGCTCGGGGTGGTCCAGCAGCCTTTCCGGTAAATCAGGAAGGCCGCGGGAGAACTCAAGCAACAGTTGCAAGCGCTCGGGCTCGGTCAGCGCCTGGAAGTCATCGACAATCTCCGCCAAGGCGGCGGGCAAAGTATTGGTACTCATCACTTCCAGCTTACGCAGTCGCGGGTCTGATACCGCTTCCGTTGCCTTAATATGTCCAAGCGAAGCTTCCGGACTACTTTCCGACGAGAGCCGGCACGGAGCCCCGTTCGGCACCCTTGGCGATCGGGACGCGCACGGCGTTGCCCCATTCGGTCCAGGAGCCGTCATAGTTGCGGACGTTTTCGAAACCGAGCAGGTACTTCAGGGCAAACCAGGTGTGGCTGGAACGCTCGCCGATGCGGCAGTACGCCACGACCTCGTCTCCTTCCGACAGGCCGGCTTCGCCGAGGTAGAGGGCCTCAAGTTCGTTGCGGTCGCGGTACGTGCCGTCGGCGGCAGCGGCCCGGGCCCACGGGATCGAAGCAGCCGTGGGGATGTGGCCGCCGCGCAGGGCCCCCTCTTCGGGGTACGCGGGCATGTGGGTACGCTGGCCCGTGTACTCCTCGGGGGAGCGGACATCGATCAGCGGCTTGCCCAGGTGTGCCAGGACGTCGTCCTTGAAGGCTCGGATCGGGGCGTCGTTGCGCTCGACCACCGGGTAGTTGCCCGGTGCCGGCTGGGGAACATCGGTGGTGAGTTCGCGGCCTTCGGCGATCCACTTGTCGCGGCCCCCGTCGAGGAGCCGGACGTCTTCGTGGCCGAAGAGGGTAAAGACCCACAGGGCGTAGGCGGCCCACCAGTTGGACTTGTCGCCGTAGATCACCACGGTCGTGTCGCGGGAAATGCCCTTGGCTGCGGCGAGGGCTGCGAATGCTTCGCCGTCCACGTAGTCGCGGGTGACCTCGTCGTTCAGGTCGGTATGCCAGTCAATCTTGACGGCGCCGGGGATGTGGCCGGTCTCGTAAAGGAGAACGTCTTCGTCTGATTCGACAACCACGAGCTTGCCATCGCCGATTGCTCCGTCCTCGAGCGCGGCGGCGAGCCAGCCGGTGGACACCAGTCGCTCCGGGTGGGCGTAGGCGGCGAACTTCTCGTTCTGTTCAACGGGGTAGGACATTGGTATGGCCTTTCACTGACAACGGGCGGCGCCGGACAAGAGGGCAAATACGGTGCCCGGCATTGTTCTCACATTATCGAGGCGGCGCGACGAACGCTCCCCCTAGTTCACATGATGAAATATGTCCTTCATCACCTGGCCGCCGAGGCTTGCGCCGTACCCGGTATTCTTGCTGGGGACTTACGACACGAAGAACGGACCGCCTTGGTACAGATCGAACAGCTCGCCGCGCGCACCCCTGCGGTTTCAGTCGACGAGATCCTGAAGGGATTCCACCCCTCGCCACGGTTCGGAAAGGTGTCCTTCAACAGCTACCGTCCCGATCCGAAGCAGCCAAGCCAGGCGGCGGCAGTTAAGGCCCTCGAAGCCTTCGGTGCCACCATCGGTGCGGGTGACGGTGACGGCTTGTTCAAGCGCCTGTTCGCGAAGAAAAACAACAACAGGGCAGGCATCTACCTCGACGGCGGCTTCGGCGTCGGCAAGACCCACCTCCTGGCCTCCCTATGGCACTCGGCCCCCGGGCCGAAATCCTTCGGTACCTTCGTTGAATACACCAACCTGGTGGGTGCCCTCTCGTTCCGCAAGACGGTGGAGGCGCTCAGCAGCTACAAACTTGTCTGCATCGACGAGTTCGAACTTGACGATCCGGGCGACACGGTGCTGATGTCCCGCCTCATGCGCGAACTCGCCGACGCCGGGGTGAAGCTCGCTGCTACGTCCAACACCCTTCCAGGGTCACTGGGCGAGGGCCGTTTTGCCGCCGTCGACTTCCAACGGGAGATCCAGGTCCTCGCGGACCAGTTCGACGTCGTCAGGATCGACGGCGAAGACTTCCGGCACCGCGGATTGCCCGCAGCGCCCGCACCCCTGAAGACCGAGGACCTCAAACGGCATATGCATGCCGAATTTGACGGGCAAACTGTCGCGGTCGACGATTTCAAAGGCCTGATCGAGCACCTCGCCGGGGTCCACCCCAGCCGTTACCGCAAGCTCATTGCAGGGATCGACGGCGTCGTGTGGCGCAACGTGGAAACCATCACGGAACAGGCAGTCGCCCTGCGGTTCGTGGTCTTGGCCGACCGGCTGTACGACAAGGACGTCCCAATCCTCGCGAGCGGTGTTCCCTTCGACAAGCTCTTCACCGAGGAAATGATGTCCGGCGGGTACATGAAGAAGTACTTCCGGGCGGTCTCCCGACTGACGGCGTTGGCGCGCGAGGGCCAAAACCACGAACCGTCCTAGAAACGCCCGCTTTCAACGCCGCCCGCCAGCCCGAAGCGCGAGCCGCGCTTAAACGCCGAGGGCACCGGCGGCGCCTCGCGGCGGGACCGGTGCCCCGTTGACGTACTCTTCGGGCTACTCTGGCCGGATGACCGGCTATGGAGCCTCATTGATGGCCGAAGCTGACTACGCCTATGCCTTGTCAGCTCCATTGTCGAGGTTGCCCACGAAATTGGAAGCGGCGTTCCGGGCAGCATCTACTTGTCCGGCGAATTTTCCACCGGTCTTGTCGTCGACGAAATCGCCAACCTTGTCAATGCCGTCCTTGATGGCTTCTTCATTGCCACCAATGAGATCCTGAGCCTTGCCCTTCAGATCGTCAAGTAATCCCACGGGCACCTCCCTTCAATCGCGGAGCCAGTTCGCTCCTCCGTTTTCGATCCTAACGCGGGACCTTGAAGGTGCCAAGGCTTCGCTTGACTGCAATGTCAAAGGGTTTTGCGCTGCAGGTCAAGCTCTTGGTGGCGGGGGCTGTCCGGATTCATGAGCGAGTGCTTGCGGCCATAGCTGAAGTAGATGACCAAGCCAATCACGAGCCAGACGACGAATCGGAGCCAGGTTTCCCAATGCAGCTGGAGCATGAGGAAGCCTGAAGCGAGGACGCCGAATGCGGGCACGATGGGCATCAGCGGCAGGCGGAAGGTCCGCGGGGCGTTCGGCTTCTTGTAACGGAAAAGGATCACGGCTACGCACACCACGACGAATGCGGCGAGGATGCCGATGTTCGTCAGGTCCGCCACGGCTTTGATGGGGAATACCCCGGCCAGCAAGGCTGAGGCGATACCTGCGATCCATGTGACGCGCTGCGGGGTGCCGTGCTTGTCAGTCCCGGCGAACCAACCCGGCAACAAGCCATCCCGGCTCATGGAGAACCAGACCCGGGTGACGCCCAGAAGGAAGGTCAGCATCACGGTCAGGATGGACAGGACGGCGAAGACCGAAATAATGGTGGCGATGACCGGCAGGCCAACGCCGCTGAAGGCGGAGGCGAATCCCGCGGTCGGATTGATGTCCTTGTAGTTCTGCATGCCGGTGAGTACCAGGGTCGCGGCGACGTAGAGGAGCATCGCAATAACGAGGGACAGCACGATCGCCTTCGGCATGTGCTTCTTCCCCTCCTTGGCCTCTTCTGCCGCGGTACTCATCGCGTCATAGCCGAACACCGCGAAGAAGACTGTGGCGGAGCCTGCGAAGACGGGCCCGAAGCCGCTCGGCATGAAGGGGTTGTAGTTGTTGGTGTTGATGTAGAAGACGCCCAGGCCGATGATGAACATGATCAGGACGACCTTGATGGCCACAGCGACGAGTTCGAAACGGCCAAATGCCTTGGTTCCGCGGCTCAGGATCCAGGTGACCAGCAGGCACACGAGGATGGCCGGGAGGTTGATGACGCCTCCTTTTCCTTCGTCTGCAGTCGAGGTCATCCATGTGGGCATGTGAATGCCGATGCCGGACAGGAACGCGTCGAAGTACCCGGATATGCCGATCGCGACGACGGCGACGATAGCGGTGTACTCAAGCAGCAGGTCCCAGCCGATGAACCACCCGATAACCTCGCCCAAGGCGACGTACCCGTAGGTGTAGGCCGAGCCGGCGCGCGGGATCATTCCGGCGAACTCGGCGTAGGAGAGTGCCGCGGCGGCCGAGGCGAGCCCCGCAACGAGGAAGGAGATCAGGACGGCGGGGCCAACTCCAGGAGTGTCTTTGCTTCCGTGGGCCACCAGGCCGGCCAAGGAGAAGATCCCGACGCCGATAATCCCGCCGACGCCGATGGCGGTTAGCTGCCAGAGTCCAAGGCTCTTGAAGAGCCCGCTGTGCTTGCTTTCCTCCTCGATGTCGTCAATGGGTTTCTTCCTCATGATCGACCGGACGAGGGTTTCTTGATTCACCGGCTGCTACTCCTACTGTGGTGGACGAATAAAGGTCTGAAGTAAAGTATGCGAGTTGAATCACATTGGATAAAGCGATTTTTGCTGAGGGATATCGGTTAGTTTTTCCAAGCTATCTCTCAGCATGTCGTTTTCGGCGGGCATAAAAAAAGCAGCTCGCGGGAGCTGCTTCAAGAGAATTCGGATGGTGTTGAACTGGAGCGGACGACGAGATTCGAACTCGCGACATCCACCTTGGCAAGGTGGTGCTCTACCAGCTGAGCTACGTCCGCATGATGTCGGTTCCGGTCAAGACCGAAGCTACATCAACAAGCAAGCTGCCTTGCTCTGGTGGGCGATACTGGGATCGAACCAGTGACCTCTTCCGTGTCAGGGAAGCGCGCTACCGCTGCGCCAATCGCCCATTGAATCCGGCCTGGACCGGAAACCAAGGTTTTCACCGAGGTGGGTACGGGATTCGAACCCGTGTATACGGCTTTGCAGGCCGCTGCCTCGCCTCTCGGCCAACCCACCGTGTAAGCACGATTCCCGGGAAAACCAAGGGTTCATGCCGTGACAGTGTCCTGCGAGCGGACGACGAGATTCGAACTCGCGACATCCACCTTGGCAAGGTGGTGCTCTACCAGCTGAGCTACGTCCGCAATTGCCTTATTCGGCGGCTTACCCGCAGGGGCATTCCGTCGCTTTCCGACGAGTAAAAACTCTATAGGAGGTTCCGGGAAACTCCAAATCGATCCCTTCGATTTGATGGGAACCGCTGTAAGTTCCTTGAGATACCGGGGATTTTGCGAGTTACACGGTTGTGATTCACGCGGGGTCGGCTCGGCGCGTTGCCCGGCGGTTTTCGGGGTTTTTGAATTCCGGCCGTGGTCGGTTAGTCTTCTTGTGCACGGGCGATTGGCGCAGTGGTAGCGCGCTTCGTTCACACCGAAGAGGTCACTGGTTCGAACCCAGTATCGCCCACGAACTGGAGCCCCTCCAGCGGAAACATCCGCTGGAGGGGCTCCTTCTTAATAGTGGACAGTGCATGCCGTCCGTCAGTGCGGCCCGCCCGCACCGCCAGGCATCCCGGCCTTGATCAAGTCCATGACCGAGGAGTCCGCCAGGGTGGTGACATCCCCGATCGGCCTGTCCTGTGCCACGTCCTTTAGCAGCCTCCGCATGATCTTGCCGGAACGGGTCTTGGGCAGCTCGGCCACCACCATGATCTGCCGGGGACGGGCAATTTTCCCGATTTCCTTCGCTACGTGGTCCCGCAGTTCCTGCACGACCTCAGGCCCGCCGTCGCCCGCTTCGCTGCGCAATATGACGAAGGCGACGATTGCTTGCCCGGTTGTCTCGTCTTGGGCCCCGACCACGGCGGCTTCGGCGACTTTCTCATGGGAGACAAGGGCTGATTCGATTTCCGTCGTCGAAAGCCGGTGGCCCGCGACATTCATCACGTCGTCCACGCGGCCCAGGAGCCAAATATCCCCGTCTTCGTCCTTCTTTGCCCCATCTCCGGCGAAGTAGAGGCCCGGGAAACGTGACCAGTACGTCTCCACGTATCGGTCGTCGTCGCCCCAAATGGTGCGGAGCATGGAAGGCCATGGTTCCCGCAGCACGAGGTAGCCGCCGGAGCCGTTGGGGACCGCTGCGCCTCCGTCGTCGACGACGTCGGCCACGATCCCAGGCAGTGCCTTCATCGCAGCACCCGGTTTCCCTGCCGTGACGCCCGGGAGCGGGCTGATCATGATTGCGCCTGTCTCGGTTTGCCACCATGTGTCAACGACGGGCGTTCGATTGTGCCCGATGTTCTCCCGGTACCAGATGTATGCGGCAGGGTTGATGGGCTCACCCACCGTGCCGATCACGCGAAGGCTCTCAAGGCCATACTTGGCAGGTATTTGGGCACCCCACTTCATGAAGGTCCGAATGGCGGTAGGGGCGCAGTAAAGGATCGAAACCTTGTAGTTGTCGATGATTTCCCACCATCGGCCTTGGTGCGGAGTGTCCGGGGTGCCCTCGTAAAGCACCGAAGTGGCGCCGTTGGCCAACGGGCCGTACACGATGTAGCTGTGGCCGGTGACCCAGCCGATGTCCGCGGCCGTCCAGAAAATATCGGAATCGGCTTTGAGGTCGAACACCGCCCAGTGCGTGTAGGAGCACTCCGTCAAGTAGCCGCCCGTGGTATGGAGGATGCCCTTTGGTTTGCCCGTGGTGCCTGAGGTGTACATGACGTACAGGGGATGCTCTGCATCGAAGGCCTGCGCCTCGTGGTCGGGCGAGGCCTTTTCAACCGATTCGTGCCACCAGATGTCCCGCCCTTGGTTCCACTCGATCTCTTGGCCGGTTCGCCTCACCACGAGGACGTTGCGGACATCCGGGCAATCCTGCAGGGCCTCGTCGACGGCCGGCTTCAATCCGGTCGCCTTACCGCGGCGATACGCGCCATCGGAGGTGATCACGAGGCGGGCATCGCAGTCGTGGATCCGGGTCCTCAGGGCGTCCGCCGAGAACCCGCCGAACACCACGGTGTGCGGCGCTCCAATCCGCGCACAGGCCAGCATTGCAACGACCGTCTCTGGAATCATTGGCATGTAGATGGCCACGCGGTCTCCGGCTTTGACGCCCAAGTCGCTCAAGGTGTTCGCGGCCTGGCAGACCATCCGAGTGAGCTCCGAGTAGCTGATGGTGCGGGTGTCTCCGCCTTCGCCTTCAAAGTAGTAAGCGACCTTGTTTCCGCGGCCGGCGGCTACGTGCCGGTCCAGGCAGTTGTAGGCGGCATTGAGCTTGCCGCCGACGAACCACTTGGCGAACGGCCGGTTTGACCAGTCCAGGACCTCGGTCCATTTCTGCGACCAGTCCAGGCGCTCGGCCTGCCGGGCCCAAAAGGCCAGCCTGTCGGCGTCGGACTGCTCATAGTCCGACGCCGTGGCGTTGGCTTGGGCCGAAAAGTCGGCAGCCGGCGGAAATCGCCGCTGCTCGTGCAGCAGATTTGCGAGGGTCTCATCCGATTCTGTTGGCTTGCTCCCCATGGCCCGTCACCGACGCCCCACGGGAAGCACGGTCCGCTTGAAGGTCGAGTTCGCGACGACGGCGAGGGAGCAGTACCAGGCGATAAGGGCGGTAACGATGCCGAGCCAGCCACCCAGTACCGTCAAACCGCTTGCCCCGGCGAACGCTCCGATGAAGAGGGCGATAAAGGTCAGGGTCAAGAAGACGAAGACGGCGAAGACGCCCATGCTCACGCGCCAGGAGGCAATCGTCATGTAGGCGGTAAAGATCGCCCAAGCAAGCAGGTAAAGGCCGACGGCTTTCCCGGCGTCCGACGCCGGGAGGCCGGCGGCGCTGAACTGGCTCAAGAACCAGAATGAAAGCCAGAATGCTCCATACGAGCAGAAGGCCGTTGCGCCGAACACGTTGCGGTTGGCAAATTCCCAAATCCCTGCGGCGAACTGGGCAAGGCCCCCATAGAACAGGGCAAGTCCAAGTACCACTGGCTCATCCCCTTTGGGAATCAGGCCGGCATTAATGGTGCTCAACACGAATGTCGTCATTGCGAAAGCACCCAAACCCAAGGCTGCGGGATCTGCGAATGGAGGGCTCATGCTTACCTGTGGCGACGCTGTCGTGTTTTGGGCCGATAGGGGAGTTTCTGCCCTGCGACCACTTCCCGTCGGGACGGTTCCCGCGGTAGAGCCTGATTCGATGCTCATGGTACGACTCCTTGGTCCGCACCAGCACCATCGCTGGTGACTTATACCAGACTACACCTGAGTATGCAAGTCGAATCGGAAGGGTGGTGTGCTTCGGATCACATAATCGTGTGACATGAATCACAACTGACACAAATCCCGTACCGGCACCTGGAATGTGCAGAGCGTCAGGAAATGGGTGCTGCCCGCACCACACGATTCCTTCCGAGGGATTTGGCTTGGTAGAGGGCGCCGTCCGCTGCCGCGATCATCGCGGTGAGATCGCCGCCGTCGACCTGGTTCGACGCGACGCCATAGCTCACGGTAGGGAACTGGATTCCGTTCAGCGCGTGGGCACCCGCCAGGCACCGGCTGATATCAGTGGCGATGCCCTCGGCCCTTTCCTGGTTGGCGCCCGGCAAGAGGAGGATGAATTCCTCGCCCCCATAGCGCCCAACCAAGTCGGTGGACCGGACCGACGCGGTGCAAGCGGCCGCAAATGCCTGCAGTGCGGTATCTCCGGCCGGATGTCCGTACTCGTCGTTGACCGCCTTGAAATGGTCCAGGTCCGCGAGGATCAGGGCGGATGCCGAGTTCGTTGCCTGGAGTCGTTGGAGCTCCTGGTTGGCGAGTTCCAGGAATGTTCCGCGATTGAGAAGGCCGGTCAGGTTATCGCGGGCCGCGCGTTCGCTGAGCCTGTTGATCAGTTGATCGTTGCTGAGTGCCGTCATGCTGAATGAGACGACAACCAGGAGGACCAGCGTGATGAGGCTCGCTACGGCTGAGCCAAAGTACACGCGAAAGTCCGCACCTGTGGGCCCTTCGGCGAGGAACAGGGCCAACCTGCAGAAATAGTACGCAGCCAGGAATGCGGCGGCATATCCCATGGACTTGTGGACCCGTGAGTAGTTTGAATCCAGCACTAGCAGGTCACGGGCTGCGAAGGCTATGCCCACGGTCATGAGGGCGAGATAGACCGCGCCTCCCGACCACGTGTTCGTCGCCGGGTTGTCGACTATCGAGGCGAGGACCGTGACAACGATTGCCGCGGCGAACTGCCACTTAGGCGGCGGCAGCATGCGTAGGGAACGGGCGCTTGTCCACACACTGAACGCTCCTCCGACGAGCAAAGCGTTTCCGGAAGGGTTCGCCCACACCTGGTGGATGGTTCCGTTGAGGAGGAAGGCGAGATTGCCTAAAAGGAAGAACAGGAGGGCGATGCACCACCACCCGTTGTAGGGCGAGTTAGTGCGGCGGAACGATCCATGGAACAGGAGCAGCAAGGTGAAGGTGACCACGCCAAGAGCTATCCGCAGGGTTGTCGTATCGAGGACCATTGTTCGCTCCCATATCCAAAGACGACACCAATTATGGCACTGCCGGGGACATAATGCGCCACATCACTCACAGCTGCCTCATGAGTTACAGGACGGAAGTCTTGGTGGGTGCCCTCGCAAAATACTGTCAGCGCCATGTGAAAGAGTTTTCATATGACAGATCCAGTGCTTGCCCATGCCACCGAATACGGCCGGATGTATGCCCGGTCTACGTCCGAGTCCTTTTCGGTCCCTTCCATCACCACGGTGATCGGGCAGCAGGCCCACTCCCTGGATGGCTGGTTCGGCTACATGGGTGCCAGCAGCCTTGCCAGGGACCCGGAACTGCCACAGCACCTATCCAGCCCCGCAAAAATGCGGGAAGCGGTGAACAGGGCAGCGAAAGCAGCAGAGGTCTACCGCGATGATGCCGCGCGCCGCGGCGACCGCGTCCATTACTACTGCGAGCAGGTAGCGCTCCGGGCGCTCAGACGTCCACACAGGATCAAGGAGGCGCGCGAGGAACTCGCCGCAAACGGCGAGGAAGCCTTCGCTGCGCGTTTTGACGAATGGTGGGATTTGTACAAAGTGGAGCCGCTGGCGCCCGAAATCACGGTATGGAACGCCAGTGTCGGCTACGCGGGGACGCTCGACCTCGTGGCCCGCATCAATGGTCGCGTCTGCCTGATCGACTACAAGACCAAGGGCACTACGCGGGATGGAACCGTGAAGCCACTCGACGACAAGGTAGTGATGCAGCTTGTCGCGGGGATGAAAGCAGAGGAAAGCCTCGTCGACCCCGTTGCGGGGGACTGGGAAGCATGGAAATACGGCGACAACCCCATCCTGCTTGCGGTGGCCATTGGCGAAACGGAGGTCCGGCCGCAGCGCGCCAATCCCGACGTCCTCAAGCACCACTGGTGGAAGTTCTGTGCATTGAAGCGGGTGTGGGAAATGTCTGCCGATGTAGTCGCAGCGGGAACAGCCCTGCTTCCTATCGCACCGCCGTCGTACCCTGTCGCACCCCAACCCGAAGGCGCGGGCAGGGTCCCCGTAGGCTCAACTAAACTGGCGTAGGTCCTTTTAGCCGGGGCCGAAGCTTCGCCGATCGTGAGGAAGACTGTACATGGCCATTTTGACTATCCGTATCATCGGCGATCCCGTGCTCCGCACGGTCGCGGACCCCGTCACGGAATTCGGGCCGGAACTGGCCAAACTGGTCGCGGACATGACGGAAACCATGGAAGACGTCGATGGCGCAGGGCTTGCCGCGCCGCAGGTCGGAGTCAGCCAGAGGGTCTTTACCTACCGGATCGGCGGCGTGGAGGGCCACATCATCAATCCCGTGCTTGAGAACAGCGATGATTTCCAGCCCGATCACGTGGAAGGCTGCCTCTCGATCCCCGGACTTGCGTTTCCTGTCCGGCGTCGCCGGACCACTCGCGCCACCGGCGTGGACCTCAATGGCAACCCTGTCTCTGTTGATGCGGAAGGTATGCTCGCACGCTGTTTCCAGCATGAGACGGACCATTTGGACGGCATTCTCTTTACGGATCGACTCGAGGGAGAGGACCGGAAAGCCGCGCTCCGGGCAATCCGTGCCGCCAACTACCATTCGGTCACCGAGCGGACCACGGCGAAGCGGGCGAACACCGTAGGGTCCAGCTTCGGCAGTTTCGGGCAGGCCGAATGAGGGTCCTCTTCGCGGGCACTCCGGCTGTCGCTGTGCCTTCCCTTGATGCCTTGGTGCGCGCCGGTTTCGAAATCGTTGCCGTCCTAACGCGGCCTGACGCTCCGACGGGCCGCAAGCGAATCATGACGCCATCCCCCGTGGCGGCGCGGGCGGCCGAACTCGGAATCGACATCATCCACGCGGCGAAGGTGGATGCCGAGGCCACGGAACGAATCGCGTCCTACCAACCCGATGTCGCCGCCATTGTGGCCTACGGCGGTTTGGTTCCCAAGGCCGCGCTCGGCGTACCGCGCCACGGATGGGTCAACCTGCATTTCTCGTTGCTGCCTGCATGGCGCGGGGCCGCGCCGGTGCAGCGTTCGGTCATAGCAGGGGACGACATCACGGGTGCCGTCACGTTCCTTCTCGAAGAAGGGCTCGATACCGGACCGGTCTTCGGAACGCTCACCGAGACAATAAGGCCCGAGGACACGGCAGGCGACGTGCTGGAGCGGTTATCCTTCAGCGGTGCCGTCTTGCTGAGCCAGACGCTTTCGGCCATAGACTCCGGCGAAGCCGCGGCGCAGCCCCAGCACGGCGAGGTTTCACTGGCTCCCAAGCTGACTCTTGAAGATGGCCGGCTCGACTGGAAGCAGCCTGCCTTGGCTATTAGTCGCAGGGCCCGCGGCGTGACGCCCGAGCCTGGGGCCTGGACCACGCTCGATGGCCACCGGGTAAAGCTCGAGCCCGTATCGATGCGCCCGGACACCCGGGACCTTGCTCCGGGCCGAGTACGGGTTGACGGCAGGAACGTCCTTGTCGGGACCGGATCGCACGCGGTCCAGCTCGGCCGGATCCAGCCCGCGGGCAAGAAAATGATGCCGTCGGCCGACTGGGCCCGCGGTTTGGCAACTCCAGAAAGCGTGGAATTCGAATGAGTGACTCCGGCCGACGCGGCCCCAGCAGCGGGAACCGGGACAGCGGGGGGCAAGGGAATCGCGGACAACGCGGAGAAAGCAACCGCAACGCCAAGGGCCGCGAACGCAACCGTGGTCCGCAACGCGGCTTCTCCGCCAGCGCGCCGGCTCAGCGGACCCGCCGCGCAGATCCCGCACGACTCGTAGCCTTCGAAGTGCTGCGGGCAGTCGCCTCCGAGGACGCCTACGCGAACCTGGTGTTGCCGTCGCGGATCCGCCACCACCACCTGGACAAGCGCGACGCCGGATTCGCTACCGAGCTGAGCTACGGCGCCCTGCGCGGTCAAGGAACGTACGACGCCGTTCTGGCACAGTGCGTGGACCGTCCCCTCGCCGAATTGGATCCGGCGGTCCTGGATGCGCTGCGACTCGGCGCGCACCAATTGCTTGCCATGCGCGTTCCTGCGCACGCCGCGCTGGACCAGACCGTGGGGCTGGCCCGCGCAGTCATCGGCGCCGGTCCTTCCGCGTTGATCAACGCAGTCCTTCGCAAGGTCACTACACGAACCTTGCCTGAGTGGCTCGACCACCTCCTCGAACACGAAACCGACGACACCAAAATCGCTTCCATACGCCACGCCCACCCCGAATGGATCGTGAGGGCACTGCGGCAATCGCTTGTGACGCACGGCCGTCCCGCGGCGGAGATCGATGAACTGCTCGAGGCGGACAATGCCGCTCCTGTCGTGAACCTGGTCGCCTTGCCGGGCATCGGCAGTCTCGACGAGGCACTCGAAAACGGTGCGGCACCTGGTGAACTCGTGACCGGTTCAGCACTCTCGAGTGGTGGCGACCTCGGGCGGATGGCCTCGATCCGCGAAGGCACCACGCGTGTCCAGGATGTCGGATCACAGTTGGTAGCACGAGCAGTCGCTGCCGTGGAACTCGCGACCTCCAACGAACCCTCCACCGAACAAGGCGAGAAGTGGCTGGACCTATGTGCCGGGCCCGGTGGCAAGGCGGCGCTGTTGGCCGCATTGGCTCGTCAGCAAGGCGCGACGCTCCTCGCCAACGAGCCCGCGGAACACCGCGCCAAACTCGTAAGCCAGGCACTTGCCGCCGTTCCGGACTCGACCTGGTCCGTCCGCGTTGGGGACGGCCGCGATGTTGGAAGGGAACAAGCAGGGACCTTTGACCGTGTCCTGGCAGACGTCCCTTGCAGCGGCCTCGGTGCCTTGCGCCGCCGCCCGGAATCCCGATGGCGCCGAAGCCCCAAGGACCTGGCAGACCTCGGACCCCTGCAGCGTGAATTGCTCAATTCGGCCATCGACGCCGTCAAGCCCGGGGGAGTCGTGGCGTACGTCACCTGTTCTCCGCACCCGGCTGAGACGACCGCCGTCGTCAGCGATGTCCTCCGCAAGCGCGACGACCTCGAACAGCTCGACGCCGGCGCGGCCCTCGATGCTATCAGCCTGCGGGGCGACCTCGGCGCAGGTCACGGGCTGACTGCCCAGCTTTGGCCCCATGTCCATCAAACGGATGCCATGTTCCTCGCCCTAATTCGGAAAAAGGCGTAACCTTCCACGCTTCGCCTGCCCGTCCATCCACACGCATCCAGGCAGCAGAACTGCCGAACCACGCGATCGATATCAACCCGAGGGGACTTCCTTGACTGAATGCTGTATCAATCCGAGCATCCTGTCCGCGGACTTCGTGAACCTGGAAGCCGAGCTGAAGCGAATCAGCAACGCGGACGCCGTGCACGTAGATGTCATGGACAACCATTTCGTCCCGAACTTGACGCTCGGGCTACCGGTCGTGGAGCGGATCCAAGCCGTAAGCCCCGTCCCGTTGGACGCACACCTGATGATCGCGGACGCCGACCGTTGGGCCCCTGCCTACGCTGACGCAGGCGTGGCTTCGGTGACCTTCCACGTGGAGGCCGCCCTCGCCCCCATCAAGCTCGCCCGGGAACTCCGTGCGCGCGGTTCCAAAGCCGGGATGGCGCTGCGCCCGGCGACGCCGGTCGAACCCTATCTGGACATGCTCGGCGAGCTGGACATGCTCCTCATCATGACAGTCGAACCCGGCTTTGGCGGCCAATCGTTCCTGGACGTCACCCTGCCCAAGATCCGTAGGGCAAGGGCCGCAATCGACGGCTCGGGAATCGGCGTTGCCCTCCAGGTGGATGGCGGTGTGACCGAAGAAACCATCGTCCGCGCCGCAGAGGCGGGGGCGAACGTCTTCGTTGCAGGCTCGGCCGTGTACGGGCATGAAGACCCCGCCACGGCAATCGACCGGCTGCGCTCTGCCGGCTTGGCCGCAATGTGACACGAAAGATTCTGTTGCCCGCATGTTGGACAGGGAATACAACGTCGAGGCCATCCGTTGTGGCACAATAGCAACACACATTACGTGCTCCGGGGTCGGTGTAAGTCCGAACCGGCGGTTATAGTCCGCGACCCGCGAGCCATCGCGGTTCCTTAACGGGAATCACGACGGCGGACGGTTGAACTGGTGGAATTCCAGTACCGACAGTTAAAGTCTGGATGGGAGAAGCACGTACAGTCATGCTTTCGGTGTCTTGGGACGCCGGGCATCGCGCTGTCGTACACCCCCGGAGCCATCGCGGCATTCGAGGGAAGGAACGGCATGGACTTTCTGCGATGGCTCTTCGAGGCACGGATCCCGTTCGGTGGATCTGCGCTTGTTTCTCACGAAGTGTCAACCAACCTTTTCGGGCTCATCAGCCCCTTCGGCACCCCAACCGCGGGGGCTCCTTCATGAACCCCGTTGCGGGCAGTGCCTCCGCGGAGCAGGTGTTTTCCGAGCCAGAGGTCGCGGCGATGGAAGCAGCACTTCACGTCGCACTTCGTGGACCGAGGGGCGCCAACCCGCTCGTTGGGGCCGTGGTGCTCAGTCCCGACGGCACGCAACTTGTCACGGGGTATCACCGCGGAGCCGGCACGGCGCATGCCGAGGCGGATGCCATCGCCAAGGCGAAGGCCAAAGGACTGGACCTGGCCGGCACCACCATGGTGGTGACGCTTGAGCCGTGCAATCACATCGGACGCACCGGGCCTTGCACCCGGGCCATCCTTGAAGCCGGCGTCACGCGCGTGGTCTACGCCGTGGATGATCCACACGATCCCGCTGCCGGAGGCGCAGGAACACTGCGCGCCGCCGGCGTGGAGGTACGGTCGGGACTCGCCGCAGAGGAAGCGTTCACCCTCAACCGCGAGTGGTTCAACGCCGTTGATGCCCGGCGCCCGTTCGTCACCCTCCACATCGCACAGACACTGGACAGCAGGATCGCGGCGAGCGACGGCACCAGCCAATGGATCTCGAGCCCGGAATCCCTGGCTGACAACCATGGACTCCGCCGCATGATCGACGCAATTGTCGTGGGCACCCAAACCGTGCTGGTGGACAACCCCCGGCTGACCGCGCGGGAGGCTGATGGACAGGATTCCGAAAACCAGCCGCTCCGGGCCGTGATGGGCTTAAGGGACGTACCGGGCGACGCGGCGGTACGGGGAACAGACGGGAAATTCATCCACCTCCCCACCCGCGATCCCGCCGAAGCATTGGACCTACTTTTCGCCGAAGGCGTCAGGCACGTCATGGTCGAAGGAGGCTCGCACATCCTTAGCGCCTTCCTTTCCGCAGGCCTGGTGGATGAATTGATCGTCTACCTTGCGCCTACCCTGCTCGGGTCGGGCACGCCTGCCCTGGCGGATCTCGGCATAGCGACCTTGACGGAAGCCCAGCTCTGGAACTGGGACGATGCCGGCGGGGGCGCCGTCCATGCCCTTGGCCGGGACCTCCGGCTCCACCTACGGGCGGGCCCGCCCGATGGAAACAAACCTGCCTGGACCAAGGCCCACCCCGCTCACGATGAACGAATTCCCGGCAAGGATGCCGGCGATACCACTACAGGAGGACACTGATGTTTACCGGAATCGTTGCCGAACAAGGCACGGTCCTGTCCGTCGAACACGAGGACGAAAATAGCGCAACCCTGCGCTTGGCAGCCCCGACCACCACCGAAGGCCTCGGACTGGGAGGCTCCATTGCCGTCAATGGCGTGTGCCTGACGGCAACGGAGATCGACGGCAACGAATTCAGTGTCGACGTGATGGGCGAAACGCTCGTCCGGACGACGATCGGTGAACTTGCCGCGGGCGATAGCGTGAACCTTGAGCGGTGCGTTCAGGCTGGCGGCCGGCTTGACGGGCACGTCGTGCAAGGCCATGTCGACGGCGTGGGGCAGCTTATCGAGCGCGAGTCCGTGGGCAACTGGGATCGCCTGCGCTTCGCCGTCCCGGCCCCCTTGGCACGGTACATCGCCGAAAAAGGCTCGATCGCCGTCGACGGCGTTTCCCTCACTGTTACTGCCGTCAGCGCGGCAGCGGAGGCGAACCCGTGGTTCGAAGTGGGCCTGATTCCCACGACACTTGAGGAGACCGGATTGGGCGCCAAGCCCATAGGTGGACGGGTAAACCTCGAAGTCGACGTACTCGCCAAGTACACCGAACGCCTCCTGTCCTTCCGTCCATCCGTCTTGGATTCTCAAGTGGCGGCCCCTACTGCAACGATCGGGGAGGAAGCAAAGTGAGCGCCGAACGCAACGGAAGCACCATGGCCGTCCGCCAGGGACTGGACCCCATCGAGACGGCTCTCAAAGCATTGGCCGCGGGACGGCCCGTCATCGCGGTGGACAACGAAGACCGCGAGAACGAAGGCGACATCATCTTCGCCGCCGAGCACGCGACGCCCGCCCTCATGGGCTGGACCATCCGCTACACCTCCGGTGTCATCTGCGTTCCCCTCGAAGAAGCCCGGGCCGACGCCTTGGCGCTGCCACCCATGGTGGTGGTGAACGAAGATGCCAAGGGCACCGCGTACACGGTCTCCTGCGACGCCGCAGTCGGCGTGAGCACCGGCATTTCCGCCACGGACAGGGCCTTGACGGCACGAATCCTCGCGGATTCCACGAGCACGCCGTCCGCGATCACCCGTCCCGGGCATATTTTCCCGCTCCGGGCCGTTAAGGGTGGAGTGCGTGAACGTCCGGGGCACACGGAAGCGGCCGTGGATTTGTGCCGGCTTGCAGGGCTGGCTCCCGTGGCCGTGATCGCCGAATTGGTACATGACGATGGTGAGATGATGCGCTTGGACAGCCTCCGGGAGTTCGCTGCCGAACATGGGTGCCCCTTGATTTCGATCGAGGATCTGGTGGCTTATGTAGTAGCGTCCCAGGGTAGTGACCGGGTCGCAATTTCGGCAGGAGACGAGGAGCAGCGATGACTACATCGACAAACCACGACGGCGGTAGGACCGCACACGCACCCCACCCCGTAAGCGGCGGCCCCGTGGTCCAGCTACCTACAGCCTTCGGCGACTTCGTTGCACAGGCCTGGACCGACCACGTCACAGGCGTGGAGCATCTGGCAGTGAGTTCGCCCATTGCCCCGCTGGCAGGAAAGGCCCCGCTGGTCCGCCTCCACTCCGAATGCCTCACCGGGGACGTCTTCGGTTCCTACCGCTGCGATTGCGGCGAACAGCTCGCGTATGCCTTGGAACTCATCGCCGAGGAAGGCGGTACCCTCCTTTACCTTCGCGGACAGGAGGGCCGGGGTATTGGCCTCGCCAACAAGATCAAGGCCTACGCCCTCCAGGAAGCCGGCTTCGATACGGTCGAAGCCAATGAGCAGCTCGGCCTTCCTGTCGATGCGCGCTGCTACAAAGCGGCAGCCCAGATCCTTGCCGAAATGGGCCTCCACGAGATCCGGTTGCTCAGCAACAACCCGGACAAGCAGAACCGCCTTGCCGAAGCGGGCGTCAACGTCATCGAGATGGTGCCCACCGAGGTTCCGTCACGCGAGGAAAACCTCCGGTACCTGCAGACAAAGAAGGACCGCATGGACCACCGGCTGACCCTCGGCGAGACCGAGCCTGCAGGTTCCCACGCCAACCCAAGCACTTTCGACATCGAACAAGACTGAACGGACCACGAAACACCCATGAGCGGACACGGCGCCCCCACCATCGACCTCACGACCCTCGACCCCGAGGAAACCCCGCGACTGAAGCTCGCCATCGTAGCTGCGAGCTGGCACACCCAGATCATGGACGGACTCCTTGACGGGGCGCTTCGCGCGGCAAAGGAAGCGGGCATTGCGGAGCCCACGGTGCTCCGGGTGCCGGGCGCTTTCGAACTTCCCGTTGCCGCCGCAAGGCTTGCGCCGCACTTTGATGCGGTCGTGGCCCTTGGCGTCGTCATCCGGGGCGGCACGCCGCACTTCGACTACGTATGCCAGGCCGCGACGGCGGGACTTACCGAGGTCAGCGTCCGCACCGGCGTCCCGGTCGGATTCGGCGTCCTCACCTGCGACAACGAACAGCAGGGCTTGGACCGTGCGGGCTTGGAAGGCTCGTCCGAGGACAAGGGCCATGAGGCCGTTACTGCCGCCCTTGCGACGGCGCTGGCCCTGAAGCAGTACAGCTGACGGAGCGGTACAGCTGACGGAGCGGTACAGCTGACGGAGCGGTTCCGATGAAGGGGGGGTGGGCATGGTCGTGCGGCCAGGACGGCGTGCGTTCGCTCACATCCCCTTCGTCATGCAAGGCCCGGACAAGCGATCGCCGCGCGTGAGCAAGTAGGCTGTAGGGCGTGAAGAATTTCGAGACGCTGTTCGCCGAATTGAGCGAGAAGGCAGCGACCCGTCCGGCAGGCTCCCGTACCGTTGCCGAATTGGACTCCGGAATCCACGGCATCGGCAAGAAGGTCGTGGAGGAAGCCGCCGAAGTATGGATGGCCGCAGAGTACGAGTCCGACCAAGCCGCGGCCGAGGAAATCTCCCAGCTGCTGTACCACCTGCAGGTCCTGATGCTCGCCAAAGGGCTGGAGCTGGAAGACGTTTACAAGCATCTCTAGCCACGTCAGCTCCAGGCGCGAGACACATGTCATATCAGCCCCCGGAGACCGAGCGTGGCCTGACAGCCCGAGCGTGGCCCCAAAGCCCGCCCGGGCCCTGCCTGAAACTCCTTCCCATCCCATATTCAAGAAAGTTCCCATGCTGCGAGTAGCCGTCCCCAACAAGGGATCCCTGTCCGAAGCCGCCTCGGCAATGCTGTCCGAAGCGGGATACCGCCAGCGCCGCGACTCCCGCGAGCTGGTTATGGTCGACCCCGACAACGATATTGAGTTCTTCTTCCTCCGTCCCCGCGACATCGCTGTGTACGTTGGTCAGGGAACCCTCGACGTCGGCATTACAGGTCGCGACCTCCTTCTGGACGCGCAGGTCGAGGCCGAAGAGTTGCTGCCCCTGGGCTTCGCCGCTTCGACGTTCCGCTTCGCCGGCCCCGTCGGTGACTTCTCCGACGTCGAGCAGCTGGAAGGCAAACGGCTGGCGACCAGCTACGACGGCCTCCTGCGCGACTACCTCGCCGAGCGCGGCGTCAGCGCCAAGGTGGTCCGGCTCGACGGCGCCGTCGAATCCTCGGTGCGGCTCGGCGTCGCGGACGCGATCGCCGACGTCGTCGAAACCGGCAACACGCTCAAAGCGGCCGGCATGGAGATCTTTGGCGATCCCATCCTGAGGTCCGAAGCCGTGCTGATCCGCCGTACCGGAAACGGCGGCGCGGCGAACGGCACCGCCAAGGAAATCGACGTCTTGATTCGGCGCCTGCAAGGCGTCCTGGTTGCCCGGCAATATGTCCTTATGGACTACGACATCCGCAAGGACCTCGTGGAGCAAGCGGCAACGCTGACTCCCGGGCTGGAATCGCCCACCGTTTCGCCGTTGCGCGATTCGGATTGGGTGGCGGTCCGTTCGATGGTGCCGAAGCGGGAAACCAACCGGATCATGGACGAACTCTACGATCTGGGCGCACGCGCGATCCTTGTCAGCAGCATCCACGCCTGCCGCATCTGACGCGCCCGACAATTCCAGGAGTACCAATGGCTGTAGCAGTACGGGTTATCCCTTGCCTGGACGTCGACGCGGGCCGGGTCGTCAAGGGCGTTAAATTCGAGGGCCTCCGCGACGCGGGAGACCCAGTCGAGTTGGCGCACCGTTACGACAATGCGGGGGCGGACGAGCTCACTTTCCTCGATGTCACGGCATCTTCCGGCAATCGCGAGACCACCTTCGACGTCGTCCGGCGCACCGCCGAGGAAGTCTTCATCCCCCTGACTGTCGGCGGCGGCGTGCGTGGGGTGGCCGAAGTGGACAAGCTCCTGCGCTTTGGCGCGGACAAGGCGTCCATCAACACGGCCGCTGTGGCGCGCCCAGACGTTATCGACGAGATCACCCGGCATTTCGGCTCCCAGGTTCTTGTCCTCTCCGTCGATGCCCGCCGTACCCGTCCCGGATCCGAACCGACGGCTTCGGGCTTCGAAGTCACCACCCATGGGGGACGCCAAGGGACCGGTATCGACGCCATCGCCTGGGCCAAGGAGGCCGCCGACCGTGGGGTGGGAGAGATCCTGCTGAATTCCATAGACGCGGACGGCACGAAAGATGGTTTCGACCTCGAACTCATCCGGCTGATCCGCGCGGCGGTCCAGATCCCGATCATCGCCTCCGGCGGCGCAGGGGAGCCGGCACATTTCCCGCCAGCGGTGGCCGCAGGTGCCGACGCCGTGCTGGCGGCCTCTGTGTTCCACTTCGGGCCCGATGACATGATCTCCCAGGTCAAGTCCGCGATCCGGGAAGCAGGCTTCCTGGTCCGCTAGCTGAGTCCGCTAGCACTGATCCCCACTTTGCAGGCCCGCATTCGCTGTCCCCGTGCATTCGCTGTCACCGTGGCAGCACCTGCGGGCCGGCTTGGTTAAAGGCCGACTTCGGCTGACTGGAGGAGTGCGACGGCGTCCGGCTGGCCCTCGAAGGTGACCAGCGCATGCCGCGTTCGGCCATGGGCGTGCATGAGGAGTTCGCCGGGTTCGCCGACTATCGCCACGGATACAGGGGCGCGCTTCGCGACGTGCCGGGGACCGCTGGGGCGGACGAGGACGATTCCGAGGTCGACTCCGCGGTAAAGGATGGCGGCCCGCTTGATCAGTTCGTCCCACAGGGCGTCCGAGTATTCCTCATCCAGGGCGCGCGGCGCCCAACGGTCGCCCGCGCGGCGGATGTCTTCAGTGTGCACGAAGTACTCGATGAGGTTCGAGGACTCGTCAAGGGCCTTGATCTTCAAAGGAGACAAGGCAGGCGGCCCCGAGCGGAAGGTGTTGACCAGCTCGGCGTAGTCCTCCGTGGAGGTGAGCTTCGAGGCCAGTTTTGCGGTGGCCTTGTCCGATGCCCTGGCGAGGCTCTTGATGAGCAATCCGATTCCGACTGCGGCCTTGCGTTCGCGCAGGTACAGGTGTGCCGCGAGGTCCCGGGTCAGCCACCCTTCGCAGAGCGTGGGGGAGTCAGGTCCGGCCGCCAGGAGTGTTTCGGCCAGTACTTCGCGGGAGGGATCGACGAAATGCATCACTTAGGAAACTAGCACGAGACGCGCTCTGTTGCGCAGTGGAACCACCGCTGATTTTCGGCTCCCTTGGAGGCACTAGACTTGATCTGATGTCCGAGCAGCCAGCACCCCTTGTCAGTACCGCGGGCGGCCTTGCCGCCACGCCCGCGGCCGCACGCGCCGCGGATTCCGCCGTCGAGCCCGGAAGCCCGCTCCCTCAGGAGCTGGCCGCAGCCCTCAAGCGCGACTCCGCCGGCCTTGTGGCGGCAATCATCCAGCAGTTCGACACCGATGAGGTGCTCATGCTCGGCTGGATGGACGATGAAGCCTTGCACCGCACGTTGACTACCGGCCGGGTAACGTTCTTCTCCCGTTCCCGGCAGGAGTACTGGCGCAAGGGAGACACGTCCGGGCACGTCCAGTACGTCAAGTCCGTAGCCCTCGACTGCGACGGCGACGCCCTCCTGGTGCGCGTCGACCAGGTGGGAGCGGCGTGCCACACGGGGACGCGCACGTGCTTCGATAACCGGAGCCTCACTGTCGTCACCGGTGATCGGGACTAGGCCAGAAGCACCATCCACTTTAGGCAGCACACAAGAAGAGGCGGAGAGCACATAGCCATGCAGGACCTTGGAATCATCAGCCCGGGCCTGGAGGAGTTCCGCGAACTCGCCGCGCATAGTCGCGTCATCCCGGTCCGGCTCAGGGTACTGGCCGACGCCGAGACTCCGATCGGGCTCTACCGCAAGCTGGCCCAAGGACGCCCGGGAACATTCCTCCTGGAATCGGCCGCCGTGGGTGGAGCGTGGTCACGCTATTCCTTCATTGGCGCCAAGTCCCGGGCCACCCTGACGAGCAAGGACGGCCAGGCACACTGGATCGGCGAGCCTCCGGTGGGAGTGCCGGTGGACGGAAGCCCCGTTGATGCGATCAGGGACACTGTTGCCGCGCTGCAGACGGACCGGTTCCCCGATCTTCCGCCTTTCACTTCCGGCCTCGTCGGTTTCCTCGGCTGGGAAACCGTCCGCCACTGGGAGAGGCTGACGAGTCCGCCGGAGGACGACCTCCACCTCCCGGAGATGGCGCTCAACCTCGTGACGGACATGGCAGTCCACGACAACATGGATGGAACCGTGCTCTTGATCGCCAACGCGATCAATTTCGATAACAGCTCCGAGCGGGTTGACGAAGCCTGGCACGACGCCGTCGCCCGCGTGAAGAGGCTCCTGGACCTCATCACGACTCCCGTGAAGCAGCCGGTATCGGTGCTGCAAACCGAGGCCCTCGACTTTGCGTCGAGCGTCCAGGAGCGGTGGGACGAGCAGGAATACCTGAGCGCCATCGATCGTGGCAAGGAAGCTATCGTCGACGGCGAGGTCTTCCAAGTGGTTATCTCTCGCCGCTTCGAGATGGATTGTGCTGCGGACCCGCTGGACGTATACCGGGTATTGCGCAATACGAACCCCAGCCCGTACATGTACCTCTTCAGCCTCGAGGATGCGGATGGCCGCGAGTACACGATTGTCGGATCGTCGCCCGAAGCCTTGGTGACCGTGAACGGGGACGAGGTCATCACGCACCCGATCGCGGGATCGCGACCCCGGGGCAAGACCGTCGAGGCGGACAAGGCGCTTGCAACGGAACTGCTCGCCGACCAGAAGGAGCGTGCCGAGCACTTGATGCTCGTGGACCTGTCCCGCAACGACCTCTCAAAGGTCTGTGTGGCCGGGACCGTGGACGTCACCCAGTTCATGGAAGTGGAACGGTTCAGCCACATCATGCACCTCGTGTCCACGGTGGTGGGCGAGTTGGCCCCTGACGCGAAGGCCTACGACGTCCTGAAGGCCACGTTCCCGGCCGGAACGCTTTCCGGTGCCCCAAAACCCCGGGCCCTGCGGCTCCTGGATGAACTTGAACCGCACCGCCGCGGGATCTATGGCGGGGTGGTGGGCTACCTCGACTTCGCAGGGGACATGGACATGGCTATTGCCATTCGTTCGGCCTTGCTGCGCGAGGGCAGGGCGTACGTCCAAGCCGGCGGGGGAATTGTCGCCGATTCCCACAAGCCCTCAGAGGCCCTGGAGACTGTCAACAAGGCGGCGGCACCACTGCGTGCAGTGCACACTGCCGGCTCGCTGCGGAACATCGCAGAGGACTTCCGGGGATCCACTGTCTCCACAGCGGACCCGGCCTCCACAGCGGACCTGGCCGACGACACGAGCGGAAACTCCGCCCCGTGAGCGCTTCCGGCCAGAAGACGGTCCCCGCAAAGCCTCCCGCTTGGGCCCGCAAGGCCAACGTCGTGCTGGCCATGACGGTCCTTGCGTTGGCTGTTTTCGGGACAACGACGCAGACCTGGATCAACGTCCGCCTCGATCCTGCCGCAGCGGCGAATGCCGATCTCCACGTCCAGGGAAGCAAGGCGGCGACCGCAGTGACGGCCTTGGCGCTCGTAGCGCTGGCCGGCGGCCTTGCTTCATCGATCGCGGGCAAGGTTTCGCGTTGGGTCATTGCGGCGATCATCCTGCTGGCTTCGGCAGGGATCATCGTCGCGGTTTTCATTGTCCTGGCCGATCCCCTGGGCGCGGCCCAAGGAACCATTGCCGCCACCACCGGAATTTCGGGCAGCAAGGCCGCGGCGTCGTCGACGGTGTTCCCGGTGCTTGCCGTCGTCGCGGCCGGATTGCTTGCTTTGTGCGCCGTTTTCCTTCCATTTGCCGGCAGGCACTGGAAGGCCCGCACCAAGTACGACGCCGCCGGAACAGCGCAGCGTGCCGGTTCAGGACCCGTCGACGAGATCGACAGCTGGGACAGGCTCTCACGCGGAGAAGATCCGACGTAACGCCCGACCCTCCGCACGTTGGCGATGTCCCGGCCATCGCCAATAAATGGCAGAATGTAAGCAGTATTCATCCTGAGGAGATTTCACATGAGCAAAACCACAGTGTCCGAAAACCAAGCTGCTTCGACCATGGCCACCCACGCCGACGTCGTCGGTCACGGCAACAGTCCGGCTGCTTGGACGTGCGTGATTGTGATGCTGGTCGGCGCCTTGGTTTCCTCCGTCGCATTCGTCATTGCCAGCACGCCCATCTTCATCGCGGGAATCGTGGTCATGGTGGCCGGATTGATCGCTGGTTGGGCCATGCGCAAGGCCGGCTACGGCGTCGACGGCAGCAAGCTGAAGAACGTCGGCCACTGATTGTGACAGTTCTTGATGACATCATCGTCGGTGTCAGGGAGGACATGGAGGCGCGCCGCCGCCTGGTCGGACTTGACGAACTGAAGGAACGGGCCGCCGTCGCGCCGCCCGTTCGCGACGCATGGGCCGCACTGGGCGGTCCGGCGTCGAATCGTGACGAGTTGAAGGTCATCGCGGAAATCAAGCGCCGCAGCCCCTCCAAGGGAGATCTTGCGAGCATCGTGGATCCCGCGGCGCTTGCCGTGCAGTACGCCGACGGCGGAGCCTCCGTGATCAGTGTCCTCACCGAAGAGCGCCGCTTCAAGGGTTCCCTCGCGGATCTCGATGCGGTGCGCGCCGCCGTCGACATCCCGCTGCTGCGCAAGGACTTCACGGTCAACGAGTACCAGATTTGGGAAGCCCGCGCCCACGGGGCCGACCTCATCCTGCTCATTGTCGCCGCGCTGTCCGATTCCCAGCTGAGGGACTTCAGCGCACTGAGCCGCGAGCTCGGCATGGACGTCCTGGTGGAAACCCACACGATCGGTGAAATTGAGCGGGCCGTCTCCGCCCAAGCCCGGATTATCGGCGTGAACGTGCGGAACCTCAAGACGCTCGACGTCGACCGTTCCCTCTTTGCCTCGCTCGCGGGGAGCATCCCGGCCGGCGCAGTGGTGGTGGCGGAGTCCGGTGTCCGGAACGCCGACGACGTCACCCACTATGCGGGCAGTGGCGCGAACGCGATACTCGTCGGCGAGGCGCTCGTGAGCGACTCCACCCCGCGTGAGCGCATCAACGAGTTCAAGGCGGCCGGAGCTGCCGCCATCGCCGTCAGGGCATAGCACCGCACTGACAGACGGCATGCAGAGACAGGACAGCCGCGTGGGTTGCAGCGCGCTGGCTGTCCTGCGGCTCCTGGAAAGACCCAACAACCAACTGAACAGGACGGTGAGACTGATGGTGGACGCACCAACAGCCAACTCGGAGGAGAATGTGGCCGACGCATTCCTGAATGGCGGAGCCTCGCTGCGTAACGCCCCGGGACCCTACTTCGGCGCATATGGGGGGCGCTGGATGCCGGAATCCCTCATCGCCGCGCTGGATGAAGTGCAGGACACCTTCGAAAAGGCCAAGGCCGACCCCGAATTCCTCGCCCAGTTGAAGGACCTTAACAAGAACTATTCAGGACGTCCGTCCCTGCTCACGGAAGCCAAGCGTTTCTCGGAGTATGCCGGCGGTGCCCGCGTCTTCCTCAAGCGCGAAGACCTGAACCACACAGGCTCCCACAAGATCAACAACGTCCTCGGCCAGGCACTGCTGGCCAAGCGGATGGGCAAGACCCGCGTGATCGCCGAAACCGGGGCCGGCCAGCACGGCGTCGCGAGCGCCACTGCTGCAGCCCTCCTCGGCCTCGAATGCGTCGTCTACATGGGTGCCGAGGACTGCCGTCGACAGGCCCTTAACGTGGCCCGCATGCAATTGCTGGGTGCCACGGTGGTCCCCGTGACCAACGGATCCCAGACCCTCAAGGACGCCATCAACGACGCACTGCGCGACTGGGTCACGAACGTGGAGAACACCCATTACCTTCTGGGCACGGCGGCCGGGGCACACCCGTTCCCGGCCATGGTGCGCTTCTTCCATGAAGTCATCGGCGAGGAGGCTCGCGCCCAGATCCTGGAGCAGGCCGGCAGGCTGCCCGACGCCGTTTGTGCTTGCATCGGCGGCGGTTCGAACGCGATCGGTATCTTCCACAGCTTCCTCGATGACGCTTCCGTGAGGATCTACGGCTTCGAAGCAGGAGGCGACGGGGTCGAAACCGGACGCCATGCTGCAGCGATCACCCTTGGCCGCCCCGGCGTACTGCACGGCGCACGCTCCTACCTCATGCAGGACGAGGACGGCCAGACCGTGGAATCCCACTCGATTTCCGCCGGCCTGGACTACCCGAGCGTCGGTCCCGAGCACTCCTACCTCGCCGACATCGGCCGGGTGAGCTACCAGGCGATCACGGACATCGAAGCGATGGAGGCCTTCCGCTTGCTCTGCCGTACGGAAGGCATCATTCCCGCCATTGAGTCGTCCCACGCCCTCGCCGGGGCCATCAAGGTGGGCAAGGAACTCACCGAGGGCAAGGAGAACGCCGCAGACACGATCATCATCGTGAGCCTGTCCGGGCGAGGTGACAAGGACGTGGAAACGGCCGCAGCCTGGTTCGACATGCTCGACGAAGACGGCAACGTGAAAGGCACCACGCTCTCCACCCGCAAGCCCAAGGGCCCGAACAAGGATCAGAACCGATGACCGAGCAGATCACGAGCAAGTCCGCGGCCGCCATCGACCGCGCCAAGGCTGAAGGCCGTGCCGCGCTGATCGGATACCTGCCGGCCGGCTACCCCGACGTGCAGTCCAGTATCGATGCCGGAATCGCCATGGCGCGCAACGGTGCGGACCTCATCGAAATCGGCATTCCCTATTCGGATCCCGTCATGGACGGCCCGGTCATCCAGGCAGCCACCACGGAAGCGATAGCAAATGGCTTCCGCGTTGCGAGTGTCTTCGACGTCGTGGCAGGAATTACCGCCGCGACCGACGCCGCAGTCCTGGTCATGACCTACTGGAACCCGGTGATGCGGATGGGCGTGGACGAATTCGCGCGCCGGCTTGCGGAAGCCGGGGGAGCTGGACTCATCACCCCGGACCTCATCCCGGACGAGGCTTCCGAATGGTTCGCGGCCTCGGACAAATATGGGCTCGACAGGGTCTTCCTGGTGGCACCCTCCTCCACGCCCGAACGCCTGGCCATGACGGTCGAGGCGAGTCGCGGCTTTGTCTACGCCGTCTCGATCATGGGCGTGACAGGCACCCGCCAGTCGGTGAGCAGCAGCGCCGAAAAGCTTGTCGCCGATACCCATGCGGCCGGTGCGGAGCGGGTTTGCGTCGGCCTCGGCGTTTCCAATGCGGAGCAAGTGCGTGAAATCGCGGCATACGCGGACGGCGTGATCGTCGGTACCGCGCTGGTAGCGGCCATTCGCGACGGCGGCGTGGACGCCGTCGGGCAACTCACCAAGAACCTCAGTGCCGGCCTCGGCCGGGCGACAGCGCAAGCCTAGACACAACAGCGCAAGCCTAGACAAAGGAACAGCTTAAAAATGCAGAGCCTCCTCCACGCCGCGGCGCTTGCTCCCATGAGCATTCCGAGCCCGTCTTGGTCCGGATTCGATATTCCGCTGCCGTGGGGGTCGCTCCGCATCCACGCGTACGCACTGTGCATCCTCCTCGGAATCATCCTGGGCCTGTGGCTCACAGCCGTCCGCTGGAAGCGTCGCGGCGCACCCGAGGGCAGCCTGTGGGACATCGCCATTTGGGCGATTCCCTTCGGTATCGTCGGGGGACGGCTGTACCACGTCATTTCTTCGCCGGACGCCTACTTCGGTCCCGGCTTCAACGGCACAGGGGATCTTTCGTTGATCCCGCAGATTTGGCGCGGAGGCCTTGGCATCTGGGGTGCCGTGGTGCTCGGTGCACTCGGGGCATGGATTGGTTGCCGTCGTTCCGGCGTCAAGCTGACGGCCTTCCTCGACGTAGCCGCGCCCGGGCTGTTGTTGGCGCAAGCCATCGGACGCTGGGGAAACTGGTTCAACCAGGAGCTCTTTGGCGGGCCGACCACCTTGCCTTGGGGCCTTCAAATCGACCCGACTAGCCCCAATTTCCCGGCGGGCATGCCCAGCAACACCCTGTTCCACCCCACGTTCCTCTACGAGTCCCTGTGGAACATCATCGGCGTCGCGATCCTGCTCGTCCTTGACCGCCGGTTCAACTTCCGCCGGGGACGGCTTTTCTGGCTGTACGCCATCTACTACACCCTTGGACGTGTTTGGATCGAATCGCTCAGGATCGACGATGCCGAGCAAATTACCTTCTTTGGCATCACCACGCGCCTCAACGTTTGGACCAGCATCGTCGTTTTCCTGGCGGCGGTGATCATCTTCATTGCCCTGGGCCTGCGGGGTAAACCGGATCCGGACAGCGTCTATCTTCCTGGCAGGGCGCCAGCGGAAGAAATGGTTGGAGCAGGGGATTCCACTGCTTCCGAGGATGGAACAACGGAACGGAATGTGACTAATACGACGGACCGTAATGCGGACCTATCTGTCTCAGATGGCGGTGCGCATGGTAATCTCCCCAATAACCAAAGCGATCTGGGCAACACTGCTGAGCCAAAGGAAACGGCCGAGGAGACACATGCGGGCGTAGCGCCAGCAGACTCCGACTCCGCCGCCAGCAGCGCTCCCGGATCCGGGCCGGAAGCTGGCAACACCAAGTAGCCAGCTCTACGGCACAGGGGCACCAGGCTACCGCCCAGGACCCCCCCGGCCACAATGTCGTGGCATCCCCGGCAGTCCCCGGCAGCACACAGGTGCTCCGCGGTCAAGCTTGGGCCATGGCAATCCGTAACTGTTCGTTGCGCCTTGCCCCCTGGCCTACAATTTCAAGTAACTAGCGCTTTGTTATGCCCGTCACACGGCTGGCAAGGTGGGGCCAGCGTTGTCCCTTCCATTCGCACGATCTCGAGGAAGGACGTCTTCAATGACCCATCTTCATACCCCAAGTTGGTCTGAACCAGTTGACTCGCAGGGAGTTGTCTCTCCCTTCAAGCGTTTCGCTGCGTTGCCCGAAGCCCAGGGACTCTACAGCCCTGAGCAGGAGAAGGACGCTTGCGGCCTGGCCATCATCGCGACCTTGCGTGGTGAGCCCGGCTACGACATCGTGGAAGCCGCGCTCACCGCCCTGCGCAACCTGGAGCACCGTGGCGCCGTCGGCGCCGATGAAGGCACTGGCGACGGCGCCGGCCTCCTCATGCAGGTCCCGGACGAATTCTTCCGGGCCGTCACGGAATTTGAGTTGCCCGCCCCCGGCCAATACGTCGTCGGAACGGCATTCCTTCCCGCCGAGAGCCGCGAAGCGGAAACCGCGAAGGCGGGCATCGAGGCTCTAGCCGTGGACGAGGGCCTGACGGTCCTCGGTTGGCGCGAAGTGCCGGTGGTCGCGGACCTGGTTGGTGCCATGGCCCGCGCCTGCATGCCTTACTTTGCCCAGCCCTTCTTTGCCTCGGCGACGGGCGAGGTACTTGAGCGCAACGAACTCGACTCTCGCGCCTGGCGGATCCGGAAGCGCGCCCAGAATAAGTTCGGCGTCTACTTCCCGTCGTTGTCTTCGCGCACCATCGTGTACAAGGGCATGCTGACCACCGCCCAGCTGGAGCCGTTCTATCCCGACCTTTCGGACAAGCGCTTCAAGACCAAGCTGGCGATTGTCCACTCGCGCTTCTCCACCAACACTTTCCCGTCCTGGCCGTTGGCCCAGCCGTTCCGCACCATCGCCCACAATGGTGAAATCAACACCGTCAAGGGCAACAGGAACTGGATGCGCGCCCGCCAGTCGCAACTGGCGAACCCGCTCCTGGGCGACTCCCCGGAGGAGCTGTACCCGATTTGCACACCGGGCGCCTCCGACTCCGCGTCCTTTGACGAGGTGGCCGAGCTTCTCTGGCTGTCCGGCCGCCCCATCACGCACTCGATCATGATGATGATCCCGGAGGCCTGGGAAAACCACGCCACCATGGATCCCGCACGTCGTGCCTTCTACGAATACCATTCCCTGCTCATGGAGCCGTGGGACGGCCCCGCCGCCGTATCCTTTACGGATGGCAATCTCGTCGGGGCTACCCTCGACCGCAATGGCCTGCGCCCCGGCCGGTACTGGATCACTGAAGACGGACTGATCGTCTTTGCCTCCGAGGTCGGCGTCATTGAAGTCGAACCTGCCAAGGTAGTCAAGAAGGGCCGTGTCTCGCCGGGCAAGATGTTCCTCGTGGACACCGAAGCCGGCCGGATCATCGATGATGCCGAGGTCAAGGCGGAAGTTGCCGCCGCCAATCCGTGGGCTGAGTGGCTCAAGGACAACCTCATCGACCTCAACGACTTACCCGAGCGCGAGCACGTACTGCACACGGCAGCATCGGTGAACATCCGCCAACGGACCTTTGGCTACACCACCGAGGAACTGAAGATCCTCCTCGGTCCCATGGCGCGCACTGGTGCCGAACCCCTCGGCGCGATGGGCTCAGATACCCCTGTTGCAGTCCTGTCCAAGCGCCCCCGTTTGTTGTTCGACTACTTCGTACAATCATTTGCGCAGGTGACCAACCCGCCGTTGGACGCGATCCGTGAGGAACTTGTCACCTCCCTGACCTGCGCCATCGGCCCCAACGGGAACCTACTCGACCTCGGGCAGGTCCGCCAGCCGCAGATCTCCCTGCCGTTCCCGGTGATCAACAACGACCAGCTCGCGAAGATCGCCAACATCGAGAACGCCGACGGCGACAAGGTCGCCATGAAGGTCCGCGGTCTCTACCGTCCCGAGGGCGGTGAAGCGGCACTTCGAAGCCGACTGACCGAGATCTGCGAGCAGGTCTCCGGTGCGATCAACCGCGGCGTTCAGTACATCGTGCTGTCCGACCGCGACTCCAACGCGCAGTGGGCGCCCATTCCGTCGCTCCTGCTCGTCAGCGCCGTCCACCACCACCTGCTCCGCAGCGCGAACCGCACCAAGACCGCCCTGGTGGTCGAGGCCGGCGATGTCCGCGAAACACACCACGTGGCTGTCCTGGTGGGCTACGGCGCTTCTGCCGTGAACCCGTACCTGGCCATGGAATCCGTGGAGCAGCTGATCAGCACCGGCGAAGTAGTGGGCGTCACTCCTGAAGACGGCGTGTACAACCTCATCAAGGGCCTCGGCAAGGGCGTCCTGAAGATCATGTCCAAGATGGGCATCTCCACCGTGGCCTCCTACACGGGTGCCCAGACATTCGAAGCGCTGGGCCTTTCCCAGGAACTGGTGGACGAATTCTTCTCCGGCACGCACTCCCAGTTGGGCGGCGTAGGACTGGACGTGATCGCAGCCGAGGTTTCGGCCCGCCACCAAATGGCATACCCCGAGGGCGGAATCGAGCAACCCCACCGCCCGCTGCTCGGCGGCGGGGAATACCAGTGGCGTCGCGACGGTGAACCGCACCTTTTCAACCCGGAGACGGTCTTCCGCCTACAGCACGCCACCCGGGAGCGCCGCTACGACATCTTCAAGTCCTACACCAAAGGCATCGACGACCAGTCCGAAAACCTGATGACCCTCCGCGGGCTCCTCAAGTTCAAGGGCAGCCTGCGGCCGGCGGTGCCGCTTGAGGAAGTCGAACCGGTTTCCTCGATCGTCAAGCGCTTCTCCACGGGGGCGATGAGCTATGGCTCCATCTCCAAGGAAGCGCACGAGACCCTCGCCATCGCCATGAACCGGCTGGGCGCCAAGTCCAACACCGGTGAAGGCGGCGAGGATGTGGACCGGCTGCTCGATCCGGAGCGCCGCTCCGCCATCAAGCAGATCGCTTCGGGCCGATTTGGCGTTACCAGCCTCTACCTGACGAACGCCGAGGACATCCAAATCAAGATGGCCCAGGGGGCAAAGCCCGGCGAGGGCGGCCAGCTGATGGCGCAGAAGGTCTACCCATGGGTAGCCCGCACCCGTCACTCGACTCCCGGCGTCGGACTCATTTCCCCGCCCCCGCACCACGACATCTACTCCATCGAGGACCTCGCGCAGCTCATTTACGATGCCAAGCGTGCCAACCCCTCGGCCCGAGTCCATGTGAAGCTGGTTTCGGAAGTGGGGATCGGCACCGTGGCGTCCGGCGTCACGAAAGCGAAGGCCGACGTCGTGCTTGTTTCAGGACACGACGGCGGAACCGGCGCCTCGCCGCTGAACTCGCTCAAGCATGCGGGTGTGCCGTGGGAACTCGGCCTTGCCGAGACCCAGCAGACCCTGATGCTCAACGGGCTCCGCGACCGTGTCGTCGTGCAGGTTGACGGCCAGCTCAAGACCGGCCGCGACGTCGTTATCGCCGCTTTGCTGGGTGCGGAAGAATACGGCTTCGCGACTGCGCCGCTGGTGGTTTCCGGCTGCATCATGATGCGCGTCTGCCACCTAGACACCTGCCCGGTAGGCGTGGCGAGCCAGAACCCGGAGCTTCGTTCACGCTTTACCGGCAAGCCGGAATTCGTAGTGAACTTCTTCGAGTTCCTTGCCGAAGAGGTCCGGGAAATCCTCGCCGAGCTCGGCTTCCGCAGCCTCGAAGAGGCAATCGGCCACGCCGAAGTCCTGGACACCCGCGAAGCGATCGACCACTGGAAGGCCGAGGGCCTCGACCTCGACCCGATCCTGCACGGCCTCGAATTCGACGATGACGTTCCGCTGCGGAACCTCACCGGCCAGAACCACGAACTCGACAAGCACTTCGACCAGCGCCTCATCGGCATGGCCGCAGAAGCCCTGAGCGACCGTTCACCAGTGAAGATCTCGGTAGACGTCATCAACACGGACCGTTCCGTCGGCACCATGCTGGGACACGTCGTAACCAAGACATTCGGCGTCGACGTGCTCGCGACCGACACGATCGACATCACCCTGAAGGGCACCGCAGGGCAGTCGCTAGGCGCGTTCCTGCCTGCCGGCATCACGCTGCGGATGTACGGCGACTCCAACGACTACGTCGGCAAGGGCCTCTCCGGCGGACGGATCATCGTCAGGCCGGACCGTACGAACGTCTTCCAGGCCGAGCGCAACGTCATCGCCGGCAACGTCATCGGCTACGGCGCGACGAGCGGCGAAATGTTCCTGCGTGGCCAGGTTGGCGAACGCTTCCTGGTCCGCAACTCGGGTGCCACTGCCGTCGTCGAAGGCATCGGCGACCACGGTTGCGAATACATGACCGGCGGCCAGACGCTGATCATCGGGCGCACCGGCCGGAACTTCGGTGCCGGCATGTCCGGCGGCACGGCCTACGTGCTGGACCTGCAGCCCGCGCGCGTCAACAAGCAGGCGCTCGACGCCGGCGAGTTGCAACTGCTCGAGCTCGACGCCGAGGACCGCGACATTGTCCACGGCCTCCTTGTCAAGCACGTCGAAGAAACCGAATCCGTCCTCGCCGGGCGTTTGCTCGAGAACTTCGACGACACCGCCGCCCGCATCACCAAAGTCCTGCCGCGCGACTACGCCGCGGTCCTGCAAACCCGCCTCAGCGCCATCGAAGAGGGCCTCGACCCGGATGGCGAAGAAGTATGGTCCCGAATCCTGGAGGTAACCGGTGGCTGATCCACGCGGATTTCTGAAAGTCCGGCAGCGCGAGACGCAGCCACGCCGTCCCGTTCCCGTCCGCATCATGGACTGGAAGGAAGTCTACGAAGCCCAGGACAAGGGTGTGCTCAGGAGCCAGGCCGGGCGTTGCATGGACTGCGGCGTCCCGTTCTGCCACCAGGGCTGCCCCTTGGGTAACCTCATCCCGGAATGGAACGACCTCACCTGGCGGGGGAAGGGCGAGGAAGCGATCGAACGCTTGCACGCCACCAACAACTTCCCCGAATTCACGGGACGTTTGTGCCCTGCTCCGTGCGAGGCCTCGTGCGTCCTCGGCATCAACCAGCCGGCCGTGACCATCAAGCAGGTTGAGGTCTCGATCATCGACGAGGCGTTCGAGAACGGATGGGTACAGCCCCTTCCCCCGACACGCCTCTCCGGCAAGACCGTCGCCGTCGTAGGTTCCGGCCCTGCAGGCCTCGCAGTGGCCCAGCAGTTGACCCGCGTGGGCCACACGGTGGCCGTGTACGAGCGCGACGACAAGATCGGCGGATTGCTGCGCTATGGCATTCCCGATTTCAAGATGGAGAAAGAACAGGTCGACCGCCGCGTCGAGCAGATGAAGGCCGAAGGCACCCGCTTCCGTACCGGCGTAACGATCGGCACGGACGTAACTTGGGAGCAGCTCCGCCGTCGCTACGATTCCGTCGTCATCGCCACCGGCGCAACTGTCCCGCGGGACCTCCCCATCCCGGGCCGTGAACTCGAGGGCATCCATTTCGCCATGGATTACCTCGTCCCCGCGAACCGCGCGGTCGCCGGCGAATCGATGGAAGGCCAAGTGGATGCCAGGGGCAAGCACGTAGTGATCCTGGGTGGCGGCGATACCGGGGCCGACTGCATCGGTACGGCGCACCGCCACGGTGCCGCCTCCGTCACGACCCTCGCCATCGGCAAGCAACCGCCCCTGGAGCGCGCTGCGCACCAGCCGTGGCCGACCTTCCCGACTCTCTTCGAGGTTGCCAGCGCGCACGAAGAGGGTGGCGAACGCACCTACCTCGCGTCCACCGTCGAATTTGTTGGCGAAAACGGCAAGCTCACCGGCGTCAAGGTAGCGGAGACCGAATTCGTGGACGGCAAGCGCCTGCCCAAGGCAGGGACCGAACGAATCATCCCCGCTGACCTGGTGTTCCTCTCGCTCGGCTTCACTGGGGCCGAACCCGCAGGAATCACCGAGCAGGTCCACGCAGAATTCGATGGCCGCGGCAATGTGGCCCGCGACGGCTACTACATGACCAACACCGAGGGCGTCTTCGTTGCAGGCGATGCCGGACGCGGACAATCCCTCATCGTTTGGGCCATCGCCGAGGGCCGTGCCTGCGCGGCCGCCGTCGACAAGTACCTCATGGGCACTACCATTCTTCCGGCACCCGTGGCTCCCACCGACCGGGCAATCTCGGTTCTGTAGGGACCCGGCGCACAAGGCTTTCCCAACTCCAACCGCAGCACACTACTAGGGTAGGTAAATGAGACGCGCAAAAATCGTTGCAACGTTCGGACCGGCAATTTCCAGCTTTGACAACACCCTCGCGGTGCTGGAAGCCGGCGTCGACGTCGCCCGAATGAACATGAGCCACGGCGACTACTCGGTACACGACAACACGTACGAGAATGTCCGCAAGGCTTCAGCACAGCTCCACAAGCCCGTTGCCATCATGGCCGACCTGCAAGGCCCGAAGATCCGCCTGGGCCGCTTCGTCGACGGCCCCCACGAACTATCCGTAGGCGATACCTTCACCATCACCACCGAGGATGTCCCCGGGACGAAGGAAATCTGCTCCACCACGCTCAAGAGCCTCACCGAAGACGTCAACGTGGGAGACGCCCTCCTGATCGACGATGGCAAGGTGGCCCTCCGGGCCATCGAGGTCGACGACGTGAAGGTGGTCGCAACCGTGACCGTCGGTGGTTTCGTTTCCAACAACAAGGGCATCAACCTGCCGGGCGTCGCAGTCAACGTTCCCGCCCTGAGCGAAAAAGACGAGGACGATCTGCGCTGGGCCCTGAAGCGTGGTGTGGACCTTGTTGCCTTGTCGTTCGTACGTGACGCCTCGGACATCACGCGCGTTCACGAAATCATGGACGAAGAAGGCCGCCGCGTCCCGGTGATCGCCAAGATCGAAAAGCCGCAGGCCGTCGACCAGCTCCACGAGATCATTGACGCGTTCGACGCGATTATGGTTGCCCGTGGCGACCTCGGCGTCGAACTCCCCCTCGAGGAAGTGCCGATCGTCCAGAAGCGCGCTATCGAACTGGCCCGCCGCTGGGCCAAGCCCGTCATCGTGGCGACCCAGGTCCTCGAATCGATGATCGACAACCCCCGCCCGACACGCGCCGAGGCGTCAGACTGCGCCAACGCAGTGCTCGACGGCGCCGACGCGGTCATGCTCTCGGGCGAAACCAGTGTGGGTAAGTACCCCATCGAGACGGTCAAGACCATGGCCCGCATTATCGAATCCACCGAGGAACACGGACTAGAGCGCGTTCCGCCACTGGGTACCAAGCCCAAGACCCGCGGTGGCGCCATCACTCGCGCCGCCGTCGAAATCGCCGATCAGCTGGAGGCGAAGTACATCTGTACCTTCACCCAGTCTGGCGACTCCGCCCGCCGCCTCTCCCGTCTGCGCCCAATCAAGCCGGTCTTTGCGTTCACCCCGCTGGAGCACGTCTGGAACCAACTGGCGCTGACCTGGGGAATCCAGCCTGTGCTGGTTCCCATGGTGGGCCACACCGACGCCATGACGGCGCAGGTGGACCGCAGCCTGCTCGAGATGAAGATTGTGGAAAACGGCGACCTCGTGGTCATTGCTGCCGGTTCCCCTCCCGGACAGGCCGGCTCCACCAACTCGCTCAAGGTCCACAAGGTCGGCGACCTCGCCGACACCTCCCGCGTGGAAGAAGCTGTTTCCCGCAAGGAGAAGCTCGGACCGTGGCCCGAAAAGAAGAAGAAGGTCAAAGCCAAGAGCTAATCGAATCCCGATTGCCCTTGAGGTCCTGCCATCAGGCGGGGGAGGCCCTGCCGTTTGGCGGGGCCTCCCTTTTTGGTGACCGGGGCTTCCTTTTGGTGTTCGGGATGTGGAGCTTTGGTGGCGGGGCTGTCGCAGCGAGAAGGGGTCACAAGCAAAGGGGCGGGTGCTTTCATTTGAAAGCACCCGCCCCTTCAGCTTTGGAAGCTAATTGACCTGGTTGATGATGGTCTCGGCGACCTCGCGCATGCTCAATCGACGGTCCATGGACGTTTTCTGGATCCACCGGAACGCTTCCGGCTCCGTCAGCCCCATCTTGGTGGTCAGGAGGCTCTTGGCGCGCTCCACGAGCTTGCGAGTGGCAAACTGCTCCTGAAGGTCGGAAACCTCGCTTTCAAGGGCCTTGATCTCCTCGTGGCGCGACAATGCGATCTCAATTGCCGGGATCAGGTCGGCCGGGGTGAACGGCTTGACGACGTAAGCCATTGCACCGGCGTCGCGCGCCCGCTCAACCAGTTCCTTCTGGCTGAAAGCCGTCAAAAGAACAACTGGAGCAATCCTGGCCTTTACGATCTTCTCCGCTGCTGAAATGCCGTCCATCACCGGCATCTTGACATCCATGAGGACCAAGTCCGGCTTCAGTTCCTCGGCCAGCTGAACTGCCTTCTCGCCGTTGTCAGCCTCGCCGACAACGTCGTAGCCCTCGCCCTTCAAGATCTCGATGATGTCCAGTCTGATGAGCGTCTCATCCTCTGCGACAACTACGCGGCGTGCCGGCTGGGATGCAGGCTTGGACTCCGTCTGTTCTGACACGGGATCTCCTTGAAGACGTACGGCGGGTTCACAACCATCTTAGTTGCACCCGGTCATTGCGTATGATTTATTGCTCGGCCGGTCCGGTTCTGGAAAATAGCCTATCTGCATGTAGAGTAGTTTCGCGCACTGAAACAAGGGGCGTTGAGTTCTTCCGGGAGCGCGACGTCGGATACTCTTGTTCAAGTGTTTCCGCGCCCGAGTGGCGGAATTGGCAGACGCGCCGCACTCAAAATGCGGTATCGAAAGGTGTGTGGGTTCGAGTCCCACCTCGGGCACGGTGTTTCCGCAGGTCAGGGGCCTATTTGGCCCCTGACTGTGTACAAAACTTCAAAATGTGTGTACAGCGGCCTAGCATTTTTGTGTGGCCAGCATCAGCATGCGCTCCAAAAACGACGGATCCAAGACCTATATGGTCCGTTGGCGCGACCCTAAGACGCGGAAAAATCAGGGCCTCACCGTTGCCACAGAAGCCGAGGCCCAGACCCTCAAGAGGCTGTTGGATGCAAACGGGCAATCTTTCGAAATCGCTCAGCACGCCATCCTTGCCAACCAGTCGAAAGTACCGACTGTTGCCGAAGTGATTCAGGAACATATTGACCTCCTGATCCGGCCTTCCAGCGGAACCACCCGGACCTACCAGACAATGCTGGATCTTCATGTGCGGGACGTCATCGGTCACATCCCCGTGGACAAGCTCGATTACCGGCACATGAATCACTGGGTGAAGTCGATGATGGCCAAGGGCCGTTCACCGAAGACCATCCACAATGTTCACGGTCTCATCTCTGCAGCGATGAACACTGCCGAGATGTTTCAATACATCCCCCGGAACCCTTGTCGTGGCGTGCAGCTGCCTAGCCTTGACCGGGCTGAGGATGAAGCGATGTTTCTCACTCACGCTGAATTCAGCATGATCATGGAAGGCATGGGGGAGAGATATAAGGCGTTTACGAACTTCCTGGTCATGACTGGCACAAGGTTCGGCGAAGCTACAGCCCTAACCGTGGGGGATGTCGACCTTTTGTCCAAGCCGCCCACGGTACGGATCAACAAGGCCTGGAAACGCGACGGGCAGTCGCAGTTTTACATTGGAGCCACGAAGACCGGCGCCGGAAAGCGCACCATCGGGCTCAATCCGGCACTTGTCGAAATATTGATCCCTCTGGTTGCTAGCCGCCCCGGGAAGGAACTCTTGTTCACCACTCCAAAAGGGCAGCGGATCGCGCACAAGCTGTACTGGCATCACTACTGGGTGCCGGCCGTGCGGACGGCGCAGGCGATTGGGCTGAGCAAGACGCCGCGTATACACGATCTCCGGCACACACATGCGTCATGGCTAATCCAAGACGGAGTCTCGTTGTTTACGATTTCACGGCGGCTCGGCCACGCTTCAACCCGGACAACCGAGCAGGTATATGGCCATCTGATGCCACAAGCGCTGCAGGCCGGTGCTGACGCCACCGAACGTTCGATCACCGGATTCGTTCACTGACGGTGTGCACGCCGCTGAAGCCGTGCGGTTCGGGCGCTAGTTCACCTGCGACAGTCGGCCCTTCGCACGGGTTCCGATGAGCCGAGGCTCCGACGTCGGTGCTGCCTGCGCCGGAACCTCGCTCAGTCGGGCGATTTCCAGGATGTGCTCGGAGGTGAAGATGATTTTTCCTTTGCCCCAGCATGTGTGAGGAAATCGGCCTGTGGCAGCGCCGTCGCGGAGCCAGGCCTCAGTGCATCGCATGAGGGCAGCTGCCTCTGCCGGCTCGAAGAATTCAAGGTCCATTTGCCTTCCCCGATTTCGTGAGTGGAGTTGGCAGTTCATGCTCCTGAACGCAGGAATGGACATGACAAAGCCCAGGTAACCGCATTGGCCGGTCAATTCACGGGCATTCTCGGAGTTTGGGGCAGGCTTCCGCTGCACAAAGTAGCCGAAAAGGCGTCGGCGGCTGCTCGCACGGTTTGGGGAGAGGCTGAATACCCTGATGAATCGGACGATTTCACGAGCCCGGCGCGATGCATGAGCGCCAAGTGACGGCGGATGGCGGAGGACGAGATCCGGAGTTCCGAACCGATTTCGCTGCAGCTCGCAGGTCCATTCCTGAGAAGGAAACGGATGATTTGGCTTCGTGTTCGGTTCATCAAGATGTTCGACATGGAGACCACAGCCTGGGAAACAATAGAAAGTGCTGCTGCTGTAGACGGGTCTACAGCAGCAGGCTACGCCGGCTTGCTGAAGTTGGGAAGGCCTTCGTGAACGTGGGCATGCTCATTGCCGTAGAGGGTCACCCGCGAAATACTGGGGACACCAGTGAATGCCGCGAATTCTGATCCCGCCGTACCGCGTCAGTATGTCCCGAGGGGGTGTCCGTGCCAAGTGAAGAGAAGGGTTCAACTGGGATCCTGACCCCTCAGGCGGAACTTGCGCGGCGCCTGAATCTGCTCCTCGACGTAGTGGTAGCGGAGCGAGGGAAGCCGGTGACGTTCCGCGAAGTCCAGGATGAACTGGCCGTAAGGGGTATCAAGCTTTCCAGAGCCCGCTGGTTCTACATGAAGGACGGACGCGGTCGGCTCGTTAGCGATACTGAATTGCTAACCGCGTTGTGCGACATTTTCAACGTCGACCGCTCCTACCTTCTTGTTGCCAGCAGTGCCGACTTGCCAGAACGAATCGATTCCCAGCTTGAGTTCGTCAAGTCCCTCCGTGCGGCACGGGTGAAGTCCTTCGCTGCCCGAACTCTAGGAGATGTCTCGCCGGAGACTCTTCGGGTGATCTCCGAGTATCTCAACAAGGACATCAGCCGGCATCCGGCCGCCGAGGAGGCTGCCGCTAGTTCTCCGTCAGATACTGAAGATGAGCATCCAGAAGTTCCTTAATGCGGACGGCGTTTGCTGAATAGCGGGGTGACCGCCCGTGCCTCCGACCGGGTTCGACGTCGACTTTGATCACGCCGAACTTTTCAAGGGCCAGAAGATGTTTGGCAACGCTTGGCTCGCCGGCACTCACTGCATCCACGATGTCTCCGCGAGTTGCGGGGCCGTGGGCTGAAAGATAGCGGAGGATTTCGTTCCGCGACCTATTGCCAAAGGTCGCGACGGCAGCCTCGACGTCGGACGACCAAGCGTCGTCGCGGGGTTGGATAATCCGAGGCATGGAACCATTCTTGCCGAACGCGTACAGAAAAGTAAGACTTGCAGTCTTGACAATACTTTAATTATTCTTGACAATAGTTTGCATAGCTTTGTTGCGATTGTGTGGGTGGGGTCGATTCTGGGCTGACACCCTCATGTGCGGGGGTACCCGCGTCGGACTACTGGATTCTGCTTTGTCGAAGCGGTGAAGACCATGAGTGTCGAAGACGGGGCGAATCAAGCCCAACAAAAACAACCAACACCAGCGACCATTGATGTTTCTCTAACCAGGCCTCTCGAGCCTGTGCCAATCCCGGTTGACCAGATCATGGTGGCTGTCGAGGGAGTACGACGTTACGTCGTTTCCCATCTCTCCCGGATCGGCCGAGCATGCGATGCGGACGATGTCATGCAAGACATCCGGTTGGCCGTTTGGGATGGAGTCGCACGGGGGCATTATCGCCAACTACCCGGTGTTCGCTTTGAGGCGTGGGTACAGGGAGTGACCGGCAACGTATGCGCCGCACACATTCGTCGTGAGCTGTCCCATCAGACGCTGCCACTACTGGTCGAACCAAGCTGCGGCGACTGCCCGACATCGTCTGACGCGCTCGCTCTCTTGGCTATCGACCGGAACTGGGACAGAGGCGCTGACGGGGTAATAGACCAGGAATGGGCGCGAGCGATTATTGCCCTGACCCGAGCCAGTGTGAATGAGAGCGTTTGGGGCCTAGCCATGGACAGTCTTACTGCGCCGCGTCGATACGGTCCTCCCTCGCCGCAGGATCGCCGCCGGTGGCATGCCGTGACAGTGGTGCGCCAGACGGCGAAGACTGTTCAAAGTGCCTTGGAAGTTGAGCCGGCAGACGTCCGCAGCGTCGAAGATCTCTGCCAGTACGCAGCTGAATGCTTGCCGACGCTAGTGCTCCGCCGAGTCGCATCGACCATCGTTCGTCGAGGTGTTCGTGGGCAGGAGAGAAATCGAGCCCTGGAATCGCTGGCCGCTGAGCTCGGGGTCACAGAACGCTATGTCGCTGTGCAGATCGGCTTTGCTCGGCGGTTGTACCAGGCGTCGTGGAGGATTCTCCGGAATGGAATGACAACGGCCTCATGAGTCATGTCGTGAGCCGGTACTGCTTGCAATAGAAGGGGACAAGGAGGCAGAAATGGGGCTGGTGCAGAGGCGTATCCTCCTGGGCTCAGGGAAACAGCGGTCCTGGTGGATCGGCGTCGTGGCAATTCTGAGCGTGGTGGCGGCCATCGTCATTCTTGCGCTTCCCGCGGGCGGGAACCGAACGGAGCCTGCTTCACCCTCGACGGCGGGCTCGGCAACCACTGGCCCGGCGGCGTCGTCGACCTTCTCGCCAGTCGCATCGCCCACTGCAGCTTCCGCGCTGGAAACTCCACCCGCGATCGGCGAACCGCGCACGACGGACTTCCGTAGACTCGCTGGCGCGGCAGCGACGGCGATATATACCTGGGACACGAGAACGGCGTCGTACTCCGAGGTCTACTCCAGGCTCCGGGACTGGTGGGACGTTCTTCCGGACGGGTCCAACCCACTAACAGTGTTTGTTCAGGAGTTCGAAGCGACAGGCGTCAACGCGGGAACCTTTGCAACCCTGGCGGGGGAGCAGGCGCGCCGTTCGGCGACGATCCAGTCCCTTGTGTGCGACGGCGAGCTGGCCAAGGTGCGGGACCACCCGGCGCCCTGGGTTGGCCTTCACGTCTGCACAGCCACTCTGAGCGTTGTGGATCAATCGAACTCGGACCGCAACGCCTATGCAGCTCCCGTGAGCGTCATGGTGAATTGTCCACCGGCCACTACAGCCCCGATCGATCATTGTGTAGTCGTTGGCTTCTACGCGACGCCGAGCAGGATCGTCTACTGATGCCAGCTATTGCGGTTCTGGCCGGCTTGGCGAAGCGCCGCGCTATTCTGCGGGCATCGACGGCTGCGGTTATGGCACTGATCCTGATCTGTGCCTTTGCGTTTTGCGCTGGCGTTGCAGTGTTTGCCGCCAACTCGGCGACCACTGCCGGTGCTTGCTCGGTCACCGCGATCGCCAATGGTCAGCCGCTGGATGGAACCAGTGGTCTGGAGATTCAGCCACACAGCCAGGCGCCGGCCAGTCTAACTCCCGCACAAGTGTCAGTCGCCCGGCTATACATTGCAGTCGGAAAGCAAATGGGCGTCCCGAGGGACGGCCAAATTATCGCCATCATGATGGCCCTCCAGGAATCCGGACTAAGAGTCCTCGCGAATACAAACGTTCCCGCTTCGCTCTTGGTTCCACATGACGGCGTCGGGAGCGATCACGATTCCCTCGGCACCGCCCAGCAACGTCCTGCCGCCGGCTGGGGGACCATCGAGCAACTGATGGATCCTAACTACGATGCACGGGCCTTCTACGGCGGCCCGAGCGGTCCCAATCATGGCAGCCCGCCCGGGCTGCTTGATGTCCCCACTTGGCAATCCATAGATAAGGGCAAGGCGGCCCAAGCTGTTCAGGTGTCGGCCTTTCCTGAGTTGTACGCGCGGTGGGAATTTGAGGCAACGGCAATCGTTGACGCTCTCGCGGGCGGCATTGCCCCAGCTTCTTGCGACAGCTCTCCCAACGGTTCGGCGTCGCCGGCTATGCCGACGAATCTGAGCCAGATCCGGAAGGACATCCTGCACTTTGCTCAGGAAGGGCTGGGTGGAGCATACGTATGGGGTGGAACGGCGTTCAAAGCGTGGGACTGCTCAGGCTACGTCCAATGGATCTTTAAGCAGGTGGGGATCAACCTCCCACGTGTAGATCAGTGGACCGTGGGGCACCGAACTGACAATCCAAAGCCAGGGGACTTGGTGGTGCAGAACCCGCAGGGCCCGAACAATTGGGGGCACGTCGGTATCTATGCTGGTGACGGCATGATGTACAGCGCGCTGAATCCGGCTATTGGGACGTTGCGGCATCCTGTCGATTGGAACTCGGGTACTGCGTACTTTGATCTGCTGGACTGACGTCAGGAGGAGTCCACCAGGGGAGAGGCCAGGGTTTTCCAGACCTTTGCGATGTCTCTGGACAAGGCGATGCCCTCCGTGCCCTTGAGTTTGCGCTGGCCGGGGCACACCATGTGCTGCTGTGCGGCCCACCGGGGGTATGTCCTTAACCGTGTATGCGTGAAGGCACGCGAGCGGTGGCCGACTTGCCGTCAAACATGCACGCAGCATTCATTGGGGGAAGCAGGGCCTGCCCGACTGCGCTGAGCGGCTGCATCGGCTCGCCGTGGACGACGTGCGAGCGGTGAGCGCGGCTTCTCCCTGACTGACACTGTATTTTCATTTTCCGGAATATGAAATACGGTTGAACTCATGGAAAGATCGGTTGGCACGGAGCAGGCCTGGTCGAAGACGCTTTTCGGCAATAGGTTCCTGCTGCAGTTGACCGGAGCGATCTTGGCCACGGACGGCGTGTTTACCGGGTCCCAGATCTCGCTGCGGTCCAGAATTCCTGGGAGCACGGTGCATCGATTGCTTGTGGATCTGCTCACGGTAGGTTTGATCGCTAAGGAACCGCAGGAGTCGAGCAGCCGCGCGCTGTATTTCCGGTCCCTTAGTCATCCTTTCTGGGAAGCTGTTTCCATGCTGTCCGACGCGGCTCGGGATGTTGACCGCGGACTCACCGTGGCGGCGGCAGGGGTGCCGGTTAAAGGGAAGGAACGCGGATGAAGGCAAGTGACCGCAGCAAGATAGCGGAGGTCCAGGCCTTGGCCACCCAACACGTGAAGGTCAAGTGTGCCGGCAGCTGGGTATACGCCGAAGTAGTTCCGAACATGGATGAAGTTCAGCGTCGACGCTCCATTGGCTGCGTCGAGATTCCAGAGGACTTGGAGACATTGGACGTCCTTTTGCGCGTCCCCCTCGATGGAGCCGTATCCGAAGCGGTGCTCTCACGGCGCGAACGAGACAAATTGCGTCGACTCAGTCCGGGTCTGGTCCACTTTGACATTGACAGCACCGGAAAGAGGACTGTGCACCGCATAGTTGTTCCTCCGGCGTCCGTTCAGCACGTGATGCTGCGGGGCAGGAACTGGGCAACCGCGCTGACGCAGGCGACGCGCTTCGCCCCTTATTGCCGCCGTTCCATCCTCTTGCCGTCGATTCCGGCTGACGAGGAGATGTTGCTGCTCGAAGCCCGCTTTTACGGTGTCGGAGTTGGGGTTGATACTGGGGGAGGGGAGGCCCCAACCTGGCTACTTGAACCAGCTCCGTTCGTGCCGGAGCGGTTTACCGGCGCCTCATGGGAGTTCGCCGAGTCATTCTTTGAAGCATGGCGGTCAGCGCAGGTCCCGGCTGGCACAGCGACCTAGCCGAGGCGGAGCCACGCCTTTATGGGCCCTGGCAGTCCAACCTTGACAGAGGTGCGGGCGGAAAGTGCCTCATGTTCGACTTCGGCTTGGGCCAGCAGCCGCCGCCACCATGCCTTGGAGCTCTCCGATGTCAGGGAATTCATGTCCTGGACCAATCGCATGACGGTGTCGAGGTTATGCAGGTGTGCTGCGAGCCGGCCTTCTTTCGAACCCGTGAAAGAGTCCCAACTTCGGCCTTCACAGTACCTGCACTGGCATTTCGGAGCGGCGGTGGAGGCGAACCAGTTCCTGGTCATCCAGCTCGTCCGGGAGTACCGGAGCATGCCTGGCAGCAGAACGGCTGGGGACGTGTCGGATTTATCGGAGGAACGTGGCCCCCTGTCCGGCACGATGCCCCGGCGCTGGCTGGGTAGTTCTCCTATCGCGGCGGCTAGGGCGCCTTGGGACATGGCTTCGAAGGCGGCCATGTCGGTCCGCCATGCGATCGCTGCAGGAACAGAGGCAAAGAACTTTCGGTACCCCGCGGGGACGCCCTTCTCAACCAGGGGATCCTTGTAGCTGTCACAAACAACTAGGGCCACTGGATGGACGCTGGTCTTTGCGATGGCAATGAGCTGGTCAATGTTCTCAGGCTTGAGCCAGCGCGGGTGGACGGGCATCAGCAAAACGGTGTCATCACGGCCGTTTGCGTTGGCTTGCTCGACGGCTTCCTTGATCGGGTCGGCGTCGCCGGCCGGGAAGAAGCCTGTGGGTGTGACCGTGATTGCCGCGCCCGAGGAGGACTGCCCGTCAAGGAATTCGGCCAAGGTCTGGTCAAAAAGCGCGTCAGTGGCGAGCTGGAACGGTTTCTCGACCGTCGCAGTGTACTTGGTGACCGATACAGGTTCTATGGCTACCAGCAGCCCCGGGGTTTGCCGTTGGAGTGGTTTAAGTGCTTCATACGCCGAACTTCCTGTGAGGATCATGCCGCTGAGCTTCACGTCAAGAAGCGGGGCCATCGTGGACGCGTCCGAGCTGGCCAACATCAGCATCCGACCCGAAAGCAATGTGGCGGCTTTTGTAAGCTCGGCTGGGGCCCGTGTGGCAATGCTTGGCCCGGCCGCAGCGCCACGTGCGGAGCGAAGGGTCCTCAACTGATCAGATGGGCTCATCGGAGCATCCCTCCGTAGGTGGTCTGAAATTCTTCCGTAGTCATGTGGGCGTCCGCGGCCAAACTCTCGATGGTGTGCCCTGCTGCGAGTCGCTCCGCGAGGACAGCTCCAATGAGTGCCGGCCCTTCCGAGGATATGGAAACAGGCTCGTTCTTGCGGTAACCCGCGGCCGACATCTCGATCGACAGGCTCTTGTAGCGGGACTCAGTGATCTGTCCAAGGTCCCTGGCCCGACGGAGCAGGGCGGCCATGGAGACCCTCCAGATCGGTTTCAATCGCGCCAACGAGGGGATGCTGACCGTAGCCAGGTCCTCGCGGATTCCCCGCGCCGGCATCAGGAATTCTGAGGCGAACCTGTCTGCTTCGGCTTCTTGGTTTTCCGAGGGAACTTGATGCATGACAGCATGGCCCAGCTCATGCGCGAGTGTAAAACGCTGCCTGTCCGCTGGCGCGCGATCGCTGAGGATCACCAACGGGTGAGCGTCGGCGGGCCAGCTGAAAATAGCGTCGATCTGCGTCGAGTCAAGATCGCGCATCACAACAGGAACACCGGCGCTCTCAAGCGTTGCAACGACGCTCTGAACTGGGCCGACGCCAGGCTCGAGCTGCTTGCGCAACGACTTGGCTATATCTTCCGGTGTGGTATAGCCGTTTTCCGGCAAAGGTGTGCGCTCAATCTTTAGGGGAGGACGCCTGTCGGCCAGGATGGCACCTACCTGCAGCTGGGTCAGGTCAAGGATCGCCCGGACCTGATTGGCTTTGGATACCGGCATCGTGGCGCGTTTCCGGTGGAACACAATGCTTGAGGACAACGCGGATACGGGCACCGTCAGAGCCGGCTGGGGGACTTCTAATACGGCGGCCACTGACTTGGCCCGTTCGGGATCCAGTTCGACCAAGCCGCTCTCGGCCTTGGAGAGAAGGGCCTGCGAAATGCCTGCTTGCTTTGCCAGCGTGTTCTGCGTCAGCCCCCGGGCCACACGAACCCTGCCAAGGAGTGGTTCCGTTTCTAGTCGGACGGGTTGTTCCATGAGTAGATCCTAGAATCATAAGAATGGGAAGTCAACAAAAATATGCAGAAATATTCTGACTGATAGTCGGCGGCTCCCGTCGCCACGTGGTCAGAGGCGGTATTCAGGTAGGGGCCCCGAACTATGAAGGGACCGAAGGCCGGCACCGCATTCATGGTTATGCTTACCAGCGGGCCCGCATGCGCCGGGCGCGTCGCACAACGAGCAAGGGAGCGTCACCGTGAGAAGGGACAACGCTGCATTCGAGGGCCTTTCACCGTTCGCACGCCAGCTGGCTGAGCATCTGGGAAAGTTTGTCGCGGCGCCCATACTTTTCGTGGGCTCGGGCGTCTCTCGCCGCTACCTGAACGCTCCAGATTGGCGAACCATGCTCGCAAAGTTGGCGGAACTTACGCCCCGTGACTACGCCTACTACCGCCAAACGGCCAGCGATATTCCGCCGGCAGTCGCGGAACTCCTTGTGATACCCCTTAAGGAGCGGATCTGGACGCCGGAGGAGTCCGAGCTGCGCGCCCGCTACGAAGATCACCTCACGCGGCCTGATAGCGCCCTGAAGGTCTACATCACGGAGATGCTCGGCGAAGTTTCTGTCAATCACAGTATCGACCCACTCAATGTCCGGGAGATGGAACTGCTCCGCAGGGCCAATGTTGATGCCATCATCACGACGAACTACGACAGCTTCCTTGAAGAACAGTTCCCGGATTACAAAGTGTTCGTCGGTCAGGATGAGCTTGTCTTCTCGGAACCGACGGGTATCGGTGAAATATACAAAATCCATGGAAGCGTCAGTGATCCCAATAGTCTCGTCTTCACAGAGACGGATTACGACAAATTCGAGAACCGTAACGCTTACCTGGCTGCCAAGCTTCTCACGTTCTTCGCCGAGCACCCGATTATCTTCCTGGGATACGGCTTCAACGATCCTGATGTCCTGACCATCCTCGCGAGCCTGGCAAACTGCCTCACCGATGCCCACCTCACAAAGTTCCAGGACAGACTGCTTTTCGTCAGCTGGCAGGAGGGCTCACAACCGGCAATGGTTGGAACCGTCATGGCCGCAGGTACCCACAGCATTCCCGTTCACACGCTGACTGTGCCGGACTACGTGGACGTCTTCTCGGTCCTGTCAGCGCTGGAGCGCAAATTCCCAGCGAAAACACTTCGGCACCTGAAAGAGCGAATCTACAGCCTGGTACTCGATGAGGAAGCGCAGGACCGGCTCCACGTTACCAGCATAGATTCAGACGGCAATGAAGACATCGTCTTGGGTGTGGGTGTCATCGCAGAATTGCAGAAGCACGGCTACAAGGGATTGAGCAGGGCCGAGATCTGTTTGGATGCCCTTCACGATGGAGACTTCGAACCCAACTACGTCGTCAAGATGACGCTCCCGGATCTCCTCAGTAGGCCCGGCAATTTCCCTCTCTTTAAGTACCTTCGATCTGGGGGCTTCCTGGATTCTGAAGGGCGGGTCAAGGAACTCGACCTCCTGCCGCCCCGCGTAGTAGCGCGTGCCGAGCAGGCAGAAGAACGACTGCGACCACCCGCGAGCATGCGGCGCAAAGCAATCAGGATCGCCACAGAGGACGACAGCCTTGCCCAGATGATCGAAAAGCGGCCTGCGGCCGAAGTCCTGGCGTACTTCGGTGCCCTATCTCGGGAAGACATAGACCTCGATGTGCTGGTTGGATTTCTCCGTTCTATTGAACGTACAGAAGTTGTAGACGGCGGCCCCAGTACAGCGTTTGCCAAAGCCATTTGCATCTATGACGGACTGAAGTATGGCCCGAAGAATTTTTGGGCGGAAAAGCTAAGAATTTAGAGACGCTCTGGGTCTGAATGCCCTTCCCGCGAATGCAATTACCGTGTTGATTAGCGTCATGGGGAAATGGGCCATCGAACCTAAATTAGCTCGACATGGAGCGCCATCAATGGTCGATCTCCCAAGTAGGCGCCCTGGTAATACTATCGACGACGAAAATGGAGGCCTAGGTTCGTTTCCCGCACGTTTCTCCCGCAGGCCGTGAGTGGAGGATTGCGACACAAGCGACCGAAACCTCATTCGGTAAAGAGATGGTGCCAAAATGATGTCGTGGACGACACGACGCCTCCAGAACCGCCGAATGACAGCGCACCTCCCTTGCCCGAGGGCGAAACCGAGACCGGCGGTACCGTCGAGCCCATTGGTGACGATGACACCAGTTGCTGTCTGCTGCTTCAGGGAGAGGGCGGAGAATCGTCCGGCCAGTACCTCCCCCACGGGTACAGGCTAAGCCTTCACGGAAGTGAGGTGGCACAACATCACGTCACGCATCTACATGAGATCCACCACAAGGCACTGAACGATGACACAGCTTGGGGAGCGCTTATCCATTTCGCTTCGGGGCATCCAAGCTGGGAAGTCCTTGGGCAGCTCGTGGCAAGTTGTCGGGTCGTGCATGAAGCATTCGCCAGCTTCATGTCAGCCTCATATGCCCGGCTACGTCATGAGGACGTCGACGCAGTGTTGGATGCGTATCCCATCTATCGTCCTTTGGTGAAGCGCATGGAGCGACTGCTCGCGCATGTTCCCCAAGGGCACCGGAAAGACATCGCCGCGACCGCCATCGCCCGATTCTGCATGAGCCCACCAGTGCTGACTCTGGTTGCCGATCAGTATCCACGCATCGTGACGCTGGCTGACGTTCCGTCGTCTTGGCTGCCCGATCAGCGCTTTAGCCTCTTCGGCGGCGTCCGCCAAGCGACGATCGTGGATGCTGTGATTGCGGCCGACACAGATTTCGTCCGCACTCATGGGCAGCCGCTCGAAGCACTCACTCTCGACGAAAACGATGATCTGCTCGTGGTTGCATGGAAAACGTGGGAGGAAACGTTTATCAACAGCGTCGTATCCTCCAACCCGCGGCTGCGCGAGCTGCACCGGGTCCCAACCAACAGCCACCTGCCGTCCACCAAGAGACTTGTTCACGCTGCAGCCAGCCATGGCATCCATGTCTCCCTCACGCACGATTCTGACGAGCGCGGCCTCAGCGACGCCGAATCGGTGCAACGTATCCTCAGCGCGGCAGAGCTGCGACTCCGCGAGGAACCGTGGTCATCGGCTCTTGCCGAGATCGGCGCTGCGTGGACAGTGCTGCCGTGCTGGGCCTGAGCGCAGCGGGTCCGGTACCGTTCCTGCTGGTTCATGGTCGTACGCCCGCGCAGCTGTCCAATGCGTTCACGTTCGTCGCTGCCGACCCTGTCGACCACGAGGACCCAGATACGCCGATCTTTGCGGTGCGGCTGCTCGTTGACCACGATGGGCAGGACCTCATACTGAATGCGACGATTCCCAGCCCGGACGCCTACCGCGAACTTTCCCAGGCATGGCCGGAGGATTACCTCATAGCCAACTGCATCACAGCCAGCTGCTTCACCGACGTCAGGTGGCAGGAAGACTGGTTGCCCGCGCTGAACTCCCGTCCAACGGTGGTGCTGCTGGACATCGGATTTCTAGGGACGGTAGGTGCCGGCCGGCTGCCCGGTGCCGACTCCACGGTCTATGGGACCTACATCGGACTCGCCGATCCCACCTTGAAAAGCCCTGATTCTCCACGTCGTGGGTCATCCCCATGTCATCCTGGCCATAGCCGACGACCTCAGCATCCAGCTTCTTGCCGGGCAACTCGTGGACCTGCTCGCTGAGCGCCTCGTCATGCGCGACGCCGACTGGTCGGAGTGGATGTCTGTTCTGTCCGCCGTGTCCGCGTCAGTTCTCGGCACTGAGTCGTCGCTGCGCTTCAACGGCCTGGCGTCCGCCTGATGCGGCAGGTCTCCGGTCTGTACCATCACCGAGGTTGGCGGATCGAGGTCGGCGACGACGCCGAAGCGGAGGAAGTGCTCGTGGCTTCGATGCACGAAGCCATGCACGACAGACTTCAGATGACCACGCTTTACGGCTGCACTGTGGCGCTGCTCCAGGAACGGGCGACACGAGATCGAAATGACCAGGCGCTCACACAGGCACTGGCTCTACAGCGCGGATCCACCCGAGTCCATGAGGAGTATGAGACCTGGATGTCCACGATTCCCGCCGGATGGGGAGTCGAGACTCTCCTGGAAGCGTTCCCCGTCTACGCACGGCACCTGGTCCGTGCTCAAAGACGGGTGCAGGCCCTTCAAGGTCCGTATCTGGCCATGCACGCTACCCAGGCGGTCGCCCGCGCCTGCATGCAACCGGCAGGCCTTACTGAACTACTCGACGCTCATGACCCTGCCGCCCTCACAACCGGGATGCTGGATCACTCCATGCGGCCGGACGTCAGACTGCAGCGCCTGGAACGTGCGCTTTCCAATCACGGTTGGGGAGCGTTGAACGGCTGGGTAGGCGATGGTGTCGACTTGAGCCCGGAGCGCTTCGCGGAGGACAGCGACCCGGAATGGGGAGAACTTAACCGGACCGCCTACGAATGGTGCAGCGCGCTCCTCGAGTCCTCGGATTGCCCGACGCTGCCATACGACGCGCACCGCCCGTACGTGGATTCGCTTCGCGAGGCCATCGGCCTTCCAGAGATCTCCGACGACATGTCGTCTTCGTTGGTGGCGCTGATGTCCGTCGAATCGGAAACCCTTGTCCTTGACGACCCACTCCCCGCAGTTATTCTTCCTCCGGGCACACCCCCGGCCGAACTTGCCGCCGGTGATGATGGCCGCCGACACCTTTTTCTCGCCATCCGCCCCCGACAGCGCCTGCTCGATCAATACCAGCTTGCTGGCGGTTCCCTCAGCGACGCACCCCACGTAGCCGTCCTGCGGCGCCTACGTGAAGATGGCACCGTTGAAATCCTCGACGTGACGGAGCTCAGCCCGGCTGCTATCACCAGCGCCGGTGCGGTGGTGGTTAGCATTGCCATGTCCTCGTTGGCCCAGGATGCTGTCCAGCAGCAATGGAAGCCGCTCCTCGGACGACACCAGGCCTCCGTTCTGTGCGATCTGCGCGCGTCCGTGAACCTGCGTGGGTGGCTGCGGGACACCGCTCTGATGGTGAGATACGCATTCGTTGGGATCGAGACCCGGGCCGGAATGGTTCGTCTCCTGGTGTTCCAGATCGAAGATGGCACCAACGCATCCCGCATCTACATGTCTCCGGTGAGCCGGCTGTTCAGCTCCGGACTGCTGCTGTGGTTGAACGAATCACAGAGTCTGGCCGGGAGGACCCGGCGCGATGACACACTAGGTGACCTACCGCTGCTCCGGTTCTCTGCGGCTCATATCCTTCTCGAAGAACGAATTTTTTCCTTTACCACAGGAGACACTCGATGACGACCACTGTCAACCTGCTCGAATACCTCTCGGAACGCGACATCCCTGAAGAGTTCGACCGTGAATGGCTCAGCGAAGCCGTCCTCACACCGCTTGGCATCAAGGCCGACCACTACCTGGCTGACCTCTGCGAAGACATTCTGATCAGCACGGCGGACAACAGTACCGGCGAACTTCACATGAGGCCTGGGGGCTGGCGCATAAACCTCGCCGAATCCCTCGTCCGCACCGCCGTCGCATCCGCTGTCGTTGGTGCCGGCCTGGTCTTCGCCGGGGTCGACCAGGTCCCACTGCAGCTTCTGCCCGCCGTGCTGCCCCTCCTCGTGGACCTCAAACGGGTTCGCCTGAACCGGGCAGACCGGGAACTCCTCATTCCGCTCCGAAAGGCGGCCGCCGGGCTCGAAGGGTTCGCACTGCATCCCGAAGTGCTCTACAACCGACTCGCCCCCACCGTGCAGGCGCAGCTCAACTACCGCGACTTCTTGGCGTTCACTGAGCGGCTCATCGAGGCCGGGGAACTCGACAACGCTGGCGGCGACGACATCCGTCCTCGCCGGGTCGGCGATCCTGCCTGGGTGCGCATCACTCTGGAATGATGGGACCGCAGAGTCCTCAGCGTGGACGTATCTGATCAGGCAGGACGAACCATTGAGGTTTCAATCCGCCATGAAGTAGCCGATTCCCTGTTCCGACGCCTCGTATGCCGAGGGCGACCGGAAATCGGTCAGGTGCCCTCAACAGGGGCGGTAATGAGCGACTTCACCTGCTCGTGCGTCAGGGTGAGAGGCTCATCGAATATGGACTCCCCGTCAATTGGTGGTTTCAATTGCGCCTGCAGTGCCGAGGCCACAGCTTGAACGTCGCCAGAACACCGGCTCATCTCGGTCCAGACGCGCAGGGTCGAGGACTCAATGGCGGGTCCGGCCTGCTCTGCCGTCTCAGCACCCATGCCCGCATTCCACAGTTGCATGTCGCCGAGGTAACTTTTCTCCAGGTAGCAGTCAAAGAAGAATCGTTCTGCCAGAGCCCCCGCAACCAGCATATCCAGCGCTTCGTCGGCGACCTCCGGTATCCATTGAGCAGGATCATCGTTCGTCGGTTGGAGCCAGCCCGCGTGAGCTTGACCGTTCTCGCGGAGTTGGCGGTTGACGTGTTTCGGCGGAAGGACCGTGAGCTCAACGAAAGGTATGCCCCTTCGAATAGCGAAGACCGCGTGCGCCGCCTCATGAAGCATGACGTGCTGCATCTCGTGGTATTCGCATGAACCGTCAGTATGGACACGCGCACCATTCATCTCGTCTTTAAGGATCTGACGCCAGTTCGTGGATTGTGCCGCTGTCATGTGGATCTCCACTCGTCGTCAGATGCGGTCTGTGCGCGCGCCGCTAGAAACGTCATTACCCTGCTACTGCCTTCGTCCTGAGCGTAAATCCTCAACAAGCCTCGCTCGCTATATGGTTTTTCGCCTGACAAGAGACTCTATCGGGATAACCGGCGGGACGGCACCCGACGCGGGGCCAGAGGGGTTCATGGCCCAGGACAATCCGGTCAACCGCTCGCCGCATTCCGGATGTCGGTCTAAGACGTCGCGCTTGCCGCCGCCCCTACCGGTACAGCGATTTGCCCGAAGTCCGCGCGGAACGTCGTGACGAATGTGCTGGCGGAGGAATAGCCGCAGGCGCTGGCAGTCTGAGTAACCGTCCTGCCCCCAGCGACCATCAGGGTCGCCAAGTGCACTCGGAGCTGGTTGCGCCACACGGTGTAGCCCATCCCAACCTCGTCGCGGTACGGCCTGGAGAGCGTGCGCTCGCTCGCCCCGACTCGGCGGCCGAGCTCGGCCAGGCGGGGGGAGGCGGTGCGAGGATCCATTCCAGGTCGGCCGGATTCAGCACGACATTGCGGAGCCGGCGACTCCATCGCAGTGCCGGAGATCGCCAACACATGAGCATGTGGTGGCGAGGGCGATATTGGCGTGCTAGCACAGATCTGAAGCTCGCTTTTCGCTCGTTTACGAGAACATCACCGGACTGATACACACTTCACCGGGGGTATGTCCTTAACCCGCGGTCTCCGGCGAAAACTTCTTTCGCTGAGCCTGTTGGCGCTCCCTCGGTCTTTGCTCTCCGTGAATAGCGTCTCGATCAACCGGTTTCCAGCACGGCCCGCTCACGATTGATAAGGGAGAATATGGAGGTGACTGAGCATATCCCTGAGGCGGAAGCCTTCATCCGGTTCCGCCTAAACGAACTCTCGTCGCGGAACGAGCACCACCGATTCGAAGAGATCGCAACTCGGGTTGCTCAGAAACGCATCAGCTCAAACATCCTGATCGCAACAGGGCCAGTCAGTTCCGGTGGCGATCAGCAGCGAGACGCAGAGTCCTTCGCGACCCGGCTCCCGAACGAGCTTCCGCATGCGGCAGGCTTCGCGGCCGCGGCCTCGACCTCGCCAGTGGTGGTGGCCTGCACGGTCCAGAACGCAGGCCTGAAGCAAAAGGTTCTCAGCGACCTTGCTGGTATCTGTGCCGTAGACGCCGCGCCGGTCGAACACGTGACGTTCTTCAGCGTGCACTCCATCTCCGAGGGCACCACCCACGACCTACAGCAGACCGCCCGGGAGTCCTACGGGGGTAACACTCGACATCTTCTGCGGCGGCGACATCGCGACGTTCCTTGCTCAGCAGGACTTGATTTGGGTAGCAAGGCACTATCTGGAGCTGCCCTCTCACCTGGTTCCACCGCCGGAGGACGAGCCAGCACCGCAGTGGTACGCCGACCTGCTCGAGGGCCTACGGCAGAACAACGGGCCGTTCACGCTAACGCCAGCGGTACAGGGAGAAATTACTCACGGACTTCGGCATGCGATTTGGGACGGGCACGCGAACGCCGACCTGCCTGTACTTGCCCTCCGTCATGCGCGTCCTTGTCACGACGAGTCCGTGACGAGCCCTGGAGAGCATGACCAGCAGGACGCGCTGCTCCTCGGCCAGGGCGTCGCCTTGGCTGTTCCGCTTGCCGGGCAGGTGCCCTTCCTCCAGGCCGACGACGAAAACCCAGTCGAACTGCTGACCCTTGCCCGTGTGGGCGTTGAGCAGGTGGACGCCGGGGCCGATGGCCTGCTTGGGGTCAGAGACTCTGATCGACTTCACTGCGGCCTTTGCTGTTGCTGCGCCGCTCTGCTCCAGGACGTCGAACGCGTTGTCGATCAGCTCGCGGGCGTCGACGTCGGCGGGGTCCACTGCGTCGAGCACCGCCAGCCTCGCATCTGCGACGCTGGTTCCCCGCGGAAGCGTGGCAACGGTTGACTGGATGAGGGCGACGATCCCGGGGTCGTCGATCGCCAGGTCCCACCGGCGTACCAGGAAGGCCTTCTCCTGAGCGAACGCAGCGTCGATGTCCTCCATCCGCCACTTGGCTCGAATGATGATCCCTACGGACGCCTCCGGCGTCTGGCTCAGGACAGAACCTGCCAGCCGCGTTAGCATTTCCGCCTCGGTTGCCCGGTCCTGGACTACGAGAGCTGCCGAGCAGCCCCCGCCCGGCCACAACTCCGGCTGGGCTGAGACCAGATGAGAGCCCGGATCGACCTGCTCGCTGACCGAGTTCACCATCTCCAGAACCTTTGGCGAAGAGCGATAGGACTCGCGCAGCCTGATCGGTTCCCCGCAGGTCTTCCGGATCTCCTCCTCGACCTCGGCGGGCGCGGCCCCAGCCCACGAGAAGATCCCTTGGAGGGGATCGCCGGCGAAGGTCCGCCTGGAAGCGCAGCTCAGCAAGGCGAGGTCGAGCTGCTGCATCGAGAGGTCCTGGAACTCGTCGACAAGCACTGCGCCGAAATGGGCCTGATAGAGCCGCGCGACCGCCGGAACGCGGAGCAGCCGCTGTGCGTGCCGGAGGAGGTCGTCGTAGTGAAGCTGGTTGCCCTCCTGCCGTGCCCGCTCCACCTTCTCCGCGAGCTCGACCGCCTGCCCGGGGCCTCGGTGCTGAATGGCAGTCAGCACCTCGGCATCAGAGAACGGGTTCCGCTTGATCTCGCTCAGGATGCTCTCGGCGTCATACATGGCGGGCCCGCCGCCCGCGGTCTCCATCGCCCGCCGCATGGTGCTGGTCTTCGGCAGTTCGAGGTTTTCCAAGTCGAGGCCGATGGTTCGGCCGTGTGCGAGAACGACCTGCGTTGCGAAGCCGTGGAGGTTGCGGACGACGACCTGCCGCTGTGTTCGCGTATGGCCCAGCGCCGAGCGCAGCCGCTCTTCGAGGTTCGACCGTGCCCGCTTCGTGAAAGTCAGTGCCAGCACGCGCTGGTTCGTCTGCAACGAGTTGATCTGATGGGCGACGCGGTGGGCCAGGACTTCGGTCTTGCCGCAACCAGGCGGCGCGATTATCAGCACATGGTCGTCGTCGGATGTCGCCGCTTCAAGCTGTTCGCGACTCAAGGAGAACCCGGTCACTGCTTGCTCAGTTCATCAAGTGCGCGCAGCAGCCGTGCCACGCTTCCGATCTTCTCCGCAGTCTCCGTCGTCAGGGTATCGGCAATGCAGGTTGCGGCATCGACCTTGCCCTTGTCCCGGCAGAACTTTGCCACGGCTTCGGATGTGAGGTCATCGATTGCCGCGGTGTTCGCTGCCTGCAGTATCCCTTCCTTCCGGCAGAACCCGGCGTCGATGAGCGCTTGGGCCGATGCCGGACCGCCGAGGGCTCTGGTGTATTCATCCTCAAGGTCGACCGCGGAGATGAACACCTTCTTGTCGACCACCGTGTTTCGTTTCCCTCCGAAGGCGTTGACCCAGGACCCGCTCTCGTTTTCGTCCACGAGGCCGAGGAGAGTCGGTCCGAAGCCGTCGGGCCCAAGGAGGGGGAAGACGTTTTTGAACTTGTCCGCGCCGTCCAACTCGACGACCACTGCACCGAGCCGATCGAGGTCGACGCCCAGGACATGAGCCAGTGCCTCCACGATCACTCGGTCAGCATCGCCCTCGACCAAGATCACAAAGCGAGCGGTCAGGGCCTCCAAGAGCCGAGGCGACCACCAGTGAGCCCGAACTTTCTCGACCTTCGACAGCTTCGTTGCCCCGATCTGGTGGCACTTTCCATGGCGATCGACTGCGATGACCTCCGAGGGCTCGAACCGGTGGAGGATATATGGCGAATGGGTCACGATGATCTTCTGGTTTCCCTCCCCGCTCAGGAGGTCGGCCGCCGTCCGCTGGCTGGTGGGATGTAGATGGATCTCCGGTTCGTCTATTGCGAGGACGTTCGCCGTCCCCTCGGCCAGGTCAAAGAGCGTCATGGACATGAGCTGACGGACTCCGTCCGACTGCTCCGCCAACGAGACCTGCGCATCACCACGGTTGAGAAAGATCGTCACGTCCTGGAGTACGTCGCTGGAAGGATCGGTTACGCTTCGAACCGAGAAATCCTCCTCTGTGACGGCGTGCGGCATCGAACGGCTGAGATGGCTTGCGACACGGCCAAGGAGACCGCCGACAGATTCATTGGCCGCGAGCTTCGCGTTGAACTGATCGAGGATCGCCTTCAGGCCGTCTTCGTTGGTGCCGAGGTCTGCGGCTGCCAGAAGCGTCCGGACCGGGCTGTGCGGCCCCTCCATCATTGATGCGCCGCGTGTTGCCTTCAGGTAGCGCCAGCCGAAGGCCTCAAGCTGATCGCGGCTTGGCGCTCGTTCATGGCCGCTCTCCGGGAACCGCCGACGAATTGATACCGCTTCGTCGTCCTCGTGATCTGGCTCTACTACCATCTGAACCCAGAGATACTCACGGACCTGGTCCTCGGCGATGCTGATCTCTGATGGGAAAAGACGACGGCTTTCGTCGGTAAATCCAGACCACCAGGCGTTAACCTCGAGAGGCTGCTCGCGGTCGCGTAGGTCACTGGGCCTAAGCGCTTGGTAGAGTCCGGCGGTGCTCGTCCCCAGGAGCAGGTTCAGCATACGCAGTATCGACGACTTACCGACGTCGTTGGCTCCGACGATGACGGCATGCCGACGTACCTCAAGGTCCAGATCCTGGATCCTGCTGTGGTTCTTGATCTCAATTCTGGACAGACGCATCTTCGGCCCGCTCCTTCAACCCCCGGGAGCGAAAGCACTGCTCCTACCAATGTCCTACGAGTCATATTGAAACACTCGGACGAACCTCGCTTGAGGATCGCCGCGAACGACTACGGCGCGGTTCTCACTCCAGCGCTCCAACGGGGGAGTGGGGGGTCTGGACTTCTGGGCCCCATGATCAGGGACGTGGCTGTGTCCAGTGGCTTCCTGTGCGTGGGAAAGCAGAGGCCGAGACTTCAGGCATCTCATCGGTTTTTCATCGCATGGCTCGGATGTCGTTGCAGTGCACATGTGGTGCTCGAGGACGTTGCATCCATTTTCTGCTGGAATCACCGGCGTGTTTTCCCTCATATCCGAGGACATCACCTCAGCGATTCGCATTCGGCAAGGAATCGATATTGATTCGCGATGACAGCTTTTGTCGTCTCCCTGATGTCCGTTCCCCATGCCTGGCCCAGGATTTTGGCGACATCGCCGAGTTCGTGTGGATGGGCTGCGCGGCCCTGAACCTTCGCGAAAGGGCCGTCTGTCTCCAGAAGGACACGTTCGCGCGGGATTGCCCGTACCAGGGAAGCGAATTTTCGAGAGCGGGTCATGGCGATGTTCAACGAGAAGTACAGACCCGACTTCACGGCCTCGTCGACAAGGTACAGGGGCCCTGTATACCAGTGAAGGACGGCCTGCGCTTCGGCTTCGGCAAGTTTCTGGATCACCTCTTTTTCCGCGCCTCGGCTATGCACTGAGAGTGGGTGATGCCCGCGTGCGGCTTCGGCGAGGACGGTATCGAAGACTCTTTGTTGGGCTTTGGCCGTCCCGGCTCCCACACGGGAAAAGTCGAGTCCTACCTCGCCTATCCATTTGGCCTGGGGCAGCAGCCGGAAGAAGCGGGCCAGGTCGTTGGGTCCGAACGATGCCGCACGGAGTGGGTGCAGGCCTATCGCGACGTCGACGTGTTCCCGTCGCCCGAGACGGGTCTTGAGACGCCGGTACTCATCGGGGTCTTCGGTAACAGCGATGACGGCGATGCCGGCCTGTTCTGCGGCGCCGAGCATTGCGACTGGGTCCGCGTAGGCGCTGACGTGGCAGTGAGTGTCGAGGAGGCGTTCCTGGGTCACTTCAGCCCCTTTACGATCCGCTCGGTCTCGCCCGTCGCGCCGTTGAACCAGGACCGCAGTTCGGTAAGGCCTCGCCGCCAGACCCGCAGAAAGTCCCTGTGTTCGCCGTTCGGGATGGGCCCGTTACGGAGGATGTCGTGGTCCGGCCGGTCTGCGTATACACCGTTGATGACGGCCCGGAGGTCGGCGGCCCTCTTTGTGTCACGGTCGAGAAGGCATTTTCCGCTCAGGGCGTCCCAGGCGTAACCGGCAGGACCGTCCCATCCGACATAGGCCATGGAAGACCGTCGGATCAGGCACGGGAAGCAGTATCCGCAGTTGCCTTGCTCACGGCCCGCGTAACGTGCCGCTTCTGGATGGGAGCACGAAATGCTGTCCGGCGCCAGCTCCTTGAGCAGCCCGGGATTGCGGGAGCCCGCAAGGATCTCACCCTTGGTTTTGAGCCTGAACGGATTGAGAATCGGGTTGCTCACCCCTACGCGTTGTGCCTCCGATTGCAGCATGTCGATGAAGTAAGGGTGTGTCGTGCGAGTACTGTAACTTCCAGACCGTGCCCGGGTGAGTGGAACATTGATTCCGATAAAGCCGTTCTCCGGGATGTACACCGGCACATCGGGCCCGACTGAGGCGGCGAGAGCGAGCCCTGCGGTGAGAAACAACATGGATCGCGAACGAGTCGTTGTCTCGCGGTGCTGGGGTAGTGAACGTGCCTGCTGCGGCGTGGTCGGCGCTGGGCGCAGAAACAAACGCCTGATCTTCAGACGGTCCTCACCGTAGTGCGACCGTAGCTTCACCAAAAGCTTCTTTTGGGCTGTGGACGCCTGATCGCCCTCGTTGTGGGAGATGAGGCAAAGCCTGCGATCGGGGTCCTCCTCGAGCAGGTCGATGACGCCGGTGAGTGAGTCCAGCCCGCCCGAGAAGAGACTCACGGCGTCGATGTCCCCGACCGGGGTTACATCGTCCGGGACGAGGCGCATTCCTTCCACCGGCGAACGTTGCTCGCGGTACGGAGTTATCGTCCACCGGTCGCCGGTAAGGAAGTTGAGCGTTTTGTCCCAGTGGGCAGCACGCCAGGCGTCTTCGTCCTGGACCGGCAGCTCTATGGAAATGTCCCGCGTCCACACATCGGACGAGGGGGAGCGTAACGCGGTTTTGTCGGCGCAGTAGAGCGATGCTCCGAGCAGGAACAGGTCGAGGGCTTCCCGTGGCGCGCGCCAACCGGTGAAGAATTCCGTTCCGGCCCGGTTGCCGAACTGGATCGTCGCCGCGGTGTTCCCTGGAGCCCAGTCCAGCAAACGGGTCTGAGCAGGAACGGTCAGCGCCGCGGTGAGTTGAGTCCTGACCCGGTACTCGGTCATGCCCGGGCCTCGCTGTCCAGCTCGGTCAGGAGTTCGTATGTCGACGTGACCGCACGCTCGGCTATGGAGCGACCCTCTGGACCTCTCCAGTCGATGCTGAACGGGTGCGATGGCAGGTGGATGGCGACCAGGTCGGCAATGATGTGACGCATTTCCTGGTCGGCTTGCCGCATTGCCGTGGGGTCTGTCATCCGGCTGAGGCGTTCGGCGACAACCGGAACGCGGTTGTAGACGTACAGTGCGAGGAAACGTTCGAGGACGGTCCCGAGTTGTTCCCGGCTGACGCTGACATCGTCCAGCTCCTCCCACGAATCCGCGTCGCCGAACACTTCGTCGAGCACGTCGCAGGCAGCATCGCGGGCTGCGACGGAGTCAAGGTCGTCTCCAGTGCCCGCGATATAAGTGACGAGCTCGTCGAGAACTGTGAATCTGTCCTGGCCAACGAGGTGGCCTAAACCAAGGGACGTGAACGCCTCACCCGGCTGCCCGGTCCCGAGACCGGCCAGCAAGCCACCGAGGCGGCTTATGCCAGCGGTGCCGGCACGGGCAGATGACGCAGCGCCATGTGTGCCGCCGAGTAATGGAACATGCCGTCCCAGGACGCGGCCTGCCCGCTCTTTGGAGCCGCCATTCCCAAGGCCACGAACATAGGTGGTCGTGGCCAGCTTGAGCGGCGTCCAGTCACCACCGGTACCCGCGGAACGGTCAGCGGACGTTCCCATCAGGGCCGCCCTTCCTTTTGTCCAACGCCTTACGGGATTGTGCGACCACGATTCGGAGCCTTGCGTTATCGCTGGCTTCCCACCTGTCGAAAAGCTTGGCGACGTCGGCGTTGTCGTGAGGCAGACGGCGGACTGCCATGGAACCGGCCAATGCCGGGATTGCTGACGGTGGTATGCGCTGCAGAGCAGACGACACCGCAGAGATCATGTCCGCGTTCTTTTCGGCCAGTTCCAGGGCCGCCGTCAGGGCCATAGACGCTGGATCTCGCTGAACCCGTTCAAGAAGCGCTTCGACAAACTGCGCCCGGTCATTAGAGTCCAGGGCTGAGACAGCAGCATACTGCTGACGCCTGCTGGCATCGATGTCGGACTGGACGTCGGTGATCAGGCGCTGCAGGTGGGGTGCAAGACGGGAAGCGGACACTCCGAAGGAAAGCTTGTCCCGAGAGTAGGTGAAGTATGGGCGTAGGTCCGTGCCGGCAAACGCAGGGTCTGCCCGAAGCCACTCGGCGATGTGCGTCTTGCTGGCCCAGTTCTGGGCTTCATTCGGCGGGGCGGGGGCCTTGGTGGTCGTGGTCTTTTCGGTTTGTTGCGACGTCACGGTCGCCCCTGACTTCCCGGCTGTCACCGAGGCTTCAGCATCGATGTGTCCGATCCGGGCATGAGCCTCAGCGTCCCGCATTTCCGGACAGGCACCAGCGGCTGCCAGCTCCCAGTCGAAGAGCTTCTGGAAGTCGGTGTTGTATTGATCTTCCAGAACCATCAGTTTCGCGAGGACAGGAAGTTTGAGGTCGGCTCCGCGGCGGACCGCGCTTCGATACTTCAGGAGAAGATTGTTCAGGAACCGTTTCAGCTGGCGGGGGTTACCACGCAACGAAGCTCCCATGACGGGGGAGATGTCGGCGGCCCACTTCAGGTCGGCCGCGAGCTTGGCTGGAATGTCTTTTAGGACATCACCGGCGATTCCGGTGTTGAAAGCTACAGCCAGACCGTTTCCCCGGCGTACGTCGGCGGATTTTTCGAGGACCTTTGTGAAGCTCTCTTCGTCCAGGTGCAGCTCAGCGAAGAGCAAATTCACGTATGTCTCGGCCTCGGGCGCGGACAGGGGAGGGATAGCAATCTTGAGTTGGAGCATCTTCTCCAGATAGTCCCGACCGATGCCGGCACCGTCCGGCCTTTTCAGTTCGGGATAACGCGAGTCGACTGCGGACTCTACAACGTTCTGGTTCAAGGCCAGAACGTAGGCCGTCTTGGGCGTGTTCAGGAACAGGCGGATAGCTTCGAAGGTGTCGACCACGGTCTCAGGCAGGCAGCGGTCGAGATCGTCGATGAAGACGATGACGGCCTCGCAGCCAGGGATCCTCTTGACCAGCGCTGCGAACTCCCGGCGGAACGCATCGACGTCGCCGGTCGGCGTTCCTGGTTTTTCCGCCCCGGGCTGCTTCTGCGGTTGGGGGTCGCCGAGAGCCTTGTGAGCTTCAGAAGCGGCGGCGTTGGTGGCTGCGGTTACAAGCTCCATGGTGCCGGGATCCATTTCCGGCATGGCACCTTGCAGCACTATTGGCACCACGGTAGGTGCGGCGGCGACCCCGGCGCGTCCTACGCGCCGGCTTACCCGCCCCAGTCTGTCCAGAATCCTGCGGAGACGCCCGACCTGCTCCTGAGCGTCGGGGACGCGGGTTGCGATCGCGTCGAGCACCGCGGACATAAGGGCGATTTTGACGTCGTTGTGATCCTCGTACTGCCACGGGCTGAAGTCGATGGTCAGGTAAGGAGCGTTGGCGGTACCCTCGTCGTCGACCTGATCCGGTTCGTTGCGAAGGTCATTTAACTCCCGTACAGCGATTTGCATCAGGCTACTCTTGCCGGAGCCCCAGTCCCCGAGAACCCCGATCGTCAACGGGAGCAGTCGGGGTTCGGTCAACGCGACAACCAGCTCGTCGACAAGGAAGTCGAAGCCCAGCAGATCCAGATCCGCTTCGTTATCAGCCCACATAGGTCCTCCTGACCTGGCTTTCGCCTGCAGGACCTGCAATGAGATGGCCGTCGGTACGTTCCATGTGGTCCCCCATTGTTTCCTGAATCCTATCGAGGCGCCCGACGTGGAGCGCAACGAAGACGCCTACGTCGTGTCACACAACTTGGAATGGCTGCTGCCGCACCCGGACGAGCGGACGAGAATCGGACATTGGTCCCACCGTACTTCGGCTTCCAGGGTCTATGGTTCTGATGCATCCACCGGATGAGGAATTGGGGCGTTTGCGAACGTCTTCGATTCTGCAGCGTCTGGACTGTCGTCACCACAACAACCAGTGCGGCTCCGAAAGTACCGGTAGAGACCCTGTCAACGATGGAGTGCCCCACCCGAAACAAGGATTCGACGTCACGGGCCATTGCGCAGTGTCAGCCAAGACCGACACGAATGACAGGGCGACCAGCGCCAACGTGATGATGAACAAGTTCCGCGGGGCCGGTTGCCTTGCCGCGTAGACGACCAGTCCCAGGCCATTGATGCCTCAGCCGCAACCCTTGAGTTCCTCGGGCGGCCATCTGGCCTTGCGTGGTCACCTCGGGAGGGGGTCCGCAACCAACGCAACGTCACATCTTTGTCAACGTCATGTCCGGCGGGCGGGCCCGAGGGCTTTTAGCGGAATGTGCGCTACTGCTGCACTGAAGAGCCCCTTCAGTGCCGGAAACAGGGTCTGGATCGTCTCATACTCTTGATTATCGGTCCTGGCCTCGCAACTGGTCAGAGGATGCAACAACTCGTGGAAGTTGCTGATTGGTGACGGGCGTCCGGTTCCGACCGCCTGCGCCCAGCCAATGCCCTCGATGAAAGCAGCAGCGCGCTCGAACGCGACCAGACTCCCGCAAACATGTCGGGTCGTATGGCGAAAGAATCGGCCGCACCCGCCGGTTTCCCGTGCGTGAGCGGGGAAGCGCTGAGTCGTCTGACATGGCCACAGTTTTGCATCGCGGGAACGGAACTCAACAACTAGTGTGGATGTGGTGATCGCACTGGGATGGCCTGTTTGTGCTGATTTAGCAGGGATCCTTTCTCCTCATTTATGAGCGAAAAACATACCCCTCACATAGACCCCCGGGTGCCGGCAAGACCATGCTTGCAGGGTGGCTCCCGGGGCTCTTGCCGGATCTCGGCGACCAGGAAGCCCTGGAAGTCACAGCGATCCACTCACTCTCGGCTGTCTACGTGGACAAGGTGCAGTTGCACTGGGGCCCCGGCGAATTGCATGAATCTGTTTGCTGAACCGGATGATCATGCGACAGCACGAGCCGCATAACGTGACATGCCCGAGACAGGCTAGTCGGCGAGGATCGGGATCTTCGAGGTCGGCACGGAACGAAAAATTCCCCGGACAAGACTGCTCGGGGGAATGCGCAGTCACTGTCGGGGGTAATTCTCAAACCCCCGCTGCAATCATGGGACCTCGACCGCAACGGCTGCCACCGATCTGATCAATAACGCAAACGGCTCCGGGGAAATCGGCGAGCTGCCGCTGCTGGTGAGCGCACAGATGCCTCTTTATCGTCTTGAGCGCTAAAGCTCGGTCACGTCATGTCGCTCAGCCCCCACCGCCTCCATGAAGTCTTGAGCCCACGCAGCTCATTCCTCTGGAAAACGACGGACGGAGCATTCGATGTTGCTGGCAGCGGTAGATCCCGGAATCACCCCGAATCCCAACTTCCCCTTTCTTGAATCGTTGAAACAGATCGGCGGCGGCATCCTCGTCGGTGCCTTCATTGTGATCGCAATCGTAGCGATCGTCGGCGCTGCAATGCTTCTGGCCGGCAAGTTGAGTCAGTCGTCGCGGCTGGCCTCCGGCGGTGGCATGATCTTGCTCTGGACTGGCCCGGTGGCTGCGATCCTGGGCGGGATCAACGGCTACATTCTCTGGTCCCAATCGGCATTCCCGCTCGGATTCTAGGACCGATCCGTCATGCCGATTCAGTGTGACCTGAATGGGTGGTGGCCGCCCGGTTGCGGGCTCGTCTCCCAGGCGAACGATGGTTTCCTCGGAGCCGTCACGGCCCTTTTCGCGAATATTCTCCAGAACATCGCGTCCTGGATTTGGTCATTTATCACGGGGGCATTCAGCGTCTCGAACGTTGATGACTCGCAGTGGATCGCCGTTCAGGGGCTGACGAATTGGTGGGTGGTCGTCATGATGACGCCGCTCGTCGTAGCAATGATTCTTCAGCTTCTATCGGGCCTAATCAGCCAACAACCCTGCCGCCTAGTGCGAGCCCTAGTAGGCGGTGCCGCCGCCATTCCGATGGTGGGCGGCGCCGTCTACCTGGTTCGCCAGCTCACTCACATCGGCGACTCCGCGTCGCAAGCAATCCTCGACTCCATGGGGACGGATCCCTACGTGGTCTTCATGCGGCTCTTCGGTTTCGAGCGGGCAGCTGGAGGAGCTGGCCGGGACTGGAACGTGGTGTCGCTGGCCCCAGGGTCGAGCAGCGGGGCGGCCGGGGCCGTGATTGTCACGGCGATGGCCGTCATTGTTGTCTGGATTTTGGCCTTCATCCTCATGTGCTCGATGATCTTCCGGTCATTCGCGCTCATCGTGCTTGCCGCCGTCGCGCCCGTTGCTCTGATGCTCATGCCGTGGGAGAAGACGAAATCCTGGGCGCGGCGGTGGTGCGAAATCGTCGTCGCTTTGCTCCTCGCCAAGCCTCTAGCCGCGACGGTTCTGGCGGTTGCCATCAAGCTCTTCGCCGAGTCGAAGTCGTTCGCCGGACTGGCTGCCGGCGTCGTGGGCATGACGCTGGCGTGTGGCGCCCCTCTGATGGCCTTACGGCTTGTAAGTTTCGCCGGCGGGGAGCTGGCGGCGGCTGCCCAAACTGCTGGCGGCGGTCACATCCTTTCGCGCAGCTCCAGTTTCACTGCAAGGCAGATCAGCCGACAGACCGGGGGCCGATTCACGTTCGCTGGCATGACTGCCCGTTCGTCGATAACTCGCCCGATCCCGTCCAGTCGCCCCCAATTTCCGACGACCGCGTTGCCGCCCAGAGTGCCACTTCCGGGAACGCCGACCGGCACGACGGCGTCGCGAACTTCCGTCGGAAGGGCCCCTACTTTGATGCTCGACGTCGGCACATCGGCTCCCAGTCCAGCCTCGCCTCGGGCGCGTGGCACCAGTGCGTCGCCCGCGACGTCTGGGGCGCAGGCCCACGGATCAACTCACGGCATCATCGACGATCGACCGAGGCCTTCGGGGTCGCGTCCCTCGCCCGTTCCTCAGGCCTCTCCAGCGATAGCACCGCCGGTGCCAGCATCGGTCCGCTCGCAAACGATTGTCCAGCCCCCGAAGGACGGTGATTCCCGTGTCTGAGAATTCGCGAACCCTCGAGGCCGTCAAGTTTCCTCGGTACGAACGTCGCGGCTTGTTCATGGGCTTGAAGTGGTATCAGTTGCTCCTGCTGGCGTGTGGCGTCCTCGTGGCAAGCGTGGCCTCAGCCGCGAACGGACCAGTCGGATTATTCGCGTCGGGACCGATGTGGCTCACGCTAATGTTGGTCGGATTGCTGCAGTACTCGCGGATTCCATATCCGGTATGGGCCAGTCACGCCGTCGTGTACTTCTATCGATCGGTCATCAACCAGACGCGGTTTTTCGTCAGGCCCGAGCGGGCGGTGCTGGCGGGGCGTTTGGCCCTTCCGGGCGGATTGGGAAACCTCGAGCTACGTCGGACGTCGCGGGGTGAATCCTTCATTGTTGACACCCGCGGAAGGGAAGCCATCGCTGTGGTGCGTTGCAGCACGCGCTCTTTCGCGCTCCTGGACTCCGACGACAAAGCCTGGGCAGTGCAGGCCTGGTCCCGTGTTCAGGCGGGTATGGCCCAGCGCAGCATCGTCGCGAGAATTGCCGTCCAGGACTACACGGTTCCGTATCCGTCGCGCGCGCTGCGTGACTTCTACGAACACGCCGTACCCCATCGGATTGCAGACACACGAGAACTGACCTGGGGCGAGCGTTCTTATGAGGATCTGATTTCTGCGGCTGGGTCGGCCATGAGCCATGATCTCCTGGTCGCTCTTGTTGTGGACACGGCCAAGGCCAGGCGCCGGATCAAGGAGTCTGGCGGGGGACTGGTCGGCGTCGAACGCATACTCCGCCTGGAGGTGCAGGCTATGACCACCGCACTGGGAACACACAACGTCAAGGTGGAGGACTGGCTCCCCGAGGACGGAATCCTTCACCTTCTACGCGGCGCCTTCGACCCTGCCGCAGTCGCCGTTCCTGTTCGGCCGCCGGCACTAGCTGGGGGACACACTGAGCCGGAAAGCGATTCGGTGTCCACGCTGCCGTCAGGCCCTATGGCCGTCGAGGAGCACTGGACCTATGTGCGCACCGACTCCGGTTTTCATCAAACGTTCTGGATCGCTGAGTGGCCGAGGCAGAAGGTCTTTCCGGGCTTTCTGCATCCGCTGATCTACGTGGGAGATTTCCGCCATACGGTGACTGAAGTGATCCGAGCAGTGCCCACAACCGAGGCGCTGCGGGATATCCGCTCTGCCCAGGAAGCCCATGAAACCCGGCGTCGAATCAACACAAGGTTCGACAGGCCCCTCACGCGTGAGCAAAGAGCAGAAGAAGAGGAAGTGGCACAGCGGGAGGAAGAGATCGTCGCTGGTCATGGTGATGTGCGGCCCGCAGCCTACGTGACGATCACGGCAGCCACGCTCGAGGATCTTGCGCGGCACAGGCAGGAGCTTGAATCGGCGGCTGCAGGAGCTTTTGTTGAACTGCGGTTGCTAGCCGGGCAGCAATGGGCGGCGTTCGTTGCCGGTGCCCTTCCGTTTGGGAGAGGACTCCGATGAAGCGCACCATCCAAAATGTTCAATACCTACCGACGGGTGGCAGCCGCCGGGAAAGGAAGGAACGACGCCGGCGCGAAGGCCCGGAGGAGCGCGGACCGTGGATGTCTGCGCTGCGGCGCTTCGGAGAGAAGCTCGACGACCGGCTGGACAGTAGCGAACACAGTGGGGACTGGGGCAGTAGGGAACCAAACTCTCTGCGTGGCCCACATCGGCTGCGTCCAGCACCGCACCGCGCTTCCACGCTGACGTTTGCGGCGGCCTATCCCTTCATCACGGAATCGGGCTTGGGCCATGAGGGAACGTACATCGGCACGGACGTCTTTGGGTCTGGAGCTTTTTCCTACGATCCGTGGATTCTCTATGACAAGGGTGTTATCAGTGGCCCGTCGATCGTTGTCATCGGCACCGTCGGCACCGGCAAGTCCATGTGCGGAAAATCGTTGGTGGCCCGATCGATCACGCTGGGGCGGAAAGCGGCCGTGGCGTCTGATCCCAAGGGCGAATGGGTTGCCGTGGCCAAAGCTGTTGGCGGCAAAGTCATTTCTGTCGGCCCCGGCCGCTCAGCCCGCGTGAACCCCCTGGACGCGGGTCCGCGTTCCAGCGCGTTGAGTGAGGCGCAGTGGCAGGCCGTGGTCCGCCAACGCCGTCGCTACCTGCTGGTGGCGTTGGTGTCGCTCATGCGGCAGGGGATGCCTCTCCGTCCCGTCGAACATACTGCGCTGGACATGGCGCTAATGGAGACAGTGGCGCAAAACTCGAACCCGACGCTGCCCATGGTCCTTGATCATCTGCTGAACCCCTCGAAGGAAACCATCGGACTCGTCGGCAGAGACGGGGGGACCGCTGTCAGCCACTCGCTGCGCCGCACCGTGTCCGGTGACCTGGAAGGAATGTTCGACGCCCCGTCCACCGTCGCCTTCGACGCCGATGCACCAATGATGGTGATGGATACGTCAGCCCTGATCGGCGCTTCTGAGCAGGCGCTGTCACTCGCCGCAGCGTGCGGTGCGACCTGGCTGGAGGCGGCGGTCACCAACCCAGACGGCGGCAAGCGGCTGGTGGTCTACGACGAGGGTTGGCGGATGCTTGCCGATCCCTACATGCTGGCCAAAATGAGCGAGCAATGGCGACTAGCCCGCACCTACGGGATCGCGAACCTGCTCATCATGCACAAGATCGCCGATCTCAACGAGATTGGCGACAGCACCAGCGGACACCGCCAGAAAGCCCTCGGGCTCCTCACCGAGGCCGACACCCGGATCATCTACCGCCAGAAGCACGACGCCATGCGCCTGACCAAGGAAGCCCTCGGCCTGACCGAAGCAGAATGCGAACACGTGGAGAACCTTCCCAAGGGCGTAGGGCTCTGGAAAGTCGGAAACCGCTCCTTCATCGTTGCCAACCGGGTCACCACCGACGAGCTGGAAGTCTTCGGCACCGACAACCGGATGATCTGATGTTCACGCACCCGCACGCAGGAAACACCAGCCCCCTAATCACCGCCGGACTCGTCACACTCTCTGGCTTCGTGAGCCTTTCCTTCCTGGTACAGGGAGCAGCCCGCCTCGTCGTCATTTGGCGGTGCGGCACCACGCCGCCGTCGCCCCCGAACCCGGCGGCCGCCGTCGGACTCATCGCTGGCCGGATCGATTGGATCGTGCGCCGAACTCCCGACTGCGACGTCGGCGCCAGCGATGTCTGGTGGTTGGTCGCCCCGGTACTGGTCGCGGTCGCCGCGCTCGCGGTGAGTGGGATCTGGGCTTGGCGAAGATGGAAGCAATCCGGGGTTTGGCTGCGGCAAGAGATCTTGAACCGGGATGGCATCGCGTGCCGCTCCGAGATTCTGCATGACTTCGGGGCCAAGGCCGTGCGGAGGCGGGGGAAGTTCACCCGTCCCGCGGTGAGCAACCCGACTGTTCAGGACGTGGCCTGGACGCTCGGCCGCTCCCGCGGTGTCACAATTCACGTCTCAACAGAAGAATCGATGGTGATCCAGGGGGCGCCGCGTTCAGGCAAGGGACTCTACGTGGTGATCAATGCCATTCTGGACGCGCCCGGCGCCGTGGTGACGACGTCCACCCGAGCAGACAATCTCGTGGTCACGATGAAAGCCCGCGCCAGGGGGGACAGGCCTGTGACCGTGTTCGATCCGCAGGGAATGTCCGGTCTGCCATCCACGCTGCGCTGGTCTCCGATCCGCGGCTGCCAGGATCCGGATATCGCCACACGGCGCGCCTTGGTCATCACCGCCGATACAGAGATGAAGGGTGAAAACGCGGCGTGGCAGAAGCGCTCGTTGATTGTTCTGCAGTGCCTGCTTCACGCGGCGGCATTGTCCGGGGAGGGTGTGCGCGCCTTCCGGCGTTGGTCCTCGAGCCCGGTGTTGGCGCGGGAAGCTTTGGAGGTTCTCAGCCGCCCCGGGGCTGCGCTGGGGTGGCAGGCCGACCTGATGGGAATCCTCGAAGACGACGCGAGGAACACGTCCAATTCCTGGATCGGTGTCTCGGCCGCCGTGGCGCCCTTGTCTTCGCCGAAAGTGTTGGCTGCGCTGGACCCCCAGGACGAGTCGGAGGAGTTTGATCCGAAGAGCTTCATCCGGGACCGCGGAACGCTCTACCTGATCGGTACAAGAGCGGGGGCCGCAGCGGCAGGCCCTTATCTGTCGGCGCTCATTGACGACATTGACTATGCCGCACGGGAAATGGCGTTCGTCTCGCCCGGTGGCCGGCTGGATCCGCCTCTGTCTTTGATCCTCGACGAGATCGCCAACCTTGCCCCCTGGCCCGGCCTGCCCATTGCCCTTTCGGACGGCGGCGGAATCGGCATCTCAACGCTCGTGGTGTTGCAGTCGCTCTCCCAGGCGCGGACGGGGTGGTCCATCGAAGAAGCCGCCACCATCTGGGACTCGGCCATCATCAAGGTGATCTTCGGCGGCGGCTCCGACGAACGTGACCTCCGCTCGCTCGCCGGACTGCTGGGGGAGCGGAGCCTCACTCTCACCACGCGGTCATGGTCATCCCAAGGCCGCCAGGACGGAGAACAGATCCGCGAGACCCCGGTCATCGCACTCGATGAAATCCGCCGCTTGCCGGCCGGCACAGCCCTCATGCTAGGCCGACGCACCAGACCAATCCTGCTGGACCTGCGCGAATGGCACAAACGCAAGGACGCAGCCGAACTTGGACGCTCCAAGGCAGAGACCGAACGCGCCCTCACCGAGGGGCACAAGCTGCGACAGCAAATAGCCGAAGGAACCAACGATGGGGAACTATGACGACGTCGAACACTTCGACATTCCCTCAGCCGGAGCGGACGACGACGAACTGACCGCAGAACTCTTCCGCTCAGCCTTCCGCGGCACGACCGGATCCCCCGGAACGACCCACCGGTGGCGGGACATGAGCCCGCAACAGGCCGAAACCGTCTGGACTGCACTCGCAACCTGGGTGAGATGGCTGGTCGCCACCTACCAACTGACGACGTCGGTAGTCCCGGACTGCTGGTGGAAGCACCCCGAGATCGTCGCCGAGCTCTACGCCCTGCAACGGGCAGAACAGGCGTCTTACACCGCCGACGATGCCGGCTTCGGGCCGTTGGCCTTTCACGAACGGCTGCCACACGCCGTCGAACGCCTCAGAACCCACACACGGACAGCCGGCTGCGTCGGCCTGCAGTCACACAAAGAACCCACCCCAAGAGTTCTCACGGTGGATGGTCCAGAGTTCATCGAGTGGCAGGCAGCTCACCATCAGCTCGGGGCCGAATTCTGAAGTCATGCCGTCCGCGCGTCTGAGGACATGAACAGATATCCGCGTTTACGGATTCCAAGAAGCATGGAGGTGGCTGTCGTGGCTCCTAGAGGTGAGGGCGTATCGCGCTCCGAGGCGCAGGATCCTGCGCCCGCCTTGGTGGCTTTGGGCCAGTCGAGGATGACACCGGAGGAACGCATCTCCGTCCTGACGGAGGGCCTCCACGCGATCCTGGAACAAGCCGTTGAATCACCTTCCCACTGGCAGGTACTGCTGGACGCTTCGGCCACGCTGTGGCGATACTCCGGCGGGAACGTGGCCCTCCTCATGATGCAGATGGCACAGCGCGGTACCGAAGAGCCCACGCTCGTCGCGGGGTACAGGGAATGGGAACGCCACGGCCGCACAGTGCTGAAGGGTGAGCACGCCCTGTGGGTGATTGCGCCGCGCACAGCACGCATGCAGGAATTCACGCTTCCCGATGGGACCCGGCAGCGGGTACGCGTCGGAGAGAAGGTTCCCCGCGCGGCCGTCGACGACGGAAAGAAGACGGTCATCACCGGGTGGCGCGGACAGGCAGTCTTTGATGTCTCGCAAACCCAAGGGACTCCGCTGCTCGTGCCGCGAGACGGCACCGGACCCGGCGTCGACGCCTCACAGCTTTTCGGATCGTTGGCAGAGGTCGCTCACCGGCACGGCTTCGAAGTCCACGTCGACGCCGCCCAATACGGACTCACCAGCGGCTACACGGATTTCGCCAAGCACCGCGTCCAAGTGGGAGCGTGGCTAAGCACCGAGGAGCGCACCGCGGTACTTGCCCACGAGCTCGGGCACGTACTGCTGCACGGCCCGGACGACGACGTCGGGCGGCTTTACGGCAGCAGTGCAGACCACCGTGGACTTGCTGAAGTCGAGGCCGAATCTGTCGCCTACACGGTTCTGCGGGCTCATGGGATCGACCGCGGACCACAATCGGCTTCCTACCTTGCCGGATGGGCAGACGCCGTCACAGAGACAGAGAACGTGGCTTCTGGGCGGGCGCCCGGCGGCCGCCTGCCTGCATCCCGTGTGGACATCGCGAAGTCCGTGCTCGGACGCGTCACAGCAGCAGCCAAGGGGATCCTCGAAGAGACTCACCCGGCCGGGTTCGGTGGCAAATTTCCCGCCGTCGAAGCCGGGCCTCGGCTTGAGAGGCCGGTGTCGTACGTTGGTGTTGGGCTGCCTGCGGCGTCTGTGGACGGGCCAACAATTGCGGGCCCTGGAGTCTGACTCAAACTATTTGTCCGGCGGGAGAGTCCCGCCGGGACTGGAAAGGAAAAAACAATGAGCACCAAAATCCCCATCAGCATCGCCGGCAATCTCGTCGCCAATCCCGAGCTCACCTACGGCGAGTCCGGAGTGGCCCACGCCAAGTTGCGCGTCGCTGTGAATCAGCGAATCCAAGGAGCGGACGGGACTTGGCAGGACGGCGAACCAGTCTTCCACAACGTCTCCGCCTTCCGTGCGCTTGCAGAGAACGCCGCGAACTCACTCAAGAAGGGCGACCCAGTCACAGTGGCGGGAGAGCTCGAATTTCGGTCCTACGAGAAGGACGGTGAGAAGCGCGAGGCCCGCCGCATCGTTGCCGACACGATCGGCCCGGACCTGCGCTTTGGCACTGCCGTCTATCAGCGATCGGCCCACACCGCGGCCGCTGGACCGGATGCCGGCGTTGGGACCGATCTCCAGGCGTCAGCTGCAGCGGAGACCGCCTCGCCCGTGTACAACATCGCGACCAAGAACCCGGTGGTGGTGCCCCCTTTCGGGGCGGCGCAGGGGAGTGAGATGAGTTACTAGCTGCCGTGCGGCATCTGTTGAGCATAAGATCCGATGTGCCCATGTTGGCGCATCGGAGTCTTTTGTCTCGATCCTTGTCGCAGAATTGCACGGTCCGCCGATGGCAGGGCAACGAAGCGGCGGGTCGGGGCTGACGGGTGGGGCCGTCACTTGCTACGCGATGCATTTATCCGCGTGGCCAACTAGATCTGCTGATGCGTGCCACGCATGTTCGGCCGTTGTCGGGCCTCTGGACGAGCGCCCGCCGCTTGCCGTCCGCGATGAGCCTAAGGCTGACTTTGTCGCCCTTACTTGCGGGGCCGATCGGGCTTACGAACCGATAGAAAATATAGAACGAGCGCCGGTTTCCGGCGGGGTCCTTCGCTTCGAGGCGGATCGTGACGCCGTTCCGGCCGGCGGTCTTCCGTGTGACCGTGACCTCGACTTGGCGCCACTGGGCTCCCGAGGCGAGTAATTTCCGGATTCCGCCATAGTCTCCTAGCTCATTCATGAGTACGAGGGCGATTGCGGGCGGGAGGATTAGGAGAAATATGCCCATGGTCAGGGGATTGGGATGGTTCGCGTCGTTGGCACCGTCGATCCAGATGTCTTGCGGATTGCCTGTGTCGACGTCGATAGTTGTGCGGAACCCTGGCCCGGGCAGCGTGTTGCAGTTCGCGTTTACTTTGGCGTCGCTGTGCAGTTGGCGGCCATTGACGGTGTAGTCCACGTCTAGCTGGCACGAGGAATCGCGGCGCGCCGAGGTATCGGTTTGTGCCGTGACTGTTCCATCGGTCTTGGTGTGGCTGGCGAGTGCGTGGTTGATCCCCGCGGTGACGGCCCATCCTAGCCAGCCTGAGACCGATGCGATGACGATGACAGCAGCGGCGCGTTTGAGCCAGAGCCTCCTGCGAAGCCAGCTGCCTTTCCACGTCGGAGGTGCGGAGACTGGCGGTATGGTGGCCTCTATGCGGATTTCCCTGGTGATCTGGACCCATGGTCCCGTCGCCTCGCTGCCTGTGACCGCCGACGGAGCTTGGATGGTTTTCGCGTACAGAGTGGCGAGGGGTTCTCTGTGGAAGATTGCCGAGCTCGGACGAGGTCAGGTTGGCCTTTGCCGTGAACCATGTGCGGGACATGGCGCTCGTGTTCCACTCGCTCGCGACCTTGCGCGCCGCATCCGTGCCTGTCAGCGTCCAGACCATATACCGGCCGGTTCCGAATGCTCCCGGAACCAATAGTCCTTCGGAAACCAGCTCTTTGATCGTTTCGAGGGTGAGTTGCCTAACCCGTCGATGATCCGAAAGCTCACCTGTGCTCCTCGCGACGGCGACTAAGTCGGAGGCGCTGAGCCAGCGGTCACCGGCCGCTTCCATCATCGACTCCCGGAGCGTGTCCGCCTTCATGCGGGCACTTCCTCAGGAACATCGCCTGGAGCCCGAGACGAGGTGTGCCCACAGATGTGGGTCATTCGTATTCCCCGCGCCGTGGATGCGTCATACGGCAACCTATCGCACGATCGCGACCCCGAACACCCACGACGTGGAACCGCGCGCACGCCCCTGAGGCCGATACGCAGACCCTGACTAACAGCACTACTATGCGGGGCGCCGACTATCACCATTGCTGAAAGCAGATACTCGAACTGCGGCGTAAGGTCGTTGATTCTTGGTCCTTCCTTAAAACTGTCGGTGGCGACACGTAGTGTCAAACGCATATTCTATTAATAGTTTTTCTCTTAGAAGGTGTGTATTAGGTATCTGCTTAGCTGAAGTTCGTCCGCGTATGCGGAGTCGGCCAGATTGGTGGGGGCCGACGAGCGCTTTGTTGCTGCGACTGATGGGCAGGGAGTAGCCGGACGAAACGCTGTTTAGGGCGCCGGCAAATTAATGCTTTCGGTCTGAGACAATCGGTGTCGTGGAGCGCATCGATTACAAAGAGATTGCTGGCATACTGCGTGGCCTCCTCATCCGACTCGATGACCGGATCCCGGCCAAGGACCTAATGTTGATCTTTGAGTTCATTGATGTGGGCGAACTCGGACTGGCCCTTGAACAAATGGCTGACGTGCTGTCTGAGGACGAGCAGCCACTGGCGGCAGACGAGCGGGCCGACATGCTCGACCTTGTTGGCCGGATGCGGATGAATGATCGGGTACCAACCGCCCTTTCGCTCTGTCCCACGACATGAGCCAGCGAAATCGGGTGATGAGCCGGGAGCAGCGCTTCAAATGGAGCTCTCGTCCTTAGCGCACCGATAAAGCACTGCACCGAAGCACTGGCACGCGAGTCGGCCCCTCTCACTCGTCGTGCGGGATGACGAGGTCTTTCAGTGGCGCGGGATCGGTGTTCGTGGTCTGTTGGAGGAGCCGATAGAACAGCAGTCCGCGGCTTCTGGCTGTTCTCCGGTTGAAGCGGAAGGTGAACTCGTCGAGGTAGTAGGCCAGCTGTTCCCGGGAGATGCCCTGGTGCAGGGTGCCGTCGATCCAACGCTTGAGCTGGGAGGCCGCCATATGGACCGCGGGCATGTTCACGTGCGCCGGGATGTCCGAGCCGAGCTGGGTGAAGTACTCGTGCTGGTAGCCGAGGTCAGCGAAGCGCCGGAGCTGCCTCGCCCCGTCGGTGCGGATGGTGGAGCCGGGTGCGATGACGCGCTGGCCGAACTTCACTAGGGCGAGCCTGCGGTCGGTGGGCCCGGGCTCGAGGCGGATCCGTCCGATCCGGTTATGGTCCAGGTGCTCAGCGGCGACCAGGACCGAGATCTTGTCCGGGCCGACGCCGGGCAGACCGCGGTGGACGCCGCCGATGAAGCTCTCGTCGACCTCGACCAGCCCGGAGAGCATCTCGCGCTCGGGCCGGACCATGGCCCGGCGGAGCTTGTGCATCCACGCCCACGCCGTCTCATAGGAATTCAACCCCAGGACCCGCTGCAGCCCCAGAGCGGACACACCATTCTTCTGGGAGGTCACAAACCACACCGCCGCGAACCAAGTCCGCAGCGGCGTGCGAGTGCGGGCGAAGATCGTCCTTGCCGTCACCGACGTCCGGCGCGAACACGCCTTGCACATCCACAGCCCTGCGCCTGTGCGCCAATAGTCACGGGCGCCGCACTTAGGGCAGACGAACTCGTCGGGCCAGCGCAGCCTCGCGAGGTACTCGAAGCAGGCCTCATCCGTGCTGAACCAGTCCTGGAACTCCCCGAAAGTCTTCGGGTAATCCACGCCAGCTCGCGGCATCTGCGGCGTCAAATCGGCCATCTGCCCAGCCTACTTCAGCTAAGCAGATACCTAATAGGTGTGTTCTAGTGCTGGATGTTGACGAGCGTGTGTTAGTGCGGACCACTCCGGACGGCTGCCCCCTGGGTTTTGAGTGGCGGCACCGGCAGTACCGGAGCACCGAGACCCCTCTGCGGTTCTACACCCGGCGCCCATGGTGGGTCGAACAGGCCCGCACCCACAAGGGCATCGGCCCGCAGGTGCTCGAGACGGAGACCTGGCGTATTACCGCGGCCGGCCGCGGTCGTTCGGCCGAGCGCGTGTTCGAGCTGGTCCGTGACGACTCCGATTGGGTGCTAGCCCGCATCCTCGGCTAGAAGCTCCTGATGTTTACGCACTTGCACGTCTCCTCGGCGTTTTCCGCCCACTATGGGGTGGATTGGCCGGGCACCCTGGCGGCCGCGGCGAAGGCCGGGGGAGCGGACGCCCTGGCCGTGACCGACCGCGACGGGCTCTACGGGATCCCCAAACACATCGGTGCCTGCGTCGCGGCAGGAATCGATCCGATCCTCGGCGTCGAGCTGGCCGTCCTCGATGAAAACGGGACCGTGGGCGGGCGGGTCGTTGTCCTGGCCCACGGGCACAACCAGGGCGCCGGATACGCGGCCTTGTGCCGGCTGGTCTCGGCCGCCCACGCCCGCAAGACCGTCGGGGTGACCCGGGCGGAGATTGCTGCGCGCCTTCTCACGGATGCCGGCCCGGTGGGGACGGTGCTGCTCGGGCCGCTGTCCGACGTCGGACTCAAGGTCGGGACCCGCGGTGACGGCATGGCACTGATGGAACTATGGCTTGGCGCACTCCCGAGGGAGGTGTTGAGGGTCGAGGTCGTCTCCCACCTTTCCTCACCCGGGCTGCCGTTCAGCCACACCCACGCCACCCGGATGCTCCGCCTGGCCGGCAGGGCGAACGTTGCGGCGGTGTTGAGCAATGCCGTCCGCTACGTTCTGCCCGATGGGGCGATCACCGCGGACATCCTGGATGCCGCCCGCGCGGTGCGCCGCCTGGATGACACCGGCGTCCAGCCGACGGCACAGGCCTGGCTGAAACCGGCCTCGATGATGAAGGCCCTCGCCGTGGAGATCGCCGCGATCGGCCAGGCCGGTGCCGCGGCCGCGAAAGACCTGCTCGTCGAGACCGAGGCCCTGGCGGACAGGTGCCGGATCGACCCCGTCAGTGATGCCGGCTGGGGTGTGCCGGTCATGCCCGAAGCCTCCATCATCGGCATCGTCGGCGACCCGCTCACGGTGCTGTGGGAACGGGCCAGGGCCGGGGCCAACATCCTATACCCGGGCGCAGACAAGACCGCTTTGGAGGTCGTGGAGTCCAGGTTGCGGTTGGAGATGGACACCATTGCCGATCTGGGGTTCGCGTCCTACTTCCTGACCGTGGCCGAGGTCGCCCGGCTCATCCGGGACATGGGCATCCGCTCCGCGGCCCGGGATCCGGGGCCGGGTCCCTGGTCAACTACGCCCTGGGCATCTCGTTTGTCGATCCGATCCGCCACGACCTGCTCTTCGAACGGTTTCTCAGCACCCGGCGCCGGACCCTGCCCGATGTCGACATCGACGTCGAATCCGCACGACGGCACGACATCTACCACGAGATCTTCCGCCGCTTCGGCCCGGAACGCGTCACGCTCATGTCCATGCAGTCCGGCTACCGGGCCCGCGGCGCAGCAAGGGACGCCGGCATGGTCCTGGGCATGGACCCCGAGGACATCGACGGGATCGCCAAGAACCTCTGGCGCTTCTCCGCCTCCCACTTCCGCGAAGCCATGGCCGAGAAACCCGAACTCCGGGACCTGGCCGAACGCGTGGAAGGCAGCCGGCAGCTGGATCTGTTGGTGGACATCACCGAGCGTCTGGACAGGTTGCCGCGCCATATCTCCATGCACCCTTGCGGCGTCATCCTCTCCGACACCTCACTGCTGGACCGCACCCCGGTGCAGCCGTCCGGGATGGGCCTGCCGATGTCCCAGTACGACAAACACGACATGGACCCGATGGGCATGATCAAACTCGACGTCCTCGGCGTGAGGATGCAGTCGGCCATGGCCTACGCCGTCGCCGAAATCCGACGCACCACCGGGGAGACCGTCGACCTCGAAGCGGTGCCCCTGGAGGATGAGCCGACCTTCGAGCTGATCCGCTCCACGCACACGCTGGGGTGTTTCCAGATCGAATCCCCGGGCCAGCGCGAACTCGTCGGCAAACTGCAGCCGGCCGTGTTCGATGACCTGATCACCGACATCAGCCTCTTCCGCCCGGGCCCGATGCAGGCCGACATGGTCAAACCGTTCCTGAACCGGCGCGGCGGCTGGGAAACCGTCGAACAGCTCCACCCCGACCTGGAACCCTTCCTGAGGAACACCTACGGGATCGTGGTCTACCACGAACAGCTCATGCGCATCATCGACAGGTTCACCGGCTGCGGGCTCGCCTACGCCGACGTGCTCCGGCGCTTCCTCAGCGACGAGGACCGCCTCCCGGGGGTCGAAAAGTTCTTCCACGAGAAGGCCGCCGAGCGCGGCTACACGCCCTGGGTGATCGACAAGGTCTGGGGCGTCGTCAAAGGCTTCGGGTCCTTCGGTTTCTGCCGCGCCCACGGCGCCGCCTTCGCCAAACCCACGTTCCAGTCGGCCTGGCTGAAAACCCACTACCCGGTCCAGTTCATGGCCGGGCTCTGGACCCATGACCCCGGCATGTACCCCAAACGCCTGCTCGTCGCCGAAGCCCGCCGCCTCGGAATCCCCATCCTGCCCCTGGACGTCAACCGCTCCACCGACGAATACGTCACCGAACAGACTGCCGACGGCCGGCTGGGGATCCGCATGTCCCTGGCCGACGTGAAAGGCATCCAGGCCCGGGAAATCCACCGGATCCTCACCGAACGGCCCTTCGACTCCATGGCGGACCTGAAGGAACGCGCCCGGCTGCGCGCCTCCACCGTGCAAAGCCTGGCGCTCGTCGGGGCCCTGGACCCCCTCTACACCGGGCAGAGCAGACGGACCCGACCTGGAATCGCCGCCCGGAACCAGGCCACCCGCACCGCGAAACGGCTGCAGGTTATCCCCGGCCAGCTCGCCCTCCCGCTCCCGGCCATCGACGCACCGACGATCCCGGCCACCATGCCCGAACTAAGTGATCTGGAGATCACCCGGGAGGAGCTGGACATCCTGGCACTGGACGTCAGCCACCACCTGATCGACTCCTACCAGCCGCTCCTGGAGCGGCTCGGCGTCACCAAAGCCCAAGACCTCCTGAACCTGCGCAACGGCTCCAAAGTCTTGGTCGCGGGGATCCGGGTCGCCACCCAGACACCGCCCATGCGCGGCGGAAAACGCGTCGTCTTCATCAGCATCGACGACGGCACCGGCTGCGTGGACGCCACCTTCTTCAGCGACGCCCAGGAAAAGGTACCCCTCCCATCCTGTTCTCCATCAACCTGCTGCTGATCGAAGGCAACACCCGCCGCACCGGCCCATGGGGCATGTCCCTCCAAGCCAGCAACGCTTGGGACCTCAGCACCCTCAGCCTCCCGAGACCGGCTTCGGCATAGCCCGGGAGCGATCTGGCTATGTTGTCCGGTCACTCGGATCTGTGGACGACTCCGATGTAGTCCATTCCTCACCAAAGGAACCGGTTGGCCGCCCATTGGTCGCCTATTCTTGCCAAATCAATTCTGCATCGACGTCGACGTGGGCGATGTTGCAGCAAAGATGGGACAGCCGGACGTTGCCCCAGACATTCAGATGATCGGTCTCGTATTTCGGGGCGTACCGGCGCATGGGAATAATGTGGTCCACGCTGGCCATCCCGGGGTGCCGGTTGCGGAGGGCGATGTCGACTTTCAGCCCGCAGACCTGGCAGATGTTCCCGTCTCTGCGCCACAGGATCAAGGCCACGGTCCGCTTGTCGGAGGGAAGCTTGCCATGATCGACAGGCCAGTCCCAAGCCGCCCATTTTTCATCGGTCATCTGCTCGTTGGGGATCAGCATCTCCGGTGGATCGACCTTTGGTTCAGCCTGCTTTCGCGGCGACTTTCGCGTTGGGCCTCCCATGGACGGAGGCAGAGCAATCTGCTCGTCCGTGAGCCCAAATGACTTCGGCTCCACATCGTCCACCACCACGTCCTGAAAGCTGCCTCAAGCGGCCGGTTGGATGAGTTCAGGGCCGTTGTTCCTCACCGAATTCACCCTGTCGCTCACGACCCGGGGCACCAGGAGTGGTTCGGGCATGGAATCCAGCAGCGCCCGGACGTCGGCCTCGGAGGTCGTCGCCGGATCCAGCCAATCCGAAAACATCTCCGGCGGCACGATCAGCGGCGTCCGGTCATGAATATGCCCAAGGGCATCCCGTGCCGCCGTAGTGATGATCGTTGCGGTCCTAAGCCACTTGTCCGGGTGATCATTCGGCAGGGACGGATCCGCCTAGTTCTCGAACAAAGCCGCGAATCCGAGGATCTGGTCGTCGGCCCCGTGCAGGTACGTGGCGATCTTCCCGCCGCCCTGTGGTTTTTTCCCACTCGTAGTAGCCGTTGGCCGGGTTATCTGTGGTCCTTGAACTTGTGGGCAAAGGTCAGCCGAGGTGGAGTCGATGAAGACGCGTCATCAAAAGAAGCGGCTTATCCGTTCTTCTGGATAAGAGTGGATAGAAGCAGATTCGAGCCCGGTCGAGCATCAACTATGCGGCTGGGGCTAACATCAGGTCTCCGAACGAAGCCCCCGGCAGCTGCTGCTTCTCGGGGCTTCCATTCTCAGCGCTCAGACAGTTATCGCAGGGGCAATGGCCTCGGGCGCGTCTCTGTCTCGGCCTGCGGTGCCGGTGATTGGCCGCTTCCGGAGTCAATGCTCCTGCCAGTCCGCTCCGGTGTTGTGGGACCTACGCCCGCTCCTGTTTTCGTGGTGCTGTCGACTGCCGGATCACGAGTTCTGGGGAACTTTCGCCCGCGTAGGTGATGCCGTGGTCACCTTCCAGGGCGTCGAGGAGTCTATGGATTCCCGCATTTGCCCTCCGGGCGGGCTGGTGGCTGACTGATGTCAGTCCTAGCGCTTCGCTTAGGTTCTGGCCGTCCATTCCCACGATGGACAGGTCCTTCGGAATTGTGATGCCTATGTGCCCGGCTTCCAAGAGCACGCCCAGAGCGATCTCGTCGGAAGCGCAGACGATTGCGGTCGGCTTTGGCCCGGTTTCGGCCCAGAGCCGGCTGAACGCCTTCCGGCTATTGCGGATTGCCGCGGATCGGGTTTCAACCCGGATTTCCCTGGGCCGGATGCCGGCGGCATTCAAAGCGTTCGCACAATGTTCTAACCCGCGTGCCTTCAAACGGAGTTGGAACCCGGTCGTGGCTCCGTCCTGGAACAATACGAGGTCCGCGTGCCCCAGCTGAACCAGATGGCAGATTGCGGTGACCGCAGCCTGTATCTGGATACCGTCGTCTTGTTCGTTGTGCATCCTGATCACAATGCATGGGATTCCGTCCCGGATAAATTGCTCTATCTGGTTCTGTCCCAGTGTCCGGGCTCCCAGAATCAGAAGGGCGTCCACGCGTCGGCGGAGCATATTCAAGTTCGTGTGGGGTTGTGGGCTTGTCGGTAGATGCGGGTGATGGAGCAGGATCAGTGAGTATTCCCGTTGGTGGAGTGCCTTTTCTGCGCCTTCAAGGGCGGCACTGTATGCAGGATGGCGAAGCGAGGAAGTCACGACGCCGATGCTTCGGGTCCTGCCTGTGGCGAGCCCTGTGGCAGAGGCTGATGGTGTGTAGCCCAGCGTTTTGGCGATCTCGAGGATCCTCGTGCGTGTGGGTTGCGCGACCCTGGGAAGGCCTCTGATTGCGCGGGAGACGGTGGCGTTGGAGACACCGGCCGCCGCGGCCACGTCTTCGATCGTCGCGCCGGTGCGGCGAGCCCTTGTTCCTGTGGCCGTTCGTTGCGCCAATGTGAATCCTCTTCAGTTCCTGCGGCTGGGATTCTGAAGTCCGGACTCATGGCCGCGGGGATGGGGGCCGGGATCCGATGGTTCCCGGCCCCCGTTTTTCCAGATCAAAATTCGGCCGCTGTGTGTCGTCCTCTTGTGTGGTCCTATCCTGTGGACCGGCCGGCTTCCCAGGATTTGAGGTGTCGCCAGGTCAGGGTTTGCCACCAGTGCGAATCCCAATTGCTGTTGAATTCGTAAAGGGAATAGACCTCGGCCCGGAATGCGGCGGGCGGCGTGAGCGGCAGCTCGGCGAGGAACTTGCCGACCTCGTCGGCCAGCCCGGGGTTTATGAGGAGGTCGTGTGAGGCGACGGACAGGTGGCCCCAGAATGTTCCCTCCTCGACGGGCGCCACAAGGAAGTCATTGACGGGAACCGATACCGGCATTACGGCTTCGCGGACTGCGTCTGCGATCTCCGTCAAGGGGAGGTTTGCGTGCCCTTGGCCGTCCTCGTGGACGTTGAAGAGGAAGCAGTCTCCGACGCGTTGAAGGCCTGTGTTGTGTATCTCTATGAGGGGCGCGTTCTCAAACACCGGGGATAGGCGTTTGACGAGTTCATCCTGGGTTACGTCCGTGTGCAGGTTGCCCACCAACGTGGCGTGGGGAGGGAACGCCGCCGCCGATACCAGACCGAATTGCTGTTTGAGAACGAGGTTGAGCTGGGCCAGCACCCAACAGGTCATCGGGTCTGGTCTGAGGAAGATTCCATAGCGTGTTGAAGACAATTGATCGGGTCTTTCTGTGTGTTGTTCAGCCAAGTTGCTGCCGGTACTGGGAGATGGCTTTGTTGGAGTCTTCTTCGGCTTTCTTCAGGGCGTTCTCGAGTGAGACCGTTCCGGAGAAGGCTGCCTGCATCTGGGAAACGACGGCGGAGCGGATGGCCGTCATGGCACCGCTCAGGCAGCCGGCGGTGGCTGGAACCGACGGGGTTTTGTTGATCTGCTCGGCGAAGACGGAGGCTGAGGGGTTGGATTTCAGGAAGGCTTGATGTGTTGGCGAGGTGTCTACTTTCGTATTCACCGGAACGTAGCCCGTGGCCTGGCTGAAGGTCTCCTGGGACTGGGCCCAGGCCAGGAAGGAGATGAGTTTCCAGCCGGCCACTTTCTGGGCGTCGCTGGCGGTGCTGCTCAGCCATAGCGCCGAGCCTCCGATCAACGGCCCGGAAGAGGTTTTGTCTCCGGTTGTGGGATACGGAAGGGCGGTGTAGTTGAATTTGGCTCCGTTTCCAATGCCCCCGGCAGCGCCGGAGCTGTTGAGCATGAGTGCGACCTGGCCGGCGGTGAACGCGGTGAGGGCCGCGTTGCCGTCGACTCCCACGTCCAGCCCGACCTTGGAGGTATACAGGTCGGCCATGGTCTTGAATGCGGCCTTTTGCTTGTCCGCGGTCAGGCTGACGGCGGTGGCCTGGCCGCCCGCGCCGCGGCCGTTGTCGGGGGTGCAGTAGAGGTTTCCGGAGCCTGCGGTCATCTGTTCGAACCACCATCCGTCAAAGGGCTGGACGATTCCGGCTTTGCCGGTGGCGTTCTTTACTTTGGTCGCTACGGTTGCGACTTCTGACAGGGTTGTCATCGGCGTGGAGGGGTCGACGCCGGCTTGGGCAAGAAGGTCCTTGTTGACCCAGAGTACGGGCGTTGACATGTTCATCGGAACTGCCGCGATTTTGCCGTTGGCGCTGTAGTAGTTCTTGCCGGCATCCCGGATTTCGTCCAGATTGAGGCCGTCAGGGTTCGCCTTTGCCATGTCGGCCGGCGAAATGCTTCGCTTGACGTCGTTCAGGTAGCCGGAGGCAATATCGCCGGCCAAAAGGACGGTGGGGGAGGAGTTGTCCCGGAGCCCGGCGGTGTACTTGGCGAGCAGGTCGGTGTAGCTTCCCTGGAAGTTGGAGGTGACGTTGATCTTGCCTTTGTTTTGATCGTTGAACTGTTTGATGAGGGCGTCGAACGCTTCGCCGTTCTTGCCCCCCAGCCCGTGCCAGATCGAAATCGAGGTCGTTCCTTGCGCCGCGGCCAGGGCGCTTGGGCCGGGCGCCGCTGGGGTTTGTTCCGTGGGAGGCGTACCGGTGCCCGAACAGGCAGCCAGGCTTAGGGCGAGGAGTCCGGCGGCCATGCCGGCCAGTGCTTTCTTTTTCATGATTTTCCTTTTGAAGTCGGGTTCTGAGTAGCGGGACGTGGGGGCTTGTTTTTGGGCTTATTTGAGGACGCCGCGTGACATGCCGGACAGCAGAAGACGCTGGCTGGCAATGACAAGGACGACAGTCGGGATCAGCACGAGTGCTGTTCCTGCGAAGATGACCGAAGGACTTGTGGTCTCAGCGGTCACGAGTTGTGAGAGTCCGACCTGGACGGTGCGGTTCGTCGGGGAGTCGGTGATCAGCAGGGGCCAGAAGAATCCGTTCCATGCCGCCAGGGCGCTCCACAGCACCGCCGTAGTGACCTGGCTGCGGCATGCGGGCATCACCACGAGGAACAATGAGCGCAGGTCACCGCAGCCGTCGATTCTGGAGGCGTCCCAAAGTTCCCGCGGAAGCGCGTCGAAGGCCTGCCGCAACAGGAAGACCGGGTATCCGACCGCCAGGAAAGGAATGATGATCCCGAGGATCGTGTCCCTGAGCCCCATTTGAGTGACCAGCTCATAGTTGGGAATGATGAGGCTTTCCCCGGGGACGGCCAGGGTGGCGATGATGAGGACGAAGGCGATATTCCGCCCCCGCCAGCGCGGAAAGACCAGAGCGTACGCCGCCAGTGCTGAGGTAAGAAGCTGGGCTCCCGTTTGCAGGGTCACGACGAACAAGCTGGTGAGGTACTGCTGTCCCAAGGGTATTGACCTCATCGCTGCGCCAAAATTGTCCAAGGTCAGCTGACCCAGAGGAGGGAAGAGTCCGCCGCGCACGAGTGCCCCGTTGGGGAAGAGGCCTGTGGCGAACGTGATGTAAATCGGAAATGCCATCACGATCAGCAAAATCAGGGCAGCGCAGAGCCGTGGTAGGTCTGCCTTGCGTAGTTTGCGCATTCTGGAGGCCCGTCGGATCTGCACGGAATTCGCCGGAGCCTGGGCGGTAATCACGAGGCGGCCTTTCGATTGGCAAGCTTGAACTGGGCGGCGGTGACCGCTGCGACGATGATGACCAGGAAGACGGCAATGACCGAGGCACGGCCGAAGTCGGGCACTCCCTGCCCGAAGGCCAGCTGGTACAGGTCAAAGACCAGGGTCGTGGTGCTGTCCGAGGGACCTCCGCGGGTGAGGACATAGATCTGGGTGAAGGTCTGCAGGCCGGAGATGGTTTGTGTCACGAAGAGAAAGAACAGGCTCGGGCGCATCAGGGGCACCAGCATCGATCGTGCCATCCGGAACCCGGATGATCCGTCCAGGTCCGCGGCCTCGATGATTTCGTCAGGGATGTTCTTGATGGCGGCCGTCAGAACGAGGAACGCGAACCCCGACTCGTACCATGCCGTCGTAGCGGCAATCGAAAAAATGGCCCACGGTGTACTTTGCAGCCAGGGCGGACCCGTGATGCCCATTCCTGCCAGCAGGAGATTGATGGTGCCGACGGACGGGGCGAACAGGCCGAAGAAGACGGCCGAAGCCGAGGCCGCGGAGTACGCAAAGGGCAGTGAAAAGACGATTTGAAAGAGCCCCCGGCCGGGGAGCCACCTTCTGATGAGAAGGACAGCCGTCAGAGCCACGCCGACCGACATGAGCATCGATACAACTGCGATCGTGAGTGAAACCCATAGCGTGCGCTGGAAGGAAGGATCCGTGAAGAACTCGTAGTAGTTGGCTGTGCCAACGAAGCGGGACGGATTTCCGAACAGGTCGCTGCCTGTCAGGCTGAGCTGCACTCCGCGGGCGAGGGGCCGGTAAATGAAGACGGCCAACAGAATGAGGGCAGGCAACACCATCCATGGCCCCAGCCCTGGCCTGGTGCGCCTCACGTTTGGCTTTTGGTGTGACATGAATTCTTCTCCTTCGACCCGCATCTTTACGGGAACGTTCCCGGCGCCCGTCTTCATACTATTTCAGCGGAAGGTGAAGATCAAGGAAACGTCTCGTGAAAATTGGCGATTTAACGGGGATCTTGCAAAGGGCATTGTTGGAAAGTACGCTGATTGGTCACTGACGGGAACGTTCCCGTACGTGCCGTGCAATTTGGGAAGAGTCTCAAAGAGCCCGGCAAACGTGTGTCGAATGTAAGGATTTGGGATGTCTGAGGATTCAACAACCATTGATCTGACACTGAGGATCGTCCTGGCAATCCTTTTGGGTTCAGGAATCGGGCTTGAACGCCAGTGGCGGCTCAGGACTGCCGGGATCCGCACCAACGCCCTGGTATCGGTCGGCGCGGCCCTGTTCGTCATATTGGGCGCGGTGGCCCTCGGCAAGGGGGTAGGTGCGGATCCTACGAGAGTGGCAGCCCAGGTTGTCTCCGGGATCGGCTTTCTCGGGGCAGGAGTGATCATCCGGGAGGGCCTCAGTGTCCGGGGAGTAACCACGGCGGCCACACTCTGGTGCGCCGCCGCCGTCGGTTCCCTGGCGGGCGCCGGCCTTCCGCTGGTGGCCATTATCGGGTGCCTGGCGATCGTCGCCACGAATACCTGCTTGAGGCCGCTCAGCCGGTTGGTCAACCGCAAGACCCAGGCGCAGTTGCCCCCGGCAGCCGGATCCGAGGAGTCTTTGGACTTCGTCCTGGAGGTCGTTACGACAGAGAAGAGTGAATCGCGGATCAAGGCACTCGTTCTGCAAAGCGTGACGAGGCCGGAGTTGTCGCTGACTTCCCTGCACATCAGTTCAGGGAAGGACTCCAAAGTCACGGTCGTGGCAACGGTTACCGCCGACAGCACCGATGACGCCGGCCTGCTGGAGCGAGCCGTTCAAAGGATCAGCCTTGATCCCAAGGTGACCTCAAGCCGGTGGTGGGCGAGCGAGGTCGATGACTGACCAAGGGTAGCGGGGCGGCTACCGAGCCGAAGCCGCCCCCGGCTCGCGGGGTGGCCCCAGGGTACGGCCGGCGCTGACACTGCCCCGCAGGGCCACATGCCGGTCCCGGATCTGGGAACCTTTGATCATGTCGAGGAGCAAATCGACGGAGGTGGTCGCAATCTCCTCTATCGGCTGATGGAAAGATGTGAGTCCGAGAAACGGGGAAGCCAGGGGGCCAAGGGCATCGTAGCCGGTCGCGGAGATATCCTCCGGAGCTCGTAGCCCGAGTTCTCGGAAGACCTCCAGAACGGCAACCAGGGATGCGTCGGTGGGACACATGACTGCGGTCGCGGCCCCGTGGCTGATGACGGACGAGGCAGCAACCGGGGCGTCCGAGTCGGAATTCACCGGGTAGACGTCGGCCGCGACACCCTTGGACCGGAGAGTGTCGATCATGGACAGCCCCCGGATGTTCTGGCTCAGGGAGTAGGACTTGTCCACGAGGATCACCGCCACTCTCCGGTGCCCGGCAGCGGCCACCAGGTCGGCCATCTGCTGACCGCCGTCTTCGTCATCGCAGTAGACGCTGGTGATCGAGGCCGAGGACTCCCGACGTCCGGCCACCACGATCGGAACCCGTCCCATGAACGGAACGATGTCCTCGGACGGCAGCTGGGCCGAGGCGATGACGAGTCCATCCACCTGGAGGGAGATCAGGGTGCGCAAGGCGCCAAGGGCGTCTTCCAACTCCAGTTCGCCGGCGCTTGTTGCCGTGACCACCCTGTACCCATGCTTCTCCGCTTCACGCTGCATCGCGGCGTAGAGGTTCGCATAAAAGGGATTGGCAACGTCACGCAGGACAACCCCAAGGGTGTGTGTGCTGGAACTGACCAGACCACGCGCCATCGCGTTGGCCACATAGCCCATTTCCCTGGCTGCGCGCTCCACTCGCTCGCGGGTGTCCTGGCTCACTTCTCCCTGTCCCAGCAACGCCCGGGACACTGCCGACTTCGAGACGCCTGCCGCTTGGGCAATGTCTTTTATCGTCGGTCCTCTTGACTTCCCCAGCGTCTCCACCAAACCCCTATCAATGTCCTAGATCAGGTTCAAACCGGAGAGAATGCTCTTCGTCTCGGCCCCTGATGTCCACAGCCTAGCGTCCCAGCCGGCCCGGAGCGCGGCATCCACATTGACCTGGCGGTCGTCGAAGAAAAGAATCTTCGAGCGATCCACGGCGACCGACTCCGTGACCAGCTCATAGATCCTGGCATCCGGTTTGGCCAGTTGAAGTTCCCCGGAGAAAAACCAGCGGTCAACGTATTTCGCCCACTCCTGCCTGCGTGCCTCGGCGGCCAACTCGACCGGAGCATTGGAAAGGATTGACACCGTAACGTCACTGCCCGCAAGGAGGCCAAAGACCTCCAAGGCATCCGGACGGAGGGTAACCCAGGCCGACGCGTCAAGGAATGTCAGCCTTGATACCAGCCCCGGTTCCGAGGCTGCGCCAACTTCGGACAGGACCGAAGTCCAGAAAACCTCGGCGCTGCCACCGCGGTCATGGTCATCACGAAAGGCCCAATAGGCCCTCTCAACTCTCTTGGCCGGCGCCCCGGCCGTCTCGGCCAAGCGTAAGAACAAGTCCTGCGGTGTCGCCAAAACTTCCCCGAGGTCGAACACGACCGCAGCGGTGGTTTCGCGATGGACAGCATCCCTAAGAGTCATGAAAAAAGCCTACCGCAAATTCCGGGAACGTTCCCGTTCGATTTTGTCCCGCGGCTTTTCGCCCCACGGTCGGCCGTCGTCGGTGGCCGGTTCGATCAGTTCAGGGCCTTTGTTGCGCACGGAATTGACCCTGTCGCTGACGACCCGGGGCACGAGGTGAGGTTCCGGCATGTTCCTGGTGCGTTCTTCGGTGAGTTTGCCGGACGGTGTGCGGACGATGCTGCTTGTCTCCGGCACGCGCTCTCCCTCTGGCGCCGGGACAGGGCCCGGGCGCGCAGAAACGGGAGGTTGCCGGGCACACATGGCCCGAGAAACGACACGCCGCCTGGAGGGGAAATCTACGGGACGTTAAAGACTGCTACCGGATAAACCAGTCCTCAACGATCCAGGGGAAGGCCAATCCACTTTCAACGCCGTTAAAGACAACCGCCAACGGGTACCGGATAACCGACGAGCAGGCCGCGCCGGTCCGAAGCCGCTTTGCGGAAGGACGGCTTCTCGGTGACGGTTTCCATTCTGGCGTTGATGAGGCGTGCCCCGCCTTTGGGATCCTTGGCCCACGAAGGCACCAGACCCCACCGGGCGGTCACTGGCTTCCTCGTCGCCGGGGCGCCCTCTCCCGAACTACGGTCCAGAATCAGGGGCACCGTGTCAGTCGGGGCCACGTTGTAGGACGGCTCCAACTCATCGACGTACGATTCCTCGACGTCAAAGGCAGCCAAAAGATCACTGATCGCCCGGGCGACCACGTACCGTCACACATGCACCCATCATGCCTCAGAAGGAGTTTGTTCTTAGAGCCGGTACCCGCGGATCAAGGTTCAGGAATCGATACCCTCCTGAGAGATACACTCTGACGATGGGGGATTCGAGTGACGGGGAAGACAACTACGGACAGGTCACCGGCGGTTCAGCACCTGAGCCACGGAAGGTGCCTGAGCGTATTCCCCTGTGGAAGCTTGAAGAAATGCTGGGGGAGCCTACGCCGAGCCCGACTGCGTGGCGCGAAGCAGCTGCGCCTACCCCACGACCCAAAAAACTGCGGCGGGTTGCCAAAGTTGTTTCGATCGTCACCGGTATCGTCGTGCTTCTGGCCGGGCTCTATTTCGTGGGCCCCTTTGCGCCCAGACTGAACGGGCTTGGTGGACTAACCGGCATTGCCAATCCGGGTGCGATCGGACCTTTGACACCAGGTGGCCCTGCAGCCGGCGGGGCGGCCCTCCGGGCAAAGGATCATCCGCCACCGGGTATCGGAGAAAACCCGGGCCCGCTTGGGCGGCCCGCACCGCTGACCGCGACCAGCAAGTCTTACGCCTTCCTGCAGAAGCGTGAGGACGGCAGCCCGGTCACCTATGATCCGTGCCGGGCGATCCATTACGTCACCCGCCCCGACAACTCACCGGCAGTCGGCCCCGAGCTCATCCAGGAAGCTATCGCTGCGATCTCCCATGCGACTGGACTGACCTTCGTCAACGACGGCGACACCACAGAGGCGCCATCCGCGGACCATCGGTCGTATCAGAAGGATCGGTACGGGGACCGGTGGGCCCCTGTGCTCATCGCCTGGGAAACCCACGCCGAACAACCGAAATTCACGAACCCTGCCCGAGGGGAAACGGTCACGGGCCTGGGAGGCAGCGAAGCTGTCAGCTTCGGGAATACCGGCTTCACCTACGTCAGCGGGCAGGTGGAACTGAACGGCCCTGCCCTTCAACGAATGTCTGCGGAACTCGGAACGGAACAGGTTAGGGCGGTGATCGAGCACGAGCTCGGTCACGTGGTGGGCCTGGACCATGTCAATGACCCGAGCCAGATCATGAATCCCTCCGAGACCCCAGGTGTGGTGTCGTTCGGTGCCGGGGACCTCACCGGGCTCTCTCTCCTCGGTCAAGGAAAGTGCCAGCCCACCTTGTAGGGCAGCGGGTAGGAACTGCCACACACATAAATGGGAACCTGAGAACACCATGCGTGAAGCGGCGCCGCGGGGCCTTTTGGCCCGTCGAGCTCGTCAAAGACGATGACGGACGGCAGTGCCTCGAAACGGTAACTCACCCGTCGTCTGAACTAAGGGCGAAGCAGCTGCACGAGGTAATCCTCGTAGGCGGCCATGACCCCCATCGAAAGTTCGAAGGCGCAGCCCGACGCCGACGGCGGCTTCTTCCAGAGCATCCGGAATCTCTTGGTCGCCTGAACACAGGAGGGGTTCGCGGCGCAGCCCGTCCTATTCAAGGGTGGCAACACCCCATGGATGCGCCGGGGCAGACACCTTGATGCCCGCGGAGTCCAAGGTCGGCCGAGTGGGTTGACGAACCTGCCAGCCCGGAGAAAATCGGCCCCGAAATTCCTGGGGCGCGAAGCGGAGATGGCATCCCCGGCCGGACATACTTCGCGCCTTCGGCCAGCCGGGGCAAGAGAGGAGCCAACTACTTGATGCTCATCGACTTGGCGCGAGGTTCGCGGCCCAGTCCGGATATGCCTTCCTTGCTTGGAGCCCAGGCATGGCAATTCGAAGCCTGTATGAAGTACGTGGCCGGCCATGGCGCACCAGGCCTTACCTGGGTCGGATCCGGTGATATCAACAGAACCGACCCTGCCCAGATGGGTTCGGCCAGGGCCTCCAGCCATGCAGGTTGAACGTGACCGAAGCGGTTCCAATTGATAGTGATCCACGAACCGGTTGGATCGAGGGCGTCGACGCTAAGCACCGTGATTTCTGCGGTCGTGCCGTGTGTTCGCCGCGCATCTTCGAAGTGACGCCACTTTGCGTTGGCTTCCAGAAGCCAAGCGCGACGGCGACGAAACCGTACCAGCCAGACCGCGCCGACGATGACGGCGGAGCTGACTTCAGCCGCCGGGCCGAGCATATGCGCCGTATCAAGGGACCAGCTGAGAGCCAGGTTTCCAAGAAAGTACGCCGCGCAAAGCGCAACCGCGGCGGTGGCAAGAATCAGCGCGGGCGTCGCAACCTTCGGCTTGATGACTGGGTTCGAGATCATGGCATACCCTCCCGACCAGTTTAGAGTTGCCAGCCGACATTGATAAGGCTGGCCCCTCGGGAAACCGACTCTTCCACCCACGGGCCAGACTGATGGTGCCCGACGGAGCCGAACCTCGTCTGGTCAAGAGAGTGCCGAATGTTCTCGTACTGCGATTTCTGTTCCCACTCGCATTCCGCCGGAACCGGTCCCAATGGAAGTGGCGAGCTGTCGATGCCCCACCTGTCTCGGTATACAGCGACTCTGCCAACCATGCGGAGTGTGTCGTCGACGCTTACTGCCTCCTGGAGAATCTCGAGGAGGTTTCGCTTCCATTCGGAGTCCGAAATGAGAGCTCTTCTGCCAACCTCGTCGGCCCTGCGCTTGATCCGTTCCGCCACCTGGCTGATCATGTCGGCGAGATCGGGACGATCAGCGTGAACCGCGTCTGGGATTAGGGCAGGTTCACCTCCGGGCATTCCTGCTATGAAGTTACGGAGCCGGGCGTGGATGACCGCAGTGGCGTCTTTTGCCGCTGTGCCTGTCTCCAACGCATTGGCGACGATCCGCTGAGCGGTTGATCGGCTTATTCCTGTGGATCGGCGCCAAGCTGCTACGGTCGCGCCCCACGTGGGGGATTGCTGGACTTCCTCAACGTTGCCGCGGCTGTGCACCTGGAGGAATTTGGTCAGGTCTTCGGCGGCTGCGATTTGGGCGAGGTAGTCGTATTCGGCACTGAGCCGTTCCAAACTGTCGGCGTTGGATATCTCGGCGTCCCGGACTTCGTGGGCGGTCCGCTCGGCACCTTCGGCGGCGAGCACTTCTCCCAGGATCTCCCGCCATTGCGGTTGCAAGGGGGGATCGAGGGGTTCGTGATCGTCGGAGGCGTTCTCGCTGACGTACGCGTGGTTTCCCATGCGTCCGCGGGTCATGCTCACGTACAGAAGCTCTCGCGTGAGGCGCCCCCGTGTGACGACGCTGTGGCCGACGTCCACCGTGAGCCCCTGGGAGCGATGGGCCGTCGTCGCATATCCAAGCTCAACTGCAGACTCAACATAGTCTCGGTGCATCGTGACGGTGGCGCCGGTGTCCCGGCGTACCGCGGTAAGGGAGCCGTCGCGCCTGCCGACACGGACGACGTCGAGCAGGGTGCCGTTGCTGATGAAGTTGCCATTGCTGTCGGCCACGGTGCGGTCGTTGCGGCGCGCGATGATCGTGTCACCGCTCCCGGCACGCATCCCGTCGCCCAGAATTGCTGTCCGTTCGGCATCCACATGACCCTGGATCACACGGTCTGCCTGGGCGCGTTCGTTCAGCATGCCGACGGTGTCGTTGTCCGCGGCGATGAGGATGGACGACCTTCCGGCCAGGATGTCGGCTTGCCAGTTCAGGTAGGCCTGGTCGACCATGTCCAGATAAGCGCCGTGCCGGATCCGCTGATGCTGGTCGTAGTCGTTGATCGCCGCGATGTCCCCGGCACGGAGCTTCAGCGAGGCTTCCCGTTCCCAGGCGTGTTCGAACCGCCAGATGGTGCTCAACCGGCTGGTTTTGCTCTGTCGGTCCAGCCAACCGAGAACACCGCCGGCATCGATCGCATCCAACTGCCCTGGATCGCCCATCAACAGGACCTTGGCCCCGGAAGCCCGGGCCTGATGCACCAGGGCTGACAGCTGAAGAGTGGACACCATGGAGGCTTCGTCGACGACTACAAGCTGGTTCGGGTGGAACCGCCACCTGTTCTGCTCTGCGGCCAGCCGGATGGCTTCCTGCGCCAGACGGGTGTTGGGAGCCAGAGAGTTGCCCAGGCGCGCCTCGGTCGCGAGGAAGCGCTCAGCCCTGTGGCCCGCTCCCTCGCCGACAGACTCGTAGAGCCACTTGCTTACGTTCTCGGTGAGCACGCCGAGTTCCCGTCCCAGGACCTCGGCGCTCGCCGCCGCTGGAGCCAATCCGACGACGGTGCCGGTCCCGAATTCTGCTTCCCAGGCGGCCTTGATTGCGCCGAGGGTGGTGGTCTTGCCGGTACCGGCAGGCCCGACGACGGCGTCGAGCCGGTTTCCGCTCAGCAGCACCTCCGCGGCCGCGGCCAACTGGTCCTCATGCAACCCGAACCGACCGTGGTGTTTGTATCCGGCGAGTACCTCCTTGGCAAGGACTGCGCGGATAGCCGGGCCGCCGCCGTCGTTCCGTGCCTCCATGACCGCCTCCTCGCAGGCGAGCGTCGTGGTGTCGGTATAGAGGCGGTAACCGTGGAAGTCGAAGACGCTCTGCTCGCCGAGCCGGAGGTCGGGCTGCGCGTCCGCGGGGACGCTGTACCGGTAGTTGTTAAGGGGCAGCGATTGGGCTTCGGCGACGGTGGCGACGGCGTCGATCAGGGCGTTGCGGTCCTTGAGGGAATTGCAGCGGATCGCGGCGCAGACCCGTTCGGCCTCGGCGAGGAGGTTCCAGCGGTTCCAGGTCGCGCGTTTGGTGGCGACCCGCTCCCGGGTGAGCGACGCGACGGCGTCCACCCATTCGGCGGTGAAGTCTGACGAGCGGAAAGGGGCAGTCCGGGACCTCCGGACCGTGTTGGCCATCACGAGTCGGGGGTCGAAGCCCTTGGCTTCGGCGCGTGCCCGCCAGTGTACGGAGAGTTGGTACAGGGGCGCGATGGTCTCGGCTTTGGGGGTCCGTGTGGAGAGAGTTGCCTGCTGGCGGAGCTTGATGGTGGTTGTCGCCATTGGGGGAGTGCCGTGCGCCGCGGCCCATTCGGCGACGAGGCGGTCGGTTTCGACCTCGATAAGGCGGGATCGGTGAGAGAATTCGCGGATCAACGTGTCGTGGACCCCGGTGAGCTGCGGGCTGGGGTTGTGGTTGCTGGCCGCGGGCTCACGGATGTCGATGTCGGTCCCGAGGCTGCGGTGGAGGGCGTCGAAGAGCAGGCCGTTGTAGTGCTCACTGGCGGCAACCGCAGCCTTGTAGAGCGTCCTTGAGTCGAGGGTGACCCAGACGCCGTCGGTGATCCGCTGGACGCGGTTGGCGATGACCAGATGCGTGTGCAGCTGCGGGTCCCCGGAACGTGACTCCCAATGGTCGAACGCCGCCGCGATCGCCCCGCGAGTGCCGATGCGCGCGACGCCGTTGCGGCCCGCGCGGGTGTGGATGACCGATTCCTCGAGCCAGTGAAGCGTGGCGGTGACGGCGTCGTGGTGGGTCTGCAGGATCTGGTCCTGTAGGGCCCGGGGGCTCAGCGCCCAGAGCACGGACACGGACTTGGGGGCGCTGAAGGTGAGGTCAAATCCGGCGACAGCGCGGCGAGTAACGTTTTGCCCACTACTGTTTTGGACGATGGTGGGTTGGCCATGTGCCCGGCCCAGCGGAGTGCCGGTATCGGGGTTGGTGACGTCGTCGAAAACGGTCTTCGCGTCGGTTTCCGTGACGAGGTCACCGGTTGTTCGGCCGATGCCGTCCAGCCCGGAGCCGAGCCAGCGGCCTTGCGGTGTCCCGGCCTTCAGGTAGTAGGTGGTTGCGTCCCGAGGAGTGGGCGAGACGTCGTCCATCATCGTTGTCTTGAACAGGTACTTCAGGCCGGACTGTGCGGAGAGCCGGGCGATCGACATGGTCATGGCCGGGGGATGGGGGATTGCTTACGGGCTGGTCTCCATCCGCGACGGCGAAGGATGTCGAGCGTTGCGCGGTCTAGTGCGACGCGTTGTGCGTGCGAGACTGCAACCAAACGGGCGGCGACGTGGGCCAAATCCTGGATACTGGTCCGTTGGGCGCGTTTGAGACGGGCAAGCTCGCTTTGGAGGAGTCTGATGCGGTCGTGTTGCTCCGTGTTCTCCTCTTCGACGCGTTCGAGTTCTGATGACTGAGATCGGAGGGTAGTTTGGAGAGTGTCGATGTGCTGGAGGTAGATCCTCGTGGATACGTCGTGTTCTTGGCTCGCGGAAGGTCGATGGGCGGGGAGCTTCGACGCGCACTCCGTTTCGGGGCCATTGTTGTTCGACGGCGGGACCGTCGCTCTCTGCGTCCGTTGCCGCCGTCGACGGTCACGCTGCCTATTGGCGCAGCGCGTCGTGCAGAACCGCTGAGAGGTGCGAGTCGGTTCAAAGCCGTTCCCGCACTCCCTGCAAACCTTTCCACTCACGTTCGTTCATCAACGCCAACCCCAATCGCTACATGACTCCCCGTGAGCCAGCGCTCACGGTCACTCCTTGGATGCCAGAGGTGTAGCTGATGCGGAAGTATCTTCCGCGGGCCGAAGAGTGAGAATTGTTGTGCCGCTTGGCGACGTCTATTCACATTGGTGCGGGTGAGCCCGTAGAGGTGTATGACGCGGGGTCCGTGGGTGCGCCGGATTGTTGCCGTAGAGCACGTGGGTCTGTTTCCTGATCAGCGGATCCTCCAAGCGGCGCCAGGGTTGGTTCTCGTTTGGAAGGATTGGTGATTCTGATGGACGTGATGTTCGAGCGCGTTGCCGGATTGGACATCGGCAAGAAGTCGGTGACCGTGTGCGTGCGCACCCCGGGGCCGAGCGGCGGTCGTTACGGTGAGACGCGAACGTTCCGTACCATGACGCGCTCGCTTGAGCTGATGAGGGATTGGCTGGTCGGACAAGGCGTGACGCTGGCGGCGATGGAGTCGGCCAGCACCTACTGGTGTTTTATGCCTTGGAAGAGCGGATGGAGTGCTGGCTTCTCAACGCCGCCCACATGAAGGCCGTCCCCGGCCGGAAGACGTCAAAGACGCTGAGTGGATTGCCCAGCTCCTGGAGCATGGCCTGCTGCGACCCTCGTTCGTGCCGCCTCCGCCGATCCGCCGTCTGCGCCTGCTGACGCGTTGCCGGGTGCAGCTCATGGGAGACCGGAGCAGGGACGCAGAGCGCTTGGAGAAGATGCTCGAAGATGCCAGCATCAAGATTTCCTCGGTTGCTTCGTCGGTGACCACCGTCTCCGCGTGTGCCATGCTCGCGGGGTTGATCGCCGGGGAGGCTGACCCGGAGGTCTTGGCGCAACTGGCGAAGGGAAAGATGCGCTCCAAGATCCCTGACCTGATCGAGGCGTTGACGGGCCACTTCGATGCCGATCATGCCCGGCTGGTGGCTGCGATGCTGGGTCGCCTGAACCGGGTTGAGGCCGCGTTGGCGACGCTTGATCAGGCCATTGTGGAGGCTTCGCGCCCGTGGGCCCATCAGGTTGAGTTGCTGCGGACGATTCCCGGGGTAGGACTCAAAACCGCGCAGGTTATCATCGCTGAAACCGGCGGTGACATGTCGCGGTTCCCGTCGGCGGCGCATTTGGCGGCCTGGGCAGGTGTCGCGCCGGCGATCCACGAGTCAGCAGGGCACAGGACCCCGGCGGGTGAAGGCACGGGAACAAGTGGCTCACCTCGGCACTGGTCGAGGCGGCCGCGTCGGCGGCACGCAGTAAAAACACCTACCTCCCGGCGCAGCAGGCCCGGATCGCTTCCCGCCGCGGCGCCAGACGGGCACAGGTCGCTGGCGCTCACTCAATCCTGGACAGCGCCTACTACATGCTTGAACGCAACGAGCCGTACCACGATCTCGGACCGGAGTGGCTGCAGCATCGGCACGACGAGGCCCGTACCCGACGGCTGGTAGCACAGCTCGAAAGTCTTGGTCACACCGTCGCCATCGACCCGGCCGCCTGATTTCCAGATCCACCTATTGCCCGGAGCGACACCCCCGGTGGGTCACCTATGCCCTGCTCGGGTTATTCACGGGTCTGTAAACGGATGGGAAGTTCCTTCCGCGTGCAGGGGATGGGAAGTGTGGTGTCGCTTGGCGACGTCGATGCACACTGGTGCGAGGGAGCCTGTAGAGGTGTACGAGGCGGGGTCCGTGGGTGTGCTGGATTGCTGCCTTAAGAGACGTTGGTCCGTGTCCTGATCAGAGGATCCTCCAGGCGGCGTCGATATCGATTCTTGCTTCAAAGGATGGGTGATTCTGATGGACGTGATGTTCGAGCGCGTTGCCGGGGTGGACATCGGCAAGAAGTCGGTGACCGTGTGCGCGATCGGCGGACGGTGTTGAGCGTGTCTCACTCGGGGTGGCGTTCGTGGTCACTCTATTTCGTCCTGGGAACTACGATGCCTGGCAGGATTTCCTACGACTGGCGCAGGCGCCAGGTCCGCCGCCCATCTAGCCTGATACACACCACGAGAAACACCGACTGAGGGATCAGAATCATGACTGCTGTTCGTACAGAGACACCCGAGGCGCTGCGTCAGCGCATCATTGACTATCCGGGCGTTGCCATGACGGGAGACGCCGAGGCTACGGCCGTGTACCTTGCCGACGACTTCACGATCGTGTACGTCCACCCCGCCCCGCAGATCGTGTCCAAGGATGAGTGGTTGACGTTGATTGGTGAGATCGAAACGCGGGACTACCGGATTGTAGAGGAGACACTCACAGTGCATCCCGAGGGGTTCGCGGCCCATCATGCCTTGGCGCAGATGGACACGACGATGCGCGGTGTCGTGCGCGATGGCTCCTTCGTCATGACCGACGTCTGGAAGCTTGAAGTGGACGGTGTCTGGCGCCTCTGGCAGCGGCATGCGGTACCGCTTTCAGCTACTACGCTTCCTGTCTGAATCCACACACAGAACCGGGCCAACCGGATGCTCTTCGGTTGGCCCGGTTCTAGCTGCAAGCCTGATCAGTCCATTGGAGGGACGCGAAGCGGCTCGGTCTCGAATGTGCGGCCGAGGAGTCCGGTGTAGTCGGTGCCGTCTTTGATGACGTTCACGATTCCTCGTCCGCGGCGAAGGGCGTATATGTCCTCAATCGGGTTATCTTCGAGCACCACAATGTCGGCGCAGGCACCGGGGGCGAGCACGCCGATTTGACCCTGGAGGCCGAACAGCTCGGCACAGTTAATCGTCGCCGTCTCGAGCGCAGCAACGCGATCCATGCCGAGCTCAGTGTAAATCTCCAGTTCGCGCGCGTGCTCGCCCATGGCGGCGATGTGGTCCCCGCCATCCGTGCCCGCGGCGATGCGGACGCCCATATCGAGGGCCATCTGGAACGTGTCGCGAGCACGCGAGGCGACACCTTGCGTCTTGGCGATGTGCTCCGGGGCGAGTCCCAGTTGAGGGCGCGCGAAGCCGTCGGTGATCGCCATGGTCGGCACGAACCATGTTCCCTGCTCGACCATCTGCTGCGCCTCAGCCTCCTCCATGTAGATTCCGTGTTCGATGCTGTCCACGCCTGCCTCTAGCGCCCGCTGGATCCCGGACCGGCCTGTGGCATGGGCGGCGACCTTGAGGTCGAGCGCGTGCGCCTCGTCGACGATCGCAGTGAGTTCCTCGACCGTGTAGTTCGGCCACGACGCCTTGTCGCCGCTTGACAACAGGCCGCCCGATGCCATGACCTTAATGAAGTCGGCACCAGCGCGCGAGATGATACGCACGAGCTTACGGCACTCATCCGGACCGTCGGCGGTGTCCCACTCCTGGCGCGGGTGGTGCGTGGGATAGAAGAGATCACCGTGACCGTTGGTCATCGAGATCCACCAGGGGGCAACCAGCATGCGCGGTCCTGGGAGAAGTCCCTTCGCCGCGAAATCGCGGTACTGCGGCTCACCGGCGCCGCGGATTCCCATGACGCGCAAGGTGGTGAATCCGCTCGCCAATGCTCGTATTCCGTTGCGCACGCCGTGTAGCGTTTGCTCGGGCAAAGCGCGATCGTTGAGGAACGTCGGCCAGGATCCATAGAAGTCCTCGTCAGAGTTCGTCGTGAGGTGCACGTGCGCATCTGACAGGCCCGGGATCACGAACCGGCCCGTCGCATCGATCACACGCGCACTGTCGGGCACGGTCTCGGTCTCGCGCGGCCCGACTGAAGTGATGACGCCGTCGACGGCGACGATCGTTTGGTCGGGGATGAGGTCAGCTCTCTGGCCAGGCCACACCGTTCCACCAATCACGGCAATCGTTCCCTTCGGCATCAGAGGGCCTCTCCAGCAGGGGTGAGCTCGGTGTGGGAAGGCTTCCGGTCCCACCACCAGTTCGCCGCGGGGACGGGCACCGAGAGCAGGTTGATCCCGGAAGGTGCGAAGCCCGCGCGCTGGACGAGTTCGGTAACGGTGGCGTCGAAGAGCGCCTGCATCGTCTCGGCGGGCCTCGCGGCCAGGTAGAACGTGACGAAGAGACCCTGCCCGTTTGCGGGGCCGTCGGCGTTTCGCAGAAGGTGCGTCGGGTTGTACTCCTGGATGAGGTGGAACCGATCGTCCGGGGCGGTGCCAAGCGCCCTCTCCATAGCGGTGTGCACAGCATCGGAGATCTCCTGAATCCGTTCGGACGAAGCCCCCGTGGGGAGCTCGATGTTGACCTTGGGCACAGTGCGCTCCTTATTTGGATGGATGTTTCCTCAAGATTTTTCCAGCCTGGCGCAGTCCGGGATTCGTCCCGCAGTATGAACTTGAGGTAAGCCTGCTCCTCCGATCCGCGGACAACCTGCATGGCCTCCTTCGCGGGGGTGTCTGGGCGAAATGTCGCCGAAACATCCTCCTCATCTTGCGCAAGAGAATCGCGCAGTTTTCCGCATCCGTGCACTGACGTGCGCGGGAGTGAGGAACTTACGGTAGTGACACACCGCGGGTCTACCCGGTCCGAGGTGAGATTTTCCAATAACCGGACTAACAGGGGAGGCACACGATGGCAATTAGATTCTGGAGCACAGCTCACTTCTTCTGGGATGGCAAGCAGAGCTGGAGCTCGCTGTACCAGGACATGATCGACCTTTCGCAGGCAGCCGAGGATCTCGGTTTCGAGGGAATCTCGATGCCCGAGAACCACTTCCAGAACTATGTGACGAATCCCTCGTCGCTGATGTTCTCGGCTGTCGTGGCGTCGAAGACCAAGACGCTGAAGATCCAGCCCGGTGTGATTGTGCTGCCGTACTATAACCCGCTGCTGATCTCTTCTGAGATCGCGGCGCTAACGCATATGGCTCCTGGCCGCATCGACATAGGCATTGCGCGAGGTGGCAGCCGTCCGCAGTTTGACCGGGTCGGGGTCAACTACGACGACGTGCGCGAGATCTACGAGGAGTCGCTCGAGATCATCCGTCGCTCGTGGGTCGAGGATGACATGACTCACGAGGGCAGGTTCTTCAACTTTCCCGCGACGACGATTGTCCCTAAGCCATATGAAGAGGGAGGGCCTGCGCTCTGGGTCGCGGCGCAGAGCGTACCGGGCGTCCGGAAGGTCGCTGAGGACGGTCTCAACCTGCTCACGATGCCAAACTTCGGCAACTTCGAGCCGCACGGAGACTTCAAGATCCTCATGGGCGAGTACAACAAGGCCGTCGAGGAGTCCGGCAAGCCCCGCGGGGGAGTCATGATGCTGCGTCACGCGTGGGTCGCAGAGACGGAGGCGCAGGCGAAGAAGTTCCTGCCCGAGATGCTTCACCACTGGAACCACTACAACGCGTTCGTCAAGAACAGCGGCGATACGTCCTCGGCTGAGGGGCGTCTGCAACGGCGTGTGGACGACCAGGGCCGCACATTCGTCAAGGGAGGATTCATCATCCCTGAGACTGCCTCGCCGAACACCGACAACCTCTTTGATGACTTCGACGACCCGATCATGACCACGCCCGACCGGTTCATCGAGCGTGTCAAGGGTTATGAGGAGATGGGCGTCGACCGGCTTTCGCTGCACCAGACGTGGGGCCAACCGATCGGCGACGTCATCAAGAATATGGAGTTCATCGCAAAGGAAGTATTCCCCGAATTCGAGGAGAAGGTTCCGGACGCGGAGGCTGTGGTCTCAGTCTGACCTCCACCTCTCCGGAAGGGGGCTGGGCCGCCGCAAAGCAGCGGCCCAGCCGCGTTCCACAGTGGTTATCCCCATCCGGTGTTCGCGTGCGCCGTCAGCCTCGAGGAGCAATGATGCGGGGGCGAGTGTCGACAGGTTTGGAGGCACCGGTTGACCGCCGCCGGTGGGGACACGGCAGGAGCATATGTCTCGGTCTCGTTGGAACGTGGTCCGAGTAGCAGGGGTTGCTGCGGCCATCTGGTCGTGAGAAGGAGCTCCGATTTGGATGAGGGATTCATTCTCCCGTCTGGATGTCGAAAACAGCGAGCGTCATGCGACGGCGCTGACTGTCGCCTGTGAGCGAGTTTACGATACCCCGCGTCCCGGCAGGGCCATGGCCAAACCTGCGAACGCTGTTTACTCGCCTTAGGAGTACGGCAAGCTCCTTGGGTCTGGCAGCCGAAAACGATCGGGGCGCTGCCGGTCGCGCGGTGGCCCCGGACTGCGGCTGTGACGTGGTGCTACAGAATCTGCCAGGGCGGTTAGGGACCGTGAGCTGAGCGAGAAGATCGGGCCGATCCATTCCGAGAATTATGGTATCTACGGTGTCAGGAAGATCCACACGGAGCTGCGCCGCAAGGATATGACGGTCGCGCGGTGGAACGGCTCATGCGGGCCAAGGCCTGCGTGGTATCTCGCGTGCGAGGGACCGCGCACGACGAAGCCCGCACCGGAGACCGGACGACCTTCGCATCTGGTCGAGCGCCGGTCGCCGATATTACGTATATCCGCACGTTCGCCGGCTGGGTCTACGCAGCGTCCGGTGATCGACGTGTTTTCCCCGCCGGGTCGCCGGTTGGAAGGTCTCCACGAGCCCCGACACCGATCTCGCGCTCTATCCCCTGGAAATGGGGATCTGGCCACGGACGCGGGATGACGCGGACCTTACCGGCATGGTGCACCATTCGGGCCGCGGCGTCCAGTATCGGTCCATCCGCTGCACGCAACGGCTAGAGGAATCCTCCGCGGTGGCCTCCGTCGGGTCCAAGGGGGAGTCCTATGACAATGACCTCGCGGAGGCGTTCAACTCGCTGTTCAAGCCAGAACTCGTGCGGAACAAAGGCCCGTGGCGGGACGTCAACCACCTGGAAGTCGCTGTGGTCGAGTACATCGTTTGGTTCAATCACCATCGCTTGCACGGCGAGATCGCACATGTCCCACCCGCCGAGTACGAACATCTCCACGCAGGGCACCGGGCACCGGAACTGCTGACATATCCCAACATGGGTGAAATACACGATTGGCATCGCCATTTCACCGCGGAAGGAAGGGGCTCTCCCTGCAACGACACGAGGGATGGACACGGGAATCACCTGAGACCGCCTGTACCTTCCCGACCACCGGGCACCTCACCGCATACGCCGTCATCTGCCTGCCATGTCGACATTGCAACGTCGTCCACGCGATGCTCCGAAACGGGACTCCCCACGGGGCAAGAGCACCACCCGCTTATCGAAAAGCGCAAGGACATCCCCGACCGTGGATCGTTCTCGCCCCAGATGCCTCGGACCCATCGCCGTGCTCATCCTTGCCGGTCTCGGGTACCCATGGATAACGACCGGCGGGACGGCGCTCGTCATCGTCGGCAGTTGCACGCCTGGCTCGGTTGTCGCACACAGGCTCTCATGTGAGCAATCCGCATACCCCCCGCCCCTGCCGTTCCTGGTTGGGGGGTATCTTCTGCCGGGCATCGAGGTGGATACTGTTCCTCGCGAGCTGTGGGTGCGCGCGTCGGACCTAATCACCGGCGATACACTATGCCAAGCTCAAGGCATCAAGCGTCGTCGTGCTGCTCTTCGAAAGCCTGCTGTCGTTCGCCTCATCCTGACCGGCCTGGTGCGTGGCCGTGCCGTAATTGACCTCGCAGGAACACCGTCGTTAGGCCTCGCCGCATCCTGACAGGCTCGGCGGCGATCAGGCGGTTTAGGACGCGATCATTTCGAGACCGCTGAGGTAGCGGTAACGGCCCTTGTAGAACAACAGCGGCTCAGCGGTGTGCTCCTCACCGTGGCGTCCCATCGCCCGCACCCGGCCGATGACGATTTGGTGGTCGCCCGCCTCGTGTTCGGCCCACAGCTCGCAGTCGAGCCACATGAGGCAGCCGTCGATCACCGGGTTGCCCGAGGCTGCGGGGGCCCACGAGATTCCCGACCACTTGTCGGCGCCCGAACGTGCGAACTGGCTGGAGACCGCGTGCTGTGAATGCGTGAGCACGTTGATCGCGAATGACCCGGTTCCGCGGATCCGTGGGTAGGTCGTCGACGTTTTCATGACGCTGAACGAGACGAGGGGCGGTTCAATCGAAACGCTGTAGAACGATTGGCAGGTGAAACCCACCGGTTCATCCTCAACAATGCCCGTGACGATCGTGATCCCGGACGCGTAGTGGCCCAGCGTGTGGCGGAATGCCTGCGGGTCGAGCTCTGGGGTCTGTGGCACGTTCTGCTCCTTCATCGAGTCGCCTCCTAAGATCGGTCTTGGCGCAGGTCGTTGGCCTGTCTCAAACACAATTTAGCGGCATCCTCCGGTCGGTAACATCCTCTGGATCTGGGAGGTTCGCGCCCCGACATCCGCCTCATAGAGGAGAGAGGCGAGACCCTCACCGCGCGGCCGCGGACCCGTCGATGTCGATCACGATCTTGCCGACGAAGTCCTTCTCGACGAATCTGGCCTGCGCCTCTTTCATCGAGGCGAGGGGGAAGATCGCGGCGACATGAGGGTGCAGAAGCCCGGCTCCGGCGTATGAGGCGAGGTTCACGAGCGCGCTGGGACGGGCGACCTGCTGACCGATGATGCGCAGATCGTTGTAGATCACCGTGCGCAGGTCGATCTTCGTTTCCCACCCCGCGATCGCACCGGCAGTGACGTAGACGCCGCCGAGCACGATGCTCTCCAGCCACGTCTGCATCATCGGCCCGCCAGTCACGTCGAGGACGGCGTCGAACGCGGGGAAATCCTCCGGGGATCCCGAGCCATCGCGTTGGATCACGACAGCAGCCCCTGCAGCACGTACGAGGTCGTGCTTATCCCTGCCCGCCACGGCGAAGACGCGAGCACCCCGCATCGCCGCGAGTTCGACGTTGGCGCGTCCGACGCCGCCGGACGCACCCGTCACAAGAACCGTCTGGCCTGCCGTGACGCCGGCGCGCAGCTGCATCTCCTCGGCGGTCTGGTATGCGGTGGGCAGGCACGCGGCCTCTGCCACGGGTACGTCCGGTGAGACCGCGACAGCGTTCTCACCGGACACGACGACGAATTCGGCGAAGCAGCCATCCACGTCCGTGGATCCCATAAGTGTCACCAGCGACTTCTCGACCGTTGCGGCAGGTCGGCGCAGGAAGGGATCGACGATGACACGCTCGCCGCTGCGCCGAGAATTGACGCCGTCCCCGACGCCGTCAATCGTGCCGACGCCGCCCGCTCCCTGGATCCGTGGCCACGGCACCCGGACATCCTTGGCGTACCAGTTCTGCCGAAAGGCAATGTCGGTGTTGTTGACGGCGGATGCGTGCAGCCGGACGAGGACCTCACCCGGTCCCGGAGCCGGCGTCGGCACATCGCGGTACTCAAGCATCTCGGACCCGCCGGTGCCCGTAAGCACGACCGCCTTCATGTGTGAGACGGTCACCCTGCGGACACACCGGCGGGTCGAACTGTCTTCTCCTTCATGGAGTCGCTCCTTAGATCGTGTTAACGCAGGCATTCGCCTGCCTTAAGACGATCTAACGACACCGGTCCGCCGGCAGCATCCTCCGGATCTGTGAGCTTTGCGTCCAGAGGTTCGCCTCATCGAGGAGGGGAGGAGACTCTCCGCCCGCTCATGCCGGCGAGGTCCGGCCCCTTGAGTGAATGGCGGCGCTGGAGGATGTGTAGCTCTGAGAGTGCCCGTCGTCGACGAGGCACGGCTTCATAGGTGTTGTAAGCCCGCCGCTGCACCTCACGCCGTTCCTCCTACGAGAGAAATCAAACGGGTTTCGTTTGCTTCTCGCCAGCGTGGCGGGTGAGGCGGGCCCTCTCTATCGTCAACCGTATGAGCCAGCTTTTGGGAAATGCATTTGAAATCCAGCTCGACGCGGTCAATTACGAATCGCGCGACGGCGACGGCACCGTGGGGGCGGGCCGCCTCGTTATCGAAGACCTCGCGGGCGCCCGCGTCGGGCTGTGGGAGGCAGAGCCGGGCGTTATCGGTGGAGTGACGACTGATGAGGTCTTCGTCGTTCTCGAGGGCAGGGCCGAGGTGACGTTCGAAGACACGCAGGAGACGATCCAGGTCGGTCCCGGTTCCATCGTGCGCCTCAAGGCGGGGCAAACCAACATCTGGCGTACGTTCGAGCGACTTCGCAAGGTCGCGGTGAGCCTGCCCGCGTCGTGAGGCGTCTCACGGGTGCCACCCAGGCGGTCGACGACTTGGCTGTGATCGATACCCGCCTAGTGTGCGGGGACCGGCCAGCCTACACCACGTAGGATCCCCGACTGACGCATGTTCGTCGACACACCAGATCCCGGCGGGTCGAGCGGGACGCGGAGGTGACGGGAGCACCGCCGAGGCTACCGACCTCGTATTCGTCTCCCCAATACACTCATAGTGATTCCCTGCGCCCGCTGAAAGGCTCGGTCGGCCACACGGGTTCGCGTGGGGCGCCCGACGGCTGGGTCGCGAGAAGACCGAAGTCGCTCATTTGCGCGCACATGTGGTCCGTGTCACCGGTTCGAGCGCAGAAGCATTGCTGTGAATCGTCGGGACCAGTTTGTACGCACAGATCTACAACGGCATCTTGAAGTACTGCGGGATCCCCGAAACGACGTGGTCATGGATGTGGGATCACTCTTATCAGCCGCCCGAGAAAACCGAAGCGGCGATCGGTACTGTACCCGTGACTGAGGTCAATTACGCGGAGGCCCCGTGCTCGCTGATTATCGTGAGCGCGGGGCCTTTCCGCCGTTTGGAGGAACGGGACGCTGCAGATCGATCGTTCGTGCCATGATCACAGCCCGCACGACACGACTTGGAACATTCCCTTAACATCGCCGAATCATCTTGCTCGTATCGTGGGAAAGACCGTTACAAATTCTTCCCTCGACGAACCAAGATCGACGGTGTGGTCTGGTCCTAAAGTCGAGTTCAAGCCCCGGCACTGCGTGTACACACCCGGATGCACGACGGCGGACACCCCTTAGGCCCCATAGACACAGGGAGAAGCGTCACCATGACACCAAGCACCGATTTTTTTCAACGTGGTCCAATTAGGCGAACCACCGCAGCAGTGCTCCTGACCATCCTGGCTGGCGCGGCACTCGCCTCGTGCTCGGTCGACTCGAGTGCTGCGCGTGCAAACGGAGCCAAGAGCGAACGGTTCATCCAGACCGCGCACGACGCCCTGCCCGCTGACATTCAGCAATCGGGCACGATCAAAGCCGCGAGTTCATTCGACTACCCACCCTTCGCACACCTCAATGAGGCTTCGGGCGACTACGTCGGTGTGGAGAAAGACATCCTCGACAGTGCTCAGGAGTATCTCGGCGTCAAGATCAACTACACGAACCTCGGCAAGTTCGAGTCGCTCATTCCCGCAGCCCAGTCCGGTCAGGAACAGATCGTTTTCGACGGAATGGGTATCATCGCCGACCGCCTCAAGGCGGTGTCGTTCGTCTACTACGCCGACGCTGATGTCGCCGTCCTCACGCGGAAGGGGAACCCCTCGGGCATCGATCCCGCCCACCTCTGCGGTGCCGACCTTGTCGACGCGCCCTCCGGTCTTTCAGCAATGGTGTACGCAAAAGAGAGTGAAATCTGCGTCAAGAAAGGCGAGAAACCGGTCCATATAACATTGATTCCGGATCCCGCCAGCGCCCATGCGGCCGTGCTCTCCGGTCAGATCGCCGGCGCGGGTACCGGCTCGGCGACCGGCGCATACTTGGCGGCGGCCAACCCCAAATTCGAAGTCACGAACCCTGTGCCTGGCTGGGCGACCGCTAACGGCTTCATCCTGCAGCAAAGCGACTCCGGCGCCAAACTTGGTAAGGCCCTGAGCATCGCCATCTCGGCCATGACTGCCGACGGTACAATGCAGAAGATCTTCGACAAGCACGGCATCAAGAGCAAGGTTCCAGGCAAGTCGATGTATGTGGCCACGCCCGAGGAACTGGACGCGCTCATCGCCTCCAACCCGAACCTAGTTCGCGCGGCGGGCTGAGTCATGGTGACTAAAGAAAAAGAACAGCTTGGCCCCGCTTCAGATCTCGTTGCGCGGTTGCGCGCAGGCTATGAACCGAAGCGCATCCGCGAGAAGCGGCACCCTGGCCGCGTCATTGCAGCCGCCGTGGTGGTCATCATCGCGTTCTTCATAGTTCAGCTGCTTATCGGCGCCGAGGGCATCGGATGGCCTGTCGTCTTCAGGTACCTTTTCGCGGAACGTGTGCTGGCCGGGCTGGTGACAACCCTCTGGCTCACGGCGACGGTAATGGCCATCGCGATCGCGATCGGCATCACCGTCGCCATCATGGAGCGCTCAACCAACCCTGTGCTGCGCTACGTCGCGCAGTTCTACGTCTGGGTGTTCCGCGCGACACCGACGCTCGTTCAGCTACTCCTATGGTTTAACCTTTCACTGATCCTCCCGCGATTCGAACTCGGTATCCCGTTCACATCGGTCCAGTTCTGGTCGGTCGACACCAACCAAATGATGACGCCGATTCTTGCGGCGATTCTCGGCCTCGCGCTTTCCGAAGGCGCGTACATGGCGGAGATCATGAGGTCGGGCCTCGAGTCAGTCAGCCGCGGCCAGCATGAGGCTGCGTGGGCACTGGGAATGAACCCACGCAAGACCTTCTTCAAAGTGACCTTGCCGCAAGCCATTCGCACAGTGATCCCGCCAACCGGCAACCAAGTGATCGGCATGCTGAAATACACCTCTCTCGCATCCGTCATCTCGGTCAGCGACCTCCTCTTCAGTGTCGAGCAGATCTCGTCGGTCAACTTCCAAGTGATTCCGCTGCTCGTTGTCGCCTCGATCTGGTATTTGATCCTCGCTTCGAGCCTGCAGTTGGTTCAGGATCGCATCGAGCGTCACTACAACCGCGGAGTGGCGGGCGCCAAGACACTGAAGCGCAAAACGGACGCACCCAAGATGGAGTTACCGGCGTTCATCGTCCCGAAAGGACTTGTCAAATGAGCGATCTTAAAGAGGACCCGATGATCTATGTGCACAAGGTGACGAAGAGCTTCCGTGGCTCGCCGGTCGTATCGGACGTCTCGTTCCACGTGCACAAGGGTGAGGTCGTCACCCTGATCGGCCCCTCGGGTGCGGGAAAGTCGACATTGCTACGTTGCATCAACCACCTCGAGGTGCCCGACTCCGGGTATATCTTGGTCGACAACGAACTCATCGGATACCGCGAACACGGTGACGACTTCGTTGAGGTGACGGGCGGGGACTCGGCCAAGGCGCGCGCCAGGGGCGGAATGGTGTTTCAACGATTCAACCTGTTCCAGCACCTTACCGTTACCGAGAACGTCGCGCTCGCCCCGCGCGAGGTTCTCGGTGTGCCGAAGTCGCAGGCGATGGCCCGGGCCCACGCCCTGCTCGACAGGGTCGGGCTCGCGCATCGTTTCGACAACTACCCGTCGCAGCTGTCAGGTGGAGAGCAGCAGCGCGTCGCCATTGCCCGCGCGCTTGCGATGAACCCGCAAGTCATGCTCTTCGACGAGGCAACGTCAGCGCTTGATCCAGAGCGCGTAGGCGAGGTCCTCGACGTGATCCGGGAACTCGCGGACGAGGGCATGACGATGGTCATGGTCACGCATGAAATGGCATTCGCGCACGAGGTTTCCGATCGCGTTCTGTTTCTCGCTGATGGGGGAATCATTGAAGAGGGCACCCCCGAGCAGGTCTTCGGAGCCCCCCGGCACGAGCGAACGCGCGCCTTCCTGTCCCGTGTGAGTCAGCCGGCATCATGACCGTGATTGAAGCCGAAGGGGCGAGCATGCATGGAACCTCCGATGACCAACTCGGCGAACACGAGGTCGTCTCCCGCCTCGAGCTAATCGCCGACAAGATCAACACCAAAGACAGCATCGATGCCGTGATGGCGAGCATGGTATCAGCCGTGCTCGCCCACACACCCTGGACCCAGTGCTGGGTGGCACTGGTTGACATTCCGGCGAAAAAGGTCGTCGTTGACTACTACGGTGGGTTCGATCCGTCATACGAGAACGCGCTGCGGGAGTGGGACTTGGACGGTACCATCACCCTCGACGTCGCTCGCACGCACGGGATCATTACAATCGCCAACACCGAGCAGCCGCCCCCGCAGTATGCCTACTTCGCCGACGCGGCGCGCATCTCCAGTTCCATGGCGGTAATGCATGTTTCCGTTCCCTTCGAGCGAGCCGATCGCTGCGTGGTTTTTGCTGTCAATCTGCCGTACGCCCACGAATTCACAACAGCAGAGATAACGCTCGCCCGCGGCATCGCGACCTTCGCTGCCATCGCCTTTCGCAACGTACTCGCGACCGAGCAGATGGTCGAGCTGCAGGCGGTCGAGCAGACCAAGCTCGCTCATCTGAATACCGCGATCTCTCAAAAGAACAATGACCTCATGCAGCTCTCAGCAGCGCAAACGCGCCTTCTGCGGCTGCAGGCGGTCGGTGCCGATGTGGCGTCAATTTGCGCGGAAATCTCCGAGCTGACCGCGATGCCCGTGCTGCTGCTCGATCCGTTCGTACAGCCCCTCGAAATGGTGGCATTCGCGTCAGAGCACGCCGAGGCGGTGATCCGGCACGTCACCCAACAATCGCGGTCGCATGCGTTTCGGATCGAGACCCGCCCAGCGATGGCACTCATCAACGACCGCCCGCACATGATTACGAACGTTGTCGAGGACAACACCCTTGTAGCGATCATCGTGCTACAGATCGTCGACGGCGATGAGCCGAACGAGCTTCAGCTCCGCCTGATCGAGCTCTCCCGTGTGCACGTCTCCCTCATGGTGCGCCGCGTTCGTGCGTCGTTCGAGACCGAGGCGCGATTCGTGCGGGAGTTTGTCGATGCTCTCGGGGGAGGAGGGTCGGATCTGTCGATCACACAGACGGCCGGCATGGTCGGACTGTCGCTGCAGGCGGCCAACCAGGTGCTGATCGCACGCATCAGCGGTCTTTCGCCCGCACTGCCGCGCCGCTACATCGATGAACTCGGTCAGTTCGTCGCTTCGCGCCTGCGGCAGACAGGCGCCCCGCTCTTCGTCGCGCCTTTGAGTGGAAACGAGTTCACCATCGTCCTCTCGGACACGCCGGTCTGGCGGAGCGCACGCGTCACGGACCGAGTGCGCAGCGCGGTGGCCGAGGGCGCAAATCTGATCGATCCCGCGACCGGGACTGTCCAAGTGGCTATCGGGATCGGGACCAGTCTCATCGGAGTTGAGGGCCTTCGCAGATCCCATTACCAGGCCTTGCGCGCGCTCGAGATCACGCTCGCAAGCGGGCACGCTGACAGCGACCTGAGCTTCGAAGAAGCTGGAACCGCGGCGATCCTCGCCGCCATTCCGACAGATGACCGCAACGCCTTCCTGTCACGATACTTGAAACCCCTAATACACTACGACAGCATGCATGGGACCCCGCTGATCGAGACCCTCGAGACTTACTTCGAGTCGATCGGCAACGTGCCGCGCACCGCGGATCGACTTTTTCTTCACGTCTCGACAGTGCGCTACCGCCTCCGCCGTGTCGAAGAACTGGCCGGCATCTCGCTGGACGACCAGGAGGACCGTCTGAGACTTCAGCTCTGCTTGCGACTCATCCGGCTGACCGGGTCCTTGCCGTGACTCTGCCACCTCCCTCGGGTGAGCCTCACGGAGAAAAGGACGCCCCAATGTCACCAGTTGTGTGAGAGCCGGCCCGTCCTACGGCACGCACGACCGCGGACAAGCACCGGACGACGGCGCAAACCCAGGGCATCGATGTCGCGGGCCGAGCGGTCGTACCTGGCTATCGATCTCAGAACCTCCGAGGTACCAGCGGTCTCGAACGCCGGGCTGTCTCGGTCTGCCCACCGTCAGCAGCGACGTGCTTCTGGACCGAGCGCACGCCTACCGGATGGCGCAAGTGGAAACGATGTTAGCGTCATACCAAGTTTTTCATCATGAGAAAAACGCGTGCCTTTGCCGCGTCAGCATCTCTATTGTCCTCGGCCCTGAGAAACATCAACCGGAGGGTGTGGATAATGACGAATAGATTGGAAACGATGGCTAATCCACAAACTACTCCTTTATATGCCCCGCCATCGCGTGACGTCGTGGCCATCATTTTGACCTGCCGCGGCAAGGTGGGTCTTTTCAAACGCAGTCAGAACGTAGGATTTGACGGCGGCCGCTGGCAATGCATAACGGGCTACGTTGACGAATCGTCGCGTACTTTCAGTCAGGCCATCATCGAGCTCCGCGAAGAAACAGGCCTCGAAATGCGAGAAATCAACAGCCTCGTCGCAGGCGAGACCCTGACTCTCCAAGACGATTGCGGCGCAACTTGGCGCGTCCACACCTTCCTGGCCACGACCAGCAGAAGAAAGCTGAGTCTCAATTGGGAGCACGACCATTACCGGTGGGTTCCCTACCATCGCGTCTCACGCTTCGACGGACAAGTGAAATGGCTAAAGAATGTACTTGCGGTTTTTGACGAACAGATGGTCCATGGAGAACTGGACAACGGACGGCAAGTCGCTCAACCGCAACCGACATAAAAGTGATCCTGGTTTTTTACTGGGCTTGGCCGGGCCTACTAGAGCTTGTCAACAACAGAGCTTTCCACGCATTGTGGAGTTGGCCGATTTCAGCCACGCCGGCTGATTAGGTAGCTGCCAGACGAGTGACCCGAGCGGTTATCGCTACCAGAAGGGCTGCAACGAGGAGCGACAATGCGCTGACTAGGAAAGCGCTCTGGTATCCGAGGGAATCAAACAGCAGTCCGCCCACGGTGGAACCAAGGGCGATAGAGGTTTGGATGACTGCAACCATAAGGCCGCCGCCGTGTTCGGCATTATGGGGCATTGCTGCGGCAACCCAGCTCCACCAGCCTGCGGCCGCCGAGGTGCCCAGCAGACCCCAGAAGGCCAGGAGAATTACCGTGGCGGCAAAAGAGCGCCCGAATCCGACTAAGCCGGTCGCGACGAGAGCCATTGACGCGGGAATGATGATGAGCGTTGGGTAAAGCCTCCGACCCAAGAAGCGGCCGATCAGTAGCGTGCCTGCAAAACCGGAGACCCCGAGCACAAGCAAAACGACGGATATCCCCGTGATGTCGAGTTGGGTCACCGTCTCGAGGAAGGGCCGCAGATAGGTGAAGAGGATGAACTGGCCCACGAAAAAGACACCACAAGCCGCCATGCCCCATGCCACCGGCCCACTCTTGAGGGCTCCAAAAATAGTGAATAGACCCCCAACCCTTGCCGAACGGCAGGGAACTTTCATGGAGGGAAGGCTGAGGCGCAACCACACCAAGCACACTATGGACACAGGTACGAGGCAGAAGAACGCGCCTCGCCATCCGATAAGAGAACCGAGGTAGCTGCCCAAGGGCGCCGCGAGCACCGTCGCGAGGGCATTGCCACCATTAACAATGGCTAAGGCGCGAGGCACCAAAGTGAGGGGTACCAGACGGATGGTTGTGGCGGCGGACATTGACCAAAAGCCACCGATCACTACGCCGATAAGTGCCCGCCCGATCATAAAGGGCAGATATCCCGGGGCCAATGAGATCAGGGCTCCGGAGATGCCCATGAGTGCCGCCAGACCGATCAGCAGGGTCTTTCGGTTCAAGTTGCCCGCCAGGCTGGAGACAGAAAGGCTGGTCAGCACGGCGAACAATCCGGATATCGCAATTCCCTGCCCCACCGCCCCCTCTGAGACTTGCAGGTCAGCAGACATCGGGGTGAGCAGGCTGACTGGCAAGAACTCGGAGGCTACAAGTGTGAAGGCTCCGAATGAAAGGGCCAGAACCGCACCCCAGTTTGCGCGGCGGTGGTCGTTCCTGGGAGGTGCCTGCCTCTGTCTGTCGGAGGATATCGAAGTCTCGGGTGCCATGGTTCCGCTCTCGTTGCAATATCTGTCTTTTCTCTATCGGACCACAGTGTTCTTTACTCAAGGGAGTCTCCGTTTATGGGGGCACCGCCAGTGTCCCCATAAGCAGATCACCATGTAACCCCATGCAAGGTTAGATATGAGGCCGTGCAAAGACCGCCATCAAGTGGATGTTGCAAACTGATGGCAGACAGGCTGTCCCATCGGAGTTCCTTCCTATGGGACTGTGATGCATAGGAGCCACGGCAAGCTCAGTCGCCGCACATCACGCTGAAGTTGCTATTGCATCAGGCCATCTGACGACTCCCACTGCGTAGTCAGCGGCCGTTATGAAGAGAACGATAAGTGCGCAGACCAGTGACGTCGAAGGATGTCTGACCGATGAGTTGCTTTACTGGCATAGCCTTTCCCGGTTACTTCATTGCGTTTGGGATCTATTGGTTCACTTCCTGCTCAAATCCGCGTGGGCGTCGCTTCAGAAGTGACTTTGCTGGTCCGCGAGAGCGGCTGTCTTTGCGTCCATTGTGGCTTACCGGGCTTCCTAGGCGGGTAATGTGCCGCACTATCAACGTCGGATGAGCACCTTCTTACTTGCCGAAATCCAACGTGAGGCCGTCAGCTTCTCCACCGCATCATAAGAATCGACGCTATGGAGCGCGTTGGTACTTGGCGGTTTGATTTGAAGAACAATTGGCCTTGGGCTGGCGCATTGAAGGGTGGAGGACGACGTGGGCGTCCGCCCGTTCACATCTGGACTTTACATCTTCAGACTTTGTAGCGGGGAGGATAGATCCGTCCGACCGGAGTCAAGAATGCATGAAAACCCTCAGCTTGCAATCCAAATACGGGCTCTCCTGACATGAGTGTGGGTGTTGTTATTTCTGGTATGGGAGTCTGACTTCTACTGGTCCGCAGGCGAGCATGATCAGGGCGAGGGCGGTTTCCGGGATGTGGAATCCGTAGGATCTGCGGGTCATCGTCCGGATCTTGTTGTTCAGTCCTTCATGGCGGCCGTTGCTGAGGCCGCGGGTGACGGCTGCGTAGATGCCTTGGGTGTGTGAGCGGATCGTGGCCGCGGCCCTGGCGAATTCCCTGATGCCGGAGGCTGCGGCGAGCTCGCACCAGCTGGTGATCATCTCCATGACATCCTCGGGGTCCAGGTCTCCGGCGAAGACCTCCCGCAGTGATTCCTTGAGCTGGTAGGCGTCCCAGAGAAGCCCGCCGGTGCGTTCGAGCCCGCCCAGGGTCAGCTGTTGCTTCTCCGTCAGGTCCTGGGGGTTTTCAGCAGAACCCAGCGGGTTCCCTTGAACTTCTTCGCGATGTCCTGATCGGGCAGCTCGCGGGTCCGTTGCCAGATGGAACGGCGGAAGGCTTCCAAGGCGTTGGTAGCTACCTGGATGACGTGGAACGGATCGAAACAGATCACCGCGTCCGGGGCGTTGGCCTTCACGGACTTGGCAAAAGCCGGTCCCATGTCCATGCTGACTGCCTCTATCACCGCCGTGTTTTCGGGTCCGATCTCGTTGAAGAACCCGTCCAGCGTCGCGGCGTTCTTCCCCGGCGCGCCCCACACGATCTTCGAGGTGGCGTGGTCCGGGACCAGCGTCAGGTAGCGGTGGTGCTTGCGCCAGGAAATCTCATCCACCCCGATATTGACCAGGTCTTCAAACCGGGTCCCGTCGAGTTGCCCGGCAACGACCCGCTCACAGATCGCCCCGACGGTCCGCCACGCTATCCGGGCGAACATGGACACCGTGGTCTTATCGGCACGGGTGACCAGCCAGGCGATCAAGTCCTCAAAGTCCGTGCTGAACCTGGATCCGGGCCGGGCGAACGGCACGCCCTGAACCACGACCCCGTGGACCGGACACACAAGGCGCCTCCGGAGCATCGTCAGCACCACCAGCCTGCCGGAGAAATCAAGATGCCGCCACGATGACTCCGCCCAACGGGTGTCATACCCGGCCATCGTCGAGAAGCTGCAGTGCGGGCAGCCCAGGCGCTTACGGGCCTTCAACGCCACCCGCACCAGCAAGGGCCCGGCAGTGCCGTCGGTCCCCGGATCAACATCGATCACCCGGACCTCAGGCAGGCCAAGGACGCGATTGAGTAGAGTAGTAGCACGCATGGGTAGCTCCGAAGATTGGCTGTGTGAGAACTCCCAAATCTACCGGGTTACCCATGCGCCATAGCACACAATCCCTGACCCACACTTTTGTCAGGAGAGCCCAAATACGCTGTCGTGTAGAGGTTGGAACTGCCCGTCGGAGGCCGTATTCACGAAGTAGGCTTTTGCATGGGCCTCGTTTTTGGTTCGCGAGGAGTTTTGTCGACAGTATTCCGATACCTATCCTTCATTTCTGATTTGAGAGTGCATGCCCTTGCTATCTTCCAGAGAAATGGATGGCGCTCCCCAGCTGCTTAGCAGCTTGACCTTCTCCTCGTTATGAGTTCCAGGCTCAGCGGTGTAGAGGCTAAGCTCGTTGACGGCCCGAGGCAGTGCAGGAAGGGTGAGAGATTGGTAAGACAATTCCACCTCGCCGACCGCGGGGTGATTGAGACGTTTACTTCCTTCGTGCCTCATTCGGATGTCATGCGACGCCCACAAAGTGCGAAATTCTGAGCTGAGAGTGGATAATTCACCGACTAGGGCGCGAAGCAGGGGATCGTTCGGGTTCCGGCCCGCCTCGGTGCGCAAGAGTGCAGTTGTGATAAGGGCGCCTGCATCCCAATCGACGAAAAATTCGCGTGAAGAAGGGTCGAGGAAGTGGAAGCGTGCGAAATTGGCGCGGCCCTGCAGGACGGTGTCGCTTGCAAACATAGGCGCATGCAATGACCGACCCAGTGAATTGCTGGCTAGGACGTCAAGACGGCCGTTACGGACAAATGCTGCTGACATCGTCATGGAGTCGAGCAGCCACTGTATGGGGGCGGTGATCCCGTGCTCTTTGCGTCGGGTAGGGGCACGCCGTGAAGGCTGGGCTGCTCGGGCGAGATCGAAGAGATAGGCGCTTTCCTCTTCACTCAGGCGGAGCGCCCCGGCGACAGCCTTCAGTACTTCTTCGGACACGCCACGAATGTTTCCTTTCTCCAAACGTGAATACCATTCGGGACTGACTCCGGCTAAGACCGCGACTTCTTCACGGCGCAATCCGGGAACACGGCGCCGGTTGCCGGCTGGCAAGCCAACCTGCTCGGGAAGTATTTTGGCTCGGCGCGTGGCAAGGAAGTCCCGGATGTCGGCGCGGTTGTCGGGCTCGATGTTCATATGTTCACGATAGCCCTGGCCCGCCCCGATTAAGGGGGGAGAGTTTGTGCCCCCATAAATGCGGCCTTCTTAAGAAGCAGGCTGGTAGGCGTCAAGTGGATGGGACTTAACTCTCAACCTGCGCTCTGCCCGGTTAGGACGATTTACTTCCAGCACGTTGATCCCTGCGCTGCGTAGGGTTCTGCGAGTTCGATGCCGGCGACGACGACATTCGTGTCGGTTCTCAAGGTAGAAACTGCCCCTCATTCCACGATGGCTGACTGGGGAATACAGGTCAGGTGCGCAGACAAAACGGTAACGGGACAGCGTGATTTATGCTCCTATAAAGTCATGTCCGCCTGACTCAACACTCCCGGACGTGACCTGAACCGGCGGACGAATCCAGACAAAGACAGTGCACAGAAGCACGTCGCTTTCCGCTTGAGTCACACCGGATCAGGGCGGTTCCGCGGTCTTTTATGCAGCCATCACGCCCGTACGGGTCCAGTTCGCCATTTCCAGGATCATCCTCGTCTTCGTCGGCATTGACGCGGCCGTCACCACCGTCAGTAAAGAACGAGCCGCGCCCGATGCGTTTCTTGAGGAGGAGCGCTTCGACGGCCGCGGCAGCAATACCTGTTGGACGGAACCGGCTATTCGCGGCATCCAGCATCCAGTAGACGTTCCTCGCCGTCCATCCGATGTTCCGGATGCTGGTGCTGAGCCCTGGCTGACGGCCGTTCTCGAGGACTCGCGCTGAAGGGCCTGCGCGATGGGGCCCTGGGAGGGACTCCCTCCGGGGTCTGGCTTAGCCTAGCGTGGAATTCATGGACAATCGAGCGGAAGTACGTGACTTCCTCATCTCGCGGCGTGCCCAGGTCGCCCCGGAGCAGGTTGGCTTGGCCGCCGGGATGAACCGGCGCGTGAAGGGGTTGCGCCGCAGCGAGGTGGCCACGCTTGCCGGTTTGAGCGTGGAGTATTGCACGCGCCTGGAGCGCGGGGCGATCAGCGGCGCCTCTGCCCAGGTGCTCGAAAGCATCGCCAGGCTTTGTGCCTGGATGTCGCCGAGCGGGCGCACCTTTTCGATCTTGCGCACGCGGCCAGCCCGATTGCGCGGCCGCCGCGGCGACGGAATTCGAAGTCCTATGTACGGCATCAGAGCCTGCAGTGGGCCTGACGCGATCACTGCCGGTCCCGCGTTCGTTCGCAACCGCCGGATGGATCTGCTGGCGGTCAATCCCTTGATGCGGGCGTTCTTCGGAGCCGAAGGCTTCAACGTTGCCCTTCTGTCCCGCACCCAGGAACACGTCGATGCACTTGCGGCGGAACTGGCGGGCGCTGGAATCACCGCCCGCGGCTACACTGCCGACGTCCGCGACCAGGAGTCGCTGAACACCGCTCTTGCCCGGGGCGCCGACGAGTTGGGGCCCGTTGAAATCCTTCAGTACAGCCCCGTGCCATCCAGGGAATATCTCCGTCCGGTCCTTGAAACAACGCGCGAAGAACTGCTTTCGGCGCTCGCCTTCTCGGCGCTGGGAGCAGCGACCGCCATGGATGCGGTGCTTCCGGCATGCGTGCCCTCGGCCGCGGAACCGCCCTTTTCGTCAACGGCTCAAGCGCTGTGCGGCCCAACCATAACTACGCCGGCACTTCCGCCGCGTTCGCCGCCGAGTCTGCGTACGCCCAGATGCTCCACGACGCCCTGGCGCCGGAAGGAATCCAGGTAGCGCAGCTCATTATTCCGTCGGGCATCGGAGGAGGCGACCCCGCCCACGAACCGGCGGCACTGGCGGAAACCTCTGGAATATCCACAGCGAAGGGAAAGTCTTGCGCACTTTCGTCACGCCTCGCGCCTGAGTTTCCGAAGCAGCAGAAAGGGAGAAACGGTGGCCCACATATTCGTTACAGGTTCCAGCGACGGGCTCGGCCACGCAGCGGCCGAAGCGCTGCTCGACGAAGGCCATTCCGTCTTCGTGCATGCCCGCACGAGCGGCCGGCTCGTGGCCGTCAAGGATCTTCTCCAGCGCGGCGCGCAGGCGGTGGTTGGCGACCTCGCTAGGCTCGATGAGGTGCGTGGTCTGGCCGAACAGGCGAACGCTCTGGGTCGCTTTGACGCCGTGATCCATAACGCGGGAGTCATCGGCGGGCCGTCCCTGCTGCCGGTGAACGTGGTCGCTCCTTTCGTGCTCACTGCGGAAATGGAGCGGCCTGACCGCCTTATCTACCTCAGCAGCGGCATGCACCACGGCGGCCACGCGGATCTCGCCGGGGTGGACTGGAGCGGCAAACGGCAGACCCATTCCTACTCCGACAGCAAGCTCTTCGTCACGGCCCTAGCGGCGGCGGTCGCACGGCTGTGGCCTGAAGTGGGCGCGCACGCCGTCGATCCCGGCTGGGTGCCGACCCGGATGGGCGGGCCCGGCGCCAGCGACGACCTCCGCCTCGGCCACCTCACGCAGGCATGGCTCGCGGTAAGCGACAGCCCGGAAGCACTCACGAGCGGGCGCTACTGGCACCACCAGCGAACCCAGAAACCGCATCAGGCGGTACGCGATGAACGCTTTCAGTCAGCGCTCCTCAGCTCACTGGCGGCCTACACCGGAAGCACGATCCAAGGAGAACAGCAATGAGCACTTGGCCCGAGGCGATCGATCGGATCGCCACGAGCGCTGACCTGTGCATCGCACCATTCCGCGCCGACGGTGCCTCGTACGGAACGCCGACCTGGATCTGGTCGGTCGTCGTGGACGGGCGGCTGTTCGTGCGGGCGTGGAACGGCACAAGGTCCCGCTGGTACCGCTCCGCGATGACGCAGCACGCCGGCCGAATCATCGCAGCGGGGGAGACTCACGAGGTGGATTTCGCCCCTGGCGACCCGGAACTGAACGAGCGGATCGATGCTGCCTTCCGGACTAAATACGCCGGAAGCCCGTACCTGCCGCCCATGGTCGCTCCAGGGCCGCGAGAAGCCACAGTGGAAATCACCCCGAGGGACGAGAAATGCGTTTTAGACGCTCAGAAAAGGAACAACGAACATGACCAGTTATGACTTCAAGGGCAAGGCCGCTTTCGTCACCGGAGCGGGAGCCGGGATGGGTGCTGCGACGGCCCGGGCGTTCGCCGAGGCCGTCGCCGCAGTCGCCGTTGTCGATCTCGACGGCGAAGCGGCAGAGCGTGTCGCGGCTGAACTGAACGCCGCGGGCCACCGTGCCCTCGCCGTGCAGGGCGACGTGTCAGACGAGACGCAGGTGGAAAACGCCGTCGCCCGCACCGTAGAGACCTTCGGCGGCCTCGACATGGCCTTCAACAACGCGGGCATCATGCTTCCGCCCGTCGACTCGGCGGACGAGGCGGCAGGGGCTTTCGACAAGATCGTTGGCGTCAACCTGGGTGGTGTATGGGCATCGATGAATCACGAACTGTTTCAGATGCCAAAGTGCTGCAGTGCCGCCGAGAGCCCCTATGCGCAACTGCTTCATGACGCCCTTCTCCCAGAGGGAATACCACTTCGTGCAGCTATTCATCCCGCTCGGTGTCGGCAGCGCGGTGACCCCGCCTACGGGCCGGCAGCCCTAGTCGAAACCCTATGGAGCATCCACACCGACTCCAAGGAGTTCCGTACCTTCGTCGGACCCCTAGATTGAACCCACCAGATAGCGAGAAGCCCGTTCCAGGGGACTCGTTCGTGACACGGCAGGTAGTGATTCCCATGGTGGGTGGCCAACGGGGTGCGCGATCAATTAATTCGGTTTCAGCGACAGCTATGGGGGTCCTGACAGGAACTCCCACGGCATCCGCATCGGCACGTACCTTTGTAAACATGGACAACCGGAACGAGATTCGAAAGTTCCTCGCCTCCCGGCGGGCGAAAATCACACCCGAACAAGCGGGCCTGACCGTGCGGTGTGGCGTCCGGCGCGTGCCAGGATTGCGCCGGGAAGAGGTATCCTCCCTGGCCGGCATGAGCGTGGAATACTACACGCGCATGGAGCGTGGCCATGTTGCCGGCGTGTCCGACTCTATTTTGGAAGCGGTTTCGCGGGCCCTCCAATTGAATGAGGCCGAACGTGAACACCTATTCAACCTCGTCCGTGCGGTCGGACCCGCCAGCCGAAAACGACGACAGCCTGCCCAAAGTATCCACCGGAGCGTGCAGCGGATCTTGGACAGCATGATCGGCTTACCAGCGTTTGTGCAAAACGGACGCCTCGACGTCGTCGCTATCAACGAACTCGGCCGGGCGATGTACTCTGCGGCGTACGAGGACCCGGCCCGACCCATGAACTTCGCCCGGTTCGCCTTCCTAAACCGCCGCTCACATACCGCTTACCCGGACTGGAACTTGGCTGCGGACACATCGGTCGCGATGCTTCAAACGGAAGCCGGACGTGACCCGTTCGACAAGGAACTGACCGATCTCATTGGAGAGCTATCAACTCGTAGCGAGGAATTTCGCATGCGTTGGGCGCAGCACAATGTCCGACTCCACAGGAAAGGAGTCAAGAAATTCATGCATCCGGCAATCGGCGAACTGGAGCTCCACTTCGATGCCCTGGAACTGCCCGCCGCTCCGGGCCTGACCATGATCGTCTATAGCGCCGAGCCAGGCTCACCGTCTGAAGACAGCTTGAGGTTGCTCGCAAGCTGGGCCGCAACTAACAAAGAATCTAATGGTGGAGGCGGAGATCCCATGACGCGGGAAAGGGCCGGCGGCGACATTCACCGGTAACGTTCACAGCCTTCCGTCCTTTCCGGTCCAACAGATCGCCTTCATGGCAAGAGCCTCTAAATCCAAAGTCGAGGGAGCTTCATCCTCATGCGAGCGCCTCAGTGGGTCGGGGCTGGCGGTGGTCTGGGCCTCGCCTTTCGTCCTCCGCTAAGGGCCGGAGTGCTTTTCGCAGCCTTGGCGGCCCAGATTGCTGCACGCGCCACCACCGATTCCGCCTAGCAACCCGTCAGTCAGGCAGTCTCTTCATCACCTTAGCGACAGGGGCCGCCCACCCGATGACTACCTCCTCACCTCCAAGTGGTGCCCCGATTACCCTCGACATTGAAGGGGAGGCTGAGACCGCCACCCTTCCCGATAACGCTGCAGCACGTCAACTGATGGAACAGCTTCCTTTGACGCTTTCATTCACGGACTTCGGCCGCAGGAGAAGATCGCAAAACTACGGGCGCCACTGTCGCTCGAAGGTCTGACCGTCGGGGCCGATGAGGACCCGCTGACCAGTGAGTACTACGCGCCCGGGCAGTCGCCCGTGCTGTACTACGAGCACGTTGGATGCTTTACGGCATCGTCAGGATCGGAACTTTCCACGACCTCACCGCGATCCGCAAGCGGCGGTGACTTCACAGCCACCCTAAGACAAGCTGACGCCATCAACACGCGGGGCTCCTACCGGACCGCCAGACCAGGGTGGGCTAGGAATAACTACTAGAGTGCCCGTATCTAACCCGCGTTATCCCACACGTCACAGGACGGGCTCCGTTCAGTGCATGAACTGTTGCACTGAATCCTCAATCAGACGCATCGTCAGTCCGACGTTCCAAGCCCACGCATCCGGTAGGGACTGTGGAAATAACGGTGTATCCGGCTCGACACGCCGGGCGGTGAGCCTGGCGGGGAGGAGCCCGATATGGCCGCGACACTTGAGGCTGTGCCGAGTACCAAGACCGTTGAAAAACTGACAGAGAAATCCGAGGCTGAGGCTGCCCGCGAGCTGGTGAGGATGGCCAAGGAGCAGGGCCTGTCCCTGACGGGCCCGGACGGGCTGCTCAAGCAGCTGACCAAGACGGTCATCGAGACCGCCCTGGACGAGGAATTGACCGAGCATCTGGGTTATGAGAGGCACGATGCTGCGGCCAAGGACACCGCGAACTCGCGCAACGGCACGCGGTCCAAGACCGTGCTGACGGAGACGACGGGTCCGGTGCAGATCGACGTTCCGCGGGACCGGGAGGGCACGTTCGAGCCGAAGATCGTCGACAAGCGCCAGCGGCGTTTGTCCGGGGTCGATGAGATGGTCCTCTCGCTCTACGCCAAGGGCCTGACGACCGGGGAGATCAGCGCCCATTTCGCCGAGATCTACGGTGCTTCAGTGTCCAAGGAGACGGTCTCGCGGATCACCGACAGGGTGCTTGACGAGATGGCGGCGTGGCAGAACCGGCCATTGGATGAGGTCTACGCCGCGATTTTCATCGACGCCATCGTGGTCAAGGTCCGGGATGGGCAGGTCGCCAACCGGCCCATCTACGCCGCGATCGGGGTCACCCTCGCGGGCGAGAAGGACATCCTGGGCCTGTGGGCCGGGACCGGCGGGGAAGGCGCGAAGTTCTGGATGAGCGTGCTCACGGACATCAAGAACCGCGGCGTGAAGGACAGCTTTTTCCTGGTCTGCGACGGGCTCAAGGGCCTGCCCGAGGTCGTGGGCAACGTATGGCCTCTGACCACGGTGCAGACGTGCATCATTCACTTGATCCGCAACACCTTCCGGCTGGCCTCGAAGCAGGACTGGGACGCCCTCAAACGCGACGTGAAGCCGATCTACACGGCCGTCAACGCCGCGGCCGCCCGGGCGGCGTTCGAGGAGCTCACGGAGCGCTGGGGCAGGAAATACGGGGCGATCGTGCGGCTGTGGGAGAACGCCTGGGAGGAGTTCATCCCGTTCCTGGACTACGACGTGGAGATCCGGCGCGTGATCTGCTCGACCAACGCGATCGAATCGCTGAACGCCAGGTACCGGCGCGCCGTCAAGGCCCGCGGTCATTTCCCCACCGAGCAGGCTGCGCTAAAGTGCCTGTATCTGGTCACCCGATCCCTCGACCCGACCGGTGCCGGCAGGACCCGATGGACAATGCGCTGGAAGCCCGCTTTGAACGCCTTCGCCATCACTTTCAGCGACCGATTCCCGGCCGCTGAAAACTACTAAAACAAACCGCCGGATACACCGTTAATGAGATAGTCCCATCCGGTACGCCGTTTCCTTGTGCAGGTTCCAGCCGGCTAGCATCCCGTAGCTAAGGAGTTGGTCGCTGAGTTTGGCCAAGCGGTAGCCGGGGTCGGCTTCCAGTGCGAGCTGCATATATTGGTGGGCTTTGCTTCCACGGCCTTCCCACCAGTTGATGTAGCCGATGGCCGTGAGAAGTGGCGCTGAGTGTTGGGTGCTGCTGTGCGTGTAGGCGTGGAGGAGTATTTGCTGGGCCCATTCGACGCGGGTCCACTGCGGGTTCCCCGGAGCCTGGGCAAGGAGGATCTGTTCCATGGGGCCGTCGACCCCTGGGATGTCCGCCATGAGCTGATCCCGGATGGCTGCGAACTGGAAGTTTGCGATCAAAGCGATTGTCTGGTCGTCGCTCGGGTAGGTTTTGGCCTCGAGGATGTCTGCCCAGAGGGTCCGCGCCTTTTCGATCGCGCTGTGGTCATGGCGCTGCCGGATTGATTTGACGCGATCCTCGACGGCATCGAACGTCGTTGTCTCTTTGCTTGATGCTGGCAACGTGATCCGGCCGGTTCGTTCGACCGAGCTCCCGCGGTACACAAGTTCGGCGTTGATTTCGCTGGAGTCGATCATCGACAGCGGAAGCGCGCAGTTCAAGTTGGGGTCGTCGTCGTAGGGTGAAACGCTCTGGTTTCCGACGAGGAGGCCGTCCCGGATGGTGATGTGTCGCTCGGCGAGTGCTCCCGTGAGTGCGGCGATAACTGCAGCATACGGTTTGTCTTGGCCGGCTGTTGGAGCGGCCGAGGTATATACCGCAAACAGGGCACTTGTGGCATTCCTGTCGTTGGCGAGATAGCCGGCGACAGTCCGGGCATAGACCCGTTCGCCGCCGTCGTGCTTGGGGAGGTCCACGCGGAGGGTCACGCCGATGTGGTTGGTGTCCAGGGTGATGCACACGAGGCTCTCCTGAGGCCAGAAGCCCAGGGTGTGGCCGATGAAACTGAGCACATCGGCAGGGGTTTTGATAGTGAGCGTTTCCATGATCCCTCCTTCAGAGGCGGCGTCGGCCGCGGGCGTTAGTTCTCGGCGTCGTTCTGATAGAGGATTCAGTGCTGGGCATGAGGGGCCGGAGTGCAACTTGGGGAACCGGCAACGATCCAAAAGTTCGCGAGGAAATAAGCGGAGCGCCGAGGGAAGTTTTGGATCGAGTCCGGCGCAAAGCGCCCTGGTTGCGCGGAGGACCCGCCCAGCAATGATCGAGCATCAGAATGACAAACAGCGAAGATTCCTTTAGAAGTTCATGGCAGGGGTGTGGGAACGCAGCATGACGGAAACACTCGAGCGTGGTTCCAGCGGAAGGGTGCCCACCGGTCCTCGGTCGGAAGAATGGCCTCGGATTGGCGGTGGGGTCCGATCATGTTCGAGATCTCCGCACTGGCGCTCCGGCGATTACCTGAAGGCGATTTCGTACTGCAGGGAATGAATATGGAGGTCGGGTCCGGCCACTTGGGCGCACTGCGTTCACAGTGAACCGGATAGATTCCAGATACAAATGTGAAACGTCCTGTCGAACCACCGAAATATTGGAAAGCTACGCTGGTGCCTACTTGGACGACGTGGTCCAAGCAAAGCACGAAAGGACAGACGATGTTGACCTGGAGCAGCCTAAACCTCTTGCTAGATCGCGGCGGGGATGATGACGATCCTGAATTTGGGGAGAGCACTGCCAACACCGAATTCCCCAGCGGCAAATTGACTTCCAATCCTTGGGCAGGCTGGTGGCACGACCAGACCTGACCTCGACTCTTTTCCAGAACCCTGATCCGGGGTGCCAGCGTGGGGGCGTTTGCGCTTCAGTTTCCCGCCAGTGCCCGTTCGTTTCGCGGGCAAGATGGCTGACCACCGTTTATGCGTACTGGGTACGTCGGCGGGAGAACCTATTGGAGGAGGCCTGCGCCGGATCGCCTTTCGAGGGCGAGCTCGGCGCGTTCGACGACGGATCGGTCGTGAGCGTTTAGTGGTTCTACTGCTGCGGCTCTGGCCATTTCACAGTCGCGGATTTCAACGAGGCGTCGGTGCAGCTGTGTTTCGGCGTGGCGGCTGAGGACGATGAGGGGGCTGGCCCGCCGTTTCTCGAGGATCAGGTCGTGGTGGGTGAAAGCCACGCGGTTCCAGATCGGCCTGATTTCCAAGAGGAGGAGCCGGACATGGAGCAGGAAGGTTCTGTGTTTGAGGTGGACCTCGAGCCGGGGGAGAAGCAGCCCGAGGCTCACAAGCAGAACCGCGAACGTTTCGCCCACCCAGTAGAGGACGGTCAGGACGGCCGCAGATGGGCTGGCAGCGCCGTCGATCTTCGTTACGACTCCGTAGACAAGACGGTCGAGGAGGACCAGAACAAAAAGGATGCATCCGATGCCAATAAGGACGAAGGCGGATCGGAACGCACGCGCCCGCATGCTTGGCACGTTGTTATGGCACACCCGTGCGATATCGAGGCAGATCCACATGATGAACGCGGACCCGCTCCAGAGGAACACTGCCATTCCTGGCTGGTCGCCGTAGCTCAGAGGCAGGTTGGGATCCGTAACGGGGGTGTGGCTGGTGAGAAATCCCGCCGTCACCGCCGAGCACGAAATGACCGCAGCCCGCCGGCCGAAGGCGAGTTGCCGACGTCGGACTTCAAAGTCTTCAACTGCCGCCAGCAGGATAGCCGTCCGGAATTGCCAGAATCCCAGGAGCAGAGACAACAGAGTGACTAGACCGACGTGGTTCCGGCCTCCGATAAGTGGATCGACGCGATAGTAGACGGCCGGGACGTACAGCGTGCAGGCGATTGCAGCGAGGATGGTGGCACGGAAGACGCTTCCGCGGTGTGGATCGAGCGCTGCGGGCAGCCGGAGGATGGTCAATAACCAGAGCGTGGCTGCCGGCACGTACTCCATCAGCCGAACACTTTGCGGAACGCCAACGGCTCCGGCGGGGTGCCGGCGTCGCTGTTGATGAGCCGTGTCGCGAGCTGATCGGCGAGGGCTTCGGCCGTGAGTTCCGCGTAGTCGGTGTAGCTGCTGCGGGCGAGGGCGCGCAGCACCTGTTCGCCGTCGAGGTCGGGGAGGAGGCTTTTGACGAGCTCGCTGTCTTGCCCCTCGAGATCGTGGTCGAGGATCATGTGGCTGAATTCATGGAGGATGATCTGTTGCCGGTGCCAGTCGGATTTTGTCGGTGCGTGGAGGACGATGTCCCGGTCCTCGCAGATGAGCCAGATCCCGCAGAGTTCTTCACCGGCTAATTCGGGAAGCTCTACCACCGTGATGGTCCTGCCGCGTTTTCGCTCCAGTTTCTCGTGGATGAGCTGAAGCGTGGCGTCGTTGGGCAAGCGGAATGCGTGTTCTGCTTTCCGCGCTATTTTGCGGGCTTCACGGTAGTTCATTGCCGGGCGCTGCGGGGGAGGATGGAACGTTGACCGGACCGATCTGGTCCAGGGAATACCCGCCGGGGTACAGGCTCGTGCCGGCGTTCCCGGGGGTGAAATGTGGTTTGGTTTTCGGTGGACGACGGCGGTGGATCGCGTTGCGTACGGCGAGTCCGGTTTTGACGGCGGTCCGGGAGATCCGAGCCGCCCGTGGGAGGCCGAGCGCGTCGGTGAGGCGGTCGTCGTCGAGCATTGTGCTGATGAGCTGTTTCGCCAGGGGACGCAGCGGAACTGGTAGCCGGCTCTGGAAAACTCGGACTGTGCTATCCATGAGGAGCTGGCCTTCGGCCGACGGAGCGACGTGGGTGGCCTCGTAGTGGTCGAAGAAGTCCTCGGCTTCCGCGTAGGTGGCCGGCATGCCGGTGATATTCATGCGGGTGCCCAGTTCGGTGAAGAAGCGCGAGGCGGCCGCGAGCTCGGCTGCTGTTGGTTGGCGCCAGGCCTGTTTCTGGATCCAGCGGATCGGTACAACCAGCAGCGCAAGGAGGACGTAGAGGAAGTCGTCCTTGCTTCCGGGTACATTGCGGTGCACACGGTTGAGCAACTCGACCATGGTGCGGCCGCGGTCGCTGTCCAGACCGCAGGAGATGAGTTCATAGATGACGATGGCCGTGTCGTAAGATCGCTTCATAGGACGCTGCTGGATCTCGGCATTCGCATCTAGGGTCGCGGCGATGCTTGGGATTGCGAAATTGCGGTAGTACGCGAGGAAGAACCCGAACTCCACTTCCGCGGCGAGATCGAAGAGCACCATCTGGCGGAATGTGGTCTGCCAGTCATTCGGGGAGGCGGTTTGCTGACAGTGGAGGCTCGCTGCGAGGGTGGCGTTGATGTTCAAGATTCCCCCGTTCGCCGTGTCGCGTTCGAAACTGGGGCTCCAGCTCCCCAGCTAAGCTGACCTATTCCATGGTAAAACCCTTGCGATGACGTGGCTAGTCAACTTGTAGACGGGTCTACCTCAGTGTTTCGGGGTGCCCTCGGCCACCGCCCGGCGCAGACCGTTTTCGCCCCGTCGCATCATGAGGGTGTGGGCTGCTGTGAAGGCCGGGGCCGCGATCGGTGTCAGAAAGTTCATCCAACGTTGAGTGGGGCGCACCTTCCATTCGATGGCCATGCGGGTTGCTTCGCCTTTTGCTTCGGGGTTGAGTGTGACGCGTCCTGTGCCCTCGAGATGGCCGCCAGCGTCGAATTCTATTTCGCTTGGGGCGACGACCTTTGTTGGGTGGATGGTGATGGTGAGGGTGTACCCCAGAGATGCCTTGAAGTTGAGATACGTGGTGGTTGCTTTGAGTATGTCTTCTTGGGAGGTGCTAGCTGGCTCGGTGCGAACCAGTGGCGCGGCGAAGCTGCAGTCCGGCCACCAGTTGGGCCAGCTCATGTCGACGTCCGCGATTATCGACCAAACTGAGTCGGGCGGGGCAGGGAGATGCCAGATGGACGTGAGATCGAAAAGGCGTGCAGTCATGAGGATATTTTGGCACCAACGCAGAAGGCACAGACGGTTCGATGCGGCCGGTCGGCGCGAACATGACTCTGATTGGTAAGCAGTCGCAAACGCAAGGAAAGTCGGGGCTGATCTGATGCCTCGTCTAGACTGGGTCACCCTGCCAATGGCCTGATCGACTAGGACACGGGGAGCTGATTCACAGTGATTTCACCGCTGTGATCGGCTGGCATCTTCGGTTGGTGCGGAATCTAGGCAATTTTCAGTGTCTCGAAATCGGTTGAGTGATCGCCTCTGCCCGCCTCTAATCAAAGGTGCGTGCTCACTCTAAGACCGCTAATCGTCCTCTAGACTGACGCCTGGGCCAGGGCCTTCCAGACGTCCGCCACAGATGCCTCCAGGAGCCCGGCGGCCGAAGCTGACAAGGGGACAGGGTCGGCGGCAGCTCCTACGCCGACCTGCTGCCGCGGGCTAGGTGCTTACTGAACTCGTCAACGTATCGACACCCGCGTTTCATGCTGGGCCTTGAGTGGTGCTCGTCAGTCCCGCTGCCCAAATACGTCATCGTGTTTCCGGCGGTTTCTTAGCGCCTCGTTGGGAACAATGTCGTTCGGGCCAAGTCGGTCTGAGGCGGACTTAACGTGGTGCCAATACGGGTAGATCAGGGGCGGCGCGGAGACGTTGTCCAGGCGGTCGAGCTCCTCTTCGGTGAGTGTGATTTCTGCGGCGGCGAGGTTGTCCAAGAGTTGCTGTTCAGTCTTGGCACCCACGACGAGCGACGACATCCCGGGCCGCCCCAGAAGCCAAGCCAGCGAGATCTGAGCGGCCGAGACTCCGCGGGCATCGCCGATCGCGACAAGCTCGTCCACGATGTCATATAGAGCGTCCTCGTCACGCACGGGTGGCTCATTCCATTCGGCCAATTGACGAGATCCCTCCGGTGCCTGCTGCCCGCGCCGGTACTTGCCGGAAAGCAGCCCGCCAGCGAGTGGACTCCAAACCAGCACCCCGACGCCCGCGTCCTCGGCGATCGGGAGCAGTTCGTACTCGGCCTCGCGAGCCTGCAGGGTGTAATGAATCTGCTGCGAGACGAACGGCTGGTACCCTTTTCGCTCGGACACGCCGAGGGCTTTCATCAACTGCCAGCCCGCGTAGTTCGAACTACCGATGTACCGTACCTTGCCTGAGCGCACGAGCGAGTCGAGTGCTTCGAGTGTCTCCTCCAGCGGAACCTGCCCATCCCACTCGTGGACCTGGTACAAGTCGATGTGGTCGGTGCCCAGGCGGCGCAGGCTTGCTTCGCACTGGGCAACGATGTGATGGCGCGACAGCCCGGCGTCGTTGGGGTTGTCGCTCATACCCATGCGCACCTTCGTGGCGACGAGCGTCCGGTCGCGGCGACCCTTTAGAGCCTTCCCAAGCATCTCCTCAGAGGCGCCGTAGGAGTACACGTTTGCGGTATCGACCAGGTTCACTCCGTGATCGAGCGCGACATCTAGCAGGCGTTTCGCGTCATCCAGACCGGTGCTACCGGCATACGCGAAAAAGCCCTGGCCGCCGAACATCATCGCCCCGAGGGTGATAGTGGAGACCTTCAGCCCTGAACGCCCCAAGTTGCGGTATTCCATGATGATTCCTTTCGTGCGGTAACTGCTCTCGTCTAGTAACTGTCCGTTGTCCGGCGTCCTCGGCGATCGACGACCACTTCGGGCCTAGACGGAAATCCTGAGTGATGGGCGAAAGAGCCCTCAGACACTCATTGAGATATTATGTATAAAATCTTATTGTGGCGCATTCAACCTAAAAAAGGCGACTCTGAACGGCAAATGTCTTTGACGTTCTTCGTTAATCGGCTGTTTCCACGTCTCCCATCCCCGGTCGTGGGTGTTTATGGTCGCCGCCGCCGTACTTTTCGGTGGCAAGACGGCCTTTCGCTTGGTGCTGTGCGGGACCCAAGGTCATTGACCCCTAACTCGAGCAGCGAAACCGCACTCCCCAAACTCATCGAGGGATTGACGGAGTTCGGCGTCGACAAGCGCGCCACCGGCTTCGTCCTCCCCATGGCTACTTATTGAACGTTGACGGCTCCATGAGGTAGATGACGTCCTCGTCAGTATTCTTGTTGAATGCCTGCTGCATTCGGATGGACCACGGCCAGCAGATGGCTATGACGGCCATGGTACTGCTGAGCAGGGAGGCATGGCAGGTACCCCGCACGGTGCGCTCGTCGTCGTTGCAGCCGTCGTGCCCGCATTCGGTCTCCCCGCCGCCGGCATCGTCCGCCAGTAATCCTGACCAAGGCGAGCCCGCCGACCTCCATGAGGCAGAACTGACGACCACCGGATAACCCAACAACGTGCATGCAGAGAAGGAAACCGTTTCATGGTTTCTTATCCCTGCGTTACACGCCCACGTGGGTCTTGGAGCCGCAGCCTCAGAACCAACACACTCACCAAGGCCGCGTCACGGTGTTGCCATAGGAGGGAGTTCACCGTTCTGGTCGAGGACAAACGCACTTGACCTTGTCTTAGAAGCCACCTGCAACATGAATCGGGTTCTAGTCAACGGCTCGGAATCTGTTTCTTGGCCTTCCGGGTCCGTCTGCGTATCCAGCGGTAGCCAGCGGGCGCTTGTGCTGGTCATATGTGCTATTCCTTTTAGCTGGTGGAGTCCCGGTCCAGCCGAACTGGGCCGCCGTGGATCGGCTGGAGCTGAGCTGACGCTGAATACTGGCCGCCGTCAGCGTGCCGTCAGTCAGAGAGGACGAGGAGCGTCAGACGTTTGCCGCAGAGGCGGGGATTGCCGCTGCGTTGGCTGCAGCGAGAACCTGGTCGATTTGCTCGGATGTCAACGCGCCGGCAGTGAAATTGATCATGCGTCCTATGGGAAAGGACGCCATCATCTTGAGGGTGTCCGATCCTGCACCGGCGATCCTGTCTGTGGCGCTTTCGCTCCCGTTTACTGCGCCCGCGATAACCTTCAGGGCTCGATTGACGAATTCGGCGCCCAAGGGGTTCTCCAGGAACTCCTCAATCGTGGACGAGGAACTGAGTGGGATGACGACGGCGTCACCACTGAGATCAATGGTGCCGATGAGTCTGAGATCGCGACTGGAGGCGCCAACGGTGACCTCGTAGGCACCGGTTTCGACGACCCAGCCGTCGATTCGGGTGTCCCAAAATGCAAGGTCGGAGCGGCGTAGGAGCACGTCCAGCCGGGCTTCTTCTCCGGGGTCAAGATCGATGCTACCGAAGCCTTTGAGCTCCCGCAGGGGACGCTGTACCTGGGAATTGGGCACCGATACGTAGAACTGGGGCACGTCACGCCCGGCGCGGCCGCCTGTATTTGTCACCGTCACGCTTGCGTGAATTCCGTCTTCAGATGCTGTCAGCTCAAGATTGCTGTACTCGAAGGTCGTGTACGAGAGACCGTGTCCGAAAGGAAAAGTGACGGGGATTTCGCGGGCGTCATACCAGCGGTAACCGACGTAGAGGCCCTCGGCGTAGCGGACACGGCTGTGTTCACCAGGGAAGTTGAGAAATGCCGGGGTGTCTTGGATGCGCTCGGGGACCGTTTCGGTCAGACGACCTGACGGGTTGACGGCTCCGTAGATGACAGAGGCAATGGCGTGGCCGGCACCTTGTCCGAGCAGCGCGCCGTCGAGGATCGCAGGAAGTCCAGCGATGGGTGCGAGGCGAACGACCCCTCCATGGGTGAGCACAACGACGGTGCGAGGATTTGCCTCGTAGACCGAGTGGGCGAGTGCGATCTGCTCGCCGGGTAATTCGATGTCTTCGCGGTCCCACCCCTCGGACTCGAGCTCGTCGGGAAGTCCAAGGAAGAGGACGGCGACGTCAGCCGCGCGAGCGGCTTCGACTGCGTCCTTAAGGAGCGCGCCTGCGGGCGCTGTACCATCGCTAGCGAATCCACGTGAGTAGGTGACGGAATCTGCGCCGCCAATGAGGCGCAGCTCCTCGAGGGGTCCGTCGACCTTGGTCGGGTTGACGTGTGAACTGCCGCCGCCCTGGTATCGGGGCCTCTCCGCGAACTCGCCGATTACGGCGATGCTAGCACCCGGCTTGAGGGGGAGCAGCCCGTCGTCGTTTTTGAGTAGCACGATGCTATGGGCGGCGGCCTCTCGGGCGAGAGCGTGGTGTTCCTCGACATTGAAGCCGGCGAGGGGCTCGGCGGTCGCAGCCTTGAATGCGAGCTCGGCAATGCGCTGTGCGATGCGATCGACAACGTCTTCGGACAGACGATTGTCCTGTACGGCGGCCACGAGGGCTCTGTCTCCAGTTCCACCGGAGGACGGCATCTCGAGGTCGAGCCCAGCAGATGCGGATGCGACGCGATCGACGACGGCGCCCCAGTCGCTAAGAACGACCCCATCGAATCCCCACTCGTCGCGCAAGATCTTCGTGAGTAAGTATTCGCTCTCGCCGACGTACTCGCCGTTGACGCGGTTATAGGAACTCATGACCGTCCATGGCTTGGCCTCCTCGACAACTCGCTGGAACGCTCGTAGATAGATTTCGCGCAACGGCCGCGGATCTATGTCAGAGCTGACCCTTTGGCGATCGTTCTCCTGATTGTTCAGTGCGTAATGCTTGAGCGACGCGCCCACTCCTTCGGCTTGAATGCCCTTAACCCATGCGGTGCCGAGTGCGGCGGAAAGGATCGGGTCTTCAGAGAAGTACTCGAAGTTGCGTCCTCCGAGCGGGGAACGTCGGATGTTGACGCCGGGTCCGAGCAACACGCCGACATTTTCTGCGCGGCACTCGCGCCCAAGCGCACCCGCTATGCGAGAAATGAGTCCAACGTTCCAAGACTGCCCGATGCCAGAAGCCGGCGGAAAGCATGTTGCGGCAATGCTGGCATTGATGCCAAGATGATCGGCTTGGTCGCCCTGCTTGCGGAGTCCATGCGGGCCATCGGTGAGCATGATCGAGGGTACGCCAGCGACCGCCTTCGTGGTCCAGAAGTCGCCGCCGCTAGCGAGCGATGCCTTTTCCTCCAGCGTTAACGCGTTGAGATCGATCATTGCTTTGTCTCCAATAGGGGTTGTGAATCGGTGCCGCCGGTTCGCCAGACGGACTTGAGGGAGAACACGGCGTTTCAGGCCAGACGGGATTAATGTCATGTAACAGTTACTCCTACTGAACCTGGCGGACTGGCCATATGAAAAAACATTACACTGGACAATTTTCTGAAACAAGGCGTCGATTAGAGATGGCCCGTTCACCCTACGGCGACCCGCAATCGTTGCGCCCTTAGCCTCAGTTGGAGATGGCGTCCCTGGCGAAGGAATGGTGCCGTTGGCGCGATATGGGTCACATGCCTTAGGGTGGAGCGATATTGACCACTCGATGGTTTTGACTCGAGGAGGCGTCTTTGTCTGTTACACCTACTCTCGTTACACCCACGCCGGTTGGCCCGACATCGGTCGGGCTCCCCACCCAACGGGTCACGGCAATCCGAGCGCCCCGCAGGTTCTTCTTCGGCCTTTTCCTGGCCCAGTTCGGGATCTTCGTTGCACTGATCACGCCTGTCGTGGTCAGTATGCAGCTCAAGGCGACGCAACTCGCGCCGGATAACCCCGCGGGGCTCATTGGCGCTGTTTTACCTTTCGGAGCACTTGGCGCGCTCCTTGCCAACCCGCTCGCCGGTGCGCTCAGTGATCGTACCCGCACCCGTTGGGGTCGACGGCGGCCCTGGCTCGTCGGCGGCATCGTTGTATTCGTCGGAGCGCTTGTCTGTGTCGCCTATGTTCAGGATCAATTGAGCCTGACCATTGCGTGGGTTCTCGCTCAGGTAGCCGCTAATGCCGCGCTTGCCGCGCTCTTTGCGAGCTTCGCCGATAATGTACCCGGTTTTCAACGGGGATGGGGATCGAGTGTCATTGCAGTTGCGCAGAACGTCGCGATTCTCGCCGGAGTCTATCTATCGGTGGGCTTGACATCGAACCTCTCAATGCTCTTTATTGCCCCAGGCGTCCTCGCAGTCGGCTTCGTACTCGTCTACGCCTTTGTCGTCCGTGACGAGCTGCCTGACAACAAGCTCGAACCATTGACATTCCTGACGGTCATCAGTTCGTTCTGGACCAACCCGGTCAAGAATCCCGACTTTGGCTTTGCCTGGTGGTCGCGCTTCCTTATCACCCTCGCGACGTGCATGTTTACGACCTACCGTTTTCTCTATATGCAGCAGCATCTTGGTATCAAGAGCGAGCCGGACGCTGCCGCGGCCGTCGCATTAGGAGTGCTGCTTTACACGGTTGCACTGCTCGTGAGCTCGGCCATATCCGGCTGGATCTCCGACAGGACCGGTCGACGCAAGATCTTTGTCGGAGGCTCGACAGCGCTCTTCGGCTTCGGCCTTACTCTGCTCGCCCACGCCGACACGGTCGAATGGTTCTACTGCGCCGAGCTTGTGATGGGCCTTGCCTTTGGCGTGTACACGGCGGTGGACAACGCCCTCGTCGTCGATGTTCTGCCCGACGCGGATCAGCCAGGTAAGGACCTCGGTGTTTTCAACATCGCGAATGCCATGCCGCAGACGCTGGCACCCGCCGTCGCGCTCTTCTTCCTCGGTATCGGCAGCGCGGCGAACCAGAACTACGCCGCTATGCTCTGGGCCGCAGGGGCAATCGGGATACTCGGAGCCCTTGCGATTATACCGATTAAGCGTGTTCGCTGAGAGAGCGGTGGAGGACTCGCGGCGCATGGCCCGGCGGGCCCTGTACTTGGGCGGATCGAAGATTCGAGCCGCAACGGTGCCGTCTGCTAGGGCGCTAGCAGGACGGCAAAGGTCCGCAGAACGCGTTCGAGGTCGATGGAGGGCTTGAGGAGCCATTGAATCTGCAGGCCATCGGAGGCTGCGGCGATCAGTGTGGCGATGTCCCGCAAGTCGACGTCGACTCGCACGTGGCCGGCGACCTGGCCCCGCTCGAGGCGCTCGACCAGTTCAGCGCGGACAACTTCGAAACGGTCGGTGAAGAACTCTTTGCCGACCCGGTTGTCCGCTTCCAGGGACGCGGCGACAAGCATGGAGTAGAGCTCGACCATGCCGGGCACTCCCGCATTCCTGATGGCAGCTTCCGCCATCAGGTCAACAGCGCTGGCGCTGGGGTCGGATTGGGCATTGATCTGCCATTTGCTCTCCGCATGCTCATAGACGGCGATGAGCATCTGCTCGCGGGAGTCGAAGTAATGCAACAGTGTGCCATGGGAGACTCCGATGGCCTGCGCGATCCGGCGGAGGGACGCGCCCTCAGCACCTCGCTTCGCGAATACCTCGATAGCACGATCCAAGATTTCTTGTCTCCGCGCTATCCCCTTGGCATAGGAGCCTTTACGGCCGATAACTGCGTTTTCGCTGTTCACGGTTCCAAACCTATCGCAGCAGAGACCTGCGAGCTCCGTCTTGCCTAGGAGTGTGATCATGGCGTCCAAAGCCACCGGCGCGAGAGCGAGCCCGCACACGATGGGATCCCTCATGTGCCCGAGTGCGGTGTGCCACGACCATAGGTCGCGGCACACCGCACCGGCTCGTTGCTCAAGTGAGCAAGGGTTGGCGGATGTCACACAGTGAAGATGAATTCGGCATCTTCGCGTTTGTTGTGCAGTTCCCAATACGCAGCCGAGATGTCCGACGCGGGGGCGACCGGGAACCCTGGGATCACCGACTTGTCGATGGAGACATCGATGCCGACGTGGACGGCATAAACCCCGGTACCATCCAGCTCCTTGTTCAGGTTGATCGCCCAGTTCCGCAGCGCCGCGGCGGCTGCGTTGACGTTCCCGACTTCGGGGACGGGGTCAACGGAGCCCGCCCCAGTCGTGAACATCAGCGTGCCAGCACCGATTTCGCGCAGCGCCGGAAGGACAGCCTGCGTGGCGGTGATGGCACCGTAAAGCTGGAACTCGATTTCCGACTGCAGGTCCTCCGGCATGGACTCCGAGGGCTTCATCAGCTTTGTAGCCTCGGCCGTTCCCACGGGTGAGAACTCCAGCACGTCGATGCCGCCGAAGTGCGCGGCTGCCTCGCCCAGGGCCCGGGTGAGCGCGGGCCGGTCCCGGACATCGGCGGGAAACGCCGCCGCAGTTATGCCGTCTGCGGCGAGCTTGCCGATCAGTCCTTCCAACTTTTTCCGGTTCCGGGAGATCAGCGCGACGTCATACCCGTGGGAGCCAAAGCTGCGGGCGAGGGCGAGGCCCAATCCCGGACCCGCTCCGATGATGGCAATGGTTGGCATGGCTTACCTTTCAAGAAAATGGAACGGTCGATCCGATTCCGATTTCACCCTAGCACGAATCGGTATGGGCGTTCCAATTAGTAGGATGGGGTCATGAACAAGCCGAAAACCCCCAACGGCTCGCACGCACAGCCCCCTACGATGAGCCTGCGGGCGGACGCCGGACGCAACCGCAAGCGCATTCTGGCTGCGGCCCGAAGCCTTTACGCTAGCGAAGGGCTAAATATCTCGATGGCCGCGGTAGCCCGAGAAGCCGGAGTAGGGAAAGCGACTCTGTTTCGCCACTTCACGACGCCCCAGCAACTTGTCGATGCCGTCTTCGCCGACCGCATGGATGCATACGTGGAGGCCACAGCCGAGGCGCTCGCCGACCCCGACTCGTGGTGCGGCTTCGTTCATTTCATCTCAGCCGTTTGCGAGATGCAGGCCCGCGACCGTGGTTTCGCGGATGTCCTCACCCTTACATTCCCAGCTGCCAAAGCCCTCGAAGAACGCCGTGCGAAGGCATACCACGGCTTCCTGCAAATCATTGAGGGGGCCAAGGCGACTGGCCATCTTCAGGGAGACTTTGAGTCTGAGGACCTCATACTCTTGCTGATGGCCAACGCAGGTGTTATCTCGGCAACCGCGAACGATGCACCTGATAGTTGGCGACGGCTCATCGGGCACATGCTCAGGGGCTTTGCAACTCCTGGTGCGCTGATCCCCCCCATCCCGCCAGCACCCACGTCGAAGGACCTCTCCCGCGCGATGGCACGCGCAGAGCGGTCGAATGAAGCGGGCCGCTAACGAAAGCGCCCCACAGCTACACGAGGTCACGCCTATGGACTTATCGGTAATCGGTACTGTGCTGCTGGAGGGATGATGGCGTTTTGTTCAGCTAATGCGGCCTTCGTGAGAGGCGGATGAGTGTCCTGTATAGCTGGGTCTTTGTGAGCGGGTCCGGGAGGGGTTGAGCCACTTCCGCCGCGAAGGATTGTATGAGGTACCCCAGGAGTCGACGCCAGGCATCGGGGGCGGCATCGCGGGTGGCCGTGACCACTCCGGCGTTGGCCATGAGAATGAGGGGCACGTCCTGGTGGGCGAAGTCGGAGCGCAGTCGCCCTGCGGCCTTCGCGCGTTCGAGCAGATCGGTGAGGGCGTTTGCAGCCCGGTTGCGCTCCTCCTCTAAAGCCTTGGCGGTGGGAAATGTCATGGTGAGTACGTCTGCGAAGCCGCGGTCCTCGGCCTGCATCCGGCAGAGGCGCTCAATGTAGACGCAGAAGCCATGCCATGGGTCCGGGTCGGCCAGGGCTTTAGCGGTGACCTCGGAGTAGGCGTGCATCTTCTCGGCGAATGCACCAGCAATGAGGTCCTCCCGGGATGGGAACCGGCGAAAAAGGGTGGCGACACCAACGCCGGCTCGCCGGGCGATCTCGTTGGTCGAAACGTCGAGGCCCTGCTCGGCGAACACCTCCCGCGCTGCGTCGAGGACGCGCTCGCGATTGCGTTCCGCGTCTGCCCGGAGGTTCCGTCCGCCGCGTGCCGGCTCCTTGCTGTGGCAAATTTCCTCCGTCATGCCGACAAGCCTACACGTTTGTGGAATAGGTGCTCCGATTTGCGTGTTAGCATCTTGAGGTAAGTGGAGCAGCCGTTCCACTAATTGACCAAGGAGTGAAAAAGCACCCAATGAACGTGTTCCTGTGGATCCTTCAAATCATGCTGGCCGCGATGTTCGCGATGGCTGGCATCCAGAAGTCCTTCCAGCCGAAAGTGAAGTTGGCCGCCAAGCTGCCGTGGGTGCAGGACTACAGCGGCGGCACCGTGCGGTTCATCGGCATCGTTGAGCTGCTGGGCGCGATCGGTTTGGTGGTCCCCGCAGCCACTGACATCCTGCCAATACTCAGTCCGTTCGCCGCTGCTGGTATGGCGCTGGTCATGGTGCTGGCGATGACCGCCCACCGCCGCCGTCGTGAACCAGGTGCTATTGCATTTACCGTTGCTCTATTCGGCCTCGCCGCTGTCACCGCATGGGGCCGGTTTGGCCCGTATTCGTTCTGACCAACCACGCAGTTTCGCGCACCACAACACTAAGAAGGAGATCTGACATGCGTGCATTCGCATTCACGGGCTTCGGAGAAGCCCCCGCAATTATTGACGCCCCCTTGCCCGAGCCCATTGAGGGCGAGGTCCGCGTCCACGTCCACGCCGCATCGGTGAACGGCTTCGACCTGTCGGTCGCGAAAGGCCAGCTTGAGGGCATGATGGAACACCGTTTCCCTGTCGTACTGGGCAAGGACTTTGCCGGCACGATCGACGCGTTGGGCGCCGGAGTGACCGGCTACCAGGTTGGCGACCGGGTCTTCGGAGTCGTAGCCAAGCCTCATCTGCGCGACGGTTCCTTCGGCGAGTACGTCACCGTGCCCGTAGAGGTGGGAATCGCGAAGCTCCCTGAAGGGGTGGACTTCATTGAAGGTGCAGGCCTCGGTCTTGCGGGCACGGCAGCGGCGGACGCGTTCGACGCAGCCGGCATCGGACAGGGAACCACTGTGCTCGTGGCGGGCGCAACTGGCGGAGTGGGCCAGCAGGCACTGCAGTTGGCTGTTGCCGCAGGTGCACGCGTTATCGCCACGGCCAGCTCGGATGAGGAAAAGGAACTGGTGACACGACTGGGGGCAACCGCCACCGTCGACTACAAGGCCGATGTCGCCGGGCAGGTGCTGGGCAGCCACCCCGACGGCGTGGACGTCGCCTTGGGCTTCGCCGGCGACCCCTCCAGGCTCGTGCCCGCCGTCAAGCAGGGCGGACGACTCCTCTCCACCCTTATCATGAGCCCGGAGGACATCCTGGCAGAAGGCGTGCAGGTCGTGGCCATCTTTGCCAACCCTTCGCCCGCTACCCTCGAGCGCTTGGCGAAGAACCAGGCCGGAAAGCACACCGCCGTCACCGTCCAGCGGGCTTATCGCCTCGAGGAAGCCCCAAAGGCATTCGAGGACTTCGCTGCCGGCACGCTCGGCAAGCTCGTCATCACGATCTCCTAGCCGGGCAATCCAGGGCGCTGCGCGGGCCGGGAGGCCCCGCGGCGCACCATCGAGCAGCGCACCATCGAAGGAACACAGGCATGGAACTTGGAGTTTTTTCCCTCACCGACATCAGCCCGGAAAGCCCCGACACCGCGGCCAGTCGCATAGGGGACATCATCGAGTACGGGGTGCTCGCGGAGCGGCACGGCCTAGACGTGTTCGGAATCGGCGAGCACCACAGCACCGCGTTCGCGGTGTCCTCGCCCGCTGTCGTACACGCCGCGATCGCCCGGGCCACTTCCCGGATCCGGCTGACCACCACCGCCACGGTCCTGAGCGTACTAGACCCCGTACGCGTCTACCAAGACTTCGCGACACTGGACCTGATCAGCCACAGACGCGCGGAGGTCATCGCCGGACGTAGCGCGTTCGTCGAGCCGTTCGCCTTGTTCGGCGAGGACATCAATCAGCGCGATGACCTCTTCGCCGAGAAGCTCGATCTGCTGCTCAAGATCAGAAACGAGGACCCGGTCACCTGGTCCGGCCGGTTCCGCCGCCCGCTGCATGACGCTGAGATCAACCCCAGAGCAACCGCAGAGCTGCCCATCTGGGTCGCCGTCGGAGGAACTCCAAGCAGCGCCGAACGCGCAGGTCGGCTCGGCCTACCCATGGCCCTCGGCCTCATCGGTGGTACCCTCGATGACGCCAGACGCTTGGCGGACCTTTACCGCGCCGCGGGCCAACGGGCCGGGCACCCCGAGGAACGGCTGCAGCTCGGCATTACCAGCCACTTCTACGTCGGCGAGACAGCGGAGCGTGCGTACGAAGAGTTCTACCCTTACTACGAACGCTACCTCGCCCCACGGAACAACCGCGGGCGTGGATGGAAGGTCGACAAACAGAACGTGCTCGCATTCGCCTCGCGTGGCGGTGCGCTCATGATCGGCGGCCCTCGCGAAGTCGCCGAGAAAATCCTGGATCTCAAGAGCGAACTCGGCGCCGACCGGTTCCTCGGCCAAGTCGACCTCGGCGGCATGCCCGCCCAGATGGTCCGCGACTCTATCGCCCGTTTCGGCGAGGTCGTGGCCCCTGCCATCCATCGCGTCCACGTCACCGGCTAACTCGCCGAGGGAAACGCATCCATCAAGGTCCACCGGCAAACTTCGAGCGGGGTTCGACGGAACCGACGGATCCCGGCTTTTTGGTGGCCGCGCCGACATCGCACCTTTCACTGCGTAAGCGGCGGATTGGGACGCAGTGAGTGGACTGCGGGAGTCCTGCCCGCGAGAGGTCCAGGCGTTTGGTCTTCGAACCCCGTCGTGATCTGAACGAAGAATGCAGCGTTAGACCGTGGTGAGCAGGACTTTGGTGGCGCGGCGCTCGTCCATGGCCTTGTAGCCCTCTGCGGCCTGCTCGAGCGGCAGCGTGAGGTCGAACACCCTTCCCGGGTCGATCTTCCGGTCCCAGATTAGCTGGATCAGCTCCGGAAGGAACCGCCGTACGGGGGCTGGTCCGCCGTGAAGGTGCACGCCGCAATTGAAGATTAGCTCTCCGGTGAGGGACACGTCGTGCGACCAGCCGACAAAGCCGACGTGACCGCCAGGCCGGGTGGCATTGATTGCTTGGAGCATCGCTTCTTGCGTGCCGACGGCCTCGACGCTGCCGTGGGCGCCTAGCCCGTAAGTGAGCTCCTTTACCTTCGCGACGCCCGCCTCGCCGCGTTCCTCGACGATGTCGGTCGCGCCGAATTCCCGGGCGAGCGCCTGCCGGTCCGCGTGGCGGCTGAAGGCGATGATCCGCTCGGCGCCGAGCTGCTTCGCGGCTAGTATCGCGAGTAGACCGACGGCGCCATCGCCGACGACAGCCACCGTCTTTCCCGGCCCTGCCCCCGCTGCCACGGCGGCAAACCAGCCTGTGCCAAGCACATCCGACGCCGCCAGCAGCGACGGAATCAGGTCGGGGTCCGGCTGACCAGGCGTGGCAACGAGCGTTCCGTCGGCGAGCGGGATGCGAGCACGCTCGGCCTGCGTGGCGCTTACGCCCATATGTATGCGATGCGGGCAGAAAGACTGGTAGCCGGCTTGGCAGATCTCGCAGGTGTTATCCGTCGCCCAGAACGAGCCGACGACAAAGTCGCCGACCTTCACATTCGTCACGCCGGCGCCGGTCTCCTCGACAACACCGACGTACTCGTGGCCCATAGGTTCGGGGTTCTCCGGTGTCCCTTCGGCACCGCGGTACGGCCAAAGGTCCGACCCGCATACACACGTCGCGGTAATCCGAATGATCGCGTCGGTGGGCTCAACGATCTTGGGGTCCTCGCGGTCCTCGACCCGGACGTCACCGGGGCCATGCATTACAACGCCTCGCATGTCTTCTCCTTAGTCCTTGATTATTTGCTTTAGTGATTGCTTGTTTGCTGTGAGTCAGCGGGCCGACCAGCCGCCGCCTCAGGCCCAAGAGCCTCTGCCAAAAGGTGCCAGACAGCCGATTTCTGGGTCAAGGTACGGATATTTGAGAGTCAGTCGCGGCGGGGTTGTGGACTGGTGGCAGGCCGACGTACGTGCGGTATGTGCTGATCGTGCGGTACATGCCCTCTTCCATCGTGTAGCTAGGGGCGATGCCGAGCAC
>JBFUPP010000002.1:0-315800 GCA_041360635.1 bacterium RCC_150 | reverse complement strand
CGATCAGGCAGCTGGGCCGTCAACCCGCTAAGGATGTGTGAGGTCTCTTCTCCTGCAGCCACGTCCAACCTCTCTTCATTCAATGTCTGGGCGCGTGCACGGTAGTGCGCGCTGAACCATGTAGAAATTTCGTATTGTGAGAATAAAGTTCTGCAATTCGAGATTAGCTATGCCACCGCCGGGCGTCAATCCGGGGCCGCGCTGGCTGGCTTCCTGGCGACCCGAAGAAACTTCTCGCTGATTGTGACCGCTTGCCGTCCCGTGAGCCTCTTGACCAAAGGTGATCCAGCTCATAAGGTTATTTCACTATTCAATAACTAGATTCCACGATACGAAAAACCTCTCAATTTCCTCTCAAACGTATCGGAAGCTAGTTGGAGCACCACAAAGAAGTGGAGATTCAGATGCAATCGACTTCTCCGGTCGGCGTCACATCGACTCCTGAGCAGGGCACGCTGCCAGACAGTTCCGTACATCCCTCAGTGGGAAACGACGTCCTCTGCGGCGTAGCGTCGGCCGCGGCCGGGCGCCCCATCAGTCCCACCCTCTACAACCTCGACCTTGCGCCCACCAAGAAGGAGGGCAGGCGCTGGACGAGCTACAGCATCTTCACCCTCTGGGCCAACGACGTCCACAGCCTTGGCAACTACGCCTTCGCCATCGGGCTCTTTTCGCTTGGCCTGGGCGGCTGGCAAATCCTCGTGGCCCTCGGCGTTGGAGCCGGCCTGCTGTTCACGCTCCTGACCTTCTCCGGCTTCATGGGCCAGAAGACGGGTGTCCCGTTCCCCGTGATGAGCCGGATCAGCTTCGGCATCCGTGGCGCACAGCTCGCCAGCCTCATCCGCGGCGCAGTTGCCGTGGCGTGGTTCGGAATCCAGACCTACCTCGCCTCCGTGGTGCTGCGCGTCATGCTGGTCGCAATGTTCCCCGGGCTCAAGGACCTGGACGCGAACTCCATCCTGGGATTGTCCACGCTCGGTTGGATTGCCTTCGTCTCCCTTTGGATTGTCCAGCTGGTGATCGTCAGCTTCGGCATGGAAATGATCCGCAAGTACGAGGCCTTTGCCGGCCCCATCATCCTCGCGACCATGCTCGCAATCGCCATCTGGGTCTTCGTGGAGGCCGGTGGAACCATTCAATGGTCCGGCATCAAGGGCCTGGAAGGCGGCGAGATGTGGCGCACCATCTTCGCAGGCGGCGCCCTCTGGGTCTCGATCTATGGAACCTTCGTCCTGAACTTCTGCGACTTCACCCGATCCTCGGTGTCAAAGAAGTCGATCGTCCGCGGCAACTTCTGGGGCATCCCGATCAACATGCTGCTCTTCGGCGCAATCGTCGTCGTCATGGCCGGTGGCCAGTACAAGATCAACGGCAGGGTCATCGAAAGCCCCTCGGACATCGTCCAGAGCATCCCCAATACGCTCTTCCTTGTCCTCGCCTGCCTTGCCTTGCTCATCCTGACCATCGCGGTGAACCTCATGGCGAACTTCGTGGCCCCGGTCTACGCCTTGACCAACCTCTTCCCCAAGCGCCTGAATTTCCGCCGGGCCGCATGGGTCAGCGGAACGATCGGCCTGGTGATCCTGCCGTGGAACCTCTACAACAACCCCTTGGTGATCGTGTACTTCCTGGGCGGCCTTGGGGCACTGCTCGGCCCGTTGTTCGGCGTCGTCATGGCAGACTACTGGCTCCTGCGCCGCGGCAAGGTGAACGTCCTGGACCTCTACACCGACCGCCCTGAAGGAAGCTATTTCTACAAGCGTGGCGTCAACCCCCGGGCGATTGCCGCGATGGTGCCGGCCGCCGTGGTCGCCATCCTTATCGCCTTCATTCCGGCGCTTGAGGAGGTAGCTCCCTTCGCCTGGTTCTTCGGCGCGGGCATCGGGGCCTTGTGCTACTACTTGCTTGCGGACAAGAAGCGGCAGCACCAGGACGTATCCGGCGAGCCGATCGCCGTCGTCAGCAACCACTAAAGCCGTTTGACCGCCATCCAGAAGGAAAACCATGCGTATCCTCGTCGCGAACGTCAACACCACCCAATCCATGACGGACTCAATCGCAGCGCAAGCCCGGAGCATCGCAGCACCCGGCACCGAAATCATTGGCATCACGCCCAGGTTCGGCGCCGACTCATGCGAAGGGAATTTTGAAAGCTATCTTGCCGCGATCGCTGTGATGGACCGGGTGGTCAACCATCCCGAACCGTTCGACGCCGTTATCCAGGCCGGTTACGGCGAGCACGGACGTGAAGGACTCCAGGAACTCCTCGACGTCCCAGTCGTCGACATCACCGAAGCCGCAGCGAGCACCGCGATGTTCCTTGGCCACAAATACTCGGTGGTCACAACCCTGGATCGCGCCGTCCCACTTATCGAGGACCGGCTCAAACTCGCGGGACTCGACGAACGCTGTGCCTCGGTCCGCGCGAGCGGCATGGCCGTGCTGGAACTTGAGGAACACCCGGACCGTGCCGTGGAAGCGATCGTGGAACAGGCCGAACGGGCCGTTCGTGACGACAAAGCCGAGGTTATCGTCCTCGGTTGCGGCGGCATGGCCGGACTCGACGAACAGATCCGCCAACGCTGCGGGGTTCCCGTCGTGGATGGAGTCGCGGCTGCCGTGACCATCGCCGAATCGCTGGTGCGTTTGGGCCTGTCCACGTCCAAGGTCCGCACCTACGCAGCGCCGCGTCCCAAAACCGTCATAGGCTGGCCATTGACCACCACGGACGCGCCCACTGCGGACGCCGCACGCTAAGCAACAGGGAGAACCGCGTGAGCGAAACCAGCCCCATCCAGCCGCGTGTCGCCGTCGTCACCGGGGCGGGTTCCGGGATCGGGCGGGCTGTTGCCCGCCTGTTCCTCGCGGAAGGCTACCGCGTCGCCCTCGCGGGGCGGCGTGAAGCACAGCTCCGCGAGACCGCCGGGGATCACCCCGGGGCTCTGGTGGTGCCATGCGACGTGAGCGTGCCCGACGACGTCGCGCGCCTTTTCGGCGCGGTCCGCCAGCGCTGGGGGAGGGTGGATGTCCTGTTCAATAACGCGGGCATTTTCGGTCCCAGCGGCGGCGTGGACGAGATCAGCGTCGCTGACTGGGAGGCCACCTTGGCGGTCAACGTCACCGGTTCAATGCTGTGCGCGGCCGAAGCAGTCCGGACCATGAAAGCGCAGGAACCGCAAGGCGGGCGCATCATCAACAACGGCTCCATTTCGGCTCATTCCCCGCGGCCGCTCTCGGTTGCCTATACCGTGAGCAAGCACGCCATGACTGGGCTGACCAAGAGCATCGAGCTGGATGGCCGGGCCTACGGGATCACGTGCGGGCAAATCGACATCGGCAACACTCGCACCGAGATCATGGATACCATCGGCGTCGGCTCGGGGGCGCTCCAAGCCGACGGCAGCAGGCGCGTCGAGCCGATGTTCCCTGTGCAGGACGCGGCGCAGGCGGTGCTCATGATGGCTAATATGCCGGCGTCGGCAAGTGTCGGTTCGGTCGTGGTCACGGCGGCCGGCATGCCGTTCGTGGGGCGGGGCTAGCCCGGCGGCCGTTGGCCCGCGGCCAGCCGTGGCCGATCGTCGCGGCCAGCCGCTGCCAACCGGTCCCCCCTCCGCCCCTAGAAGATCGACCAGCCCGTGCGCGTGGTGAACTCATCCAGCGCCGCGACCCCCGCAATGGAATTCCCCGAGCGGCCCAGGCCCGGGCTCCACACGCAAACCGTGCAATTACCGGGCACTACGGCCATGATCCCCCCGCCAACTCCGCTCTTGCCCGGGATTCCCACCCGATAGGCGAACTCGCCGGCGGCGTCGTAGGTCCCGCACGTGAGCATCACGGCGTTGATCCTCTTCGTCTGCGGCGGTGAAAGCAGGGGGGTGCCGTCCCCGCGCAGCCCATTATTGGCCAGGAATCTTCCGGCCAGCGCCAAATCGGTGCAACTCATTTCGAGGGCGCACTGGTCGATGTAGGCCTCAAGCACCGCGTCCACGGGGTTTTCAAGGTTGCCGTAGCTCGCGAGGAAATGCGCCAAGGAGGTGTTGCGGTGGCTGTTCCGTGCCTCGGAGGCCGCTACCTCCGGGTCGGTGTCGATCGAAGGGTTTCCACTTTCCCGCCGGAGCAATTCCCGCACCGGCGAGGAAGAGCCCTCGTCGGCAATGCTGAGCAAGCGGTCGGTTACCACGAGGGCTCCGGCGTTGATGAACGGATTGCGCGGAATCCCGTCTTCGTGCTCCAGCTGGACCAAGGAATTGAACGGATTTCCGGACGGCTCCCTGAAGACGCGCTTCCAGATCCCGTCGCCATCCTGCGCCAGCACCAGGGCGAGGGCGAAGACCTTGGAGATGCTCTGGATTGAGAAGGGCACGTCAGCGTCCCCCGAAGAATACACGTCTCCGCCGCGCGTCGCCACGGAAATTCCGAACTGCCCCATGTCCACGGAGCCCAGTTGGGGGATGTAGTCGGCCACTTGCCCCTGTCCCACCAGGGGCTGGACCGCCCCGGCGATATCGTCGAGAAGATTCTGCAGGTCAATCGTCCGGTTCAATGCCACACCGCTGTCCATCGTCATACTGCCGTTCATTGTGCTCGTGCCGTTCATTTCCTAATGCCGCGCTTCCGAGTGGGCCCACAGCCGCAACTGCAAGTGCGCGAGGAGCCGCTGGTCCGCGGCATAGAGATCGATGCCGGCCACTTCGCATGCCCTTCGTAGCCGGTAGTGGACCGTGTTCCGGTGGACGGCGAGTTCTTCCGCGCAGCGGTTCACGTCACCGAAGAAATCAAGGTAGCTGAGCATTGTCGTGGCGAACTCCGGGTAGCGGCTGCAGAGCAAGGTGATGCCCTCATGCCGGAGGTCCGTTCGGGAGGCCAGCAGCTCCAGCAATTCCTTGGTCAGCACGGTCGTCTCGACGTCGCCGTAGCTTGCCACGTGGATCGACGGGGTGCTTTCCAGGACTTTCAGGACGCTGCGGACATGCTCAAGGGTGCCGTGCAAGGCGTCCAGGCGTTCGACGACGGGACCGACCGCCGCTTGCACCTGGCAGTGCAGGTGGATCCGGGCATCGCGGACGATCATGTTGATGAGCCGTTTGACTGCCGGGGGCGATTTCACCGGGTCGAGGTCCGGAAGGATCATGGCGATTTCCAGGCCAATGGCTCCAACGACGGCGCCCGGCCTGTAGGCGGCTGCGTGGATGGAGGCGACGTTGGCCAGTTCGCCGCGGCGCAGCTGGAGGGCGGCCGGTGACTCGTCAGCATCCTTGGCGGAGAGGAGCACCAGCACGGCCGGCTTGCTTGGATCAATGCCGGCGGACTGCGCCTGGGAATGGATTTGGGCGGTCCCGCTGAGCAGGCTGGAGATCCTGTCGCGTCGCAGCGCCTGGGATTGCTCGTTCCGGTGGCGGACCAGTTCGACGGCGGCGTGCCGTGCAGCGCCAACCATGATCTTGTCGGTATTGGGCGCGAGGGGATTCTTCCCCTCCTGGAGCCAGATGTACCCAAGGATCCTGTTGCCGGCGTGAATGCCGATGGCTACCCGTTCCCGGAGGCCCTCGGCCGGATTGGCTTCCATATGGATGGGAGCTTCGGCGGCTTGCAGGTGCTTGTACACGCCGGACTCCTTCAGCAGCTTCTGGTATCGCTCCGGTCCGCGCCGGGCAAGGATGGAGAGCCTGCGGAGTTCATCAACGTCGTTCGACGCCGGCGAATAGGCCAGCACCCGGTTGCCCGGGTCCTCGATCACCACGTGGCCGTTGGTGAGGGTCGCCGTCGTCTGGGCGATGGCGAAGAGGTCACGATGGATGATCATCGTGGAATCGGTGGAAAACGTACGTTCCTGGATGCGGTTCTTGGCGATGCCTTCGAAGGCGCTCCAGCTCATGTCCGGCGAGACGGCGATCAAGGCTATGCCGGTGGGCTGCAATAGCTCCCGGACAGCGTCCAGTTCCTCTTCGCTGCCTTTGACCGCGACGGCGGTGGGATAGTCCGGGATGAGCCTGCGGATGCTGGGCATTGCCGCGCGACCGCGGGCCCCGATCAGCAGGACCAGCGTCCCTCGGTGGACGGACGACTCGTCCTCGGCGTCGACGATCACTGTTTGTTGAACGGTGCCGTTGTCCGATCCGGGAGAAACCAGCAACTGTGCGTTGTCGACGCCGATGTCTTCAAGTATGTGGCTAAGCATGGCGCCAATGACATGCTCGGCCGATTCCTGGGGTGCCACCCGTATTCGCTTCCTCTAAGGACTTCCCTTTGTGTCAATTCACAGCCATGAACATTACTCGCCTCAAGGCGAAGCCGGTTGTCATTCCCGCACAATCGCGCCCGGCCGAATTTAGCTCGCCAGACAGTTCGCTCATGGGTGCCTGAATCTAGAGTTGTTTACCGCCCCCTCAAGCACAACAGCAGTGCAGCTGTGAATCCATGCGATCGTCGGGGACCAAGTTCTGGAGCATGCCTCCGCCCCTGCGGTACCGGAGTCAAAGGAGACCCCTGGAATGAAACGCACACCGAACCCGCCCGTGCCTGACGCGCTGGCCACGACCGACTTTTCGGGCGAGGAAGCGGGCTACCACAAGACGCTCAAACCACGGCAGATACAAATGATCGCCATCGGCGGAGCAATCGGCACGGGACTCTTCATGGGAGCAGGCGGCCGCCTCCACGGTTCCGGCCCCGCGCTGATCCTGGTCTATGCCATTTGCGGATTCTTCGCCTTCCTGATTCTCCGGGCCCTGGGCGAACTTGTCCTCCACAGGCCCTCTTCCGGCTCGTTCGTGTCCTACGCGAGGGAGTTCTACGGGGAAAAGATGGCCTTCGCCGCGGGCTGGCTCTACTTCCTGAACTGGGCCATGACGTCGATCGTCGATGTCACGGCCGTGGCCCTCTACGTCAAGTTCTGGGGTCAGTTCTGGGCCCCGCTGCAATCGATTCCGCAATGGCTCATTGCCCTGTGCGCGCTCATCATTGTCCTGTCCTTGAACCTTGTCTCCGTGAAGCTCTTCGGCGAGATGGAATTCTGGTTCGCGCTCATCAAGGTGACTGCCTTGGTGGCCTTCCTCGTCGTTGGGGTCTGTTTTATTGTCTTCGGCGGACGAACGGACATTGGCGTCCCGGGCCTTGGCACCATGCTGGACCACGGCGGGGCCTTCCCCACCGGAGCCGTGGCGCCCCTGCTCGCAATCAGCGGCGTCGTCTTCGCCTATGCTGGGATCGAGCTTGTCGGCACCGCTGCGGGCGAAACTGCCAAGCCCGAAAAAGTGATGCCGAAGGCCGTCAACACGGTGGTCTTCCGGATCGCGCTTTTCTATGTCGGCTCCGTGTTGTTGCTTTCGCTGCTTTTGCCCTTCACCGCCTACAAGGCCGGCGAATCGCCGTTCGTCACCTTCTTCTCCCACCTCGGCGATCCCCACACCGCTGCTGTTTCGGCGTCGGTCATGAATTTCGTGGTCCTGACGGCTGCATTGTCGAGCCTCAACGCCGGTCTCTACTCCACCGGCCGGATCCTGCGATCCATGGCGGTCAATGGTTCGGCACCGCGATTCACGGCCAAGATGAGCCGGTCCGGCGTGCCCTTCGGCGGCATCCTGCTGACGGCGGCCATCACGTTACTGGGCGTCGGATTGAATGCCCTCGTGCCGTCCCAGGTGTTCGAAATCGTCCTTGAGGTCTCCGCCATCGGGATCATTGGAGGCTGGGCGACCATCATGCTGTGCCACATCAAGCTCCAGGCGTGGGTCAGGCTGGGCAAGGCAGAACGCCCCGCATTCCGCCTGTTCGGCGCGCCATTCACCTCCTACCTCACCCTGGGCTTCCTGGCGTTCGTGCTGGTCACGATGGGATTCTCCGATACCGGGCGTTGGGTCCTGGCCTCCCTCCTGCTCCTCGTGCCGCTTCTTGTTATCGGCTGGTTCGCCTGCCGAAAGGGCATCTTGGCGGCGGCTACGGCCCGGGACGCCAACGGCGCGGGGCTAGTTCTTGATCCCGAGTTGCCGGTGGTTGATCCCGAGTTGGCGGTGGTTGATCCCGAGTTGGCGACCCAGAGCGGCCAGCGGTCCTAGTGCACGACGAATTGATGGAAGCCCGAACACCTTTGAATACCCAATCCGCAATCCTTTCCATGAGCGAACCCCTCGACGCAATCACTCCCAACAGCGCACAGCAGGGCATCGGGAGTACCTTGGCCGCCCAGCCTTCACGCCGGGAAATCAGTACCCCAAGCAGTGCCTGGCGTGCCCGCGCCGATGCCTGGGAGTTCCTCGGCTACGCGTTCAAGCAGTTGGCGAAGGGAAGGCCGGGAATGTCCTCGCGTACCGAGCTTCAAGGGCAGGCGATTCAGGCCCTGCAGCTCCTGCAGTCGATCGAGCTGTATTGGGCGGCGCCGGGATTGGATTCGGTGGCTGCGCTGCGAGACTGCGCCGCGTCCGGCGACTTTCAGGCAGGACTGGACATGTTCCACGGAATAATGCCGTCGGCCCCGTCTGCAGCCCAGACCGAGGAAGCGGGACGCGACAAAGCCGCCTTCCCGGAGGCCGCGGACGAGGAAGCCCAGGACATTCAGCCACTTCGCGAGCGGCCCACCTTCGAGGTATTGCTGGTGGACGACATCACTGCCCACGAAGCGGATGTCCTCAAGGCGGAAATGCTCGCCCAGCGCCGACCCTCCGATGCGTTCACCTACGAACTCGTGGTGGTTCCCAGCTACGAGGACGCACTTGTGGCGCTGCTATTGAATCCGGCCATCCAGGCGTGCATCCTTCGGCCCGGATTCGCCATCGGCAGCACCCAGTCCCTGGGCAGGGATCTGAAGAAATACATCGCCGGCTTGATGGGTTCCGGCCTCGCGGGAACGCAGCCGCTTGGCAGGATACTCAGCCTGGCAGAACAGATCTCCGGATTGCGCCCCGAGCTCGATGTGTACTTGGTGGCCGGGGTTTCGATTGAGAGCCTCGCCGGATCCCTCACGAAGCGGTTCCGAAGGATCTTCCGTAGGCAGGACAGCCTGGACCTCCACCTCTCGCTCTTGTCCGGCGTGGCCGAACGATACAGGACCCCGTTCTTCACCGCCCTGCAGGAGTACAGCCGGCGCCCGGCCAGCGTCTTCCATGCCTTGCCGATTTCCCGCGGCGGTTCAGTGGAAAATTCGCCATGGATCCGGGACATGTCCGATTTCTATGGGCAGAACCTGCTTCTCGCCGAAACGTCCGCGACGTCGGGCGGCCTGGATTCGCTCCTGGATCCGCACGGATCGATCAAGGAAGCCCAGGATTTGGCGGCCCGTGCTTTTGGCGCGCAGAAGACTTTCTTCGTCACTAATGGAACCTCCACGGCCAACAAGATCGTCCACCAGTCCATCCTCGCTCCCGGGGATGTGGTGCTCGTGGATCGCAACTGCCATAAGTCCCATCACTACGCTTTTGTCCTGGCCGGCGCCCAGGTCTCATACCTGGATGCGTATCCGTTGGACAAGTACGCATTCTATGGCGCGGTGCCCCTCTCCGGGATCAAGGCCAGGTTGTTGGAATACCGGCGGGCCGGCCGCTTGGACGAGGTCAAGATGGTGACCCTCACCAATTGCACCTTCGACGGCATCGTCTACGACGTCGAACGCGTCATGGAAGAATGCCTGGCCATTAAACCGGACCTCGTTTTTCTGTGGGACGAAGCCTGGTTCGCGTTCGCTCGCTCGCATCCTGTCTACCGCCGCAGGACCGCCATGGCCGCTGCCAGGAAACTTGAGGGTGCCTTCAGGGACCCGGAATACGCGGCCCGGTACGCTGGACAATCGGCACTCCTGCACGATCCGGAGACGGGCGTTCCCGCCGACGACGAGCTTTGGTTGAAAACCAGGCTCATCCCGGATCCGGCCAAGGCGCGACTGCGCGTTTACGCCACGCAGTCCACCCACAAGACCCTCACCTCCTTGCGACAGGGATCCATGATCCATGTCTTCGACCATGATTTCAGCGAGCATAACCGGGAATCGTTCCGCGAGGCATATATGACCCATACCTCCACTTCGCCGAATTACCAGATCCTCGCATCCCTCGATATCGGCCGCCGCCAAGTGGAACTTGAAGGTTTCGGCCTCGTCCAGAAGCAGGCTGACCTCGCCACGAGCGTCGCCCAGGCCGTTGCCCGCCACCCACTCCTGAAGAAGTACTTCCGCGTCCTTACGTCAAGGGACCTCATCGCAGCGCCCTACAAGGAAACGGGCAGTGCCATGCCGCTGAGGGACGGGCTCGCGGCCTTGGCAGACGCGTGGGAACACGACGAGTTCGTGGTCGATCCCAGCCGCCTGACCCTTGACATTAGTCGGACAGGGATCGACGGCGACACCTTCCGGCACCGCTATCTCGCCGACGAACACGGGATCCAGGTCAATAAGACGTCCCGCAACACAGTGCTGTTCATGACCAACATCGGGACGTCGCGCAGCGCCGTAGCCTACTTGATCGAGGTCCTGGTCAAGCTGGCCGAATCCTTCGAGGAGGAGCAGCCGGCCCGGACCTCCCGGACTGTGACGCCAGTTGCTGCGCCCGCGGCCGCTGCCACACCGCCCCTTCCGGATTTCAGTCGGTTCGCGCAGAGATTCCAGAGGGCTTCCGCCGTCGACGGCTCCCCCGCCGGGGCCGCCTCCGGTGAAGAGCCGGGTTTGGACGGCGACATCAGGGCCGCGTATTTCGAGAGCTACAAAACGGGATCAACCGAGTACCTTTCGGCGCAAGAGATCGCGGCGAGGCTAGCCGGCGGGCTTGAGGTCATTTCGGCGGGTTTCGTTACCCCGTATCCACCGGGATTCCCCATCCTGGTCCCAGGGCAGACCATCACCAGCAAGACGCTGGAGTTCATGGCCGCCCTGGACACGAGGGAAGTCCACGGCTTCGACCACGAGCGGGGGTTCCGGGTTTTCCTCTAGTTAATTCCACACTGCGAAATTTCTATTTCCCCTTGTGGAATCCTGTGAGCGGGATTACATTGAAAGCAACCCCGAAATCAGGGGCTGTTCCCAACTGATTGGTTCAGATCAATGAAGATCCCAGACTCTGCGGCGCTGAAGGCGAGTTCGGCGCCGCGGAAGAAGAAGCCACTGTATAAGTCGCTCTTCTTCCAAATCCTGATCGCCGTCGTCGCGGGTGTGCTCATCGGCCATTTCTGGCCGAACATCGGCTCCACCCTCCGGCCACTGGGCGATGGTTTCATTCAACTCATCAAGATGATCATCGCCCCGCTGATTTTCCTCGTGATCGTCACGGGTATCTCGGCAGTGGGCGACGTCAAGGCGGTCGGGAGGGTCGGGGTCAAAGCTCTCCTGTACTTCACCGGCGCCACGCTTTTCGCACTGGTCTTCGGCCTGATCGTCGGAAACCTTGTCCAGCCCGGCGCAGGACTGCACATCGATCCCAGCACGCTGTCCCAGGACGCGCTGAACGCCAAGACGGGAACCGCCCCGCCCAAGGATGCCGCCGCCTTCCTCCTGGACATCATCCCCACCAGCGTCATCGGCGCCTTCGCGAGCAACAGCCTGCTCCAGGTCCTCTTCTTCTCGGTCTTCTTCGGGGCGGCGATCGTCGTCATTGGACGGGAGCGGTGCCTTCCGGTCATCAGCCTGATGGAAACGGTGCTGGAACTGATCTTCAAGATCATGTCCTGGATCATGAAAGTGGCGCCCATCGGTGCCTTCGGTGCGATGGCGTTCATCATCGGCCAATACGGCCTGGACACCCTCGGCACCTACGCGCTCCTGATCGCCTCCTGCTACGGGGCGGCCTTGGTCTTCATCGGGCTGTTGTTCCTCGTCGCCTGGAGCTTCGCACGCGTCCCGCTCTGGCAGTTCCTCAAGTACACCCGCGAGGAATTCCTCCTGGCGCTCGGCACGGCCTCCACCGAAGCCGTCATGCCCCGGATCATGACCAAGCTGACCAATGCCGGCTGCTCCCGCGCGACCACAGGCCTCGTCGTCCCCACCGGGTATTCGTTCAACCTCGACGGCGCCGCCATCTACCTGTCGATTTCGTTGCTGTTCCTTGCCCAGGCATTCGGACACCACCTTGATCTCGGGCAGCAATTGGCGGCCCTCGGCGTGCTGCTCCTGACCTCGAAGGGCATGGCAGGCGTTCCAGGGTCCTCGTTCCTGGCCCTCTCGGCCACGGCCGCCGCGCTGGGCATCTTCCCGGTTGCCGGCGTCGCCCTGCTCCTGGGCGCCGACCGCCTCATGGACTCCATGCGGGTCGTCGTCAACCTCCTGGGCAACTGCGTCGCAACCTTCATCGTCGCCAAGTGGGAAGGCCAATTCGACCGTTCCGTCATGGTCCGCGCTTTCCGCGGCGAAATCACCAACGAGGACTCCGCCATCATGCTCGGAGCCGAAGCGGTCTTCGAGGAACAGGAAATCGAACGCCTTAGCGAAGGTCGGGAGCCATCTCCGAAGTTCCGCGGCGGTCCCGGCGTGGGCGAGATTCCCCAGTTCGAGATGTTCAAGCCTGGCCAACACCGCAGCCCGTCCATCAGTCCCGACTAGCCGATAACCTCAAGCGCAGGATGCCCCTTAAGAGGATTCTTAGGGGGCGTTCTGCCGCTTGCTGAGCCCTTTAAAGCGGAAGTAGCTCCGACAAATCCGCGCGCAGGCCCGACGCGGCCACCCGTCCGGCGTCGACCGCGGCCTCCCAGCTCAAGCGGCCGGTCACCATCTCGAGCCAGGTCCCGGCGTCGCACTCTATGACGTTCGGCGGGGTTCCGCGCGTGTGCCGCGGACCTTCGACGCACTGGGTCACGCCGAACGGCGGAACCCGGACCTCCACGGAATTGCCCGGGGCCCGGGCCGTGAGTTCCTCAAGGGAGTAGCGGACCGCCGTCGCAATGACAGCGCGCGACGGCGGTGTCCCCGCTTCGGCGCCCTGCCCGCCGGAGGTCTGGCCGACGGCGGTTTGCCAGGCTGAAAGGGCCGCACGGCCTTCGGCGGCGGCGATCCGGCGTCGTGCAACTGCCATGGGTCGGCTTCTCCAATCAGTCGGGCAGGTCCTCAGTCGAGCATCGCGGAAACGGCGTAGCCGAGGCGGATCTTGCCGACCTCGTGGCCTCCGCCGAGCACGGGTTCAACCACCTTCTCAAGGACGCTCGACACCCCGGGCACGTCCACGGCGCCGCTCACGGCAAGGAGGGTCAAGCCCACCAGCGTGGTGGCGCGGAGGTTGCCGTCGAGCACTTTCACGGCGGCCGTTGCCCCTGTGGGCGTCGCCAGGACCAGGACGCCTTCAGCCCCGATCTTGGCAAGAACGCCCAATTCGTCCATCACCACGGTGTTCGGCTCGCCCCGCCCCTGTACCGCCCACGGATAGTCGAGCATGGATGTGGCAATGGTCGCCGCCCGCGCATTTGAACTCGCATCCTGCGGGGCCCGTGCCAAACTCGAATAGGCCCGTGCCAAGCCGGTCAAGGAGAGCGCGGCGACCGGTGCGCCGCAGCCGTCGATCCCCAAATGGGCGATCCGTTCGCCGGCGTACTCTTCGATGACGGCGCGGACTCGCTGCTGCAGGGGATGGTTGGGCTCCAGGTAACTGCGGGTATCCCAGCCGTTTTCGGTGCAGGCCCAAAGGAACGCCGCGTGCTTGCCGGAGCAGTTGAACGCCAGCTTCGACTTCCCCCGGTCGGAGCGGACCAGCCAATTCCGGGCGGTCTCGTCCTGCGGCCAGGCAGAGGGACACTGAAGTTGCTCCTCGCGAACGCCGGCAGCCTTGAGCATTCCCTCGACCACGTCCATGTGGTCAAGGGAACCGATATGGCTGGCACACGCGAGGGCCACTTGGGCACCGCGCAAGGGGACTCCCGATTGCATGGCTGCGAGGGCCTGGAAAGGCTTGAGCGTGGAGCGCGCGTAGATGGGCGTGGTGATGTCGCCGAGTTCCGTCACCACCGAGCCGTCTCCTGAAAGGACGACAGCCGAGCCGATATGCCGCGATTCGATGAAGCCGCTGCGTTCGATCACGGCCAATTCGACGGCTGACTCGACGCTGAACGTTTCATGCGGGCTCAAGGGCATGAGGCAAGTCTAGGGCGCAACGGCCCGCTTCCCCGGCTACTCCACGGTGACCCAGACGGACTGCGGGCCTGAAGCGCGGTCGGGAACGGGATCCGTACGCTTTTGGTCTTGGAGCATGCCCATTCCATCGGTTGCGCGGACCTTGCCAGGGAGCATGCTCATTCTTAGTTCCTCGGAGCGGGCATGTTGGCATTATGTCCTTTGCTCGTGCGGAGGAGTGGGCATGTGCCTTCGTGTGCCCCGGTCAACGTGGAGCATGCTCATTGGTGGCGGCGAGGAGTGGGCATGTTGGCACTATGTCCATTGCTCACGGCGAGGAGGGAGCATGCTCATTGGTGGTGCCTTGGTCAACGTGGAGCATGCTCATTGGTGGCGGCGAGGAGTGGGCATGTTGGCACTATGTCCATTGCTCACGGCGAGGAGGGAGCATGCTCATTCGTGGTGCCTTGGTCAACGTGGGACATGCTCATTGGTGGCGGCGAGGAGTGGGCATGTTGGCCCTATGTCCATTGCTCACGGCGAAGAGGGGGCATGTCCAGTGGCGGACACAGCTTAGGAGTCCGGCCCCCGCACGAAGTACCCTTGAGGACTGTGAAGGTACTTGTCATTGGCCCTGGCGGCCGAGAACACGCCATTGTCCGCTCATTGCTCAAAGATCCCAACGTTTCCGAGGTCCACGCGGCTCCGGGTAATGCGGGCATCGCCAAACTGGTTCCCACGCACGCGATCGATGCCAACGATCCTGCCGCCGTCGCCCGCCTCGCTACGAAGCTCACGGTCGATCTCGTGGTCGTAGGACCCGAAGCCCCCCTTGCCGCAGGCGTATCGGATGCTGTGCGCGAAGCGGGCATACCCGTTTTCGGTCCGAGCAAGGCCGCCGCTCAGCTTGAGGCGTCGAAGGCGTTCGCGAAAGAAGTCATGGCCGAAGCCGGTGTCCCCACTGCGATGGCACGGGTGGCAACGAATGCCGAGGAAGCCGCGGATGCCCTCGACACTTTTGGCGTACCGTATGTCGTCAAGGATGACGGTTTGGCCGCCGGCAAGGGCGTCGTGGTTACCAACAACCGCGAAGAGGCACTCGCCCACGCACAGGCTTGCTTCGACGCGGGCGGAACCGTGGTGATCGAAGAATTCCTGGACGGCCCCGAGGTCTCCCTGTTTGTGCTGTGCGATGGTCGGACCACCGTGCCGTTGTCCCCGGCCCAGGACTTCAAGCGCATTTTCGACAACGACGAAGGCCCGAACACAGGCGGCATGGGTGCCTACACTCCCCTTGACTGGGCGCCTGTTGGCCTGGTGCAGGAGGTCATCGACCGCGTCGCCCAGCCGACCATCGACGTGATGGCGAGCCGCGGAACTCCGTTCGTCGGCGTCCTTTACTGCGGGCTTGCGCTGACCTCGCGCGGCACCCGCGTCATCGAATTCAACGCCCGCTTCGGCGATCCCGAAACGCAGGCCGTCCTCGCACGCCTCAAGACCCCGCTCGGCGCGCTCCTGCTGGCAGCCGCCAAGGGCGAACTGGACCAGGCCGAAGAGCTGCGATGGTCCAAGGAGTCGGCAGTCGCCGTCGTCGTCGCGGCCGAGAACTACCCGGACACTCCCCGCACGGGCGATCGCATCCGCGGGCTCAACAAGGTGGACGCGCTCGAAGGCGTCCACGTCATCCACGCGGGCACCAAGCTGGACGAAGAGGGCAAGGTCGTTTCAGCAGGTGGCCGCGTGCTCGCCGTTGTCGCGCTGGGAACGGACCTCGTTGAGGCCCGCGAGAGGGCGTACGACGGCGTGGAGCTGGTTCAGTTGGATGGCAGCCAGTTCCGTACCGACATCGCCGGCAAGGCGGCCCGCGGCGAGATCCGCGTGGCATCCACAGCCACCGGCTCCATTCCAAACGTGAAGGCCTGAACCGTGGCTCAAACCAACGCAAGCGGCCTCCAGGCCGAAGCCCTCGACCTGCCGGGCTGGACACACGTCTACTCGGGCAAGGTACGCGACCTCTACGTACCGGCGGACGAATCCACGAAGGATCTCGTCGGCCAGGACTGCGTCCTGGTTGTAGCGAGCGACCGTATCAGCGCCTACGACCATGTGCTGAGCAGCGAAATCCCGGACAAGGGCCGCGTCCTCACGCAGCTGAGCCTATGGTGGTTCGAGCAGTTGGGAGTCGAACACCACGTCCTCGCGTCCACGGCCGCCCAAGGCGTGCCCGTGGAGGTCGAGGGCCGGGCCATGATCTGCAAGCGCCTGGAGATGTTCCCGGTGGAATGCATCGCTCGCGGCTACCTCACGGGTTCCGGCTTGGCCGAATACCAGGCCTCCGGCACGGTTTGCGACATCCCGTTGCCGGCGGGCCTCGTAGACGGCTCGCGGTTGGAGCACCCGATTTTCACGCCGTCGGCCAAGGCCGAGGTCGGTGAGCACGACGAAAACATCACCTATGACGACGTCGTAGCCATGGTGGGTGACGACATCGCGGCCCGCCTGAGCGAACTTACGCTGAAGATCTACAGCCGCGCCGAGGAAATCGCCCGCGAGCGGGGCATCATCCTGGCCGACACGAAGGTGGAGTTCGGAATCGACACCGCCACCGGAGTCATCACGCTGGGCGACGAGGTCCTCACGCCCGACTCTTCACGGTTCTGGGACGCATCCACCTATGAGCCCGGAAAGTCGCAGCCCTCGTTCGACAAGCAGTTCGTCCGCGACTGGCTGACCTCCGCCGAATCGGGTTGGGATCGTTCCTCGGACACGCCTCCGCCTGCACTGCCTGCCGACGTCGTGGAGAAGACGCGCTCGCGCTACGTGGAAGCCTACGAGAAGCTGACCGGTCGCACCTTCGCCTGAACGGGGCCGCCGTTGTTGTCGTCTTGCACTGCCAACGGCAACAACGGCCCGGGCGTCTAGTATTCTGCGCCGTTAGCCCGCCCGCGAGGATTGCTTTACCGGACCGGCGCCTGCGCCGCGCTGCGATGGTGAACCGGGCCCTGCCGCAGCGCGCCGCTCCGCCAAGCGGATTTCGAGCACGGAGTCGAGGGCCTGTTGCACCCGGTCGGCAGCTCCCGCGGCGGTAAAATCGCGTTGTGCCTCCTCCAAGTGCACCAGGGCATCGGCGTTCTCGCCAGCCGCCTTGAGCGCTTTGCCAAGGAGGAAAGCGACTTCTCCGGCTGTGTGCCTTGCCAGCGCATCCCGGTCCGCGTGGATCTCGCGTAGCTTGGTAATCGCGGCAGGAATGTCTCCTGTCAGGTAGAGCCAGCGGGCACGGATGAAGGCGACCTCAAGCTGGTCCGTCTTGTTTCCACCGACGATCGACAAGGCGAGCTCGGCCCGTTCGATCGCGGCGAGGGTTTCCGGCTCGACGATTCCCGAGGAAAGCCGGACCGCCGCCGATGCCTTGTTGAAGCGGGCCCACAGTTCGATGTCATTGGCCGGCGACAGCAGCTTCGCGGCGCGCTCGTGGTGCTTGATGCCCTCCACGTAGTCATGCCGCATGAATGCGACGTTTCCCACCACCCACGCGACCTCGCCTGCGAGCTGGGACATCGAGTGCTCGTCCATGTGGCTGTTCATGGCTTGGCAATAGGTCCAGGCTTCGTCCAGCCGACCGCTCTCGGCCAAGGCTCCGATCAGGGCGCGGTGCGCTCCGATGATCAACGTGGAACCTTTGGGCAACTGTTCGGAAAGCCTTACGGCTTCCATGGCGTGTTCGACGGCGGTGGCCAGTTGTCCTTGTCCATGGCAGACTGCGGCGAGCATCTGACGGGCCCGGACTCCGAGGCCTGCGGATTCGAGGGCCATGGGATGTTCCAGGAGGTGCTGGATGATCTGCTGGCACTCCTTTAGTTGCCCTTGCTTCATGAGGCACTCGGCCTGCATGTAGGTCATGTTCCACCAAGCGCTGGTGTTCTTGGCCTCAAGCGCGATCTGGGCAGCGGCCGATGCATGGCTGGCGGCGAGAGGGTAGTCCCGCAGGTCCCATGCCTGCCTGGCATATAACCCGGCAAGCACATATTCGGCGTCGCTGACCGAGACGGGCTGGCTCCAAGCCTCCAGGGCCTTGGGAGCCAGTTCCAGGCGTCGGGCGAGTTCTTCGATAACCTCGGCGGTGGGTTCCCGGCGGCCTGTCTCAAGAAGCGAAATATAGCTGGGGGAGTAAAGGTCCCTGCCCAATTCAGCTTGGGTTAGCCCGCGTTCGAGCCGTTCGGCACGGAGCTTTTCTCCGAATCCGTTCCCCACAGGTTCCTCCTAGAGGCTTGTCCTTGCGCTGTGTTTACCCGTACACCTTGACAGTCGCTGTGGAAAACATTTTACAATGAATGTCAACAGGGACCGCGTAATTTCCGTAACGAATCCGATCGCATTGAGGAAATATCATGTTGAAGAAGATTGCTGCAGCTGTAGCCCTGGCGGGCGCGCTTGCACTCTCCGCCGCTGCGCCAGCCGTGGTTTCCGCAGCCCCTGTGGCAGACACCGTCAGCACGGTGCTCAGCATTGGCAATTGGCCTGATCCCATGCGGGTAGTCCAGGCCATCGGTAACTGGCCGGATCCGATGCTGGCCCCGGTTGCCATCGGTAACTGGCCCGACCCCATGTAGGCCCGGCCCGAAGTACTTTCAAAACCGGAAGGTTGAGTATATTTCAAGTGAATTGAGAAATCCCCGGACCGCCAAACATGGAAGGTCTGGGGATTTCTTTTTGCCCTGCATGGAAGACGCGGTGTTTACCTTTGGCGGCCCACCCGGGTGTTGTTAACAACACTTGTCTCTAAACGCGAAGGCCCCCGAAAAACGGGACGTCGGAATGTTCTTCGGCCCAATTCTTCGCCAATGAAAAACTCGTTAAATAACGATAGAAGGCCTTCCGAGTAGAAGACCTTCTATCAAATGGTCGGGATGACAGGATTTGAACCTGCGACCTCTTCGTCCCGAACGAAGCGCGCTACCAAGCTGCGCTACATCCCGATCCGCTGCGAAAGCAACTGTTCAAGAATAGCCGATGCCCGCCCGGATGCGAAATCGGAGGTGCCGCGCCAAGGTCCACCTGAGTCGTCCCGGAGGCACGCTTCAGGCAACCTTTGAGGCGACGCTGCAGGCGCTTCCGGAATGCCCGTCGTCGGGCATTCCGGCGCGTCCAGGCTCGTACCAAGGAGTGCTTCCTCAGACCAGCGAGTCCTTCCACGCGCCGTGCAAGCGCGCGAATCGGCCACCGCCGCTCACAAGCTCGGAAGGCGTGCCGTCTTCCACGATGCGACCATCGTGCACGACAAGCACCCGGTCGGCGGTCTCCACAGTGGACAACCTGTGAGCAATGATGATGGCTGTCCGCGCAGAGTCCGATCCCGAAAGGAGGCTGGTCAGTCCAGCCTGGACCAGGCGTTCGGACGGGATGTCGAGGGAGGATGTCGCCTCGTCAAGGATCAGCACCGCGGGTGCGGCGATGAAGGCCCTGGCGAATCCGATCAGTTGCCTCTGGCCGGAGGAAACCCGGCCTCCGCGCTTGTTAACGTCGGTATCGTAGCCCTCCGGCAAGGCAGCGATGAATTCGTGCGCCCCTACCGCCCGCGCGGCATTCTCGATCTCCTCCCGGGACGCCCCCGGACGCCCCAGGGCGATGTTGTCTGCCACGGATCCGCTAAAGAGGAACGCCTCTTGGGTGACCATGACGACCGCACGGCGCAAGTCTTCGGTGGAGAGCTCGCGGAGGTCGACGCCGTCAAGCGTGAGGGAGCCTTTCGTGACGTCGTAGAAACGGGCCACCAGCTTCGCGAGCGTGGACTTGCCGGCTCCGGTCTGCCCGACCAGGGCGACAGTCTGCCCGGCGGGAATGTGCAGGTCCAGTTCCGGGACCACGACCTTGCCGTTGCCGTAGCCGAACTCCACGCCATGGAAATCGATGGCACCGCGCGCCCGGGGCAGCGGCGTCGGATTCTTGGGCGGGCGGACAGTGGGGATTTCCTCAAGTAGGCCCGAAACCTTCTCGAGTGCCGCCTGGGCGCTCTGGAATGAGTTGTAGAACATGGCCATCTGGTCCACTGGCTGGAAGAAGCGCTTGGTGGACAGGATCAGGGCCAGGAGGACACCCACGGCCAGCTCTCCAGAGAGCACGCGGAAGCCTCCAAAAAGCAGGACGACGGCGACGCACACGTTGCCGATCAGGACCAGGCCGGGTTGGAAAATGCCGTTGAGGTTGATCGAACGTACGGTGACCTTGCGGTACCTCTCGGACAATTCGGCATAGCGCCGGGCGTTTTCCCGCTCCTTCCGGAATGCCTTGATAGCCCTGATGCCGGTCATCGTTTCCACGAAATGGACGATCAGGCTCGCCGAGGCCACGCGTGACTCGCGGAACGCGATCTGGGAGTGCTTCTGGTACCAGCGGGACAAGAAGAACATCGGGACGCCGGCAGCCAACATGATCAGCCCGCTGCGCCAGTCGAGGGCGAACACCGTGAACGCAGTGAAGAGCATGAACAGCAAGCCCGAAGCCAGCGAGCTGACGCCCGAATCGAGCAATTCGCGCAACGCCTCGAGGTCGGAGGTTTGCCGCGCGATGATGCGCCCGGAAGTGTACTTCTCGTGGAACTCCAGGCTGAGCCGCTGCGTGTGCCGGAAAACGCGCACGCGCAGGTCAAGGAGCATGGATTGGCTCAACCGCGCAGTCGACGTGACATAGAGGGCCGTCAAAAGCGCAGTGGCGATGGCCGCCGTCAGGTACAGGACGCCAGCAACGATGATCGGCGCGTTGTTGCCGACGACCAACGCAGGCAGTGCATGGTCGATGCCGAAGGCGATGATCGCCGGGCCGGCCACCCGCGTCGCCTGCGAAAGGACCACTGTCCCGAGCGTCAGCCAAAACCTGAGCCGGACAGGCCGGATGAGCGAACCCAGCAAGGCGACCGACCGGCGTCGTACTGCTTTGCTATCGCTGCGGCTCAGGTGCGCATTGTCTTCGTTGGCAGTTCCGAACGTGCTCATCGGCGGCCCTCCCCGGCTTGGTCCATGTGCTGTTCGGTGTCCAGCTGGTGCTCCAGTTCGTCCAATTCGCTGTCGAGGTCCTTCGGACCGGTTTCGAGGCTGGCGATCACGTAGCGGTAGTGTGCGTTGCCCGCCAGGAGTTCGGTATGGGTCCCGACGGCGGTGATGCGGCCCTTCTCAAGCAGCGCCACGCGGTCGGCGAGGGCCACGGTGGAAGGCCGGTGCGCCACAATGAGCGTCGTGGTGGCATGCAGGACGTCCCGCAACCTTGCCTCGACACGTTCCTCGGTGTTGACGTCGAGGGCCGACAAGGGGTCATCCAGGACCAGGATTTTGGGCTTGGCGGCGATGGCCCGTGCAAGCGCGATCCGCTGCCGCTGTCCGCCGGAGAGGCTCAGGCCTTCTTCCCCGATGAGGGTTTCGACGCCGTCGGGCAGCGAATACGCGAAGTGCGCCTGTGCGACGTCGAGCGCTTCGTCGAGGGCCTCGTCGGAGGGATCCGGGGCGCCAAGCAGGACGTTGTCCCGCACGGAACTGGAGAACAAGGTGGTGTCCTCGAAGGCGACGGCTACCACGGTACGGAGCTTTTCTATGCTGAAGTCCCGCACATCCACGCCGTCGATGCTCACGGATCCTTCGCTGACGTCGTAAAGCCGGGGCACAAGTTGGAGCAGGGCGCTCTTGCCGCTGCCGGTGATGCCCACGAGGGCCATCGTCTCGCCGGGCTCGATGTCGAGGTTGATCTCGTGCAGGAGCCGGCCGCCGTCGTCGAAACCGAAAGCCGCGTTATTGAAGGTCAGGGCTCCACGGATCACTGCCGGAGCCTTTGGTTCCGGCGGATCCGTTATGTCGCTCTGCATATCCATGACTTCGAAATGGCGGTCCAGGGCGGTCTTGGCGGTGAGCGCCATCGCCAGCAGCGTGCCCGAGAATTCCACCGGAGTCGCAACGACCGCAGCAGTGGCAAAGAAGGCGACAAGCGAACCGATGCTCAGCTGCCCGGAAGAGACAAGGAGCACGCCCGCGACGAGCCCAACGCCGAGCGCCAGTTCGGGAAGCAGAGTGACCACCAGGGTGAACGTCGCCTGGTGTTTGGCCTTCGCGATCTCTGTTTGCCGTAGTCCTTCGGCTTGCTCGTTGAAGCTCTCCAACGCTTCCCGGCTCCGGCCGAACGCCTTGAGCACGCGGATGCCGTGGACCGATTCTTCGACCGTCGTGGCGAGGTCGCCGGCTTGGTCCTGGCTCATGCGGGTCACCCGGCTGAACCTGCGGCGGAAACGGAAGGAATTGACCATGATGGGCACCGCGGCCGCGAGGAAGATCAATGCAAGTTGCCAACTCATCGTGAACATCACGACCACGCCGATCACCACGGTCAGCGTCGTCACGACCAGCATGATCGCACCGAAAGCCATCCAGCGGCGCAGGAAATTCAGGTCCGTCATGGCCCGGGATAGCAACTGGCCCGAGCCCCAACGGTCGTGGAAGGAAACGCTGAGGTCCTGGAGGTGCCCGTAGAGCGAGACCCGCATGCGGTTTTCCACCATTGTGGCGGGATTGATGACGAACTGTCGCCGCAGCGCAACCAAGCCTGCCTCCGCGACGCCAAGGGCCAGGACGACGACGGCGGCACCCCAGACGGCGTCGGTGGGCCCGCCAGGGTGGAGCGAACCGTTGATGAGGACGCGCAGGACCTGCGGAATGGCAAGAGCCATGATGCTGGCCAACAGGGCACTGAGCAAGCCCATGAAGAGCCGGGGGAGGATCGGCTTTACGTGCGGATAGAGACGTTTGATCGATGTGAAGAATGAAGTCTGTCTGGCCATGCCCGCTTCTCAACAGCTTTGTCCCGGCGGTTTTCTTGTCTTCTCGGACGCCGCTCAGAGGTAGTTTCCTTTAGCAACTACCTTATGCCATTGCGTCGCAGGGGATACAGCGGTGTTGCGGCCGGGGTAGGCTCTCTTCGGGACATGCTCATTCTTCAGCGCGTCAGTTGAGCATGCCCAGTTCGAATCCGGGGACATGCTCATTTTTGGCGGTGGGGGATGCGCATATCCCGGCTATGTCCATTGTTCGCTTAGACCGGAGGACATGTCCCCCTGGAGGGCATGTCCCCTGGAGGGCTAGGAGCGGGGCGTCAACGTTAGCAACACGGCCTCGGGCTTGCACGCGATCCTTACCGGAGCGAAGCGCGAGGTGCCGATGCCGCCGGAGACGTTCACCGGCGTCGTACGCCCATCATTTTGCCAGTCGTGCATGCCCTTGGCCCGCCAGGTGGGCAGGTCGCAGTTTGCCACGAGCGCGCCGTAGCCGGGAACGCAGATCTGTCCGCCATGGGTGTGCCCGGCGAGGATGAGGTCTGCGCCGTCGTTCGTGAAATGGTCGAGGACCCTCTGGTAAGGGGCATGGATGACAGCGACCCGTACGTGTGGCCGCGAGTCCTGTCCGACCGTTCCCCGGGGCCAGCCAGCGTACCGTTCGCGATTCAAGTGTGGATCGTCGACGCCGGAGAAATCGAAGCGGATCCCCCTGATAGGCAGTGATTGGTGCCTGTTGGTCAGGTCGATCCAACCGGACATTCCGAAGCGCGAACGAAGACGTGGCCAATCGAGTTCGGTGTGATCCTGCGTCTTGATCCTCGATGGACCGAGAAAGTATGCGGCGGGATTTTTCAGGCGGGGGGCGTAGTAATCGTTGGACCCCGGAACGAACACGCCAGGGAACTCCAACAAGGGCTGCAACGCATCCAGCAGCGGATCAATAGCCTTGGGGTGGCTGAGGTTGTCGCCGGTATTGACCACGAGGTCCGGCTTCAAGGAGGCAAGGGAACCCAGCCAATCAGCCTTCTTGGTTTGGCCGGGGACGAAATGGATGTCGCTGAGATGCAGTACCCGGAGGGGGGCTGAGCCCCTCGGCAGGATGGGTACGGTTTCCTCTCGGAGCACGAACTGGTTCTTCTCCCAAAGCCCGTAGGCGAGACCCGCAGCTCCCGCGGTCGCGCCCGCCCCGGAAACGACGGCAAAGCCGCGTCCGACACTTCGGACGCGGCTTGCCAGCAATTCAAGGCCAGGCTTGGAGCCGTTAGCCATTCTTCTTGTTTCCGTTGTCGCCATTCCCGTTGCCGCCGCCGTTGGTGTTCGGCGGGGCGATGGGTGCCGTGGTATTCGGCTGGGTGGGGCTCGGTATCGTAGTGCGGTAACCCGGCGGGTCGAGAAGGTTCGATGGCGGTGCCGGGAACGGGTTGGTTCCGTAACCGGGTGCGATCTGCAACATGTAGTTGGAGAACTGCGGCCCGGCGATCATGTAACCGTCAATGCCGGAGTAGAACTTTCCGTTGATGGTGACGTTCTGGCCCGGACGCAACTGGCTGCCCAACGGGTCGCCAAACCAGGTAGCCGTGGCGAGGCCGGAGGTATAGCCGGCAACCCAGGTGGAACCGTTGGAGTCGTTGGTTCCGGTCTTGCCCGCGACGGGGAAGTTGGTCCTGGTGGAGATTCGCGGCTGGATCAGCGAACCGGATCCCTTGTTCAGGACCTCTTGCATCGCGTAGGCAACACCGTGGGCTACCTCTGGGGTGACCGCGTCCCGGCAATTAGTGGATTGGGCCGGGAGCTTGGCGCCCGTCTGGTCGGTCACCGAGGTGATCGCGATCGGTTCGCAGTACTTGCCATTATTGGCAAAGGTCGCGAACGCGCTGGCCATTGTCAGCGGCGCGGTCTGAGTGGAACCGATCAGGTTGCCCAGGGTGGTCATGGGAACCTTCGGGTTGGGATCTCCGGTAGTGGCGTCCGGAAGGCCGCCATGGATCCCGACGGCGTCGACGATCTTCTGGATACCGCACAGGTCAACCCGCGCAGCGGTGGCGAACGTCATCGTGTTGATCGAGTTCGCCAAGCCATCGACGACCGTCATGGGCTTGTAATAGCCGCCTTCGGCATTCTGGAGGTCGTGCGTGCCGTTAGTGCTGTCATACCAGCCGACCGTCGGGGTTGGGCAGGTATTCTTCCAGGGGAAGTTTTGGGGATACCGCCGAACCGTCCCGTCCAGCACGGTATTCATCGACTTGCCTTCGTTCAGCCACTCCGCAAACGTGAACGGCTTCATCGTGGAACCGGGCTGGAAGCCACCCAACCCGTTGAGGTCGTTGCCGTTGGCGTCGAGCTTGTCGACATTGAAATTCTGCTCGGCTTGGAACTTCCCGTCAGCAGGCAGCCAAACGGTGTTCTGCGCCATGGAAATGATCTTGCCGGTTCCGGGCTGCACCGAAACCAGCGCGGCCCCCCATTTGTCCGGGTTCGCTCCGGCTGAGGCGTCAACCTGGGCCTGGGCCACGTTCTGGGCTTTGGGATCCAGCGTGGTCTGGATGGTGAGGCCGCCGCGGGAAATGCGGTTCACGCGCTCGTCCTGCGTGGCGCCATACGCGGGGTTGTTGTAGAGCAAGTGCAGGACATAGTCACAGAAATAGGGGGCTGTCGCCGCGTACGCACAGCCTTGGCGGGGTTGCGTGACCTTGGTGGTCACCGGCGTCGCAATGGCGGCGTCGTAGTCCGCCTTCTTGATCTTGCCCTGGTCCAGCATCAGGCCAAGCACCAGGTCGCGCCGCTGCTTCGCGTGGTCCGGGTTGGTGATTGGGTCGTAATACGACGGGCTGTTGACGAGGCCCGCGAGCAGCGCGGCCTGCGGCAGGGTGAGGTCTTTGGCGCTCGTGCTGAAGAAGAACCGTGATGCGGCTTCAATGCCGTACGCGTCCTTGTTGAAGAAGACGATGTTGAGGTAGCCCTCAAGGATTTGCTGCTTGGAGAACTTCTTCTCCAAGGCAATGGCGAGCTTCATTTCGCGAAGCTTGTCGCCGACGCCCTTGTTGACGCCGTTGAGCTTGACGTCGGCAGCTTTGTCCTGGGACACGAGGGACTCGTTGATGACGTTGTTCACGTACTGCTGGGTGATGGTGGAGGCACCCTGCTTCTGGCCGCGGGCCGTACTCACAATCGCGCGCATGATGCCCGTGGCGTCGATACCGCCGTGCTCGTAGAAGCGGCTGTCTTCCACGGCGACGATCGCGTCCTTGATGTTCTGGCTCATTTGGTCGAGGGGGACCCGCGTCCGGTTTTCCGAGTAGACAGAAGCGATTTGGCTGCCGTCGGCGGCCAGGATGGTGGTCGCCTGGCTGGGCGGGTTGACTTGAAGTTCCGCCGGCAGCGTATCGAAGAACTGAATGGACCCACTGGCCGCGCTGCCCGAAACGGCCGCCGCGGGAACGAGCAAGCCCGCCACGAGGACACCACAAATAGCGCTCACACCAAGGAATCCGAAGATCTTTCCAAGAGTGGTGGCAGTGTCGAATATGGGGTTCCTACGAGTCACCATGTGCCCCACTTTACCGGCAAGGGCTAGTCTTTCTTTCATGACCAAATGGGAGTACGCGACGATTCCGCTCATCATTCACGCCACGAAGCAGATTCTCGACCAGTGGGGAGAGGACGGTTGGGAGCTCGTCCAAGTGGTTCCCGGCCCCGATGGAAACGGACTTGTAGCATACTTGAAGAGGGAGAAGCAGTAACCATGACAACCCCCGCAGAAGCCACAGTTGGCGCGGATTCCACAGCCCCGGCGTCCGCCGTCGAACAACGCCTTGCCGAACTCGGTTTGAGCCTGCCGGCCGTTGCCGCCCCGGTAGCCGCATACGTTCCGGCCATCGTCTCGGGCAACCACGTTTACACTTCCGGGCAGCTGCCCTTTATTAACGGCAAACTCGAAGCTACGGGCAAGGTCTCAAGCGGCGACGAAGGACTGTCGGATGAACCGACGGTCTCGCCGGAAGACGCCCACACCTACGCCGCGGTTTGCGCGGTCAATGCACTCGCAGCTGTCAAGAGTGTCATCGGCGACCTCGACCGCATCACCCGCATCGTCAAGGTTGTGGGTTTCGTCGCCTCCGACCCCTCCTTCACAGGCCAGCCCGCAGTCGTCAATGGTGCCTCCGAACTTCTGGGCCGCGTTTTCGGCGACAAGGGACAGCACGCCCGTTCCGCCGTCGGAGTTGCAGTCCTTCCGCTCGACGCTCCCGTTGAGGTCGAGCTGATCGCTGAATTCAGCTAAGGAACCGGTTCATTCAAGTGCCACAACTAGCCCGACGCCTGTTCACGTTGCCCCCCGAGCTCGAAGGGGCGGCACGGAACTGGCTTCAGCTCGGCGAACGGACCCCCCGCGCCGCGCGTTATGCATCGTCCATCGTTTTGCTCCGCGATTCACCCACCGGATTGGAGACCTGGATGGGTTACCGCCCGGGGTCCTCGCCGTTGGGCGTGGTCTCGTTTCCAGGTGGATCCTTGGAGCCGTCCGACGACGACGCCCTCGGCTGGCTGGGGCCCTCGCCCCAGCATTGGGCTGAGGCGCTGGGGATCACCGACGTCGGACTGGCCCGGCGCCACGTTGTGGGCGCCATCCGGGAACTGTTCGAAGAAACGGGCGTCCTCTTGGCCGGTCCCGACCTGTCCTCCACAGTCGAGGCAAACTCGACTCCGGAATGGATGAAAGCGCGCGAGGCGGTTGCAGCACAGGACAAGTCCTTCACTGATGTGCTCGCCAAGCGTGGACTGTCGCTCCGTACCGATCTCCTCAAACCGCTGGTCAACTGGCTCAGCCCGGACTTCGCGCACAGGCGGTTCAACACGCGCTACTTCGCCGCGACAGTGCCTGTGAACCAGCAGCCCTCCCTGTTGCTGAGCAAGGGGTTGTGGGGCCGGTGGGTGTCGGTTTCCAAGATCATTGCCGAACGCTCGACCACGGCCCTGGGCGATGAAATGGGGCAGGACAACACTGTGGGACTGACGCTCAGCCAGTTGCTGGTCCCGGGATCGGAGATCATCCTCGAAAAGATGGCTGCCGCCCAGGGATGCATTGCCTACCTGAGCTACAAGCGAAAGCCCCACGTGTACCAGCCGAAACTCGTCGAAGAGGACGGCAAACTCATGCTCGAGGTTGAAGCTGCCCGCACGATTTCAGGAGAGCCGCAGCGGGAACGCTGACGCGCACATTCCCCGTGACACAAGAAGTGCCTGGCGACACCGGAATTCCGGTGTCGCCAGGCATTTTCCGTGTCGCAGAGAATTAGCGGGAGCGCTGGCGAAGACGCTGCATGTCCAGTATGACGACGGCGCGGGCTTCCAGGCGCAGCCAACCACGCTGGACGAATTCGGCGAGGGCCTTGTTCACGGTTTCCCGGGATGCGCCGACCAGCTGCGCGAGCTCTTCCTGGGTGAGTTCGTGGGCCACGAGCACGCCATCCGTGGCGGGACGGCCGAAGCGGTCGGCGAGGTCCAGCAGCGCCTTGGCAACACGGCCCGGAACATCCGAGAACACGAGGTCGGACAGGGAATCGTTGGTGCGGCGCAGGCGGCGGGCAAGTGCCTGGAGCAGCTGTGCCGAAACCTCGGGACGGGTGCGAAGAAGGGCGTTCAGGCTCTCGTTCTTCAGGCCAGCGAGCCTTGTCTCGGAAACCGCCGTCGCCGTCGCAGTACGGGGGCTGGGATCGAACAGGGCCATTTCACCGAAAAGTTCACCCGGGCCGAGGATAGCCAGGAGGGACTCTCGGCCATCCGGGGACGTGCGGCCGAGCTTAACCTTGCCGGACACGATGAAGTAGAGCTGGTCACCCTGGTCGCCTTCGCGGAAAACGGACGCTCCGCGGGAAAGGTCCACCTCTGTGAGTTCGTCCGTCAGCAGGCGGAATGCGTCGTCGTCAAGGGTGGCGAAGAGGGGTGCGCGGCGCAATACCTCGATGTCCATGAAATCTCCTGAGTATAAGTTCGGCTATGGGCGCTCCAGTCATTGTTTCAGAATTTTGTCGCGCCTGTGACGTACTTGGCAGGTGAAACGCCCGAAAACACGCGGAAGCAGCCGAAACCGGTCCCCAATCGACGCGGTTGCCTCGCGTGTCGGCTGCCTCGACCCTTGGCCGATGGCGCGGCTTGGCCTTGCGCTCCGGGCCGGCTTGCACGGGGCAAGCTGTCAGATTGTGCATCTACAATTGGGGCTTACCCCGCTGTGAGGAGCTTTGGTGTTCGGCTTGACCATACTGGATCTGGCGTTGATCCTGACGCTTATTTCCTATCTGATCTACGGACTCCGCAATGGTTTCCTCGTGACGCTTGGCGGCATTGCAGGCTTCGCCGCGGGTGCCGTAGCGGCCTTCGTCGCAGTTCCGCTCGTAGGCGATTGGGTGAAGGACAGCGGTTGGAGGTTGACGGCCATCATCGGATCGGCCGTGCTGCTCATCGTGTTGGGGCACGGCCTTGGCACATGGCTCGGCCAGCTTGTCCGCAGGGCCGTGCGCATCCAGCCATTGCATGCCCTGGACCGCCTACTCGGTGGTTTCGTAAGCCTGGTTGTCGCGGCGCTGGTCATGTCGATGCTGGCGTTCAGCATCGGTTCCCTCGGCGTGCCCCTGGTTTCACAGCAGCTGGCCGACTCCAAGGTGATCCGCTTCATCGACACCTTGACGCCCACCCCCATCAAGGCGGGCGTCGCCCAACTGCGTTCCACTTTCATCGGCAACGGGATACCGCATCTCATCGAAGGCATCGGCCCTGAAACCCAGGTCCCGGTTCCCAACACCAGCACGGACACTCCTGCCCTCAACAACGCGGCACGCTCGGTGTTGAAGATCGCTGGAACGGCATACCAATGTGGCCAGAACCAAACCGGCTCGGGTTTCGTGGTGTCGCCGGACCGGGTGGTCACCAACGCGCACGTCGTCGCCGGCGTCCCGCAGCCCGTCGTCGAAATTCCCGACGGCGGCGCCCTCCCCGGCCGGGTGGTCTACTTCGACAGCCAACGCGACCTGGCCGTTGTCGCCGTCGACGGCCTTCCTACCTCCCCGCTGCCCCTTAGCGCCGACTTGCCGGCGGGTACTCAGGCAGCTTTCGCGGGCTATCCGCATGGTGGTCCGTTCCAGTCCAAGCCTGCGGCCGTCCAAGGAGTGTCAACCCTCCTCGTCCCCGACATCTATGGCAACAACCCGTCGCCCGAGCAGGTCTACAAGCTGGCGGGGGACGTGCAGCCGGGCAATTCCGGTGGCCCCCTCCTGACGACCGAAGGGAAGGTTGCCGGCGTCGTCTTTGCGAAGACGACGTCCGATGCCGAAATCGGGTACGCACTGACAATGGACGAGCTTTCCCCGGTTGCTTCCCAAGCATCAAATTTGGACGCAGCCGTATCCCCCGGGCAATGCACTAAGAAGTAGCCCGTCCGGGCTTCCCCCTTTTTTGGGACATGCTCAGTGCTGGGAGTTTGGATGCCCTGTCGGACATGCTCAGTGCTGGGAGTTTGGATGCCCTGTCGGACATGCTCAGTGCTGGGTGTGGGCAGTGGACATAGTGGGTTTATGTCCGGTCCTTGGCGCGAAGAATGGGCATGTCCCGAGGAACACCGTTGGCCCTCTCGGGGACATGCTCAGTGCTGGGTGTGGGCGGTGGGCATAGTGGGTTTATGTCCGGTCCTTGGCGCGAAGAATGGGCATGTCCGTAAGAAACGCCGGGCCGGCCGGTTGCCCGATAGATTGGGAGGCATGACTGAAGCTCCCACTGCCAACGAAGCCGGCCGCGGCACGATCCTTGTCCTCAACGGACCCAACCTAAACCTCTTGGGTACCCGGGAGCCAGAAAAGTACGGCACCTCCACGCTGGCCGACGTCGAACAATTGGCCATGAGTGCGGCCGAGGCACATGGCTTCACCGTGGACTGCGTGCAGTCGAACCATGAAGGTGATTTGGTGGACGCCATTCACGGTGCGCGCGGAACGGCTGCGGGAATCGTCATCAACGCGGGAGCGTACACCCACACTTCAGTGGCACTTCGTGATGCCATCGCAGCCGTGCAACTCCCCGCCGTCGAGGTCCACATCACCAACGTGCACCAGCGCGAAGAGTTCCGCCACCACTCATACCTCTCACCCGTGTGCACCGCAGTGATCATCGGCGCAGGGGTCCAAGGCTACAAACTCGCCATCGACTACCTCGCGAGCGCCGTTTAGGATTTCGCCACCGATCCCTGGGAGCATGCCCATTTTTCAAGGTCAGGAGTGGGCATAACTGGATTATGTCCATTGCCCGCCATGAAAAATGGGCATGCTCGGGGGTGCGGGTCGCGAAACGCTACGCTTCCGTAAACCGAAGCAGCATCGCGTGTTCGGGGTTCAACACCGGCATGGGAAGTCCCACCTCGGCAAGGAACCGGCCGCTCGCCGACGCGCCGGAAGCCAGCCACGCGGGCGGTTGCGCCTCGGTGAAGGTGTGCGCATAGTCGGCGTCGCCGGGTGCGGGGAAGATGGCAGCCACCGCATATGTGCGCTCCGGGTCGAGGCCCGGGACGGCGATCCGACCCGGCCGGTCGGCGAAGGACGTGCGCATCCGTACCACAGCGAACAGGGCAGACGCACCGGAATCAGCCACTACGCCGTGCACCATCAGCGCGTCGTCCGGAACGTCGGCCCGGACCATGCGGCCGCTGTGGATAAGCCCGCGGTGCTCCTTGTACAGCCCGATGAACCGCTTGAGCTCCTCGCGTTCGGCGCCCTGGATCCCGCGAACGTCCCATTCCATGCCGAAATGACCGAAAAAGGCCGTAATGGCGCGGAAGGAGAGGTCGTGGGTCCGTGCTGTGGTGTGCGAGGTGGTGGGGCCGATGTGCCCGCCCACCATTTCCGGGGGAACCACCAGGCCGGTCCAGCGCTGGATGGTTTGCCGTTCCAGGGCGTCGTTGCAGTCCGAGGCCCAGATCCTTTCGGTCCGCTCGAGGATCCCGAGGTCCACCCGGGCCCCGCCCGAGGAACAACTTTCGATCTCGACGCCGGGGTGGGCCTTGCGGAGCGTGTCGAACAGCCGGTAGGCGGCCAGGGTTTGTTCGTGCACTGAAGCGCGACCGGCGTGCCCGTGCTCGGTGTGGTCCCGGTTCTGGTCCCACTTGAGGTAGCTGATGTTGTTTTCCCGCAGCAGGGTATCGAGCCGGTCGAAGATGTACTTCCACGCAGCGGGGTTGACGAGGTCGATGGTGTGCTGGTGACGCGCCTCCAGGGGAAGCCGCCCGCCGTCCTTGTACGACACAGCCGCAGGTCCTACGATCCAGTCGGGATGCGCACGTGCAACATCGGAATCCAGGTTGATCATTTCCGGTTCGACCCAGAGCCCGAATTCCATTCCGTGCGATTTCACGGCTTCGATGAGTGGAGTCAGGCCCTCGGGCCAGACTGTTTCGTCGACGTACCAGTCGCCCAGGCCTGCATGGTCGTCGCGACGCCCGCGGAACCAGCCGTCGTCGAGCACGAAGCGTTCGACTCCCAGCTCCGCGGCGGACTCGGCGAGCTCGACCAAGGTGTCCAGCTTGTGGTCGAAGTACACGGCCTCCCAGGTGTTCAGGACCACGGGCCGGGGCTTGCCGGCGGGCAGGCCTGTGGAAGCTGCGGGCATGACGTGGTGGGGACGCGAACGGAACCAGCTGTAGAAGGCTTCGCTGATGCCGTCCAATCCACGGTCCGAATAAGCTGCGAACAGGGCCGGTGTCGTGTAGCTCTCGCCGGCTCCAAGTACTACTTCGGCCGGGCCCAACAATTCGGAACCGCCGATCATCGTCCGGCCGTCGGCAACGGTATCGGCGAATTGTTCGTGGTTTCCGCTCCATGCCAGATGCGTGGCCCAGACCTTGCCTTGCCGGTTGCCAAACCCGGCAGACCCGGCCGCGAAGAGCAGGGAAGAATCGTGCCCGGTGCGCCCGTGGCGTCCGCTGCGCACCCACGTACCTTGCTGGACGGGCCTGCGCTGCGGGTGCCGCTCCCGGCACCAGCGGCCGGTGAGGTCGAGGAGCTCGACGGCGTCCGATCCCACCGGGAGGACGGTTGCCAGTTCGTCGAGCTGGAAGGGGGACGTGCCGTCGTTCGTAGCGGTGTGGCGCAGTTCCAGGAGCCCGCCGGGGTGCAAGGTGAGCTTGGACGTCACGGTGATGCCGGCGTCGGGATCTTTGTGGATCACGACGGCGGAGCTGCCGTTGCGTTGGACGTCCACCACGCGGAGGCGGATTGAGAAGTCCAGGCCTGGTACGCCGTCGACGATTCGTTGTCCCCGCAGGCCGGGACGGCCTTGCCAGGCGGAGGAGCCCAGCGGTAGGAGCGCTGCCGGCACGGTGGCATCCACCGTGGAAGGCGGGATGGGATCGCCCAGGATGGCGAGGTCCGGGAGGGCGTTGCCGAGGTCGGCGCCCCAGTGGATGACTTCGGCCTCTCCGTTATTGAAGCTGACCACCAGGCTTGTGCCGGCGGAACGGAGGTGGAGCGGTTCCATGTGCTGTTCACTTTCGGAAGGTCTTGCGCTGTTAAAGGGTGGAGAGCCCGGGCGCCGCCGTCAAAGGAGAGTTAAGCGACGGCGCCCGGACTGGTATGTGGGCCACTAAGGAGAACTTGGTGTCAGGATAGCGGGAGCCGGGCGGTTGCGGGGCTCCCGCTGGAGGCCTACTTCGAGAAGAGGGCGTTGACCTGGTCGTTGGCCGCGGTGAGGGAACTTGCCGGAGCTTTGCCGGCGATCACGGCATCCATCGCGGGCTTCATGACGCCTGCCACCTTGGCCGCATTGTCGGTGATGGGGAGCAGGAAGGTGGTCCCGTCCTTGACATGCTGGGTGAACGGCGTGACATCGATGCCCTTGGCCTTGAAGGCCTCGGCAGCCTTGTCGCTCGCGCTCTTGATGGCGGGGAACACGACGCCCTTCGAGGCGACGACGTCCTGGCATTTGGCGGAAGCGAGGTATTCAACCCACTTGATGGACGCATCCTTCTTCTTGGTGCCGGCCCAGATGGAGTCGGCCAGGCCGTTGGTCATGGAAGCGTTCTTGCCGTTCACGCCGCTTGGCGTGGGGGCGATGCCGACGTCGACACCCTTGTAGCTGGTGTACTGGCCGATCATCCAGTCACCGTTGGAGTTGATCGCGGCCTTGCCTGCACCGAAGCTGTCCGCCGCATTGGCGCCGACAGTGGTCTCGAGCTTGGGCATGTAGCCCTTCTGGGCCAGGCCGGCCCACCAGGCGATGGTGTCCTGGACGCGCTTGTCGTCGTAGTTGAAGTGGGAGCCCCAGGGGGTCTTGTCCGTGGTGGTCCAGCCCGTGGTGGCGGAAAGGAAGCTCCACTGGGTCTGTCCGGCGTTTTCGGCGTCTGAACCCGGGAGGCCGAGGCCGTAGACGGCCACGTTGTTCTTGTCGAAGCCGGACTCGTCGCCCCGTTTGCCGTTCTTGTCGACGGTGAGGTGGGCGATCGCCTTCTCGTAAGTGCCGCCGTCTTGCGGATTCCAGGTGAGGGACGCCATCTGCTCCGGCGTGATGCCGGCGTCGGATGCCATCTTCTTGTTGTAGAACAGGGCTACGGTGTCCCAGTCCTTGGGCAGCCCGTAACGCTTGCCGTCTTGGCCGACCCAGAGGTCCGCGAGGCCCGGGTTGTATTGGCTCAGGTCCACCTTGTCGTTGGAGACTGCGTCATTCAGGGGTACGAGCTGCTTGGTCTTGATGAAGTCCGGATACTTGGACAGGTGGTCGGTGAAGACATCGGGAGCGGTGCCCGACGCCATGCCGTTGGTGATCTTGCCCCAGTAGTCATCCCAGCCGGTCTGGGTGATCTTGACGGTGATGTCCGGGTTGGCCTTGTGGAAGTCGTCGGCGCACTGCTGGTAAGCGGGGAGCTGGTTGGCGTCCCACAGCCAGTAGCTGATTTCACCCTTGGCTGAGTCGGCGCTGCTCCCGCCTCCGCTACTACCGCACGCGGAGAGCGCGATGGCGGCGACAGCTGCGACGGCGACGGCGCCGAGTGCTTTCTTCTTCATGGTTCGTCCTTTCGGGACATGATGGGCTGGGGTCCAGGCAGGCTCCGGGCCCTGGTTTTGGCGATGGGTTGGGGATGGGTTGGGAGGCGAAACGGAAGGGACGGCCTACTTGGTGCCGTTGAAGCCGATCGAGTTGACGATCTTCTTCCCGAATATCGAGAACAAGATGAGGACCGGAGTGGCCGAGACGAGGGTCGCAGCCATGAGGCCGGACCAGTCGGGAGCGCCTTGGGGGGACTGGGACTTGAAGACGCCCAGGCCGACCGTGAGGACGCGTGATTCCTCGGAAGAACCTACGAGCAGGGGCCAGAAGTACTCGTTCCACTGGCCCATGAAGGTCAGCAGTGCGAGGGTCGCGATCGGAGCGGCGGCATTGGGCATCACGATCTGGAAGAAGATCCGGAAGTGCTTCGCGCCGTCGAGCATTGCGGCCTCTTCGACCTCGCGGGACATGTTGAGGAAGAACTGCCGCATGAAGAAGATCGCGAACGGGGTCATGAACAGGTACGGCAGCACGAGTCCGAGCATCGTGTTAAGCAGGCCGAGGTTCTTGATGAGGAGGAAGTTCGGCAGCGCGGTGAAGATCGGCGGCACCAACATGGTGCCGAGGAAGAGCGAGAACACGCCGTCGCGGCCCTTCCAGCGCAGCCGGGCGAAGGCGTAGGCGGCCATCGAGCTGAAGAACACGGCACCGGCGGTGGTGATGCTGGAGAAGAGCAGGGAGTTCAGCAGGTACTGCCAGAAGTTGATTGAGGCGCCCGAGCCGCCCTGGGCAATCGCTTCTGCGGCTGTTTGGAGGCCGAAGACCCGCTCAAACGCACCGAGGTTGAAGTCCGCGGGCAGCAAGCTTGCGGAATTGGCTGCGAGGGAACCGTTCGTGGAGAGGGCCGTGCGCAGCACCCAGTAGAAAGGCAGGACGCTCACGGCGATAGCGAGTGCGAGGAGGGACCACGCGGTGGCGCGACGCCAGTTGAACGGGCGGTTCCTGTTGGAAGAACGACGGCGGGTGCCCGCCTTGGGTGGGGAGAAGGTGGTCATGGGGTGTCCTTAGTCCAAGTCCGACTGGTTGCCTCGAAGGAACTTCATTTGGATGAAGGCGACGAGCGCGAGGATGAGGAAGAGGATGACAGCCAGTGCCGAGCCATAGCCGAAGTCCTGCTCGGCGAAGGCGCGCTGGTAGATGTAGTACTGCAGGACCCGGGTCGCGTTGACCGGACCGCCCTGGGTGGTGACGGCGACGGTGTCGAAGACCTGGAACGAACCGATCACTGTGACGACAAGCACGAGGACGAGCACGGGGCGCAGGAGTGGGAGGGTGATCCTCCAGAAGGTGCTGACGGCCTTGGAACCGTCAATGCTCGCGGCTTCGTAGACGCTGTTCGGGATTGACTGAAGGCCGGCGAAGATGAGTAGCGCTGTGTATCCCATGTGCCGCCAGGTGTTGATGAGCGCCTGGGTGGGGATGGCCCATTCCTGGCTTCCAAAGAAGGCCACCCGGGGTAGGCCGAGCCATTCGATGAGCTGGTTCACGATGCCGATCTGGTAGTCGAGCATCCAGAACCACAGGAGGGCGGCGATGACATTGGCCATGAGGTAGGGAAGCAGGAGCGTGCCGCGGACGAGGGTCGATTTCGCGACCCGGTGCATCAGGAGCGCCAGGCCGAGGGCCAGGGCTGTCTGGAGCACGATATTGATGACGACGTATTCGGAGGTGACTCCCAACGCGTTCCAGAAGAGCGGATCCTTGGCGATCTGCTCGTAGTTCTTGAATCCGATCCACTCCGGGTCGCCGAGGATGCTGTACTCGGTGAAGCTCAAGTAGATGCCGCGGACAGTGGGCACCACATAGAAGAGCACGAATCCGATGAGGGCCGGGGCGATAAAGATCAGGGCGATCTTGAGATCCCCCATGCCGCGGAAGCCCGGGGAGGGCTTTCCGCGTTTCCGGGCGCCTCCGACGTCGGATAGCGCGGGGTCCGGCTGTTTGGTGAGCGTGGTCATCCTCGACCCTTCCTTGGTGTGACATGGCTTACATCTGGATGCGAATCTACACGAGTAGATCGGAAAGGGTCAAGCAAAAGTGTGAAGTTTTGTTCGTTATTTTTGGATTTATTTCGTTTTGTTGACTCGAGTAGATACCAGTGATTCACTGGTCTGCAGGTTCCGGTCGTATCTTCTGATGCGCCCCGGGGTGACCTTTGCGTCCATAGACACACAAAACAGAACGTAGGGCTAACAATGACGTTTTCAATGGGAGTAGTCGGCCTTGGCCAATTCGGCAGCCAATTCGCCCACCTCTTCAAGCTGCACCCCGGAGTCTCGGCGGTCTACGCAGTGGATGAGATTCCCGAGCGGGCCGCCAAAGCGGCCCGGCAGCTGGGCTTGGACGGAGTGCTGGGCAGTTTCGAAGAACTGCTGGAGTCCGACGTCGATGCTGTCGCCATCTTCACGCAGCGTTGGACCCACGGTCCGCTGGTGGTGCAGGCCCTCAGGGCGGGCAAGCACGTGTACTCCGCGGTGCCGATGGCCGTTTCGGAAGAAGAAATCGCGAACATCATCGACGTCGTACGCGAAACCAAGCTCGTCTACGCAATGGGTGAGACGAGCTATTACAACCCCGCCACCGTGTACGCCCGCGAAAAGCACGCTGCCGGAAAATTCGGCCGGATCTTCTACACGGAAGGCGACTACGTGCACGACATGGACCTCGGCTTCTACGATGCGTACCAGTACAGCGGGGGCGAGAACTGGAAGTCGACCGCCAGCTACCCGCCAATGCTGTATCCCACGCACGCGATCGGCGGAGTGCTCGGTGCCGTCCCAGGCCATGCCGTGAGTGTCAGCTGCATTGGAGTCAAGGACGATCGCTGCGATGGAGTCTTCGACAAGGACGTCAGCATGTTCGACAACGACTTCTCCAACGCCACCGCCCTCTTCGAAATGAACGACGGCGGAGCGATGCGCACCAACGAAATGCGCCGGGTGGGCTACCCCTCCCACCTCCGCGAGTCCAGGTTCCGCTTCTTCGGCACCGAAGCGAGCTTCGAGCAGCTCGCCACCACAACCCTGTGGCAGGACAAGGAGGGCGTGCTGGATATTTCCGTGGATGTTGAGACAAGACCGAGCATGTCCGCCGATGACCCCTCATTGGCGGAGGTCGCCCCCGAGCTGCGGGGTGCCTTCATCTCCGGCCTGGCGCCGGTGCACGACGCCGGGCGCCTGCCTGCCGAATTCCACGGCGCACCAAACGGCCACGAAGGCAGCCACCAGTTCCTTGTGGACGACTTCGTGACGGCAGTGAACGAACGAAGCCTCCCGCCGGTCAACGCCTGGGTTGCGGCCCGCTTCACCCTCCCGGGAGTCGTGGCCCACGAGTCGGCCCTGCGTGGTGGCGAAAGGCTTCCCATCCGTGACTTCGGAGATGCTCCAGCAGCTTTGTAGCTACCATGATCCAATGACGACTTCGGCGGTGAACACCCCGCGTGGACCAGTGACCCGCAAGGACGTGGCCCGCCACGCAGGGGTGAGCACCGCCGTCGTCAGTTATGTGGTCAATGGTGGGCCCAAGAAGGTGGCGCCGGCCACCGAGGCCAGGGTGCAGGAGGCGATCCGTGCCCTCGGGTACCGCCCGAACGCGACCGCGCGCGCTCTCAAGACGGGCTCAAACCAAACCATCGGCCTGGTGATTCCGGACTCCAGCAACCCGTTTTGGGCCCTGCTCGGGCATGCGGTGGAAGTGGCCGCCGCCGAGCGGGGCTATGCGGTACTGCTGACGAATTCGGACAACAAGCTGGACACGGAGCTCCGCCACCTCCGGAATCTCGCGGCCCGCCAAGTCGACGGCGTCGTCCTTGCAAGCGTCATGATCCAACCCGATCTCATGGAACTTGAGCGCGCCGAAATCCGCTCGGTCCTGTTGAACCATGCTTCGATCGCCCCCGGATTCAACAGTGTGGGAGTGGATCTCGAAGCAGGCGCCCGCCTGGCCGTGGAACATCTGATCGGCCACGGACACCGGAGCATCGGGCTGGTCATGGGGATCACGGCGGACAACGAGGCCGACGGGCGCGAGGCCGGCTGGCTTCGGGCCCTGCAGGATGCCGGCCTTCCACAAGGTCCCCTGGCCCGCGGCGGATTCGACCGGCCTGGCGGATATGCGGCAGGGCAGCGGCTTCTTGCCTCGGGGGAGCGGCCCACCGCGATCTTCGCAAGCTCGGACATGCAGGCTGTCGGAATCCTTCGTGCCATCCGCGAGGCAGGCTTGTCCGTCCCCGACGACATTGCGGTGACGTCCTTCGACGGCTCCGTCGAAGCCGAATACAGCTGGCCTGCGCTCACCACCGTGGAGCAGCCGGTCTGGCTCATGGCCGAGGCCGCCGTATCGGCCCTCGTGGGCGAGCAACGCGAGGAGCCTCCCGCCCACAGGGTGTTCCCGACCAAGCTCCGGGTCCGCCAGTCCTGCGGATGTCCCTAGCTACAGGCTCCAGCCCAAACTACAGGGCGGCGATCTTCAGTTTCCCCACGCCCTCGGCGAGGATGCGGCGCGCGTCCTCGCCGAGATGTGAGTCAGTGACAAGCACATCCGCATCTTCCAGCTGGGCAATCGAGGCGATGCCCACGGTTCCCCATTTGCTGTGGTCGGCCAGGACCACCACGTTGCGTGAAGCGCTGATGAAGGATCGGTTGGTTTCGGCTTCCTGCAGGTTGGGTGTGGTGAACCCCGCATCCGCATCCATGCCGTGGACGCCAAGGAAGAGCATGTCCAAATGCAGCTGCTTCAGGGCGGCGGTGGCGATCGGCCCCACCAAAGCGTCCGACGGCGTGCGTTCGCCACCTGTCACGATGACCGGAAAGTTCTCGCGCGAGCCTGGCGCGTTATGGAACAGGTCCGCGATCCTGATCGAGTTGGTCACCACTGTGATTTTCGGGCCTTCCAGAAGTTCCTTGGCAAGCTCATAGGTCGTGGTTCCGGCGCTCAGGCCCACCGCCATGCCTTCGTGCACGAGCGTTGCCGCTTCGACGGCGATCGCATGCTTTTCCGCCGTCAGCTGCGTGGACTTCAGCTCGAAGCCAGGCTCGTGGGCGCGCGCGTCCCCGGGGATCTTCGCCCCGCCGTGGATCCGTTCAACCAGGCCCGATTCCTCCAAGGACTCGATGTCGCGCCGGACTGTCATTGCCGATACGCCCAGCTGTTGGGCGAGGTCCGTGACGCGGACCACCCGTTCGCGCTGGACAGCGTCGACAATGGCGGTATGGCGTGCTGCCTGAAGCATCGGGGCCTTCCTGGAGGTTTGTCGGTGGGTTTAGCGGGAAGAAGCGACGACGGCGACACTTCCGGCAGTAAGGTTCAGCGTACCTTCGGTGGGGGTTCCGCTCATCAGTTCTACCCCGTCGAGCGGCAATTCGACGTCCTGCGCGCTGTGGTTGATCGCGAAGGTCCAATCCTTCGTGCCGTTGCTGCGGCGGACGATCTCCACGTCCTCTGGAGGCGTGACGCCCAGCACGGGCTCCACTCCTGCATCGGCGCAGAGGACCTGGACCAGTTCGGCCAGCCCCTCAAGGCCAAGGCTCGTCGCCACATAGTAGGCTGCGCCCCGGCCCCCTGCAGCGGCCCGGCGCGTCACGGCCGGTGAGCCGCCGTCGTCGAAGGCGGCCAGAACTTCAGCGCCCGCTGCCTTGCCCAGCTCGCTCCAGAGAGTGCCGGAACCGAAGCGGCTCAGGCCCACTGACTGCCCGGAACGAAGGGGGAAGAATTCTTCGATGCTCACTCCCAGCAGCTCGGAGAAGGCCCCGGGATATCCACCTCCGTTGATGGGATCCATCCTGATGTGGTCGTTCTCGTCGACGATTCCCGAGAAGTATGTGATCACCAGCGTTCCGCCCGACTCCACGTATTCGTGAAGTTTGGCGGCGCCATCGTCCGTGACGAGGTAAAGCATGGGCGCGATCACCAGCTTGTAGCGGGAAAGGTCGTCGGTGCTCTGCCGGAAATCCGTGGTGATGCCGGCGCGGTAGAGAGCATCGTGCCAGCGCCGCGTTTCGGGGAGGTTCCGGGCGTCTTCGCTCGGATGCGAATCCAGCTCGCTGCCCCAGCGCGCATCCGTGTCGTGGATGATGCAGGCTTCGGCCTGGACCGTGGAGCCCGCGATCTCCGAAATGGCCTCGAGCGTCCGGCCCAACTCCACTACCTCCCGCCACACTTTGCTGTCCCTTCCGGCGTGCGGCAGCAGCCCGGAGTGGAACTTTTCGGCTCCGGCCCTCGACGCGCGCCACTGGAAGAACAAGACACCGTCCGTTCCGCGGGCCACGTGCTGCAGGGAGTTGCGGAGCATCTCCCCGGGCGCCTTTGCGATGTTGCGGGGTTGCCAGTTCACGGCCGAGGTCGAGTGTTCCATCAACAGCCAGGGCTTTCCTTGTGCCCATCCGCGCGTCAGGTCCGCCGTCATGGCCAGTTCCTGGAAGTTCCGTTCATCCGCGGCGATCAAATAGTGGTCGTTGGACACGACGTCCATGTGCCCGGACCAGCGCCAGTAGTCCACGGGCGCCTGCAAGCCCATGTTGAAGCCCATGAAATTGGTGGTCACCGGGTGCTTGGAATGTGCCCGGAGGATATCGGCCTCGGCATCGAAGCACTCCAGGAGGGAATCGGAGGAGAAGCGCGCGAAATCGAGTTGCTGGGTGGGGTTCACCCAGGTTCCGGAGCGGCGGGGTGGCAGGATCTCGGCCCAATCGTAGTAATGCTGCGACCAGAACGCGGTGCCCCATGCCTCATTCAGTGCGTCCAGGCTGCCGTACCGGCGCTGCAGCCACTCCTGGAAGCCGCGCTCCGCATGCGGACCGAAATCCGGTTGGTTGTGGCAACCGTACTCGTTGTGGACGTGCCACATGACGACGGCGGGATGGTCCGCGTATCGCTGCACGATCGCCGTCGTGAGGGCTGCCGCAGCCCGGCGATAGTCCGGCGAGCAGGCCGCGAAGGCCTGCCTCGAACCGTAGGTCTGCCGCACGCCGTCGGCGTCCACCGGCAACGAATCGGGGTACTTCCGGCTGAACCATGGAGGGGGAGAAGCGCTCGCATTGGCGAGGTCGACGCTGATGCCGTTCGCATGCAGGAGGTCCAGCACGCGGTCCAGCCAGCCGAATTCGTAGCGTCCTTCCTCGGGCTCCAGGAGCGCCCAGGAGAAGATGCCGACGCTCACGAGGTTCACTCCTGCTTCCTTCATGAGCGCGACGTCGTGCTTCCAGACCTCTTCCGGCCATTGCTCGGGGTTGTAGTCGCCGCCGAAGGCGATCCGTCCACCGAGTTTGTCGACGATGTAGTCCATTGCCATGCGTTTTATCCTTTGCTGGAACCGAGCGTGAGTCCTGCCACGAACTGGCGCTGCAACACGAGGTAGATGACGAGGGTGGGTATCACGGTGATGGTGGCGCCCGCTGCCAACAGGTTGTAATTGCTGAGGAACTCGCCCTGCAGATTGTTGATGGCTGTGGTGATGGGCAGGCGGTCGCCGCTTTGGATAAACAACAACGGCCAGAAGAAGTCGTTGTAGATGAAGATGACTTCCAGGGTCCCGAGGGCTGCGAGGGCGGGGCGGCACAAGGGCAGGATGATGTTCCAGTACTGCCGCCAGATCCCGGCGCCGTCCACCAAGGCGGCCTCGGTCAGGTCGGAGGAGAGCGCCTTCATGTAGTTGGACAACACGAAGGTGCAGAAGCCGATTTGGAAAGCCGTGTCCACGGCAATCACCGAGATGTACGTATTAAGCAGGTTGCCCGAGTCGCTGAAGGAGTAGGGCAGCGTGACGTGCTTGAACATCTCGAACAGTGGCGCGGCGAGGACTTGCGGGGGCAGGAGGTTGCCCGCCGTGAACATGATCAGCAGCGTGATGTTGAACTTCCAGCTCACCCGGGAAACGGCGAACGCCATCATCGAGGCAAAAAGCAGTGTAGCCAGGACAGATGGAACGGTGATGAGCACAGAGTTGAGGAGGTACTTCGAGAATCCGCCCTGCGTCCACGCGGTGATGAAGTTGTCGAAGTTGAAGGTGCCGCCAAAGCTGAAATAGCCATACTTGTCGGTGTCCGCTTTGGGTCGCAAGGCCGTGAATAGTGCCCAAACGAGGGGGATGAGCCACATGACTGCCATGACGGTGAGGAAGATGTGGGTTCCGTAGTGGCGCCTGCGGGAGTTCTCGCCCACCACCGTGATGGTGGTGTCGGGGATGGGGTTGGCGAGCGCGCTCATGCCTTGCTCTCCTTGCCGAAGGTGCGGATGAGGTAGAAAACGATCGGGATCAGGGAAATCACCAGGAGAATCACGGCCAGGGCCGAGCCCACCCCGATGACCTGGCCTTCGCCGACCAGGTTTTGGATGACCAAGGCGCTCAGCAGCTCCAAGCCGTTGGTGCCGCGGTTGATGACATACACGATGTCGAAGGCGCGCAGGGATTCGATGATGGTAATCACCACGATGACGATGTTGACGGGCCGCATCGCCGGGAAGACCACGCGGAAGAACGTCTGCACGGCATTGGCGCCGTCGATCGCCGCGGCTTCCCGCAAGGAGGGATCCACGCCTTTGAGCCCTGCCAAATACAGGATCATGACGTAGCCGGCATGGCGCCAGGTTGCCGCGACCATCGCAGCCCAGATGTTGACGCTGGAATTTCCGAACCAGTCGACGGCTGCCGGTTTTCCCGCCGTGCCCAGGAGGTAGTTCAGCAACCCGCTGTCCCGGTTGTAGAAGAGCTGCCAGATGATGCCGATCAGCGCCAGGGAGAGCATGACCGGGGTGAAGAAGATGCTCTGGTAGATCTTGCTGCCGCGGATCTTCTGGTCCAGGAGCACGGCGAGGAGCAGTCCGAGGGGTGTCGCGATCAAGGCCAGGAAAACGAGCCACAGGACGTTGTGCTGTACAGCAGGCCAGAACGGGGGGTAGTCCTGGACCACGAAGCGGTAGTTGTCCGTCCCGGCGGCCTTGATGTCGGAGAGGTCCAGGCCGTTCCAGCGGGTAAAACTCAGCGCAACGGAAAAGACCGTGGGCAGCCAGACCAGGAGCAATTGGATCAGGGTGGGCACGCCGACCATGATCGCGAGGACCAGCTTGTCGCGCCGGGTGAGGCGGCGGACCTTGCCTGCTTTGCCGGTCCGCCCTCCGGCAATCGGCTGACGCTTGCCGGCCGTGGTTCTCCCGGCGGCGCCGGGCTCACTGCCCGGTTCGGCCGGTTTTGCGGCGGTAGTACTCATGGGGGGAATCCTCTAGTTTGCGAAAACGGAGCCCGACGACGGCGGTTCCGGCCGCCGTCGTCGTACCGGTTACTGGGCCGCGTAAAGGGTCTTGGCCTGGGCTTCAAGGTTTTTGACGTCCACCGTCCCGTCCTTGATGAAGGACTGGAGCGCTGGAATCATCACGTTGTTTGCCATCGCGGGGAGGGCATCGCGGTCAAGGAACTGGCTGATGTACTTGGCATTGGCGATGGTGTCGGCGCACTTCTTGTTCAATGCGGTGAATTTCGAGGTGTCCGCGCCCTTGACGGTCGCAATGTTGGAGGTATCCACGGATGCGTAGGCGTCCTGGCCTTCCGCGGAACCCATGAATGCGAGGAAATCATGAGCAGCCTTGTTGTCGCCGCCCTTCTTCGACAAGAGCAGGCCGTCGATCGGGGCTTCGACGGCGTCGGTCCCTTCCACTGCGATTTCGGGGAACGGGAAGAAATCGATGTCCGCCAAGACGGTGGGATCCGTGAACTGCTGGGTCACGAAGGAGCCAAGCAGGTACATGCCCGTCTTCTTCGCTTCAAGGGCCTTCGCGGCGTCCTGCCAGGTCTGGCCGAGGGCGGCGGGATCCTGGAACGGCAGCAGGGCTTTCCACGTATCGAAGACGTCGCTGACCTTCTTCTGGTCCCAGCTTTCCTTGTGCGCGGTGAGGTCGATGTGGAACTGGTATCCGTTCAGGCGCATGTTGATGTAGTCGAAGGTGCCCATGGCCGGCCAGCCATCCTTGTCCGCGAAGCCGATCGGAATGATGCCGTCGCCCTTCATCTTGCCGGCCAAGGTCTTCAGCTCGTCGAAGGTCTTGGGGACGGTGTAGCCCTTTTCCGCCCAGAAGCTCTTCCGGTAGAAGAAGCCCCACGGGTAGTTGTAGTTCGGGACCAGGTACATCTTGCCGTCGGGGCCGGTGGACGCCTTCTTCATGGCGTCCGAGAAATTGCTACCGATCTTCTCCCAGACATCGTCCACGGGAGCGAGCAGGCCCTTGCCCGCGTAGTACTGCATGCGGTAGCCGGCGAACCAGGTGAAGGCATCGTCGGGGCTGCCTTGGAGGTAGGAGTTGATCTTGTTCTGGAAATCGTTGTGCGGAACGACGTTGGTGGTCACGGTGATGCCGGTCTTCTTGGTGAAGGCATCGGTGACAGCCTTGTACGCGGCTTTGGGGACGTCGTCGGAAGAGCCCGAACCGAATGTCAGGCTGTTCGACGAGGCTCCGGGAGCGGGACCGGAACCGCCGGTGCAAGCGGCCAGCAGCGGAATGCCGGCAAGCCCGGCGGCACCCAGGCCGAGCGTTTTGAGGATGGTCCGGCGGTCGGGACCCGCGGTGTGTGCTGACCGGAACGGGTCATGATTGGCTGCCATGTTCTCTCCCTTGAAAGCGTGGGCTTGTGAGTTATCTCACGTAAGGTTCACTATAACCACTCAAAAGAGAACAGGAAAGAACTAAAAATAACATTTTTCGGGAAGCGCATTCCGGTTTTGGGCAAGGAGAAGGCGGCGGCCTTCTCCCTCGGGGTGCCTGGAGAAGTCCGCCGCCTTCGCGGGGTTTGACGCCTGTCTACTTTCTGAGCGACTCCGCGATCTGGGCCATGATCGTCGGGTCTGACAGTGTGGTGGCATCGCCGACTTCACGGCCTTCCGCGACGTCCTTGAGGAGCCGGCGCATGATCTTCCCGGACCGGGTCTTGGGCAGTTCGGGGACCACGAGGATGTGCTTCGGTTTGGCGATTGGGCCGATTTCCTTGCCGACGTGGTTGCGCAGTTCCTGCACAGTTTGCTCGCCGTTGTTAGTGGCGTCCCCGCGGAGGATGACGAACGCGACGACGGCCTGGCCGGTGGTTTCGTCGCTGGCCCCGACGACGGCGGCCTCCGCCACCGAGGGGTGGGACACCAGGGCGGATTCGATTTCGGTGGTGGAGAGCCGGTGCCCGGAAACGTTCATGACGTCATCTACCCGGCCCAGGAGCCAGATATCGCCGTCCTCGTCCTTCTTGGCGCCGTCCCCGGCGAAGTACATGGACTCGAACCGGGACCAGTACGTGTCTTTGAAGCGTTCCGGGTCGCCCCAGATGCCGCGCAGCATCGCCGGCCAGGGTTCGCGGACCACGAGGTAGCCGCCGTGCCCGTCCGGGACGGACTCCCCGGTTTCGTCGACGACGTCGATCGCGATCCCCGGCAGGGGGACCTGCGCCGAGCCTGGTTTGGTGGCGGTGACGCCGGGCAGGGGTGCGATCATCTGCGCGCCGGTTTCGGTCTGCCACCAGGTGTCCACGATCGGTGCGGGGTTCTCCTTGGTTTGCCCGTTCTTGCCCGCGTTGCCGCCGATGACTTCGCGGTACCACATCCACGCTTCGGGGTTGATGGGTTCACCCACCGAGCCCAGGACGCGGATGGAGGAAAGATCGTACTTGGCGGGGATGTCCCGTCCCCATTTCATGAACGTCCGGATCGCCGTGGGGGCGGTGTAGAGGATGGAGACCTTGTACTTCTCCACGATTTCCCACCACCGTCCCTGGTGCGGGGAGTCCGGGGTGCCTTCGTACATGACCTGCGTGGCGCCGTTGATGAGCGGCGCGTAAGCGACGTAGGAGTGGCCGGTGACCCATCCGACGTCGGCCGTGCACCAATACACGTCCGTCTCCGGGTGCAGGTCAAAGACCGCTTTGTGGGTGTAGGCGGTCTGGGTGAGGTACCCGCCGGTGGTGTGCAGGATGCCCTTGGGCTTGCCCGTGGTCCCGGAGGTGTAGAGGATGAAGAGCGGGTGTTCGGAGTCGTGCCCCACCGCTTTGTGTTCCGTGGAGGCTGCACCGACCGTGTCCTCCCACCACTGGTCCCGGCCCTCGTGCCAGTCCACCGGGGCGCCGTTGCGCTTGACCACCACGACATTGCGCACAGTGTGCCCGGCTTTGCTCAGCGCTTCGTCCACCGCAGGCTTGAGCGGGCTGGGCTTGCCGCGCCGGTAGGTGCCATCGGCGGTGACCACGAGCTTGGCCTCGGCGTCGTCGATCCTGGAGCGCAGCGCGTCAGCGGAGAAGCCGCCGAACACCACCGAGTGCACCGCCCCAATCCGGGCGCATGCCAGCAGGGTAATCACGGCTTCGGGGATCATAGGCAAGTAAACGGCCACGCGGTCGCCCTTGACCACGCCCAGGGACTCGAACGCGTTCGCCGCTTTCTTGACCTCCTCGGTCAACTGCGCGTAGGTGTACGTGCGGGTGTCGCCTGGCTCGCCCTCAAAGTAGATCGCTACCCGGTCCCCGAGCCCGTTCTCGACGTGACGGTCCAAGGCGTTGTAGGCGGCGTTGACTTCCCCGCCCACGAACCACTTCGCGAACGGCGGATTAGACCAGTCCAAGGCCTGCCCGAAGTCCTTGTCCCAGCTAAGAAGCTCCCGCGCCTGCTTCGCCCAAAACGCGGGACGGTCGGCGTTCGCTTCAGAGTACTCTCCCGCGCCGACAACGGCGTTCGCCGCGAACTCCTCCGTGGGTGCGAACTTGCGGTTTTCATGCAGAAGGTTTTCGAGGGCATCGCCATTCACGGACCCGTCCGAGGCGGGCGCGGTGGCGGCGGTCGAAACATTGGCGTCCTGGGACATGTGAACCTCATCATTCATCGATTTCAGCCGCGCGGCTTTTCCGGAACCCACCTTAGCGTTTCGCGCTGACAGCAAGTGTCTCCTGTCACAATCCGGACCGTGGACGGCGCCGGATTCGCGCCGAACGGCGGAATCGGACGTTAAGTTGCGACGCCGGAGGACCGCGGGGCGCCCACGTCAACTAGTGGACTGTCAGACCGTTGGCATAGGCTGAGAAGGTCTCGAGACGCAATAAAAGGGCGGCCCGGACTGGCCTGAAACACCCGGTCCAGCCCTTGGCAACCGCGTCCGGGACGCCGCCGTACAAAGGAGATTTGCACATGGACCAGACTAGCCTTGACCCGAAGAACGGTGCGCAGTCGCCGGGTGCATCGGAGCCCGGAGCGGCAGCTGGAACCGGAGCAACAACGGCCCGCGCGGCAAGTGCCCCGGGCGCCGCCCAAGCGGGTGCAACCGCATCGGGCGCAGCCCAGACAGGCGCAACGCAGGCGGGCGCAACGCAGGCGGGCGCGCCGGCCGGCGTTGTAACTCCGGAATATGAAGCCGTCCTTGGTCCCTTTACCATCAGGGACCTGACCGTCTTTGGTTCCACCTTGCTGGTGTTCATCGGCTCCCTGCTGCCCATGTTCGCCGGTACATACAACCTGTGGAATTTGAACAACCTTTTCTTCCTGGCCCTCGGGATCATCCTTCCGCTGGTGGTTACCGCTCTTTTCGTTGCGCGTCGGCTCCAACCGGCGAATGTCGTGAGGATCGGTTCGCTGTCCATTGATCAGTTCGCCTCCGTTGTGGCGTCGTTTGCGGCCACCCTGTTCTTCCTGACCACAGCCGGTGCATTCACCCCCTACGTGCTTGTCAGCCTGGTCGGCTCGGCGGGACTCCTGGTTGCGACTGTCTTTGCGCCCCACTTGCCCGTGCTGCGCGAGGATTTCAAGGGCCGGACCGAGCAGCCGGCCCACGTAGTGGCACGCGAAGCGGCGGTACCGACGCGTAAACCCGTTGTCCCGAAGCCGACAGCTCCCAAGGCTGGTGAACAGAAGCACGGGGAACATAAGCATGCCGAACAGAAGCATGCCGAACTCAAACATGCCGAACTCAAACATGCAGAGCACAAACCTGTCGCATCCAGGCTTGGCCTTTTCGGGTCCGGTGCAAAGAGTACGACGCCGGATGCTCCGGTCCCGGTGGTTTCCGCACCTTCCGCCGCGGAAACCTCAGCATCCGTAGCCGCGGGTTCAGCTAAGGGGACCGAAGCGCCGCAACCGCAAGCCCACCCGAGCCCGGAGTCCGCCAATGACGCACAGGCCGTGGGAGAACACGGCCACCTTGCCGCCACGATGGCCACGCCGCTTATTACCAGTTCCGTGACGGCGCCGCCGGCCACGCAGCACATCGAGCGCGTGGGCCAGGCGAACGCCGGCCCAGCCGCTGAAGGCCAAGTCAATCAAGCTCACATGAACCCGGCCGAGCCGAACCCGGCTGATACGAGCCCGGCTGAGCCGAAGGTGCGGCAGACTATCGGTGCGACGGTGGACCCTGCCACGAGAATGGATGAATCGGAGCACGGCAGCGGGTATGAAGCCTTCTGGTTCGCGGTTGCCCAGCCGCGAGCCGCAGTCGACGAACGCACGGGCACTACTGTCTTCAGGATCGAACCAGGCACCTGGGTGCTTGCGCTGGAGGACCGGGGAGACGAATTCCTCGTGCAGGACAGCGACGGCAAGGTGGGCGTCCTGCGCGATATCAGCAACGTCGAACGCGGCTAGCCATGTCCGCTGCCGGCACCGCGGTCGAAACCCCGCTCGCCTTGAAGCGCCGCGCGCGCAAGATCAACAAGGCACTGGCGGAGCTTTATCCTTACGCCCACGCCGAACTCGATTTCCGGAACCCCTTCGAGCTGGTCGTGGCAACCGTGCTGTCCGCCCAGACCACGGATGTGCTGGTCAACCAGGTCACCAAGATCCTTTTCGCCCGGTACCCTGACGCGCGGAGCATGGCAGAAGCCGATGTTGCCGAGTTGGAGGCCATCCTTCAGCCGACCGGCTTCTTCCGGGCCAAGGCCAAGAATGTCCTGGCCCTCAGCACGCGTTTGGTTGACGAATTCGACGGTGAGGTCCCCGGCCGCATGGAGGACTTGGTGACGCTTCCCGGCGTCGGACGTAAGACGGCGAACGTGGTGCTCGGCAATGCCTTCGGCGTACCGGGAATCACTGTTGACACGCATTTCGCCCGCTTGGCGCGCAGGTTTGGCTGGACCGCCTCGGAAGACCCGGTGAAGATTGAGTTCGACGTCGCCGAACTCTTCGAACCCAAGGACTGGACCATGCTTTCACACCGCGTTGTCTTCCACGGCAGGAGGGTCTGCCATGCGCGCAAGCCAGCCTGCGGAGCATGTGCGGTTGCTACGTGGTGTCCAAGCTACGGCGAAGGCGAGACCAATCCCGCCAAGGCCGCGAAGCTGCTCAAGTACGAGCTCGCGCCCGGAAACGAGGCTCTCCTGGCGCAGCTGCGCGCAGAGACCCATCGTGCGGCGGAGATTCGGATGGAATCGCAAAGGAGGCCCCGATGACGGCGCTCGAGGATCTTGTCAGCCTCATTACCAAGGTGGATACGGGCTTGCATCCGGGCCCCGACCCCCGCATTGCTGCTGCCGCGGTTGATCCCGACAAAGCGCGGAAAGCCGCCGTCCTCATGCTTTTCGGCGTGTTGGATGACATTCCCGCCGAATCGGATAAACCGGTGGCGCCCGCGGACCTGGATGTCCTTTTACTGGAACGCGCACACACCTTGGACGATCATCCCGGGCAGGTGGCCTTTCCCGGCGGCAGCATCGACCCCGGGGACGAATCCGTCGTCGCCGCCGCCTTGCGGGAAGCGGTGGAGGAGACCGGCCTGGATAGCGAGGGCGTCCAAGTGCTCGGTGTCATGCCCGACCTCGGGCTGATCCGCAGCAATTTCGTCGTGACGCCCGTCTTGGCCTGGTGGGCTTCGCCGTCCCCGGTCCGGGTGGTGGACTATGCCGAGTCTGCCCAGGTGTTCCGGGTACCAGTGCGGGATCTGCTGGACCCCGACAACCGCTACACCGGAACGCTGACGCGTTCCGGACGAACCTTTTCCAGTCCCGTCTTCAAGGTCAACGGACTCGTGGTTTGGGGTTTCACCGGAATGGTACTGAACGGTTTGTTCGATGCCCTGGGATGGACTGTCCCCTGGGATGTGGAGCGTCTGCTTGAGATCGAGATTTAGCCCGACGCTGCTCAGGCGGCCTTCGAATGATCAACCACAATGCCCGTTGCGGCATTTTCGCGTACTGCGTTGATGCCGGCAACCACGGCCTTCAGGTGCTTGAATTGCGGAGATTCCGCTACCAATGCTCCATCAGCTGACACTAGTCGGAAGCGGTAACCCTCTTCGCCGTCTTTGAGAATTTCGAATTTTCCAGCCATCGTTGCTGTTTCCCCCTTGTATATGCCTGGCGCAGCCGTGCGCCCTTGCACTGTGGCCGCGCTCACGTTTTAAGCGACCACATAGTGAGAATATCCGCAAAGTGGGACCGGTTGAAACTACTTGCGGGTAAGTTACTCGTTTTGGTCATCCCCGTAAAAAATCCGCCATGTGACTAGCTTTCGTCGCGGCTGGACGCTATGCGTCCACAGCGCCTACTTCGCTTTGTCGTACGAATCCACCACTGCGACGCTCACCGGGAACTCCACGGGAATCCGCCCGAACAGCAGTTCCCGGGCCGCGACTGCAGCCTCCTCTACGGCCCGGATACATGCCTGCACGGCTTCCTCCGGAGCGTGGACCATGACTTCGTCGTGCAGGAAGAATACAAGCTCCCCGGCGGGGCGCCCCTCCGCCCGCAAGATGCGCAGCCGCCGTCGTAATTCCGCCAGCCAGCACGACGCCCAGTCCGCGGCCGAGCCCTGCACAACGAAGTTCCGCGTGAAACGTCCTCGCGAGCGGGCAATGCTGTCCGCGCGCCGCTGCTCCTCCGCCGTCGTGGATTGCTGGCTGCGGAGCCAGCGCTCCGACGGCGGCGGGCTGCTGCGCCCCAGCCTCGAGGTCACCGTCCGGCCGGCTTCGCCGTCCCGGGCCGCCTGCTCGACGAAGGCCACCGCCCGTGGGTAGGTGCGTGCAAGCTGCGGCATCAGCCGCCCTGACTCACCCGTTGTGGCGCCGTAGATGGCACCGAGCAGGGCTATCTTGGCCTTCGCGCGGTCGCCGCCGAAGCCCTGCGCCGCGATGCCGGCGTACAGGTCCTTATCCTGCGCGGCCTCGGCCATTCTGGAGTCCTGGGCAAGCGCCACCAGGACGCGGGGTTCAAGCTGGGATGCGTCCGCGACGATCAACTTGTGCCCGGGATCGGCATGAACGGCGCCCCGCACCTGGCGCGGGATCTGCAGCGCCCCTCCACCCCGGGACGCCCAACGGCCGGAAACCACGCCGCCAACCACGTACTCGGGACGGAACCTCCCCTCGTCAACCCAGGCATCCAGCCACGACCAACCATTGGCCGTGAACAGGCGGGACAGCTTCTTGTATTCGAGCAGGGGTCCGATGACCGGATGCCTGGATTCCTTGAGTTCCCACTTGCGGGTCGTTTTCACCTCGATGCCGTTCCGGTGCAGGGCCCTCATCAAGTCCTGCGGCGAATCAGGGTTCAACCTTGGCGCGTGCAGAATGGCGCGGAGCTCGTTGCACAAGGCCTCCAGCTTGGCGGGTCGCTGGCCGACGGCCGGACGCGGCCCCAGATGATCTTCCAGGATTTCCTCGTGCAAGGATTCCTTCCACGGAACGCCAGTGAACTGCATCTCGGCGGCAATCATGGCGCTGGCCGATTCGGCGGCGAGCAACAGTTTCAAGCGGTGCTGCCGGCCGTCTTCCCCCGATACGTGCCCGAGAGCGTGCTGCTGGGCGGCGAACTCGGTGCGGACCTCCTCCACGCCCGGTCCGATGGTTTGAGGAACAAGATCGTCAAAGAGTGCGTCCTGCTCGGGCGGCGCGGCCGGCGGCCGGAGGGCACGTGGTAGCAAGGGTAGTTCGTCGTCCTGGATAAGCTTCTCGGCGTCCCGGGCGAAGTCCGTGTGTGCCGTGAATTCGGAGTGGATCAGGATCGCACGGCACAACTCGAGGTCGTGGCAGCGTTCCAATTCCGTCCCCGCCCGCAGCAACGCCGGATACCAGTCCCCGGTCCGGTTCCAGACCCAGCGCGGGCGCCGCTTTTCCAAACGGCGGACGACGCCGGCAAACTCGGCTTTCGCTATGACCTGCGGTTCTTCAAGGGGTGCTCCGGATGCGGTCGTTTCTTGTATGGCTGCGCCTTCAGGATGGGCGGCGAGCAGCAAATACATGCTGACAATTCTGCCCTGTGACGCCAGGGAATCGGGCACGCGGGTAGTCGGCCAGCGTCCGCAGAAGTAGCCCGCTACCCGGGGAGGTCATTGCCCACGGGTGGTGCATGCCTTTATCCACATACGCCACCCTTGTTCTTCAACACTCCCGCGCAAGCGGCAACAGTGGGTGTATGAGCGGGCAACATCTTCAACAAAGCGACGGCGGCAGACGTGGCAAGCCACAGCCGCCACCTTCGGCCCACGCAGCTGCACCGGTGCCGGAGCCTGGCGGAAACGAGTCGTGGCTGCCGACAGATTCAGTCGAAGTGCTCTTGGTCACAGGGGACCTCCGGCTAAAGGCCGAGACCGAGAGAATCGCGGCGGCCGTCGGTGTTGGCCTTCGGACTGTCCCCAATCCCTCGGAAGCCTCGCCGGATTGGGACAACGCCGCCACCGTGCTCCTGGGTAGCGACGTCCGGGAGCTTCCGCGGCGTCGTCGTGCCCCTTCCGTACTGCTCGGTCTCGCCGGTGAGGGTGATTCCCTCTGGCAATTGGGCGCCGCCGTGGGAGCCGAGCGTGTTGCCGTGCTGCCCGAAGCTGCGTCCTGGCTCGCGGAACACTTGGGCCGTTCCCAGGCTCCGGAGCCTGGAGGCTTTGTGCTTGGAATAACGGGCGGTTGCGGGGGAGCGGGGGCCACCACGGCGGCCGTCTGGGTAGCTTGTGAAGCGGCATCCCATGGCATCAGCACCTTGCTGGTCGACGGCGATCCGCGTGGCGGAGGGCTGGAACTATGCCTCGGAGCGGAAGAGACTCCCGGACTGCGATGGCCGGACCTCGCAGGTGCCAGCGGCAGCATCGGTCCCCAACAACTGAGCGACTCACTGCCCGCGGCAGCTGGCTTCCGCTTCTTGTCATGGCCCGGAAGCAGGGAGCGGCCCTTGGACATCGGTTCCGGTGCGGTCGCGGCCGTCCTCGACGCAGCCAGAAGGGGTTTCGAATTGGTCATCATCGACATTGGCCGGGGAGCCGAGGCACTCGCAAGCTTCGGTTGGGATTGCGACCGCATCCTCGTTGTCGCACCGGCGCAACTTAGGGCAGCAGTCGCCGCGGCCAGGATTCTGCAAGAGCTTCCTCCCGTCGAGACCGCGCTGGTGGTCCGGGGCAACAATAACTCCGCAGTAGATGGGCCACTCATCGCCGAATCCCTTGGCGTGCCGCTGCATGGCGTCCTCCCCGAACTTCGCGGTGTCCCTGCAGCAGCGGAGCATGGACGCCTCCTGGAGCTGGGCCGGCGAAAAGCAGTGCGCCGATTCGCCGGATCCGTCCTCGAACTATTGAGCGACACGCCAGAATGAGTACTCCAGCATTTCCCGGCGGACGCCGGCGCAGGCCCCAGCGACTCGATGCCGTGCTCCTCGACACGGTCAGGGAGTCCATCATGGCCGACGCCGGACCGGTCACTCCTTCAAAGGTGGCCGCTGCGGTCCACGCAACCGGACGCCTTCTCGGAACGGCCGGCGCGCTCGCCGCCGCTGAATCGATACGCGCTGAACTGAATGGACTCGGGCCCCTCCAACAGCTTGCACGCGACCCTGCCGTTACCGACATCTTCGTCAACGCGCCCGATGCCGTCTGGTTCGACCGCGGCAGGGGGCTGGAACGAGCCCGGGTGCACTTCGAGGGAGAAGCTCAGATCCGCGCCCTCGCTTCCCGCTTGGTGGCCGCGGGTGGGCGCAGGCTGGATGATGGCTCGCCTTGCGTCGATGTAAGGCTCGACGGCGGCTACAGGGTGCACGCTGTCCTTCCTCCGATCTCCACCGGCGGGACGTTGCTATCGGTGCGTATCCGGCGCGAGGAGGTGTTCAGCATGGACGAGCTTCGGGCAGGCGGCATGTTTGGACGTCCAGTGCAGGAAATCCTCGAAACCATGGTGTCGCAGAGGCTGAGCTTCCTGATCAGCGGCGCGACGGGTTCCGGGAAGACCACCCTGCTTTCCACAATGCTCGGACTTTGCGATCCAGGCGAACGCCTTGTCCTGATCGAGGACGCCTCTGAGCTAAATCCGGTGCACCAGCACGTGGTGTCGTTGGAATCCCGGCACGGGAATCTGGAAGGCGGCGGGGCCCTGGACTTGGGAGAGCTCGTGCGGCAAGCGTTGCGGATGCGGCCGGACCGACTGATCGTTGGCGAATGCAGGGGAGCTGAAGTACGTGAGCTGTTGATCGCGCTCAACACGGGCCACACCGGGGGCGGTGGAACCATCCATGCCAATACGGCTGCAGCTGTTCCGGCAAGGCTTGTGGCGTTGGGCGCGCTCGCAGGCTTGAGCCGGGAGGCCGTCAGTTTGCAGCTTTCCACGGCCTTGGACGCAGTCGTCCATGTGGAACGGGCAAGCGGCGGGCGAAGGGTGGCCGCGATCGGATTGTTGGCTGATGGTGCCTCGGGCCAGGCAGTTGTCCCCGCGGTGGAGATACGGGACAGCGTTGCGATTGCAGGTCCTGCTTGGTTGGACCTCGCGGCGCGGCTTGAACTGGACGTGGGACTTTTGCCAAGGCTACCCGACGCCCGTTTGGTCGCCGGTTTCGATCGCAGAGGGTTTCGATCGCCTGGGGGCGAATCATGAGCGGACTCCTCGTGTTCATCCTGGCCTCCACCGCGTGGATGACGTTCCAACCGTCGCGGCGGCCCGGTCAGCGGGTAGGAAAAGCCCTGGCGTCCGGACGGCCGGTCCGGCGTATTCGCAGCGTATTTGCTGCCAGGCGTGGTCGTGTGGAACCACTGCCGCTTACCGTCCTTGTTCAGCAATTGGCCGCGCTTCTACGCGGTGGCCGTTCCCCCTCCCGGCTTTGGGAAGAGCTGTGGATGGTGCACGGGGAACAACAGGAACAGCGAGGCCCTGGAAATCGACGCTTGTCCCTCGGTTCGCTTCAGGTTCTGGCGGCCGCACGGGCAGCTTCGACCATGGGAACCTCCGTAGCCGAAGCGATCCGGAAATCGAGCGGCAGGAACGTCGAGGGCCGGAGCCGCGTGGAGCGGCGGATCTGGGGTGAAATCGCTGCGTGCCTGGAAATCGCTGAGTCGAGTGGGTGTCCCTTGGCAGAGATCTTGACGCGTTTCGCGGCGCAGCTCGAAGCAGAGGACGACGCCGGGGATGCACGCCAGACGGCCTTGGCCGGTCCCAAGGCCACTGTGCGGCTCCTGACGTGGCTGCCTGTGTTCGGCCTAGGCTTGGGCATCGTTCTCGGCGTGGACGCAGTGGGAATCCTCCTCGGCAACGGGTTTGGGATAGTGGCGCTCGGCGCTGGAACCTCACTGACAGTCGCAGGCCGAATCTGGTCCGCCCGCCTTGTGCACGCCGCTGCGGATGGCGCCTGATGGGCAGTGCATTCCCGGCAATCCTCGTATCGTTGCTGCTGATCTCCGCGGTCGGCCTCGGACTGGGGAAGCCGTTGGGCGTGCGGCGCCGGATCGTGCTCGTGAAGCTCCGTGGATCTCCCGCGTCCCATAGTCATTCGGGTACAGGCCCACAAGTGAGCAGCCGGGAGCGTATCGCCATGCGTTCCGGCCCGAATATCGACAGGTACGGGGACGGGTATGGGGGCTTGCACGATGACGGGCACGAGGGCTTGCACGATGTGTCCATGATGCTTGAGCTTGTTGCGGCGATGCTCGATTCCGGTGCAGGCCTCGCAAGGGCGCTTGCCTTGATCGCCGACTGCGCGGTTCCTTCCATTAGGCGCCCCGTCCGGGCAGTGGTTGCCGCCCTGGAGATCGGAACCGACTGGGAGACCGCCTGGCGGAGTTCAGGTGCACAGAGCACCGAATCAGAGAACCTCAAGGCTGCGCTTGCTTTCGCTGCCCTCACCGGCGCCCCATCTTCCGCAATCCTGTACGCGCAGGCAGCACGATTGCGGCGCGAACAGTTCAGGGCGGCGGAAAAACGTGCGGCAGCACTCGGCGTGAAACTCGTCATCCCGTTGGGACTGTGTTCCTTACCGGCCTTCATCTGCCTCGGCGTGGTGCCCGTGCTCCTGGGCATGCTTCCGACAGCAGGCTAAGGGCGCTGCGCGTCCGAGGTGCATCGGCAGGATGTGTACCTTGCCTGCCCATTGAGAGCGCCGCGATGGGAGTTCTCCTCCACAGGAGCCGCGCGGGGAGGGTTTTCCACTTAGCTGACTTCGGTCCTTACGAAGACCGGAGCCCGACGGAAGAGTCGTAGTACAGCCGGCGGCAAGGTCGGCTTCCAATGAAGGGACCAGCATGAATTCAACAGGAGGCACCGCCGTGAAAGCCGCAGTGAAAGCCGCAGTCAAAGCCGCAGTGAAAGCGCCTCCGCCGCGGCCAGGGACGCCCAATCCAGGTGCGCCGGGTTCCGAGGCGCCCATTTCGGGGGCGCCGCGCTCCGGGGTGCCCAATTCGGGGGCGCCGAATCACTCGGCGGTGGCGGAGGTCTTTGACCTGTTTCCGAACCCTGGGCGAATGGACGATGTGCAGGACTCCAGAAATTCACCTTCCATCACTGACCCGGGCATCGCCCGGCGGAATATATCTCGGCCCGGGATGGCGGGTCTGTCCGTGGAGGCGCCTCGAGTGGCCAGGAAGAGGCCGAAAAAGCCGCGGCTCACGGGGTCCGAGCTCGGCATGGCAACCGCTGAATATGCCATAGCCACACTGGCTGCAGTCGGCTTCGCGGGACTGTTGGTGGTCATCCTCCGGAGCGAGGAAGTCCGAGGCTTCCTGTTGAATCTCATTCGCGGCGCACTTTCTCTGCCGTGAAGTGGCGATTCAGGAAAGGCCGCGGGAGTGCCGATGGTTCTTGGAGCGTCCGCGGGAGTGCCGCCGGTTCCCCTTCACAAGGGAGCCACAAGGGATCGCAGGCCGTCAGCGAGGCTGGCACGGTCACAGCCGAATTTGCTGTTACCTTGCCAGCTGTGCTGGTTCTCCTAGCTCTTCTTCTCGCCGGATCCGCTGCTGGAATCACGCAGTTACGGTTGGAAGAAGCAGCGAGGGCGGGAGCCCGTTCCCTAGCCCGCGGCGATGCCACCTCGTCCGTGGAGGGAATCGTTCGAAGACTCGCGGGAGAAGCCGCGTCAACGATCATCAGAGGAGACGGGGAATGGATGAACGTCACGGTCTCCACCCGCCTGGCCGGCCCCTTGGGCTCCATGATCCCGTGGCGGCTGTCGGCTACGGCATGGGTGAGGGGCGAAACTCCGCGCTCGTCCGCAGCTAACCTGCCGTTTCTCCAGGCTGGACAGGGGCCCATCGATTTCAACGGCTACTTTCCGGACGGAAGGCTCAAGGCACTCGTCGAAGAGGGAGCAGCGTGAACCCGGATATCGCAGGCGTAAGATCCGAACGCGACCCTGTGGATCGTGGCTCGGGCACGGTTTTGGCGCTCACCTTGAGTTTCGTCATGGTGGTCTTGACGGCAATGGTGGTCGTGTTGGCCCAGGCAGCCGGCCTGGCCCAACGAGTTGCCTCGGCCGCTGATCTCGCCGCGCTCGCGGGAGCCGACGCAGCCAGGGGCCTGACGGCCGGGGATCCGTGCATCCTTGCAGCTGAGACCGCGGCACGGCAGGGTGCGTCGCTGGTTTCTTGCACGGTCGAGAAAGGCGAGATCGTGGCGGTGCGCACGGAGGCCAGGCAGCGGAGCCCGTTCGGAGCCGCAACGGGCCGGGCTCGGGCAGGTCCTCCGCCTTAGCTTGCGTCCCGCAGGAGCACACCGAGCAAGGTGACCGCGGCTTCCTTATCCAGGGGGTTGTTCTTGTTACCACATTTCGGGGATTGGACGCAGGAGGGGCAGCCGTTGTCGCATTCGCAGGCCTTGATCGCGTCGCGGGTGGCAGTCAGCCACACTTTGGCTTTCTCGAAGCCGCGCTCGGCGAATCCGGCCCCGCCGGGGTGGCCGTCGTAGACAAAGATCGTGGGCATGCCGGTGTCGGCGTGGAGTGCGGTGGAGACACCGCCGATGTCCCAACGATCACTGGACGCCACGAGGGGGAGAAGGCCGATGGCAGCATGCTCGGCTGCGTGAAGAGCACCCGGGAACTCGGCCTCGACGAGGCCCGCGCTGGTCAGGGAATGGTCGTGGACAACGAACCACACCGCCTTGGTAAAGAGCTCCCTGGCCCCGAGGTCCAAGGGCTCTTCGCCCAGGACCTCATTGGATATCAGAGCCTTGCGCTGGAAGGAAACCACCTGTGTTGTTACTTTCACCTCCCCGAAGTGAACGGAAATATCGCCCCATTCCATGGTCCGGAGAGTCTGCAGGATCTCGATCTGGGTTACGTCCCGGGCGGTCGTGTAGTAGTCGGGGTTCGTCCGGCGGACCATCACGCAATGGTCCTCTTCATTCAATTCCTCGACCAGATAGCTATTTCCCTGATGCACATATATCGCTCCAGTGTGGGCTTGGTAGTGGGTTTGGGGCGACCCCATCGTGCCCAGCAACGAACCGGTCTCGGAGTCCACAATGCTCACCGGGCCGCCGCCGTCTGCTCGAAGGTTCACCATGCCCGCGGCGCTCTCCGGGTGGGTCCAGAACCAACCCGCCGGCCGCTTCCTCAGGTATCCCTGGGTTACCAGCTGGTTCAGGAGGAATTCGGCTGTGGGACCAAAGAGGTCGAGCTCGGCCACTCCGATTGGGAGCTCGGCCGCCGCCGCGCACAGATGCGGGCCGAGGACGTACGGGTTGCTCGGATCGAAGACGGTGGCCTCGACGGACACGTCGAATATCGCCTCGGGGTGGTTGACGAGGTATGTGTCCAAAGGGTCGTCGCTGGCTATGAAGGCGGCTATTGCATCCTGGCCCGCCCGGCCTGCCCGTCCGATCTGTTGGAAGAGGGAAGCCCCGGTCCCGGGCCACCCCGCCACCAGTACCGCGTCCAGGCCTGAGATGTCGATACCCAGCTCCAAGGCCGACGTACTGGATACCCCAAGGAGTTCGCCGGACCGCAAAGCTCTTTCCAAGGCACGCCGTTCTTCGGGAAGATATCCCGACCGGTAGGCGGCAACCCGTTGAGGAAGGCTCGGATCAATTTCGTCAAGGAGCCGTTTGGTGATCGAAGAAATTGTTTCCGCACCCCGCCTGGATTTGATGAAGGCGATAGTCCGAACACGTGCTGACACAAGGTTCGCGAGGATGTCCGAGGTTTCGGCGATCGCGGTCCGGCGGGACTTGGCGCCGTTTTCGCCTTTCAGCTCGGTCAAGGCGGGTTCCCAGAACGCCACCGTGGTGGAGCCGTGCGGCGAACAATCCTCCAATACTTCGCGCACGGGAGTGCCAATGAGCCGGGCGAAGGAAGTGCCGGGGTCGGACGCTGTCGCGGACGCGGCAATGAACACGGGTTCGGGGAAGGAGGTGCCAGCACCGTAGTAGGCACAGATCCGCCGGAGCCTGCGCATCAAATTTGCGACGTGGGAACCGAAAACCCCGCGGTAGCTGTGGGCCTCGTCCACGATGACGTACCTGAGCCGGCGGAAGAACCGGGCCCACCAGGCGTGGTTGGGCAGGATCCCGAAATGGAGCATGTCGGGGTTGGCGAGGATGAAGTTCGCGTGGTCACGGATCCAACGGCGCTGGGATTGGTCTGTGTCGCCGTCGTATGTTTCTGCCCGGACCGTCGGGAGCTTCAGCGAGCGTATGGCGGCCAGCTGGTCCGCCGCGAGTGCTTTGGTGGGGGAGAGGTACAAGGTGACCGCGCCGTCGTCGTGGATCTTGCCCGGCTCGGACAATATACGCAGCTCGGAACGGTGGATCGCGTCCAGGGCAGGCAGCTGGTAAGCGAGCGACTTACCGGAAGCCGTTCCAGTGGCAATCACCACATGCTCGCCTGAATGCGCGATCTCCGCCGATTCGATCTGGTGTCGGTAGGGCTCGTGGATGCCCAAAGCGCCGTACGCGGCAACAATATCGGGGTGGGCCCAGGCCGGCCATGACTGGTTTATCGCCTGGCGCGCGGGGATAACGCGGACATGCCTCAACTGCTCCGGATCCGGACTTCTGCCCAGAAGGGAGATCATCGATTCAGCTACGTCCACCACATCATTCTGTCATCGAGCCCGCATCCCGAACGAAGCTACGCCAGGGAGATATCGGTCTCCTCGACCGGGGTGGAAGACATCATGAGCACCTGGCAGACATGGTTCCAGCCAAGGTGCGAATACAAGTGCTGTCCGTCCAAGGAAGCCAAGAGGAGTCCGTTTTCGACGTCGTGCTCAAAGGCCCGCGCGGCGAGCGCCTTCATGATGAAACTGCCCAGGCCACGCCGCTGGTAATCGGGTTCGGTGACGATCTTGTCGAAGACGGCTGTGTGCTCGACAACGAACACCTGCCCGCTTGCCGCAAGTTTCTGTCCGTCGCGGACCACCGCGTAATGGACTCCATCGCGCTTGGAGGTCGTAAGTTTGAGGTCGTCATCCGAAAGCCACGGATCCTCGGAATCCTGAGTCTCCATATCGACGAACATCATGGTCTGTGAATCGGAGGTGATGTTAAGCCCATAACGGCGCGCCAACTCGGTGTAGAGGGCCGCGTCGTTCGTGAGGACGGTCAGGATCCGGGACTCGGACTCTGCCGTCTTGGCAGCCAAAGCGGCGAACTCTGCCTCGGAGGGATCGTGCGCGAAGTATTCCCAGTCGCCGGTCTTGTCGGAACGAAGGGCCGCGGGGAAGCGTCCTTCGTTGCGCGTGTCGTAGCCCCGGGAACCGGCCCAACCAGCAACCCAGAGCTCCAACAGGCCAGCGATGTCTTCAAGCAAGGCGTCGGGACTCATGTAGAGAGACTATGCCAGAGCCGGGGGGAATCAACAGTGACTCTCAATAACAGCTCCGTTAACACTCAGTGCGGATAACACTTACTGCAAACACTTGGTGAGAACGCATGGAAGCCGGCGCAGCCTTTACTGCTGGCCAAACGCCTTCGCGCGGGCCCGAGCTTGCCCGCCTCCCCGGTTTGGGGCCAGCAAGTACCCTTAAATACGTGGCTTTAAACAGGATCGTTCTCTTCTATGGCTTTACTCCGATTGCAGACCCGGACGCGATCCGGCTCTGGCAGCGTGCCCTCTGCGAGAAGCTGGGCCTCACCGGACGCATCCTCATTTCGAAGGACGGAATCAACGCGACTGTCGGCGGAGAGCTAAACAAAGTCAAGCAGTATGTGAAGACCACCAGGGAATATAAGGGATTCCACGGCATCGACTTCAAATGGTCCGAAGGCGGAGCCGAGGACTTTCCCCGCCTTAGCGTCAAGGTCCGCGACGAGATCGTATCCTTCGGAGCGCCTGGTGAGTTGAAGGTCGACGAAAAGGGCGTCGTTGGTGGGGGTACGCATCTCCAGCCCCAAGAGCTGCATGCGCTGCTCGAAGAAAAGAAGGCTGCCGGCCAAGAAGTGAAGTTCTTCGATGGACGCAATGCTTTCGAAGCGCAGATCGGCAAGTTCAAGGACGCGATCGTTCCCGACGTTGCCACCACGCACGATTTCATCAAGGAACTCGACTCGGGCAAGTACGACGACCTCAAAGACCAGCCGGTCGTCACGTATTGCACGGGCGGTATCCGCTGTGAAGTCCTTTCCAGCCTCATGGTGAACCGGGGGTTCAAAGAGGTCTACCAACTCGATGGCGGGATCGTCCGCTACGGCGAAACCTATAAAGACCAAGGCCTATGGGAAGGCTCGCTCTACGTCTTCGACAAACGCATGCACGTGGAGTTCAGCGAGGACGCCAAAACCATTGGCCAGTGCGTCCGTTGCCAAGCGCCCACCAACAAGTTCGAGAACTGCTCCAACCTCAGCTGCCGAAACCTGACGCTGTATTGCGCGGAATGCGCCTCATCACCGGAAACACTGCGCTGCCCGGAAGGTTGCGCAGCCTAGGAGCAATGGCCACACGAGACCCACGCTAGCGCCGGCTCACCCGGTACGCGAAGTTCGCCGAGGTATCGGACATCGCCGTAATCCCCAGTACCGAGTCGTCGTCGAGCTGCAGCACGTTGACCTTCCGGGCACCGCATGGCACCACCAGGTCGAGGACTATCGCGTCGGCCTTCCTCGCCACGAACGTCACGCTGCGTCCCTGCAGGCAAAAGTCAGCGTGTACGAGCCGTCAGGAAGGGGTGCCGTCGTCCCGGTACGGGTCTCGCCGGCGGCTAACAATCCATAATTGCTGTAGTAGGACAACCCTGCCGGGTCTGGAAGGGCCGCCAGGGCCCAGACCCTCAGCGCATCTCCCGTGACGGTGCGATCCCTGGCCAGATAGCGCGACGGGAGGGGTCCGGGCCTGGAAGCCGACGGCGAACTGCTCGCCAGGGCGCGGCCATCCCCATAGGTGTATTCGCACGACGCAAGCGCGAGGGACACAAACAAGAGCACGACGGCGCCCATCGCCAACGGCGTCACCAATACCTTCAGGGCGCGTAGCCAGCCCATGGTTCGACTTTACGCCCCATGTCCAACCCTTTTCGCGGGAGATTAGCTCCCGGGGACCAGCTGATACGCGTAGATCAGAGGCGCATCCACGCTGCTTATGGTGATGCTGAGGGGACTGGAGGCGGGGACTTTGATTTTCGACGTCTCGCGGCTGCCGTTACACGCGGCTCCTGCTTCGGTGATTTCCCTCCCGACGGCTGACCCCAACGCTAGCCGAATAGACTTGCAACGTGACTGATCCCGCAACACCTGCCGTCCTTGGCGACGCCTCCGACACCCTGGACGCTCCCCGCAGCGACCTCCCGGAACTGCTCGCCGCCCTTGCCACAGACCTGCGGAACGTCGCCTATACCGTCGACGGCGTCGCCGAACTCCTGGGCGCCGCCGCGCATGCGGCCCTCGACCGGGATCAACTGATCCCCGCGCTCATTGTCACGGATCCGGCCCGCCAGACGGCAGAGCCCGCGGCGAACCGGGACGAAGACCTGGCGACGGCACGCGCGAAAGCCGCGCTCGCCGTCGTCGTCCGCTTGTGGCTCCTGGCTGTTCCGCAGGCAGAGGGCGATATCGACGCCGCGCTGCCCGGGATCCGCACCGCGGGCCTTGTGGAACTCGGCTTAGTGGAAAAGAACGACGCCGGTGCTATCGCCGCCAAGGTCGACTTGCGGCCGTACGGCTGGGATGGCGCCCCGGATGAGGAAACAGACGGAGGCTTGGGCAGCGTCGAGTTGTGGGTCGCGAGCGACCTTGCCGCACACCAGCAACCCGGGGTGCTCAGGCACGACCACGTATTGGGCATCGGCCAGGCGTCCACCACGCTCGTCCAAACCACGATCCGCCGCCACGCACAGCGGGCGTTGGACCTCGGCACCGGTTGCGGCATCCAGACGTTCCACCTCCTGCACCACTGCGAGCACGTCACGGCAACGGATATCTCGGAACGCGCGTTGGCGTTCACCCGGTTCAACCTGCTCCTCAACGCAGAGGCGCTGCACCTTGACCCGGAGAACCTGGAGTCGCGCGTGAGCTTGCGCCTGGGATCGTTGCTCGAACCAGTGGCCGGGGAGGCTTTCGACCTCGTCGTGTCCAATCCGCCGTTCGTCATCACTCCGCGGAACGCCGGCGAGAAAGCATCGGAACAGTTCACGTACCGGGACGGCGGCCTGCCGGGGGACCAGATTGTCGCCAGGCTCGTCGCCTCATTGCCGGAGGTCCTGGTGCCGGGCGGCACAGCGCAAATGCTTGGGAACTGGGAAATAGCGGAGGGGACCGGCTGGAGCGAACGGCCGGAGTCATGGCTCGCGCAGTCCGATGCCGACGCGTGGTTCATCCAACGTGAACAAGTGGGCCCTGAAGTGTACGCCGAGACCTGGCTCAGGGACGCCTCGGAAGGCCGCGACCGGGTGCTCTATCAGGACGCCTACGCCGCGTACCTCGCTGATTTTGCTTCCCGGAACGTGGAGGCCATTGGCTTTGGAATGATCTGGCTCAGGAAACCGGAACGGGGCGGTGCGGAACCAGCGCTGCGCCGCTTCGAGGAGATCACCTACCCGATTGAGCAGCCGATCGGGCCTCATCTTGGCGCGTTCGTCGAACGCATCGATTGGCTCGCCGGCAACGAGTTGGCGGATGCGCATTTGATTGTAGCCGAGGACGTCACGGAGGAACGGCACCAGCACCCGGGGGCCGAGCACCCCGGCGTTATCCTGTTGCGCCAAGGCGCGGGCCTGCGCCGGACGAACCTGCTGAGCACCGAGCTCGCGGGTTTCGTTTCAGCGTGCGACGGCGAGCTATCCGTCCGGCAGTTGATCGGCGCCTTGGCCGCGTTGCTGGGAGGCGGTGGCGGGTTCGACGACGGCGCTTTCCGCGCGGGCTTGCTCGCCGACGTCGGGAACCTGGTCCGCGATGGATTCCTGCTGCCCGATAAGCTGATTAAGTGAACGAAGACAACGGGGTAAAGGGCCAGGCAGTCGCGAAACGACGGAGGCGGCCCGAAAAGACCGTGGAGATCACGGATCCCACAGCTATTCGTGCGCTGGCCCATGCGGCGCGCCTCGAGGTCATCACGGAGCTCTATTCCACCCAGGTGAGCCGAACGGCCACCGAGCTCGCCTCCCTGACCGGACTTACCCCCAGCGCCATGAGCTACCACCTGCGAGCCCTCCAAAAGTGGGGCATCGTGTCGCCCGCGGACAACGAAGGAGATGCACGGGAACGGCGTTGGAAGGCGGCGGGATCCGACTTCACCATCAAATCCGGCGGCAATGCGCCGACGCCGGAGATCGCCGTCGTCGAACTCGAACTGGACGCCTTCCGGCGCAGGGCGACGGCCTTTACCCGGGCGCGCGGCGAGCGGCGCCAGCGCGGCGAAGCGGCCAACGAAGCGGCGGCGATGGTGCTCTCCAGCGACTTGCTCTACTTGACGCCCGAACAGCGGGCGGACCTGAAGGCGAAATTCCAGGAACTCATCCGGTCATATGAGCTCGAAGACCCGACGCGGATTCCGGAAGGCGCGGCAAGGATCGCTACGATGTGGTCGATGATTCCGGACGACCGGACGCCTTCGGCCAGCTAATCCCCACCGCCGCCCTAGCCTCGCAACACCCCATCGGCCCCAGCAGTTGTGCACATGGAAAACGCACGATTCTGCAAAATATGGTGAACTAGGCCAATATGGGCACCAGCCCAAGCAATTCTTTTTCTGTAGGAGCATCGTGCCCAGCAAGGCAAAAACCGGCAAGAAACTCGTGATCGTGGAGTCTCCGGCCAAGAGCAAGACCATCGCCAAGTACCTGGGCGAAGGCTTCATCGTCGAGGCCTCGATCGGGCACATCCGCGACCTCCCGCAGCCTTCGGACCTGCCCGCAGAACTCAAGAAGACTTCGGTAGGCAAGTTCGCCGTCGACATCGAAAACGACTTCAAGCCGTACTATGTCGTCTCGCCGGACAAGAAGAAGAAGGTTGCCGAGCTCAAGGCCCAACTGAAAGACGCCGACGCGCTCTACCTCGCAACCGATGGGGACCGCGAGGGCGAGGCCATCGCGTGGCACCTCCTGGAGGTCCTGAAACCCAAGGTTCCCGTCTACCGCATGACCTTTGGCGAAATCACCAAGGAAGCGATCCACCGCGCCATGGACAACCTGCGCGATGTCGACAATGCGTTGGTGGACGCGCAGGAGACGCGCCGCATCCTGGACCGGCTCTACGGATACGAAATCTCCCCCGTCCTGTGGCGAAAGGTGGCCCGTGGACTGTCGGCCGGCCGCGTGCAGTCCGTGGTTACCCGCATGGTCGTGGACCGCGAACGCGAACGCATGGCCTTCAAAGCGGCATCGTATTGGGACCTGACCGGACAGTTCGGCGCCGGCACCGGATCATTCAAAGCGAAGCTCGCGGCCGTGGATGGGGCGAAGGTCGCCAGCGGACGCGACTTCAACGACGACGGCGTCCTCACTTCCGCGAACGCCGTTCACCTTAACGAGGAACTCGCGACGTCGTTGGCCGCCGGGCTGGAACACGCGGACTTCCGCGTCCGCTCGGTCGACACGAAGCCGTACACGCGCCGCCCCGCTGCGCCGTTCACCACCTCAACCTTGCAGCAGGAGGCCGGCCGCAAGCTGCGATTCTCCTCCAAGAGCACCATGCAGATCGCACAGCGCCTGTATGAAAACGGCTACATCACCTATATGCGTACGGACTCCTCCGCGTTGAGCGACGAGGCCGTCACTGCTGCCCGCCGCCAAGCCGCGGAGCTTTATGGTCCGGAGTACGTTCCGCAGTCTCCCCGCGTCTACGCCAACAAGGCTGCCAACGCGCAGGAAGCCCACGAAGCCATCCGTCCCGCCGGCGACTCCTTCCGCACCCCCGCGCAGGTGGCCAGCCAGCTGACCGGCGATGCGTTCCGCCTCTACGAACTCATTTGGAAGCGCACCATTGCTTCCCAGATGGGCGACGCCAAGGGCTCCACCGCCACCATCCGGCTCGGTGCCGTGGCTGCCGATGGACGCGACGCGGAATTCTCGGCCTCGGGCACGGTCATCACCTTCCCCGGGTTCCTTGCGGCCTACGAAGAAGGCAAGGACGAGAGCCGCGGAGACGACGATTCCGACGAAGGCCGCCGGCTGCCCAATGTGGCCAAGGACGATTCCCTCACGGCATCCGACATCGTTGCCGTCGGCCACGAAACCTCCCCGCCGCCGAGGTACACGGAAGCGTCCCTTACGGCGGAGCTCGAAAAGCGGGGAATTGGGCGTCCGTCCACCTACGCGTCCACGATCTCCACCATCCAGGACCGCGGCTACGTCCGGAAGCAGGGTTCGGCACTCGTACCCAGTTGGATCGCCTTCTCCGTGATCCGCCTCCTCGAGCAGCACTTCACGGACTATGTGGACTACGAGTTCACTGCGGACATGGAAGGCGACCTGGACAAGATCGCCAACGGCCAGGAAGCTGGCGCAGCGTGGCTCAAGCACTTCTATTACGGTGAAGACGCCGATCCCGGCCTGCTGAGCATCGTGAACAACCTGGGTGAAATCGATGCCCGGGAGATCAACTCGGTTCCGATCGCCGAAGGCATCACGTTGCGGGTCGGCAAGTTCGGCCCGTACCTGGAAAGCTCCATTCCCACCGTCGACGCCGCGACTGGCGAAGTGGTGGAAGCAGCGCGGGCTAACGTCCCAGAGGACCTCGCACCGGACGAACTCACCCCCGCCAAAGCGGTCGAGCTCATGGAAACTGCGGCCCCCGAGGAACGCGTCCTTGGCACCGACCCGCACACCGGCCATACCATCGTCGCCAAGAACGGCCGTTACGGTGCGTACGTTACCGAGATCATCCCGGACATGACAGAGGAACAACTGGCCAACCAGCCCGTTGAGTACTACAAGAACGGCAAGCCCAAGCCGCCGAAGAAGCCTGTCAAGGCCAAGCCGCGCACCGGCTCACTGTTCAAGTCGATGTCCGTGGACACCGTGACGCTTGAGGAAGCCCTGCAGCTGATGAGCCTCCCGCGCGTCCTCGGCGAGGACGCCGAAGGCAACCCCATCACCGTGCAGAACGGACGGTTCGGGCCTTACCTGAAGAAGGGCACCGACTCGCGCTCCATCGGCTCCGAGGAAGAGATTTTCACCATCACGCTGGAGCAGGCACTGGAGATCTACTCCCAACCGAAACAGCGCGGTGCCCGCGCGGCTGTCCCGCCCCTGGCAGAATTCGGTCCGGACCCGGTATCGGAAAAGAACATCGTGGTGAAGGAAGGCCGTTTCGGTCCGTACATCACCGACGGCGTCACCAACATCACGGTTCCGCGCGCCACCTCCTTGGAAGAGCTGACCCGGGAGCAGGCCATCGAATTGCTCGCGGAGAAGCGCGCCAAAGGGCCGGTCAAGCGAACCACTACCGCACGCAAGGCCCCGGCGAAGAAGGCTGCGGCGAAGAAGTAGGTGCCGACCCCGTCGGACTGTAGCAGCGGCGGGGCAGTCGAACGGCAGCAATCCTCGGTCTGCTCGCTCGTGCCTCGCTTAGACGCCTGCTGCCGGATCCTGCGTGTCGATTGGAAGGCGTTGTTCGATGAACGCGGCCTGAAGATGCGGCTCCTGCGTCCCCTCCGCGGATGAATTCACCTCGGGTGGCAACAAGGGCAAACGACGGCGGAAATTGCGTCGTGTTCGGGATCGTGATCGAGTAGAAGCATGACTGATCAGCCGGCGTCCCCGGATTCCCAGCCTTTGAACGACCTCGAGGCCAAGCTTGCGAAGGCAGGACAAGCCGATGCGAACCCAGTGGACGTCATCCTGGCGTTCCTGAACAGCGAGGTCTACATCCTCAGCAGCGACTCCCTGGATGGTCCCGACTCTTCCGTGGAACCACTTGTCCTCTCCAACGTAGAGGGACAGCCCGTCCTTGCCGTCTTCAGCCACCCGAGTCGGGTGGAGCAGCATTTCCTGGAGGCTGCACCGAACGTCCTGGGCACCCGCGGCTCTGCGATCCTGGACAATATCGGGGACGAACTCGGCCTTGTCATCAACCCCGGGAGCCAACACGGTTTCGAAATGGGGCCGGAAGGGATCGCCAACGTCCGCCGGGACTTCAAACGGGCCGATGCAGAGGACGCTGAGGTTGCAGAGGACGCGGAGCCTCAAGCTCCTCAGGCGTAGGGCCAGGAACAGCAGCCGGTGCACACGGGCAGCGGACACGCATACCCAGCTGCAGGAAACGGCGTCGTACTTGCTTCACACGCTTCGAAACGGGGAATAATGGCAGAATGCGTCTTGGCGTCCTAGACATCGGTTCCAACACGGTCCATTTGCTTTTGGTGGACGCGCATCCGGGCGCACGCCCCGTCGCGTTTGCTTCACACAAGCGACCGCTTTCGCTGGTCCAGTACTTGGACGCCGACGGCAATATCAACGACGCCGGACAGCACGAGTTGACCGAGTTCGTCCTTGAAGCATGGGAGTTCGCGGCCAGCCACAAAGCCGAGGACCTCCTGGCTTTCTGTACGTCGGCCATCCGCGAGGCGACCAACGGTGCCGAGGTCCTGGCCCGGGTAAAGCACGAGACAACTGTGACGCTCCAGGAGCTCACCGGCAGCGAAGAAGCCTCGATGACCTTCTTTGCCGTTCGACGTTGGTATGGCTGGGGTGCGGGACCGATCCTCGACCTGGACATCGGAGGCGGCTCGTTCGAAATGGCGCTCGGACAGGATGAGTTGCCTGAACTGGCAGTCTCGGTGCCGCTCGGTGCCAGCCGCTTGACCAGGGATTGGCTTCATGATGACCCGCCTTCGGCCAAGAGCGTCAAGGAACTGCGCAAATACATCCGCCAGACGCTCAAGCCGGTCGTGCGCGAGTTCAAGCAGCTCGGGCGCGCCAACCTGGTGGCCGGAACGTCCAAGACCTTCCGTTCCCTTGCCCGAATCGCGGGTGCGGCCCCGAGCGGAGCGGGCCCTTACGTCAAACGGGAACTCCACGCCACTGACCTGGGACTGTGGGCCCAGCGCATCTCTGCCATGACTGTGGAGGACAGGTTGTACCTGCCGGGTGTCTCGGAAGCCCGGGCCAGGCAGATCCTCGCTGGAGCCTTGGTGGCAGAGGCGGCCTTGGAATTGTTCGAATTCCCCACGATGGAAATTTGTCCCTGGGCCCTGCGTGAGGGCTTGATCCTACGCAGGCTCGACCAATTGATCTTCGACGGTCCTTTGCAACCGGCACCGCACGTCGGACTCGGCGGCGCGGTAACGGTTCCCGATGGGAGCGCCGATCTCGGAGCCGTCGCCACGGCGGTTCCTGTCCCTATCCCAACCGCTGGCAGGCAGGCCAACTGACATGAGCACCGACGTCGAGCAAGCCGAAGAAGACGGGCACCGCATACCGGTGGCGCTTTCGAGCGCCTCTGTCTATCCCCTCAGTGTCCACGACGCGTTCGCGGTCGCCCAGGACCTGGGGTACGACGGCGTCGAGGTCATGGTGACCAACAACGCGACGAGCCAAAATCCGGATGCCCTCATCCAGCTCAGCCACAGGTATGACCAGCAGATCGTCTCCATCCATGCGCCTACCTTGCTGCTGACCCAGCAGGTCTGGGGTCCCGCATGGAACAAGATCGAGATGTCGTGCCAGATGGCCCGCGAGGTCGGTTGCAACACTGTCGTCGTGCATCCGCCGTTCCGCTGGCAATCGAACTATGCGGAGAATTTCGCGGCAGGCGTGCGCGAGATCGCCGCCATGTACCAAGTGCATATCGCCGTGGAAAACATGTACCCCTGGCGGGTGCGGGGCCGTGAGGCACTTGCCTACCTTCCGCATTGGGACCCGCTGGGGCAGGATTACGACGACGTCACGTGGGACTTCTCGCACGCCGCCACTGCGGGGGCCAACAGTCTCGAGGCCGTGCGGGCGCTCGGAAACAGGCTCCGCCACGTGCATCTGACGGACGGCTCCGGCTCAGGCAAGGACGAACACTTAATCCCCGGTTATGGAACGCAGCAGTGCGCCGAGGTGTTGCAACACTTGGCCGCGAGCGGATTCGACGGCACGGTGGTCGCCGAAATCTCTACCCGGAAGGCCAAGGTGACAGGAGAACGCGAGGAATGGCTCGCCGAAACACTGCGCTTCGCACGCCAGCATTTGGGCGCCCCGCTGGTGGGAGCCTTCGAGATTTAGGAAACGCGGGGCTTGTTTGAGGGGGACTGGCGTCGAGCGGGGGACCGGCCTTCGAGTGGCGGGACCGGCACTTAAACGCAAAAGCGTCGGTGGCCGAAACGGGAAAATGGGGGGAAACCCGCTGGACCACCGACGCTTTGTGGCGGACATCCCCATGCCCGCCTCATCACTCGCACCCTCAATGAGGTAATAACTAAGTTACTGAGCGATGTTGGGCGCAGCCTGCAATAACCTTGGGAACTAGCTGGGAATCCAGGACGTCCTGCAACGGCGGCGGCGAACTGGCATCATGGAGCCATGAGCAACCGAATCGCATTCCTTGGCTGTGGGTCCATGAACGAGGCCATCCTCAGCGGCCTGCTGGCTGCGGGAACCGACCCCTCGGACGTGGTAGCCACTGTCCGCCGCGCTGAACGTGCGGCCGAACTTGCCGAACGCTACGGCGTCATGACTATCGCCGGAGCCGAGGAACCCGACAACAACAAACTGGCTACCAAGGGCGCGTCGGTTGTGATCCTCGGCGTCAAACCTGTCGGAGTCGTCGATCTGGCCCGCGAGATTTCACCCGCCCTGGCCAAGAACACTATCGTGATCAGCGTTGCGGCCGCCGTCTCCATCGCCCAGCTCGAAGCTGCACTCCCGCCCGGGCAGCCGGTGATCCGCACCATGCCCAACACGCCCGCGAAGCTGGGACGCGGGGTGGTCTCTGTTTCGGCAGGATCCAACTGCAGCCCGGAACAGCTCCAGCAGGCCAAGGACATCCTCTCCGCAGCCGGGACAGTGGTGGAGATCCCGGAGGAACAGGTGGATGCCTTGTCCGCTATCAGCGGTTCAGGACCGGCGTACGCGTTCTACCTCGCCGAGGCGATGGCCGCGGCGGGAGTCGAACTAGGCCTCGACCCGGACCTCGCACTCCAGATCTCCCGCGAGACGGTCGCCGGGGCCGGTTACATGCTCGCCGAGCCTGGAGCGGACCCCACTGCGCTCCGTGTCGCCGTGACGAGCCCAAATGGCACCACGGAGCGGGCGATTGCGGCCTTCAACGACGGCGGTATTCCAGGCATCATCGCCGACGGCGCCCGCGCAGCCGCGGCCCGGGCTGCAGAAATCACCAAGCAACTCGGCTAGCGGGAGCCAGCCACCGGAGCCGGCCAGCAAAGCCCGAAACCACCGAAGCCACCAGCAGAACGGCTACGGGCGCGCCGCGAACCGTTCCAGCAGGTCCACGTGCCCGGACACGATGAGCATGTCCCGTCCGGAAACCTTGGTTTCCGGACGGGCATACGTGAAGTCCTCGCCCGGAGATTTCACGCCGACAATCGTGACCCCGTACTTGGAACGGACCTTGGATTCGTCCAGCGTGAATCCCACGGTTTCCTTGGGCGGGAACATTTTCACGATCGCGAAATCGTCGTCGAACTCAATGAAGTCCAGCATGCGGCCGGACACGAGGTGCGCCGCACGGACGCCGGCGTCGGCTTCCGGATAGATGACGTGGTTGGCACCGATCCGGGTGAGGATCTTGCCGTGCGATGGCGTGATCGCCTTGACCCAGAGGTGTTCGATACCCAGGTCCACGAGGTTCACGGTGATCAGCACCGAGGACTCGATGGAGGTTCCAACGCCGACCACCGCGGAACTGAATTCCTGGGCACCCAGTTGGCGGAGGGCGTCGATGTTCGTAGCGTCGGCCTCGACGACATGCGTGAGGACGGAAGCCCACTTCTGGACGAGGCTGCGGTCCCGTTCGATCGCCAGGACTTCGCGGCCCTGTTTTACGAGCTGTTCTGCCGTCGCGGAGCCGAAGCGGCCCAGGCCGATCACCAGCACGGGGGCGTTGTGCGCCGGCCGGTTGGGGGCGCCTGATGTGTTAGCCAATGATCGGCCTTTCTTCGGGGTAGTGATAGAGCTGGCTGCGCTGGCGCAGGGCCAAGGCTGCCGCGAGGGTCACGGTGCCGATACGGCCCGCGAACATGAGGACTGCGAGGACATAGACTCCCGGCGGCGGCAGCTCGGCACTGAGGTTGGTGCTGAGGCCCACGGTGGCGAAGGCCGAAATCGTCTCGAAGAGTACCCGGTCGAGGGAAGCCCCGCTGATCTGCAGCAGGAGGAACGCCGAGACCGACACCAGGGTGGCGCCGGCGACGATCACGGAGATGGCCACCCGCATGGTGCCTTGGGGTATGGTGCGTCCATAGATCTTGACGTCGGCGTCCCCCCGGGCTTCAGCCGCGATGGCGAGGAACATGACGGCGACCGTCGTCACCTTGATGCCGCCCGCCGTCGACGCCGAACCGCCACCGGCGAACATCAGTGCGTCGGACAGCAACCTGGTGGTGGACTCGAGGTGCCCCTGGTCCACAAGGTTGAAGCCGCCCGAGCGGGTCATGACGGAGGCGAAGATGGAGTGCGTGATTTTGTCGCCCAGGCTCATGTTGGCGATGGTGCTGGTGTTGTCCCACTCCATCAGGGCCCACAGGAAGGCGCCGGCCACGAGCAGGATCAAGGAAACCTGGATGGTGAGCTTGGTGTGCAGGTTCCACTTTTTCCAGTTGAGCCCGTTTTGCTGCAGCACCATCACCACGGGGAAGCCCAGGCTCCCCAGGAACACGCCAATCATGAGCGGGATGAGGATCCACAGATCGGTCTGGTAGGGAACGATTCCGTTGGAGTGCGGCGTGAAGCCAGCGTTGTTGAACGATGAAATCGCGTAGAAGACCCCATGCCAGACGGATTGCCAGAAACTCTCGCCCAACGCGATGAACCGGGGGATCAGCGCGAGCGCCAAAATGGCTTCGATCACCACGGATGTCCTGATGACGATCCGCAGCAATGTACCGACCTCGCCGAGGCGTCCCGCGTTGTTCATGGCTTCCTGGGCAATGAGCTTCCCGCGGACGCCCAGCCGCTTGCTGACCATCAACGCCAGGAGGGAGGCGAGCGTGAGGGTTCCCAAGCCACCCACGAAGATGCCGATGAGGATGACCAGCTGCCCGAAGAACGTCCAATGCGCCGCCGTGGACACAACGGTCAATCCCGTGACGCAGACTGCGGAAACGGCGGTGAACAAGGCTTGGTGGAGTGGCGTGACCGAACCGTCGGCGCTGGCGGCGGGCAAGGAAAGCAGGCCGGTGAACAGGAGGATCGCGACTCCGAAGGCCGTGAGCGCCAAGCGTGCCGGGGAAGAGTTGGCGATGTTGTCGATGAAGTCGCGGATACCCGTGAAGATCCACAGGCCTCCCCGCTCCGGCTGGGCGGCTTGCCAGCTGGCCGGGCCCCTGGACCTCGACTGGCTCTGAGTCATGGCAGTGCTGTTCGCTTCTGTCGATTGATTCTGCTTTCTTGAGTAGTAAACCACTAATCGGGCCGGGGAACGGGGCCAAGGCGCCCTGCCGCTCGGGTAGCCTGTCATTGATGACTTCCCGGCCAGGCTTCCATCAGTCCGTGCTGCCAACGATGGTGGCGTGGGATCCTGCCATGACCGCCTACAATTTTGGGCCGTCCCACCCAATGGCTCCGGAGCGGCTGGAGTTGACCGCCCGGCTCGCCGATGCGCTTGGGCTGTTCGACTTGGAGTATGTGTCCGTCCAGGCACCCGAGGTAGCAACCGACGTCGAACTCGCCGCAGTGCACACGGCCGCGTATATCGCGGCGGTTCGGCGGGTCAGCGAGGATCCGACGGCGTCGGATCCGGCACGCGGCCTGGGCACTGAGGACGATCCCGCGTTCGCCGGCATGCACGAGGCCAGCGCGAGGCTCGCGGGCGGGTCGCTGCTCGCCGCAGAGTCGCTCCTCACGGGGGCGGCGGTTCGGGCCGTCAATTTCGGCGGCGGTTTGCATCACGCGTCCCGGGATCGAGCCAGTGGCTTCTGCATTTATAACGACGCCGCACTCGCTATCCAGCGGTTGCTCGACGGCGGCGTCCGGAAAGTCGCGTACGTCGACGTCGATGCGCACCACGGCGATGGCACGCAGAGTATCTTCTGGAACGATCCCAGGGTGCTGACGATCTCGCTTCACGAAAGCGGTCTCTCCTTGTTCCCGGGTACGGGTTTCGCGAACGAGATCGGCGGCCCGGACGCCCTCGGCTCGGCCGTGAACGTCGCCCTTCCGGCGTGGACGGGCGACGCAGGTTGGTTGCGCGCCTTCCATGCCGTGGTGCCGCACCTTGTCGGCGCCTTCGAGCCCGAGGTAATCGTGAGCCAGCACGGCTGCGACTCGCACAAGGACGACCCCCTCACGCACCTCAACCTCAGCGTGGACGGCCAACGGGAGGCCGCCATCGCCGTCGCCGGGCTCGCGGCGAGGTATTGCGAAAACCGCTGGATCGCCACTGGGGGAGGCGGCTACGACATCACCGGGGTCGTGCCGCGTGCGTGGAGCCACCTGATCGGCATCGTCGCCGGGCATCCAGTGCAGTTAGCAACACCGGTGCCGGAGCGGTTCCGCACTTACGTCAAGGAGAAATACGGCGAAAGGTCCCCAGAGCTCATGGGCGATGGCGCCGATACCTGGTGGCGCTCCTGGGAAGTCGGCTACGATCCCGCCGATGCCGTGGACCGCACCATCATCGCAACCCGCAAGGAAGTCTTCCCGCTCCACGGACTGGATCCCTGGTTCGACTAGCACGTGGTTCGACTAGCACCTTCGGTCCCGCGGTCAGAAGCAACGCGTGAGACGGCCGAAATAGTTGATGCCTTTTGGCGTATATGTCGCTAGGGTGGGAGGCATGGTGACTGACGACGTATTTGCCGTCATTGCTGAGGCGACCCGGCGTGACATTCTGGTTTCCCTCCGCTCTGGGGATAAGGCTGTGGGGGAATTGGTGGAGGAGCTCTCCGCCAGCCAGCCCACCATTTCAAAGCATTTGAAGGTCCTTCGCGAGGCCGATCTCGTCAGCATGCGCGCCCAAGGCCAGAAACGCTATTACGCGCTGAATCCGAAGCCGCTCGCGGGCGTCGCGAGCTGGCTGGAGACTTTCGACGTCGGTCGCGTCCCCGCCGCTGGCGCACCAAGTGAGGCGGCGGGAGCTCCAGCCGAGCCCACGCCGGTCGCGCGGGCGTCACGGCCGCGTCCCGCCGGCCAGAACGCTTCCCGAACCACGGCTTCCCCCGCTGTTGCCGAGGTGCCCGCCACCGCTGGAAACTCGGGTGCGGTAGTCGGCGCGGTAGCGGCCGCCGGCACGGGCTCCGACGTTGCGCGCACCGACGTCGGGCGCGCCACCGAGGGTACTGAAACTACAGGAATCGACGACACCGTGCCGCAGCAGATCGGTCGCACGGTCGGGCGCGCGGCGACGAAGGCGGCGGACCTCCTGGCCAACCTCCCGAACTTGCCCAACCTTCCGAAGTTCGGTCGGAAGAAATAGCGCCGCGCTGCGCACTGAATCGCTGCCCACTGAGCCACTGAGCCACTGAGCATGGCCCCGCGGGTGAGCATCCCTAGCTACGGACCGGCCCGGTGCTTCCCCTGAGTTCGATCCTGGGCGGGAAATAGTCGGTGGGGGAGGCGGCGTCGTTCCTCTGGATCTGTTCGCGCATCCGCCGCCAAGCGAGGTCTCCAAGTTCGCTAATCGGGACCGCCGCGGTAGTTAGCGGAGGCATGGTGTAACGGGCGAAGGGCATGTCATCGAAGCCTGTGAGCGACAGATCCTCCGGAACCCGGATCCCGCGCTCGCTCAAGCCGCTCAACAGGCCCATCGCCGCGACATCGTTGAAGACCAGGATGGCTGTGGCACCGCATCCGGCCACTGCGTCGCTCGACTCGAATCCGGCGTCGTAAGTGTTGCCGCCCGGCAGGTACTGAAGTTCGACGTCGGGATAATCGGCTTTGAATTTCTCCAGCCCGCGGAGGCGCTGGACATTGGAAGCGCTGCGGTCGGGCCCGGTGAGGTAGGCGATTTTCCGGTGGCCCAAGCCGACCAGATGGGCGGCAAGTTCCTGGATGCCCTGGCCGTAATCCACCACGAGGCTGGGCGTCGGCACCGAATCGGTGGTCCGGTTGATGAGGACCAGCGGATGGAGCGTCGGCGCAAGCTCTTCGAGCTCGGCGTCGCTCATGCGGGGCGCGCAGAGCACGACGCCGTCGCACCGCCTGCGTGCCTCTCCTGCCAGGATCGCTTCCTCGCTGGAGACCTCGGAGGAGTCGGCGATGAGAACCCTGTAGCCATCACGGGCCGCGGCGATGCTCAGGCCTCGAAGAATGGCCTGGAACGTGGGGTTGGAAAGGTCCGGCACGACGATTCCGATCGTGTCCGTCTTTCCCAAGGCCAAGCTGCGTCCTACGGGGTTGGGCTTGTATTTCAACTCCTTGGCCGCTGCCCGAACGCGCGCCGCGATGACGACGTCCACCGTAGTGTTACCGTTCATGACGCGGGAAACGGTGGCATGCGAGACGCCGGCCATGGATGCCACATCTGCGATGCCCACCCGCCGCGTCGTTGCCCTGCTTGCCATGGATCCCTTCCCGATGCCGCTTGCCGCCCGTAGCGTGCGAGCCGGCACTGTTGTCCTTGAAGTGAAGTTTATAGTGCTTCGGGAAGCGGTTTCTCTTGATGTCGTAGCGTTGCTGCGGCGCCTCGCCACTCAGCGCCCCGCCTCGCCAGGTGTCGTGGCCCCGCCGGATCGTCGCGCCACGCGACCCGCCACGATTTGCGGGCAGCCGTTGCCTGACGCTATGGTTTCGCTATGACTAACCGTTGGTATGCGTATTTTTCGTTGGCTCTGGAGGGGCCCGCGTCTAACTGACACGCATCCAACATTCCTTCAGAGCCAGCAGGGCAGAGATCATTCTCTGCCCTTCGCCATTTCCAGGCGGGCTCTGAGCAGGGTCCGCACCTCTCCCGGGACAGGACCCCTTTCATGACAAGCATCGCCGCAGAACCCGCCACACAGCACGCCGACGCCGGGACTGCCACCGCATCGACGACGTCCAACCTGCGCGTCAGCCGCTTCGAGCCCCTGCCCACGCCCCAGGAAATCAGCGCTGAACTGCCGCTCGATGCCAAGGCCTTCGCCGTCGTCGAACGTGGGCGCGACGGCGTCCGGGCAATCATGGACGGCTTGGACGACCGCCTGCTCGTCATTGTGGGGCCCTGCTCAATCCACGATCCCAAAGCCGGGCTGGAATACGCCCGCCGCTTGGTGGGCCAGGCCGAGAAGCACAAGGAAGACCTGCTGATCGTGATGCGGGCCTACTTCGAGAAGCCGCGCACCACTGTCGGCTGGAAGGGGCTTATCAACGATCCCCACCTCGACGGCAGCCACGACATCGCGGCAGGCCTCCGTGCAGCCCGCGGCTTCCTGCAGCAAGTCACGGCCTTGGGACTGCCGACGGCCACCGAGTTCCTCGAACCGATCAGCCCGCAATACATGGCCGACCTGGTCGCGTGGGGTGCAATCGGAGCGCGCACTACCGAGAGCCAGATCCATCGGCAGCTCGCTTCCGGGCTCTCCATGCCCATCGGTTTCAAGAACGGGACCGACGGCGACCTCCAGGTAGCGATCGATGCCTGCGGTGCCGCCGCTGCCCAGCAGGCTTTCCTGGGGATCGACGGCGAAGGGCGGGCCGCGCTCGTGGCAACCGCTGGTAATCCCGACACCCACATCATCCTCCGCGGTGGCCGCAAGGGGCCAAACTACTCCGCGGTCGACGTCGCTGCTGCGTCGGAGAAGCTCTCGGCCAAGGGCCTGAATCCCCGCCTGATCGTCGATGCAAGCCATGCGAACAGTGGCAAGAGCCACCATCGCCAGGCCGAAGTCGCTTTCGAGATCGGCGCCCAGCTCGAGGCGGATCCGGCGTCGGCGATTGCCGGGGTCATGCTCGAGAGCTTCCTGGTGGGCGGCGCCCAGAACCTGGATGTGTCGCTGCAGCTCGCCGGGGAACAGGAGCTCGTCTACGGCCAGAGCGTCACGGATGCGTGCATGGAATGGGACGTCACGGTGTCGGTGTTGGAGCAGTTGGCGGCCTCGGCACGGAAGCGCCGCGAAGTGGCCGCAAGCTAGCTTCGGCGGCCTTCGGCACCGCGAAAGACTTTCACATTGGTACCAGCAGCCTCTAGAGTATCTAGCACATGGTTGTTTGATGGCTCAGCATCGGCACACCAGGTACAAGAAAGCTGGGGTTTCCGCCAATCGCTGAGAGCAAAGGAATATGGGGAATGTCCGCAGAGACTAACTTCTCGAACGCGCGTTTCATGACCGTGGCCGAGGTGGCCGAGGTCCTCCGGGTTTCCAAAATGACCGTGTACCGGCTGGTTCACGCCGGAGAAATGCCTGCCGTGCGTTTCGGCCGATCATTTCGCGTTCCCGAGGAAGCCGTCACCCAATACCTCCAAGGGGCGGTTGTCGACGTCGCCTCGGAGACCGCTTAAGCCCGTCCCGGCGGGGTTTCGTCATTGGGGACTCCCGATAGGCGGTACCCTGTTAAGGAACGTTTTACGTCATCGTAAGAATCTGTCAGTTGTAGAGTCTGTTGCCCAGTTCAAAGGACCTCACCAGCAGACAGAGTCTCCATCTAGTTTGGTAAGGAACTTTCGTGGGTTCAGTTATTAAGAAGCGCCGCAAGCGTATGGCCAAGAAGAAGCACCGCAAGCTGCTTCGCAAGACTCGCCACCAGCGTCGCAATAAGAAGTAGTAATACTTCCAACAGCGTGAATGCCCGTTGCCTTACCGGCAGCGGGCATTTTTGCGTCCGGGGTCTTGCTGGCTGCCGACGCCGATGTGGATCAGCGACGCCCATGTGGGCTGACACACAGGGAATTCCGGTGTCATTGTTCCGTTTGCGCGTCGCCAGTCGGTTTGCGCGTCGCCAGCTAGATCCGCGGGTCCCGGAACTTGGAGAAGCCCCGCCAGAGGCCGTAGATTGCCCCTCCGACAGTCGCCGCTTTGAGGCCGAGCGTGGCTGCCCGCCGTCCGGAGCGAAAATCGTATACCGGCCAGTTGTTCTCGCGCGCGTGGCGGCGCAGTCCGGCGTCGGGGTTGATGCAGACCGGGTGGCCCACCAGGGTGAGTAACGGAATGTCGTTGTGGGAATCGCTGTACGCCCAGCAGCGGCGCAGGTCCAGGCCTTCTTCGTCCGCGACCCGCTGCACTGCGACAGCCTTGGCCGGTCCGTGCAGGATCTCGCCGACTAGCCGTCCTGTGAAGGCGCCATCTTCGATTTCGCCTACGGTTCCAAGCGCGCCAGTAAGTCCAAGCCGGGTAGAAATGACATTGGCGACCTCGATCGGCGTCGCTGTCACGAGCCACACCTTCCGGCCCACACGCAGGTGCTGTTCCGCCAACGCCTTGGTGCCCGGCCAAATCCTGGACTCGATCATTTCGTCGTAGACCTCTTCGCCGAGTTCCTTGATCTCGGACACCTTAATGCCGGCGGCAAGGGTCAATGCGGAGTCCCGGACGGAGTGGACGTCCTCCATGTTCTCGCCGCGCAGCACGAACTTGAACTGCTTCCACGCAAAACCGGCCGCTTGGCCGAGCGTGAACGCCTTGCGTTCATACATCTTGCGGGCGACGTGGAAGAGGCTGGCGCCCCTCATGAGGGTGTTGTCGACGTCGAAGAATGCAGCTTCGCCGTGTTGCTGCGTCGCGGTGGGCGCGGTGGCCACAGCGGCGTTCTTCTCGTCGGGCATGCCACGAGTCTAGTCAATCGCCCGGCCCGGTGCCCGACGGCGGCAAGCCGGGGTGCGTGTCGACGCTTCGGCAAGCGTCGGGCTACCGTTGAATCATGCCGAATCCCGACGTCGTACTCCTCACCAAGGCTGACTGCCACCTGTGCGCTGCGGCGCGTGCCGCCGTCGAACGCGTGACGTCAAGCCTTGGGCTCGCATGGACCGAACAGTCGATCGATACCGATCCTGTATTACGGGAGCGCTACGCAGAAGAGATTCCGGTGGTGTTCGTGGACGGAATCCAACGGGATTTCTGGAAGATTGACGAGGCACGGCTGGCTCGTGTCTTGAAGAAGGCCTTGGCCTCCTGAATATGCGTCGGGCGCTTTGTTGGCAATAGAGTGGGAACAAAGCGACGCAATGGAGAAAATCGTGACTGCGCTGGAATCGTCCGCCGAAGCCGGACAGGGGGACAAGGACTCTGCCGCCAAGCAGATACCACCCGCGGCCGTAGCCCGGATGACCCTTTACTTGCGCGCTCTGAATTCGTTGCTGAGTGAAGGCGTGGAGCGGGTCTCCTCCGAAGCCCTCGCCGAGGCATCCGGCGTCAGTTCCTCCACCCTCCGCAAGGACCTTTCATACGTTGGCTCCTATGGCACTCGGGGCGTCGGATACGAAGTCCAGTACTTGAGCCGGCACATCGCGGCTGCACTCGGCCTGACGCACGACTGGAAAGTCGCGATCGTTGGTGCCGGTAACCTGGGCAAGGCCTTGGCGCGGTATGGCGGGTTCGAATCCCGGGGTTTCGACGTCGTTGCCATCCTTGACGCCGACCCGATGGTGATCGGAAACGAAGTCGGCTGGCTGCGCGTCAGCGACGTGGCAAACCTTGAATTGGTCCTCCAACGCACCGGCACCAACATGGTGGTCCTGGCTCTTCCCGCCGCCGTGGCACAAGACGTCTGCGACCGCGTCATCAAGGCCGGAATCCGCAGCATCCTCAGCTTCGCGCCTGTCCTGCTGCAGGTTCCACCGCATGTGAACCTCCGCAAAGTGGACATGGCCACCGAACTGCAGATCCTCGCCTACCACGCACAACGGGCACAAACGCCTGGCCAGGCCGTCTAGGCCGGACCGGGTGTCTGCGCCCGTTGTGGGGCCAGTTCGGAATGGAGTCTAGCGGCCGTACGGGCCTTGGCCATAGGGATTCAGGAAGGGCTGCGCCTTCCGGAAGTACGGTGCCGAACCCGGCAAGTACAGCAGCACGATTGCCGCGACTCCCAGCAGGATCGTGACGGTGCCGATGCCCAGCTGGGTCAGCCCAAGCAGTGAAATCACAGCAAACACCGTGCCCAGGATGCGCGCCCAATTCTTGCCCTTGCGGACGTTGAAAGCGACCAAGGCGTAGAGGCCGGCGAAGATCACCGAGAAGATCACCATCATCGTGACAAGAACGTTGATCAAGCTGTTGGTGTCCAACCCCGATGCGCTCCTGCCCTGCGCGGCCAACGCCTGATCGATCATGCTCTTGCCGTCCGGAGAATTCAGCGCGGCGACGGTGAAAGGAATGCCGACCAACGTCAGCACGCCGGCCGCGATGATGAGCCAGAAGGAAATGTTGACTAGTGGCGGGACGCCGGAAGCCGCTGCAGGCTGCTGGCTCGGCCAGGTGGCGGGACCGCTCTGGCCATACTGGGGGACGGCAGGTTGGCCGTAGTTCGGCTGGCCGTACTGTGGACCCTGCTGGCCGTACTGTGGGCCCTGTTGCCCGTACTGCGGTTGGCCCTGTTGCCCGTACTGGGGTTGGCCCTGTTGCCCATACTGGGGCGTCTGTTGGCCGTACTGCGGGGTGGAGGACTGGCCGTATTGGGGCTGGCCCTGTTGGCCGTACTGAGGCGCCTGCTGCCCGTATTTCGGCTGTTCAGGGGCAGGGTTCTCGTCCGGCGTGGATGGCGGGTAAGGAGGGGTGCTCATGGCATTCCTTTGCGTGTCGACTGCATTTACGGCTGCCGGGCGCAACATGCCCTGCCCCCAGCTCGGCTAATTCCACCGTACCCCGGCGGCCCAGTGCCGGAGATGATTCCCGGCAAGAAAATGCGGCGGGCGTTGACGGCTGAGGGCAAAAGGAAGGCCGCGGGGTCCTTGGGACCAGCCGCGGCCTTCGGCTCGAGGGTAGCTTGCTAGACGGCGTTCTTGACGGACTTGAACCAGGCTTGGGAATTGGGCAGCCACATCAGGACGGTCGCCACCAGGCTAATGATGAAGCCGAACCAGCCATTGTTCTGTCCGTTGGTGCTGGCTGCACCCACGATCGAGAGGATGAGCGAAACTCCGGCGAGGATCGTCAACGCCAGCCGTGCCCAATCCTTGCCTTCCTTCATCTTCATGGCCAGGACAATCTGGGCGGCCGCGAGGACCAGCGCGACTATCACGAGCAGGAGGACGATGGCTGCGAGGCCCGGCGCGACGGTGAAGAGCACCATCGAGCCGAAGAGGCCGAGGAGACCGCCTATGACACCGAGGAAGCCTCCGATGAGCCAGATCCAATAGGAGACCTTGAGTTCGGTGGGCATTCCCCGGACATTGAACATGCCGGAGAATCCGCCCTTGGGCATGACATCGTTGAAACTCTTGGGGCCGTCTGTGGGCATTTGGAAATGGAAGCCTTCAGCTTGCGCGTTTCCGGAACCGGGCTGGTACGACGGCGGTGCCTGGTATGACGGAGGTGCTTCGTATCCCTGCGGAGGCTGGTAACCCGCAGGAGGGACATTGCCGGATTGCATCGGCTGGGTGCCGGGGTGCTCGGGCTGTGGAGCTTCGTTTGGGTTACTCATGGCACCACCTTAGACCTGAGGTTTAAGGATTCCTAGGAAATTCTTAGCCAATTCGCCGCGAAATGTCGGGTTCTCGGCGAAGAATGGCGGGTGGTTCGGGCGCTGCAGCCGCTTTCCCGGCAGTGAAGCCGCTTCCCCAGTACTCAAGAGAATGGCGCCGCCGGACCACACCTCGAACGGGTGCGGTTCCGAAGACGCCATTCAGCTTGGTTGGCAACTTGCCGGGGTCGCCTATGGGCGGCCTTATGCTGCAGGGGCGATGAAGGCCAGTTCGAGATTGATGGCAACCTTGTCGCTGACCAGGACGCCACCGGCTTCGAGCACGGCGTTCCAGGTCAGGCCGAAGTCCTTGCGGCTAATGGTGGTCTCGCCGGAAACACCTGCACGGGTGTTGCCGAAGGGATCGACGGCCACGCCGTTGAATTCGGTTTCGATGGTGACCTCGCGGGTGACGCCCTTGATGGTGAGGTCGCCGACGAGGTCGAAGCTGTCGCCGTTGGCCTTGATGTGGCGGGACACGAAGGTGATTTCGGGGAACTTCTCGACGTCGAAGAAGTCTTCACCCTTGACGTGGGCGTCGCGGTTGGCGTCGCCCGAGTCGAAGCTCGCGGTCTTGATCGTTGCGTTGACCTTCGAGTCGGTAAGGGTTTCGCCAAGTTCCAGGGTGGCTTCCGCTTCCTTGAACTGGCCGCGAACCTTGCTGATTCCAGCATGGCGGACGGTGAATGCGATCTCGCTGTGGGAGTTGTCGAGGGTCCAGACTCCGGTGGTGACGTTCGCGGGAAGAATCATGAGGTGCTCCTTGGAAAGGTGTGTAGTGTTGTCGGCCAGCTTTAGTTGAAGTATCAACCGAACCTTGTGTCAAGTATAAACATGCAAATGCATCTTTTATTCCAACCCCGGGAACATTTCGGGGAAACTTTTAGTTCTACGACACGTAGAAGATTTCAGATCGCCCGTCATCTTTGAGAAACTGGTAAACATGCCCCAAGCAACTGTCCATCTACTCCGCCATGGCGAGGTTCATAACCCCGAAGGCATCCTGTACGGCAGGTTGCCCGGATTCCACCTCTCCGAACGCGGCCGGGAGATGGCCCGGATGCTCTCGGAGCACTTCGCCGACCGCTCGGCGCGGGGCGCGAAACTTGTTTACCTCGCCGCTTCGCCCCTTGAGCGCGCGCAGGAAACCGCCGAACCCACCTCCGAAGCGCTGAGCTTGGATGTCCACGTGGAGCCGCGGATCATCGAGGCCGAAAACCATTTTGAGGGACTCAAGGCTTCCGGGTCCGAGTTCATCAAGCCAAAACATTGGGTGGAGTTCCGCAATCCCTTCCGTCCTTCCTGGGGTGAGCCTTACAAGGAACAAGTCGTCCGGATGCGGTCCGCCGTCGACGATGCCAGGCAAAAAGCCGTAGAGCTCGGCGGCGATGGCGCGGAAGCCATCCTCGTGAGCCACCAGTTGCCCATCTACGCGACGCGCCGCAGCGCGGAAGGCCAGCCGCTGTGGCATGACCCCCGCAAGCGCCAGTGCACACTCACCTCCTTGACCTCATTAGTGTTCGACGACGGCGGCCTGGTGCGCGTCGAATACAGCGAACCCGCCGCTGTGCTGCTGCCCGGCGCCGCCAGCACGCCCGGGGCATGACGATGGAACCGAACATCAAGCAAACGCCTTTGACTAGCCGCCGCGGCTTCCTCGCCGTCGGGGGAGTGGCGCTCACTGCCCTCACCATGGGCCTGTCCGCGTGTGCACAAAAAGATGCCCTGGCCGAACAGGCAAAAGCGGGAGACAACAAGAACTACGTCGCCGGGGACGGCTCCGTGACGGAGTTCGCCAAGGCGGACCGTAAGGCTCCGGTCGAAATCAAGGGCACCCTTTTCGATGGAACCGCCGTGAAGCCGCAGGACCTGCGCGGTAAAGTGACTGTCCTCAACTTCTGGTTCGCGGCGTGCGCCCCATGCCGCGTCGAGGCTCCCCTGCTCGAAGAACTCCACCAGGAATTCAAGAGCAAAGGTGTCCAGTTCTTCGGCGTGAACCTTCGGGACGAGAAAGCCACGGCCGACGCTTTCGACAAGACCTTCAACCTGAGCTACCCGAGTTTCAATGACAAGGATGGAGCAGTGTTGCTGTCCGTATCCGGCATCGTGCCCCCGGGAGCAGTGCCCACCACCCTGGTCCTGGACAAGGAAGGCAAAGTTGCCTCCCGCGTCCTTGGCGAGATCGAAAAGAGTACGTTGAAGGCCCTCGTCACGTCCGCGGTTGCCGAGTAGGTGGCCCTGAAAGCGTGAACAGTCCCTTCGCCGAAACCATCCTTAGCGGTTCCTTGCTGCTGGCCATCCCCGTGGCCCTGCTCGCCGGACTCGTGTCCTTCCTGTCGCCCTGCGTCCTGCCGCTCGTGCCCGGGTACCTCGGCTACGTGACCGGGCTGACCGGCGTCGACCTCCAGAAGCAGAGGCGCGGCAGGATGCTCGCGGGAATCGGCCTGTTCGTCCTTGGCTTCTCCCTGATCTTTGTCCTGCTGGGTGGCGCGTTCGGCCAGTTGGGGACCATCATCACAGGCCCGCAGAACGCCTGGGTCACCCAGGTGCTGGGGGTGCTGGTGATCGCGATGGGCGTTGTTTTCCTGGGCGGTTTCAGCTGGCTTCAACGGGACGCCAAAATCCACGCCAAGCCGCCTGCCGGGCTGTGGGGAGCACCCCTGTTGGGGGTTACTTTTGGACTGGGCTGGGCGCCGTGCATCGGACCCACCTACTCCGCGGTCCAGTTGCTGAGCCTTTCGGGGGGGTCGTCCGCGGCGAAGGGTGCCCTCCTGGCGTTCACCTACAGCCTTGGCCTCGGCATTCCGTTCCTGGTGATCGCCCTCGCGGTCCGCCGGGGAATGGGTGTCATGTCCTTCTTCCGCAAGCACCGCCTGGCAATCCAGCGGGCCGGCGGGGGCATCCTGATCCTGCTGGGAATCCTGATGGCCACGGGAGTGTGGGGTGCCTGGGTAACCGGGCTGCAGTACTGGTTCCAAACCGACGTGAAGTTGCCAATCTGATGAGCGAGCCTGTGCAAGGTAAAGAGAAGTCCAAGAAGTTCGCTGAGCCGGCTGAGCCCGCCTCGAATCCCGGGAAGCCCGCCTCGAAGCCCGCTGCCGCCGCTGAGGGCAAAGCGGTCGACAAGGCCAAGGCCGAGGCAGCGCTGCCTGTCCTCGGGATTGTAGGCATGCTGCGCTGGGCCTGGACCCAGCTGACCAGCATGCGTACCGCCCTGTTCCTGCTGCTGCTCCTGGCCGTCGCCGCGGTCCCCGGCTCGTTGTTCCCGCAGCGCCCCGTCAACCCGGCGATCGTCACGCAGTACATCCAGGACCACCCGGACTACGGGAAACTCCTTGACTCAGTGCAGCTCTACGATGTGTACTCCTCGGCCTGGTTCTCGGCCATCTACATCCTGCTGTTCATCTCGCTGATCGGCTGCGTCACGCCCCGTGCGATCGTCCACTTCAAGGCCATGCGCTCCCAGCCGCCGCGGACGCCGAAGCGGCTCTCCCGCCTTCCCGAGTACGGCACGCTGGTGCTGCCGGCAGATGGCGGGATCCCGGCGTCGAAAGCTATTTCCGACGCCGCCGCCATCCTGAAGAAACGCGGCTATCGCGTGGAAGTAAGGGACGTCGACGGTGCCCTGCCGTCCCTCGGGGCCGAACGCGGATTCCTCAAGGAAGTCGGCAACCTGGTCTTCCACACCGCGCTGATTGGCGTGCTGATCTCCGTCGCGATCGGCGGGCTGTTCGGGTACAGCGGCCAGCGGATCCTCGTGGAGGGCGACACCTTCGTGAATACCCTTGTGGGCTATGACCAATTCACCCCGGGCACAAACTTCCAGAGCAGCTGGCTGCAGCCGTATTCCATCCAACTGAACAAGTTCGACGTCAAGTTCGACCGCGAATCGCCGGCGCACTTCGGCCAACCCATCGACTTCACGGCCGACGTGACCACGAAGGAAACCCCCGATGCCCCGGCCAAGCAGCAAACCCTCAAGGTCAACGATCCGGTGATGCTCGGCGACACCAGCACCTACCTCACGGGTAACGGCTACGCTCCCGTTGTCACCGTCCGGGACGGCGCCGGGAACGTCGCATTGCAGGGTCCTGTCGTGGCCAAGCTGCAGGGCGACAACTACTACTCCTCCGTGGTCATCAAGGTGCCCGATGCCAAGCCGGACCAGCTTGGATTCGCGGGCTTCTTCCTGCCCACCGCGATGATCACCGACAAAGGAGTCTCCTTCAGCGGAGATCCCGAACTCATCAACCCGCAGTTGAGCCTGAACTCGTACTACGGCGACCTCGGCCTCAACAAGGGCGCACCCCAAAACGTCTTCGAGCTCGACGTCGCAAAGCTCAAGCAGCTCAACGGCCGCGACCTTCCGACGAAGGGCATCACCCTTGCCCCCGGCGGCACCTACACCCTCCCGGACGGCAAGGGCAGCATCACGTTCGACGGCGTCAAAAAGTACGTTGGCGTCGACATCCACCACAACCCGGGCCAAGCCAGCGCCTTGGTGTTCGCCTTGATCGCCGTCGCAGGCTTGGTGCTTTCCCTCTACCTGAACCGCCGCCGGGTCTGGGTCCGCACCGGAACCCACGAAGACGGGCGCACAATGGTGGAGTACGGACTCCTCGCGCGCGGCGAAGACCACCGGCTGGCCGGCGAGGCCGCCGCGATCCGGGAACTGCTGCACCGCGAATGGCTGCCCTCCGCCGGGCAGCACCCCGACACCGTTTCTTCCTCAACCTCGAAGGATCAGTAATGCTCCCCATCAACGAAACCATGGGCCAATACAGCGAGCTCTTCATGCTGCTGGCGGCCGGCACCTACACGGTGGCGTTCATCGCTTTCGCGTGGGACCTCGCGAAGAGCAGCAAGATCCTGCGGGCAGTGGACCTTAAGGCCGCCGCGGCTTCCTCGATTGCGTTCGAAGCCAAGGTGCCCGTCTCAGCCGGACGCGCAGGAGGGAACGACGTCGGTGGGCCGGCCGGGCGGATTGAGCGTCCGACGTCGGCCGTCACCTCGGTCAGCCAGACCGCCGGCGGAGACATGAAGTATGCCGCCGAGCGCCGCATCCCGGCCCGTGTTGCTGTGGCGGTCGCCATCATCGGAGTGGCGATCCACGGTGCCGGAGTCATCACCCGTGCGATGGGCGCAGGCCGTGTGCCCTGGGGCAACATGTACGAGTTCCTGACGACGGGCGCGTTCCTGGTGGTAGCGGTCTTCCTGCTGTCGCTCATCCGCCGCGACCTGCGCTTCCTGGGCACCTTCGTGCTCGGGCTCGCCGTCATCATGCTCGTGGCTGCGTCTGTGGCTTACTGGACACCCGTCGGGCACCTTGTTCCCGCGCTGCAGAGCTACTGGTTGGTCATCCACGTATCCATCGCCGTCATCTCCGCATCGCTCTTCACCTTGACCTTCGCGATGTCCGCGCTGCAGTTGGTCCAATCGCACCGGCAGAAAGTCCTCATGGGCGGCGGCGTGGACAAGTTGGGCTTCATGCGCCTGGTCCCCAACGCGCTGAGCCTGGAAAACCTGTCCTACCGCATCAACACCGTGGCATTCGTCGGCTGGACCTTCACTCTCATGTTCGGGGCCATCTGGGCGGAGAAAGCCTGGGGCAGGTTCTGGGGATGGGACACCAAGGAAGTCTGGACGTTCGTGATCTGGGTGGTCTACGCCGGCTACCTGCACGCAAGGGCAACCCGCGGATGGACCGGGACCCGGGCTGCCTGGTTGTCGATCGTTGGCTACCTCTGCGTGATCTTCAACTTCACCATCGTGAACCAGTTCTTCAATGGCCTGCACTCCTACTCGGGGTTGCCCTCGTAGTTAGGGCCAGAGCCAAGGGCGACGTTCCTGACCCTCTTTGAGCAGGCAACGACGGCGACACTCCGCACTTGCGGGCGTGTCGCCGTCGTTCCCGTTTCAAAAGAGGTCAGGGAGGAGCGTCGGGGGCTCAGCTGTTGACGTCACCGCTGTCTTCGGCGTTGGAGCCACCCTTGAGCTTGCGCTCCTTCGCGTCGAGTTCGGCTTTGAGCTTCTTGAGCCGGTCCGCTTCGGCCTGGTTCCGACGGCGGACCTCAAGGTTCCGCAGGAAGTCCGGGTCGTCGTCAGGAGCCGTCGGATGGCTTAGTGGCTGCGCGACGGCGCGGTTGCCGTAAGGGCGGCCGAAAAGGAACCAAAGAATGGCGCCCAGGATCGGCAGCAGGATCATGACCACGATCCACGCGGGTTTGGAGATTCCCCGGGTATAGCGGTGGTCCGTGCGGATGACGTCCACCAGCCCATAGACAAATACGAGCAAGACGGCCACAACTGCAACTACGCGGAGCATACCGTCAAGTCTAGTCGTCGTGGCTGGCTGTGGTAGTTGAGCGGTCAGGGTGCAATCAGGCTGTGACGCTAAACTTGGATGGTGCCTTTCCTCAAGTATTCCCTGATCCGCCTCGCGATCTTCGTGCCGCTGTTCGTCCTCTTTGTGTTCTTGCAGACGGGCTTGGTGCTGGCGGTCATTTTTGCCGGGCTGATCTCGTTCGCCCTTAGCTACTTGTTCTTCCAGAAGCAGCGTGACGCCGCCACGGCCTCCGTCCGCGAACGTCTTTCGGGACGCGCCAAGCCGATCCGCTCTGCCGGGGAGATCGAAGACGCCGACGTCGAAGACCGCCTCGTAGACCAAAACCCCGAAGTGACGGTCGAGAACGACCGTCGACCCAAAAAACCGTAAGGCCCGTTTCTGCAGGAGGGCCCGCCCGAAAAGGCCTGAAGGTGAGCGAGCGTCGGCCCGAAAAGGCCTAAAGGTGAGCGAGCGTCGGCCCGAAAAGGCCTAAAGGTGAGCGAGCGTCGGGGGAAACGGTCGATATCGGGGCGGGCGTTGCTCCCGTCGAACGCTCTCTCACGTATGGCGGCCAAACGACGAACGCTCTCTCACGTATGGCGGCCAAACGACGAACGCTCGCTCACGTATGGCGGCCAAACGACGAACGCTCGCTCACGAAAGGTGAGCGAGCGTCGGCCGAAAGGGCCTAAAGGTGAGCGGGCGTCGGGGTTAGAAGCCGTGGCTGAGGATCAGGCCGAGCGAGAACAGCATGCTGAAGCCCAGGTTGATCAGGCCGGTCTGCTTGAGTACGGGGATGAGGCTCTTCCGCTTCCGTCCGTTGACCATGAGCCACGCCGGCATGAGGCAGGCCGGGACCAGCAAGAGCACGATCAGCATCCACGGCATTCCCGGCGCGAGCACAATCACCAAGAGGATGGCGACAGCCAACATCAGCACGTAGCTTTCGCGTGCATGGCGGTCGCCGAGGCGCACTGCGAGGGTCTTCTTGCCGGCGATGGTGTCGGTGGGGATGTCCCGGACATTGTTGGCCATGAGCAGTGCGCACGCGATCAGTCCGGTGCCGATCGCCCCGATGACCGCGGGCAGGCTCACCTGGCCGGCTTGCGTGTAGGTGGTGCCGAGCGTTGCGACGAGCCCGAAGAAGACGAAGACGAACACATCCCCCAGGCCCATGTAGCCGTACGGATTCTTGCCTCCCGTGTACCCCCATGCGGCCAGCACGCAGCCGATACCCACCAGAATGAGCCACCAACTCTGCGTGATGACCACCAACACCAATCCGAAGGCCATCGCGAGGCCGAAGGCGCCGAATGCAGCCCATTTCACGTGGTCCGGCCGTGCCGCGCCGGAGCCTACGAGCCGCAGGGGACCTACCCGGTCCTCGTCGGTGCCACGGATGCCGTCGGAGTAGTCGTTGGCGTAGTTGACCCCTACTTGCAGCAACAACGCCACGAGCGCGGCGAGGATGGCGTTCAGGGGGCGGAAGGACTGAAGGTCGTAAGCGGCCGCGGTGCCGATCAGCACTGGTGCGATCGCGGCCGGCAGGGTGCGCGGGCGGGCGCCTTGAATCCATTGTGCAGCTGTTGCCACGTTAGTTCCTCGTGTTGTTTCGCAGGGTGTTCACAGGTGAAGACAAGATCAGCGAACCCATCTATTCTCCCTGATGCTCCTCGGCCAACAGGTCAATCATGGCAAGACGGTCCGGTTTTCCGTTGGGAAGCATGAGGATTCCGTCCGCGAACACGACCGTCTTGGGCGCGAGGACGCCGAGCGACTCCGCCCAACGCGACGTGTAGGCCTCCACACCGCGTGGCGAGCGGTCCTCCACCGCCACGTAGGCTGCGACAGCCTGGCCCCACTCCCGTGACGGTACTGCGGCCACGAAAGCCGCGGTGACGCCGTCGGACTTTTCCAACTCCGCCTGGATGAACGCGGCCGAGGCTTTGACGCCGCCGGTAATGACGACGTCGTCCGCCCGCCCGAGAACCGTGAGCGTTCCATCCGGGGCGATCTCGCCGAGGTCGTTCGTGCGGTACCAGCGGATGCCCTCGGACTCGAAGAAGGTCTCGGGGGTGGCTTCCGGAGCGTCGAGGTATCCCGAGGCGACGGTGTCCCCACCCAGGAGGACCCGGCCGGCGTCGTCGAGCTTTACGTTGACTCCCTCGAGTGGCTGCCCGTCGTACACGCAGCCTCCGCATGTTTCCGCAGAGCCGTAGGTGGTCACGACGCGAAGCCCGGCTTCCCGCGCGGCGTCGAGCAATTCCCGGGGAGCGGGGGCGCCGCCCAGGAGGATGGCGTTGAAACGGCGGAGTACGGCGAGGGTTCGCGGCGCAGGTGCGTCGAGGAGCCGTTGCAGCTGGGTGGGCACGAGGGAAGTGAAGCGGATGGTGTCGGTGAGTTCCTCCGCCGCGGCGGTGAAGGCTTCGGGCGTGAAACCGTTGGAAAGGTCCATGACCCACGGCCGCGTGCCTGCGAAGAGGGAACGCACCAGCACCTGGACGCCGGCGACATATTGCAACGGCAGCGCGAGGAGCCATTGTCCCTCGCCCCGCAGGGCGATCGCCGTCGCCATGGAGGACGCCGCGAGCTGGTCGAGGGTGAGGACGGTCGCCTTCGGGGTGCCGGTGGAACCGGACGTGCGGACCACGACTACGGCCTCGTCGAAGCCCGGAGTGCTGACCGGAACCGCAACCGGGACGCCGTCGGCCGGGACGGTGATTTCGACGGCGGGACCCTCGCCGTGGAGGGCGGCGGCCAGGGCCTTGAGAACGGGATCGATGTCCACGGCAGCCGTCCTAGAAGTAATAGGGGAAGTTGGACCAGTCGGGATCGCGCTTTTCGAGGAAGGCTTCCTTGCCCTCCACTGCCTCGTCCGTCATGTAGGCCAGGCGGGTGGCCTCGCCGGCGAAGACTTGCTGCCCGGCTAGGCCGTCGTCGGCGAGGTTGAAGGCGAACTTCAGCATCCTGATGGCCTGCGGGGACTGGCGCGCGATGTCCGCCGCGTATTCCAATGCGACCTCTTCGAGGCGTTCGTGGTCCACGGCTTCGTTGACCGCGCCCATCCGGACCATGTCCTCGGCGGAGTATTCGCGGGCCAGGAAGAAGATTTCCCGGGCGGCCTTTTGGCCGATTTGGCGGGCGAGCAGCGCCGAGCCGTAACCGGCGTCGAAACTTCCCACCGTGGCGTCGGTCTGCTTGAACTTGCCGTGCTCGCGGGAGGCGATGGTGAGGTCGGAGACGACGTGCAGGGAGTGCCCGCCGCCCGCGGCCCAACCGTTGACGACGGCGACAACCACCTTGGGCATGGTCCGCATGAGGCGCTGGACTTCCAGGATGTGCAGGCGGCCCGCACGGGCGGGATCGATGCTTTCCTGGGTCTCGCTTGTTGCGTTCGGTACGGCGTACCGGTAGCCGTCCCTTCCCCGGATCCGCTGGTCGCCGCCCGAGCAGAAGGAATGGCCGCCGTCCCTGGGGGAGGGGCCGTTGCCGGTGAGGAGGACCGTTGCGACGTCGGGAGTCATCCGGGCGTGGTCCATGGCACGGTAGAGCTCATCGACGGTGCCCGGGCGGAAGGCGTTGCGGACTTCGGGCCGGTCGAAGGCAATCCGGACCGTAGGCAGGTCCCTGCTCACGGTTCCGTCCGCGGCGCGCTCGACCTGCCGGTGGTAGGTCATGTCCTGGAAGTCGTCGAAACCGGACACGGTGCGCCAGCGGGACGGGTCAAAGACGTCGGATACCTTGGCGGGGAAGTCGTTGCTCACCCTCAGAGTCTAGTAATCCTGTCAGCTGATGCAGAACTCGTTGCCTTCGGGATCGGCCATTGTGTGCCATTCGTGCGGGCCTTGTTGCGCGGTCCAGAGGTATTTCGCGCCCCGGGCTTCGAGCGCGGCGCGGACCTCGTCCTTGTCCCGTCCGTCCAGCCTCACGTCCCAATGGACGCGGTTCTTGACGGTCTTCCCCTCCGGGACGGTCTGGAACAGGAAGCGCCTGCGGGTGGCCTTGCCTTGGTCTTCCGCAGGGCCGATGGCCGCGCCGTCCTTCCAGACCAGCTTGCCGTTGTGCGTGGTGGTCTGGGCCTCGGTGGCGAAGCCTTGGTCGATCATGGAGCGGATAAAGGATTCGTCTTGGGGTTCCACTTCCCAGTCCAGCGTTTCGGCCCACCAATCGGCTAGCTCGTGGGGATTCTTGCAGTCGACTACGACCTGGAAGTTCAGTGCCATGAACTGAACCTACGACGACGGCGCGTGGCGGGGGAAGGGGGTCCGGCGCGGTTTTGCGTTGACGGCCTAGGGACGCCGCTGGCCTGGCGCGGCTTACGCGCGGGGCTGGAGCACCTAGCCGCCGAGGAGTTGCGGCGGGATCGCGTAGATGAGGAGGACTGCCAGGAGGTTCTTGGCGGCGTGGACGAAGTAGGAAAACATCACGTTCTTGCCGGTCCAGACATACACCGCGACCAGGACGGCCCCCATGCCGAGGTACGGAGCGAGGGCCGGAAGCACCAGGCCTTCGCGACCCAGCACATGAATGGCCGCGAAGCAGAGCACGGACAGACCGCAGCACAGCCAGATGTTGACGTGCTTTGACAGCTTGCCAATAAGGAGGTGCCGAAACAGGTACTCCTCCACAAAAGGACCCAGCACCACCAGCAGGGGCACCACGAACCACAGCGGCAGTTGCTGGATGAGCGACTGAAGACCCACTTGGTTTTGCGATTCCTTGGCCGAGCCCGTGATGGTGATCAGGACTGCGCTAAGGACCAGCATGGCGACGATGGACAGCGGGATCATGGCCACGGTGAACCATGGCCGCGTGCCAAGGATCCGCAGGTCGCGGGCTAGGACACGCCCGGCAGCTGCGAGCGCGAATAGGCCAACGGAGGCGTAGAAAGCAAGGTTGACCACGAATACCGCCGTGGCGGGGTCCGGGAACACTTGGCGCAGCAAGGGAGCTATTGGGGCGGCAGCGAAACCGAAGATTGCCGTCAGCAACACATAGAGGCCCGCGGCCGCGGCGTCCAGCCCCGTGAACCGGTACAGCCTTCCGGCCGGCGGAATGGTACCCATGCTCCCAGCCTAATGCCCGCGCGAGCCGCGTCTTCACCGGAGCCTGCCGAACCACTAGCCTGCAGCCCCACCGCCCTGCGGTTCACTGTTGCCCGCGTCACCATCATCCAAAATCACGGGGTAGTATAGCTTTGCCGGATTTACCTTCGATGCTTTCGCATTTTCGCCAACAATCCGACTCGCCACATGGCTAGATGGTCGAATTGCTTGTGTTGATGTCCGGGAAGCCTGGACCGGCGCCTCCTCAACCCACAAGGAACAAGCTGTGCCTCAAAACACCACAACCGAACTTCAGGGAGCACCGGGAACCCCGTTCGCACCCGCTGCTGCTGCACCTTCCGAAAACCTCAGTGCCGAGGGCTACCAGAAGACCCTCAGCCGACGCCATGTAACGATGATCGCAATGGGCGGCGCGATCGGCGTCGGCCTCTTCATGGGGGCCGGTGGACGCTTGGCCTCCACCGGGCCTGCGCTCATTTTTTCCTACGCGATCGCCGGCGTCATCGCGTACCTGCTGATGCGCGCCCTCGGCGAATTGATCATGTATCGGCAGACCTCGGGCTCGTTTGTCAGCTACGCCGGCGAATTGTTCGGCAAGAAGGGTGCCTACCTTTCGGGCTGGATGTACTTCATCAACTGGGCCATGACGGGCATCGCCGAACTCATTGCCATCGGCTTGTACTTCCAGTTCTTCTTCCCCAACGTCCCTGTGGAGGTGTCCGCCATCGCAGCGCTGGTGCTGCTGGTGGCCGTGAACCTCTTCAGCGTCAAGGCGTTCGGCGAATTCGAATTCTGGGCTTCCTGCCTCAAAGTTGCGGCGATCGTGATCTTCCTTGCCGTGGGTACCTTCATGGTGGTCACCAACGCGCAGGTAGGCGCGGGGCACGCGTCTCCGGCCAACCTTTTCAGCGCTGACGGCGGCATGTTCCCCAAGGGCGGGCTCGTCATGATCCTGGTCCTGAACGCCGTGATCTTCGCGTACAACGCGATCGAACTTGTCGGCATTACCGCGGGCGAGATGCAGAATCCGGAACGCGAAGTACCCAAGGCGATCCGCGCCGTCGTGATCCGCATCGTGGTGTTCTACGTCGGTTCCGTGACGCTGTTGGCGATGCTTCTGCCCTCGGACCAGTACCACGCAGGAACCTCCCCGTTCGTCACGGTCTTCGGCCAGATGGGCCTGCCGTGGATGGGCGACGTCATGAACATGATCGTCATTACCGCTGCGTTGTCCTCGTGCAACTCGGGCCTTTACTCGATCGGACGCATCTTCCGCACCATGGCCAACAATGGGCATGCGCCCAAGTGGCTCACCCGGATGTCCACCCGCCACGTTCCCTATGCAGCCATCCTGGCCATTGGCGCCGTCTATCTCGTGGGCATTCTGCTCAACATCTGGCTGGGCGGCTCCCACGCCTTCGACCTCGCGCTGAATACGGCCTCGATCGGGGTCATCTTCACGTGGGGCTCGATCTTCGCGAGCCAGATCGCGCTGCGCAGGAAGAAGGGCCTGGTCTCAAGCCTGCCGATGCCCGGCTCGCCGTGGACCAGCTGGGTCGGCCTCGTTGCGCTCCTGGCCATCACGGTGCTGATCGGCATGGACACGATGACGGACAAGGCCACGGGCGAGGTGTTCCTCCTCGGGTTCTGGACCCTGGCAACGATCCCGTTCTTCGCGCTCGTGCTGTGGCTCGGCTGGCAAAAGGTCAAGGACAATGAGCCAAAGAGCGAGCTGTTTAGCTAGAAAACGCAGGTTATCCCGCCGGCTTCAGCTCCGGAGGTGCCTGGTTTTTCAGGTGCCTAGCTTTCAGGTGCCTGGTTTTTCAGGTGCCTGGTCTTTAAGGTGCCTTGCGAAGTGGTCCTCGATCCGCTTCCAGGCCTCCGGGGCCGCCGCTGGGTCCGGCTTGATGCCCATCACCCGCATCAGGGGCTGAAGCAGCCGCGGCCCGACGGGTGCGTCGTTCAGGAAGGCGTGTCCCGCTGTCGGGAATTCCTTGACGTCGTTCTCGACGCCGAGCCGCGTCAGGACGGCTTCGAGTTTAGCGGCGGCACCGGGCAAGGTCCGGTCGCGGGCTCCGTAGTTGGCCACCACTGGACATGCGCCCTTTAGGGCGTCCTCGGGGTCCCGCGGCAATTGGCCGTAATTCACCGCGGCGGCATCGAAGTCGTCGTTGGCCGCGAGCAGCGCGAACGCGCCTCCCATGCAGAAGCCGATCACGCCGACCTTTCCGGTGCACCTGCTGTCGCCGCGCAGCCAAGAACGCGCCGTCGATACATCCCTGAACGCCCGGCCCGACCCGGAAAGCAGCGAACGCATGGTCGAGACCAGGCAGCGCCTGGCACCGCCGTCGCTGTAGAGGTCGACGGCGAGTGTCAGGTACCCGGCCTTGGCGAGCCGGTCCGCGTGCCGCCGCATCACGTCATCGAGGCCGAAGGCTTCGTGGATAAGGACGACGGCGGGAAACGGGCCTGCGCCGTCGGGCTCGGCCAGGTACCCCCGAAGTAAGCGGGAGCCGCCGGCCGCTTCGCTCTCCGCGCTCAAATCGATCATGCTCGAGTCCATGTGCACCATGGGTGGAAGCCTATATTTGTCGGTGCCCGCAGCTAGGCTCGATGCATGGACCACAGCACTGCTCCCACGGCCCCCAGGATCTCCCCGATCATCCTCGATGACCTCCGGGACGACCCCGCTCCGGTCTTCCAGCGCGGTGAACGGTACGACGGTATCCGCTTCACCCGCGCGGTGGCGGATGGAGAGGAGTTGAGCGGCGCGGACTTCATCGAGTGCGAACTGTCCGGCGTGTCATTCAACGAGGCACAGTTGCGCGGAGCGACGTTCCGGGACTGCATCCTGAACGAGCCCTACGCTCCGGTCTTCATGGCTGCGCGAACCTCCTGGCACGAGGTCGAGGTCGGCAATCCACGCTGGGGCTCCGCCGAGATGTACGAGGGCGCCTGGAATTCAGTGAAGATCGACGGCGGGAAACTGGACTTCCTGAACCTGCGCGGATCGAAGCTCACTGATGTCCTGATCACAGGGTGCATCATCAACGAGCTGGATCTCGGAGCCTGCACAGGGACCCGCGTCGCGCTCAAGGACTGCACCATCGGAACCCTGGATGTCACGGGCGCAAAGTTCAAGGACGTGGACCTGCGCGGTTCCGATTTCCGGATGATCAATGGATTGGGCGGACTCTCGGGAGCGGCTATCGACGAGTATCAACTCAGCCTGCTTGCGCCGTTGTTGGCGGGCCATCTCGGGATCCGGGTGGTGTGAATGGGGGCCATGCTTCGTAGGGAGGCAGTTGACCGCGCGCCGCCGCCGTGTAATCTTTATAGAACGAACGGTCGGTAAATTATTCAGCGACCCCTCTCCCTTCGCGAAGGATGTTCTCATGGTCGAGGCTTTTCTTGTTGGCGGTGCCCGCACTCCCGTAGGCCGGTATGGCGGCGCCCTTTCCGCGGTCCGGCCTGACGACCTCGCCGCCCTGGTGGTCGGGGAAGCCGTGGCGCGTGCCGGCGTCGACCCCGACGCCATCGACGAGGTCATCCTCGGCAACGCGAACGGCGCGGGCGAGGAAAACCGCAACGTCGCCCGCATGGCGACCCTCTTGGCGGGACTACCCCTCCACATCCCCGGAATTACTGTCAACCGTCTCTGCGCCTCCGGCATGAGCGCCATCATCATGGCCAGCCACATGATCAAAGCCGGCGCGGCGGACATCGTGGTGGCAGGAGGCGTTGAATCGATGAGCCGCGCGCCCTGGGTCCAGGAAAAGCCCACCACGGCGTTCGCCAAACCCGGGCAGATTTTCGACACCTCCATCGGCTGGCGCTTCGCCAACACCCTTTTCACCAAGGGCGAGCTCTCCCGCGGCGGCAAGATGACCTACTCGATGCCGGAAACGGCCGAGGAAGTGGCACGCGTGGACGGCATTAGCCGCGAGGAAGCCGATGCTTTCGCCGTGAGCTCCCACGAACGCGCGCTCGCAGCCATCGCGGGCGGCCGTTTCAAGGAGGAAATAGTTCCGGTCACGGTGAAGACCCGCAAGGGCGAAACAGTCGTGGACACCGACGAAGGACCTCGCGAAGGAACCACCATGGAGGTCCTTGCCGGTCTCCGCCCCGTCGTTCCGGGCGGTTCGGTAGTCACGGCAGGCAACTCATCCAGCCTCAACGACGGCGCTTCGGCCATCATTGTTGCTTCCGAGGCTGCCATCGAAAAGTTCGGCCTCACCCCGCGCGCCCGGATCATCGACGGCGGATCGGCCGGCTGCGAGCCCGAAATCATGGGCATCGGCCCGGTTCCAGCCTCTCAAAAGATCCTCGCTCGGACAGGACTCTCGGTCGGTGACCTTGGCGCCGTCGAACTCAATGAAGCTTTCGCGACGCAATCGCTCGCCAGCATGCGGCGCCTTGGCCTGGACCCCGCAATCGTGAACAACGACGGCGGTGCCATCTCTTTGGGGCACCCGCTCGGTTCCAGCGGCTCCCGTATCGCGATTACGCTGCTGGGTCGCATGGAGCGCGAGCTGGGCGCCACGGACCGCAAGATCGGCCTCGCGACCATGTGCATCGGCGTCGGGCAGGGCGCCGCACTGCTTCTGGAAGGCGTGTAATGGCACTGGACGGCGACTTCACCACGCTTCTGGTTGAGGAACGTGACGACCGCGTCACCGTGCTCCTGAACCGGCCCGAGGTCCGCAATGCGATCGACCAGCAGATGGTGGACGAACTTCACCGCGTGTGCGACTACCTTGAACGCGAACCGAAAATCCTCATTGTCGCAGGCGTCGAAGGGGTATTTGCCTCCGGTGCGGACATTGGCCAACTCCGCGAACGACGCCGGGACGACGCCTTGCGGGGCATCAACTCCACGATCTTCGCTCGGATCGCCAAGCTTCCGATGCCCGTCATCGCTGCCTTGGACGGCTACTGCCTAGGGGGTGGCGCGGAGCTCGCCTATGCGGCAGATTTCCGCATCGCCACCCCCAGCCTTCGCATCGGCAACCCGGAAGCCGGCCTGGGAATCATGGCCGCGGCCGGCGCGACCTGGCGGCTCAAAGAACTGGTGGGGGAGCCGATCGCCAAGGAAATCCTGCTGGCCGGCGCCGTCCTGCGGGCCGATGAAGGCCTCCGGATCAACCTCATCACGCAGATCCACGAAGCCCCCGACCTCATGGACGCGGCCCACGCCTTGGCGGACAGGATCGGCCGCCAAGATCCCTTGGCCGTGCGGATCACCAAGTCCGTGTTTCATGCTCCGGCCGAGGCACACCCCGTGATCGACACGCTCGCCCAGGGCATGCTTTTCGAATCGCAGGCGAAGTTCGACCGCATGCAGGCGTTCCTCGACCGAAAAAACGGGGCGCCCAGCGATGGCCAACCTAGCGACAATGCAGACAGGATCCGGAAATGACAGCAGTATCCGCCTCGCCCGCCATTCCGCATGTCGTCGGTGTCCTCGGCGGTGGCCGCATGGGCGCCGGCATCGCACACGCCTTCCTCACCAAGGGGGCTGCCGTGATTGTTGTCGAACGCGACCACGAGGCAGCCGCCGGAGCGCAGGCGCGGGTCGCTGACGCTGTTGCCAAGTCCGCTGCGCGTGGCACCTTGGCCGAAACGGCGGACCAGGCGCTATCCCGGTTCAGCACCTCCACCGACTACGAGTCCTTCGTGCACTGCGGACTCGTCGTGGAAGCCGTTCCGGAAGACTACGAACTGAAGGTCACGGCCCTCAAAGCCGTGGAAGAGCACCTTTCCGCCGACGCGTTCCTTGCCTCGAACACGTCCTCCCTGTCCGTGACCGGCCTTGCCTCGCAGCTCCGCCGGCCGGCCAACTTCGTGGGCCTGCACTTCTTCAACCCCGTCCCGGCCTCCACCCTCATTGAAGTGGTCCTGGGCAAAGACACCTCTCCCGACCTCGCTGCCAAAGCGAAAAGCTGGACCGAGGCACTTGGCAAGACCGCCGTCGTCGTCAACGACGCTCCGGGCTTCGCGTCCTCCCGCCTGGGCGTCGCGATCGCGCTGGAGGCGATGCGCATGGTCGAGGAAGGGGTGGCCACGCCCGAGGACATCGATGCCGCGATGGTGCTCGGCTATAAGCACCCCACAGGACCGCTCAGGACCACCGATATCGTCGGCCTGGACGTACGCCTGGGAATCGCCGAATACCTGCACTCCACACTGGGGGAGCGCTTCGCGCCGCCGCAGATCCTGCGCGACAAGGTGGCCCGCGGGGAACTCGGACGCAAGACCGGCAAGGGATTCTTCGACTGGACTGAGTAGCCTCTCGCGCGATGAAGCGGCGGTGCCCGTTAGGCTGGCGGGATGACCCTCTTTGCGCCCCCGACCCTCGAAGGCCGGTTCGTAACCCTTGAGCCCCTGAAGCCCGAGCATCACGACGGTTTGGTCGACGCTGCCAAGGACGGCGAGTTGTGGAAGCTTTGGTACACCTCTGTGCCGTCGCCTGAAGGTATGGCCGCCGAGATCGAGCGGCGCCTGGCGCTTCAGGAACGTGGATCGATGGTGCCGTTCGCGACCCGCCTCAAAGCGAGCGGGAAGCTGATCGGCATGACCACCTACATGAACATCGACGCCGCTACTCCACGCGTCGAGATCGGCTCCACCTGGAACGCCGCCTCGGCACAGGGCAGCGGAAGCAACCCCGATTCCAAGCTCCTGCTCCTTCGCCACGCATTCGAGGCGCTCGGCTGCCCTGCCGTCGAATTCCGCACCCACTGGCTCAACCACCAATCGCGTGAGGCCATTGCCCGCCTCGGCGCCAAGCAAGACGGCGTGCTCCGCAGCCATTCACGGACTTCTGACGGCGTCCTCCGCGACACGGTCGTTTTCTCAATCCTCGAACACGAATGGCCCGCGGTCCGAACAGGGCTGGAATTCCGCTTGGCGAAGCGGCCATAGCTTACAGGCGGCGAAGGTCGGCCGAAGGAGAGCTTCGGCCGGACCTCACGTCACACGTTGTGCCAGCGGCTTTCGTCTGCCGCGCTGGCCCCGACGGCTGCGAGTACCTTCTGGACCTGGAGCGCATCGGCAAAGGAAGGCTCGGGCGGGCGGCCTTCGGCAATGGCAGTCACGAAGTCCACCACCTGGTGCGTGAACCCGTGCTCATAGCCGAGGCCGTGCCCGGTCGGCCACCAGTTTCCCATGTACGGATGGGATGGCTCCGTGACCATGATGCGGCGGAAACCCGCGTCAGGCTCGTCCGCTGAACCGTAGTACTGCAGCACGTTCATGTCCTCGAAGTCGAAGGCGAGCGAGCCGAGGCTCCCGTTCAGCTCAAGACGCATGGCGTTCTTGCGCCCCAGCGCGAAGCGGGTGGCCTCGAACACCCCAATCGGCCCGCGGTCGGGAGCGCCGCCGTCGGGAGCGTCGCCCTCGGGAGCGTCCCCGTCGGGTGCCGGTCCGCCGAAGCGCGCGCTGAAGATCGCGGCGTCGTCCACGGTCACCTTCCCGCGCGGCACGTCGTCGCCGACATCGCCGTGCCCGCCCAGGCCAACCATCTCGCCGCCGACGGGCCGTTCCTTCACGAACGTTTGGAGGATCGCCGAGACGCCGCTGATGGTGCGTCCCGTGATCCACTGGGCCGTGTCGATGCTGTGGGCACCAATATCGCCCAGGGAACCGGAACCCGATTTCTCCTTGTCGAGGCGCCAGGTCATCGGCGCATTCTCGTCACTCAGCCAATCCTGGAGGTACTGCGCACGGACGTGGCGGATGGTCCCAAGGCGGCCGTCGTCGACCATTCGCTTGGCCAGCGCGAGTGCCGGGGTGCGCCGATACGTGAAGCCGCACATCGAGTACACGCCGCGCGCAGCCGCGTCGGAAGCTACCTCCGCCATTCGCTCGGCCTCCGCCACCGTGTTGGCCAGCGGCTTTTCGCACAGCACGTGCTTTCCGGCCTTGAGCGCGGCGATCGCGATCTCCGCGTGCGTATTGCCCGGGGAACAGATGTCGACGACGTCGATATCGTCGCGCTCGATCAGCTCACGCCAGTCTGTGTGCACCGAGTCCCAACCGAGTTTCGTGGCAGCCGCACGTGCGGCGGCCTCATTCCGACCGGCCAACGCCGTCAGTTGCGGGGCGAGCGGGAGGTCGAAGAACCGCGGTGCCGTCCGCCACGCCTGCGAGTGGGCGGCCCCCATGAACGAGTAACCCACCAGCCCGACTTTCAGTCTTTCAGTCATAGCGGCACGCTCTCGCCGGCCAAAGCGCTGCGGACCGAGGTCCAGGACCTCAGGACCTCCAGTACGCCCGGATCGCGTTCCGTCGAAACGGCCTGTTCGTAGGATTCCCCAAGAAGCGCGTCGACGGAGATCCGGGTGCCAGTGGAAGCGCTGAGTATGGCTGCTTCCACCATGGCCAGGCTCATGATGTTCTGGTGGACTTGCCCCATAGGCGTTCTTCCGGTGCGCAGGGCGGCCACGAAGTCACGCAGCGAACCGGCGATCTCCTGTCCGGGATCGTTGCTTTCCCCCTCGACCGGAACGCCAATGGAATCCACGCGGGGTTCATTGTCGCCATCCCACAGGACCGTGCCGTGTTCGCCACTGATCCGCCACGACGCGTTCCACGAGGTTTCCTGGCCCGGGCTGCACCAGCTACCGGTGAACACGAAGCGCTCCCCGCCAGTCATCTCGAAGATCGCCGTGGCTCCGGCATCTCCCCGGTACCAGCTCCAAGACGGGTTGTATTCCTCGCAGAACACCGAGACGGGATCCGCGTCGAGAAGGAACCGGGCCATGTCGAACTGATGGATGGCCATGTCCAGAAGCAAGGGGTGGTCCATCGTGTCGCGGAAGCCGCCGAAGTGCGGAGCCTTGAAGAATTCGGCGGTGACGATGCCCACCGTGCCGAGCGCAGAAGCGAGCTGTTTGGCCTCGAACAAGTGGCGGTTGTACCGGCGGGACTGGCTGACCATGAACAACTGGCCAGTAAGCTCCGAGGCGGCAGCGAGCGACAGCCCCTGGGCCACGGTGGAGGCTACCGGTTTTTCGCCGAGCACGGGGAACCCGGCAGCCAGTGCCTCGATGGTGACAGGGTGGTGCGCCACCGGAACGGTGACGTTGATGACCGCTTGGGCTCCGACGTCGGACGCCAGGACAGCGGTACCGGCACTTACCGGCAGGTCCGGGCGCCCAATGGCCGCCGCGGCCGCGCGGGCGGTCTCAAGGTCCAGGTCAACGATGCCGGCCAACTCCGCGAGGGGCGACCTTTCTACTGCGTTCAACCACGCGCGCCCCATCCCTCCGGCGCCGACGACGACGACGCGAAGGGGAGTGCCGTCGTCGGGAATGGTAGCGAAAGGGGTGCTCATGCGTTGGCCCCCTGGTAGCTCTTGCCGTTGAAGAAATCGTTGGTCTCGTAGCGCAGCAGTTCCGGATAGGTGCGCTCCGGCCGGTCGGTGACGGCCCATTCGACGGCGTTGGAGATCACGCGGCGGACGTCCTTGTGGTGGTAGACCGGGTAGTCCTGGTCGCCGGGGCTGAAGAAGAAGATCTTGCCGTTGCCGCGGCGGAAAGTGCAACCCGAACGGAACACCTCCCCGCCGCTGAAGGAACTGATGAATACGAGCTCCTCGGGGGTGGGGATGTCGAAGAATTCTCCGTACATTTCCTGCTGGTCGATCACGATGGGGTGCGGCACGCCCTTGGCGATTGGGTGGGTGGGGTCCACGGTCCAGACCAGTTCGCGGTCCTGCTCGCTGCGCCAGCGAAGGGTGCACGAGGTACCCATGAGCTTGGTGAAGATCTTGGACCAGTGCCCGGAATGCAGGACGATCAGGCCCATGCCGGACAAGACGTGGCGGTGCACGCGCTCCACGATCTCGTCGTCGACGTCGGCGTGGGACATGTGCCCCCACCAGGTGAGGACGTCGGTGTTGGCGAGGACTTCCTCGGTGAGGCCGTGCTCGGGCTCATCGAGAGTGGCGGTGCGGACGCTGACCTTGGCGCCCAGGTTTTCCTCGATGCCGGCCTTCACTGCCCCGTGCATCCCTTCGGGGTAGAGGCGGGCGACCAGTTCGTCGCGCTTTTCGTGCCGGTTTTCGCTCCACACGGTGACGCGGATTGGCTCAGACATGGTTTCTCCTTAAGAGGGGTTGGTTTTAGTGCCCGACGGCGATGCGTCCCGGGCGGCGGGTTAGGCACCGGCGGTGCGTCCCGCCTTCGTGAGCCGCTTACTTGACGGCGCCGCCCGTGGTTCCGGCCGCGATGTACTTCTGCGCCGCGACCAGCAGGATGATGGCGGGGATGGATGCGAGGACCGCCGTGGCCATAACCGAGCTCCAGTCGTTCACGTAGGCGCCGATGTATTGGAAGATGCCCAGGGTCACTGGTCGGACGGCCTCCGTGGTGGTGAGGGTCAGTGCGAACAGGAAGTCGCTCCAAGTGAACAGGAAGGTGAACAGCCCGGCAGTGATCAACGAGTTCCGGCTGAGCGGCACCACGATCGACCAGAAAGCCCTCAGGTGCCCCGCACCGTCCACCCTCGCTGCTTCGATGACAGACGCCGGCATGCCGTTCATGAAGGCCCGGATGATGAGGATCGCGAACGGGATGCCGTGGGCGGAATCTGCGAGGATCAGGCCCGGGATGGAATTGAGCAGGCCGAGATCGTTGTAAGCCGTGTACAGCGCGTTGGCCACCACGATTCCGGGGATCATTTGGCTGATCAGGATCGCGAAGAGCACGACGCCTGCGCCACGGACCTTGAAGTAAGCCAAGGCGTAGGCCGCCGGTGCGGCGATGGCCAGGCTGAGGACAACGCTGCCGAGCGAGATCAGTAGGCTGGTGCCCAGATTGCCGCCTTGCTCGCTGATGGCGGTGGCGTAGCCCGTGAAATCCGGCTTCAAGGGCAGCCAAGAGGTTTCCAGAGTGGTGCCGTTGGGCTGCAGCGAGGCGTTGACCATCCAGTAGACCGGGAACAGCATGACAGCGAGGAAGAAGATGGCAAGGACCGTGTTGCCCCAGCTTTTGCGCCCGGGTGCGTTTCCTTTGCGGGCGTTCGTAGCCGCGGGACGGCGGGTGGTGATTTTCGTCGTCGTCATGGCTTCCTCACTCATCTACGGCTCGTCGGCTGGCCCGGAGGTACAGGACCGCGAAGACCAGGGAAATGATCACCAGCACGTTGCCCAGCGCGGCGCCCTCGCCAAACTTGAACTCCTGGAAGGAGAGCCGGTAGGACTGGGTGGCGATGGTTTGGGTGGAATTCGCAGGACCGCCGTTGGTGAGCCCGAGGATGATGTCCAGCACCTTCAGGGTGTATACGACGCCGAGCACCAGGACCACGCTGACCACCGGCTTGAGCATGGGCCAGGTGATGTGCCGGAACGCCTTCCACCCCGTGGCGCCGTCCAGGGACCCGGCTTCGTAGAGCTCATCGGGGATTTCCTGCAAGCCGCCGTAGAGGATGGTCAGGTTGAAGGGGATGCCGATCCAGATGTTCACCCCGACCACGGCGATCAGCGCCAGCGACGTACTGGTCAGCCACGGCACACCCGTGTCCACGATGTGCAGCGAACCCAGGAAACGGTTGAGTGCCCCGCTGTCCTTGTCCAGGATCCACCGCCATACGGCGCTGGAAACTATGAGCGGCAACAGCCACGGGAGCAGCAGCAACGAACGGAGGATGCCATTGAGCGGGAACTTGCGCTGGAAGAATATCGCCAGGGCAAGCCCGATCACGAACTGCCCCAGGATGGAACCGAGCGTGAACAGGGCCGTGTTGACCAAGGACGTGGAAAACAGCGACGACGACAATACAGTGGCGTAGTTGGCCAACCCCACCCATGGGGCCTCGCCCGTGAAGAACGTGGCCGTGGTGTAGTCCTGGAAGCTCATCACGACGTTCTTGACCACGGGGTAGCCGAAGAACAACGCCATGTAGATCACGGCAGGCACCAGGAACAGCCACTGGAAGATGCGTTCGCGGCGCTGGCGGCCGCGCTGGCCCTGGCGGGCGGGCTGGCCCTGGCGGCCGGGCTGGCGGGGTGCCGGGGCGCCCTCGCCAGTCCGGGCGTTTTCAGGCCCGAACGGGGACGTGGCCCGTGAGGCGGCCCGCGCTGTCGCCTGTGACGTGGCCCGCGACAGTTTGCTTGTCAATGACATGGCAGGCTGCTTACTGGCCTTGGGCTTGCTTGAGGGCGTCGGCCGGAGAAGCCTTGCCTGTCAGGGCCGTCTGGATGGCCGTGTAGATCTTGGTGGCTTGGGCAGGCCAGCCCTGGCCGAGTTCGCCGGTTCGTGCACGCGCGGTCTTGATAAGCTCCGTGAAGGTGGCGAGCTTGGGGTTGTCGGCGGCAAATTTCGCGGCCAGGGTGGTCTTGGATGGGATAGTGTTGCGGACCTTGGCCATGGCAAGCTGCTCTTCGTCGCTGTTCATGCATGCCACTACTTCAGCGGCCTTGGCTTGGCGGGCCTTGCTCCCTGTCTGCGGAACCGTCCACACTTCGCCCCCAAGCGGGGCGACTGCCGTCTGGCTTGCTTGGCGGACCGGGATCTTCACGACGCCGTACTGAAGACTTGTGTTCTTGTCGAGGGCTGGAATTTGCCATGGGCCGTTGACCATCATTGCTGCCTTGCCGGCCATGAACTGGTCTTTGACATCCGCCTGCGTCCAGTTCAAGGCGGAGGAGGACACGGATCCGTCTTTGACCAGGTCGGTCCAGAGCTGCAGGGCCTGCGCTGTCTCAGGGGTGTCGATGTTCTTCTCGTTGCCACCGTTGGACCACATGACCGGAAGGAACTGCCAAGTGCCTTCATAGGTGGGATTGGCGTTGAACGCCAGGCCATACTGCTCACCCGAGGTGAGCTTGGTGGCCGCAGCCTTCAGCTCGTCCCAAGTGGTGGGTGGCGTGACGCCCGCCTTGGCCAGGATGTCCTTGTTGTAGAAAAGGGCGATCGTGTTCACGGTGGGAGCGAGCCCGTACACCTTGTCCTTGTACGTGCCGGCGCTGAGAACGCCGGGAGCGAAGTCGGCGGTGCTGATATTGAAGTCGGACAACGGTGCCAACGCTCCAGTGCCCGCGATCTGCTGAAGGTCCGGATTGTCGAGCATGAGGACGTCCGGCAGCGTCTTGGACGACGACTGCTGGAGAACCTTGGAAATCAGCGATTTGCCCGGAACGGTTTCGCGCTTGATGGTGACGCCGGCCTTGCTTCCGCAGGCGGTCAAGGCGTCGCCGATGAAGGACTTGTCCGGCTCGTTGTTGTAGTAGTCCACCACCGAGATCTCCTTCACGGATTCCGTCGCGGACCCGGACCCGGCAGCCGTTCCGCAGCCGGAGATGGCAAGTGGCAGGCCGACCAGCGTGGCAAGGGCCAGGGCGAGTGGGCGGCGTGTCCTCAGTGCTGACTTCATTGTCTGTTCCTTTGTTGGTGGTGAACGTTGTCTTGATTTGTCGATGCGTATCGACGATGCGTATCGATGATTGCTGATCTTGTAAGGGTGGATCGAAGGGGATGTGCAGGGTCGAAGCTGTTGTTGGACAGCGGAGCTGGCGGCGTCAGGTTCCAGTGGGTGGGCGGAGGGTGCTGGCGCGGTGCGTAATGATGGTTGGCACCAACTCGAGGGATTCGTGTGGTCCCTGGGTGTCGGCGTCGAGGAGTTGGCACATGATCTTGACTGCGCGCCGCGATACTTCTCCCGGGCGCAGATCGATGGTGGACAGTGGAATCGGCTGAAGCGCGGCAAGGGTAGGGGAGGCGCTGCCGATCACGGAGACATCCACACCGGGAGTCAAGCCACGGGACGACAGTACCCGGCTGAGAATGTCCTGGACTGTGCCCTCAGGGGCAATGAATGCTGGCACTCCGGTGGTTTCCGCGAGGCCCTTGTCTACCGTGCGTGCAAGGGACTCGTGGTCGGCTCCGCCGGGAAGGTGGAGGACTTTGACCCCCAATTCGGCAGCTGCGGTATCGGTGCCGTGCATGAACCGATCGATGTAGTTCATGTGCCGGTCCACCACCTCGGACTGCCAATCGATGACCGAGATTTCCGTATGACCGGCAGCCGCGAGGTCCCGCACGCACTGCTCGCCTGCCATTTCGAAATCCGCGTCGATGCACACCAGTCCGGAAGGATCGCGCGGGATGCCGATCAGCACCACGGGAACCTTCAGGCTGCGGGCCACCGGGAGGCGCTCGTCTTCGCCTTCCACCTGCATGAGGATTAGACCGTCGCAGATCTGCTGGCCGACGACGCGCTGGAGTCCGGCGGCGCCTTCGTCCTCGGTGACCAGGAGGATGTCATGGTCGTATTGCCGGGCCGTACTGGCGATGACCGAAACGAACTCCATGATCGACGCCATGTGGAGCTCTGGGATGAACGGGATGACCAGGCCGATCACGCGGGTTTTGCGACTTGCCAGGGCGCGGGCACCGGCGTTGGGCTGGTACGTCAGTTGGTCGATGGCGGCTTCGACCTTTTTCCGGGTCTTCTCCGAGATGGGCCGCTTGCCGCTGAGCACGTACGAAACCGTGCTTTGGGCTACGCCGGCAGCCTGGGCGACATCCTTGCTTGTAGGCACGTCCAGGTCTCCTTGTCGGCTGCGGCGTTGGTCTGATGCCTGATCTGCATCGTCGATACGTATCGTCGATGCGTATCGAGAAAAAGTATGACATAGCTCACCTTGGCGGCACAAGACCCCCGTTCAAGTCGGGATCTGATGGAGGGTTTGGTTTTTGGGGACTATAGCTGAGAGGGCGCTGGCAATTAAGCCCCGATGTCTGAGTGGGGGTCGGCTCTCTTGCGACGCTCTCTCGGATATATCCCCTTTTCGACGAACCTTCCCTCACGTCCTGTCCTAAGCGTGTGGTTAGCTGTCCGGTATGGACGGGATCTCAACTGCCGCTCAGCAACTGGCCGTCCACTGGGACGGCGCCGTGAACGCCTGGAGGATTGCGGGTGTTGTCTACCGGATGGGTCGGCGGGAATGGCTCACCGAGGCCGGTTGGCGGCAAATGTACGACGACGGCGTCCGCACCGTGATCGACCTGCGAACCTTGCGCGAGGGGCAACCAAGGGACGCGGATCCGAAGGTTACCGATGAAGCGAAAGCGGGCATCGACGTCGTGCTTTGCCCCACCGAGGACCCGGACCACGCGGAGTTTACTGAGCGATTTGGCCCATACCTGAGGGACCCCGCACACTACGCCGATTACCTCCGGCTCTTCTCGGACAACATCGCCAGGGTCTTCAAAGCCATCGCCGCAGCAAGAGGTGGCGTGGTATTGCACTGTGCGGCCGGACGGGACCGAAGTGGAATCATCGCCGTGATGCTGCAGGACCTGGCCGGCCTCGGCGACGCGGAAATCGTCCGTGGTTACCAGCAGGGGATGCGCGGAATCAATGAACGCCACCGCCACCATCCCGCCCCGCACGCCCATGACGGTTACCTCGACGATGCGGCGCTAGGGGAATTGTTGGCGGAACGCGCGGCGAGCCTCTTGGTCTTCGCGCACTCCTTGGACACCGCTGCTTTCCTGGCCGCGCACGACGTTTCCGAAGCCGAAGTCGCAGCAATCCGCGAGAAGCTCAACGCCCCGGTGCCGTAACAATTTTCTAGTCTGCACCGCCGTCGTCCTGTACCCTGTTTATATTACCGAACGGCCGGTCAGTAATCTTTCCGCCGTTCAGTCCGATTCGTGCCCGTGCCTTGGAAGGACCCGTCGACGATGACCAGTACCGCAGTCGCTCCGGAAACCACAGCTGTTGAAACCGTGCCCAGCTTCGTCCAAGGGCACTGGTGGGCCCCGAGTGCCGATGCCGCGGGAGGCGTCCCGGTCCGCGACGCCAGCACCGGGGAGGTCCTCGCAACGGTCAACACGGAGGGGCTGGACCTTGCAGGCGTCGTAAACTACGGCCGCACGGTGGGCCAGCGCGAACTTGGCAAGCTGACGTTCCACCAGCGCGCGCTCAAGCTCAAGGAGCTCGCCCAGTACCTCAACGGCCGGCGCGAGGAGTTTTACGCATCCTCGTTCAAGACCGGCGCCACCAAGATCGATTCGATGGTGGACATCGACGGCGGTATCGGCGTGCTCTTCACCTTCGGATCCAAGGGCCGCCGTGAACTGCCAAACTCCCAAGTGGTAGTCGACGGGCCCATGGAGGTCCTCTCGCGCGACGGTTCCTTTGCCGGCGAGCACATCTACACCCGCATTCCGGGGGTTGCGGCACAAATCAACGCCTTCAACTTCCCTGTCTGGGGAATGCTCGAAAAATTCGCTCCCGCGTTCATCGCCGGCGTCCCCACGATCGTCAAGCCGGCCACGCCCACCGGGTACGTTGCGGCCGTCGTCGTCAAGGCGATCGTCGAGTCGGGCATCCTGCCGGAAGGTTCCCTACAGCTGATCTCCGGGTCTGCGCGGAACCTGCTGGACCACCTCGACTACCGCGACGTCCTCGCGTTCACGGGCTCGGCGTCGACCGCCAACTCGCTGAAGTCGCACCCGAACGTCGTCCAGGGCGGCGTCCGCTTCACATCGGAAACCGACTCCCTCAACGCCGCCATTCTCGGGCCCGACGCCGTTCCCGGCACGCCCGAGTTCGATGCCTTCATCAAGTCCGTGGTTACCGAAATGACCGTCAAGTCCGGCCAGAAGTGCACCGCGATCCGCCGCACCCTCGTGCCCCGCGAGTTGGTGTCCGACGTCGTTTCCGCCATCGGCGCGCGCATCACTGAACGCGTCGTACTGGGAGACCCCCGCGCCGATGGCGTTACGATGGGCGCCCTCGCGTCCGTTGAGCAGCTTGCCGACGTGCGTGCAGCCGTGCAGTCAATGCTCGACGCCGGTGGCGAGCTCGCGTACGGGTCGCTCGATTCGCCGTCTGTCACCTCGTTGGACGGGACCGTGGGCGTCGTGGAGGGTGGCGCTTTCATGTCGCCGGTGGTCTTGAGCTGGGCCGACGTCGAGGCCGACGCCGTTCACTCGCTGGAGGCGTTCGGCCCGGTCTCGTCGGTGATCGGGTACTCGGACCTGGACGACGCCGTCCGCCTCGCCGCCCGGGGTGGGGGCTCGCTCGTGGCTTCGGTTTGCACGAATGATCCGGACGTGGCCCGCGCATTGGTCACCGGGATCGCCGCGCACCACGGACGTGTCCTTATGCTCAACCGCGAGGACGCACGATCCTCAACAGGCCACGGTTCGCCCGTACCGCATTTGGTCCACGGAGGGCCTGGCCGCGCCGGCGGCGGGGAAGAACTGGGGGGTATCCGTTCGGTGATGCACCACATGCAACGCACGGCGATCCAAGGTTCACCAAACATGCTGACCGCGGTGACCGGCGTCTGGCACACCGGAGCGGACCGCAACTTCACCCTGGAGACGGAAGGAACGCACCCGTTCCGCAAGTCCCTTGCCACGCTGCGCATTGGCGACTCCGTCCGGTCCGAACTGCGACAGGTCACGTTGGAGGACATCACTGCCTTTGCGAACTCCACCGGTGATACCTTCTACGCCCACACCAACCAGGAAGCAGCTGAAGCCAACCCGTTCTTCCCGGGAATCGTGGCGCACGGGTACCTGCTCCTGAGCTGGGCCGCGGGATTGTTCGTCGAGCCCGCGCCGGGTCCCGTCCTGGCAAATTACGGCCTCGAGAACCTGCGCTTCATCACACCGGTTGCCGCAGGAGATTCGATTCGCGTCACGCTCACGGCCAAGAAGATCACGCCCCGGGAAACGGACGAGTACGGCGAGGTCTCCTGGGATGCCGTCCTCACCAACCAGAACGACGAAATCGTGGCCACGTACGACGTCCTCACCCTCGTGGAGAAGTAGCCCCGACGCTCGCTCACATGTAGGGCCTTTCCCGCCGATGCTCGCGCGGATTTGTGGCGTTTCCCGCCGATGCTCTCTCCGGTTTACCGGGCATCGGCGGGACGCTCGCTCGGATACGTCGGCCATCGGCGGGACGCTCGCTCAGGGGTTCTTTCCGCCTGCGCCCGGCGTAAGATTTTCTGGGTAGGAGGTGGCGAAGTGACCCTAGCACTAAGAACAGCCACAACCGTTTTGCCCGTCGATGATCTGGACCGGGCCCGCACTTTTTATGCGGAGAAACTCGGCCTCCCCCATCGGGGCAAGACGTGGGATGGAAACTATTTGTTCGGCACCGACGGCGGCCCGATGCTGCAGTTGATGCCAGTCAAGGACGGCAAACACTCCCCGCACACTGCCGTTTCATTCGAAGTGAGCAATATCGAGAGAGCAGTCGAGGAACTGGAGGCCAACGGCGTCGAATTTCAGGACTACGACCTTCCGGACGTCAAGACCGAGCATCACATCTGCACCACTGATGCTGAGAAATGTGCTTGGTTCATGGACTCGGAAAACAACATTCTCTGCGTTCATGAAGGGTTGGGCACGCAGGCCGAATATCAGCTCTGATTGAGCCAAACGACCGCCAAGCAAATGGACCCCTCCCCTTATGTGGGGGAGGGGTCCATTTTTGGGACCTATAGGTGAGAGAGCATCGGGCGGGATGCCGGTATAGGTGAGAGAGCGTCGGGATAGGTGAGAGCGCGTCGGGCGGGAGGCGGGAGCTACGACGGGGAGTGGAGGCCTTCGAAGGCCATGGTGATGACGTCGTCCGCGAGGCGTTGCGGGGACAGGGAGCCGCCGGGCTTGTACCACTCCACGATCGAGTTGATGGTGCCAAAGAGCAGGCGGGTCACCGTCCGGGGGTCGATGTCCTGGCGCAGCGTACCTTCCTTGCGGGCATCCGAGATCAGCGCAGCCACCTTGTGGTCGAACGCACGACGCCGTTCCAGCGCGTCCCGCTCGATGTCCGTGTTCCCGCGCAAACGCAGGAGCAGCGTGACGAACGGCAGCCGGTCCACGAGCACGGCGATGGTCTGGCGGAGCACGAATTCCAATCGCGCATCGGCCGGCCCCGAAACAGCCTCGGGTTGCTCCAGGATGGCTTCGAGTCCGCCGAGTGCGTGGTCAAGGGCGAGCTTCAGGAGGTCGCCCTTGGAGGGCACGTGGTGGTAGATGGCCGACTTGGAGATTCCCAGGTTCTCGGCCAGAATGCCCATCGACGTGGCATCGTAACCGTGGCGGTTGAAGACGTCGACGGCGATGAGCAGCACCGATTGCTGGTCGTATCCGGGGCGTCCCCGCTTGGTTGCTGTTTCGCTAGGCATGCTGGCCATTTTCTCATGAACGGTCGGTAGACCCTGGAAGGTTACCCCTTGGGTCGCAGGTCGTAGACGCGGCGCAGCTTGCCGTTGGAGCGCTCAAGCGAACCCGGCTCCACGACGTCGACCACGCACGAAGAACCCACATGGATCTTGATCTGCTCTCGCAAGGCGTGTGCCGCCGTCGTACTGGCCTCGGTCGAGACGTTCTCGCGCCGCTCGATCCTGACCGTCATCGAATCCATGCGCTTGCCCTCCGGTCGGGTGAGTTCGAGCTGGAAGTGCGGGCTGAGCTCGGGAATGCGCAGGGCGATTTCCTCGATCTGCGAGGGAAAGAGGTTCACGCCCCGCAGGATGATCATGTCGTCGCTCCGGCCCGTGATGCGGCCCATGCGCCGGTGCGCCGGACGCGCGGTGCCGGGCAGCAGTCGGGTGAGGTCCTTGGTCCGGTAGCGGATGATCGGCAGCGCTTCCTTGGTCAGCGAGGTAAAGACGAGTTCGCCGGGTTCGCCATCGGCCAGCACGGCTTCCTTGCCAACCACAGGGTTGAAGGCGTCGATGATCTCGGGACGGAAGTGATCCTCCCAGATGTGGCAACCGTCCTGCGTCTCCACGGCCTCGCCCGCGACGCCCGGACCCATGACCTCGGACAGACCGTAGATATCGCAGGCCTTGATGTTCATGGTGGTCTCTAGCTCGTGCCGCATTTCCTCGGTCCAGGGCTCGGCACCCAGCACGGCGTACCTGAGAGAGGTCGACGCCGGATCCACGCCCATGTGGGCCATGGCATCTGCGATGGTCAACAGGTAGGTCGGCGTTGCCAGGATCGCGTCCGGCTTGAAGTCCTGGATGAGCTGGATCTGCCGCTCAGTCTGCCCGCCCGACATCGGGATCACGGTACAGCCGAGGGCTTCGGCGCCGGCATGTGCACCCAGACCGCCCGTGAAGAGGCCGTAGCCGTAGGCGTTGTGGACCTTCATGCCGGGGCGGACCCCCGAAGCACGGAGGGAACGGGCAACCAGGGAGGCCCAGTTGGCGAGGTCGTTCTTCGTGTATCCGACGACGGTTGGCCGGCCGGTGGTCCCGGAGCTCGCGTGGACCCGGGCGACCTCGTGCTGCGGAACGGCGAACATGCCGAAGGGGTATTCCTGGCGGAGGTCTTCCTTGGTGGTGTACGGGAATTTGGCAAGATCGCTGAGTTCCCGCAGATCGGAAGGGTGCACTCCAGCGTCGTCGAACTTGCGCTTGTAGAGCGGCACGCGATCGTAGGCGTAGGCGACAGTGTGTTGCAGGCGGCTCAGCTGCAAGGCCTCGAGCTCGTCGCGGGAGATGGTCTCCTCACGGTCGAGTTGGGCGTCCGTGCCGGCGACGGCGTTCTGGGTCATGGTTTTCCTACTTCTTGGAGATGGTGCGGCTGCGGCCACGGAACTCGGCGATGAGCTCGCCGTAGCCGGCTGGGTCTTCGGGCGAGGGGGAGGCGGCCAATCCACTCGCATCGGCTGCGAAGATTTGGATGTCGTACAGGCCGCTGCGGCCGGAGTGCGCGCGTCGGTTCGCGACGGCGGTGATCACCTGGCCTTGGTAGGCCGGCTTGAGGAAGTTGATGTCGACGCCGGCTGCGACGGTGATCTTGTCGGCTTCCGACGGCGAGGGGACGGCCGGGTTGCATGCGAGGGCGAACGCCGAATCCGCGAAGGCGAAGATCATTCCGCCGTGGGCCATTCCGAAGCCATTGAGCATTTCCTGGCGCAGCTTCATGCGGACGGTGGCGTGGCCGTCGTCGACCTTGAGTACTTCAAGGCCCATCCATTCGGAGGCGTAGTCGTTCTTCAGGATCTGGTGCTGCCCTGCACCGGAAAGGGCCGTCTCAACCATGCGTCATTGCCTCCAGCTTTATTTACCGAATGTTCATTAGGTAATCCCAGTTTGCTTGAACTGTCAAGAGGGCGGCCACCAAACGGAACGGAACCGTTGCGCCACCCCAACCCATCCGGAGCTGAGAGGGTAGCCTCAGAGCATGCCGCTCCTTGAATTGCCGGTCCGAACAGAGAGGTTGGTGCTCCGACGCTTTGAGGCAAGCGACCTCAAGAGATTCCACGCCTACCAGTCCTTGCCCGAAACCGCGCGTTTCCTTTTCCGCAAAGAACTGACGCTGACCCAATCGATGGAAGCCCTGGGTCGCTACGCCAACTTCACCTTCGACCACGAAGGGGACTGGGTGTGCTTGGCGATTGAGCACGCAGGCCAGCCGGGACTCCTCGGAGAAGTGGTACTGAAATGGCTGCCGGGTACGGGGCAAGCCGAGATCGGATGGATCCTCGCACCGGAAAGCCGCGGGCACGGCTACGCCGCCGAAGCTGCCGAGGCCGTGCTCAGGCTGGGCTTCGAAAAGTTCGCTTTCCACAGGATCGACGCCAAGCTCGACGCGCTGAACACGACGTCGGCCGCCGTGTGCAAGCGGCTCGGAATGCGGCGCGAAGCAGAGCTCATCGACACATGGCACTACAAAGGCCAATGGTCCACGGAGGTCATCTACGCGATACTTGATTCCGAGTGGAGATCCCGGAAGCCACGGCAAGCGAAGCAAAGCAACATTTGACTGGGTAGCGGGCGTCCCCGGTGTTAAGGTTGGCTGAGCATCGGACATCGGGGGTCTATACGTGAGCGCACCTGGCGTGGTTGTTGTAATCGAGGATGACGAGGACATCCGGGAGGTAGTGCACTCCGTCCTCGAATCGTCTGGACTGGAGGTTTACGCTGCCGCGAACGGAGTCGACGGAGTCGACGCGGTCCGACGCCATAACCCCGACGTGATCACGCTCGACCTGGGCCTGCCGGACATCGACGGGATTGAAGTAACCCGCCGCGTCCGCGAATTCAGCGACGCCTACATCATCATGCTCACCGCCCGCGCCCGCGAGGTGGACACCCTGCAGGGTCTCGCCGTCGGCGCCGACGACTTCGTCACCAAGCCTTTCCGCCCGCGGGAACTCCGCGCCCGCGTGGAGACGCTGCTCCGCCGGCCGCGCGGCAGCAAGCTGCTCGCCGCCGGGGTGCCCGCGCAATTCCAAGCCACAACACAAACCACGACGACGGCGCCCGGCGCACCCGCCGCCGTCGCCTCCGCGACGGGGAACCCCGCCGGCGCACCCGCCGTCTTCGCCCCGGCATCGGCCAACCCGGCCGCCCCGAACCCGGCTGCCCCGAACCCGGCCGCCCCGGCGAACCCCGAAACCGCGGCAGCCGCCAACCAAAACCCGGCCATTCGAACAGCCAGCGGGCTCGAACACAACGGCCTTCATTTGGACGTCGCTACCCGGACTACCAGGATCGGCGCCGTGGAAGTGCAATTGACCCGCACCGAATTCGACCTCCTGCGGGCCATCATGGAGGCCGGCCGCGTGGTCCGGAGTACCTCGGGCCTGGCGCGGTGGCTGCAGGCCAGGGAATACGATACCGGCGGCTTCGTGAGTGAATCCGAGGAGCGGGCGGTCCAGGTCCACATTGCGAACCTTCGGCGCAAGCTCGGCGATTCGGCCCAGTCTCCGCGCTGGGTGGAGACGGTCCGCGGGATTGGCTACCGTCTGGCGCCAAAAACGACGGAAAGCTGATGAGAACTTAAGCGAATCTTTAACACGCCTCCTTACGCTGGAGTTGTCACACTCCGGCTTTTAAAGGCTCAAAGGAGCAACGAATGAAGAAATTCGCCGCAGCACTTCTCATGGCGGGCCTGTTGGCTATTGGCGGCTTTGCCGCTCCTGCCAACGCAGCGCCGAAGCATGACACAACCACGACCACCACCACGGTAACGACCGGTACCACCACAACCGTGGTGAGTGATCCGATCAATTACACGCAGGTTGGTTGGTGGCCGAACTAGGGTTGCCTGCCGGACAGTAGCGCAACATGGTACCGCCCTGGGCTAAGCCGAGGGCGGTGCTGTTTAAGCCTGCGCGTAAGGCTAACTCTCCGAATAGAGCGGCAAGCGGACTGTCACGGTGGTCCCGACGCCAAGGCTGGACTCGATGCCGAGCGTGCCGGAATGGCGGCCCACGATGTCCTGGGCAATCGCAAGCCCAAGCCCGCTTCCGGGGATTGCGGCGGTCGAAGCGTTCGAGGCGCGGAAAAACCGGGTGAAAACCTGGCTCAGTTCCTTTTCCGGAATTCCAACGCCCGTATCCTCGACGGAAACCAGGACTTCCCCGCCAGCACTGATCCCGCTGCTCACGGCGACATAACCGCCAACCGGCGTGAACTTGATGGCGTTGCTGATGACGTTGGCGAAGACCTGCTCGAGTTTGGCTTCGTCCGCCATGACGGTCGCCGCTCCTGCGCCTTGCTCCACGGTAAGCGACAGGGAACGGGATTCCGCCAAGGGCTGCAGGGCCGCGACAACGAGCTTCAGCATGGTGCCCACGTTTACCTGGGCCAACTGCAGTTCACCAGGGGTGTCCTGGTGCGCAACGGTGAGCATGTCCTCGATCAGCCGGCGCAGGCGCTCGGCGTTGCGCGAAATGACAGCGACCATCCGTTCCACGCCTGGCAGGATCTCACCACCGGCACCGCTTTGGATCATGTCGAGGTACGCCGTGATCGATGTCAACGGGGTCCGGAGTTCGTGGTTGACGGTCGTGAGGAAGTCCGTCTTCGCTTGGTCCAGCTCCTGGAGCTTGTGCATGACCTGTTGCTGGGCCCCGATCAAATGGCTTTGCATCAGGCCATAGGCGAGGTTCCCGGCAACGTGTTGGATCAACCCGATTTCGGCCCGTGTCCAGTCCCGCGCGCTTGCGGGCCGGGCGATCCAAATGACGCCTATTGCGAGGTCTCCCTCGCCAACAGGAACTACCACGGACCGCTGCCCGGCATCTTTGCCGGGAAGGGGTTGGACGTCGCTTTCGGCCCACAACTTGGTTGCCAGCTCCAAGGCCCTGGCGTCGTCGGCGAGTACGTCCGGCAGCGAGCCGGAGATATCCGGCGAATTCCACTCGGCGCTGATTTGGCGTACGCGCGGGTCCTCGAAGGTGGTGAACCAGACCTGCTCGGCTCCCAAAGCTTCGCCGATCCCGTCCACGAAGTATCGGGCAATGCGCCCGGGGTCGATCGTCGAGCGGATGTCCGCGGAGACCTTCCTGAGGCTTTCGCGGAGCGATTCCGCCTCGGTCCGGCGACGCGAGCGCTCGGCGGCACGTGCGATGAGGACAGAAGCCCGGTAGGCGCGGAACTCGGCTGATTGCGCGTTGTAGACATAATCGGCAACAGCCCAGGATTCCAAGGTTGCGACATCCGGCGTGTCCCCGGGCTCCAGCATGAGTAGCACGGGCGTCTCGTTGCGTGGAAGGAAGGCTTGCAGCTTTTGGTCGAGTACGACGACGTCGGGCGGCGCCGTTTCGAGCGCGACGGCGAGCGATCCGCCGTCGGACACTGAACCGACGTCGAAACCCACGTCGATGAGTGCCGCCACCGTCTCGGACAGCCGCTCCGGATCGCAGTCGGCCACCAAAGCGCGCAACCCGGCATCGTTCTTCAGGCGACTATCCACTTTGCTCCTACGGTCCGCTTGCGCAATGACGGCTTCCACCAGAACCTTACTTGAGCCCGGCCCCGGGCAGCAGTTCCGTAGCGCCAAGTGAATCGGCCACGAAGGCGTAGTCCCAAGCCCGCTCCCGCCATTGCACGTACCTTCCGGACGCACCGCCGTGCCCGCCGTCCATCTCGATCTTCATGACCACCGGCGCCGCGCCGGTGGTGGTCGAGCGGAGGACCTGGACCCATTTGGCCGGTTCCACATAGAGGACTCGGGTGTCGTTGAACGACGTGACGGCTGCGATCCTGGGGTAGTCCACGGCGCGAATGTTCTCGTACGGTGTGTAGGACTTCATGTACGCATACACCTCAGGATCTGTGATGGGGTTGCCCCATTCCTCCCATTCGAGCGCGGATAGGGGCAGCTCCGGGTCGAGGATCGTGTTCAGGGTATCCACGAACGGCACCGCTGCCACCACGGCTGCGTATTTTTCGGGGGCAAGGTTCGCCACAGCACCCATCAGCAAGCCGCCGGCCGAGCCGCCCATCGCCGCGATGCGGTGCGGCGCCGCCCAACCGGACGACGCAAGCCAATCCGTCGCGGCGATGAAGTCCGTGAAGGTGTTCTTCTTGTTGAGCTTCTTGCCGTCCTCGTACCAATGCCGGCCGAGTTCGCCGCCGCCGCGGATGTGCGCGATCACCATGACTATTCCACGGTCCAAAAGGGACAAACGGGCCACCCCGAATCCGGGGTCCATGCTGATTTCATAGGAGCCGTACCCGTAGACCAGGCCCGCGGCGGTGAAGTCCCGGGGGACCGAGACGTGCCGCAGCACGGACAGCGGCACCCGGGTGCCGTCGGCCGCCGTCGCCCATTCACGCGTGGCAACGTAATCGGACGGCGAGTAGCCGCCCAGCACCGGACTTTCCTTGCGAAGGCGCAGCTCGCCCTGGGGAAGCGACGGCGTTGGCAGGACGAAGTCGTAGACCCGGGAGGGCGTGAAGAAGGACGTGTAGCCGATCCGGATCACGGGCGCTTCATAGTCGGACCCCGCCACGCCCGCCGTGTACAACTCTTCATCGAAGGCTGGTTCCACGGGTGCGCCTTGCTGGTCCGTGCCCAGCCCGGCGAGCGGCAGCACCTGCACCCGCTCGATCGTGTCCTGCCGTACCGACACCACCAGATGCGTCGAGGTGACCCCCGCGCCGTTGACGCGGACGGCGTCGGAATGCTCGACGACGGTGCGCCACTGCTGCTCGGCCAGCGGCTTTGCGAACTCGGCAGCGTCCGCGATGGAGACCATTGAATTGATGGCGTTCCGGTTATGCGTGAGGAGGACCGTCTCCTTGCCATCAAGGAGGAATGGCTCGGCTTCGTAGAGGATATGCTCGTCACGGGAAATCACGGTGGACAGGCCGGCGTCGTAGTCGTCAAAACGCAGCAGGCGCGTTTCGCTGAATTCCGAGCAGCCGATGCTCAGCACGAGGTAGCGACGGTCGGCGGAGAGCTCGAAGCCAAGCCACATGGCGACATCGTCCTCCTGGTAGATCACCTCATCGTCGCTGACCGGGGTGCCGAGGACGTGCGACTTCACCTGGTACGGGCGCCAGGAATCATCAACCACGGTGTAAAAAATCCGTGTGCCGTCCGGGGAGAAGGACACCCCATAGAAGATGTTCTCGATGACGTCCGGGAGCAGCTCGCCCGTTCGCAGGTCCTTGATGCGAAGGGTGAAGCGCTCATCACCGGAGTTGTCCACCGCATAGGCGTAGAGGTGGCCGTCGATGGTCACCGCGGTGCCGCCGACAGAGAAGAACGGCTTGCCTTCCGCCTCCATGTTGCCGTCCAGCAGGACCTCCTCGCCGGGAAGTTCGACGCCGGGTTCCACCGCCGGGGGCGTCCAGTCCGCCACGGGATCGCCCGAGTTGGCCGCCCGTACCCGGCAGTGGATGCCGTATTCCTGGCCTTCAACCGAGCGAGTGTAGTACCACCAATCGTCCCTGCGGTTGGGGACCGAAAGGTCCGTCTCCTGGGTGCGGCCCTTGATTTCCTGGAAGATGGCTTCGCGCAGCGGCTCCTGGTGCGCGGTCACTGCTTCCTGGTACGCATTCTCGGCCTTGAGGTGCTCAATGACTTCGGACGATTCCTTGTCGCGAAGCCACTCATAGTTGTCCACGAAGACGTCCCCGTGGTGCTCCCGCGTGCTGGGAACCTTCTTGGCGACGGGAGGAACTGGACGTGCGGCAGGCTGGCTGGAACCGGAAGTCTGGGTCATGCTCTCAAATATATAGAGAGTGACCGACACGGGAACCCCCGTTCGCTGCGGGGATAGTGTTTTGCGGGAGCGGGAAACGTGCATCTGCCGGCCCCAAGTTACGTGCAGGTGAACGAGCCGCTCGTGCCGGGACCGGTCCAAACGTTGGTGCTGTTCGGCACCGGGTATTGGTTCGCCACGGTCCAGTTCCACGTGCCGGTGTGCGGCGTGATTCTTGCCGAATAATTTCCGCCGCCGCTTTGGGCGCTCGTGCCGGTGAAAACCGTGCTCCCGCCGCTGGTTACGGTGAAGATTCCCGTGAAGCGCGGATCGGAAAGTCCCCAGGATGTGACCGTGATGGTGACAGAGGAACCGTTGCAGCTAGCGCTGACGGTTGCCGTGGAAGCCATGCTGGCTGACGAGGCCTGCAAACTGGAGCTGGAGGAAGACTTGAACGCCGCCTCCGCGATGCCAGGAGCGAAGACCAAGACCGCGGCTGCTGCCAAGACCGCGAGGATGCGCGCGAAGACGGGCATCTTCGCGGCATTGGCGGAGCTTTGGCTTCTACGCAAAGGTCATCGGCTTTCTTCAGGTCCTACGCGGAGTGCCCTCCGCCGTCGGATCCCAGAGTGCGACGGCGGAGGGCAGGTTTGTGGGGGTGGTTACTTGTTGGTGGCGGTGCGTTGGGTGCCGGTGAAGTTGAAGGCGATGGTGCTGTTTTGGTTTTGGAGGGTGTTGTCTGCGGTGGCGGGCAGGGTCATGGTGACGCGGAGGTTGTCTGTTTGGCCTGCGGTGAGGGAGGTGAGGTTGGCCAGTGCCATGTTGGTGCCGATGACGGGGCGGGAGGCCAGGACGGTGGTGGTGGTGCCGGTGCAGGTGTAGGTGTAGGCGGGGGAGGTGCCGGCTTCGGTCCAGGGGACGGAGCATTCGTCGATGGTGGCTTGCAGGCCCATGGTGGTGTTGGTGTCCAGCAAGGAGGTGGGCAGCGCGGAGGTGGTCAGGGTGATGGCTGAGAGGTTTTGGTTGCCGGTGGCGTTGGTGAGGGTGGCGGCGCGTTGGATGGTGTCGCCGGGGACGACGTTGGTGGCGCCGACGGTGAGGCGGTTGGTGGTTCCGGTGGCGCCGAGGGCGATGGAGACGGTGCCGGAGGCGACGGTGTCGGAGGCGGAGGTGGAGGAGGTGAAGGCGCCGTAGGTTCCCAGTCCTGCCACGCCGGCTGCGGTGCCGACCAGTGCCAGGGAGGCGATGACTTTGCCGGTGGTGGTGGTGAGGTTGAGACCCATGATCGTTGTCCGTTTCCTTGTTTGGTGCGGTGGTTGCTTGGTTTCTACTGTGGGGGGTGAGTTTTAGGAAGGTGCAGGTTTCCGCTCAGGGTTGGATCAAGATTAGTTAAATATTCGATCAAGCACTCTCACGTAGTCACAGGCAGCCCCGTAGTGCGCTGGTCCTCGACCCCGACGCGCTCTCACCTATCTGCCCATTTCCCCCGACGCTCTCTCACGTATGTGCCCATTTCCCCCGACGCGCTCTCACCTATGAAGGTGACCGCCGAAAGATCTGCAGGACGGTTTGGCTTTTGGGGGGCAAACGTGAGCGGGCGTGCGTGGGGGAGGCGGGCGAACGGTGGTGTGCCGAATAGTGGTGTGCCGAACAGTGGTGTGCCGAACAGCTTGGCTGCACCAAGAACGTGATGCATAACAAGGCACCCCAGTTGCTTATGAGTGCCGGAGTGCTTGACAAAACAAGTACCTGCTACTCATGCGTAGATGATCGAAAAGTCATCAAATTGGTGCAAGCGGTGCACCTTTCCGCCGGGCGTCCCAGCCCTCGGGCCGGTCGGCGGAATACGGGGAGCTCCGCTACGGGGCCGGACGATGCGACGCAGACACACCGCCCGGCCCCCATACCCGCCCGGTCTTGGCCAGTGGGCCCGCGCGCGGCACACCCGGCTTGCCCTCAGATGCTCCCGGCTTTCCCCCAGATGCTGGGCCTATGCTCGTGTTGGAGCGTCCGACACGATGGAGGTAGTCCGGGTGAACGAGGCAGATGAGCCTACGGTTCTTGAGGTGCAGGACCTGGTGGTCCGGTATGGTCGGCAGACCGCCGTCGATGGCTTGAGTTTCTCAATCCGGCATCGTGAAATCTTCGGCCTGCTCGGGCCGAACGGCGCCGGTAAGACCACAACCTTGAGCGTCATCGAAGGACTCCGAAAAGCCAACGCGGGAAACGTGATGGTCGACGGCGTGCAGATCAGCCGCGCGCCGCTTTCGGTCAAGGCGAAACTTGGAGTGCAGCTACAAGCCTCGAGCTTCCAATCGGAGCTGACGATAGAGCAGCTCACCCGTCTCTACGCTGGTCTTTACGGGCTCGATCTCGCACGGCGGCAGATCAGGGAGCGCCTGGCGAATGTGGGTCTGGAGCAAGAACTCGGCAAGCCGTTCAAGAAGCTGTCCGGTGGGCAACAGCAGAGGTTCTCCCTCATGGTCGCCAGCATCCACGATCCGCCAATCCTCCTCCTCGACGAACCGACCGCAGGCCTCGATCCGCAATCCCGACGCCAACTTTGGGATCGCATCGAGCGTTCACGATACCGGGGCGGGAGCGTCCTGCTCACGACCCATTCCATGGAGGAAGCCCAGGCTGTTTGCGACCGGGTCGCCATCATTGACCGCGGCACATTGCAGGCCCTCGGTTCGCCGGGTGACTTGGTTGCGATGCACCGCGAGGATCCGCGGGTGCGCGCCGTCGCCCGTGGGGATGTGACCCTCGAAGACGTCTTTATCGGACTGACAGGAAGTGCCATCCGTGACTGAGACCACCAACCTGAAGTCGCCGCCGATCAGCCTGACGCTGAAATCGCTCCTTCGCGCGGATGCCATGGTCATGCTGCGTAGCCGGCAGGCACTGGTCCTCAATTTTGTCCTGCCGATCGTCATCCTGGTGGTGACGAACCGTGGAAAGCTCGGAAACCCGGGCTTCCTCATCGGCATGGCAATCACGTACGGGCTGCTCTCGTCCGCACTCATCGGCTACTCGATTACTGTTGCGCGCGATCGCGAGGCGGGCGTCTTCCAGCGACTCCGCGTCACCCCAACGCCAAGCTGGGCGATCATGGTGAGCCGGCTGGGAGTGCAGTTGGCCACGAACCTCATTGTCGCCGTCGTCGTCCTGTTCGTGGGCAGCATCATGCACAATACGGTGTTCACGGCGGCCGAATACCTGCTCATGCTCCTGGTGTCCTTGCTCGGTGCGGCCGTGTTCCTCAGCATTGGGCAGGCGATCGTGGGGCTTATCAAATCCGCGATGGCGATCAACGCGATCGGGCGAGTCCTGTACATCCTCTTGATCCTCACCGGGATCCTCGGCTCAACGGGCATCCTTGGGGAGGATTTCAAGAACTTCGCCGCCTGGACTCCGGTCGGTGCGCTCATCAACCTCTTCTCCGCTGTCCTGAGCCTCGCACCGTGGGGCTGGGCCGAGGCGCAGGCCCTGATCGCGTCTTTCGCGTACGTCGTGGTCTTTGCCGGGATCGGTATTCGGTGGTTCCGCTGGGATCCGCAATAGCCTTCGACTATCGGATGCTCTCTCACGTATGCCGGGTTCCCTTTGGATCTTCTCTCACGTATACCGGTTTCCCCCTGGATCCTCTCTCACGTATTCCGGTTTCCCCCTGGATCCTCTCTCACGTTTGCCGACGCTCTCCCTCGGCGGTCGAAGGATTGCGGGTAGTCGGGATGGTGCTGCCGCTGCGGCGAACCTATGATGGGTGATCCCGGACTTGTTCCGGAATCAGCACTTGGTGTTAGGCAAACGCGCCAAAGGAGCACGATAGATGGTCAATATCCCAGCATTGATCGCCACCCTTCACCCCGACGAACTGCAACGACTGCGTTCCGGCGGGCCGACCCAAATCCTCGATAGCAGCCTCGTGGATGCCATCGACAGGGCAGCCGGAGGTGTAGGAGAAGGCCGCGGCTACTACGTAGTCCACGGAGGCCTTTGGCCCGTTGAACAGCGCGAGTACTATCTCCGCGAAGACGTCGCTGAACACATCTTCGGAAGCGGGGCACAAGTCACCTAAGCTGCGCGGGCCCTTATTTGCATGGGCTTTTCCGGTGCCGCGATGACGGTGTCCCAGCCCTTCAAGTAGCCACACGACGCCTGCAGGAGGGTCTGGCTCTTGGGGCTCAAAAGTGATCGAGCGTGCGGGGGCGAGGGGTGGGAAGGGCCCATTGCGCTACTAGCTCTATTTGTTCTATAACTAATAGAGCAAAGGGGTTGGAGCAGATGATCCTCAACGTTGATCTCGAGAGCGAGGTCCCGATCTACCAGCAGCTCCGGGATCGGATCATGGAAGCGATCGCTGCCGGCCTGCTGGTCGAGGGTAGCTCGTTGCCTGCCACTCGAACGCTTGCAGCAGACTTCGGGATCAACTTCCATACCGTGAACAAGGCCTATGACCTGCTGCGCCAGCAGGGCCTGATCCGGCTCAACCGCAAGACTGGCGCAGTGGTCACCGCAACTTCAGCGGACTCACCGTTTCGCGCGGACTGGACCGCCAGGGTGCGGACGCTGCTGGCCGAAGCCATCGCCATGGGAGTGCCGGTCGATGAGGTCCTCAAGACCTGTCAATTCGTTCTCGATTCATTTGGCACTGCGCAGCGAGAGGACGCGCCATGACGATCACTATCGTCCTGATTTTCGGCTTGATGGCCCTGGTGCTCACACTAGGACTCGTGCTGCCGTCGATCAACAGCCCGACCGTGCCGTTCGGTGTCCGGGTACCGATTCAACGCGCGGATGACCCAACGATCGTCAGGCAGACGCATATTTACCGATGGAGGGTCCTCCTCAGCGGAGTGGTCGTCGCCGGCCTCGGTGCCATTATCTACGGCGTGACGGGCGAAGCCTTCTTGTTGCCTTTGTCGGTCCTGGTACTCGTCGCAGTCTGGTATGCCTGCTTCTTCCTGGCCAATAACGAGATTCGGGCCGCAAAGGCCAGCGGGGGCTGGTACGAGGGGGTCCGCCAAGGCATAGCAGTGGACACTAGCCTGCGGACCGAACCGCCCCGGTTTCCCTGGCTCTGGCTCGCGCCGGCGCTGCTCGTCATTCTCGCCACGGTGGTGACAGGCCTGCTCCTCTATCCCGCAATGCCGGACATGCTCGTGGTGCATTACGGTGCGAAGGGCATGCCCAACCGTCTGGCCGCCAAGTCGGTGGGAACCGCCTTTTCCCTGGTGTTCGTTCAGCTCGGCGTAACCGCGCTCCTCGGAGGGATTACGGCCGCCATTCACCGCAGCCGGCCGGATATCGATCCGGCACACCCCATGGGCTCCTCACGCTGGTATCGGCAGTACATGGCGCTTGGCATCAAAGCGCTGCTCGGACTCGTGGCGATGATCGATCTTGGAATGCTGGGATCGTCGTTGCTGATGTGGACCGGGACCGTCACCTCGTGGGCCCCGTTGGTCGTCGCGTTGCCGATCCTGGCCGCCGTCGTTGTGGCCGTCGTCGTCCTGGCCAGGAATAACCGCGAGCGGGACATCGGCGAGCAGGACACGGGCCTGGCCCATCGTGATGACGACAAGTACTGGCACCGCGGCCTTTTCTACGTCAACCGCGAAGACCACGCGCTCATGGTGCCACGCCGTTTTGGTATCGGATGGGCGCTGAATTTCGGAAATCCTGCGGCGGCAATGCTCTTGGCGGGCTTGCTTGCGCTGATCAGCCTAGTGGTCGTCCTGCGCTTCGGCGGCTGAAGCGCCGAAGCTGGCTCCTTTCTGAACCCAAAACCGGGCTGCCCCTGTGCAGGCGCGTTTCATGTTTTTAGTCGATATGTGAGTGGGGATCGGTCTAAACACGTCTAAGTCTGAGCGAGCGTCCTGACGGCGAGTAGCTAGTTAAGCGGGCGGTACTGAGGGGTCGTGCGATGCAAGTGGCGGACACTCGGGTGCTGGGCAGGCTTGCTGAGTAGTGTCAATGCACCGTGCCGGATTGTCGAAATCGGCCGGATGCCGGGCGGCAATGGCGCCGCCGTTAGGGGTCTCCCGTGCCGCGGTTTGCAACGCGATCTCGAAATAATCAGCGTTGAGCCGCTGCAGATTCGCAGCAATTCCTGACTTAGAAGTCGGCTTGAATCTAAGGGGAAGCACGTGGACGGGCAACAATGGGTCTGGGTCGCAGCAGTGCTGCTCGGGTCGGCATGGGCTGGAGCGGTGGTGGTGTTCGGGCGCAGAAAGCGTCCCATCAAGGTCTACCGAATGCCTATTTTCGAGGTGCCTGACGAGGATCTTGATCCTGTCCGGGGCATCGACGAAGACGGCTTGAGCGAACGCCGCCCCCGGCACCTGTAGACAGTGTAGGCAAGGAGGATCGGAATGGCCCCATCTTCGCGGCGCCGCACCATGTGCGGGGGATGGGCAGCAGCTGCGAGCTGAAGATCATAGGGAAGTCCAAGGAACCGAGTCACGTCGAACGACGCCAAGGTCTCGGGCGCCTAAATTTCCAGGCTGCACCACAGCCGGTCAGCAAAAAGTTTCATAAGGAATGAGTCATATGACTGCTCATCCAACATCACCCGCACACCCGCACCCCATCGCCCGGAGGGTCCCACGTAGACCGCTTAGCCGACTGCGCGTATTGACTGCACTGCTCATCGCGTTCGCCTTACCCGTGGCCCTCAGCGGCGCCGCGGTCGCCGATGGCGGCAGGGCGCGGACGTGGACGGTGCAGGTCGGCTCCGAGTCGTACAACCAAGCGATCCAGGGCATGTCCTTCCTGCCGAAAAACATCTTCATCAATGCCGGCGACAAGGTCACGTGGGAAGCCAACGCGGCGGAAATCCACACGGTCACCTTCTTGGCCGCGGGACAAACCATCGAGTCGACGCAACCCTTCGATCCCTTCAACCCCTTGTATGGGTCGCCGCAGGGCGGGACGTCGTACGACGGCCACTCCTATTACAACTCCGGCATCATGGCGAATGTCGATGACACCGGATTCCCCCAGGTTGAGTCCTATTCCCTGACGTTCCCGGACACCGGCACGTTCACGTACTACTGCCTGGTACACGGCATGGCCATGTCCGGCACGGTCCATGTGCGGGACAGGGGCACGGAGTACCCCTACACGCAGGATCAGTATGACAACCGGGTGGACCGGGCCGAGCGGGCCATAATTCGCGATGGTTACCAGCTTTGGCAGAACGCCAGCGACCAGGCCGATAACCACACGGTGATCGCTGGAGCGGACGACGGCGTCGCGATGGTCATGCGGTTCATCGAACCGAAAGTGGTGATCCACGTTGGAGAAGCCGTGACGTTCGTGAACAACGGCATGGGCGAACCGCATACAGTGACGTTCGGTGCGGAGCCGGCAAACGTCATCCTGCCGGTGGGCGATCCCACCAATTACACGGGTGGCCAGCTCAACTCGGGGATTCTGCCTCCAAACACCACCTTTACGGTGACGTTCAACAAGGCCGGCGTCTACGACTACATCTGTGGACTGCACGACTACCTGGGGATGGTCGGAAAGGTCGTGGTGAAGGAATAGTCCTTAGAAACCGTGCGCGTTGACGTACTGTTCCATCGTGTTGTCGCGCAGGGCGGCGCTCACCTCGGCGATCGCTCCGTAGTCGGGAATGACGATGGACTGCCCGTCGGCGGACGTTCCTGTTCCGGCGGTCGGGAGGGTGAAGAAGACGGCGGCAGCGGGGTTGATGTCGCGCATCGCGTAGGCGAGGATCGCGACGGAGACCGGATCGTAGCCGCCGTCCACCGTGAGGTCGTTCGCGGCGAACGCCACCAGGCCCAGGACGCTCGCGGGGTCCTTGACCCCCGAGGATAGCTTCGCAAGGAGTGCCCGCATGAAGGTCTGCTGGTCGCGCACGCGTTGGTAGTCGCCGTCGGAGAAGGCGTGGCGCTCGCGGACGAATTCCAGGGCGGCCTGTCCGTCGAGGTGGTTGATGCCGGCCACGAATTGGTGCTGGGTTTCTATGGTTGAGGTGAACGGCAAGGTGACGTTCACGTCGATCCCGCCGAGGGCGTCGGTGAGGAGCTTGAAGCCATGGAAGTCCAGCATCACCGTGTGGTCGATGTGCGTGTTGAGTAGCGACTCGACGGTTCGTGTGGTGAGGTCGATTCCGCCGAGGCCAAGTCCGGCGTTGACCTTGGACGCCCCGTATCCCGGGATGTCCACCCACATGTCCCGCATGATCGACATTCCGTAAATCCGCCTCCGGTCGGCGGGAACATGGATCAGCATGAGGGTATCCGAGCGCTCGTCCGACGCGATTCCGGTGGCCGCGGCCTGGGCGGCCTCCTCTTTTCCGTTTTCGCGGCTGTCGCTGCCGATCACCAGGATGTTCATCGGCACTGCGGGAAGATCGGCGATGTGCGGGGGCGGGGGGACCACGGGCGCTGGTGGAGCCTTCGACGGCGGTGGCGTCGTTTTGCTCGGAGTTGGGGTAGCGCTTGGGCTTGCCGAAGTGGGCGTCGCGGAGCGTCCGCCGGTCCTGTCACCGGTCAGGAACACGGCCAAAACGATGCCGATCACCACCACAGCGGCAATTGCAGCGGTAAGTAACAGTCGCCGTCGTCCGTTCATGCCACGGAACGTACCACCGCCCCGGAGCGATTACACGCAATCGGAGGCGTCAGTTTGGCCACGAATGCCGAAGCAAACACAACCACTGCCGGGCCAGGCGTTATCGCCCTGATACCCGAAGCTGAAGGCGGCACCAAAACCGATCGACGCTTGACGCAGCTGAGGCCCTCCGCATATTCTGAACGAACGGTCGGTAAATTATTAGGAGCAACCATGGCATCGCAGAACCTGCAGTCTGTGCCCGCTGAGCTGTCCCCGGAAGAGTTGGAACGGGCACAGGCCGGTCAGGCGTACTTTGACCGCATCATTTCCGAGGACTCGCGCATCGAGCCGCGCGACTGGATGCCGGAGGCCTACCGCAAGACCCTGCTCCGCCAGATCTCCCAGCACGCGCACTCGGAAATCATCGGGATGCAGCCCGAGGCCAACTGGATCACGCGGGCGCCAAGCCTCAAGCGCAAGGCCATCCTCATGGCGAAGGTCCAGGACGAGGCCGGCCACGGCCTGTACCTCTACTCGGCCGCCGAAACGCTCGGGCAGTCCCGCGACCAGATGATGGCCGACCTCATCGCAGGCAAGGCCCGCTACTCGTCGATCTTCAACTACCCCGCGGTGACCTGGGCGGATATGGGCGCAATCGGCTGGCTCGTGGACGGCGCCGCTATCTGCAACCAGGTCCCGCTTTGCCGGGCATCTTACGGGCCTTACGGACGCGCGATGGTGCGCATCTGCAAGGAAGAGTCGTTCCACCAGCGGCAGGGCTTCGAAATCCTCCTCGAACTGTCCAACGGCACCGCCGCCCAGAAGCAAATGGCCCAGGACGCGGTCAACCGCTGGTACGCTCCGGCACTCATGATGTTCGGCCCGCCGGACGACGATTCCCCCAACTCCAAGCAGTCCATGGCGTGGAACATCAAGCGCTTCAGCAACGACGAACTCCGCAGCCGCTTCGTCGGAATGATGGTGGAGCAGGTCAAGGTCCTGGGGCTCACCCTTCCGGACGATGAGATCCGTTTCAACGAAGAGACCAAGAAGTGGGAGCACGGCCCCTTGGACTGGGACGAGTTCAAGAACGTCCTCGCCGGCCGCGGTCCCTGCAACGCCCAGCGGCTTGAGCGCCGCCGTGAAGCGCACGACGACGGCGCGTGGGTCCGCGAGGCAGCGGCCGAATATGCCCGCAAGCAAGCAGAGAAGGAATACGCAGCATGATCCCCAACGACTCCCCAGCCTACGGCCACCCCAACGCCTGGCCCCTCTGGGAGGTCTTCGTGCGCTCCAGCCGCGGCCTCTCGCACGTCCATGCAGGTTCCTTGCATGCTCCCGACGCCGCCATGGCGTTGCGCAACGCCCGTGACCTCTACACGAGACGCAACGAAGGCGTATCCATCTGGGTCGTTCCCGCGGACGCGATTTCGGCCAGCGACCCGGATTCCAAGGGTTCGTTCTTCGAATCACCGCAGGGCAAGGACTACCGCCACGCGACGTACTACACCAAGAGCGAAGGCGTGAAGCACCTGTGACCGCCGTCGAAAACACCCAAAACACCGCGGATTTCGGGATCGAAGGGCACGGCGACATCTCCGTCGGCGTCAGGGGTGCCGGTGCTTCCGGCGACGGCTCGGCCAGCGCCACCCGAATTACCCCCGGCAACGCGCTGCGCCCGGAGGACATCGCCCTCGAAGTCCGGCGTGGCACCGCGAAGCCGGGCGAGGATGTCGCGGAGTACGCCCTGCGGATCGGTGACGACGCCCTCGTGCTCGCGCAGCGGTTGGGCCACTGGATCTCCCGTGCCCCCGAGCTTGAGGAAGACGTGGCCCTTGGCAACATCGCGCTGGACCAGCTTGGACATGCCCGGTCCTTCCTCACCTACGCCGGCGCTGCCTGGGATAAGTCCGAGGACGACCTCGCCTACTTCCGGCGTGAGCACGAGTTCCGCTCGGCCCACTTGTTCGAGCAGCCCAATGGCGATTTCGCCGTCACCATTGCCCGGCAGTTCATCGTGAGCCACTACCAGTTCGAGCTATACAAGCGCCTTACCGAGTCCGCGGATGCCACGATCGCGGCTATCGCGGCGAAGGCACTCAAAGAGGTGGACTACCACCGGGACCACAGCACGCAATGGGTCCTGCGCCTTGCCGGGGGCACTGAGGACTCGCGTCGCCGCATGGTTCATGCCTTCAAGCTGGTGTGGCCGTACGTGGAGGAACTCTTCGAGGACGACGAGCTCGCGGAACGCCTCGCGGCAAGCAACACGGGTGTCCTGCCGTCGGGCCTGCGCCAGGACTTCGAGCAGCTCACAAGCGCGGTCCTGAACGAAGCGGGGCTGACTGAAGAGCTCGCCCTTGAGCGCGTTCCCCAAGCCTTGGGTGGCGGGCGCCAGGGCAAGCACTCGGAGCACCTGGGCTACATGCTCGCCGAAATGCAAGTACTGGCGCGCGAGCACCCCGGAGCGAGCTGGTGACTGTGATGGACATGTTCGTCAAAGAACCGAGCGCCAAGGCGCCAAAGACCGCGCAGCAAAAGGCTTGGGACATCGCCGCTACAGTATGCGATCCGGAAATCCCCGTCCTCACGATCGAGGACTTGGGGATCCTGCGCGAAGTGGCGTTGTTCGACGACGGCGGACCGGTTCCGGCCGTCCAGGTCACCATCACGCCGACCTACTCGGGTTGCCCCGCGATGGACGCCATCCGGGACGACCTCAAGACGGCCTTCACCAACGCCGGGTACCCGAGCGTCTACGTCGAACTCGTCCTCGCGCCGGCGTGGACCACGGACTGGATGACCGAATCCGGCAAGGCCAAGCTGCAGGAATACGGCATCGCGCCGCCAAGCGGCAGGGCAGCAGCCGGCGGCCACTCAGGCCCGGTGCGCTTGACCCTCGCCGTGAAATGCCCGCAGTGTTCCTCGCTCAACACGAAGGAACTCACCCGCTTTGGTTCCACGTCCTGCAAGGCACTTTTCGTCTGCCAGGACTGCAAGGAACCGTTCGACTACTTCAAAGTCCTCTAAGGAACAGGTGCCTCCATGCCCGTTGTCCGCCAAACCGCCGCCGAAGAAGCGCAGGCGACCGGCCGCCGTCGTGCGTCCTTCCACACCCTGACCGTCACGGAAGTCCGGCGGCTGACAGAAGACGCCATCGAGGTCACGTTCGGTGTCCCGCCGGAGCTCGCCGGCCAGTACGGCTACTTGCCCGGCCAGTACGTTGCATTGCGCACCACGCTTCCCGACGAGGACGGCACGCCGCACGAGGTCCGTCGCAGCTACTCGATTTGCGCCGAGCCGCGCAGCTTCGAGGACGGCAGCAGCGAGATCCGGGTGGCCATCAAGAAGGACCTGGGCGGCGTGTTCTCCACGTGGGCGAACGCGGAACTCAAGGTGGGCGACACCCTGGACGTCATGAGTCCCATGGGCGCGTTCGTCTCCAAGCATGGCAAGGATGGCAAGACCTTCCAGCGGAACGTCATGAACTCCATGAACAACCCGCGGGAAATGGCGGACGAACTGCCGGAAGCCGGCTCCTTCGTGGCCATCGCCGCGGGTTCGGGCATCACCCCGGTGATCGCGATCGCCCGCACCCTGCTTGCCGCGAACCCGGAGACCCGTTTCGACCTCATCTATGCCAACAAAGCGGCGATGGACGTCATGTTCCTCGAGGAGTTGGCGGACCTGAAGGACAAGTACCCGTCGCGCCTCGCGCTGCACCATGTGTTGTCGCGCGAGCAGCGGATCGCGCCGCTCATGACCGGGCGCATCGACGCCGAGAAGCTCCAGGCGTTGTTGTCGTCCGCGATCCACGCCGAGGATGTGGACGAATGGTTCCTGTGCGGGCCGTTCGAGCTCGTCCAGCTGTGCCGCGACACCCTTGCCGCCCGCGGTGTGGAACCCGACCACGTGCGGTTCGAACTGTTCACCACCGGCCGTCCCGACCGCCCCGAGGGCAATGCCGGCCGCCCGGTTGTGGAGGACGAGTCGCAGGACACCTTCAAGATCACCTTCAAGCTCGACGGCCTCACGGGAGATGTCGCGAGCCCTACCCACGCGCGCGAATCCATCCTTAATGCTGCATTGCGCGTCCGCCCGGACGTTCCGTTCGCCTGCGCCGGTGGCGTCTGCGGCACGTGCCGCGCCAAACTGGTGACCGGCACGGTCAGCATGGACGAGAACTACGCTTTGGAGCAGGATGAGCTGGACAAGGGATACGTCCTCACCTGCCAGTCCCACCCGACCAGCGAGTCCGTCACAGTCGACTTCGACGTCTAAGGAATAAACGAATGATCGAGCTTTCCATTGCCAACGGCATCGCCGAAATCGTCCTCAACGCCCCCGAAAAGCTGAACTCGCTTGACGAGTCGGGACTCAAGGAACTCGAGAAAGCGTACGACGACGCCGCTGCCGCCGCCTCGCGCGGTGAGGTGCGGGCGCTGCTCCTCCGTGGCGAAGGCCGCGCCTTTTGCGCTGGCCGTGACATTGCCGGCGTGACTCCGGAAGAGGACGACGCGAAGGCGTATTTGACCGGGTTGGTCGAACCGCTCCTGAAGAAGATGGCTGCGTTCCCCGCACCAACATTTGCTGCCGCGCACGGGGCGTGCCTGGGAGTCGGGCTGGGACTGTTGTTGGCCACGGACGTGGTGTACGTCGCGGAGAACGCTAAGTTCGGCTCGCCATTTGCCAAGCTTGGCGCAACGCTGGACTCGGGTGGGCACTGGTACTTCACCGAACGGCTAGGCATGCACCGCACGCTCGACCTCATTTACACGGCGGACCTGATCAGCGGGATCGAAGCTGTAGCACTGGGCATGTTCAGCCGGGTGATGACTGACGAGGAACTGCTCCCCGGAACCCGTGCAATCGTGGAACGCGTGGCCGAAGGTGCCACGGGCGCGTTCTTGGCGAGCAAGCAGCTGGTGGCCGACATCCGCGACAGGCGCATCGGCCTCTGGGAGTCAATGGCCGACGAGAACAACGAACAGGCCCGGTTGTGCAAGACCGAGGACTACGCGGAGGGCTTCCGGGCGTTCCAGGAGAAGCGTTCGCCGGTGTTCAGGGGTTAGCCAGATCCGACCCCCGCTCATATATGTGGCCAAATCCTTCAACGCTCCTGCAGATCATGAAGGCGAACTGCAGGAGCGTTTGACTTATTAGGCGGACCAGGCAAACGGGGCCGAGAAGGAGTTCTTCCCGGAGTTATCCCAGGTCATCCCGAACACGTCGATTCGGGCGGTTCTGGAGGTACCGGCCGCAAGAGGGGCGGAAGGGAATCCGACACCACTGACTTTCACCCCTTGCCCCGTAGGATCCATCGGGGACACGAAGTCTTCGACCACCATGTCGACGGCACTGCCAATGCTCACCCGGTGCACACGCCCGTCATCGGCGTAGGCCATTTCCAGGGACTCCATTCCCGCCATCTCACCGATCAACGGGGTCAAGCCCTCCATGGGTCCACCGAGCTGACCGCCGAACACCGCGCCGAGTGCTTCCGCCTGCTCGGTTGAGGCGGCCGAATCCACCAGGACGCCGACCTTCCAACCCCCGTCGCTCATCAGGGCCGGCGTATCGGCAACCATGCAGACTGTCAGGCCGCCGACGTCGACACCATTGACCTCGCCGGTTTCCACATGGAAGGCCAGCGCCACGTTGCAACGTTCGTTATCCGCCGGTGCGGTCTGCCCCGAAGTCGAGCACGGGCAGATCATGTTGCAATTGCAATTCTCAAAATAAGTACCCTCCACATGCCACGGCATTTCGGGCTCCTTTCGAAGCGAGGCACCCCCAATCGAAAGTCTCCTCGTGGTCTTTTTGGGTGTCAACGCCAGGCGAGGACCTACCTAGGCAGTGTGTTTCGTTAGGATGCACGAACTGATGCCACTCCGGCGAGCGTAACGGCCGAAGACTTGAAGCCCTTGACGAGCAGCCATACGCCCAACGAGAACTCCCACAACGCAATGGGAAGTGCGGCGATGCCTGAAGCCGGGGAGACGCGGTCGAGGAGACCGAACATTGTTGCCGTAGTGGCGGCAACAAGGAGGGGAGCGCCGATGAACCCGAGTACGGGAAGAACCCGCGGCACCAAGCGGCTTCGGTAGAGCAGGGAGCCCAGTAACAGGGCATTCGCAGCCGGAATGAGGCTTTGGCCGAGAAGGAACATCCGGTCGTAAAGCGCTGCCAAGGCTTGGCCGGTGACCACTGCGTCCGCTCCGGCTCCGGCTTGCCGCAGGGTGACAATGGTCAGGAGGCTCGCGACACCGACGACAATGGTGGTGGCTTCCAGGATTCGCGCGGCGACGAACCCCAACGCAACGGCTTGGTTCTGCTTCTTGACCACCGGGTACAGCACCACCGCGGTCCCGATGCAGGCGAAGGCAACAATCATTTCCAGGATGCCGCCCCAGATTACGCCGGTGTCCGGGCCAGTGCCTGCGATGTAATTGCGGTCGTGGACTGGCCCGTAGAGGGAGAGCGTCGGAATGGAAACAAAGGTGGCCAAGTAGAGAGCGCCGGCCAGAAGGGCGGTCTTCCGGGTTGGCTCGATGCGGTTTGGTTTTGCTGCCGTGGTCATAAGAGCCTCCAGGCGGGGCGAGGTGTACGGCGTACACCTTCGATATCCATCAGGGTAGGTGTACGCTGTACGCCATGTCAAGGACCGAAAACGGTACTCACGGCGAAAAGGGTGGGTCGGCAAGGTTCCCTCGGATCCCGCTCAACCGTGAGCGTGTGCTGCGCGCCGCGGTGGGGCTCGCCGACGTCGTCGGGATCGATTCACTGAGCATGCGCAACCTCGCCCAAGGGCTGGGCGTGGCGCCTATGGCGCTATACAAGCACGTCGCTAACAAAGAGGAACTTCTCGACGGCATGGTCAGCGTCGTCGTCGCCGAGATTGATCCGCCGCTGCCCGGCCCTGACTGGAAGGGCGCGGTCAGGGAGCGGGTTCTCTCGGCACGGCATGCGCTGCTGCGCCATCCTTGGGCGCCTCAGGTGATCGAGTCGCGCACCCAGGCTCCGCCGATCGTGTTGGATTACATGAATTCGCTCATCGGGATGTTCCTGGCCGGTGGTCTTTCGGCTGACCTTACGCACCACGTCATGCACGCCCTCGGCAGCAGGATGTGGGGATTTACCCAAGAGGTTTTCCCCACTCCACAGCCACCCGCCAATCCGGAGGCAAGGGAGGCGATGTTCCGTCAGGCCGCCGAAACGTATCCGCACATCGTCCAGATCGCCACGGCCGGTTTGCACGACGAAGGGTCTGCAGTCGGCCGGGGTTGCGACGACCAGTTCGAGTTCGAGTTCGCTTTGGACGTCCTCCTCGATGGTTTTGAACGGCTCCACAACCAGGGCTGGAGTTCCGCCAGTCGAGCGCAACGATAGAGGTGCACGGCGGAGGAAATCATCCCCGGTGGACAACCACCTCGCCGTCAACCATGGTCAGCAGCACTGGAGCCGCGGCGAAGTCCTCCGGGTCCGTCGTCAGCGGATTGCATCCAAAGACGCTGATGTCCGCGCGGGCGCCCACTTCCAGCACCCCGCCCTCTTCGCCGACGGACTTCCAGTACTGGCTGGTGTAGCCTTCCAAGGCAGCGCGCGCGGAGAGTGCTTGCTGCGGCCGGACGGGTTCGACGTCGGGACGTCCGGCGGGCCTGCGGGTTTGGGCCGAGGCGATGATCGAGCGGGGATCGAACGGTGCGATGGGCCAGTCGGAACCGAGGGCGACGACGGCTCCAGCATCCCGCAGGTCGCGGGTCCGCCACGCCTGGTTGGCCCGTTCGGGACCGAGCCTGCGGGACCAGTTGTCGGTGTGATCGGCACGGCTGTACAGGGTGCAGTGGGTCGGTTGCAGGCTGGTTGCTGCGCCCGAGTGGATGATCTCTTCCAGGACGGGATCCGGGATGGATTCGATGTGCTCGATCCTGTGCACTGTCCCGTTGGCGGGCAATGCCGCAATGGTCTTGGCGACGAAGGAGACCGCCTTGTCCCCGATGGCGTGGGTGGCGGTGGGGACTCCGTTGTCGTGGAAGAAGCGCATGGCGGCCGCGAGTTCCTCGGGCTGGTGCCAGAGCGGGTGGAGGGATTCACCGTTGGTGTCCGGGTCGAAGAGCCAGGCGGTGCCGTTATCGATGGTGCCGTCCATCATGAGCTTGATGCCGTTGACGTGCCAGCGGCGGCCATGCCTGCCCTGCATTTCCAGCATGACTTCAAGGTCCTCGCGGGTGGCGCCGGGCATGATCCAGGGGGAGATCCGCAGCCTGATCGCCAAGTCCCCGCGTTCTTCCAGTGCGGCCAGGATTTCGAGGGTATCGGGTCTGCCGAAGTCCAGCATTTGGCCGGCTACGAGCCCGGATTCGGCCATGGAACGCAGGAGCCTGCCGAGCTCTTCGACGCGATGTTCGAAGGAGGGCTCCGGAAGGATCGCGCGGACCAGTTCCATGGCGGCCAGTTCGTAGAGCATTCCGTTGGGCTTCCCCTCGGCATCGACGCCGACGTAGCCCGAGCTGCTCAGTTCCTCCTGTCCGGTCACTCCCGCGAGCCGGATACCCGCCTCAGACACCAGCGCCGCGTGCCCATCGAAGAGCGTGACGAACACGAGCTCGTCCTCGAGGATGCCCCGGAAGAGGCTGTTGTTCCATTCGCCGCCGTCGAAGACCATGGGGTCCAGCCCCCAGACGAAAAGCCAGTCGGCTCCCACGGTGTGGGGCGTTGTCGTGGCATATTCGGCCAGGGCGGCCCGCAGCGTGTCCATGTCGGTCATCCCACTCGCGTCCAGGCCGCGGGCGATGTCCGCGCCGAGGACCGGGTGGATGTGGGCATCGATCAGCCCGGGGGAAACGGTCGCGTCCCCGACGTCGATCACGCTGGCGGCGCGCGCCGTCCAGTGCGCGGCGTCCCGGGAGGGCCCGACGGCGGCGATGCGGCCTTGGGCGATGGCGACGAATCCGGCCGTCTCCTGGAGTTCTGCACCGTGGAGGATGCTGGACGAGAGGATGACGACGTCGACGGGATCGGGGGTGTTCACGCTGGACTCCTGTAGTGATTGCTGGATTCCGGCGGCACCGTGCTGGTGTCAGGTGCCGCCGTCGATGGCCGCCCGCAGTCCTGCCGAGAGGACTTCGGCAAGGAACGCGAAACGGTCCACCTGGTGTGTTGCAACAGCCTGTAGTGCCGTTGACAGATGGGGGAAGGATTGACGATCGTCCTCGGGGATGTGCCAGGCGGATTCCATGGTCATCGCGTCGAGGCTTGCGCCGATGGCGGCGCTGTCGAGAGCTTCAAGGGTGGGAATGACAAGGTGGTCCGGCACGCCCGCATCCAGGAATGATGCTGCGAGCCGGTCGTAGACGGTCAGTGCCGCAGGGTGTGACACCGGTTGGGTCAGTAGCAGCGGCAGCAGGGTTGGCACCAGGCTGTACGTTTTCCTGAGGCCTTCGAAGGTCTGCCGGATGAGTCCGTCCAGGTCCTCGGGAACCGTTTCGGGCATCTTGACCCGGTCCACAAGGGATCCCCGGGCCAGTTCGATGATCTCTTGGCGGCCGGTGACGTGCTTGTAGAACGAAGACTGGCGGACCCCGAGGCGCTCGGCAAGGCGGGGGAGGGACAAGTCTTCCCCTTCCTCGAACATTGCCAACGCTTCACGGCCGATTGCTTTGCGTGAGAGCCTCGGTGTCAGTGGTCGTCCCAGGCGGCTGGGTTTACTGGGTGTCTGCATCTGTCCAGACTATGGCGAAGGCACATCCCGCTCATTCAGCGTGCCCGATCCGTTGGTAGGCGGCGGGTTTCATTCGTCGCAACACCAGGGCCAGCCCGATTCCGCAAGCAAACAGGAGCGGCGCGAAGACGAGCAGGATGGTGTTGACGGGATCTCCGACGGGCAGCCCCGTGATGAGGTCGGCGTTGGTGGCCATCAGGTAGGTCACCAGGCACATGATGATGGTGGCGGCTATGGCGGAGGGGACGACATACCAGCGTGTCCGGTGTTCCTTGTGTCGTGTGAAGAAGACCACGACGCCGACGCCGGTGAGTGCCTGCAGGAAGAGGATGCCGATCACGCCCGGAGTGTTCGTCCAGATGAGGAACTGGGTGAACGGGTCGAGGTGGAACAGTGCTGCAATAGCCACGAGCGCGAAGGCGAGGAGCGTCTGGTCGACGCCGGCCGCTGACGGTGTGCGGTAGCGCGGGCTGATCTTGCCGGCGCGTTTGGGGAAGATGCCTTCGCGGCTCAGGGAAAGGGTGTAGCGGTTGATGGTGTTGTGGAATGACAGTTGGGCGGCGAAGATGCTGGTGACGATGAGTACGCTCATGAGGTTTACGCACCATTCGCCGGCGAAGTTGCCCGCCGCGATGTAGGCGGTGTCTCCGGCATCGAGGTGGCCCGCGGCGAACTCCTGCACGGCGTTGGGGCCGAAGGCCTGGACGATGATCCAGACAGCGAACGCGTAGAAAGCGCCGATGAAGGCGATCGAGATGTAGGTGGCACGAGGGACTGAACGGTCGGGATTCCTGGCTTCTTCGCGGTAGAGGGCGCCGGATTCGAATCCCATGAACGCTGAGAAACCCAGGCCCAGGATTGCGGCGAATTTCGGGGAGAAGATGGCGTCGGGGCTGAACGATTCGAAGCCGATTCCGTGCGCTCCGCCCTGGGCCAGGACAAACGCGGCGACGATCGCCACGATCGCCGTTTCAAGGGTGAGGAGGACCGCGAGAACCCGGGCGCCGACGTCGATCCCGCGCCAGCCCAGGTACCAGACAGCGCCGATGGCCACCATCGCGTACAGCCACCAGGGAAGTTCGACGCCGGTGAAGGACTTCACGGCCAGGTTGGCTTGGATTCCCAGCAATCCGTAGAGGCCGATCTGCAGGCCGTTGTAACTCATCCAGGCTGTGAGGCCGGAACCAAGGCCCACCACGCGGCCCAGGGTTTTGGAGATGTAGCCGTAGAAGCCGCTGTAGGACTGGACGTGGCGGGTCAGTGCCATAAAACCGATGGCGAACAGGCCAAGGCCGAGGGCCGCGGCGAGGTAGATGGATGGGGCGCCGACGCCGCCCACCGCCAGTGCGAGCGGGGCGATGCCGACGACGATGGTCAGCGGCGCGGCCGCTGACACCAACATGAACACAATGTCGCGAGTGCCGATTGCGTTCTTCTTCAGTCCAGCATCGGGGCTGGAAGTTGCGGGCGGCGCCATTGCCGCTGTTTCATTAGTGAAAGCCATTCACTAATGTTGACTTGGATCACAGTCCGCGTCAAGAGGTTGACGAAAAAATTAGTATTCGCTCTGTAGACAAGTTGTATACAGATGGTCTACAGTCATCGTACGGCCTGAAAGTGAGCGATTACCGAGGGCCGGCCGAGACGTCCGGCGGTACGAATCTCCTGCGCAACGGTGCGCATCGAAACACATCGACCCCGTCAAACCCGAGGATTCCCCCATGAGCAATGTTTCCCAACAGGAGCGCGAAGTGCGCAAGCACACCTCGCTGCCTGCGGTTGCTGCATCCAGCCTCGCCGGCACCGCCGTCGAGTGGTACGACTTCTTTCTCTACGGAACTGCCGCAGCCCTTGTCTTCAACAAACTGTTCTTCCCCAGCACGGATCCTTTCGTCGGCACGATGCTGGCCTTGGGAACGTTCGCCGCCGGCTTCCTCGCGCGTCCTCTCGGCGCGATCGTCCTGGGACACCTGGGAGACAAGCACGGGCGCAAATCCACCCTCGTCGCGAGTCTCCTGATGATGGGTATCGCCACGGCCCTCATCGCCTGCATCCCCTCCTATGCCTCCATCGGCATCGCCGCCCCGCTGATTCTTCTGATCCTGCGCCTAATTCAGGGTTTCGCCCTGGGCGGTGAATGGGGCGGGGCGGTGCTGCTGGTATCCGAGTACAGCGACGACTCCACCAAGCGGGCCTTCTGGGCTTCCTGGCCGAACGTCGGCCCGCCGCTTGGCAACCTCCTGGCGGCCGGGGTGCTCGCCCTGTTGTCGGCAGCCATGCCGCAGGCCGACTTCCTTGCCTGGGGCTGGAGGATGGCGTTCGGTTTGTCAGCCTTGCTCGTGATCATCGGGCTTGTACTGCGCCTCTACGTCCAGGAGACGCCGCTCTTCCAAGCTTCCCAGGCCAAAGCCGAAGCCGAGCACGCGAAGGCCGCCAAGCTGCCGCTGGCGGAACTCCTCCGCGGCAACTGGCGCGAAATCCTCATTGCCGCCGGGAGCCGTATGGGCGAAAACGCCGGCTTCTACATCTACTCGCTGTTCCTCATCACCTACGTCACGGACATTCTCAAGATCGACCGGCAGACCGGCCTGAGCGCCGTCATGATCGGGCAGGGAGCCGCCGTCGTCGCTGTTCCCCTCCTGGCGATCTATGCCGACCGGATCGGCCGCAAGCCCGTGATGATCGGAGCGTCCGTAGCAACGGTGGCGTGGGCCTTCGCCTTCTTCGCACTGCTCGATACGCGCCAACCCGTGGCGATTATTTTCGCGGCGGTCGGTGGCCTGCTGATCTTCGCCGCCTACAGCGCCGTGATCGGAGCGTTCTTCTCCGAGATGTTTCCCACCAAGGTCCGGTACAGCGGAACGTCGGTGGCATACAACCTCGCTTCACTCATCGCAGGCTCGCTGTCACCGATCATCGCCCTGGCCCTCTACCAAGCCTTCGGCACAGGGCAGGCGATCGCCCTCTACCTTGCAGGCATGGGCGTGATCTCGATCATCTCGGTGGCCTTCGCCAAGGAAACCAGGGACATCAAGCTCAGCGACCTAGACGCGAAGCCCGGGCACAAGGTGGCACAGTCATGATGTAGTCAACGTTCGTGGCGGCGGAGTCGCCGCCACGAACAACACCAAGACCGGATGAAGGCACCCAGAATCGAGGACCAATGAGCATTTTCCAGAAACCCGCTCCGAGCGCTCCGGAGGCTGCCTACCTATGGCTGCGCAGGGAAATCTCGTCGCTGCCTTGGGACCAGGAGGCCTTCCTCAGCGAAAACGCGATCGCCGAGGCCGCAGGTGTTTCCCGCACCCCGGCGCGCGAAGCCCTGCTGCGGCTCGAAGCAGCCGGACTCCTTCGCCGCGTCCCGCACAAGGGCGCATACGTTCCGGCGCTGACAGCCCAGGACATCGAAAACATGATGGAAGTCCGGCAGGTCATCGAAGACTGGGCCGTGCGCAAAGTCGCGTCCCTGGGCCACCTCGGCCCCGAGCTTGAAGAGCTTCTCCGGGCACAGGAGGCGAGCCTGGAAGATCCGGTCGCGTTCATCGAGTGTGACATCAACTTCCACAAGTACATCGTGCACGCCGCGGGAAACCCGGCGCTGGAGGAACTCTACGATTCGCAGCGTTTCAAGCAGCAACGCATGGGCGTGAAGGCCATCCAGGACAGCCAGGGCCGCAGCGACCATGTCGTGGCCGAGCACCGGGCCATCGTCGAAGCGATCCGGAGCCAGGACTCGCAGATCGCCTCGGCCGCCGTCCGGAGCCACCTCGACTCCACCCTCACCGTCCTCAAAGCCATACCCGCCCACGCCAATCGAAGCTAAGGCCTGCACCGGCCCCGGTTTCGCCCATACCGCCGCCGACTCACGAGCCGGCACTCAAGCCAATCCTCAAGGAGCACCCATGGACATTGCACTCGTCCAGTTGTCCAGTCCGGACAACGAGAGCCAGAGCCAGCGCATCGAGCGCGCGGAGGCGAAGCTGTGTGAACAACGCGGCGCGGATCTGATCGTGCTCCCGGAGCTCTGGAGTGCCGGGTATTTCCACTTCGAGCAATACCCGGAACGCTCCGAAACCTTGGCAGGCCCCACGGTCGCCATGTGCGCGGCCGTCGCGAAGGACCTTAAGGCCCACGTCCACATTGGAAGCATCGTGGAGCGCGAGGGCGGCAGTACCCCGGATCGCACCCCCAGTGGCGCCCAGGTTTTCCGCAACACCTCCGTACTCCTGGATCCGCACGGCAAGATGGTCCACCAATATTCAAAACTCCACGTTTTCGGTTACAAATCGCTCGAATCGGAGCTGCTCACCCCCGGAAACTCCCTTCCCGTCGCGGACACTCCGTTTGGCCGGATGGCAGGAACCACCTGCTACGACCTTCGATTCCCGGGTCTCTGGTCGGAGCTGAGCGTCCGTGGAGCGGAAATCGTGGTTGTTCCTGCCGCCTGGCCGGCCGCCCGCCGGGAGCACTGGAAGCTCCTGACCTCAGCCCGCGCCGTCGAGCACCAGGTTTTCGTGCTCGCTTGCAACGCGGCCGGAACCCAGGAAGGCGTCGATCTCGGCGGTACGAGCCGCATTGTTGATCCCGCCGGCCGCCTCGTTGCCGAGGCCGGAACCGGCGAAGAGGTGCTGCGCGCGACCATTGACCCCGGCCTTGTCCAGACCATCCGCAGTGAGTTCCCGGTCATCGCCGACCGGCTCGCGGACTACTCGGGCCTCGCCCGCTGACCACCAAAACCCGCTGACCACGAAAGAAGATCCATGAAGACCAGCATCGAAACGTTGACGTTCGACGTCGCGGGCACCGGCGAGAGGATCGAGCTCACCGACTTCCACGCCGTCGTCGCCGGCTACACGGGCCGCGACGCGGCGGCCGTCCAGCACCACATCGATGAACTTGCCGCCATCGGCGTCGCTCCGCCGCCGGCCGTGCCCATGTTCTATCCCGTGGAGCCCGGAACCGTCAGTGCCGAGAGGGAACTGGCTGTCGCAGGGGAGCAGACCTCCGGCGAGATCGAGCCCCTCTACATCCGCCACCGCGGACGTTACTACCTTGGAATCGCCTCGGACCACACGGACCGCCACGTCGAGACCGTCGACGTCGGCGACTCCAAACGCGCCTGTCCCAAACCGGTGGCCGGAACCGTCATCGCGGTCCCGAAGCTCGAAGAGCTTTCCCTGGACGACTGCCGTGCCCGCACGTGGGTGGACGGCAGACCATACCAGGACGGCACGCTCGACAACCTGCGGACCCCGGCCGACGTCGTCGGACTCCTCCTTGAGCGCAACGGCATCGGCGACCGCGATTTCGTCTGCCTCGGAGGCACGCTGCCTGTCATCGGGGGCGAGTTCATTTATGGCCGGGAATGGCGCATCGAACTGACCTTCCCGAATGGAAACACCATCGACCACACGTATGTGATCACGAAAGGACACCAGTCATGAGGACCGGAGAAGAGTACATCAAGACGCTCAATGATGGGCGTACCGTACTGATTGACGGAGAAGCCGTCGAAAATGTTGCCGAGCACCCGGCGTTCCGCAACGTCATCCGCACCATCGCCGAGCTGTTCGACATCGCCGCCGACCCAGCCAACGGCATGCAGTATCACAGCGAAGAAATCAACGGCACCGCCAACCGGGTGTTCAGCATCCCGCGGACCGCGGAAGAACTGAAGTTGCGGCGCCTCGCCGTCGAGCGCTGGGCCAAGCACACCCACGGCTGGGTGGGCCGGAGCCCGGACCACGTGGGCACCTTCTTCGCGGCCTTCGCCGCGCACCCGGAGGTCTTCGAAAACGCGAACGACGCCGGCCGGGACTTTGGCGGCAATATCCGCCGCTACTATGAGCGCATCCTCCGCGAAGACCTCTACGTGTCCTACGCGATCATCCCACCGCAGGTTTCACGGGCGACGACGGCGTCCGGCTGGGAGGGCGACTTCCTGCAGGTAGGCGTCGTCAAGGAAACCGAGGAAGGCCTGATTGTCCGGGGCTCGCAGATGCTCGCAACCGGCGGTGCGATCGCCGACGAAGTCTTCGTTACCTGCATCAAGCCCCTCGGCCCGGATGACGTCGACTTCGCCATCAGTTTCGCGCTGCCAACGGCCACGGAGGGCCTGAAATTCCTTTGCCGCCGCCCGTTCAGCCCCGCCGCGACCAGCGAGTTCGACTACCCGCTGACCAGCCACTACGACGAGCCGGATGCGCTGGTGATCTTCGAAGACGTCCTGGTTCCTTGGGACCGGGTCTTCGTCGACCGCAACGTGGAAACCCTGCGCCGCCAGTTCTTCGAAACCGGCGCGCATGCCCTGGGCAACTGGCAGGCCCAGACCCGTTTCACCACCAAGCTCCAGTTCATCGCCGCAGTTGCCCGCAAGGTCACGCAGGTCAACGGCACGGACAAGATCCCCGGCGTCCAGGAGAAACTCGGCGAACTCGCGGCCTTGGTTTCTTCGGTGGAGTCCGCGCTGATCGCCGCGGAGTACTCCGCTGAAGTGGATTCCTCCGGCATGCTCGTCCCGGGCAAGCGTGCGCTGTACGGGGTCATGGGCCTGCAATCCGAAACCTACCCGCGGGTCATTGCGATCCTGCGCGACCTCGTGGGTGGCGGCGTCTTGCAATTGCCCTCCGGAGTGGTGGACATGAAGAGCCCGGTGACGGCGCCCGACGTCGAACGCTACATCGCCTCCCCGGGCGTTTCGAGCGAGGAGCGCATCAAGCTCTTCCGTCTCGCGTGGGACATCATCGGCTCGGAGTTCGCGGGCCGCCACCAGCAGTACGAGCTCTTCTACGCCGGCGCTCCGTTCGTCGTGAAGGGCGTGTACACCTACCGCAACTATGGTTACGAAGCGCAGGTCGCGGAACTCGACGAGTTCCTGGCCAGCTACGGCGTGGACGGCCGCAAGGAGGAGAACTAGCCATGGCAAAGCCTGAATTCGAATTCACAGCCACGTCTTCCGTGGAGTTCACACCGTGCGTCCCCCACATCGAGGGCCTTTCCGAGGCGATCCTTGCCCGCGACGACTCCAACGATGCAGTGACCCGGATCCTGAAGTTCGAACCGGGCACGGACACCTCTCCCAATGGCGCCCTGACCCATGATTTCTGGGAAGAAGTCTTCATCTTCGAAGGTTCCTTCGTGGACCAGCGGCTGGGCAGGACCTTCCGTGCCGGGGACTGGGCCACCCGTCCGCCGGGCATGGAACACGGCCCGTGGGTCTCCGAGGGCGGGGCCAAGATGTTCGAAGTGCGCTACTACCAGGATGGAAAGAACTGACATGGGCATCCCTGCAGTTTTCGCCGAGCCCGACGGACTGGCCATGCGCCGGACCATGGGCCGCTTTCTCACCGGCGTGGCCGTGGTGACTACCGAGCACGATGGTGAGCAGTACGGGATGACCATCAACTCGCTCACGTCCATCAGCCTGGACCCGCCAATCCTGATGATCTCCCTGAACTTCAACACCCGCACGGGGGATGCCCTGCTGGCCAGCGAAAAGTTTGGGATTTCGATCCTCGGTGCCAAGCAGGAGGCGGTGGCGCGGCAGTTCGCCACGCGCGGCGGCGCCCGCTTCGAGACCGGCGAGTTCGACACCACCGAGGGCGGGCTTTCCGTCATCGCCGGAGCGCTGTCACAGGCGGAATGCAAGGTGGTCCACCAGTACGACGTCGGCGATCACCAGGTCTTCTTCGGCCAGGTTGTCGCTTGCCGGGACCGGGACGGCGACGGCCTGGCTTTCAACGCAGGAAAGTTCGGATCGTTCCGCGACTTCAACCACGACGCGATGCCCTGGACGTTCTGACCCGTGAACGAAGTTCAATCGATCACGATGGACAACTGACAGGAGCCGGGCAATCTTGTGTGATGATAAATCCCCGTCTAACGGCACATTCCCCTGACACACAGGGAACGCGGCGTGGAATCGGCCGTTAGGCGGGGAGGAATCCGCCGTAAGTCCCGCGCACTCGGCTCTCACCCACGAACTCGATTCCGGCAGCAGCCGCGATATCCGAATCGTGAGACAATATTGCTCACATAGTGGACATCTCCATTATCGTGCATTGCATGGACAGCAGCCAGCAACCTCGGACCGACTTCCCTCCTTTCGTCGATGCGGCATGGCTTGAAGCCCACCGCAGCGACGTAGTGATCGCAGATGTCCGCTGGTACCTCGACGGCGGCTCGGGCCGGGAAGCGTACGACGGCGGGCATCTTCCCGCCGCTGTGTTCGTGGATCTCGACGCGTGGCTATCGGGTCCTTCGGGACCGCGAGGCCTGAATCCGCTTCCCGCCCCGGAGGTCTTTGCACAGGGCATGTCTTCGCTGGGAATTGGCAACGAGACAACCGTTGTCGCCTACGACGATGCCGGAGGGGTGATCGCCGCCCGGCTTGCGTGGATGCTCCGGGTGCTCGGCTGCCGGGCTGCGGTGCTCGACGGCGGACTTGCCGCCTGGGCGGGTCCATTGGAGACCCGCCCCACCGAGCCTGAGCCGGCAACATTCACGATGTCGCCATGGCCCGAGGCAGGCCTTGCCGACGTCGACGGCGTCACGTCAGGGGCCGCCGTCGTCGATGCACGCAATCCTGACCGCTTCGACGGAAGCCTCCAGCTGCCCACCGACCCGCAGCCGGGGCACATCCCGGGCGCGATCAACGTTCCATGCCGCGGGAACCTCACGCAAAGCGGGCACCTGCGCCCGATCGCCGAGGTTCGTGAAGCGTTCCTGAGCGTCGGGATCGAGGACGCATCCGCCGTCGTCTCCTATTGCGGTTCCGGCGTCACAGCCTGCCACAACCTCCTGGCGCTCGAGCATGCGGGACTCGGCCGCGGACGCCTTTACCCGGGCGGGTGGTCCGAGTATGCAGCCGACCCCCGACGGTCAGCCGAACTGGGCTGAGCGGGAAGGCTGACCTATCCCCGAAGGTGCCTCGGTCAAAATCACGAGAGTGTCGAATTGTATTACACAAAAATCCTCATCAACGGCGCCACAACGCTGAACGACGTCCGCGCGGCAGAGCAGACGAGCTCGGTGGACCGATCGGGGTCTACGAAACGGCTGCCTATCCGTTCCTGGCGGCGGAGAAGGAAGCCATCGCCGCGCCCCTGCCAGCGAGTCGTCCCATCCTTGGGGTGTGTCTCGGCGCCCAGCTGATCGCCGACGTCCTCGGTGCAGAAGTAACGGCGACGGGCCGGGCGGTGCTCTTGACGATCGTTGTGATGGTCGCCAATTTCGAGTGGTGGAGCGGCAGGAATGTCATTCGGGAAGTCCTGCTTGTTGCCCCGATGCTGGCTATTGCGCTGGCGTTCGTGAGCGCCTTTGACTTTATGTCGCGATGGGTCCGGTCCCGTCGGGACGGTGAGTAAGGCAAAGCATCGTCCCAACCGCCTACCCCCGCCCGGACCCCGCAAGGTGCCTCGGCGGCCCGCTTGATTCCCTTGGAATCAGGGTGGGCATGGCCTTGCGGATGTGCGGTTCCTTGCCGGGGTTGAGGATGAGGTCGACGGCGGTGCTCGCGATCTGCGCAAGGGGCACCCGAACCGATGACAGGGGAGTGGAGAGCCGGGCCGACAGGGGGGTGTCGTTGTAGCCCACGAGTGCTAAATCCGGTCCGACGGCGATTCCGCAGCGGTGCGCTGCTGCGATAACGCCCAAGGCGATGTTGTCGTTGGCGGCGAACACCGCCGTCGGCCGGTCCCCGGGCAGGCGCCCGCCAGAGGGGCTGGCGCCCGATCCGGCCCCCGCGCCCAACAAGGTCTCCCCGGCCGTGAACCCATTCTCAATTCCGTAACCGGCGGCGATCAGCCATTCCGGGCGGGGATCGATGCCAGCCTCGACGAAGGCCCGGCGTGCTCCAGCGAGGCGGGCGACTCCGCTGGACGTGAAGGAAGGCCCGGTGACCACGGCGATGTCCCGATGCCCCAGGTCAATCAAGTGCCGAACCGCCAAGTAGCCGCCCACTTCGTCGTCGCCGAGGGCGGAGGGGCTCACGCCGTCGGTCCGCAAGACCAACGCGTGCGTCACACGCCGTTCGCGCAGAAGCCGCGGCAGTTCGTCGTCGAGCCGTGCTGTTGCCAGAATCAGGCCGTCGACGTTGCGGTCCAGGAGCGTTTCGGCTGCCCGGCGCTCGTCCTCCGGGTCATCGCCGCTCGTGGCGACCATGGCAAAGAGGCCGCGGTCCGACGCCGCACGCTCCAGTTCCTCGAACATGAGTGCCATGACGGTGTCGCTGAGGCGCGGCACCAGGACGCCGAGCGTCCGGGTTTCGCCGCGCCGCAGGCTTGAGGCAAACGAGTTCCGGCGGTAGCCAAGTTCCTCCGCGACTTTCCGGACATGCTCAGCCGCCGCCGAGCGCGTGCCGGGCCCCCGCTCGTCCAGGGCGCGGCTTGCAGTGGACAGGCTCACGCCACTGGCCGCGGCGACGTCCCGCAGTGTGACGGTCGCGCCTGGTGCAGCCCGTTCCATACGAATACTCCTGTCCGAAATTGTCCTAGGACACACTCTATTTCCTCCCACCGAGAAGCAGGGTCTTGACAGTGAGCTGGACCACGTCGCAGAATGAAAACGTTCCCGGGAACGTTTTCATCATAACCGGGACTACGATCAAGAAAACAGAGGAAGCTCTCATGACCATCGATCTTCGCGGGCTGGTTCCCGCACCTGTAACGCCGTTCAACCGTGACGGCAGCGTCGACGTCGACGCGATCCACCGGCTCGGCGGCTGGCTCGGCAGCGTGGAGGGCGTCAAGGGCCTGGTCGTGCTGGGCCACGCCGGCGAAGGCACGTTCCTGACCCAGGACGAGCAAGCTCTTGTCATCCGCGAGTTCAAGAACGCCGTCAACGGAGAAATCCCGATCATCGCGGGCATCACCGGCGAAGGAAACACGGTCGCGGCCCTCGAAGCCAAGCGGGCTGTCGAAGCCGGCGCCGAAGCCGGACTTGTCTACCCGTCGCACGGTTGGCTCCGCTTCGGCTACCAGAAGGGCGCTCCGCAAACCCGGTACAAGGAGATCTACGAAACCTCGGGCCTGCCGCTCATCTTGTTCCAGTACCCGGATGCCACCAAGGCCACCTATGACTTGGACACCCAGCTCGAGATCGCCGGCCAGGAAGGCGTCTTCGCCACCAAGAACGGTGTCCGCAACATGAAGCGCTGGGACACCGAAATCCCCGTCCTGCGCGCCACCTACCCGGAGCTGCAGATCCTCACCTGCCATGACGAGTACCTGCTGCACACCATGTTCGACGTCGACGGCGCCCTGGTCGGCTACGGGGGACTCGCCCCGGAACCGCTCGTGGAACTGATCGCCGCCGGCAAGGCAAAGGACTACACCGCCGCCCGCGCCATCCACGACCGCCTCCTGCCGGTGACCAAGAACGTCTACCACCGCGGCTCCCACATGGAGGGAACGGTTGCCCTCAAGGAAGGACTCGTCGCCCGCGGCATCCTGGAGCACGCCACCGTCCGCCCGCCGCTGCTCCCTCTCGCCGAGGGTGCCGGCAACGAAATCGCCCTGGCACTGAAGTCCGCCAACCTGGGCAGCGTCACCGTCTCCGCATAGTCCCCGTCCCCGCCTAACAGCAGGGTCCCAAGGATGGCGGGCCAACCGCCCGCCATCCTTCCCAAAGTTCCACTCTCCAATCCTGGTCAACGACGACCCCCAGCACCGCAGCTGGAGAAGGAGGACTCGCAATGCGCGAGCTGAACAAAACCGCACACGCCCTTAAGGAACATTCGGTGCACAGGGCCACAGAAGCAGGAAGCCCCGCACCGGCGGGCGGCACCTCCGCCTTCTACACGCGCAGGGAGATCCGGTTCATCCTGGCTTTCGCCTTGCTTGGCACGCTGTTCGACGGCGCCGAGCTGAACCTGATCGGTTTCCCGCTGGCGTATATTTCGGACAGCCTGCACGTTTCCACCATCGCGCTGGTCACGGTCGCCACTGTCCAAGGCTTCGCCTCGATCCTGGGCGGGTTCGTGTTCGGTACCCTGGGCGATACGCTGGGCCGCCGTCGTACTTTCGCTATCTCTGTCCTCGCGTTCGGTGTCGCAGCGACGCTCGGTGGCCTCGCCACCAACTACGAACTCTTCTTGCTCACCCGCGTCCTTGCCGGCATCGGCATGGGTGGCCTGTTCGGACTGTCCTTCTCGATGTTCACCGAATGCTGGCAGACCAAGAAACGCGGCACCATGGGCGGCATCATCCAGTCCATGTACTTCGTTGGCGAGATCCTCACCGCCGGGCTCATCTACATGTTCCTGTCCATCCTGGGGCACGATCTCGGCTGGCGGGCTGGTTACGTGGCGATCGGCCTGATCAGCCTGCTGATCGGGGTGGCGGCACTGAAGCTGCTGCCTGAATCCAAGCAGTGGCTGGTTTACCAGGAGCATCGCAAGAATGGAACGCTCCCGGAGGAACTGCGCCGCTCCAAAGTTCCCGTAATCGACATTTTCCGCCGCCGCTTCGCCTACGGGACGGTGCTGTTCATGATCCTTTCGACGGCGATGTTCCTCACCACCAACTCGGTGGGCGCCTACCTTTCGACGTACCTGCTCAAGACGCAGAAACTGTCGCTCGATACCGTCAGCGTGATCGTCCTGCTCGGCTACGTCTCCACGATCATCACGTACTCGGCCACTGGCTTCATCTCCGATCGGATCCGCCGCAAGTACGCGTTCATGGCCGCATGCGTCTTTGGAACCGTGGGCTTCGTCTGGTTCTTGTCCTTGCTCACCTCCGGACACGCCCAAATCACCAACGCGTTCTGGGCGGCGCCCGGTTTCTGGGCACTCATGATGTGCGCAGGCGGGGCGGGAGGTTTCGGCGTACTCGGCGTCTGGATGTCCGAGTTCTTCCCCACGCGCATCCGCTCCACCGGCTCCAGCGCGAGCTACTACGTGGGCCGCGGCCTCGGAGCAGGTGTCTTCCCCCTGTTCGCTCTCACCCTCGCCGGCACCGTCCCCTTCGCGCTCGCACTCGGCATCATCGGTCCCGCGGCCGGCGTCATCTTCTCCGTCCTGACGCCCGACCGTACCGGACGAAAAATCGCCGACCTCGAATAGCGTACGACGGCGGTGCTGCCGCCACCTTGCGTCCGGTTGCTCACGTCCGGTTGTCCGCCACCAGCTGCAACGGCCCGAGGGGGGACTGGTAAGTACAACACCGAAAGAACCCACAAAGCTCGAAGGCCTGAGTCCGGTGTAATACCGTGCTCAGGCCCTCGCGGCTTGGGCTCTTACTGAGCCGGTCCAACTCTCGGGGACCAGTTCACCAAGCACATCCGGCGAACTTCTTTCCTTCCTAGGAGTGCGAGGAAGCTGCGGCGATCATGAAAACCACGAAAAGGACGATGGCAAGCGCCCCGGCGATGGTGTCGAACCAGCCCAGAACCTTCCCGAAGGTGGCGGAGTGGTGGAGTTTCTCGGCCTTGTTCGCGTTGATGATGGCGAGCGGTCCGAACACGACACCGAGGACGAAGAAGCCAATGACGGCGAAAATGGTCGCCTTCTCCTTGAACTTTGTGCCTTGGAAGTGCTCCAAAGAGTTGTTCTGCTGGATGTTGTACTGGGGAGCCTGCGGCTGATACGGCGAAGTGGACATCAGAGACCTTTCAAACCAGTGACGCGATGACGGTGGATTGTGGTGCAGGGAGTTATCCTGGCCTTTCCGCACACATGTCGGTCTTGACGATGAGCCCCCCGGATGAACATACACTTTCCGCACCGGATACCGGTAGAGCAAGCAGACCATGAGTCTTGGAACCTGAAACCCTTCCTCCGATAGGCTCACCAAATGAGTGAAAACACGTCGCGGCTAGCAGGCTACTTGGACAAGCAGCTGCCTGGGCTCTACCAAGCGCTTACAAATTACGCGGAGCAGGTTACAGCTGAGGCAGATCGGGTGGGTATCCCGCGGCGGACATTGGAGCTGGTGAACTACAGGGCATCGCAGATCAACGGGTGCGCGTTCTGCCTTGACCTTCATCACCGTCGATCCCTCAGCTACGGCGAGACGGAGCAGCGGCTTTCCCTGGTGACGGTTTTCCGCGAGGTGTCGCTCTTCAACGAAGCCGAAAAGGTCGCCCTCGAGCTAGCTGAGCAAATCACGCGCATGAGCTCGGCCCGTCCAACGCCGGAGTTGTTTGCCAGGGCCCGCGACGCCTACTCGGATGAGCAGATCAGCGTTCTCTGCATGGCGGGGATAGGCATTAATGCTTTCAACCGCCTCTCAATCCTGAGCGAACACCCGGTGCGGCCGGCTCGGAGCTAGGCTGGGTGCATGACGATCGACGAGATCATCGCGCTTGTTCAGAGTTTCGAAGGAACCTTGGCCTTCACGGCGGGGCCTGAGGACGGATCCCCGGAGATCGCCTGGGGTGACACGTTTTTCTACTACGCTCCGGACGGCAAGATGCCCAAGGCGACCCAGCCGTTCGCGACCATCGTGACCAAGAACTATCCCGACGACGAACAGTCCCACCTCGATCGCGCCGGCGCATTCCGGGTGAACATCGGTGCCGGGAAGGCTTCCTTTGTCGAGCGGATCGGTCGCGAAGCGGGGGAACTTCCAGTTGCTGAAGCTCCCGCCGAGGACGATACGGTGATCGCGCATCCCGTCTATGGTTCCCAAGGCTGGCTCGCTGTGGTCAATCCCGGACCCTCAACCGAGACGACAGTTCGTCAACTCCTTCGCGAAGCCTACGAACACGCGCGCTCCCGCTACGAGCGCAGGGCCGCCCTGGGCCAGCACGACGGCTAAATGGCAAACTTCAGAGCCTCGTAACCCGCCGCGCCTCTGGGTGCGCGGCAAAAAGACAGCGCTCGTGCCCTTTAATTTCTGATCAAGATTTGTTTTAGAAACTCTCGGGAACATTTTCCCCATGCAAAACTCTGAGGTGTGTGGTCCGCTGGGGACCACATTGATATGGGGGCTCTATGGTTTCGAAAACACGATTCAGACGTGCACTGGCAGCTGGCGCGGTATCGGCTGCATTGCTAGCGGGAGGCGCAGTTTTCGCAGCGCCCGCCGACGCGGCGACAGGAAGGCTCGGGAAAACCTACTCGCTCAACGTACGCTCGGCACCTCAGCTTTCGGCATCCGTCGTGGGCACGATCCCAAAGGGCGGCTCGGTCACCCTCCTTTGCTATGTGCGGGGAGCGAATGTTCAAGGCCCGTGGGAAGCGAGCAATATTTGGGACAGGGTGGATCTGGGAGGCGGCCGGATCGGCTACGCAGCGGATGCGTTCGTGATCACAGGATCAGCGACGCCCATCGTGCCTCCCTGCGATCCGCCGGCACCTGCGCAGTCGGGCGGGAGCCGTGAGGCTAAGGCCGTCGCTTACGCAAGGTCCATGATTGGCAACACAAGCCTCGGTGGGTGGTGCGAGGTGTTTGCGGCACGGGCTTATGGCAACAGTTTCTCCTTCCCCAACGCCATCTCAAACTATCGGTGGCAGGCAGCCAGAGGCCGGATCCACACTGACAAGAACCCGCCGGCCGGCGCTCTCGTCTATTACTCGTCTCCCCGCTGGGACGCAGGAAACGGGCATGTCGCCATCTCCAATGGGAACGGCCAGGTGATCACCACCCTTGAACCCGGTCAGCCGATCAGCGTCAAGAGCATCACGTGGCCTCCGGGTTACCTCGGGTGGGCTTACGCCCCGTAATGAACCACAACCAGAAGACGGCCCGGGACCTGCTTTCGGGCCGTCTTCGCGCTCACGCCAGGAGGTATACGCAATCGCGCCGAAAAGCACCAAAGCGGGCAGCACTAGATGCGAAATCTTGCCCCCAAACTTCGTGAATCGAATCGTCAACTCGTAGGATTTTCCACATGACTATGGGGGATACAGTTCGTAAAGCAGTTATTCCGGCAGCGGGTTTGGGCACGCGTTTCTTGCCTGCTACCAAGGCGATGCCAAAGGAAATGTTGCCGGTGGTCGATCGGCCGGCCATCCAGTATGTGGTTGAGGAAGCTGTGAACGCCGGACTCAACGATCTTCTGATGATCACCGGGCGCAACAAGCGCTCGCTGGAGGACCATTTCGATCGGGCACCGTTTCTCGAACGCACCCTGGAGCTTAAGGGCGACGAGGCACGCCTTGAAGCGGTCCAGCATGCTTCGCGCCTCGGCCCGATCCATTATGTGCGTCAGGGCGAGCCGAAGGGCTTGGGCCACGCGGTCCTGTGCGCGAGGCAGCATGTGGGCGACGAAACCTTCGCGGTGCTTTTGGGCGATGACCTTATCGACGACAGGGATGAGCTCCTGTCCACGATGATCGAGGTCCAGGCGAAAACGGGTGGTTCGGTGATTGCCCTTATCGAGGTGGAGCCCTCGCAGATCAGTGCCTACGGATGCGCCGATATCACTGCCATCCCGGGCGAAGGCTTCGTTAGGGTCAATAGCTTGGTGGAGAAACCGGCGGTTGAAGAGGCGCCGTCAAACCTGGCGGTGATTGGTCGCTATGTTCTGCATCCGGCGGTGTTCGACGTCCTTGAGAGGACTGGACCTGGTCGTGGCGGCGAGATCCAGCTGACGGACGCGCTCGAGGCGCTTGCCACAGGCGACGGCGAGGGCGGTGGAGTTTTCGGCGTCGTGTTCCGCGGGCGCCGCTACGACACCGGCGACAAGCTCAGCTACCTGAAGGCCGTCATCACGTTGGCTTCCGAGCGGCCTGAGTTCGGCGAAGACCTGAAATCGTGGATGAAGGAGTTCCTCGATTAGGACGGCTGCATCGATAGGCGTGCGTACCGGAGGATGCTGAGGATGGCGGGCGCTAGCTCGTCTTCCATGCGCTGGTAGGCTTCGGGGCCGCGGCGGAAGGGGTCCTCGACGTCGTTGTCGGAGGCTTCGGCGGCCAGGACCAAGTGGCGCACGGCTGAGGCCTTTGCGGGCAGCTCCCGCCACTGGCGGATGTGGTCAGAGTTCGACGGCGATGCGTCGCCTCGTTCTTCAAGGGCTGTCACCATGCGTGCGAACTCGCGGATGGTGAACGTCCGCTTGAGTAGGGATGCGTCCAGTTGGAGGACTTCGCCCCGGTGCTTGGTCGCCATGGTGAGCACGAGGTCCGATTCCTTCAGGATTTTGGGTGTTATCTGTCGCGCGGCGAATCCGTCCGGGCTGCCTCCGTAAGTGCGGATGATCTCGGCGGAGAGCGGCTGTACGGGGCTGCCGACCATGGCATGGGTGCCGGCGCTGCGGACTTCAAAACCACCGGGGCGAACTTGGTCCAGGCCGGCCTGAAGCAGGCGTTCGGCAACAGGGGAGCGGCAAATGTTACCGGTGCAAACGGTCAGGATCCTGATGGGGTGGAGCGATTCCAAAGGTGTAGATCTTTCACTTAGCTTGGGGTGCCGGGTGGGAGTTAAGGCGAGGGGTTTTTACAAGTTAACATGCCCGTCGCGCTGATCTTGGGAACGTAAGGTTAAGACTCGCTCACGGCGGTTTGCCGCGCCCGCAACCAGTTGAACAGCGCTGTGCACGCCAGCCCGATGCCTACGCCAGTTGTGTTCATCATGACGTCCTGCCAGCTGGAAAAACGGTGGGGCAGAAACAGCAACTGCCCGAACTCTACGGTGGCTGAAACTGCTGCGCCGAATGCGAGAAGTTGCCACCATCGCAAACGCGGAAGCGTCAATTTGAGGAGCAAGCCCGCCGGGACAAAGAGGAGTACGTTGCCGGATGCCTCGACGAATCCGTAGTCGATCCATTGAGGGATACCGCGCCGATGGAGGAACTCTAAGACGGCGCCAAGTTGGCCGTCTATTGGTCCGTCAACGGGAGATGGCCAGAAAGCGATGAGGGCAAGTGCAGTGAAATAGCCTAAAACGATCCATCGGCGGAGTGCCGGACGGTTCATGAGCGGCGCATCAATGCGAGGGCGGCGACGCTGAAGGATGCTGCCGCGAGTAGAAGTAGAAATATGATCGGCCATGCTTGGTTCGGGATGCGGGGAATTCTCGGAATCGACGGCAACTCGATCCTGAACCCCTTGCGTCTTCTCCAATGTCTCCCCATGGACACAAATTACCCCATACGCAAACAAGGAGGGGTTGTTCCCCGTTACCGGAAACAACCCCTCCTTTAGCTTGCGGTTAGGCTGCGGTTTCGGTCTTGGCGCGGCGGCGAACCACCACGACGGAGGCCGTGCCGGCTACGAGTGCGCCAGCGCCAACCAGGCCCCAAAGAACGAGGCTGGAGTCGACACCGGTGTTAGCCAATCCCGTGCCGCCAGTGTTTGCGAGACCCGTGCCAGCGGCCGCTGGGGCTACACCAGTAGCGACCACAGTTGCGGTGACGGTGTGGCCGGAGGATGCGCCGACGGCGGTCAGCACGTACGTACCGGCCGAGTTCAGCGTGACATTGGTGGAGAAAGCTCCAGAGCTATTCGCAACCGCAGTCAAGGTAGTTGTAGTGGGTGCCAACGGAAGAGCTGCCGGCACTGCCATCGCGATACCACCACCAGTACCGGGTGCCGCTGCGCCCTGAGGAGCCGGAGTAAAGGTAATCGTGATGTTGATGGTTTCGCCGGGCGTGAAGCCTGTTCCGGAGAATACAACCGTTCCGCCGACAGTTACGGTTGCGCTGGAAACGGTGCCTTGTTGGACCGGAGCCGGGTAATCGACGGCCATTGCCGGAGCGGAAGCGCCAAAAGCGATTGTGCCCGCGAGCGCGAGCACAGCAAGAGATTTCTTCAATTTGTCCCCCTGAGACCTATATACATGGTTGAGACCGATGCGGAATTCAATGTGATGAAGTGATTTCACCCACCACGAACTCGTGAACTGAAATCTGAGACCCACCCAACAGAGAAGTTATCACTGTCGGGTGCGCACTGCAAAGAAAATCCAAAGCTGTTACAAAGGGTTAACCTGCCAGTTATCCGGTAGCGCCGCAACCCTCTGAGGCGGTGGGAAGAACCACTTTGTCGACGGCTTGGACTGTCGGGGTCACGATCACATCGGGTTGAGTGTGCTGGACTATTTTCCCAAAAGTGAATTCCACAGTGCTGCTCTGGCCCGGCGCGAGAGTCAGTGTGAGGCTGCCAACAGGCCGGTTATCGTGAAGCTGGGCGCCGAATGGAACATTCCTTCCGTCTTGAGTGGCAGTTTCGACCTGGGCTTGAGCAGGACCGTACGCGACCACATTGCTTTGGGCGGTGCCAGCGGGAACCCCATATGCTCCGCCTCCTGTCACATAGGTAGGGAGCGTGGTGGCTGCGTCCGCCGGAGCAGTGTTGGTGCTGGTGATGCGCATCTTGACGGTACCGTACCCGTCCACGGAACACTGGGTCACCAGTTGGACGGTTCGCTTGACGTAGTAATCCATTTTCGCGCCGGTGCCGTCGTTGAAGTAGGCCCCGAATTGCGCCGCGGGAACACTCGGTCCGGATATTGAACCACTGAGCGCGTACTTGCCGAGCACGGTTTGTTCTCTGGGCTCCGCTGACCAGAGCAGGACACGATGTTCTTGTACGCCTTTCCCAATGCCTGTTAGAAGACTTTTCGCATCTGGATGTCCAGAAGTTAGTGCGAGGAAGATGTCTTTGGCAACGGCACCGAAATAAGCATCCTGTAGCTTCGGCTGCTTGATCTCAGCATAAACGTCTGACAGGAGAGTCTTAACTACATTCATACCCGACAGCTGGTTCGGCAGTTTCCCAGCCGTCAAGGCAACGAGCTGTGGATCTTGGAGGCTTATCGGACCAGTGGCATCCAAAATATAACTTAGTGCTACAGGGTCGATGGAAATAACGCCATCCAGGTTCTCCCCCTTCTTCTGCTCCCACATCTTTAACGCAGTGGCCGCGCTGGTTGGGAAGTCGGGGGTGAAGTTGACGTCCTGCATGAACGTCCCCATGCGGTTGCTGTAGATCCGCTCCTGCTCCTCATCCACCGAAACCGGGGGCGTGAACGTGCCAAGTTCGGTAGCGCTGCTTTCCGCAGAAAGACTGAATTTGCCTTTGTCTGCTGTGAGGACGACCAATGCACCGGGAATCCCGCCGGTTGCGCGGGCCTCGGCGTTGTTTTGGACTAGAAGGAGATAGTGCCGAGGAGTGTCGGCACCCAGCATTGCCGGGGCTAAGGTGGCTGCGTCCGACGCCGTGTCGAGCTCGTCAATAATGGAGCCAAGCTGTTGCTTTGCCTGGCTTAGCGGTCCGGCGATCTGTGGGAAAAGACCGTCCGTGTCAATTGCATTCAAGCGTTCAGCTGAAATTCGGACGGCATGGGCGGCTGATGCAACGTTGGGGGCGGCGTTGCGGATTGGATCAAGGTCAGCACCAGCGCCACTGGGTACAAGCCTGTCCCAGTTGACAGTGTCATAAACCTTTACCAACGGGACAACACCAAGGGTTGCCACATCGTCGGCAGACCGCGCTATCTCCGCCGTGGCGGAGAAGTTCACACCGAGCCAGGGTGTCGCCGAAGCCAGAGACCAGAGGGGATCAGATGCTGCATCTCGTGCAGCTGCTGTGTGCCGCTTCAGCTCCTCTGCAGCAGATATCGCCTCAGCAGAATGGTTCTGTAAGATACTTTCCTTGAGTTCAGGCACTAACTGGGTTGATGCCTCAAGTTCGCCCTTGATGGTGGCGGCCCTGGCCCCGAGCCAAAGGACGGCACCTCCCACAATTATTAGGAGGGCTGCAAGGGATATTGCGGAGGCAAGCAGACGCCGACGATGCTTCGTAGGAGTGGTTTCGCGGCCTTCCTCGGACTCGCGCGGAGTGGTTTCGCGTTCTTGCATGTCGGTCATACTTCAGCCTCTCGTGCCCACAGCAGACCGTTCGTTATCGTCCCGTTGCTGCGCATTCGTCTTAACTTCCCCATGGGTCGTCTTCGTCTCTGTTGTGCCTAATAGGCGCCATGACCGCCAAGCACGGCCCTGCCAGTGCGGAACAGGATGATTAGGTCGCCGGCCAGTGACCAGTTTTCCACGTAGTAGAGGTCCAATCGAACAGAGTCCTGCCAGGAGAGATTGGAGCGCCCACTGACTTGCCAAAGACCGGTCACTCCTGGCTTGACCAGCAGCCTTCGGTGAACCTCTTCTTCGTAGGATTCGACTTCTCGGGGCAAAGGAGGCCGTGGCCCCACAAGACTCATTGCTCCGGATAAGACGTTGAATAGCTGGGGAAGCTCATCAAGGCTGTACCTGCGGAGCACGCCTCCTACTCGAGTGATCCGTGGATCGTTTCTGATCTTGAAAAGTACTCCGCTGCCTTCGTTCAGGCCAGCGTGTTCCGCGAGTCTAGCCTCAGCATCAACAACCATTGAACGAAATTTGAGCATTTTGAAGTGTTTGCCTTCGAACCCAACCCGTTCTTGACGGAAAAAGATCGGCCCGGGGCTGTCTATTCTCACCATCAAGGCAACGACAACAAGTACCGGAGAAAGAAGTATTAACAGGCCCGCCGACGCGACGATGTCGAAGAAGCGCTTTGCCACGCGTTGACCGGCTTCGAGGGTAGGCGTTGTGACGTGAATAAGGGGAAGCCCGGCCACCTGTTGCTTGTGGATGCGCGGTCCCGCGATGTCTGTGAGAGCCGGAGCCATGATGAGCCCTATGTTTCTGTCGGCCAGTCTCCAGCCCAGTTGGCGAAGCGTTTTCGGATGAAGCAAAACGCCGGCCGTGATTGCCACAGTATCGGCCTCGGACTTGTCGATGGCATCAAGAATTGCTTCAGTCGTCGGTTCGTGTCCCAAAGAAGGCAGTCCGACCCTCGCCAGCTCAGCAGATGTGGAAGCATGGCCCGGGGTGTAGGCAGCGACGGGCAAATAGCCAGCCTGCTTTTCCCTGACCAAGGTTACGGCAAGATGACCGATCGCACTCGGGCCGCCCACCAGGAGGAGCCGCGACATTCTCCTGCCCTTTTGGCGATGAACATTGAGATGTTGGCGGAGAAGCCACCGGGCCAGCAGAAGGCCGATTAGACCTGTCGGTAGGGCAATTCCTACATATCCCCGGGCGGTGTCCACCCGGAAAACATAGGAAAAGATGGCAACGAACCCAAATAACCACAGCGATGCCGCTGCAACCCGCTTGTATTCATCAGGCCCGGAGCCAAGAATTCGACTTTGCCTTGTGCTCCAAGCCTCAAGCATCAGCCACCAGGTGATGGCCAAGAAGATGGATAGCCAAAAGTAGCTCGAGTCTTGATGGGAACCGGGGATGCTTGAATCTAGCCCAAAACGGATGATGTAGGCACCCGCCACTGCCCAGAGAATGACAAAGGCATCAACTATCCGTAGAGCGCGGGATGTCCGTACTCTCCATCCAGAATCTGTCCGCAAATCTGTTCCCCCATGGCGTAGATACTCTTTGTGGGAGTTCCCCATCGATACAATATAGGTCGGCGTCAAGCGTTAAGTTTCATTGCGACAAACCGACGACCCAACTTGGCTCCGTGCTGGTCTTTGCAGACTACGCAGGAGGGGCCGCTAGCGTTACGGTTTAACTGGAGGACAAGGCGTTCTGCCGTTCGTCCACGTGGGCCCCGCTCTAGAAGGTGGGCGGCAAATTAGCGGCTACACTAGTCCTGATCGTAGGAATATTGCCGTTCAGCTGGCATGCCTCTAGCAGGTCTCGGCATATAACTCAGGGGGGCTTCGGAGCTTGGAAATACGCGACTACCTGCGCTTGTTGAGGCGGAACTGGATCCTGATTGTGGCGTTGTCCCTCGTTGGATTGATCGCCGGCGGTACCGCCTCCCTCCTTGCGAGACCGACGTACACTTCTGTGACTCAACTCTTCGTTGCAATTCAGAGTTCTGGAAGTGTGACAGAGCTTCAACAAGGGAACACCTTTAGTCAGGCGCGCGTTCAATCGTATGTGAAGACGGTAACTACTCCATCCGTCCTCGATCCGGTCATATCAAGGCTTGGGCTTCAGACAACATCCAGCGCTCTGGCTCAGAACATTAAAGCGAGTACGGACCTTAACACTGTTCTGATAAACATCTCGGTTACGGATGCTTCTCCGGCTCAATCAGCTGCTATTGCCGCGGCCGTCGCGGATAGCCTGGTAAAGGCCGTTGACGACCTTGAAAAGCCTCGAACGGGAGGAGCGTCGCCCGTCCGATTGTCCATCGTCACACCAGCCACGACCCCAGAATCACCGACTTCGCCGAACACCAAGCTGAACTTGCTCATTGGTTTGATCGTTGGTCTGCTTGCAGGGCTTGGGTCAGCGGTGTTGCGCACCAAGCTAGACAACAGAGTTCGCGGTGAGATGGACGTTCGCCATGTAACTGAAAAGCCCGTCCTCGGGGGAATTAGTTTCGACTCTGGTGCGGTTAAGAAACCTTTGGTCACACAATCGGAGGTGCTGAGTCCTCGGGCGGAATCCTTCAGACAGTTGAGAACGAATCTCCAATTCGCTCATATCAGTCACAAGAGCAAGACTGTGCTGATTACGTCCTCAGTTCCAGGCGAAGGGAAGAGCACCACCGCAACGAACCTAGCGATATCAATGGCGCAGTCCGGGAAAACAGTTGTGCTGGTGGACGCTGATCTGCGTCGGCCTATGATCGGCGAATACCTAGGCTTGGACCGAAGTGTCGGCCTTACAACTGCTTTGATCGGTCAAGCGGATGTTGGCGATCTACTCCAACCTTGGGGCGACGACGATCTCTACGTCCTGACTTCGGGCCAAATACCTCCGAATCCCAGCGAATTGCTCGGATCTGGCGAGATGCGTGACCTCCTGGCCCAACTTGAAGAGACATTTGACGCCGTAATCGTTGATGCACCCCCACTACTTCCCGTGACTGACAGCGCCGTGCTATCCCAGCTGGTTGACGGCGTGGTTGTTGTTGTCGGAATGCTTGGTGTAAGGCAGACGGAACTAGAAAAGTCCTTGGCAGCGCTTCAGATGGTCGAAGCGAACGTTCTCGGCTTAGTTCTGAACCGCATCCCAGCCAAGGGCCCTGATGCCTACGCCTATGGGGGTTACTACACATACGACAGCCGTCCGGGCAAACAGAACTCGGAAAAAATCGCTGCCCGACCCCAGACTGCGGGTAAGCGGATCTCATCGGCTGCTAAAGAGTCTGACGGCGAGTTCTTCGATCAAGAGTCCGACTTCGACACTTTGCTGGTCACGCCAAGTGAGCGCGGGCAGCGTCGATACAGAGCAAATTAGTTTGTGCTCCTTTCCGTCGGTGCTTTTCGCGGCGACTAGCTACCCTGAAAGGGTCCGGTATGAATAAGACCGTGCTTCGCAAATCGAGAAGATTGATGGAAGTTGCCTTCAATCTTGTGTTCACCCATTTCCCGTCCCACAATCTGCGCTTGGCTGTCCTGCGTCTGGCAGGTGCCAGGATTGGCTCCGCTGTATCGATCCTCCGAGGGACGACGGTACTGGCAGCAGATCGTCTGGAGATCGGGAACAGTGTCTCCATTGGCTTCAGGTGCTTGCTTGACTCTCGTGGCGGGCTTTCAATTGGCGATCGAACGGTGCTTGCCAGCGATACGCAGATAATAACGGCCGCCCATGAGGTTCAGTCGCCTACGTTTGCCGCCTACATGCAGCCGGTAAGGATTGGGTCGTATGTATGGCTTGCTAGCCGCGTAACCGTACTCCCCGGAGTGTCGATTGAAGACCGAGCTGTGGTGGGCGCTTGTTCGCTTGTGCGATCCGATGTCGGCGAGAGCTTGATCGCGGCAGGCATACCTGCTCGGGAGATCGGCCGAAGGACAGCAGAGCTCAACTACGATCCGGCCTACAGGCCGCTGTTCTATTAGGAAGCGGATGACACTCCCAAATGCACGGCTGCTTGAGGAAAAGATCCCAGCGACGCTAATATCCGTTGCTCCACGGTTGCGTTCAGGTGGGGTTGGAGATTATGCGGAGGACTTCGTCCAAGCTGCGTCCCGACTCTTTTCCTCCGCGCATGAGGTCAGAACCGGCGGACCGGGCCAAGTCGGAATGCTCGATCTGCTGCGGGATCGTAGAAAACTCTCACGCCTGCTTAAGGAGGCGAGACGTACTGGTCCTGTGGTTCTGCATTTCGAGCTATCGGCTGGCTCGCTGTCACCCTTTTGGCTTTTGGCTGGGTCGAAAGGAACGATCACCACAGCGACGGTCCACGACCCGCCGTTTAGTGTGTGGTGGCCTTTTCGACTCCGAATGATCTCGAAGAACAGATGGATCAACCACGGGATTCATTTTCCGTTACGCGCCATCAATGCACGGTTGGAACGTATCGTGCTCAAAGGCACAGTGCTTTTTGCGCTCAGCGACCGAGGCGCGGACGCGCTGCGCAAAAGTTTCCCCGAGTGCGAGGTTGTCAGCAGTCGACACTTTATTCCGCCACGACCTGCTATTTCGCCGGCGACCGACCGTCCTCAAGCTGTAGGTCTATTTGGGCACGCATACAAGGGGAAAGGGTTTGATCGTCTTCAATCCCTTCGTTGTGCTCTTCCGGACAGCATTGACATACGGGTGGCCGGACGCGGGACAGAACGCCTCGCCGGCATTCCAGGAGTAACCATTTTGGGTAGTGTAGACGGCCTTCAAGAGGATGAGTTCTTTGCCTCAGTACGCGCGATACTTTTGCCCTATGCGAACACCAGCCGTTACGGTGAGATTCTGTCCGTTTCCGGTGTTGCCGCAAGAGCATTTGCTTACGGAACCCCAGTAATAGCCTCTGACTCGGGAACGCTCACGGAGGCAGCAGAAGAAGGCGGGCTGGTAACAGCTCCCAACGATGTCGAGTCCCTAGCGGCTCTCACCTTCGAAACCACGACGAGTGATGCCGAACTTGAACGACTGGGGGAAGAGACCCTCCTGTTGCGGGACTCTAGGACGGTTGAGGACACCGTCTCCCGGTTCGCAGAATATTGGGGAAAAGTTGTTTCGCCAGAGTCGGCTTGAGACCAAGGTCCTGGCGTCGCTCCTAGCATCCGGATGGATGTATATGGGCAGGTTCATGGGCTTGGGTTGGACCGTACTCTTAGTCGCGCGCCTCGACGTCGGACAATATGGGCAATATGCCATGGCTTTCGCAGCCTCCGGCGTTGTGGTGGGCATTCTAGATAATCCATTCTTAGCGCGTTCCATTCGAATCACGGACCGCCGGTTTGAACGGGAGCGGCGGACCCGCACGACAACTGCCCTCGGTCTGCTTATTCTTGGCTTGCTACTCGTGAACGTCAACTACGTTGTCGGATTTTCTATAGTCATCGGCGGAGGGGAGATGGCATTAAATGCCTTAAAATCCGCCTTCCTGCGGTCTGGGACAGTGGATCGTGTAATGTTACTGGATCTTATTAGACAAGCCGTGAGCATAGCGGCAGGAGCCTCGTATCTGTTCCTCGTCCCGAATCCGAACGTGATGACGGCCACAGTCTTGTATGCCGTCTCATATATGGTCGCGGCAATATTTGGTGTGTTTAAGTATGGTATCGGCGTTCCCTCGATTCCCGGAAAATTGAAAGATTCGGTCGTCCTCAGTCTTGGTGCTCTGGCAGGTGCCGGGTATGCGCAAGGTGATGTTTTGTTCCTCGGGATCGTCGCAGGGCAGGAGGCCGCTGGAACCTATTCAATTGCGTCGCTTGTCGCTTGGGCTGCTGCCGGACTGTTCCTTAACCACGCCAGCTCCCATGTTGAAGATCTGAGGACCGGGGGGAGAGGCGCTCGACTTGCTGGAATCTTGATGCCCGCAGCCTTTGTGGCGATTCTTGTTCTTCTGGTCGGCGTTCTGCTCACATGGCTCCAATTAATGAATCCGCTTGGTCCAACTCTTGCGATCCTGTCGATATTCGTTGTTTTCCGCTCAATGAATCATGTCTGCACCGTCGCGCTAACTGTTGCCGGAAGAGATATGACCAGAATGTTGGCTACGGTGGTGACGGCTTTGGTTGACCTTGTAATGGTTTTTGTCCTGTCGGGGCTTGGGAGTACCGGAGCAGCGATAGCTGCAGGGTTCAGTGAATTGATTCTGTGCGCTGTTTACCTCAGGGCATTTTCGCAAATATCAGCGTCAATAGAATCAAGATCCGGAGCGTACGTATGACAAACAGGACCAATCAGTTGTGGCTCATGGGAGCCTACGGAAACGGAAATCTTGGCGACGATATGCTGGGAGATTTGGCAAGGCGTTCCTTGGAACTGTCCGTCCGAAGCCCGAAAATTTTCGCGGGGGACTACTTCCCGTTCGAACGAGCCGCTGACCATGGACGACGTGCTATCTTTTCGAATGTCCGTGGCGGAGACCAGGTCCTGATTGCCGGTGGCGGACTCCTAAATGACCACTTCGGATATGGGTTTCTCAAACTTTTCGCCTCTCTCGCAGTCGTTCTTCGCTTGAAGAGAGCACGGCATTCGTTCATAGGGATCGGAGTCGAAGGATTTACAACGCGGTTCGGAGCGTTCTTAGGCTTCCTGGCGACGCGTTTGGCGTCGTCTGTTTCTGTTCGAGACAAATCTTCACAGGAGCATATCGAGTCGATCGGCGTTAAGGCACGTGTTATACCGGATCTCGGGTGGCTCGCACGTCGGCATTTGCCAAAGGCAGATTTGCTCGCAGAACGGAGAATCGTGGTGCTCTCAATCGCGATCGAGCGAGAATCCATGCGAGAGTCAAGAGAACTCCTGATAAAGAATGCCGCTGCTCAAGTTCTCAGAGATACCAATATGGACGTGGTGCTTGTTGCGATGCAGTCGAGTGCTCTGCCGGCCCTGGACGACTGTTGTTCACTCCGTTCGATCCAAGAAATGTTAGGTTCCACTCGCGTCAGTGTGGCTCGCCCACGAGACTATCGCGAGCTTTATCCTCTCCTTCAGAAAGCTAAGGTGGTGGCCGGCTTTCGCCTTCACGCCGGAGTGCTAGGGGTCGTCGCTGGTAGCAGGGTTGTCGCTCTGAGCCGGTCTCATAAAGTCCGGGAGGCATTGTCCGGACTTGTGCAGTGCACAGTTGTAGATGAAGGCTCGGCAATGATCGACGAATCGGGATCGTTCCTTGACGCGATCGCTGAGGCATGTTCTCTTCCTCCAGTAAAGGGTGAGGAGCTAGCAATCGTGGACGAATATTGCCGGATAGTTGAGACGGAACTAGTTTCAGGCGTCGATGAGAAATGATCGTCGACTTCATTCTCTCGAAGGACCCCGCAACCGAGCACGGCGGCGATGTGGCTATGTCGAAACTCGTAATGTCTTTGGCAAGACACAGTTGTACGGTGAGGGGCATCGCACTGAGCCGGACACCAGCGCTGCGTGGCGACGAAATTACTCGAGTCTTGAAACCTTCTCTTGACAAGATTGCATTGGTGTTCGGCAGCTTGCGTACCGGTCGAAGTCTCATACATTCCCGGTTCGATACGAAGGAAATTGCTGACCTCATCGCGACCTCAAGCGCCGACAGATTTGTTGCCGAGCATTCCTATATGGCTGAACCGTTCCTATCCGCGAGGCCAGGCGATGCGTCGAGAAGACTGCTTATCAACAGCCATGTTTCGGAGGCCGATGTTTGGAAGGAGACACGGCCAACGATCCTTAGGCTGGAACATCGCAGGATTGAACGAGACGAAACCAGAGTCGCTATACAAGCCCGTTCAGTTGCTTACTTCGACAAGGAAGAATCGCAGCGCTCAGTGTCGTCTAAATCGCATTGGCTTAATCTTACGCTTCCGCCCAAAGCTCCTACCGATCGGGCTGCGACCAAGCCGGTGCTAGTCTTCCTTGGCGATCGTAGGTGGCCTCCGAATGAAGAAGCTGCCAAACGGGCGGTCAAACTGTGGCCGGAAATCTCGAACGGAATCTCTGGCGCCCGGCTCCTGCTTATTGGCAAGCAGGCGAGTGGGTCGCGACGTCACACCCTGCCCTCCGGAGTCGAAGACCTGAAGTTTGTTGAAGATCTCGATGGCTTGCTATCGAACGCTCGTGCGTTGATTGCTCCCGTCCGTGCCGGTGGTGGTGTCCGAGTGAAGATATTAGAAGCGGCCTCGATTGGTCTCCCAGTTGTAGGAACTCATGCGGCTCTCGGTTCGTTGGGAAGCGTCTTACCACTCACGGAATATGACAATGACAAAAGTCTTATCGCGGCTGCACGTGCGCTTCTATTGGATGGGTATCTCGCAAGAGAATGCGGCGATTCACTTTTTGAAGTTAACGCTGAACGGTGGAAACAAGGGGCGCCGCACTCGAATATTCAAGATTGGTTACAAGGTAAATGACGTCTACATGGACAGTCGCTCATGACTTCGCGTTTCACTTTGGGGGCGCCGAGCGCGTGACCGCCCAGCTTCAAGCTGCGGTCGGAACGGAACCGCTTAGAGTCTTGGCCGGTTCAGATGAGGTGATTCGTCGCATGGGCATGGCAAATCAGCATATTCGACTATCACCCAGTTGGGTGAACGAAGCTAATTATCGACCCCTCGCGCTTGTGCACGCGCTGACCGCTTCCCACACCGCAGCCGTTGAGGGGAATCTACTGGCATCGTCCTACGGGTTCTCGCAGATGTTGGGAAGCAAAGGACTAAAAGTTGTTTACTGTCATTCTCCGCTGCGGCAAGCCTGGAGCGGTATACGAGAGTATTCGAAAGCGATGGGACCCTTAATTGGTTCTGCATGGCGCTACGGCGCCGCGCCTGTCATTAGAGGATTGGACCGAAGGGCGACGCGGTCGACGGATCACTTCATAGCTACAAGTCGGGCTGTGCAAGACCGAATTCTGCTCTACTACGGCCGGGAGTCGATTATAATTCCTCCTCCAGTCGATGAGGTCTTCACTCCTTCCTTTGTCTCACATTCAGCAGGCAGGAACTACGTCTGGGCGGGCCGCATAGTTGAGCCATATAAGAAGCTGGGCATGCTCGTCGAGGCATTTGCGCAGTCTCCCGAGAGGACGTTGACGGTTGTTGGTGACGGGCGCGATCGCTTAGAAATCGAATCCAAGGCTCCGGGGAATGTTCAGTTCATTGGCGAGGTGGACTCCGAAGCTCTAGCCGAAATTTACCAAACTGCCTCCGCTGTTATCATGCCCAGTGAAGATGATTTTGGCATGGTAGCTACCGAAGCGATCGCGACCGGAACACCCGTTATCGCCTTCAAAGCTGGAGGCGCTTTGGATACGGTTCGCCATGGACGCTCTGGCATTCTGTACTCGGAGTCCTCACCGAAAGGGATCATTTCTGGTCTTCGCGAATTTGAATCTCATAGTTGGGACAGAAGGGAGGTGGCAAAGTGCGGAGAGAAGTACACGGCAAGGGTATTTCGGCGGACCATAAAGGACTTTCTGAGCGAAATCGCCTAAACTTGTTCCTTTTTGCTCTTTTTCCGGCCATATTCGGGTTAATTTGGTTAGTGGTTTCGGACGATCCGACCTTCAAGATGGTTGGCCTGGTAGTGCTCACGGGCTCAGCCTTCATCTTGGTTTCGTTCTTTCGGCCCTACTACCTCTCCCGGTCGATTATCGTGGTGCTCGGAGCTGTTCCATTCGCCTCGATTCCGATCTTAGGAGTTCAGCTCCAATGGGTTCTTGCGCTGGTGATCGCCTATTGGCTTGCGGCCCTCGTGGGCCTGGTGCGGCGACATCCGGCTAGTTCCGGTTGGAAACCTGCTATCTGGGCGATATATGGCCTACTGGTCCTTAGCTTGATCTCTTATTTGGCAACGAGAGGGCAGTTTGGTTCTGCTGACGACTTGGAGTTCGTAAAGTGGGCGCTTTCAACAAGTCTCGTTCTAATTATTGCGCGGCAGTCGGCGGAGGAGATTGTTAGGCTCTTAAAGCTGTTTGTGATCTCCACTACCGGTGCTGCTGTTTATGCTTTTGCTAGCATTTTGCCTGACGGCGGGAGTTTATTAAACCTCCTCGGGCTTGTCGGCTACCAGCGGACGACTGATGATAATCAAGCCTACTTTCTTCAAAATGGCGACCGTGTGGCCGCAAGGCTTTCGGGATCCTTCGTGGATCCGAACATCGCAGCCCTATTCTTCTTCTTAGCTTTGATCTTCGCCCTCATTCTGTTCCTTGGACGAAAACGCGTGCTCATCTGCAGCGTTCTCCTCATCGGACTCATTGCTACCCTGAGCCGTGGCGGCATGTTGGCGCTGGCTTTTGCGTTGATCTTGTTCCTTATTTTTAATCGGAAGAATATTCACCGACGCACAGGCGTTCTCTTGTTTTGCTTTACTGCCGGCGTTTTGATCTTGGCTGTTCCAGTGACCCGTCAGCGCTTTCTGACGACCTTCGGTCAGAGTGACCTTGGTACAGTCGATCGTCTAGAGTCGCTTGATCAGTATTGGTCTGTGATGAGTCATAGTTGGGTGTGGGGACTTGGCTGGGGGCGCCCTGAATTTCGTAGTGCCGCAGTTTCATACGCTGTGAATATGGTCGCAAATGCGCCGTTGGCGACTGTTTATCGTGGCGGTCTCGTTGCCGGTATTGGTTTCTTGGTTTTGCTGCTGGTCTGTGCGTGGGCCATGTTTAGACTTCTTGCTCGTGGAACGGGGCGTAGCGTCCTCCTTGCGGGTCTTATCGGCGGGTTCGTCGCTGCGATACAGACGGGATATGCAGTTGTCACCATTGCGCCAATGACCTGCCTTCTGGCTCTGGTTTTCTTGACGGTGGTTCGCCCGGACGTATTTCTGGCCAGCGCCCGGCGCTCCGAAAGGATGCCCGACTCTGCTGGCCCCAGTTTTCTTGTTCCCAATAAGTCGGCGTTGAGCGATTCTGGTGGGAACCCTGTTATGGCGCCTCAACCCCATCAAGAGGCTCGTGGAATTCGCAAGCGGCATTTCGCTGGTACCACGTGAGATAGTCTGACTGCTTGCATTCCCTTGTGCTTATTTAGACCGCTGGTGCCAGGGTCCACGCGCACGCCTCACGCGAGTTCTGGAGGTGGGTGTCACCGGGCTAGGCGGAGTAGCCCCAGTGGGGGCCGGAATGACGGATCGCTCGTAGGCAGATGCGAAGGTCCGGTTCGGTCCGTGCCTCCAGTAGCCCAAGTTGCTACTGGAGGCCATTCATGGCTGATACTTATTCAGGGAAATCCCAGGAACATGAAAGTCGGAGGACATCTTGCCGGGCTATGTAGATATCAACCCTCATCGTAAGAAGACGACTCCGAACCCCTTCAAGTATGGAATGTTGATTCTCTTGTTGTTAATAGCGGCCGGCGTGGTTTACACCGCGTTGTCTCAATAAGTTCCAAGCCGAGCCAGCCCTATCGCGTATCCATATCCTCAAACACGAGAAACGTCTGGGTGTCCTGCACGCCGGGCATGGACTGCAGTCGGTCGAAGATGACCCGACGCAGGTGAATGTTGTCGGTGGCGCGGACGAGGAGGATGACATCGAAGTCTCCACCGACCAAGGCAATGTGTTGCACCTCCGGGATGAGACGGAGTTCCTCGCGTAGTTCGCGCCAGGAATGCTGCTGGACCTTGAGCGTGACATAAGCCGAGGACTTCAGGCCGGCCTTGATCGGGTCCACGAGCGCAGTGAACTTCGTGAGTACACCTTCTCCCGTCAGCCGCGAGATCCTCGTGTACGCATGCGCCCTGCTGATGTGGACATTCTCTGCCACCTGGGTAACTGACATCCGCCCGTCGCGCGTCAGCTCGGCGATAATGTCGCGGTCCACCTGATCGAGGGGAACCTCCACCTGATCGGCTTCGGGCTCGGCCATTGCCGTCTCCAATTCGTCCACAGCATGGGTCCGTTACCCAGCTCACATTTGCAATTCGTCTTTCAGGCTAGTTCTTTCGAGCAAGCATTTCCACGATTCCGCCTGAGACTGGATACGAAACTTCTCCAAGGAACATACTGGAGGCAAATAGTGGCTACAGAAGGACGGACCAATGACGATCTCCGCAGACCACCAAGCACGAGGTCTGGCTGACGCTCGGCCCGGCCAACCCGAAGCAAACGATCCTGCCGCCGAGGTGCAGCGCAAGTTCGGAATCAGCGTAGAAGACTACATGCTGCCCGCGCACCACCAGATCCAGATGGTGGACCCCTCGGGAACGCTCAAGCCCGAAGCCGAGCAAGGCACTGAACCCGGGCACGAATATCCCATCCCGGGCGATGCTGAGCTCATGGCAGCGTACGAACAGCTCGTCGTCGGGCGCCGGGTCAACGACCAGAATTCAGCGCTTGTCCGCCAGGGCCGCATGGCCGTATACCCCTCCAGCCACGGCCAGGAAGCATGCCAAGTAGCTGCTGCCCTTTGCCTTCGCGAAGGGGACTGGCTGTTTCCCACTTACCGCGACGCTGTCGCCGTCATGTCAAAGGGCGTCGACCCTGTGGAGACCATGACCATTTTCCGCGGCGACTGGCACGGCGGTTACGACCCCGCCAAGCACAAGGTCGGAATCCAGTGCACGCCGCTGACCACCCAACTGTTGCACGCCGTCGGGGTCGCCCACGCCGCAAAGCTGCGGGGTGAGGACACTGTTGTGTTGGCGATGTGCGGCGACGGCGCCACCAGCGAAGGCGACTTCCACGAAGCACTCAACTTCGCGGCCGTCTTCCACCTGCCTGTCATCTTCTTCGTGCAGAACAACAAGTACGCCATCTCGGTTCCACTGAGCCACCAGTCTGTTGCTCCGTCCCTGGCACATAAAGCAGTGGGCTATGGAATGGCCGGCGAACGGGTAGACGGCAACGATCTTGTTGCGCTGCTGGCCGTGCTCGACAGGGCAGTGAAACTCACGCGGGAAGCCTCCGGCCCGCTTCTCATCGAGGCCCACACCTACCGTATGCAGGCACATACCAACGCCGACGACGCAACCCGCTACCGCGAGGACAGCGAAGTCGCCGAATGGATGGCCAAGGATCCCATCGCCCGGATGACCACATACCTCACGGGGCGTGGGCTGCTCGACAATGAAAGTTCCGCCCGCATCTCCGCCAAAGCCGAAGCGGTTGCTAAACAACTGCGCGAAGGGCTAGGGGAGGACGTTCCGGTCGACCCCCAGAACCTGTTCCGCTACGTTTTCTCGACGCCGACGCCGGCACTGAAGGAGCAGTCAGCCCTGCTCGCCGATGAACTTGCCCGCGACGCATCCAGCCAGAAGGAGACAGGCAAATGAGTCCCGCTGTCACCACGCCCTCCGAAGCCACCGAACAAGCAGCCACCGGCGACGTCAGCTCTGCCACCGCCAGTGCCGCAGCCAGCGCAGCAGCGGTCGCAGAGGCCGCCGGTCCGCAGTCCATCACGATGGCAAAAGCCCTGAACACCGCCATGTCGGACGCCATGGAGGCCGATTCCTCGGTCTTGGTCTTCGGTGAAGACGTTGGCCGTCTTGGAGGAGTCTTCCGAATCACTGATGGACTCATGGCCAAGTTCGGGGAACAGCGCTGCTTCGACACCCCGCTAGCGGAATCAGGCATCGTGGGAATGGCCGTCGGCATGGCGATGAACGGGATGCGCCCGGTCATTGAAATGCAATTCGACGCCTTCGCCTACCCGGCGTTTGAACAGATCGTCAGTCACGTGGCCAAGATGCATAACCGCACCAAGGGCGCTGTCAAGCTCCCCATGGTGATCCGCGTTCCATACGCCGGCGGGATCGGCGGCGTGGAGCACCACTGCGACTCGTCTGAGTCCTATTACGCCCACACGGCCGGCCTCAAGGTATACACGCCAGCAACCGTTGCGGATGGTTATCGTATGCTCCGGGACGCCATCGATTCCGACGACCCGGTGATGTTCATGGAACCCAAGAAGCTCTACTGGTCCAAAGACCAAGTGGACCTTGGCGCGTTGCGGGCCGAGCACGACGCGAACGTCTCCCGGGGCTCGAGCAGCGAGGGGCGTGCCGCCGTCGCACGCCAGGGAACTGACGCAACGCTTATCGCCTACGGACCCTCCGTTCCCACCGCACTCGCCGCGGCTGCTGCAGCTGCTGAAGAGGGCCGATCGCTCGAAGTGATCGATGTCCGCACCATTGTGCCTTTCGACGACGAAACGGTCTGTGCTTCTGTTCGCAAGACTGGACGTGCCGTCGTGATTGCCGAGGCGCATGGCTTTGCTTCGGTCTCCTCGGAGATCGTGGCCCGTGTGCAGGAACGTTGCTTCCATTATCTCGCCGCACCTATCCGCCGGGTGACCGGCTTCGACGTCCCTTATCCCGCTCCGAAACTGGAGCAGTACTACCTACCGAGTGTCGACCGCATCCTCGACGCCGTTGACGACCTTCAATGGGAGAACTGACCATGAGCGCAGACATGCAGGTGTTCCTGCTTCCGGACCTGGGCGAGGGCCTTACCGAGGCCGAACTCGTCAACTGGCTGGTTGCAGTCGGTGACGAAATCCATGTTGACCAGCCGATCGCAGAAGTCGAGACCGCCAAGTCGATGGTGGAGGTGCCGTCCCCGTATGCGGGCATTGTTGCCGAGTTGCACGGCGAACCGGGCCAAACGCTCGAGGTCGGGAAGCCGCTCATTTCGATCGCTCCGGTTGAATCGCTGGTTGCGGTTGGGAGCGGCGGTGCCGAAGCCGGGGATGGCCTCGAAATCCGTGGCGGCGCTGAATCCGCCGCCGCGAATATTGCTGCGCATGCTCCTTCGACGGATCCTGGCCCGCTCGCTTCGCCAGCAGCGATTGCGCAGGCCGAGACGTACCGAACCGAGGAGAAAGCCGGATCCGGGAATGTGCTGATCGGCTACGGGACGTCTGGTGCGGGGGAGGCTCGACGCACTCGACGGCCGAAGAGTTCTCTTTCGTCCGTAGCTACGACGCCCGAACTGGGTGATTTGGCTCTTTCCCGTACGCGGGTTCCAGGGAAGCTTTCGGCTGTCATTTCTCCGCTCGTGCGAAAGATGGCGCGTGACCATGGGGTCTCGTTGGATGCGGTCCCCGGCTCGGGGGAGAGCGGCCTCATCCTGCGCCGTGATGTTGAAGCGGCTATTGCCGAGCCGAAGGTTGGTGCTCCGCCCCGGCCGAATGAGCTCGTCAAGGATGAGCACGGGGAGGCGGATGCCCGCACGGGCCTGAGCGTCGCCTCCCGGACTCCAGTCCGTGGTGTTCGAAAGGCTGTTGCTGCCAACATGGTGCGCAGCCGGTCCGAGATCCCCGAGGCGACTGTGTGGGTGGACGTCGATGCAACTGCCTTGCTGGACATGCGCGCCGAACTCAAAAAGCGTGACGCACACGGCGCTCCCGGTCTCCTTGCCTTCATCGCCCGTTTTGTCACAGCCGGGCTAAAAAAGTATCCCGAACTCAACACTCGGATCGTCACGACCGAGGACACAACAGGCGGCGAGACCCAGGAGATCATCGCATTCGACGGAATCAACCTTGGCTTTGCTGCGCAGACAGACCGCGGACTTGTGGTTCCCTCGGTTCGCAACGCCCATTTGATGGGCGCCCGCCAGCTTGATGCCGAAATCCGTCGGCTAACCGCCGTCGCCCGGGAGGGGAAGGCAACTCCGGCCGAACTGGGTAGCGGTACGTTTACCCTGAACAACTACGGGGTTTTCGGCGTCGATGGTTCGGCTGCGATCATCAACTATCCCGAGGTCGCGATGCTCGGTGTGGGCCGCATTATCGACAAACCCTGGGTGGTCCGCGGGCAGTTGGCCGTCCGAAAGGTCACAGAGTTGACCCTTGCCTTTGACCATCGTGTGTGCGACGGGGAAACAGCGGCAGGGTTCTTGAGGTATGTCGCGGACGCGATCGAGAACCCGGGGATGGCGCTGGCGGACTTGTAGAGGTCCTCAAGGGATTGTTGAACCTGATTTGTTGTGGCGCGGCGAAACAAAGAATACGTATCGGAATGCGAAACCGAGTAGTCACCCCAAACAAGACACGTAGTTACCACGGTGGTTTACCCATGGCCAGAGAATTTAACGTTTTGGGCAAGTCGATTTATCCGTAGGAGATGGTAAACGGCCGGCGCCGGCGCCGGCAGGAAGAGCTCCCTCAGATCAATCGAGGTCCTGCAACATGATCTGGGATAGGTGTTCAGCCGTGAATAAGGAAACTTCGGAAAATACGATGCCGCCCGAAGGAGGCGTCATGTTCAAGCGCCGCGGACTGCTGCGGCTCGGTACTTTGGTCAGCGCGATTAGCGGATCGTTCGCGTTCTCCGGTCTTGGTGTCGGCGGGGCCCACGCCGCGTCGCAGATTCCCATGGACGATCCCTCTACCACTTTCGCCCCGATCGTCCGCCTTGGAACCTTGGCATCCCGCCCCGTAGCTCCACAGACGGGCACGGAGTGGATACAGAGCGACGCCGCGGGCGGTAGCCTGCCTGGGACCCGATCGTACTACGATGGCGCTAGCTGGACTGCTTTGCAGCCAGGACAGATTGCCCCAGTTGGATGCCAGTCAAACAACTGGTTCACCACCATGCCAGACCCGAATCCGAACGCTGCTACTATCACTTTCGCAGCCCCGAATGCTGGCGCGAATGGGATATCCCTAGCTATGTTTCGGTTGAGCAAAGACTTGTCCGTCGCATCGCTGGCAGTACGCAAAGGAACCGGTTCAGCCCCTTACAGTCAAGCAATCTATCGGCTTGATGGAGCCACCCTGACACGCGTCGCAACTACTGGTGAACTGACAAACCCCAATGCTGACAACAACATTAGGCGGGATTCTCTGCTCTCCGTCGTGACGCTCACTGCGGGGACCACGTATTACTACGCACTGACATCCGGGACTGGTACCTTTCAGTATTACCAGCACACCGGTGGGTCGGTGCATACGGCGAACATTATCGGGCTTGTATTTGGAGATGCTTTGGCCCTATATCAGTCAGGCGCGTTCCATCCCGCACCCCCAGCAATTGATACATCAATCGGGACGTGGAAAGTGTGGCAGAACCCACCCGTTCATTTCGGACTGGCCGCAACATGAGCGGAATAATGCCGATCGGCGTTCATGGTCTCATTCATCAGCGAACAGCGCGGGACCGTCCAGGTGTCGCAGCAAGACTGGCAGCCGGTTTGGGCCAGAACGCCTACACCCGCGAGGAATTTATCTGGTCCGATATCCAGCCCACGTCCCGTTCGTCATTTTCGTGGGCAACAACTGATGCATGGGTCAAGGACTGCGCAAATGCAGGATTGCACATTTTCGGCACTCTACTGAAGCCGCCAACATGGGCGGTTGCGGGTTCAACTCAGGCGCAAGCATGGACGCAGCCGCCTGCGACTGACATCGCCATTGCTGACTACGCTGAGTACTGTGGTCGGGTCGCGGCTCGGTATGGGCCCGGGGGTACATTCTGGGCGGAGAACCCCTCCATGGGGTATCTTCCGGTCGTCGAATTCGAGATCTGGAATGAACCTTACAAGTTCGCGGGCTGGAAATATCCCGACGGTTCTCAGCGCCCAGCGGATACAGAACTTTACGGCCGCATAGTCACTGCTGCAGCTGCCGCCATTCACGCGACTCCCGGGTGCAAGGTCTTCGCGTCGGTTGACACTGGGACAGACAACACTGGGGGGTTACCCAGCCCTCAGCCATTTCTAATTCCGTTTCTTGAACAGCCAGGCGTCCTTGGCGCCATCGACGGCCTATCAGTCCATCCGTACGCCTATGGCTACGTCCCGGCGACCTACGAACCAACGGGTACGCCTCGAGCGGTATCGGAGGTGGAATGGCACAAGTCATGGCTGTATACATCGAAGTTGGCCGATTGTCGTGCGATTCTTGCAGCTCACAGCAAGGGCTCCATGCCGATCTGGATTACTGAAATTGGATATCCAACGCACACTGTTAGCGCCGGAACTGTCCTCGGCAGCACGCAGGCTAAAGCCGAACAACAACAGGCAATGCGCGTCGAAGCGGTCTTCCAATACTTACGCCGGAACTATGGCCTTGTCCAAGGACTTATCTTCTACACCTGGCAAACCATGCCCTGGCAGGCGGATGTTCCCGGTTCGCCAAACTACAGTGATTCAAACCCCGAACACTTCTTCGGACTCGTTCACAATGATGGCTGGGGAGGCTACGGCGACGGAACAACTTGCACAGCTAAACCTGCGTGGGACACGCTCGTGGCACAATGCGTGAACGGTCTTCCCATCTAGAGTATCCAGCGAACATTGAGACGAGGAATGCGATAGTACCATCGAAATTATAGGAATACATCGGTCATCTCGTGCTATTTATTTTCACGATCTTCATCGCTATAGTCCATCTTGTAGTCAACTTGGCTATGGACTTCACGTTGGGGGCACCGTGCAAAATTTCCATGATTTCAAGCTCGCTAAGTACTTTCCTCGACTGGATGGTCTACGTGCGGTCAGCGTCCTTTTGGTGGTGGCCTACCACAGCAGCGTTCCCGCTCTAGTCGCTTTGAACGGCAGAATTGGTGTCACCATCTTCTTTGTTATCAGCGGGTTCCTGATAACGACCCTACTGCTGCGAGAGGAAGAGGAGGACGGCCGAGTCTCGCTTCGCGGCTTCTATCTGCGACGATCTTTTCGAATTCTGCCACTGTACTACATTGCATTGGGCCTCTCAACGCTTGCCGTTGTTCTCGGCTTTGGTGACAAAAGCACCAATTACTGGGACCGACTCCCGTACTTCCTGACCTACATGAACGAACTGGTAGGGTCTGGCACATTCCAGCATTCTTGGTCATTAGCGATCGAAGAAAAGTTCTATTTGATCTGGCCAGCTCTGGTTTTCGTCATGCCGTTGGCCGTCCGTCGTCGTCGGTGGATAGCCTTGGTAATCCTTGTCGCCACATGCTCTGCCGGACTGTTTGCGCCGGACGGCGGCTACGTAGGAATGTATGCGCCGATCATTGCGGGATGTTTCCTCGCTGTTGTGGCCAACTCACCCGACGGATTTCGTTCGATTTCATTCTTATCCACATCGCCTGGCGGGCTCGCATTAAGTGCATTGGCTGTCCTCTCTGTTTTCTTTTCTCCGGAGAGCCGAACACAGGTCATGGGTGGCTTAGCGTTCGCTTTAGCCTTCCCATTCCTCCTTTTCGGGGATGCTAGATTGACTGGTTGGCTTGGACACCGTTGGCTCACGTACATCGGTAGGCGCGCCTACGCCATATATCTTTTCCATCCTCTAGTCGGCAAAGTGGTGCAGACCGTCGTTCATGTGGAACGCGGACCAATTTTCCAGTGGACCCACTTTGCTGCGACTCTCCTTCTGACGGTCGCCCTGGCTGAGGTGCTGCATAGGGGACTCGAGAAGCCGCTGCATGAGAAAGGCAAACTACTGGCCCGTAAGTACTCCAATAAGAACGTTGAGTCTAGGCCTCTTAGTCAAGCCCACTGAGACGGATTCTGATCATCGGGACCGGGGAGGAAGGCAAGTCTGACCCTGCCATGCAGGCTTCTTGGGATGAGACAGCATCGCGCTCGCGCCGCCCGCTGTGCCGGGGTCGCATGGCGTTAGCTTTGTTGAAATATGGAGGAGTTTCGGCATTCGATCTTGTTTTAACGCTCGACGCTGGCCAGACGCTGATTGGCGGTGGCGGACGGAGCACGCGTCGAGTCGCCTTTTGCTGCGGCCACACGTGCCCGCCATCGGGGCCGAGGTGCGCGTGTTTCGGGTTATGGCAGCAAAGACCTGCCCAGTGAACCCTGCAATGTTCGATTTCACGGTGGACCCACGAACCTGAATGTCGCGGGATCAGTTTTCACGCCTGTGCAACCGGGCGTAGTTGACCACAGCGAGAATTATACCTGCGGCAAACGCCACTGTGCCGCTTTCGATCAGAAGGAGTGCAAGGGCAGAATAGGGCGCCATTCCATCCGGAAACTCCCTGACGTGCGAGACAGCAAATCCCATGGAAGTGTCCGGAAAGACCAGCAACATTGCTGGAACGGCGTAGGCAAGCAGGATGTAGTGAGGCGCACATCTCATATTCGGTACTGTCCGGATTCGGCGAACCAGGAACAAGCAGACCATGCTGCTCGCGCCGCTCCAGAGACTGAACCAAATGAGATTGCCGAGGTTTGAACCACCTTGGAACGCCAAATAGGAATCGAGGAGCTCCAGTCCCGTGTATTGAGCCGAAATGAAGAACACCGCGTACACCCCGAGCAGCCATGGAATGAAGGTGGCCATGACTATTGCCGCTTGTATTGTCCGAAGTTTTTGCAATCTCAGCCTTTCGTTTCCGGTCTTCAGGAGAGGGAGCCCAGGCATCACGTAGACGCGATCCTGACTGCACTAGGTGTCCTATCCGATGGCGGACACCTCTTGCGTCCGAGATCCGGTATCTGGTTCACGATATGCGTGCACCATCGGGTCCTTCTGGTCGAGCTCGATCGCGTGGTTACGGGCGATCTTCCTCCGCCAGTCAAGGATCCCTTCATTGACGGCATATGGAACGAGGATCGCCAGCGGCAGTGTTAAGCGCAGCCACAAGTCCCATACGCCCATGATCAGTGGACCTAGGGACGCAGCGAAAAGTAGCTGGTGCGCCCAGCGGCACCATTTCATGCCCGCTCCCTCCTAAAAGCCGCTATCCGTGCTCAGCAAAGGCTAAGGTCCCAAAATTGGTCTAGGTGTCCAAACGTGGAAACTAGGTGTGCGAACTGGCAAAAATAGGGGTGAATTCCGCCAATCTAGGTGGTCAATCCGGCCCATCTAGGTGTGCCGTTCGACTGAGGGGGCCACGAGGCGAGACGGTCGCGAAGGTGACCGTCGAGCTTGAGGTGCGCAACGCCGTCGAACGCTGCTCATTCCGTCAGCGACCCGGCGCAGACGTGTCCTTGGAGGAGAAGAGCGGTCTTCAAGCCAGCTTGGTGAGTATTTCCGGGCCGGTTTCCGTGATGGCTATCGTGTGCTCGGAGTGCGCGGTCCGACGACCATTGGAACTGCACAACGTCCACCCGTCGGGAGCGGTAACGAGTTCGCTGGTGCCGTCCATGACCCACGGTTCTATTGCCAGAAGCATCCCTGGCCGAAGCACGTACCCGCGTCCGGGGGCACCGTTGTTTGGTATGTGCGGATCCTGATGCATCGTGCTTCCAACGCCGTGCCCGCCGAATTGGGTGTTGACCTCAAAGCCCGCCGTTTCAAGCATCGAGCCAATTGCGTGCGAGACATTACCTAGATGTGCTCCTGATTGGGCTTCATGGATGCCAGCCTGAAGGGCCTTCTCCGTAGTTTCAATCATGTGCTGGTCTTCCGCTGCGATGGAGTCGCCGACGACGAAGCTGACCGCCGAGTCAGTGACCCATCCGTTGACACTTGCTGCGAAATCGAGTGTCAGCAGATCTCCATCCACCAGGACGTAGTCGTGGGGGAGACCGTGCAGAACAGCATCGTTGACGGACGTGCAGATAACTTTTCCGAAGGGACCACGCCCAAACGACGGTGCATAGTCGATGTAACACGACACGGCTCCCGCAGACTGGATCAAGGAAGCGGCCCAATCGTTTATTTCCAGGAGATTCGTTCCCGGCTCGATCCTCTCCCTCAAGTCCGCGAGCGTCTTCGCCACGAATTGGCCTGAGACGCGTGCCTGGTCGAGTTCCCGAGGCGTGAGTAGCTCGATCATTGGTTCCTCCAACGCGTGTATTGATAAATTACCAACATCGTTCCCACGACCGGCAGCAAAGGGACAACCAGAGCATGGGTCATCCAGGCAGCCACTCCATACGCCACCCAGAGTGTCAGGATCAAAGCGCCGTTGAGGAGCAGAGATTTGCGGGTTGTGAATATCTCTGGCAGTTCTATTCCCTCTGCGCGAAGCTGTCGTTCTTCCACCGCCGCCCCCTTGACGAGTCGCCAGAAAACGACAGCAATTACGATAGCGACGAGCAGCGTCTGCCAAGGCTCAGGCACGCCAAGGAAGTGGACAACGCCAGCAACAATAGCCCCAAGAACGTAGAACCAGAGCATTCCCCAAACGACCAGCCTCCGGCGCTTCGGAGGCATCCCGTCCAGCGAATCCGGAGGGCACGACTGCCAATCGTATTTGTTACCGGCCCGGCCAGCACCGCCCTCCATGCCCACACCGTACTCGCTAAGGAACAGATACTAAACAGGATCTGCCCGGCCCTCTGCGGGGCTGGCATATTTCTTTCCGATCAAGGGCCAGCTCAGTGATGGCATCAGGGACGAGGACCGGAAACGGCAGGGCCAGGCGCAGCCCACGCACTTCCGAAGCCGGCCCCGTCGCCGTCGTGCTCTAGTCCCCCTGTCCCGCGGGGGTTTGGTGCACTTAGCCGCGGGGGGAGTGGACTGGTGTCACAACGGGGTAGGGCAGCATGTGCCGCCCTACGCCCGCCCTTCGCCCCGCTTAGTCGGCTTCCCTCTGGCTGGAGAGAAGGTTGGGGATGTGATCCCGAAGTATGTGCGCTGCAATACCGAGTGCCACCAGCGAGGCACCAAGTGGCGCGAGACCGAAACGAACGAGCGAAATGATCAACTCGATCAGCCAGTGGCCAACATTCCCGCCGCTTCCTCCCTGAAGAGAGACGAGTTGCCCAAGCAAATTTGTGGCAACCGTCTCGAAGATCACGCCGCCCGCAGTAACCAGCACGCCAATAGTGAGCAGTCGGTTACGTACCTGATCCATGGAGGCAGAAATATGTAGTCTTCGCAATTGAAGCTCCTCTTCATATTTACGCCCCCCGAGTACGACTTACGTCGTGCTCAGACCTTATGAACTTTTCGCACTTGTCGGAAGGGTCAGGAGCCGCTCAAGCCCACCCATCCATTTTGGGGAGAGTTCAATGTCGGGTCGTTTCCGGGGGCTACCATGTCGCCATGCTGAAGCCTTCCCTAGATGAAAGCGCCGGGCACGTTGTGCATCTGCTTGAAAGGCTCGGTAAGCCTACCTCCGCTCCGCAGTCGCTCCAGCTCCCGAGGCACCTGGGTACCTTCGGCCGGGTCATGTTCGCTTTCATCAATGTGCTCGCCACCGCTGGCGCAGTCTTCTCCCTTCGTTTGCTTTGGACGGATGAGACGCCTGGCTGGTGGTTCAACGTGATCTTTACGGTCATGATCGGTGGCATTCCTGTTGCGCTGTGGGCGATCCTTATGGGCACCGGCGAGGAAGCCAAGTCTGACCGTGCCATGCAGGCTACTTGGGATGAGATCCGGCATCAAGCTCGCGCCGAGCACGGCTCAGTGCTCGCACGTGACATTAATCTTGCTGAAGATGGCCGGATTTCGTCGTTCGATCTTGTTGTCATGCTCGACGCCGGCCAGACCCTCAGCGGGCAGTGGCGTCCGGAGCGCGCATCGAGTCGCCTTCTGTTGCAGCCTCAGGTTCCCGGCATCGGGTCCGACGTGCGCGTGTGGCGGGTTGTGGGAGCAAATGTCGCCTCGGGTGCCCTTCCCCTCGTGATTCAGGTAGCCGATCCGAGTGTGGTGGTTCGATAGCACGGACCTCGAGGGGGCCTCGCACTGCTATCGCTTTTCGGTGCACGGGTGAGCACCCGCAAACTTCAGGGCCGAGATCCGGGCGCCCGACCGCCGTCGTACGCAGTTATGGAATTTCCTGTAGTCAGTCACGCCGAGCGTGCTCTGCGCGGCGCGTTCCTCTGGCTCGGCGCCCGGTTGTGTTTGTCGTCCTTCCGCGGTGTGGGTGCCGGCCGCGGTTTCTGCGGATGAGCAAGAACAGGCCGGCCAGGATGACCAGAAGGACTGCGCCGATAACGTAAGGGGTGGTCCCGGTGCCGGCGTCCTGGAGGATCTGGGGCAGTTGCTCGGGTTGGGCGTTGCTGCCCGTCGTGGACAGGGACGCCTCGGAGACGGTGAAAGGCAGGCCCGTGCCAGTAGCGCTGGTATTTGTTGCGGCATCGGCCATAGTGATGTCGGCAGTATAGTTTCCGGGCTGGAGCTTGCCGCCGAGGGTGGTTTCGACCTTTGTGTCCGAATGCGCGTAGACCGAGTCCATAGTCACTGGGGCCTGGGCAACGGTTTTGCCGTTGTGATCGTGGATGGTCAGGCTTCCGATGGGTTTCAGGTTGACGTTGCCAGTGTTGGCGATGCCAATATCGATCACGGAATGCTCGGCGGTGATCTTGTGCTGGGCCTCCCCGAATCCAAATGCGGGTTGGAGCGGACCGGGTACCCGGATGGACACAGCGACGGCCTGGCGGACGATCTGGTTCAGGGCCACCGATCCCGAGCCTTGGATGGGTATGTCGTTTTCCAGGATGAGGCTGCTGACGTAGTCACCAGGGGCGGTGCCCGGCGGCACTGAGACAGTGAAGGAGCGGATGCTGGCCTGACCAGCGGGCAGTTGAAGGACCTGCATCGGGTAGGCCAGCCACGACGTGGTCCCGCTGGGGGTGCTGTTGCGATCTTTGGCGCCGAAGCCGCCATTGATGATCGAGTAGGCGTCCGCGGCGTAGGTGCGCGCCGCGATGGGAGCGGTCCCGTGATTTCCCAGTTCGACTTTCAACTCCCGGCTCTGGCCCGGATCGAGGGTTAGGGAGAAGTAGGAGCCAGCCTGATCCACCGGTTTAAGGCTGAGCCTGACCTGTTGCTGGTCATCGGCCACCGCTGATGCAATCGGTGTCATCAATGCAGCAAAAAGGCACCCGAGGGCAAACAGAACACGGGCGGTCCCGGTGCCTCGAGTGGTGGCGGTACGCATCGTGCGCGACAGCCGACGGCGGGAAGGCTGGAGCATGGGTTTCGTCCCTTCGCGGGGTTGTCGGGAGTGAGGTCAGTCGGAGCGCGGGCCGGGTCACGGTCCAGATCCGATGGTGGTGGTGATCGTCGAGGAGTAGGTTCCGGCCCGAGTGTTGGCAGGAATTGTCAGGGAAAGGTTGACACCCTGTGTATAGGTTCCCGCCCCATATCCGGAGTTGGCGTGCAGGATCATCCGGGCACTATCCAGCGGGCCGGCCGGGGAGAGCGTGGGCGCCATCGGACCATTGACTGGATCCAAGGGTTGGCCGGAGGTCGCGGTCGGGGTTTCCACGGAGACGATCGCCAGATTTGCTGCCGGGATGTTCGTTCCGTTGTTCGGGCCGCTGTAGCTCAGGGCAGAGGCTTGTATAGTGACGTGCCAGCCCGCGCCGAGTCCGATCCCCTGGGTTCCCGGAAGGACTGGAGGCGTGTAGAGGGAGGTGTCCGTGACCGTGAGCACCGTCCGGCCTGTAGTAGTGCGGGGTGAATGGGAGCTGACGACGGCCGGAAGGCTCAGAGCGCCCAGGCTGGCGCTCAGGGCCGCCATCGCGGGCACTCCGGCGCCAGTGCCGTGAGCGCGGTCGTCAGGAGCGCGACCGACACCACGGCCAGACGCCGCCGATGAGTGGGCATCCATTTCCCCCTGATTCCCGTGCCGAGGACCCGCACGGACGCCTGAGGGCGGGGCCGGCCCGTTGCCGGACTAGCCCCGCCGGGTTTCCGCTAGCGCAGCCGCCGCCTTACGGAGCGGCCGTGATGGTAGTGGTCAGCGTACCGGTGTACGTGCCGGCGCGGCTATCGGCGGGTACGGTAAGGCTCGCGGCGAGGGCCTGGGTGTAGTTTCCCACCCCGCTGCCGGCCGCTGCCGACAGCACGGTCACCGGCGAGTCCAGGGTCCCCGCGGAGCCGACAGTGAGGCCGGTCGTTGAGGCCCCGCCGTTGCCGGTGACGGTTCCGGGGGTGACGGCGAAGTTCGCGGCAGGGATGTTAGTGCCGTCATTGCTGCCGCTGTACACGAAGGCGGAGACCTCTTCGGTGACGTGCCAGCCGACGCCGGTACCGGAGAGGTCGTCTACGTTCAGGGACAGCGAACCGGTTCCGTTCGTTATTGAGTGCGAGGTGGCGACGGACTGCAGGCTGGCGTCGGCGACGGATGCCGTGCGCGATCCGCTGGTCACGGCCTGGGTCACCGAATCGGCGGCGAACGCGGCCGGTGCAGCGACGAGGGCGCCGACAGTGAGAGCACCGACGGCAAGGGTTTTGATGGCTGAACGCATGATGTGAGACCTTCTGCTTAGTGCTGTCCGGTTGCCCCAACGGGGTCCACGGACATCGATTGCCCCAAAACAATCGGGGTGCCGTTTTCGGCAAGGGTAATGCAGTTGGTTCCCTGCGGAGCGCGCAACACGCTAGGCGTCAACCGCCTCCGACAAGGAGCCGGTGACAGGGACATACCTTCGCCCGAGAGAACCGCTCCCGGCCTTTATCGGCATGTCCCTTCCCCATTGATTCTCCCTACTAAAATGTCCCCATCCCGCGTCTTGGCTCAATCCTTGCCAAAGCCTGTCAATCCTGCGGCAATCCTGCCTGAATCCTAAGACGGACCCTCCACGCCCCGCCGGCCGACCGCCGTCGGACGCTGCTCCCTCGACGAGACGCGCCGTTAAATGGCGACCAAACGCGCCGTTAAATAGGATGTCCCGCCGGAAAATTGGGGGTGAACCGACGGGACACCTGTAACTGTACCAACTCGAATTGGATGGTGCAGGCATCCTCCCCCTGGCGCACTCCCAACTTCAAGGTTCGATCCAGCTCCGTGTGCTACCTTCCGAATATTGAACGGGATCGTTCAGTACATCTTGTTGGTTCGTTGATGCGTGATGGGAACATGTGGTGGTGCCCGGCAACGAGCGATTGACCGCGCTGACCGGCGCCGTGCTGCTCGTCCTCAGCCTCGTTGAGCTTTTCACCGTCCCTGTATTGCGCGACCCTACCGCCCTGTGGGTCCATCTGGTGGTCGGCGTGCTGCTCGGCGGTCCGGTGCTCCTCAAAATCGCCAGCACAGGCTACCGCTTCCTCCGCTACTACACAGGCTCGCCCGCATACGTCGCCAAAGGGCCACCACGCTTGCTGCCGCGGATCCTGTCCCCGCTGCTCATCGTCGCGACCGTGGCACTGATCGCCACTGGCATCGGACTCGCGCTACTGCCACCAGGACAAAGCGGCCCGCTCCGCCCACTTCATCATGCAAGTTTCGTGTTGTGGCTCGTGCTGCTGGCCATCCACGTTGCCATATACGCCAGACGGGTTCCTGGCCTGATCCGCGCGGACTGGCGCTCAACGGAACCGTTGCGGGTCCCCGGCCGCGCAGCCCGTACGACGGCGAATGTGGCGGCGCTCGCTATTGGCGCGGCAGCCGCCGTCGTACTTTATCCGGCGTTCGCCGCATGGGTGCGTTGACCGCGTACTTTCTTGTTTGTAATCCGAATGACTAACCGATTGGAATCCCATGCCCGTGCCAATACTCACCGCGCGTGACCTGACCAAGAGCTATGGTCGTGGCGCCGACCGCTTCGACGCGCTCAAGGGCGTGTCCCTGGATATCGGGCACGGCGAATCCGTGGCGATCGTCGGCAAAAGCGGTTCGGGGAAGTCGACGCTCATGCACCTTCTTGCGCTGCTCGACACCCCCGGCGGCGGCAGCATCACCGTCGACGGAACTGATGCCCGGAGCCTGAACGGCCGCGCCCTCAACGGGATGCGCAACACCATGTTCGGATTCGTCTTCCAGCAGTTCTTCCTGAATCCGGCGTCGAGCGTGCTTGACAATGTTGTGCTCCCGCTGAAGATCGCCGGCGTCGGCGCACGGGAACGGCGCCGCCGCGGCATGGAAGTCCTGGAACAACTCCAACTCGCCGACAAAGCCCGAAACAAGGCATCGAACCTTTCCGGCGGCCAGAAACAAAGGGTCGTGATCGCCCGCGCCCTGGTGAACAACCCGCAGGTTCTCTTCGCCGACGAACCCACAGGAAACCTCGACACCGCAACCGGTCGGATCGTTGAAGACATCCTCTTCGACCTGAACGAAAACCACGGCATCACCTTGATCGTCGTCACGCACGACCACGACCTGGCCGAACGCTTCCAGCGCCGGCTATACATCCGGGACGGCCTGCTGATCACCACCGACGAGGAGCACGCCGCATGAAACCGCTCGAAATACTGAAAACCGCGGTCGCCAACAGCTTCCGAAGCAAACTGCGCACTACCCTTACCGTGCTTGCCATCTTCGTCGGCGCCTTCACCCTGACCATCACCAATGGGCTCGGCACGGGCATCTCGAACTACATCGACACGCAGCTCGCCGCTGCCGGACCCGGCAACGCGTTCACCGTGTCCAAGACCGACACTTCCGGCAGCCCCACCAGCGGGCCCAAGAAATACGACCCGAGCGTCAAACGCGTCGCGGCCGGAGGAAGGCCCGGCTCCTCGCAACTCGTCCTCAACCAACAGGACCTGGACAAGATCGGCGCCATTCCCGGGATCACCAGCGTCACGCCCGTGGTACGGATCAGCCCCGATTACATCCAGTGGGCAGGCCACGACCAGTACCAGCTCTCCGTCAGCGGCCTCGCGGGAGCACAGCCCCAACTCGCCACCGGAACCAACCTGGACGACGCCGCCAGCGCCTCCCAGCTCCTGCTGCCCGTCGGATACGTCGCACCGTTGGGCTTCGCCGACAACAACCAGGCCATCGGGCAGACCGTCACCATCGGCATCACCGACGCCACGGGCGCGATGCATACCGTCCCAGCCTCCGTCGTCGGGGTTGAGCAGGACAGCCTGCTCAGCAGCTCGGGCGTGGCCGTCAACAAGGCACTCTCCACAGCGCTTACCCAGGCACAAGCCACCGGCACGCCCTCAACCACGGCACCCGCCTGGACGGACGCGACGGCGACCTTCGCGACGTCGTCCTCCACCCAAGTGAACGACATGAAATCCAAACTTTCCGCGGCCGGCTACACCGCACAGACCCTTGACGACCGGATCGGCACCGTCAAAACAGTCATCAGCGGAATCATCGGCGTCCTGGACGCCTTCGCCGTCATCGCCTTGTTGGCGGCCGGCTTCGGCATCGTCAACACCCTGCTCATGTCCGTCCAGGAACGCACCCGCGAAATCGGCCTCATGAAAGCAATGGGCATGGGCAGCGGCTCCGTGTTCGCGCTTTTCAGCACCGAGGCCGCGTTCATCGGATTCCTCGGAAGTGCCATTGGGTCGGCGACGGCGATCGGCCTGGGCACCGTTGTCAGCGGCGCCCTCGCACGCGGGCCGCTCAGCGACCTGGCCGGGCTCCACATCCTGGCCTTCGCACCCGGGCCGGTTGCCGGCGTCGTCGTTCTGGTGATGGTCATCGCCTTCATCGCGGGCACACTGCCGGCCTGGCGCGCGGCACGGCAGAACCCTATCGATTCGCTGCGGTACGAGTAGCGGGACCCTCCCAAACAGGTGGTCGCCACTCTGTATCGCTGATCCAACGGCTGGGACGCTCGAGGTTCAGGCACGCGGCCGGAATCGGCCACTCGAGTCGAGGGGGAAAGCCATGGACATCAGCGGGACACGGCCTCAACGCGAGGAACGGCGCATCGCGAAACGGCGTAGGCGGCAATTGGTGCAGTATTGCGGATTCGGGCTTGTTGGGCTCGTGGTCGTGTTCGTTTTGATGGCGTTCGTCCGTTAGGGTCGGTTGGGGTTCGGGGGCTGCGGCCGGGTTTCGGCCACGCCCGGAACGCTCACGGCCGGACCGGCTTAGAAGCCCGTTCCACTCAGGGATCAATCATTTCTCCACTCAATTTCGGCTAAATCGCCACTCAATTCAGGGCAAACGGCCACCTAGTGGTCTTTTCCGCCTATAGCGTTTCTTCTTGGGGGAACACCCCCGGATGGATGCACCTGAACGAGTCAGCCCCCTGATGCACCGGGTGTAGGACTTTGCTTCGGACACCGGCCAGGCAAAGTCTGTGGCCGGCCAACCTGTCTTGGCCGGCCACACCATTCGTCAACGGACAGGCAGACGTGAGTTCCGCCGTCGAACCTTGCTCTTTTGGCTTGGGCCTCGTGATGCGGGCCAAAGCGCAAAAGGGGGTACTGGCGATCCGCGGACCGCCAGTACCTCCCACAATCCGAGCCGTACGAATACGGTAAAGCCATGGTCATGGAACTTACCCTCAATAATGGCGTCACAATGCCGGCCCTCGGGCTGGGCGTTTTCCAGAGCCCGCCCGAGCAAACGACGGCGGCTGTCGAGGCAGCGCTGGCAACGGGCTACCGGCACATCGACACGGCGGCCGCGTACGGCAATGAGCGGGAAGTCGGGGAAGGAGTTCGCAGGTCCGGCCTCGATCGGTCAGACGTGTTCATCGAGACGAAGGTCTGGGTCAGCGACTACGGCTATGAGCAGACCTTGCACGCCTGGGAGAAGGCAACCGCCAAGCTTGGCGTCGACTATCTGGACATGCTCATCCTTCACCAACCAGCACCGGACCGCTTCGAAAAGACCATCGCAGCTTACAAGGCACTTGAGACCCTCCTGGGCGACGGGCGCGTGCGATCGATCGGCGTCAGCAACTTCATGCCACACCATTTGAAACAATTGCTTGAAGCGACGGACATTGTCCCGGCCATCAACCAGATCGAACTGCACCCCTTCTTCACCGAACCGGACGTCCAGGCAGCGGACGCAGAGAACGGCATCCTCACGCAGGCCTGGTCGCCGATTGGCGGCATCACCTTCTACCCAGGTTGGGGCGATGACCGCAAAAGCGTGATGGACGACCCGTCGATCGCCGCCGTCGCGCAGGCCCACGGTAAGAGTCCCGCTCAAGTCATGCTGCGTTGGCACCTGCAACAGGGGCGCTCAGCCATCCCGAAATCGACCAACCCGGGACGTATCGCAGAGAACTTCGACGTGTTCGACTTCGAACTCAGCGGAGACGAGCTAGCAAGCATCGATGCGCTGGACCGCGGGGTGCGCAATGGGCCGGACCCGGACGAGGCGCGGTTGGAGCGCTTCGCCATGGTGATCCCTGAGGCCTAGGACTGTGCCGGTTTCACGCCGCGCCGCCTGGGCTTTCCCGCCTGGAGCGACTTCGGGACGTGTACTTTTATGTACCTTTGTACATTGTTATGTGCGTAAAGGCAGAAAAATGTACGACGGAGGCCCATGCGCTTGCAGAACCTCTTTGCTGCCCTGAGTCCCACAATGGACACTCAAGTCCTCGTAGTCTTGTCTCGGGCCGGGGCAGAGTTCACGGCCGGGGAGGTCCACGGTTTGCTTCCGGAGGGCGGGTCGCTCGGGGGTGTACGCCTTGCCCTCTCGCGGCTCGTGGAGCAGGGAATTGTCCTCCAACGCCATGTCGGCGCCACTTCCTCATATTCCTTGAACCGCGAACATTTGATCTCAGACGCAGTTCTGTCGATATCTAGGGCGAAAAGCGATTTGATTGCCCGGATTCGCCATTCGGTCCAGACCTGGCCGGTGGCACCCGAGACGACACGATCCCGTCAGTGAGACGAACCTGATGAAGGCACAGCGTGCGGCCGATCTCTTGGTCGCCAGAGCCTCGGTCTCGGACCACGACGACGGCGAGGTGTCCATACGATCGGTCGGTTGTTTCACAGGTGAGCGAGCGCTGACTGAATCTGGGAGATTGGTGAGCGAGCGTCGGGTTCTTTGGTTCGCGGGTCTCCGTACACTGGGTTCCATGACATCCCGTATCAGCGAACTGGTCCTGGACTGCGCCGACCCCGAACGGCTCGCCCGGTTCTGGAGCGAAGTCCTCGGCTACGTCGAACTCGACCGGGAGGACGGCGCCATCGAGATCGGCCCGCCCGACGCCGGATTCGGCGGCCTCCAGCCGACCATCATCCTGAGTCCGAGCAGCGACCCGCGAACCGGGAAGCTTCCGCTGCACATCGACGTCAACCCCATCGACCGGGACCAGGACGCCGAGCTGGAACGGTTGCTCGCCCTCGGCGCCCGGCCAGCCGACGTCGGACAGACCGGCAACGAGCAATGGCACGTCCTGGCCGACCCTGAAGGCAACGAATTCTGCCTGCTGCGCAGGCGTCTCGAGCCCTGATCGGATGATGCGCCGGGAAGCATTGACCCGTCACAGCTAGGGACCTACACTCCGAGCTGAAGCCTCCGCCTCATCCACGAGGCGTCAAGGGCGATCGTCACTGATAAGCCATAGCGAGGGGAACACGATGATTCTTGTCGTAGGAGCCACCGGTGATCTCGGCGGACGCGTTGCAAAGCTTCTACTCGCTGACCGACAAAACGTTCGCTGCCTCGTGAGGACGAACAGCGACGACACCGGATTGCGAAAGCTCGGCGCGGAGATTGTGCGCGGCGACCTCACCGACCCATCCAGCCTGAGCGCGGCCTGCCAGGATGTCGAGACGGTGGTCGCAACTGCGACGGCGATCAGCCGACGCCTCGCCGGGACGAGTCCAGCGAGCATCATCAACGTCGACCAGGACGGCATGAGCCACCTCGTGACAGCAGCCGAGGCCGCAGGAGTGCGCCGATTCGTCTACATTTCGTTCAGCGGAGTGGACGCCGCGATTGGTACTCCCATGGAGCGCGCAAAGCTAGCGATTGAGAAGCGCCTCAGCAACTCGTCGATGCAGACCGTCATCCTCCGGTCTGACGCATTCCAAGAGATCCATCTTGGGCCCATGGGACGCTTCGACATGGCCTCGGGCAAGGCAGCGATCATCGGAAAAGGTGAGACCAAGAGGCGCTGGGTCGCCACAGAGGATGTTGCCGCTCTCCTCGCCGCGGTAGCAGTTGAATCCGATCCGCCCGCAATGATCGAGTTTGGCGGCCCCGAAGCGCTCACGAAGAAAGAGGCCGTGACGATCGCCGAAGAGCTCACACATCGCCAAATGAAAGTGCAGCACATGCCGCGCCTCGTCGCTCGCACGGCGATCCGTCTCCTCGGCCGACGGCGGGATGCGCTCGCTTCCGCGTTCGGCGCTGGGTTGATTCAGGATCTCCGCGAGGCCACGTGGGACGACGAGCCCCTGCGCCGAAGAGGGATCAACGCCAGACCGGCGAGCGACTTCCTCCGTGAGCAGGCACGCCCGCTGGGTTAAGTCCCGGTCACGGTACTTGGCGTTCCCCGGTCAGTGGGCGGCCGCCGTCGTGCGCTGTTAACTTGCGCTGTTCAAAAGTGAGAGCGCGTCGGCTCGGGAGGGCGGATATGTGAGCGAGCGTCGGGTAGGAATGGCTCATACGTGAGCGAGCGTCGGGTAGGGGGTGGGGGCTAGCGGTGTCGCCAGCCATCCGTCTGGTTCTCCCCCAAGCAGGAGTCGGCCATGTTGACTGCCGGGACCCGCGGCTCCCCACTACTTCCCGGTCAGGAGCTTTTTTCATCATTGGGCCTCCTCAATGGCTGCGACCGGATCAAATATGTGCGATCAGCCAAGTATTGCGCCCCCGCAAACGCCGGGGTAATACTGGGTGCGTGGAGAGTGCTGAACAGGCTGACGCCGATGCGCAGGTCGACGCGGTCCTCCGCGCCGCCAACGTCCTGTTGCGGGTCGTGGCCCAGTCCGTCGTCGAGGTTGAAGACACCGTGACCAGCCCCCAATTGCGCGTGCTCGTCATGATCGCGGCGCACGGACCGCAGAAGGCCGGCGCGGTTGCCGCGGAGCTCGGGGTGCATCCGTCCAACGCCACCCGGACCTGCGACCGCCTGGTCAATGCCGGGCTCATTGTCCGGCATGACGCTCCCGGCGACCGGCGATACGTCGCTCTCTCCCTGACCCCGAAGGGTCAATCCTTGGTGGATACCGTCTTGGAACATCGGCGTGCGGCCGTCGCCGAAGTCATGGGCCGGATGCCCGAGGAATTGCGCAGCGCCGTAGCTCTTGGCATGGACGCGTTCGCCGCGGCGGATGGAGGCCAGGGCACCGCGGATGGACGGTTCACGGTCGACCTCCAAAGGAGAGTTTGAACGCGAGGATGCTCGGAGTCTTGGCGGGCACGCTGATAGGTCAGAGGTAGCTGCAGATCTCTTCCGGATTGCAGCGTGCAGGGTCGGCGGCGGCGACGAACTCATGCTGTTTGGCCACGCTGTTGCGCAGTGCCGTGAGCTCCGCGATCTGCCGGTCCAGCTCGAACAGTTGCTGCTCAAGTTGGAGGCGGACATGCGCACAGGGAGCGTCGCCAGCGTCGCGGATCTCCAAGATGTCCCGGATCTGGGCCAGGCTGAGGCCCGCATTCTTGCTGCGCCGAATGAACTCAAGCCGGGCTACGGTTTCCTGCGAGTAGTCGCGGTAGCCCGCGTCGGTGCGTCCGACGGCGGGAAGCAGCCCGCGTTCCTCATAGAACCGTAGTGCCTTCGTCGTTGTGCCCGCGGCAGCCGCCGCTTCACCGATACGCACGATGAGCCTCCTCGCCACGATCCTGCACCTCCCACGGTAACGGAAGGTCCAATTGCTAGGAACAGCATGAGGTCCAGTATCTTTTCCTCCCGCAAAGAATCCTTGACCTTCCCCTGAAGGGCAAGGTCCAGACTGAGACGACGGCGAGCGATGGGGGAGTCTTCGATGCTGTACGGCAAAGGGAGAAAAGGCGCAGTGAGGGAATACGATCTGGCGGTTATCGGTTCCGGCGGGGGAGCGTTTGCTGCAGCGATCCACGCTGTTCAGCTGGGGAAACGGGTGTTGATGGTCGAACGCGGCACCATCGGAGGGACGTGCGTGAACACGGGCTGCGTTCCGTCGAAGGCGCTCCTCGCGGCAGCCGAGGCAAAGCATGATGGGCTGGATGCTTCGCGATTCCCTGGATTGTCGTCCTCGACCGTACCGATGGACATGTCCGAGCTGATGGCCGGAAAACGGGACATGCTCGAGTCAATACGCTCCGAAAAGTACCTCGACCTGATCACCTATTACGGGTGGAACCTGATCCGGGGTGATGCCTCCTTCGCCGGCAGCCCCGACGCCCCGCTGCTGGACGTGTCATTTCCCGGCGGGACCACCACGCGCCTCCGGGCAGCGCAATATCTCGTGGCAACCGGATCTGCCCCGTGGGCGCCTCCCGTTGCAGGCCTTGAGGACGTTGGGTACCTGACGTCGTCGACGGCCATGGAACTTGGGGAGGTACCGGAGCAACTGCTGGTCATAGGCGGCGGATTCGTTGCTCTGGAACAGGCACAATTGTTCGCCCGGCTCGGTTCGAAGGTCACAATGTTGGTCCGTTCGAGATTGGCCTCCGCGGGAGAACCGGAAGCGTCGCGGACGTTGTCGGGGGTGTTTGCCGAGGAGGGCATTCGCGTGGTGCTCCGGGCGGTCCCCGAATCCGTGCGTCGCGGGCTAGGTCGCGGGTTGGACAGCGAAATCGTGGTTACCGCCCACGTCGCCGGACGGATGCAGGAATTTACCGGCACACACCTTCTCGTCGCTACAGGCCGCCGGCCCGTCATCGCGGGACTGAACCTGTCCGCCGTCGGGGTCGAAACCGGGGCGCAAGGCGAAATACCGGTGGACGCCGCGCTGGCAACCAGCAATCCGAGGATCCTCGCGGCTGGTGATGTGACGGGGCATCCGGAGTTCGTTTATGTCGCGGCCGCACAAGGGGCCTTGGCCGTGGAGAACGCGTTTACCGGCGACTGCCCTGCGATCAACTACAGAACACTGCCGCGGGTTGCCTTTACCAGCCCGGCCCTGGCCTCGGTGGGCATGACGGGCCGGGAAGCGAACGCCGCCGGGATCGCGTGCGAATGCCGGGTCCTGCCGCTGGAGTTCGTGCCCCGGGCGCTCGTGAACCGGGACACGCGCGGATTCATCAAGATCGTCGCCGAAAAGGGCAGCGGCCGCATCCTCGGCATCACCGCCGTAGCAAAGGACGCCGGAGACTTGGCTGCTGCAGGCGTCTACATCCTCGAGGCGGGCATGACCGTGGAACAGCTGGGGAGGCTGTGGTCGCCGTACTTGACCATGTCTGAAGGGCTGAAGATCGCTGCGCAGGCGTTCGCCACGGACGTGACGAAGCTTTCCTGCTGCGCTGCCTGACTAGTGCTCGAGCCGTACCAATCCAAGGAGGAAATGCCGTGAATGCCGCCCCAGCGTGATCGTCTTTGACGTCAATGAAACATTGTCGAACATGGCGCCGATGGCGGACCGATTCGCCGAGGTTGGCGCCCCGGCCGCCATGGCCAAGTTGTGGTTCGCCACCTTGTTGCGTGACGGGTTCGCGCTAACCGCGGCCGGCGACAATCCGGCCTTCGCTGATATCGGTGCCGAGGCACTGCGGGGACTGCTGCCCAATACGGGACTCAACCGCGGGGTGGACGAGGCGGTGGAGCACATCATTTCCGGATTGGCCGGACTCGAGCTACACCCGGACGTTCCCGATGGCGTCCGGGCGTTGAAGCGGTCCGGGTACACGCTCGTGACGTTGACCAACGGCTCGACGCAGCTCGCTCAGAGGCTCTTCGAGCCGGCCGGAATCCGGGAGGACTTCGAAGCGCTGCTCTCGGTCGAAGATGCCCCGGCCTGGAAACCGGCACGGGAGTCCTACCATTACGCGGCTTCGGCTTGCGGCGTTGCCTCAGAGCAGATGGTGCTGGTTGCCGTACATCCCTGGGACATCCATGGAGCCGCCAAAGCCGGGCTACAAACAGCGTGGATCAACCGCACGGGCGGCAACTACCCCGGCTACTTCGCCCGCGCCGACCACGTTGTGGGCAGCCTCCCCGAGCTCGCAACGGTGCTTCCCGCCGTCGGGCACTGAAACAGTCATTTCTCCCTAGGCACGTTGACGCAGCATTGCCAGCGAAAGCACCGCGCAGGCCGCCACAAGGAGCGCAAGGACCCAAAGCCCCGCCGCGAGACTGGCGGCAGCGGCAATGCCTCCGACAATCAGCGGACCGCCAGCATCCCCGATTTCCCGCCCGAGTTCGGCCGTACCCATCGTCCGTCCCATGCGTTCGGGTGGTGTGGTGCCCGCAAGGTGGGCGAAGCCGAGCGGCGTCGCAATGCCAATCCCGGCTCCGACGACGACGGCGGCCAGGTACAGCGTCGCGGGCAGCGGCAGGACTGCCAGCGTGGCCACTCCGAGGGCGATCAAGCCCAGTCCCGCGCCGATTCCCGGGCCGTCGGCAACCCGTCCCTCGTCGCGGAGCCTTCCCACCAAGGGCTGGGTGAGCGTGGAGGACAATGCCAAGACCGCCACGACCGCCATGCTCGCTAACAGCGGCAACTGCAGCTTCGAACCAAGCAAGGGCAGGAATCCGACGGCGACACCCAGTGCGCCGGTTGCCGCGGCAAGCGCCGTGGTTGGGATGAGGAAACCGCGTTGGCTGGTCTGCCGAATCAAGTCCATGGCGGTGTAGCGCGGGCGCGGAAGGACCGGCAAATGCGGCATCGCGAACAAGGTCCACAACGCCGCGGCGAAGGAGATCGCAGCCAAGGTGCCGAAGAGCGCCGGGAATCCGGCGAGCCAGATCAGGCCCGCGCCCAGCAGCGGCCCAAGAACATAGCCCAGGCCCTTCCAAGAACCGTACTTGCCAAAATGCCGGCCGGCGGCTGCGGGTCCCGCAAGGCGGGCGACGGCGGCAGAGGACGCGGGGGAAAATGCCGAGGCGGCAGCGCCCTGGCCAAGCCTGACAACGCCAAGCAGCACCGGCGTCGTCGTAAAGATCCCCACAGCCGAGACGGCGGCGAACGCCAGCAATCCACCAACGATGACCGGCTTGGCCCCGATCCGGTCGCTAAGGGAACCAAAGACGGGCTTGAGGATGACCTCCGCGACGTCGTAGAGGGCCAAAAGGACCCCGAAGGTGAGCACGCCGAGGCCGATGTTCTCCGTTTCGGCCCCGAGGCCGGCGGCAATGCTGTGCGCGCCGAAGGCGGTAGTGAACCCTGCCGCGTACAGGGGCGCCAGCATGCCCGCGCGCCCCAGTCCCGCGCGCCCCAGTCCGGGGGTCACCCGTCCCGGCGTTGCCGAAACTTGGGCGGAGCGCGACTCCTTATTCGATCCGGTCATGGGACCACCTGTCTTAGGACTTGTGCTGTGAATAGTCTGGTAGACGAGTCCCGGAGTTCAAAAGCCGTCACCAGGGAGGAAAGCTGTGGAACATGTCCCAAGCGAACCGGCAGTGGGGAAGCGTTCAGTCTGGGACAAGACGTTCCGCATCAGCTTGGTCCTCAAAGGCCTCGACGGCGTGCTGGAACTGCTCGGCGGGATCCTCCTGCTCATGGTCTCCCCGCAGCAAATCGGTGCGATCGTCCGGTCCCTGACGCAGCACGAGCTCTCCGAGGATCCCCATGACCTGATCGCCAATGCCCTGGTCCATGCCACCAGCAACCTCCCGGCTTCGGCGTCGCTCTTCGGGGCCGCCTATCTTCTACTCCACGGATTGGTCAAGGTGGTGCTGGTTTGGGCGGTCCTGAAGGACAAGCTGTGGGCCTACCCCTGGATGATTGCGTTCCTCCTGGTCTTCATCGTGTACCAGGCCTACAAAATTCTTGTTTCCTTCTCCTGGGGATTGACGCTCCTAACGGCTTTCGACATTTTCATCGTGTGGCTCACCTGGCGCGAGTACCGGCACCACAAGCCCTCTTAAGCAATTCCGCCGGGCAAGACTATGCCGCCGCGTCCCCGTGGGCCAGTAGCTGGACGCCTTAAAGTGACCTGCGTAATATTCCGCGACTCCCTTCGCGAATTACGCAACATCGATGTGTTCTTATTACAGTTAGGTTCGCCTTGGCTAACCATGCCAACCCCGAGCCCCAGCATCGTTCCCCGAAAGGCCCCCATGAAATTCGGCATCAAGCCTGTTACTGCCCTTGCCGCCGCCACGGCCGCGCTCCTTGCGCTTTCGGCCTGCAGTGGATCGCCGGCTCCTGCCTCGTCCAGTGCTTCCGGATCCGCCGTGGCAGGATCGGGCGATGGCATCGTCGTCTACAACGCGCAACACGAAAACCTCACGGGCGCATGGGTGGACGCCTTCACCAAGGAAACGGGAATCAAGGTTACTCTCCGGAATGGCGACGACCTCGAGATGAGCAACCAGTTGAGCGAAGAAGGCAAGAACTCGCCGGCAGACGTTTTCCTGACGGAGAACTCGCCGGCCATGGTCCGCATCGCAGGGGCAGGCCTCCTGGCTCCCGTCGACGCCGCCACCCTTAGCCAGGTTCCGGCGCAGTACCGCCCCTCAACCGGGAACTGGACCGGCATCGCTGCCCGCTCCACCGTGCTCGCCTACAACAAGAACAAGCTCACTCCGGAGCAGCTTCCGAAGTCGTTGATGGACCTCGCTGATCCGGCATGGAAAGGACGCATTGGCGCGTCCACCGGAGGAGCCGATTTCCAGGCGATCGTCAGCGCCATGCTCGCGCTCAAGGGGGAAGACGCCACCGAGAAGTGGCTCGAAGCGGCGAAGAGCAACTTCAAGTCCTACAAGGACGATACCCCTGTCCTCGCGGCGGTCAACGCGGGCGAAGTCGAAGCCGGCATTCTTTACCACTACTACTCGTTCGTGGACCAGGCCCAGACCGGCGAAAACAGCAAGAACGTGAACCTCTACTACTTCAAGAACCAGGACCCCGGCGCCTTCGTCAGCGTCTCCGGCGGCGCCGTCCTGGCCGCCAGCAAGAAGCAAGCTGAAGCGCAGCAGTTCCTGAAGTTCATCACGGGCAAGAAGGGCCAGGAAGTCCTCCAAACCGGCGACTCCTTCGAGTACACCGTCGGCTCTGACGTTCCGGCCAACCCCAAGCTCGTGCCGCTCAAGGACCTCCAGGCTCCGTCGGTGGATCCGTCCAAACTCAACAGCGAAAAAGTCACGGACCTGATGACGAAGATCGGGCTTCTCTAGGCCTCACCTTCGGCCCTGAAAACGGAAGAGGACGACGCCGGGTGGGGACCCGCCGTCGTCCTCTTCTGTGTTCTTAGGGGCGTTTGAGGAAGGACTCGACCTTCGCCGGATCGCGCTCGACGACGTCCCCCAGTACCGCGTCGACCCTCTCAAGGAGTTCGGGCTCAAGGATCACGCCGGCTGCCGTTGCGTTGTCCTTGAGCTGTTCCGGGCGGGAAGCACCGACGATCGCCGCGGAAATGTTCTTGTTCTGCAAGACCCACGCGACGGCGAAGGCCGCCATGGACAGTCCGGCCTCGTCGGCGAGCGGCTTGAGCTCCTGGACCCGCTCGAGGACGTCCCTCTGCATGTAGCGGTGCTCGGTCTTCTCCTCGCCTTCGGTGGTCGCGAAGCGCGACTGCGCCGGTGCCGCCGCCCCGGGGGCGTACTTTCCGGTCAGCACGCCTTGGGCGATCGGCGACCACACGATTTGGCCGAGGCCGAGCTCTTCACTCACCGGCACAACCTCTGGCTCGATCACTCGCCAGAGCATGTTGTATTGCGGCTGGTTCGAGACGAGCTGGATGCCCAGGTCCTTGGCCAAGGCGGCGGCCCGGCGGATCTCTTCGACCGTCCATTCCGAAACGCCTATGTAGTGCGCCTTGCCCGAGTGCACGATGTCCGCGAAGGCCTGCATCGTCTCCTCAAGCGGCGTTTCGTAGTCGTAGCGGTGCGCCTGGTACAGGTCCACGTAGTCGGTGCGGAGCCGACGAAGGGATCCGTTGATGGACTCCATGATGTGCTTGCGCGAGAGGCCCCGATCGTTCTTGCCCTCGCCCGTGGGAAAGTAGACCTTGGTGAAGATCTCGACTCCCTCGCGCCGCACGCCGTTGAGCGCTTCGCCCAAGGCCGTCTCCGCCCGCGTGCCCGCGTAGGCATCCGCCGTGTCGAAGGTGGTGATGCCGAGGTCCAGGGCCGTACGGACGCATGCGGTGGCGGCGTCCTGGTCCACCTGCTCCCCGTGCGTGATCCAGTTGCCGTAGGCGAGCTCACTCACGTACATTCCAGAGTTGCCGAGCTTGCGGTATTCCATGGGATTCCTTTCGTTATCTGCTCAAGTGTGGGAAGAAATCAGTGCCCGCTCGCCCGGAGGTGGCGGGGCGGCGCCGTCGATCCGCGCACGATCAGCCGCGGTTCAATGCGTTCGACGGCGGACGGCGCTCCTGCGAGGGCGGCCACGATGGCCTTGGCGGCGAATTTGCCTTGATCGGCGACGCCGTGGTCCATCGTGGTGAGGTCGACGGTGCCGGCGAGCTCGTGATTGTCGTAGCCGACGATCGAGAAATCATCCGGGACGCGCAGACCCGCGCGCCGCAACGTCCCGAGTGCGCCGAAGGCGAGCTCATCCGAGGCGGCGACCACCGCCGTCGGCGGCTGCGCCGCGGTGAGGAACGTTGCCATGGCTGCCGCACCGGCGTCGACCGTGTTCTCGACGCACAGTTCGAGTGCGGGATCCGAGGCGAGGCCGGCTTCGGCCAGGGCGTCGCGGTAACCGAGGAGGCGCTCGGCCGGGGGCACGCCGCCAAGCGGCGAACCGGGCACCTCCTGGATCCCGAGGAAGGCGATTCGCTGGTGGCCGAGGTTCGCTAGGTGGCGTGTCGCCGCCCGTCCGCCCGCCCGGTCCTCGACGCGGACGGACGATGCGCCGGACCGGACGGCCCCCACCAGCGCGATCGCTTGCCCTTGAGACTCAAGCGCGGCAAGCTCCTCGGCTGAGACTTGGAGCGCAACGGCGATCACGCCGTCGCAGCGGCCCTGCAAGCGTCGACCTGCGAAGAACTCGCTGCGAAGCGCAGGGGTGGACAGCTCGGTGAGGAGAACGTCGTAGCCCTCGCCGCTGAGGACCCGGCCCGCCGCCGCAATGACTTCGGCGAAGAACCACTTGGACAGGAGCGGGACGACGACGGCGATCGTGCGGGTGCGCCCGGTCGCCAGTCGGGATGCGCTTGGGGAAGCGACGTAGCCTACTTCCTCTGCGGCATCCTGCACGCGCTTGCGGGTGGCAGCCGAGATTCCCGGGACTCCGCGGAGGGCCCGGGAAACTGTGGAAACTGAGACGCCGGCGCGTTCGGCGACGACCTGGACGGACGCCGGAGTGGAAACGGTCACCCGACGAGCTTAGGTTTGTTGCAGGAGTTTCGGAAGCGCTTGCAATACTCGGATTTGGGCCTGCCGTTCTATTTCTGGCGTCCCTTGGATGCCCGGGCTTGGCGTAAGAGATTGATGAGTGTCAATATTTATACGTGTCTATGCATTTGGAACTCACCCCGGTGGAGACGGTCGCATGCTGCTCGCCGCTCACCAGGGAACCGCTATCGGCAGCCGAAGCCGATGGGATCGCCCCACTCCTAAGGGCCCTCGCCGATCCGGTCCGGCTGCGGCTGGTCTCCCTCGTTGCCTCCCACGAAGGCGGGGAGGCCTGTGTCTGCGACTTGAACGACGCATTCGAGCTGTCCCAGCCAACCATCAGCCACCACCTGAAGGTGCTGCACGAGGTCGGGCTGCTGGAGCGGGAAAAGCGGGGAGTCTGGGTCTACTACCGGGCCCGGACGCAGGCGCTTGAGAACCTCGCCGCCGTCATTGGAGGGCGGACAGTATGACCTCCATGGTCCGTCGGGTGGCGGCCGAGTTCGTTGGAACTGCCTTCCTGGTCATGTCCGTGGTCGGCTCCGGGGTGATGGCCACACGGCTGTCCCCTAACGACGTCGGACTTCAGCTTTTGCAGAACAGCGTCGCCACCGGTGCGGCGCTCGTAGCGCTGATCCTTGCGTTGCAACCCGTTTCGGCGTCGTTCAATCCGGTGGTGACCCTTGTTGAGCGGGCCTTGCGACTGCTCGACACGAAAACTGCGGCTGGCCTCATCATCGCGCAGTTCGCGGGTGGCCTCGCCGGGACCGTGCTGGCAAACCTGATGTTCGGCCTCGACGCCGTTGCGCTGTCCACGCATGTCCGAACGGGTCCCGGGCTGTGGCTGGCGGAGGTCATCGCAACGATCGGCCTGCTGCTGATCGTCTTCGGCACAATCCGCGCAGGGCGTCCGGACCGGGTGGCAGTCGCCGTCGGAGGCTACATCGCTGCCGCCTACTGGTTCACCAGCTCCACAAGCTTCGCCAATCCCGCTGTGACCGTTGCCCGGACCATCACCGACACCTTCTCGGGCATCGCGCCTGCCTCGGCACCCGCGTTTATCCTGGCCCAGCTTCTGGGCGGGATCGCCGGGTACTTCCTTGTCCGCCTCCTCTACCCGCCAGTCGCCACTTCCCTTGCCTCGCCGGCACCGATCGAAAAGGTTTCCCCATGAGTGAAAAGCCCTCCGTCCTGTTTGTCTGCGTCCACAATGCCGGCCGCTCCCAAATGGCTGCTGCTTTCCTTACCTCTTTGTCCGCCGGCGCGGTCGAGGTGCGTTCCGCCGGGTCCCAACCAGCCGACAAGGTCAACCCGGCGGCTGTGGAAGCCATGGCCGAGGTGGGTATCGACATGTCGGCCGAGATCCCCAAGGTCCTCACTACCGCGGCAGTGAAGGACTCGGATGTGGTGATCACGATGGGTTGCGGCGACGAATGCCCATACTTCCCGGGAAAGCGGTACGAGGACTGGGCGCTCGAGGACCCCGCGGGCAAAGGCGTCGACTCCGTGCGCCCGATCCGCGACGAGATCAAATCCCGCGTGGAAGCACTGATCGAGTCGCTGGTTCCCGCGGCGGGCGAAGGCGCGTAGGGAGCCTTCCCCGCCGGAGCCCCGACGCTCGCTCACATATCGGCCAAAATTGCCGGACGCCCACTCATTTCTAGTGAGCGAGCGTGGCGTCGCCTCAAGATGTGACCACACGTCAGTAACGTCAGTCAGGGAGCAGGCGCACGGCGAGGTTGCGCGCATTGAGTGCGGCAGGGGTCGCGGGGACGAGCAGGGCAGCAGCGAGAAAGTGGCCACGCTGGCGGGCTTTTGTCTGCTTTCGGTGCCTGTCTTCATAGATGCGAAACGCGGCATCGGGATTGCCGGGTGTGGCAGCCAACGCTTCGGCAAGCGTTACGGCACCGGTCATCGCAAGGCTCGACCCATCGCCGAACAGGGAGACGCAGGAGGCCGCGTCGCCAAGAAGGGTCACCCGCCCCTTCGACCATTTCGGCAACCGGACTTGGCTGATGGAATCGAAGTACAGCTCCTCGGCGCTGCTCACTTGGTTTCGGAGGTCGGGGAGTTCGGGCACTTGCCAGTCGTGCTTGCCGTAGGCGTCGAGAACGATCCCTTGCTGGGTGCGAATGTCGCGGTAGTCGAGTCCTGGACGGGGCTGGCTCCGGAAGATGAAACCCGCTCCCGCTGTCCCGCGCACGGGGTGGACGGTCAGGGACAGGCCCGGGCGGTTGTACATGACCACGGCGCTGGGCTCGGTGGCAGGACAGCCAAGCGACATTGTCGCGATGTACAGGCCAAGATGGCGAACGAAGTGCTCTTCCGCCCCGAACACCATGGACCGCACCGCAGAATGCAGACCGTCGGCACCCACCACTAGGTCGAACCGGCGCGGCGCTGCCCGCTGGAAGGTGGCATCGACGCCGCCGTCGTCCTGGTTCAACGAGGTGAGCGTGTCTCCGAACAGAAACTCTGCGTCGTCCCGAACAGCGTCCGCAAGGATCCCGGCGAGGTCCGCGCGCGGCACCTCGAGGTCCTCGCCGCGGGGACGGCCGAGCCGCAGTGGGCCGATCCGGAGTCCCGAAGGGGTCACGAAAATCAGGCCCGGCGCGTCGGTGGCGGCCTCGCGCAAGCGCGGCAGGACTCCCATCCGGCGGGCCACTTCGGTAGCCTTCCCGTGTACGTCCACTGGACTGCCGCTCGAGCGAAGCCGCTGGGACCGTTCAAGGACGGTTGGCCGAAACCCATGACGGGTCAGCCAGAACGCCAAAGTTGCCCCGGCGATACCGGCCCCGCACACCAGTACGCTGGGTTGTCCCATACCCGTCAGCGTAGTGTGCAGCGCCGCCGCGCCCAAGGCATCGTCGCATCAAGCCATGCGGGAACGTACTCAAAGGACGGCCGCAGGCGTCTTATCCTGCCGGTGCCCCCGACGCTCGCTCACCTATCGGACAAGATTTCCCGACCCCCGCTCATTTCTAAGTGAGCGAGCGTCTGGACCTCAAGATGTGACCACTTTTGGCAATGATCCAGCAGAATCGACATGCGCATGTCGAGCCGGCCGCCAAAGCAGCGCTCCAGCGCTGCCCCGGATCCACGATTACTACTGTAGCTTGTGCAAGTTGTGCGTCGCGGGACCCTCCAACAGCTTTCCCGGTGCCGAGAAGCGTGAGCCGTGCAAGGGGCAGTCCCAGGTCTTTTCGGCGTCGTTCCAGTTCAATATCCCGCCAAGGTGGGCACACTCCGCTGACACCCTGCACACCACGCCATCGACGGTAGCGACTGCTGCCGGTTTCCCATGGAAGAGACCAGTAACGCCGGTGCCTTCGGCCGGCGCGGTTTCCTCGGTGATCGGCGGGCGGTCTTTCAGGGCTGCTTTATCCTTCGAGATTTCCTTCGCCGTGTCCACGTTGAAGGAAATGAAGGATCCGGCACCGCGAGGCGACGTGATCCGGCGGTGGATGGTTTCCGCCCAGGGAAGCTCACCGCTGCCGGTGATTTCCGAGGCGATATCGAGGGCCGCGGCAATGCTGTTGGTCATTCCCCATTTGTTGTAGCCGGTCCCGAATAGGATCTTTCCCCGGCCGCGTGGGAACTTGCCAAAGAACGGCATGAGGTTGGTGGCCTGATAATCCTGTGCTGCCCACGTGTGGGTTACTTCCGCACCGGGAAAATGCTCCTGCGCCCAGGCGAGCATTTGGTCTACGTGGGCCTGGGTCGAGGGCGCCCGACCCCCGGGGTGCCCGAAGCCGCCCACCAAAAGCAGGGTGCCGCCGTCGGGCATTGGGTGGTCCCTCAACGAGCGGGTGGGTGGTTCGGCCGAGAGGTACATTCCGGGCGGAGGGCTCATGCCTTCGGGCAGCCGCAGCGCGGCGGCATAGGAGCGGTTCGGCCGGAGCTTGGCGAAGTACAGCCCGCGGTTGAGGATGGGGGTGCCGGTGGCCAGTACCACGGTGCGGGCGGTAACCTCGCCTCGCCGGGTGATAACGACGGCGGGATTGTCCGCGCGGACGTCCATGACACGAACGCCCTCCACGATGCTTCCGCCCGCAGCTCGCACACCTGCCGCAAGCGCGTCCAAAACGTCCATCGGATTGAACTGCGCTTGCCCGGGAAGACGCAGGGCGATCTCGACGTCGAATGGCAGGCCAGTCTCGCGGGTGGACTCGACGTCGAGGCCGGCAGCTTGGGAGACTTCGGCTTCCTTGCGGAGCTTGTCCGCCCCTTCTGCGGAGGTGGCGAACGTGAAGGCATCCCGGTACTGGAACGGCACGCTTCGCCCCTCAAGGTAGTCGAGTAGCCAGGCCTGGCCGGCCCGGTTCGCATCGACATAGGCCCGCACGACGTTCGCCGTGTACTGGCTGCGCAGTGCGGACAGGGCGGTTCCCTGGAGCAGGCTCAGCTTTGCGGTGGTGTTTCCGGTGTTGACCGCACCCACTTGTCGCGCTTCGATAACAAGGACGCTTTTCCCGGCCCGCGCGAGCATGAGTGCCGTGGCCAACCCGGTGATTCCGGCGCCGACAACTACCGTGTCGTAGTTGCTTCCCGGTGTTAATTCGTCGGAGGCGGTGGGACGGGCAGGGTCCTGTCCCTGCCCATGGGTGTCTAGCCATAGAGAAGTCATCGGTCCACATCCCTTCGGCCGGGGCGGTCCACACCGGAGTTAGCGCGGCGGCAGCCCGGTAGTGCCAGAGAAGCAGAAGGCCGGGAGAGAAGCAAGGGGTCTGGCGTCCAAAAAACGCGGACAGACAGGCCTGTCTTTGCGGGCTCGAGCGTAGAGTATTTATCACCATGAGCACGCCAGATGCCCCCGATGCCAGTCCCGCATCCTTGCCCGCAGGAGACGCGGCCCTCCATGATGATGCCGTGGATCGCATCTTGGACGCGGCTTACGAGCTTTTTTCGCGGCGCGGGATCCGGGCCGTTGGAGTTGACCAGCTGATCGAGCGTTCCGGGGTGGCGAAGGCGACCTTTTCCCGCTACTTTCCGTCGAAGGACGACCTCGTCCTTGCCTTCCTCGCTCTACGTGACCAGATCTGGACCGTGGACATGATCATCTCTGAAGCAAGGCGGCGCGGAAGTACCCCGGAGGAGCAGTTGCTTGCCATTTTCGATGTGTTCAGCGACTGGTTCAAACGGGAGGATTTCGAGGCATGCTCGTTTATCAACGTCCTGCTTGAGATGGGGCGCGAGCATCCGTTGGGCAAGGCGAGCATTGGCTACTTGGCGAGGATCAGGGGACATGTCCAGGCTTTGGCCGAGGAAGCCGGGCTCGACCGTACAGACGAGTTCGCACGCTCCTGGCACATCCTCATGAAAGGCTCCATCATCTCCGCAACCGAGGGGGATTTCCTGGCGTCGAGGCGCGCCCAGCAGATGGCTGCCTGGCTGATCGAACACCATCGCAGCACCGCTACGTTGACGTCCTAGCGACAGCGTGGGGGCTGTCCCGCCGTGCCCCGGACGCGAGGGGAATCGTGCCTCAGTCCCGCCCGGCCCGGCCCCGTCCGGCGTGGAACTTCAAGCGCTCAGCGCGCTTGCGCCACGTCGCCCATTCGCGTGGACGAACGGAGGGCCGGCCAAGGTGGTAGCCCTGCCCCATTCTGACGCCGAGCTGGACGACGGCGGCAAGTTCGGCTGCGTTTTCGATGCGCTGGGCAGTCAACACCGCGCCGGATTCCCGGGCAAAGGCCACCTCTGCCTCAACGAGCTCCTGGCGAAGGGTGTCTTCGTCGAGTTTCGCGGTGAGGCCGGGGTCGAGCTTGATCATCTCCGGCTTGAGCCGAAGGATGTGGCCCACCGAGTCGAAGTAGGAGCCGCCATGGTCGATCGACAGGCGCACTCCGGCGCTACGCAGGGGTGCCAAAGCCTTTTCAAGCAAAGGGGCCTGCTCGGGGGCAAAGCTTCCGGAGATTTCAAGAACCAGGCGGTCGGGCGCCATGGGAGATCGGTGGACGATCTCGGGCATGCGTGGGTCCAGGAAGGCGGCGTGGGAAAGTTTCAATGCCACGTAAAGGTCGGCCGGCAGGTCCATCGCCGCCCGGAGTGCCGAATCGAGCGCCGCGAATTCGAGGTCCGTCCGGAGTCCAGTGTCCTCGGCCTCGGCAAACCAGTTGTCGGCGAGGTCGCCGCCGTCGCTGACGAAGCGTGTCAAGGCCTCCGCGCCGACGACCGTTCCGGCGGCGAGATCGTAGATGGGTTGGAACGCGGTCATGAGCATGCGGTCCCGGAGGATCGACTCGACCCTGGAAGGACCGGACTCCGCAGCAGGGGCGGAAGCAGCCGACAGGCCTTCAGAGGCCTCTGCCGCCGCCTGCTGTGCGAGCGCCTGCGCCGCCGTTTCACGGGCAGACGCATCATGGCTGGCGGCGTCGGCTTGTTCGGGCCTGAGGGCAGTCAAATGTTCCAGCAGGGCTTCTTCCGGCCGTCCCGGGTGGGCGGCAACGTGCGCGCGGAGTTGTTCACGCACCTCGGCCGTGGCTGCGGAAGAGTCCGACAGGACTTCATCGATGATTTCCAGGACCTGCGCCCGGAGGGCACGTGAGTCGTCGCGGGGGGACCCGGAGGGAGCCGGACTCGCTCGAGTCCCGGCGTTGGTCAATGCAAGCGAAGTGTGCTTCTGCGTCGACATGCTATTCCTTTACACCGGCTCCGGCTGAGCCCGGAGCCTGCCTGCGGCGAGCAATCCGTCCATGCCCGGATGCCGAACCCCGCAAACTAAGGGAATTTTACAACGAAAAAAACCGGTCAGCCTCCATTAGGCGAAAATTACTCTCCGAATGACCTCGTCTCCAGTCTAGACGACCGGGGGCTTCACGTTTTCCCCCGCTCCCCGTGGGTAGAATCGAGGCCTGAACATCGCCGGAACGCGTCTGAATACGGAGAAACAATGTCAGCATGGCTCGAAGTCGGCCCGGACAATTACGTACTGGAGACCGAGGATCGTCTGCTCAACACAGGCCTCGTGGTCGGCACTGAACGAGCCATGGTGATCGACACGGGTTGCGGCCCCCGCCAAGGCCGACAGATCCTCGCGGCGGTCCGTGACCAGACGCAACTGCCGCTCGTCGTCGTTAACACGCACGCCCACTATGACCACTACTTCGGCAACGCCGTTTTCGCGGACGACGGCGTCACGGAGTTTTGGGGGCACGTCAACTGTGCGGCGACCATTGACGACGACGGCGACCACCAGCGCCGCTTCGTCGCCGCCACCGAGCCGGAGATGGCGGCGGGCAAGGGAGACGCCGTCGAGATCGTGATCCCTAACGCGATCGTCAAGGACCAGCCCGTACTCGTGGACCTCGGTGGCCTCACCGCGACACTGTTCTACCTGGGCAGGGGCCACACCGATGGCGATCTCCTTGTGGGAACGCCGAGCACGCTCTTCACCGGCGACCTCGTGGAGAACGGAGCCCATCCTTCATTTGAAGACGCCTACCCGGAGGAATGGGCCGATGTCCTGCGGCACATTTCGGCCCTGCGCCACCGGTACGAGTTCCTGATCCCGGGACACGGGAAGCCCTGCAGCGACCAGTTCGTCAAGACCATGGCCGACACCATGACCACAGCGGTACGGCAGGCCCGGCAGTCGATCCGGGACACGCCGTCGGACGCCACCAAAGCGATCCCGGTGCTTCCTTACGGGCCTGAACAGTCCCGCTGGTTCATCAAGCGCCTCCAGGAAACCCAGGCCCACCACTAAGGGGCACCACGAGGCGGGCGGGTTTCCTGGAGGAGTCTTAGCCCCTGGCGGGTGCGAGTACGGGCGGAGCCGCGAATTGCTTCCGCGCCCAGCGGGCAAGCTTCTTGCCCTTGCCCTTCCACCAGTTGTCTTCATCTTTGTCGTGGTGCCAGCGGAAAATGATCATCACCATGACGAAGACGCCCATGGCGAGATCGGTCCAGGACAAGTGGATCGCGTCGACGAGGACGCTGACGCCCATCACAAGGATCGAGGGCACAGCCAGAGTGCGGAAGACGGTGCTGGCAACGTAGCGGCGGTGCGATCTCGGCACGGACATGGCGCGCATCATGTCGAAGCACAAGCACACCACCACCATCGCTTGGCCCAGCGACATCAGGACCAAGGCGGGCAAAGAGCCGGCGAACGCGGCCGCGGATTCCATTCCCGCGCTCATCGGAGGGCCTCCGTCGGAGCGGGACCTGCCGTGGGCAGGACGGCATTGCAGAAAATAAACATGTGAGTAAACCCCCAGTGAGACCAGGTACTTCGATTGAGACCAACTGTGTTTCATTGAATCGGTCGCACTAGGTGCCCGTCACGAGTAGCGGGTACCCCATTCTGCCACTCACGCGTACTTGTCACGCCGGGGGTTACTTGTTCTTGGAGGCTCGATTACTCGGTCCGGGAACCGGCGGCCACGGGTAGCGCTACGGTGAAGGTGCTTCCGTTCCCGGGCTCGCTGCTGCAGCTGATACTTCCGCCGTGGCGTTCCACAATGGATTTGGTGATGGAAAGTCCGAGTCCGACGCCGGGGATGGCCGCCTGGCGTGCGGCGCTCGTTCGGAAGAACCGGGTGAAGATCTTGGACGTCTCATCTTCCGTCATGCCCATCCCGGTGTCCTGGACTTCAAGATGGACCCAGCCGTCGTCCCGGGCCGCCTTGATCCTCACGAGGCCGCCGCCCGGAGAATACTTGATGGCATTGGAAACCAGATTATCCAGGGCCTGTCCGAGCCTCAGGGGGTCGGCCTCCGCCCACAGGGGAGAGGGGACATCGGCGACGAGCCCGACGTTGGCGGCATCGGCCTGCGCCTGGGCTGAGACCAGGCTGTTCTCGACCAGGCCGGCCAGATCGGTGGGGCGCAGGTGCACGCTCTCGATGGCTGCGGCTGACGACAAGAGGTCATCCACCAAGGCCCGCAGCCGTTCAGCATTACGTTCGGCGACTTCCAGGCTGTTCCGGGTCCGCTCCTGAAGCTCCTGGTGGCCGTGCAGCACTAGATCGAGGTTCCCCAGGATCGAGGTCAGTGGAGATCCGAACTCGTGCGAGACATTGGAAACCAGCTCGTCCTTGGCAGCAAGGGCGTGGACCACGTCCGTCACGTCGCGAAAAACAACGACCGCACCGCCGAACCCGTCGTCGTCTTCATTCTTCATGCTGCGTGCCGCGGTCGAGATAGCACGCTGTTCCGTCCCAGTGCCCAGCCATACCAAGTAATCGGAAAAGGTTTCCCCTCGGGTGGCCCGCTGAACCGGACTCTTTTCCGGAGGAAGCGGGGTGCTCCGGTCTTGGCCGAAAATTGCACGGTTACGTCCGCCGTCGCCTGAGGCACCCTCCAATGGCGTTTCCAAGCGCTGGAACGCCTTTTGTTGGTTGTTGGTCAAGACCGTCCGGCCCTTGGCGTCGACGGCGACAATTCCGACGTCGATCGTGTCGAGAATCGTCTTAAGGAGCGTCTCCCGTTCCCTGCTGGCAGCAAGCAATTGCCTTAACGCTTGGTCCCGTTGCATAACGCGACGTTGTTGGAGGTGGGCGCTGGAGCTCGCGAGGCGAATAGAAACGGCTACGGCCAACATCATGAGCGGAAGAAAAACTACCGAGGAAATATCCGATGCGGTGGGATTGTTCTGGTGCGAAATCAAGGGCGGGAGTGCGATGAAGAAAGGGCCCAGGAAGCTAAGAGCGAGGCTCGACTTGGGAATCAAACCGGAAGCGGACAACCAGATAATTGGAAAGAGGGCGACGACGCTTAACCCGGGAACGTAATTTATTGCCCCATTCCGCGTGAAGAAAAGGGCGGCGAGGTCCAGGATGGGGATCACAAGGCTTGCGCCGGGCGCCAACCGCTCCCATGGAACAACGAGGCAGCCAAGGAAAAGGACCAAGTGGGAGACCAAACCGATCACAAACAACGGATTCTGGAGTAGGCCCGGCCAATGCGCAGGAGCAGCGATCGCTATACCCGCAGCGATGAGGGTAAGCGGCAATTCACAGAACGCCAACCGCGCCCTGGGCGTCAGCCTCCGGAAAAACCGGGCTGCCGCACGAAATACGGGCTGTTCACCCAAAGTCGAACCTCTCATTAGCGCATTTGCAGACCTTCCACATATTAGGTGCTATATGCCTGCAATGCTTGTATCGTAGGTATCCGAGCGATACTTTCCGCATTGCGCTGGGCTGTGCGGCGGTACGCCGTCTCGAGGATATCGATGATTGAGCCTGGGGTAGCTGTTGTCATTGAGGATGACGAAGACGTCCGAAATCTCGTGGACGCCATTCTTAGCGAGGCCGGTTTCGTGGTGCACTCTGCCGCCACCGGTCGTGAAGGGGTGGAAGTCGTACGACATCAACAAGCCGTGGTGGTGACGTTGGATGTTGGGCTTCCCGATATGGACGGTAATGAGGTCCTGCGCCGGATTCGGCAGTTCAGCGATGCCTATGTTGTGATGCTGACTGCCCGGCGGGATGAGCCGGACACTTTGACCGCATTCCTGACAGGCGCGGACGACTACGTCAAAAAGCCGTTCCTGCCCCGTGAATTGAGGGCGCGCGTCACAGCCATGATGCGGCGGCCGCGAATGGGTGGCCCGTCTTTTCCGGAGGAAGCGGTCAATGCGGCTCCTCCCCGGAATGTGGCCGACAGCGCGGTGTTCGAACACAATGGCTTGGCGCTGAACCACAAGTCTCGCGTGGTCACTCTTCACGGCAGCGCCTTGACGTTGACGAGAAGCGAATTCGATCTTCTTTTCGATGTGCTTCGGAATCGGGGGGAAGTGCGGACAAAGGCTGATCTGGTCCGTGCCGCACGTGGTGACTACTACGATGACAACTCTTACATCAGCGAAGCCGACGAGCGGGCCGTTGAAACCCACATCGGCAATCTTCGCCGAAAGCTCCACGAAGATCCCCAGGCGCCGCGCTTTCTCGAAACGGTCCGTGGGGTCGGATACCGGCTGGCGCCCAGGCGGCCTCAATAGCTGATGGGCCCCGCTATCCGTTCCTCAACACGTAGCTGGCCCTAAGTTCCTGCACTGTGAGGCGGCCACATTCGGCAATCTCCTTCAGGAGCTTCCGGGCGGCAGGGAAATCACCGTTGCGCAGGTGTTCCTCCAGGTGCGCGGAGAGGCTCGCCAGCCGCATGCCCCCCACCATGGTGGACGAGGTCCTGAGGCTCAGGATTGCGTCCAGGGCCGCGGACTCGTTACCGCGTTCGACGGCGGTTGCCAGGATTTGGTAGCGCCTGGCCCACAGCTTGGCGAAGTCACCCGCAAAAGCCCGGGCGATCAGTGGATTGTCGACCTGGTCTTCCAAGAGTTGGAATTCTGCCAGGTCCAGTATTGGGTGCTCGGCAAGGTCCACGGCGGATGGCCCGGGGGTATCGACGGACGATGCCATAGGGCTGGAGTCCGCCTCCTCGTTGACCTCGCTGGAACCTGAACTGAACATGGCTTAATGCTACTTTCTCAATTCCGGAAGAAACGGATCTTAGGCTGATCCTGAGGAAATCTTAAGCCTTTCTTGAATTGGCGTAATTTAGCAGCTGGAATGCAAGTAACGGAGGCGTATTCTAGGTCATCCCCCGCCACTGAAGGTTGAAATCGCGTTAATGACAGCAGGGCCCAGGATGGCAATGAACAAGACCGGAAAAATGAATAACAGCAGTGGGAAGAGAACCATCACAGGCAGCTTCATCGCTTTCTCTTCGGCTCGCTGGCGGCGCTTCACTCGCATGACCTTTGCCTGGACCCTCAGCACCCGGCTGATGGCGATACCGTACGTATCCGCCTGAATGACGGCCTGCACGAAGCTTCGAAGCTCGGGAACATTAGTGCGTTCGGCCAGCGCTAGATAGGAATCGCGCCGGCTTCGCCCAACCTGCATGTCTTGCAGAGTACGCACGAGCTCCTCTGCCAAGGGCCCCTTTCCGTTTTCTCCGGCGCGTGCCATGGCACCTTCGAAACCCAGGCCTGCCTCGACCGAAATCAACATTTGATCCATGGTGTTGGCGAGTTCGAGTTGCATTGCTTTTTGACGTTCCAGCCCTTTGCTGTAAAGCATAAGGTCCGGAATAAAATATCCCAGCAACACCACAAATATACCAATTAGCTTCAGGATCCCGCTTGAACTGTTGCTACTGATAAACAAGCCGAAAAGGGCGCCGAACAGGCCAAGTGCCGGCTTGGCGGCAAGGACGCGTCCCAATGGAAGCGACTGTGGCCGCCCCGCCAAGGAAAGGAGCTTATCCAATTTCTGGACATAGCTGCTCGGGGTGATGCGGTATCCAATGCGTTCCAACACGCCTGTACGCCCTTGCTCCTCGACCGGGGCGATATCTTGGCCGCGGGTCAAAAGCTCTTGGACGGCGTGTTGTGATTTGCGGTCGACGGAGAGAAATGACCAGGCAAGGTAGGAAATTGGCAGTGGTACCAAGAGCAAGGACAAGAACAGCAGGGGACTCATGCCTCACCTCAAAACTTCAGGTTGATGATCTTGCGCATCCACAGGCCGCCAATGGTCATCAGGACGCCGGATAATACGATGAGTCCCCAACCGAGCGGATGCGTCAGCATTGGTTCCATATAGTTCGGGTTGACCACCATGAGCATGGCGACAATTCCGAACGGAAGGGCCATGAGGATATATCCCGAGAACTTTCCTTCAGCAGCCAAGGATTTGATGTGGCCTTTGATCTCGCTGCGTTCGCGGATGGTCTCATTGACCTGGTCCAGGACCTCCGCCAAGTTTCCTCCCACCTCGCGGTTGATTTGGATGGCCTGGGCTATCCACACAAAGTCTTCGCTTCGCATTCGCTCCGCCGTATCGTTGAGCGATGCTTGGATGTCCCTGCCGAGACTTGTCTCCGTGATGATTCGGCGCATTTCTTCGGAGGTCGGGCTCGCTGACTCATTGGCCGCGGCATCGATCGCGCGCAGGATGCTGTGGCCCGCCCGCAAGCCGCCTGAAAGCAGCTGGAGGGTGTCGCCAAGCTGGTCGTCGAACTTTGAGCGCCGCTTCCCGGCAAGGAACCTGACAACGAGTCGTCCAACAAGGGGCGCCGGGAGGAAGAACAAAACTGCAAGCCAAGGGCCGCCGACAATAAGCCCGATCAAGGCGCCCACGCACGCCCCGGCAATCACTAGGATAAAGAAATCGGCCTGGCTCATACGCAGGCCCGCGTTTTCAAGTTCTTCCCGGTTGAACATCCGAATGTTGCGTCGTGCCAGGATGCCGTGGAGTTGATCGGCCGCAGAACCCGCGAATCGAGTGAGCTGGGAACCTGGGTCCATTTGGTAGGGGCGCCTGCGGTCCATCGGAACCTCTGGGGGCTTCGGCAAGATCACAGCTACCCCAAAGAGGAGGATGGCTGAAAGCATCACTACCATGCCGATGAGGAGAATCATTGTCTGCTCACGCCTTTGGATTCGCGCCGAGGGGAGCGGCAAAAACCGCGGGAGAAACCCTGATGCCCAGGTCTTCGAAGCGGTCGATGAAGCGTGGCCGAATACCGGTCGGCACTGGCCTGCCGAGGAACATCCCGTGGGCATCGACGCCAGCCGAGTAGTCGAAAACAAAAGCGTCCTGGAGGGTGACGATATCTCCCTCCATGCCTTGGACCTCGGTCACGTGGGTGATGCGGCGCGTTCCATCCCGCAAGCGGGAGATTTGGATGATGAGGTTCACGGCGGACGCGATTTGCTCGCGGATTGCCCGCAGTGGCAGGTCCATCCCGGCCATGAGCACGAGGGTTTCAAGGCGTGCAATCGCGTCGCGGGGAGAGTTGGAGTGGACGGTTGACAGCGAGCCGTCGTGGCCGGTGTTCATCGCCTGCAACATGTCGAGCGATTCCCCGCCACGTACCTCGCCAACCACGATCCTGTCGGGACGCATACGGAGGGAGTTACGAAGCAACTCGCGGATAGTCACCTCGCCCTTGCCCTCCGTGTTCGGTGGCCGGCTCTCGAGCCTGACCACGTGTTGCTGTTGGATCTGGAGTTCAACAGCGTCCTCGATGGTGACGATGCGGTTGTCCTCCGGGATAAAGGATGACAGGACATTCAAGAGCGTGGTCTTGCCCGTTCCGGTGCCTCCGGACACGATGATGTTCAGTTTCGCCTTGACGCAAGCATTGAGGAGTTCGGCCATCTCGGGAGTGAGGGTGCCGAAGTCGATCAGGTTCCTGACAGTCAACGGTACTTTGCTGAATTTTCGAATGGTCAGCGAGGAACCTCCGACGGCGAGCGGCGGGATGACGGCGTTGACGCGGGAGCCGTCCTCAAGCCGCGCATCGACGAGCGGGGACGATTCGTCGATGCGGCGCCCCACCCTCGAAACAATCCTTTCAATGACCCTCCTGAGGTGTTCCTCAGAGCTGAAGCCCGAGTCCGTGAGCGTGAGCTTGCCGCGCCGTTCGACGTAGATCTGGTCCATCCTGTTGACCATGATCTCTGTGACCTCGGGGTCGTCCAACAGACGCTGCAGAGGACCGTACCCCAGGACATCGTCCGCAACGTCCGCCACTAGCCGGCTGCGCTCATCGGGCGAGAGCGGGACCTGTTCGGCATCGATAATCCGGGTGAGCTCCTCCCGTGCGGTGGTCCGCAACTCTTGTTCGCTCACGGACGAGTCGTTGAACCTGGCACCGAGGCGCTCGAAGAGGGCGGTCGCGGCGCGCCGTTTGAGCGCAGCGAAGGCATCCACCGGCTGTTGGGCACGTGGCTTGGGAGAATCGAGCGATTCGCTCAGCTTGAGGGAGGGCGTGGGCTTGACCGCTAGGGGCGGCCTCACCGCCACGCTCGGTTTCGCGGACGGAGGCGCTACACGCGGGGCCGCGTTCTCTTCGCCGCCCTCCGCCGCGTGCAGCCGCTCGCGCAGTTTCACTAGACCACCACCCTTCTGTGCAGTTTGCGTTGGGCTGTCGCCCGCCAGGTGGGATTGAAGCGTTCCACCAGCTGCTTGAATCCCTTGACAGCCGGATCCTTGACGGATTCCTGAAGCACGGGGATGCCACGGTTGGTGGAGAAAGCGACGGCCTTCGACCGGGGAATGCTGACGTCCACTGGAGCACCGACTGTCGATTCAACGTCCTGTACGGATAGTCCCGATTTGGAATCGGCCATGTTGAGCACCACGTGGCGGGTTTCCGGGAGCAGGTTCAGCCTCCGCAAAATGTCCAGGCCGGAGCGGAGGCCACGAACGCTGGGAACATCCATGCCGGTTACCCACACGACGTCGGTGCATTGTTCAAGGGCAGCAAGGCCGATCTCGGGTAGCCCCGGGGGAGTGTCCACCACCACGTATTGGAACTGTTCGGCCAGTTGTTCGAGCAGACGGCTTATCTGTTCCGGCACGATGTCATCTGCTTCCACCGGGTCCTTGGGAGCGCACAGGGCGTAGATGCTCGCGGGATGGACTGTGAGGAAGGCCTTGAGGACCAAGGAATCCTGGCTGGCCGACGGCGTGACGGCATCCGTGACGGTGTGCTCGGGATTGAGGTACAGTCCCGAGGCGACGTCGCCGAATTGCAAGTCCAGGTCCACAATCACCACGCCCATCGGCGCAATCTTGCCCAGCCCCACGGCGATGTTCGTTGCGATGGTCGTCTTGCCGACGCCGCCCTTGGGAGAAAAGACCCCGATCACCAGGCCCCTGGGGGCACCGGGTTGGTTTGGTTCGAAATTCCGCTGCCGGCTGGCGAAGGATTGGCAGGCACGCTCAAGCGTGATTCTTATCTGCGCCATGTCCGCATCCGGGCTCAGCATGTCACGGATACCGGACCGCATGGCTTGGAGGACGAAACCGTGCTCCGGCTCGCCGACCAGGACAACGCTCAATTCGGGTACCTGGACGGCGAGGACCGTGGCCAGGCGCAGCGCATCCTCCACCGGGACCTCAGGCCCCAGGATCAGGACCTCAAGCTGTTCCTGGGTCAGCGCCCCGAACAGTTCGGCCGGATCGGCGGGCAGAATGTTGGTAAAGAAGGTCTGCACGCTTCCCGGCAGGCCACCCGCAACAGCTTGGCGCAAGCGCTGGTCGAATTCGGTATTGGGAGTAATCAGGACAAAGCGGCTCATTTGTATACCCCTCCCGGCTGGATGATGGTTGGTCCGCCGTCCTTCGCGTCCAGCGGTTCCTTGCTGAGCCAGATCTTCTCGAATTCGGCCGCGAAGACAATCTTGGATGCGTCGACGTCATTCACGGCGACCGTCAGCAGGAGGGAGCCCGTGGGAAGGTTGGTGTCAGCGGGATTGGCCGCGGGGCCTGAACTTGGGTTTGGCGTCGGCTGCTGGCTCGCTCCCGCCTGGGGAGCACGCTGGACAGCAGTCAAAAGGACCTTATGGATGGTTAATTCGGTAGTTGATTTGTCCGGTTTTGCTTCCATTCCGCCGCTGGACATGGAGATGAAAATGCCGATGTGGTCGCCGGGGACCAACCGGCCGCCGACCACCCGCTGGGGCTCCAGCTGAAAGGAGACCTCCTGTAGCCCCGCAGGCACCTTCACTTCACCCGGGGTCTTGACAGCGTCCGGGGCGACCAATCTTTCGGATACCAGCGTCTCACCGGGGACGAGGTCGACGGCGGCCACCTTGCCGGCGGAGTCGGCGAGGGTGTGCAGGGCCGACTGGGGCACGGCCGATTGTGGGAGCTGTTGGGTGGCCAGGGAAGCCTGCATTGCTTCAACAGGGGTGCCGGCGGGAATCGCCGCCTTCACCACTAAGACGTCTACCGGGGAGAGGTTCTGCACCGCCCGTTGGTCCGCGCCCTGGGCATAGGAAAATACGAGGAACACCCCTATGACGGCCAGCAGTGCGGCTGCCGATCCTGCCACCAAGCGTGACTTCACTTACTACTCCTGTGCTCAAACGATAGAACGAAAACTAACTGGCGAGGCGCACGATTGTCGCTCCGTAGGGGTCTACGGGACCTAGCGAATAGCCGTCGGCCAAGGAAACGTACTTGATGAAGCTCCCGATGATCCCGCGGCAGTTTCCAGTACAGGCCAAAGCGTTGGAGACGTCGGAATTGGTGTTGCGGAAGGCATCGGGGACCGAGTTATTGCCGCTGAACTTCCACCCGGCCACCTTGAAAGCCGCGAAGGAGACGAGGTGGTAGATGGCGCCGTTTCCCGTTCCCGTTACCGAGTCGAAGACAGGGAGCAGGACAACGACGTCGCGTCCGGCAGTGATCGTGTCAACCCATTTCTGGAGCGTGGCTGAGCAGTTGTTGGGAAGGCTGTTGCCCGGCGCGCTTCCGCCTTCACTGACGGCGAGGTTGATGGTCCCCCCGCATACTCCGGCATCCTGGACGATCCAACCGTAGCCGCCGTCAACAGCGGCGCCCGAAGGCCCATAGTTGCAGCTCGGGTTGGCGCCGGTTCCGTGGTCCTGGAGTAGCTGGAGCGCGCCGCCGATGTATCCCTTTACCTGGCAGATCGAATATGCCAAGGGAAAGGCAGTCCGGCCAGCCAAGGCGCTGCCCCATTGGACACTTGAGCTGGCCACGACGTCGGCCGTGTTAAATCCGAGCACGCGCGCGAAGAAGAGGGAGACTGCGTTTGCCTGGCCCCCTGATTGCTTGGCTCCGCCGGTCACCGTTACTTTCCGGTTGCTGAGGTCCAAGCTGATCGACTTGATGTTGTTCAGACCGTCGATGGCGTTCTTATTGGCAATGCTGGCCGCGAGCGCGGAGGTCGTAGAGCAATCGGGATCACTCGTATTCGAGGCGCACTTCTGGGCCACTGCGAGGGCCGCCGCATCGGCGCCATTTTGGACTTGCGCCTTTTCCGAATAGAGCATTCCCACATCAATGGCCAGTGCGGCAAAGCCGAGCAGTGCGACCAGGAGGAGGGCAACAAGGATGGCAACAGCTCCGCGCTCGCCTTCCTCCCGAAAAGCCAGGTTCCTGATCCTCAGCCGCTGCATACCATGACTCCTACGCCTTGCATCGCGAACGGGCCGGCGATTCCCGTGAGCGTGCTAAGGGTGTAGTTGATAGTCACGGACATCTGGGTGCCTGACGTATTGGGTGGGCAGCTAGCCGGTGTGAAGACGAAGTTCGTGTCCTGCAGCTTGGGGTTCAGCGAGATGGCGGCGTTCTTCGCAGCCGTCTTGGCAGCCGTTTGATCATTCGAAATTGCCATGACCCGGACCCCTTCGCGGGCGGCGTTCGTAAGTGCCACCTGGGCGTTATAGGCCCGGCCAAACTCCATGATTCCGAGGAGCAGGAGAACCAGGATGGGCGCCACCAGCGCGAACTCGACAGCCGCGGCGCCGCGCTCTGAAACCCTGGCCATGGGAATCTGCCTTTCCAGAGAACGCTAAGTCCGAATTGACGAGAGTAAGAGTGGCGGCCGCGTGAATGCCGCCGCCACTCTGGGATTTGTTTGGTGTGCCGGCTCCTAGCTGCAGGTGCCAACACCGCCGTTCGTGGTGGGAGCCGTCCAGGCTTTGCCCGCAACGGAACACTGGATCTGGGTAAACGTGTTGTTGAGCGTCCCACCCAGGAGAGTGACGGCGGCGATGATGACGACGGCGATGAGGGCCACCATGATGCCGTATTCGACGGCGGTCGCGCCGGTTTCGTCACGCCGCGCGTGAGAAACGGACTTTAGGAAAGCGGAAAGCATCGAAGCTCCTTGCTGTCTGGTATGAACGGGCGTGGAGGAGGCGAACATCCTAGTGGCAGGAACCTGGAGTTGTGCTAGTCGTGGCAGTCCATGTCTTGCCGGCCACTGAGCACTGGACCTGGGAGAACGTGTCCTTGACCGTGCCACCGAGCAGGGTGACGGCGGCAATGATGACCACAGCGATAAGGGCGACCATGATGCCGTATTCGACGGCGGTTGCGCCTTTTTCGTCACGGCGAAGGCGGGATGCTGCGTTTGAGACCAAGGTAAACATGTGAAACTCCTGAGCGAGTTGGGAGAATTGAGTTGGGGATTTGGGCTGGCCCAGCACCAGCTCCCTATCAACGTAGCAACGCCTTACAGCCCATAGCGGAGTCTTTGGAACATCCTGTGGCAAAGCTCGCCAAACTAGGTATTTCTTGGGTTAAAGCTAGGGAAAACCCAGCATTTCGCCTCACCCGTTCAGGGCCGCCTGATGCACGGTAACACCCCAATCCGGGGACATTTTCTTGAGTGCCCGGCGCCAATACTCAGCACGCCCTCTCGGAAGAAGGGGCCCGAACCAGGACCCTGACGCGGATATGTCAGGATTGCGGCCGTCCGCACCTAGAATTGCTGGTTGAAGCAAACCAATCGAGAAGCGCAGCCCGTTGCTGCGGGTCGTAGGGGACAAGACGATGCCGGATTCTGTGCACAACGAAACCAGCGCCGCTGCGCCGAACGAAGAGCAACCTGCCCTTCGCCGGCGTCGCGACCGCCGCCGTGCCGACGGTGACGACGACGCCTGGACAGGAACCATGCCGATTATTACGCCGAACGAGACCGACGCTCCCTCGCAACCAACCGCTCCACTGCAGAGCAAGTCCTGGGCTGAGGCGGCAGCAGCCGCCGATGCAGCCTCTTCCGTCGCGGAACCCGTCGCTGAGGGGCCGACGGCGGCGGCACCGGCGTCGGACTCCTCACCGGCGGCGTCAAACCCAGCTCCTGCGTCGAACCCAGCTCCGACGGCGGGCCGCGCGGCCGCTGCGAACGCACCGATTTCCGACTTCATCTCGTCCCCGGGTTCTTTCGTCAAAGAGCAGAAGCCCAGGCCCATCGGCGGCTTCCGCGGGGCCCTTTACCGGTTGACCGGCGGCGCTTGGAACCTGGGGCCGAGCGCCAAGCAGCGTGAGGAAGACGAGCTGGCACGCCGGATTTCCCGGCAACTCCAGGGAAGCTACAACACCGCCGTGCTGAGCCTCAAGGGCGGAATCGGCAAGACCTCCACCACGGTCGGAGTCGGCCTCACCCTCGCGGAATTCCGCGGCGACCCGCCCTGCGCCATCGATGCCAACCCCGATTCCGGCGACCTCGTGGAGCGTGCGCTCGGCGAGGGCATCTACCAAAAAGCAACGCCGCGCACCATCACGGACCTTCTGAAGAACGTGGAGAGCGTCGATTCGCTGACCGCCCTTGCCCGTTACATGCACCACGCCGGCCGGTTGCACCTCATCGCCGGCGAACAGGACCCTGAGGTCTCGGACTCGCTCACGGCCGAGGAGTATTTGCGGATCCGCCAACTAATTTCCGCCTACTACTCCGTAGCCCTGACGGACTGCGGCACCGGCGTTACGCACAACGCGATGAGCGGGATCCTGCAGTCCGCGGACAACCTGATCATCGCCGCCGGCTATGCCGTGAGCGGTGCGAAGCGGGCCCGGAGCACCCTCCAATGGCTCGCCAGCCACGGGTACGAGGACCTTGCCCGCAATGCGATCGTCGTGATCACGGATAAGGACGAGGTCTCCTCCCGCGTGGACAAGGACGCCATCGAGGAGCACCTGGCCGGGATCTGCCGCCAGCTCATCGCCGTGCCCCACGACAGGGGAGTGGCCGACGGCGACCTCGTCACCTTGGACGTCCTGCGCCCGGAAACCAGGCGCGCCTACAAGGAAATCGCGGCAGCGATCGTGGACGGGTACGTCTAAGCGCCACTCGAAAAAGGGCTCTCTTGGCCCCGGCACTACTTAAATGTTTCCCGGGAAGACGCTGTCAACACTCTATTGACTACTTGCATCGTCCCAGTTCGAGGCGTTTCCATACTCGAGCACTACGTGCTTTGCAAATTTTCGCTTGCGCGCGGATTTTCCTAAAGTGGCGATGGACGCCTTCCATTCGTGGGGCGTCCTCGCCATGACGGGAGCTGGGCCCGCGCGTGGTGCACGGTCATCTTTCACGCCAATGACACTTCGCTGCGCCCTTTTCCGGACTCAAGGCCAGCACCCAGGAGCTTCGATTGATTCCGAAATTCTTTGTACTCGCCTTCGCTGCCGGACTGCTCCTCCTCGGGCTGACCGCCGCTTCGGCCAACACAGCGCCCGACGCCGGACCCGCACCGATCGCGGGCGAGGAACCCGCCGTCGTGGTTGAGCCTGCCGCCGCCGCTCCAGCACCCCCGGCAGTCCCCGAGCCGGCTGCCGCTGCCGCACCCGCCGTCGTCGTCCCCGAAGCCGCCGCGGGCGGATCCGTGAAGGTGCTCGACACAACCGCGATCATCACGGACCCCACCTGGTTCCGGCAGGCCTACGCCGAGGGATTCCGCCTCTACGTGATGCACTCCACCACGTGGGGAACCTGCACGCCGTGGCCGCATGCGCAGGTGCAGCTCAAGATGGCGCTCGACGCCGGGCTGAAGATCGCCGTCTACACGCGGGATGCCGCATGCTGGGAGGGCGGCATCAAAGCCGCCGGACCGTACATTGCGCAGTTGCAGTTCTTCGCGCTGGATGTCGAACCGGGCGGAGCTCCCGTGACACGGCAAATGGTGGACGGCGTGAAGAGCATGGGCGTGCGGCCCGTCATCTACAGCGGCAGCGGAATGTGGCCACAGCTGATGAACAACAGCACCTCGTTCGCGGACGTGCCTCTCTGGGACACGAACACAAGCAACCTCAACTACTCCACGTGGATCGCCGACCACCTGGCCCCGGCACCCGTGCAATACGGCGGTTGGAATACCGCGGGCACTATGCGCATCGGAATACAGCAGAAGTTCGAGCACAGCCTCAACGGCATCAACGTGGATCTGAACTCGTTCGACGCGAGCTTCCTGAAGTAGGTTTCTGTGGAGGAGGGGACGGGTCCCGCTCTTCCAGCAACGCCGTAAGCCGCTCCACCTGGGCCCTGAGTTGGCGAAGCTCCTCGTAGACCGGTGCTTCGGCGGCATCCAGTTCCGCCGCGGTTTCGACCGCGACCGACTCGACCATCCAGGATGCGACGGAGGCGGTCACCACACCGAGCACGGCGACTCCACCAATCATCAACCCCGCGGCTACGCACCTTCCCAAAAAGGTGACGGGATAGTGGTCCCCGTATCCGACCGTGGTGATGGTCGTCAGGGCCCACCAGATGGCGTCGCCGAAGGTGGTCAGGTTGGATCCGGGCGTGTTCTCCTCGGCGTCGAGCGCTGCCAATGCGCCAGCATAGATCAGGAGCGCCGCGGCCCCGAGCACGTAGATCAGGACTCGTCCACGGAGGGCTGTGCCGCCGATCCGGTGCACAACGCGCAGGATGCTGACGAGCCTGAGCAAACGCAGCGGGCGCAGGGCTGGCAGGGCGACGATCCCGAGCTCGTGCAGGTTCCGGACGAACCAGCGCCCCCGTTCCGGCGCGAGCACCAGGTTGATGATGTAGTCCACGACGAACACGGCCCACGTTCCCCAAATCAGGATCTCCACCACCACCGCTTCGGTATTGGCGATGACCTGCACCGAGTAGGCGCCAAGGAAAATCACGGCCGCTATGAGCAAGGGCCATTCTGACCGTTTTCGCCAATCTTCCTGAGTCATGGGTGAATTTTAGGCCATGGCGCCGAACGGGCACTCCCCCCGAAAGTCCTAGGATGAAGGGGATGACCACCACCAGCACCAGCCAGTCCTTTAGCCTCCGCAGAATCGCGATCCCGGCGTTTGGTCCGGCCTTGTTGTTCTGCATCGGCGAAGGGTCCGTGTTGCCCGTGGTTGCGTTGTCGGCACGGGAATTGGGCGCGTCAGTGGCCGTTTCGGCACTCGTGGTCACCTTGATTGGCCTTGGGTCCTGGTTCTTCAACCTGCCTGCCTCGCTCATCACCATCAAATTCGGCGAGCGGTGGGCCATCGTTTTCGCGGGCGCCGCCGGGGCATTGGCCTTGCTGGCTGCCGGGTTCGCGCCGCTCCTTGCGCACAACGGCATCTGGCTGCTGGCAGCGGCCATGACCGTCGTCGGAATGTGCACGAGCGTCTACAACCTGGCCCGCCAGAAATACCTAACCGAAGCTGTCCCCGTGATCTTCCGCGCCCGGGCCCTCTCGACCCTCGGCGGTGTCACAAGGATCGGCATGTTCATCGGTCCGTTCGTCGGTGCCGCGGTCATGCAGTTCGCGGGAATCAGCGGCGCCTACTGGGTGGGTGTGGTGGGCATGGCGGCCGCTGCGGCGTTGTCGCTCACCATTCCGGACCTGATAGTGCCGGAGGATCCCGACGGCGGCCCTCCGGTCCAGCAGCCTACGTTGCGGAGCGTGGCGGTTTCCCATGCGGGCGTTTTCATGGGCGTCGGGACCGGAATCCTGCTGCTCAGTGCACTCAGGGCCTCCCGGCAAGTAGTTATCCCCTTGTGGGCCGACCATCTGGGAATGGACGCAACGCATGCATCGCTGATCTATGGCTTGTCCGGAGCGATCGACATGCTCGTGTTCTATCCCTCCGGCAAACTCATGGACCGCAAGGGGCGCATGTGGGTAGCCCTGCCGTCGACGATCATCATGGGCATCGCATTGTTCCTCATCCCGTCGTCCACCGAGTTCGTGGGACTGTTGTTCGCTGCCCTGCTGATCGGCTTCGGCAATGGCATCAGTTCGGGACTCATCATGACCCTCGGCGCAGACTTCTCCCCGGACCACGGACGCGGGCAATTCCTTGGCTTGTTCCGGTTCATCTCCGACGCCGGTTCCACCGGCGGACCCGTGCTGCTGTCCGCCCTCACGGCCGCCATTTCCCTCACCGCGGGAGTCTGGGCCACGGGCGTCCTGGGCATCGCCGCGGCCGCCGTGTTCGCCGTCGCGCTTCCGAAGTTCCGGCACCGCAGGAACTACTGAAACTGACTTCGCCCAGCCGCCTCCGGTATGGTGAATTGAATGGTTTCCGTTATTTCGCCCCCGCGCCGCGCTGCCCCCCAAGGGAATTCAGCCCCACGGAGCGCCGTGCCGGAGACAATTGCACCCGGTGGAAACCGGGAGCAAAACACGTCCCGGCCGGACATTGGAACCCTGACTGCCCTCCGTTTCTTTGCGGCTCTTTGGGTAGTGCTCTTCCACCTCCAAGCGTTGCGACAGACCTTCCTCGCCCCGATCTATGACTGGGCCGGCCCGGTGATCGCCAACGGCGACCTGGGCGTCGATGTCTTCTTTGTGCTGAGCGGCTTCATCATCACGTACACCTACTTGGACCGGCTCGGTCCGCGGTTCCGTTGGCGCGCCGCCGGCGACTTCGTCTGGGCGCGGTTCGCCAGGATGTGGCCCGCGTTCGCGCTCGTGGTAGGCGTGTTGGGTTTGTGGTTCGCGTATGGGACAGCGCAGGAGTCCGCCCACGACTGGTCCCTGCAGACCCAGGCCCCCGATCTATCGGTGTGGGGATTGGCCAAGCAACTACTGATGGTCCATCTCTGGTTCCAACAGGGGACCGACGGCGCCAGCTGGTTCGGCCCGGGCTGGACAGTCAGCGCGGAGTGGCTCGCGTATCTGGCGTTTCCGCTACTGGCACTGCTCCTCTTCCGGCTGCGCGGCCTGCACCCCTTGGTGGCTATGGCCGCTTCCGTCCTGGTGCTCCTCCCGACCGCGGCCTGGGGCCCGCACCTGCCAATCGCGGGAGGAGAGCACCAGCCGTTTGAATGGTTGCTCCGCGTAGCCTGCTGCTTCATTGCCGGCGCATTTGCTTGTATCGCGGTACGGAACGCGGACCGGATCCGATTCAAGCACGTGCTGGCCGGTCCGGGCGCCGGGCTGTCCACGGCCGCCGTCGTCGTTTTCCTCGCCATGGCTGGAAAACCCGGCCCGGGACGCCTGGTAGTCCTGGCCTTCCCGCTGCTGATCGCCCTGCTCAGCCTGGCGCGAGGGCGATTCCGTTCCGCGCTCTCCGCCCGCTGGCTGCAATACGGTGGACGCAGCTCCTACAGCCTGTACCTCGTGCACATGTTCTTCATCTACCTGTTCTACTGGCTCAACCGGGACTGGCCCCATGGCGCCGGTCCCCTGGCCACCAACCTGCTCGCCGCCGCGTGCCTGCTCGGGATCGCGCTCGCCACGCACTTGCTGTTCAAGTACGTCGAGGAACCTGCCCGGGCCCGCTTACGCGCGCTGGTCCCGCGGCCTACGGAAACAGGGCAGGAAGCGCAGGTGCCCGCCACGCGGCCGGCGCGCTGACGGTCACGAAGCCGGGTGCCGCCGTCGGGCGCTCAGGCCGAAGAGCCAAATGGCGGCAACCGTGGCAAGGTAGCCGCTGATCACAATCAGGGAAACCCCGGCCCAGAAGTAGTTGGTGGTGCTGGCCTCCTGGCCGAAACCGGGTGCGATCCTGATCAGCGAATACACGGCAACCGCGGCTGACGCCGCTCCGGCAAGTGCCGGCAGCAGGACCCACAAACGGGATGACGCCCAGTGGCTCCCGCGGCCGTCGCGAACGTTCCAGTGATTGCCCGTGCGAAGAACCAGCCAGCCAGCAGGAAGCATCACAGCACCCACGACGAGAAACGCCGCGACGACGTCGGCGGGCCGGTGCCATTGGTTGATCAGCGTGGACACCCCGGCCGCCACCGCGAAGGTGCCACCGAGGAATCCGGCCAACGGCCTCCACCGCGGAGAAACCACCAGGAACACGGCCGCCGCAGCCGAGGCTGCGAGGGTGGTGTGTCCCGACGGCAGCGAGTTCAGCTCAAGGGTCTGGACACCGCGAAACGGCCTGTCAGGGAAGAAGTCCTTGAGCACCTGTGTGGCCAGGTTGGCCGCCAAACAGGCCGCCAAGGCGATGCCCGCAGCCTTCCAGCGCCGCCGCTTCACGGTGACAAACAGGACGACGACGGCGGCAATCACCACGGAGGTGACGGGCAACCAATCCAAGAACTTCGTCGACGCCTTGCCTGCCGGTCCATGCAGGCCGACAGCTTCGACCAAGGCCGATTCGTCGATGTACTGGCCGGTAGTGGTCCGGACGAAAAAGTAGTACGTCGCCATGAAGCCGACCACGCAGCCGAGGGTCGCCAACACGAAAAGGAAGCCGCTTCCGGCCCCAGCCGGGCGTCCGGGAAGGATCCGCTGCGTGGCCGGGAGGCGGCCGGTCTTTGGAAAACTCATTATCTTCAGGGTGTCATATCCAGCTGGGAGGAGCACCTTGGCGTCCCGGGGTGTTGTGGTCATGAGGTTGTAGGCACTTCGTGCGTTGCCGGCGCGTCATCCAACTGGCTGAATCGCATCCTGTAGGCGCTTGGAGACAGCCCGGTGTGCCGTTTGATGAGCGCGCGCAGGTTCGCTGCAGTTCCGAGGCCTGAACGGTTGGCTACCGTGTCCATGGTTGCCGGGGTACGTTCCAGGATGCGAAGGGCCAGTTGGACGCGCTCCGTGGTGAGCCAGGCCAGGGGCGTTGTGCCGAGTTCGTCGCGGAAACGCCGGTGCAGGGTAGCGGGGCTGACGTTGGCCTGGCGGGCGAGGTCGGTGACGCCGAGGGTGAGCTCCAGGCGTTCTCTGGCCCATTCCAGGGTTGCGGATAGCGGCACATACCGGGATTCGGGGAGCGCCTTCTCGATGAACTGCTGCTGGCCGCCCACCCGAAAGCCGGCGAAGACGAGGCGTCGGCTGACGTGGTTGGCGATCTCCGCTCCGTGATCGATTCGCACGATGTGCAGGGAGAGGTCCAGCGCTGCTGCGCTGCCGGCGGAGGTGAGGATGTCGCCGTCGTCGACGTACAGTTCGTTCAGCCGGAGCTCGACGTCGGGGTGCAGTTTCCGGAATTGCTCGGCGACCTGCCAATGAACGGCCGCGGGGCGTCCGCGCAGCAGCCCTGCTTCGGCCAGGGTGAATGCTCCGGTGCAGAGGCCGACGAGCCGGGCTCCCCGTCGGTAGGCACGTCGAAGGGAGGCCAGGACCTCCGTATGGCTGGGCGTGTCGGGGTACGGGCGGTTGGGAACCACGATGGTGTCCGCCGCCTCAAGGGCCGAGAGATCCGCCGCCCCGGTGAGAGTGAATAGACCGTCCCGCATCAGGGTCGACGGCTGGGCGCTCACCACCTGGGTTTCATAGAGCTCGAAACCGAACTGTCCCCGGCGACGGGTGCCGAACACTTCGCAGGCGCAGGCGAACTCAAAGGGGTTGGACCCCTGGTCCACGAGGATCGCGACCGAACGCGGCTGAGAGGATTCTTTCGGCACATGCTATTCATAGCACTCACCAGGAGTGATGGTGACCCTGAAGACTTGAACCATGACTAAGCACAATGTCTTCGATGAGGCAGCCAAGCTGCAGGAATACTGGTCACAGAAGGTCCTTGGCCAGGCCAATGGGAACTTGTTCAAGGTCGCCAAGGGTATCGGGGCCGTGAACTGGCACCGCCACGAGGACCAAGACGAGACATTCCTGCTCCTCGAAGGGAACCTCACCGTTCAGTTGCGCGACCGCGATGTCCACCTTCGCCCCGGGGACTTGTTCACCGTCCCACGAGGCGTCGAACACGCCCCGATCGCCACGGAGGAGGCCCGGTTCCTCATCGTCGGACCGGCCGTCACCTCGAACGCAGCTGGTGGGAAACCCGAATGGAGCTACCGTGACGGCAAGGGGTAACAGGGGGAGCCGCAGGCCCCCAAAGCCCGCACCGCCGTCCCCCCATGCACCTAAGCCGGGGTCGGCTCCCCAAGGAGCTCTTCGTAAAGGGCCAAGTGCTCAGAGACCATCCTTGCGGCGCTGAAGTATGTTTCCGCAGCGAGGCGGCACTCGCGCCGGTCGAGTCCGGCCGCGGCAAGAAGGCCTTTGGCCAGCTCTGCCGGGGTTGATCGCAGGTAGCCGGTCACGCCGTCGGAAACGATCTCCGGAGCTGAGGCTCGGGGCGTGGACACCACGGGCGTTCCCGTGGCCAAGGCCTCGATCATGGCCATTCCGAACGGTTCCGACCACTGGATCGGATTGATCAAGGCGATGGATCCGCCAAGGAAGACGAATTTTTCGGTGGAGTTTAGCTCGCCCAGGTATTCGACGTCGGGGCCAAGCAAGGGCGCGACCACCGTTGAATAGTATTCATGCTCCTCGGCGCTGTACATTTTTGCCGCAATTCGCAGGGGGACTTGGGCCAGCCGCGCTGCCTCGATCGCTTCCGGCAGGCCCTTCCCGGGATGCATCCTGCCGAGGAAACTGGCGTACCCGCCGTCGCCCGCGCCAATCGGGACGGACCCGGTGTCGATGCCGTGGTGGATGACCTTGCGTATTTTGATGCCGGGGGCGGAGTCCGCTTGGTGGTGCGAGATGGCGATGAGCGCCGTATCCGCTGCCATGGCCCGGTAGATGCTGCTGAAATTGTCGTCCGAAAACGGAAGGTGCGCTGTCGCGGCGATGGGGATGCTCCCCGGACGGTGCCGGTACAGCGGGCCGGACAACGTGTGGTCATGGATGACATCGACGTCTTCCATCGCTTCGAAGGCGAAGACGCTGTGCCGGAGTTCATCGAGGCCGTCACCGATCTTCGAACCGTCGGTCGCCGGCGGGCCGGGAACTTTCGGGACGGGACATGTGCTCCCGGAGGCTGCGGCCAAAAGCACATCATGGCCTGCCGCCGCGAATCCCCGGGCAAGCGTGTCCACGATGGCCTCTGTTCCGCCATAGGCCGGTGGCGGGACCGGTATCCAAGGCGGGGCCACGAGTCCAATGCGCATTTTTGCTGCCTCCCTTAGGATCCTGCGCCGACGCGGTAAACATCCAAGAGATCGGTCAGGGGTTTACGGGGTTCGAGGTGCAGGGCGATATCGGCGGGGAGGCCGCTGACCAGGGTTTCCCCGTTGGCTACCTCTACGGAGAGCCTGGACCCCGCCAGCGGGATGTTCCGCATCCTGATGTCCCCGAAGCCTTCGGGAATCGTGGGCGCGAGCCAGAGGCCCTTGTGGGTGAGGCATGGATCGAAGCGAAGGAGGACGCGCAGCAGGTGGACCGGGGTGGCTGCCGCCCATGCCTGGGGCGAGCATGACGAGGGATAAGGGACAGGTTTCCCGTAGGTCTTCCTGTCCAGTCCGCAAAAGAGTTCCGGAAGCCGGCCGCCAAACAGTTCAGCCGCATCCAGGAGTCCTGTGATGATCCGTTGGGCTTCCTCGACGAAGCCGTAGCGTACCAAACCGCCCGCTATGAGGGCATTGTCGTGCGGCCAGACTGAGCCGTTATGGTAGCTCGCCGGGTTGAAGGCGCCCATGTCCGTGGCCAGTGTCCGCACTCCCCAGCCGGTGAACATGCTGTCCGACATCAGTCGCTCCGCCACGAGGGGAGCCTTGTCCGAGTCGACGATCCCGCTCCAGAGGCAGTGGCCCATGTTCGACGCGCAGGAATCGGCAGGCCGCTTGTCGCGATCGAGCGCGATCGCGAAGTAGCCGCGCTCCGGGAGCCAGAACTGCTCATTGAATTCTTGCTTGAGCTTGGCGGCCCGTTCACCCCACGTGGCTGCCAGTTCCGAGTCTCCCTCTTCCTGCGCCATGAGGGCCCTGCTGAGGTATGCCGTGTAGACGTAGCCTTGCACTTCGCACAAGGCGATGGGCGCTTGGGCCAGGGTTCCATCAGCAAAATTGATGCCGTCCCACGAGTCCTTCCACCCTTGGTTCAAGAGCCCGTGTTCAGTCGCACGCTGGTACTCGACAAAGCCGTCGCCGTCCCTGTCGCCATAGTTCCTGATCCAGTCGAGGGCGCGGTCGACGGCGGGAAGAAGGCGGTCCGTGACCTCGGAATAGAATCCCCAACGTGTCAGCTCCCCAGCCAAGGTGACGAAAAGCGGTGTCGCGTCCACGGACCCGTAGTATGCTCTACCGCCGCCAAGGGCCATGCCCGTGCTTGCGCCGAAACGGACTTCGTGGAGGATTCGCCCGGGTTCCTCTTCACTGGGCGGGTTGATGGTGCTGCCTTGGTGGTCAGCAAGAGTCTGCAACGTTCCCAGTGCCAACGACGGGTCCAGCGGCAGGGTCATGAAGGACGTGAGGAGCGAGTCCCGGCCGAAGAGCGCCATGAACCAAGGCGACCCCGCCGCGACCACGGTCCTTCCTGGATGGGCGGGGTCGAAGATCCGCAAGGAGCCAAGATCCGCCCGGCTCTGGTCCAGCACCTTTTCGAAGGACTGGTTGTCCAAATCCGTAGTAGGCGTCTTTTCTTCCCACTCCTTCAACCGCCCTTCCGGGAGTTCGAGCGGCTGTAGGCAACCCCACACGGTGGAATCTTCCTCAGGTCCGACCCCGTCGATGGTCGGGGTTGCCGTCAGCGTTGCGGACCAGGTGCCCTGGGGCCCGATGGAGGCCTGGTAGCCAAGGACATCGCCATCCACCGAGGCCCCGGGAGCATCGAATACCACTTCGATATGCCGCCCGCCGCGTTGGGCTTCAAGGATCGGAGCGCCATCGCTGCGCTTCCTCAGGTGAACGGTCTCGTGGCGTGCACGGCCCTCCTTGACCTCGAAAATGTCGGCGAAATCAGCGTTGACGGTCAATGAAACGGTGCATTGCGCGGCCTTGGTGGAAAAGTTTGTGACCGAGATGTGCTCCCTGACGCCACCGAACAGGCTTCGACGCCGTTCAATGAGCAGGTTGGTATCGGCTAGGCCGTTGACCCGCGCCGCCCGGCCGACGAAATCAGCCCGGAAAGGCTCGGGCTCGATGCTGCTCAATGCTTCGATCGGATGGCCGTTGATTGCCAAGGCCCAATTGGAGACGAACCTCGTGTCCCGGAAGAACATTCCATGCGGACGGAGTTGGTCCATGTCCCCGTTGGCCGCAGAAACGCAAAACGACGTTCCAGCCAACAGCGTCACGGCCCCCGCACCCGCCGAACCTGCGAGGTTCTCGGCATTCCAACCTGTCATTGATGGGCTCCGGTGCTGAAGGATCCTGTGCAGATCCTTCATCGTATTCTTCACACCTTCGGAAGTGAACCCTGCAGTAGCCACAGATGGACCTCAGCTGCAGCGAGTATGGAAACGCCTTTCCCAAGGGACCCTCCAGCACCTTTCGACCCTTTTCCTCCGATCCTCTCTCACCTATCCGGCCCGCGGGACCGACCGTCCCTCACTTATCCGGCCCGTCGGACCCACCCTCTCTCACTTATCCGGCCCGTCGGCCCGATCCTCTCTCACTTATCCGGCTCGACGGCTGAACGCTCATGCACCTCGGTGCGGCGCCGGAAACAAGCATGTGACGCTTGACACGTGTTAGGTCGAAGATTTAGGCTTCCTAACACGTGTTAGGAAGGAAGTGACATGCCCGGAAGCAATGGGACGCTGCGCGAGATCTCACGCAGGACAGCCCTTGGTGCCTTGGGCGCGGGAATCATCGGAGCAACGGTGGCGTCGTGGCCGCGGTTGACCGGTATGGACATCCCGGGCCGTGGGGACAATAGCCTCAGCATCGCCATTATGGGAACCGCCGCGGACGCCGCAGCCCGCCAGCGGGTTATCGATGCATTCAGCAGGGTCCACCCCGAGATCCGAGTGAAGGTCCAGGCCATCCAGGCCGCGGATTGGAAGGACTTCTTCACCAAGATCCTCACCATGGTGGCCGCCGGAACGCCCCCGGACGTGGTCTACGTGGCCACGGAAGGCGCCCAGCTCTTTGCCGAGAAACTCGCACACCCCTTGGACGAATATCTCCGCCGGGACGCTGCGGACATGAAAGAGTACTTCGCCGACGTCCACCCGAGCCTCGTGGAAGCGTTCATGTACAAGGGGAGCCTGTTCCAGCTTCCTATCGACTGGAACGCGGCGAACATGTACTACAACACCTCGGCGCTGCAGCAGGCGGGGCTCGAACGCCCGGCCGACAACTGGACGCAGGCAGATTTCCGCAACACCCTTGCTGCGATGCGGAAAGCCAGGCCGCAGGACTTCACCCCGTACTACTGGACCAACCGGCTCTTCGGCGGCGTAGTCCCTTGGCTCTATGCCAACGACACCAGCTTCCTCAAGGAGACCAAGTCCACCGGCGGGGAGTGGCTCTGGGATAGCTTCTATGCCCAAGACCCCTCCCGCAAAATTCGCTCAGGCGGATATCAGTGGCTCGAACCGAATGCCGACGATCCCCGCGTCTTCGAGTCCTTCGACTACCTTCGCGGACTGGTCAAGGATGGCCTTGGCGTTCGTCCCGAGGAAGGCGGCGGAAACTCGCTCGTCGGCCTGTTCGCGTCGAACAGGATTGGCATGACTCCTGCTGGCGGCTACTGGGTCCAGGGGCTCCACGAAGCGGGGATGAAGGAGGACGGCTTCGACGTCCAGTTCTTCCCGCGGTGGCGCACCCAGCGGCACCAGTTCGGCACCGCCGGCTACGCCATCATGAAGACTGCCAAGGACAAGGACGCGGCCTGGGAATGGCTCAAGTTCTCATCCAGCCTGGAAGCCATGCGCTTAGTCTTCCCGACGCCGAACACCACGCCGGCGCGCCGCTCGATGGTCAACGAAGAGCTGTATGCGGGACGCGGGCCAAAGCACTGGAAGGTCTTTTACGACACGCTCGACAAATTCCCCACCACAGGTCCCATTCCGGCACCGCCCCAGCAGGCCGCCGTCGAGACCGCCCTGATGAAGAACGTATCCTTGGCCGTCAGCGGTGACGAGCGCCAGCTCAAGCAGGCCCTCGATTCCATGCAACGCGACCTCGAGATCGCCTTGAGGAGGCAGGCATGAGCACCGCAACAAGGGGCATGTCCACTACCCGCCGAAACGGCGCAGACCCAAGAGCCCACGGAACCAGGGGAGTGCAGCGCCAGCGTTGGTTGCCTTGGGCGTTCCTGGCACCCACGATCCTCGGGATGGGACTGTTCACCCTCGTTCCGATCGTTGCGTCGGTGTTGCTCGCCTTCTTCCGCTGGGACATCATTTCACCGCCCAGCTTCGTCGGTTTCGACAACTTCGCCGAGGTAGTCCAAGACCCAACCGTGCGGATCTCGTTCATCAACACCATCCTCTTCGTGGTGGTGGCCGTGGTGCTGCAGCTTGGCTTGGCGCTCGCGTTGGCCGTCATGGTTCAGGAGAAGCTCCCGGCTTGGCTTCGGGTCTTCTTTAGGAGCGCATTCTTCTTCCCGCTGATCCTGTCCGCGGCCTCGGTGTCCATCTTCATGCGGTACCTGTTCAACGAGCAGTTCGGCGTCGTCAACTGGCTCCTTTCGTTCGTCGGCATCCCCGCCGTCCCCTGGCTGACGACGCCGGCGGGTTCAGCCGCCGTCGTCATCCTTGTGTATGTATGGCAGAACTTCGGCTTCTCTTTCCTGCTGTTCATCGGCGGGCTGGCTTCCATCCCGACTGAAACGTACGAGGCCGCGTCAATCGACGGCGCGACCGGCTTGCGCAAGCACCTCCACGTCACGTTTCCGCTCCTGAGCCCCACCACCTTGGTGGCGTCCGTCATGGCGATCATCAACGCGCTGCAAGTGTTCGACCAGCCCTACGTGCTGACGCGTGGCGGCCCGGGCGACTCGACGCGCACTGCCGTGATGGTGATCTTCGAGTCCGCCTTCCAGCGGCTCGAGTTCGGCCAGGCTTCCGCCATCGGCGTGATCCTGACGCTCATCATCATGGCCATCACAGCCGCCCAGTTCCGGCTTAGCAAACGATTCGTCTTCTACCAGTAAGGCCCGCCATGACTACGACTACAACCCCGCGCGCCGCCACCGGAATTCCGATAACCCCAAAGACTGCGAGCCGCAAGAAACGGAACTGGGGCATGGCCGGACGAATCGTGCTGCTGCTGATCGCGTCCGTCCTGATTCTTGGACCCGTATTGTGGACCCTGTCCACCTCGCTGCGGCCGCCCGCGGAGTCATTCCAGCTGCCGCCGTCGTTCCTCCCGCTCAATCCCGACTTTTCGTCGTACGACCAAGTGTTCAAGCAGCTCAACATCATGCTGCTGGTCCTGAACAGTGCCCTGGTGACCGGGCTGATCGCCGTCGGACAGATGGTGACGGCGGCGATGGCCGGGTATGCGTTTGCGAACCTCAAGTTCCGCGGCCGCCGCGCGCTCTTCTCGATCGTGCTGGCGACCATGATGGTTCCCGTCCAGGTGACGATCGTTCCGGTGTTCATGCTCATCCGCGGCATCGGCTTGTCCGACACGCTCCTCGCGCTCATCCTGCCCGCAATTCCGACGGCGTTCGGCACCTTCCTGATGCGCCAATACTTCCTGGGGCTTCCGGCAGACTTGGGCGAGGCCGCCGCTATCGATGGCGCCTCGCCGTGGCGCACATTCCGCTCCGTGTACGCGCCACTCGCAGTGCCCGGCATGGCGATCGTGGGCATCCTGGCGTTCAACTACCACTGGAACGAGTTCTTCCGCCCGCTCATCCTGACCATTTCGGAACAGAACTTCACCCTCCCGCTGGGACTCGTGTCGCTGCAGGGCAACCTCGGAACGGGCAGCATCTCCGTGGTGTTGGCAGGCGTGATCCTCTCCATGATCCCTGCCTTGGTGGTGTTCATGTTCGGTCAACGAGCACTGCGGGACGGCCTCACCGCCGGCACCGGCAAATAACTTCTTCCGCGAAAGGCTTTCAATGACGGACCTTGCATCCTCCACCTCCTCCCTTGGCATGGCCGCCGAACACCCGGACCCCGCGTTCCCGCGCTTCCACCCCCGGCCTGCCCAGGGCTGGATCAACGACCCCAACGGCGTCAGCTACATCAACGGCCGTTACCACGTCTTCTTCCAGTACAACCCCGACTCCGCCCGACACCACCGGATCCACTGGGGCCACGTCAGCTCCCCGGATCTGGCGCATTGGGACGAACATCCCATAGCGCTGCGTCCGCAGGAGGGCGGGCCGGATGACTACGGCTGCTGGACAGGCGTCGTGACGGACGACGGCGGCGTCCCCACCGCTGCTTATTCGGGCGTGCACTCCGACCGCGGCCACTCCCAGGTGGTGATTGCCCGCGGTTCCGCCGACCTCGTCACCTGGGAGCAGACCGGGCATGTCGCAGCCACGATGCCTTCGGACAGCTTGGTCACCGCCGTGCGCGACCCCTTCCTCTTCCATTTCAGGGGCAAGCGCTACGCAATTCAGGGTGCCGGGCTGGCCACTGGACATGCTGCCCTCTTGCTCTACAGCGTGGACAACCTCTCTGATTGGAAGTACCAAGGGATCTGGCTCACCAGCGAGAACCCGGTGGCAGCGGAACATGCCCCTGCCGAGATCTGGGAGTGCCCGCAGCTGGTTCGGGTGCCTTCCGCGGGGGATGCCGCCGAAGCCTGGGTCATGATGTTCTCACTTTGGCTCTCCGGTGACGACCACGAACACGCGAACGGGGTGGGCCACCTCATTGGCTCCCTGGCCGAGGACCCGGAAACCGGCCTGCCCGTGTTCGTCCCGGAATCCGGCGGCAAATCGGACCTCGGACGCGACTTCTATGCTCCGCAGATCCTTCAGCTCGATTCTCCTTCGGGCCCGAAAGCCCTGCTCTGGGGTTGGGCCAACGAAGGGCCCGGACGCGACGGCCGCCGGGGCCGTTCGCAGGACGAGATCGACGCCGCAGGCTGGGCGGGCGTGCTGACCCACCCCCGCCTATTGTCGGTTGAGGACGGGGGACTGGTTGTTTCGCCGGCGCCCGAGATCGAGGCATACCGGGGTCCTGCGGTTGAAAGCGCCGGGGCCACCGTATTCCTGCCGCCGTTTGCCGAGGCTGTCGTGACGGCGGGGACTGCAGACGCTGCCGCCGGCGCGAGCGCTACAGGGACTGCGGCTGGCGAGGTCCGTCTGGTCCTCAGGGCCGGTGCCACGCAGCAACTCGTATTCGCGGCCCCGCTGTCCGACGAGCTGAGGATCTTCATCGACGCATCCCTGGTGGAGGTGTACCGGAGCGGTTCCGTCGCCACGACCCTCCGCGCCTACCCCGCGCCGGGAGAAGAATGGAGCCTTGAGCTTCCCGAAGGCGCCAAGGCGAGCATCTGGGAACTGAAGCTGCCCGAGTAAGCGGCAGGCCGGCGTCGGGCCCTCAACCTTTGACCTCTTTTGGCCGGTGCCGCCGCCGGGGATCCCGTGAATTCGGGAAATCCTTGGCGGCGGTCCTGCGAAAACCGGTCAGATCCAGAGGGCAGGCACGGGGCCGGTCGAGTCCCGGACCACCAGGCGGCAGGGCACCATGGTTTCCAGCCCTGCATCGTTGCCGTCCGACGTCGGCTCATGGTCCTCGATCTGCTTCAGCAACATGCCCATGGCCGCGGCGCCCATCTCGCGCAAGGGAAGCGCCATGGTGGTGAGCGCGGGAACCATCGTTCCGGCAATGCGTGATTCGTCGTCGTAACCCATGATTGAGAGCTCGCCGGGGACCGAGAGTCCCAATCGCGCCGCGGCGAGGGCGACTCCGATGGCAAGTCGATCGTTCGCGCACGCGATTGCGGTTGGGCGGTCTGCCTGGGAGGCTCCATCGAGTAGCTTCATGGCCCCGTGGAAGCCGTCGTTGATGTCCCATCCCGCCGTGAAAATCCGGTCCTCGCGGGCGGGGATTCCGAGCTTCGCGAGTGCCTCCCGGTGGCCCTTGATACGCAGCGGGACCGCCGGGGACGTGGCGGCGCCGGCCAGGAAGGCGATGTCGCGATGCCCGAGTTGCAACAAATGCTCGGTCGCCGCCCTGCCACCGGAGACCTCATCCGGGATAACGTGGTGCAGGCGCGGGGTGGGGCTGTTGTCGATGCAATTGGCAAGCACGGCCGGGACCCGCAACATGCCCGGTGGAACGTCGAGCGGTTTCAGGCCCACCGTGACGTACATGAGTCCGTCCACTTGCCTGTCGAGCAGGGTTTCCACCGCGCTTTCGTCCCGGGAAGCGTCGAGCTCGGTGTCCATCACGACAGTCACGAAGCCGTTGGCCCGGGCGACGTCGTCTGCCCCGCCAATGATGTTGCCATCGAACGGGCTGACCACAACCTCGTCCGAGACGATTCCGATGACCCGCGAACGTTGGCTCCGCAAGCTCAATGCGATGGCGTTGGGGGAGTACTCGAGCTCGGCGGCGGCCTGCCGGATGCGGTCTTGGCTCTCCTTGGCCACGTTGCCGTCGCCCCGTCCGTTGAGCACGAGCGACACCGCACTCCGCGAGACACCCGCCCGTTTCGCGACGTCGAGTGCTGTTGCCTTGCGCTGCATTCCTGGTTCCTCCGGCAGTGGTTGCACTTCCTGCTGCGATTGTACCTAACGCGTGTGAGGTACACCGCCCCGACGCTCTCGCGGATATGTCGCCTCCCGTCCCGACGCTCGCCCACATATGTGGGCCTCCGGCGGGACGCTCTCGCGGTAAGGTTACGGCGTGCCCGGATCTGTCCCCCCGATTGAAGAACTCCTCGACACCGCGAGCGTCGTTAGCGTGCCGATGCGGACCAAATTCCGCGGGATCACAGAACGGGAAACCCTGTTGTTCCGCGGTCCGGCGGGTTGGGGTGAGTTTGGCCCCTTCCCCGAGTACGGAGACGCTGAGGCCTCCCGCTGGCTGGCCGCGGCCATCGAAGCAGCCTGGCAAGGATTCCCCGAACCCCTAAGGGACAGCATCCCCGTCAACGCCACCGTCCCCGCCGTTCCCGCAGCCAGAGTCCCCGAGATCCTCGAACGCTTCGGGAGGGTCGACGCCGTCAAGGTCAAGGTCGCCGAACGCGGACAGGACCTGGACGACGACGTCGCACGGGTCGCTGCCGTCCGCGACGTCCTACCGGATGCCGCCATCCGCGTCGACGCGAATGCCGGTTGGGACGTGCCGCAGGCCGTCGAGGCACTTCGCCGGCTTTCCGCCGTCGGACTCGAATACGCCGAACAGCCCGTGCCGCAGATCGAAGGCCTCGCCGAGGTCCGTCGCCGGCTGGCGCAGCAGGGAACGCCCGTGCTGATCGCCGCCGACGAATCGGTCCGCAAAGAAAGCGACCCCCTCAAGGTGGCCCGCGCGGGCGCTGCCGACCTGATCGTGGTCAAGGTGGCACCGCTCGGGGGAGTGCGGCGGGCGCTGGACATTGTCGCGCAAGCCGGGCTTCCCGCCGTCGTGAGTTCGGCGCTGGACACCTCGGTGGGCATTCGCGCCGGCCTGGCGCTCGCGGCGGCACTTCCGGAACTGCCTTACGCGTGCGGTTTGGGGACCGTGCGGCTGTTCAGCTCGGACGTCACCAGGGATCCCTTAGTGCCCGACGACGGCGCCATCCGCTTGCGCGACGCCGTCCCCGATGCCGGGCTGCTGGAGCAGTATGCGGCTTCCGTGGAGCGGCGCGATTGGTGGTTGGAGCGGCTTCGTCGCGTGCACGCACTCCTCGGATAGGGAGTTCACTGGAACTTAACCAGAGCGTCCTCTCGGATTCCATTGACGCTGTAAGGGTGGGGAAATCACTCACAACCCGGAGGTATTCCCCATGCCTGAATCAAACCGCAAGTTCGCCTTGCTCCCCATGCTCGGCCATACGAAGGGCAAGCGCAGCCCCGTGACGTGTGCCCTCAAGTGCGACAACGCTTGCTCGGGCGACGTCTGCAACACGAGCTCCAACGGCTACTTCCGCGATATCGCTTCCGAGGCCGTGTCCCGCCGGGCCGCCCTGGGCCTCGGCGCCGCCGGCGCGCTCGCCGTCGTACTCAGCGGGCTGGGTGCCCCTGAGAAGGCAGTGGCCGACGGCGGTCCCGGCCTTGCCGCCGCAGCGAAAGCCGGCTTCGACAAGGCCAAGCTCAAGTTCACCCCGATCAAGCCGGTCGATGCCGCCGTGGATGCCTTCACTGTTCCGGACGGGTTCGCCTGGCAGCCGATCATCCGCTGGGGAGATCCGCTCTTCGCCGACTCGCCTGCCTTCGACCTCAATGGCCAGACCGCCGCGGCGCAAGCCCGCCAGTTCGGCTACAACAACGACTACACGGACATCCTGCCGATACCGGATTCCAAGGACCGACGCGCCGTGTTGTTCACCAACCACGAGTACACGAACGAGAACATCATGTTCCCGGCGTCGACGCCGGCAGCGGACGCGCGTGCCATCGGGCGCGCCGCACACGGCCTTACTGTTGTTGAACTCGAGCGCAAGAACAAGAACAAGCCGTGGAACTACGTCAAGGGTGCCGCATTGAACCGGCGTTTCCTGACGGACACGGTCTATGAACTCACCGGACCGGTTGCCGGGACCGAGCTGGTCAAGACCATCGACGACCCGTCCGGCAGCAAGATCAACGGAACCTTGGGCAACTGCTCGGGCGGTACGACACCGTGGGGCACCATCCTCTCCGGCGAGGAAAATTTCAACGGCTACTTCGTGAGTCCAGGCACCTCCGCAAGCGAGAAACGCTACGGACTCACGTCCAAGGCCACGGCGCGTCAATGGGAACTGGACGAGCAGCGGTTCGATACCCGCAACGCGGGCTATGCCAACGAGGCCAACCGCTTCGGCTGGATCGTGGAGGTCGATCCGTTCGATCCCACGTCCACACCCAAGAAGCACTCTGCCATGGGCCGCTTCAAGCACGAAGGCGCCAACGTCATCGTTGCGGACAGCGGCCATGTGGTCGCTTACATGGGCGACGACGAGCGCTTCGACTACCTCTACAAGTTTGTGTCCAAGGGTAAGTATGTGGCCGGTGACTCCGCCGCGGCCCGCCGGAACAACATGAATCTTCTCTCCGAGGGCGATCTCTACGTCGCAAAGTTCACGGGCGACTCTCCCGTCTCGGAGATCACCGGTACCGGTGCCGTTCCTTCCGATGGCGCGTTCGACGGCTCGGGTGAGTGGTTGCCGCTAGTGGTCGACGGCGCCTCCGCAGTTCCGGGCATGTCCGTCCCCGAGGTTCTCGTGTACACGCGCATCGCCGCGGACAAGGTGGGCCCCACCAAGATGGACCGTTGCGAAGACGTCCAGCCGAGCCTGGAAACCGGCAAGGTCTACGTGGTCTGCACGAACAACTCGGATCGCGGGAAGCCTGGCAAGGAAGGGGCTACGGAGGTCAACCCGCGCACGCTCAACCGCGACGGACATATCGTCGAGATCACCGAAACCGCCGACCAGACGTCGACCCGTTTCAACTGGACCCTCCTGATGGTTTGTGGCGATCCGGCCAAGAACACCTCCACCTACTTCTCCGGCTTCCCGGCAGACAAGGTATCGCCCATTTCCTGCCCCGACAACGTGGCATTCGACTCGGTCGGCAACATGTGGATCGCAACCGACAGGGCGCCGTCGTCGATCGGCTACGCGGACGGCCTGTTCAAGGTCACGCTGGACGGCGCAGAGCGCGGCAAAGTGGAGCAATTCCTGGCAGTTCCGCGCGATGCCGAGACCTGCGGACCGATCGTGCACGACGACGAGCGGACCGTGTTCGTGGCCGTCCAGCACCCGGGCGAGGAGGGGACGTTCGACGCCCCGCATTCCTACTTCCCGGACTACGTCGGTGCCGGCCTACCCCCGACCGTCGGCAAGGTTCGCGCCCCGCGTCCTGCCGTGGTGCAGGTGTACCGCAAGGACGCGTAACCCTCCTGGGGGTACCGACGCGCGCTCACGTATGGCGGCCTTTTGGCCGACGCGCGCTCACATGTGGACGTCTTCCGTCCGACGCCCGATCACTTTCTTCAAGAAAGTGATCGGGCGTTTGGGTTTTTGGGGTGATAAGTGAGCGGGCGACGGGGGACGCGAGGGGCGCTAATAGACTGGTGCGGTGACTTCGCAAGGCTCCCTGAGTTCCCTCGCCGCTGCCCGGATCGCCGTCAAGGCGCTGCTCGACGGCGGTGTGCGGCACGTGGTGGTCTCGCCCGGTTCACGTTCGGCCCCCATGGCGTACGCCTTGGCTGAGGCCGAGGCCAGGGGAAGCGTCCGACTCCTGGTCAGGATCGACGAACGTTCCGCCGGCTTCACCGCATTGGGGCTTGCCCTGTCCACCGGCGCACCTGCTGCTGTCCTCACGACTTCGGGCACCGCCGTGGGGAACCTCCTGCCCGCCGTGATGGAAGCAAACCACGCGGCCGTGCCCCTTGTTGTCCTATCGGCGGATCGCCCTGCGGAACTCCTCGGTACCGGGGCCAACCAGACCACCATCCAACTGGACCTTTTCGGCGAGCACGTGCGTTTCGCCGTCGACGTCCCCGCGGGCGGCAATCCGCAACGCGCTGTGGAGACCGCCCTGTACGCCGCCACTGGAGCTCTTGAAGGCACGCCCCCGGGGCCTGTGCAACTCAATCTTGCCTTCCGCGAGCCACTCGTCCCGGAACACGGCGAGTCCCTACCCGCCAAGCAGGGCCACGGCATCTTCCATTACGACGCCGGCCCCCAACCAATGAGCATGTCCCCTGCAGCTGCCGGTTTGCCCGAGCGTCGGACGGTCGTCCTGGCAGGGCACGACGCCGGTCCCATCGCCGAGGCTTTCGCGCGTGCGCATGGCCTTCCGTTGCTCGCAGAACCGTCTTCCAATGCGCGCTTCGGGCCGAACGCGGTCGGTCCGTACCGGCTCATGCTGGAGCATTTCGGTCCGGAATCCGCGCTCCCGATTGATCGGGTGGTGCTCTTTGGCCGGCCTACTCTTTCCCGTCCGGTCGCCTCCCTGCTCGCGCGGACCGACATTCCCGCAGCCTTGTACGAGCCCGTCCCGGTGGCTTGGTACGAGCATGGCAGGCGCAGGGAGGAACGTTTCGATTCGTTGTCCGAACTCGGGGCGTTTGCCGGTAGGGGCTCCGCGGAGTGGCTCGACGCGTGGCTGCTCGCCGGTGCCGCGGCCCAGCATGCGCTCGACGGCGTCCTCGATGCAGAAGCGACGCCCAACGGCCCGGCGGTGGCGGCTGTTATCTGGAAGCAGGCTCGCGGCCAATTGGTCCTCGGTTCCTCGAACGGGATTCGGGACGTCGACCTCGCAGGCCAACCGGGTCCGGAGCCCTTGGCCACGGTCTATGCGAACCGCGGTCTCGCGGGCATCGATGGAACCATTTCCACGGCCACCGGTATCGCCCTCGGCGCAGGCCGCGAAACCACGCTCCTCGTGGGCGACGTGACCTTCCTCCACGATGTGGGCGGCTTGTTCCTCGGCGCCGGCGAGCCGGGACCGGACCTGCGGATCGTCGTCCTCAACGACGCCGGCGGGGCCATTTTCGGCCTCCTCGAGCACGGGAAGGTGGAGGACGACGGCGGCTATGGCACCGCCGTCGAACGCCTTTTCGGCACCCCGCACGCCGTCGACCTTTCCGCGCTGGCCGCGGCGTACGGCGTCGGGCATATTTCGGTGCGTACGACGGCGGAGCTCGCCACGGTGCTCGTCTCGCCCTTGAAGGGGCGCAGCATTGTGGAAGTACGTACGGATCGGGCGGGTTTGCGCCCGTTGCATGCCCGCATCAAGGCGGTTGTGGCGTCGGCGGTGTCCCAGGTGCTTGTCGGGGCATAATGCCCTGTGCTCCTGGAATTACCTGGCGCGGCCGGAATTCCACCAGCGCAGGGTCGAACGGGCGTCACGTAGCACTAGACCGGTCGTCAGATTCTTCGAGTTGTCCACATGGAACACGTCACTCCTCCCACGACACGGATCTGCGTGCGATTTTCATAAGCATGACCGATCTTCCCAAGCTCATCCTTAGCCGAGATCACCTTTTCCACGGGCTCACTCCCAAAGAACTCGCAAAGCGAGCCAAGTCCGGCGAGCTGTGTCGGGTTCGCCAAGGGGTTTACGTCGACGGCGCTGTGTGGTCCACGTTGAAACCGTGGGAGCAGTACCGGGTCAAGGTGAACGCCGTGGCGGAAACGGCATCCAGCCGAACAATATTCGGCAGGCATTCAGCCGCGTCGGTGTGGGGTATCCCGACGATCGGCGTGAATCACCCAGTGCAGGCGTTGACTTTGCAGAACGACGGTGGTCGCTCAAGTGCTGGAGTGGTCCGCCACTTCGCTGATCCGGCCGGCCTCAAGCTGTATCGCCATGAGGGACTACTCGTGACCGGCAGGGTGCGAACGGTCTTGGATCTGGCTGCGTTCACACCATTCGTCGAGTCTGTCGTTCCCCTGGACCATCTACTGAAACCTGACAAGAAGCGCGGATTCCCGGCGATCACGAAAGCGGAACTGCTGGAGGGTATCGGCGGGACCTATACAGCGGCGGCCATCCGGAGGATCCAAGCGGCCGTGGAATTCGCGGACCATCTATCGGGATCGCCCGGGGAATCGTACACCCGGGCCCTCATGCGCGCCGCGGGATTTGAAGCGCCCGTTCTCCAACAGGAGTTCCGCGATGAAGGGGGCCTCGTGGGTTACTCGGATTTCTATTGGAAAGGTGTAAGGGTCGCGGGAGAGTTCGACGGAATTGACAAATACCTGAAGCCGGAATTCTTAAAGGGAAGGACTGCTGCCCAAGCCGTCATTGACGAGAAGCTTCGGGAAGACAGGATCCGCGCAACAGGGTGCGGTGTTGTTCGCCTGGTGTGGTCGGACCTCCGGGCTCCCGGCGTGCTCGAGCGGAAACTCAAAGCGGCGGGTGTGCCCCGGCGTCGTCCGCGTTCAAGCCTATGACACAGAATTCGGCCCACGACGCGACTATGCCCTGGCGCTAGTGGAATTCCAGGCGCGCCAGGGCATAGGAGAGTCGCAGGGAATGAACCGCAGCGTCAGAAACTACAGCACTCGGCTTAGGAACTCCTTGGTCCGGGCATGTTGCGGGTTGGCGATGATTTCCCGGGGGTCGCCGGACTCCACCACCACGCCTCCGTCCATGAAGGTCAACGTGTCGCCGACCTCGCGGGCAAAGCCGATCTCATGCGTCACCACGATCATGGTCATACCGGATTTGGCCAGGTCCTTCATGACGTTCAATACGTCGCCCACCAGTTCGGGGTCGAGCGCCGAGGTGGGTTCGTCGAAGAGCATCAGCTCAGGTTCCATCGCCAGGGCCCGCGCAATTGCGACGCGCTGCTGCTGGCCACCGGAGAGCTGAGCCGGGTAGTGGTTGGCGCGCTCTGCCAAACCCACCCGATCGAGCAGTTCCAGAGCCTGCTTCTTGGCCGCCGCTTTCCCCTTGCGCTTGACCTGCATTGGAGCTTCCATCACGTTGTACAGCGCGGTCTTGTGAGGGAACAGATTGAAGCGCTGGAACACCATGCCGATTTCCCGGCGCTGGGCTGCGATTTCCTTGACCTTCAAGTCGTGGAGGCGGCCATTGACTTCGCGGTAGCCGATCAGCTGGTCGCCGACCGAGATGCGCCCGGCGCTGATGGATTCGAGCAGGTTCACGCAGCGGAGCATCGTGGACTTGCCTGAACCGGAGGGGCCGATGACGACGGAAACTTCTCCTTGGTTCACGGTCATGTCGATGCCGCGGAGCACATGGTGTTGGCCGAAGTACTTGTGGAGGCCTTCGATCCGCACCAGTGGTTTTTGTGTGGTGACGGTCATTTTGCCTCCTCCTCGGGGAAGTCCATCTTCAGTGCGGGTTCGGCATCTGCGCTGGGTGCAACCGCAGCGGCTGCTTTGGCGGCCGCGGGGTTGATGACTGCCGGAGCCAGGTTCGTGTCTACGCCCTTGCCGTAATAGGCCTCGATGTAATGCTGGCCCACCATCAGCAAGGAGGTGATGACCAGGTACCAGATGGCCGCGACGATCAGCAGCGGAACGGGCAGGTAGATGCGGTTGGCCAAGGCGTTGGTAGCAAAGGTCAGGTCCAAGGTGAACGGCACGGCCAGCACCAAGGAGGTGGTCTTGAGCATGCCGATGGTTTCGTTGCCTGTTGGCGGGACAATGATGCGCATGGCCTGGGGGAGGATGATGCGCCACATGATTTTGCCCTTTGACATTCCGAGCGCTTCGGCGGCTTCTGTCTGTCCCTTGTCTACGGATTTAAGTCCGGCGCGGAAGATCTCGGCAAGGTATGCCGACTCGTTCAGGCCTAGGCCGAGGATCGCCGCGACGAGGGCGGTGATGATGGTGCTCGTGTCCACGCTGAACAGTTCAGGACCAAACGGTACGCCAGCGCTGATCTTCGGGTAGAGGACAGCCACAAGGCCCCAGAACACCAATTGGGTGTAAACAGGGGTACCGCGGAAGAACCAAACCCACACCCAGGAGGTGTAGCGAAGGACCGGGTTGTCCGACTGGCGCATGACAGCCAGCAGGATCGCCAGGACAATCGCCAGGACCATCGCGGCGACTGTTAGCAACAGCGTCCAGCCGACACCCTGCACGACCTTCACATCAAGGATGTAGGTCCCCACAACGTCCCAACGGAAGTTGTGGTTGGTGATGACGCTCTGGACCATCAAGACCAGCACAGCCACGATGATGATCGCGCTGACCCAGCGGCCGGGGTGCCTCACCGGCACCGAATTATTCAGCACCGGAGCTTCGTGACCTTGATGATGGTCCATCTGTGCACCTGATTTTTTGTCGATAGCCGGAATGCTCAAGATTTGACCGCCGGGTTGACCTCGGACTTGGTGATGGCGCCTTCCTCGTTGCCCCAGCCCTTGAGGATCTTGGTGTAGGAGCCGTCAGACATAAGCTTAGTGACCGTCTTCTGGATTACGTCGGCCAAGGCAGTGTCAGACTTTGCGACGGCGATACCCTGCGGGGCCGCGTCATAGACCGCGCCGAGCTTTTCGAGCTGGCCATTGGTCTGGGTCAGGGCGTAGCCGATGATGGGGGAGTCGGCTGCCATGGCGTCGATGCTGCCGTTGACCAATCGGGTGGTGACGTCGGTCTGGTTCTTGAGGGTGACGATGTTGATCGGCTGCTTGCCGTCAGCAACACACTTCTTGTTGCGGCCAGAGAGGTCGGGGTCTTCCTGGACCGTGCCGGTCTGCACGCCAACGGATTTGCCGCAGACATCGTCCAGGGAGAACTTCTTCGGGTTGCCCTTCTGCACAGCCCATGCGGTTCCGGCGTTGAAGTAGCTGACCATGTTCACGGCGCCGAGTCGTTCAGGGTTGATGGTGAACGAAGAAATGCCGAGATCGTACTTGGGGCCCAAGGCGGGGAGGATGCCCGTGAATTCGGCCGTTTGCACCTGGACCTTCAGGCCCAAGGTGGCGCCGATCGCCTTGGCGATGTCGACGTCGTACCCAACCGGAGTCTGTCCGTCCGGTCCGAGGAACTCTGCCGGGGCGTAGGAGGTGTCCGAGCCGACGACCAGCATGCCTTTGGACTTGATGGCCGCCGGGACCATGGCGGCAAGGCTGTCATCCTTGTGGATCGTCGTGGGGTCAAAGCTTGCATTCGCGCTGCCAGAAGGGGATGCGGCACCGGACGGTCCGGTCTCGGAGGCGTTGGTGCAGGCGGTGAGTGCCAGCGCGCCGATTGCGATGATAGTTGCGGCTTTGAGCGTCGAACTGACCGGAAGCGAGCGGAATTTCTGCATTTTCTTACCTTTTGTTGCAGTGGATGCGAAACTTATCGGTTCATAGTGTAACGCCGAACGGTGAGATGTGCGTCACAGGAAACTAAGTTTTCCTATTGGATAACCTACCAAGTAAAAAATCAAGACCGGAGTGGTTGCCGATGTCTCGAATTCCAGACAAGCATCCCCGGGCGTGCGCCCACACAGGCGAGGCGGACAGCGCACGCCTCGCCAGTCCAGGAAGCTACGCGTTAATCCCGAGCGATTCGAGCATCGGCCGGAACTTTGCCCAGGTCTCCGCCAATTCCGCCTCGGGCACGGAGCCTTCGACAATCCCGCACCCCGCATAGAGCCGCACGGTGGTGGAGTTTTCGATGATCGCGCCACGCAGGGCGATTCCCCATTCGCCGTTGCCTGCGGCGTCGAGCCACCCCACCGGCCCCGCATACGGCCCCCGATCCATATGCTCAAGCTTCCGGATCAGGGCGCCCGCCACCAGGGTCGGTGTTCCGCAGACCGCGGCAGTCGGGTGCAAGGCGTTGATCAGCGCCAGGCACGTTGGGACATGTCCCTCGATATCGGCCAGCTCCGCCTTCACGTCCGACGCCAGGTGCCACACGTTGGGCAACTCCAGGATGAACGGTTCGCTATGTGCGTTCATGGCCTCGGAGAACGGGGCAAGCTGCGTGGTCAGCGACTGGATGGCGATCTCGTGCTCGTGCCGCTGCTTCTCGGAACCGGCGAGCACGCGCTCCGCATATTCCATGGGGGCACCGTCCATGCCTTCGGCGTCGCGCCGGTCCAGAGTGCCGGCCAGCACCCGCGCCTGGGCAGTGCGTCCCTCCACCTGGATGAGCATTTCGGGGGTCGCCCCCACCAAGCCGTCGACGCCGTATGTCCAGCATTCACGGTACCTGCCGGCAAGCTGCTGGAGCACTTTGGCAGCATTCACGCCTTCGGGCAGCGTTGCCACGACGTCCCTCGCGAGGACGAGCTTCTCAAGCTTGCCGGTCCGGATTTCCGCGACGCCTTCAGCCACCGCCCGCTTCCAATCGGCTTCGCTCAGGGAGCCGCGCTCCAGGGTGACCTGCCCGTCACCGGACAACACTGAGTGCCCGACGGCGGCGCTTCCCTCAGCGGCGGACTCACCGTCCGTGTCGCTCAGCCAGCCCGCCAATGCGGCGAGGGCGCCAGCCTCGGTGAGTTCGACGTCGTCGAACGTCGATTGGGTGAGCCACGCCTGGCCGTCCCGCAGCCCGACGACGATTTCCGGAAGAACCAGGCGCGACTTGTACGCAGAGGTTTTCGAGAATGCAAAGGCGCCGAAGGCCACGGGGCCGGTCCCGGGCAGTTCCAAAGGATCGCGAATGTCGGCTTCAAGGACCAGGTGGCGCCACCAAATATCGGCTTCGAGGAACCGCTCCGGTCCCGTGGCAATGAATCGGGCGAGTTCGCCGAAGCCCACCAATCCGTTCTCGCGGCGCGACCAGCAGAGGACGTCGTCCCGGACCAAAAATGACGGCAGCCCCCCGGAGGATGAATCAACATCGAGGGGGACTGTCAAGGTGCGGAGCGTGCTCGTCATGATGGAACAACATTACTCCCGCAGGGAAGCGGGCAGCGCGGCCCCCGAAAGGGGGGAGGGAACGCCGCGGCACGGCCACGCGGGACGAAGGGCTTCGAAAGGCCTTCCCGAATTGTCTGAGACAATTGCAGGGTGAACCGAGCATCCTTGGAAAAGCGTCCGGACGAAGTTGCGACGATGTTTGACGATGTCGCCCCCAAATACGATGTTGTCAACGATGTCTTATCCCTGGGGCAGACCCGGCGGTGGCGCCGTGTCGTCGTGGAAGCGATGGATGTGCGGGTTGGGCAGAGGGTCCTGGACCTCGCCGCCGGCACCGGAACCTCAAGTGAACCGTATGCGGACGCCGGGATCGACGTCGTTGCCTGCGACTTTTCGCTCGGAATGCTGAAGGTTGGCAAGCGCCGCCGTCCGGACATCAACTTCGTGGCCGGCGACGCCACCAACCTTCCATTCGCCGACGATTCATTCGATGCCTGCACCATTTCCTTTGGCCTGCGCAACGTCAACGAGCCGCACAAGGCCCTTGAGGAGATGCTCCGCGTCACCAAGCCGGGCGGACGCCTGGTTATCGCCGAATTTTCCGCACCCGTGGTGCCGCTCTGGCGCACCATGTACACCGAGTACCTCATGCGCGCACTCCCCGCCATCGCGACCAAAGTTTCCTCGAACCCGGACGCCTACGTGTACCTCGCCGAGTCCATCCGCGCTTGGCCGGACCAGGACCATCTGGCTGCCTGGCTGCAGGACGCCGGCTGGACCGATGTCAATTACCGCAACCTGAGCGGTGGGATTGTCGCTGTGCACCGGGCCCAGAAGCCAGGCGAGCACCGGGAAAGCGTTCCGGTCGCCAAGTTGCGCCGTCAAATCAAGCCGCGCCGCCAGGCCGAAAACCCGTCCCGTTGACGGGCTTAGCGAACCCGTCGACGGCTTAATAACAAGGAATCTGTGAACGTACTCATCGTCGGCGCCGGACCCGCAGGATCAACCGCCGCGTACTACCTTGCCAAAGCCGGCATCGAAGTGACGGTGCTGGAAAAGACCAGCTTTCCGCGCGAAAAGGTTTGCGGCGACGGACTGACTCCGCGGGCGGTCCGCGAAATCCAAAAGCTTGGCCTTCCACATCCGGAGGAGCAGGGTTGGCGGCGGAACAAGGGGCTGCGGCTCATTGCGGGCGGACGGACCATCGAGTTGCCGTGGCCCGAGGTCGCCGATTTCCCCACCTACGGACTAATCCGCACCCGTCTTGGTTTCGACGAGGAACTGGCCCGCCACGCCCAGGCGGCAGGCGCCGTCGTGCTTGAACGTCACGGCGTTACAGAGGCGCTCCGCTCAGCGGACGGCCGCGTCATTGGCGCGCGCGCAGCGATCCTCGACGAGACGGGACGCAAGACGGGCGAAACGCGCGACTTCCACGCCGACGTCGTGCTTGCAGCGGATGGCAACTCGACGCGAACGGCCGTGTCGCTTGGCATGCAAAAACGCGACGACCGGCCGCTGGGCGTCGCCGTGCGTACATACTTCGCCTCGCCGCGCCATGAGGACGACTGGATGGAAGGCTGGCTTGAGCTGCCGGACAAATCCGGCAAACCCTTGCCCGGGTACGGTTGGGTCTTCGGCGTTGGGGACGGGACGTCCAACGTGGGCCTCGGCATCCTGAACTCTTCGAAGGAATTCGGCAAGCTCGACTACAAACAGGTCCTCCGGGAATGGACCGCGGGAATGCCGTCGGAATGGGGCTTCACCCCTGAAAACCAGGTCGGGGAGATCCGGGGCGCTGCCTTGCCCATGGGCTTCAACCGCACCCCGCACTACTCGCCAGGGCTCTTGCTGCTCGGCGACGCCGGCGGCATGGTTTCGCCATTCAATGGCGAAGGCATTTCCTACGCCATGGAGTCCGCGCGTTTTGCGGCGGAGTTCATCATCGATGCGTCCTCGCGTTCGGCTTCGGCGGCGTGGGGATCCGGCCCGGATGCTTCCACCGCCGCCGACGCGCACCTCTCGCGGTACGCGGACTATGTGCGGGAGCAGTGGGGCTCGCACTTCACCCTCGGCCGGGTCTTTGCCGCCCTGATCGGCAAGCCCGCCGTCATGAAACTCGCACTGCGGACGGGTATGCCCATTCCGGTGCTGATGCGCTTCGTCGTGAGGATGCTCGCCAACCTCACGGATGCCTCCGCGAAAGGCCTCGAGGACAGGGCAATTCGGGTGCTTGAAATGCTCGTCCCGCCCACGAGCAACACCAGCACCCCTTCGGCTTCGCTGCGTGCCGGCACCGAATCAACGCTTTCCACTGCGAAAAGTTAGGGTTAACCCGTGACTCACTCTGCCGAACACAGTTGGACGCACGCCGGGCACGGCCTGCCGGACACTGTCGAACCCGCTCCCACCACTACCGCCATCGCCACGGGCCTGCAGCTTCCTGCCGGTTTTGCGGCCATCGCCAAGGATGTGGAGCTGGGCCCTGCCATCACTACCAACCTCGCCCGCGTGGAGAAGAAGCTCCGCGAAGCGATCGCCAACTCGGACCCGCTGGCTGACGCAACGTCGCGTCACCTGGTGGAAGCCGGCGGCAAGCGAATTCGCCCGCTGTTGACGCTCTTGTGCGCCCACCTCGGGGACGCTTCCAGGCCAGAGGTGGTCCAGGCCGCCGTCGTGGTTGAACTGACCCACCTCGCCACGCTCTATCACGACGACGTGATGGACTCCGCTCCCTTCCGCCGCGGCGCCCCCACCGCCCACGAAGTCTGGGGCAATTCGGTGGCGATCCTTACCGGCGACCTCATCTTTGCCCGGGCCTCGATCCTGGTTTCCGAGCTCGGCTCCCGGGCCCTGGGAATCCAGGCACGCACGTTCGAACGCCTGTGCCTGGGGCAACTGCACGAAACCGTCGGCCCCCGTGAGGGCGAAGACGCCGTGGAGCATTACCTCTCGGTCATTGCTGACAAGACCGGCTCCTTGGTTGCGGCCTCCGGGCAGCTTGGGGCTATTTTCTCGGGCGCGGACGAATCGTTCGAGGACGTGCTGGTGGAATACGGCGAAAAGGTTGGCGTGGCCTTCCAGCTCGCCGACGACGTTATTGATGTCACGGGCGTCAAGGTCAAATCCGGCAAGTCTCCGGGGACAGACCTTCGCGAAGGAGTCCCGACCCTGCCCGTCTTGCTACTCCGCAAGGCTGCCGACAATGGCGACCACTCCGCCGTCGAACTCTTGAAACTCGTGGATGGCGACCTGTCTTCCGACGACGCCTTGGCGCTGGCGGTGGCCGGGCTGCGTGAGCACCCGGTAACCGCGGAATCCTGGGGCATTGCCCGCCAGTGGGCGGCGGAGGCCATCGAGGCCTTGAAGCCGCTGCCCGAAGGCGTGGTCAAGGAATCCCTGACCAACTTCGCGCACGCTGTCGTGGAGCGCGCCAGCTAACCCTGTCTCGGTTAGAACCGTCTGAACGGGCCCGTCGTCGTTGGGAGTGCACATCGACGGCGACGGGTCGGTTCGCTTTGGCCGCTTAAATGCAATGGCCCCGGCTCATTGCAACACCACGAGTCACGCGCTGCAACGAACCGGGACCATAATCTCCGTTCGCATCAGACTCACCGGAGGCATTTAGTGAATCCGGTTAAAGCCTATGACAGCTTTGTCACAAGCGCAACTCCGATCGTCAATTGATTTTTCGAGTTTTGCGAATGCCCTCATTCCTTGCTGACCCTCTTTGCCACGAAAAAAGCCGCGACACGCGTTGATCAAGGCGCGTCGCGGCTCTTCGAAATTCAAGCAGGGTCAGGAAGGAATCCGGAATCGGGACCCCAGGAATCCGGACCCCGCGATCCGGACCCCAAACCTAGTCTTCGTCGCTGAATGCCCAGTCGAACATGTCGAAAACGAACTCCGAGAATGTGCCTTCCTCGGACTTCCACTGGCCGCGCGCGTTGTTTCGGCGCCACACGATGGGATCGGGCACATTGAGGTCGCCTACGCGGAAGCCCCAGGTGAATTGCTCTTCCTCGTCCTCCAGGAACATGAGGAAGCCTTCGTCGTCCACTTCGAGTTCTTCGGGGTCCCAGAAGTAGTGGTAGGCCTCCATGAGGTCCTCGCAGCCGCCGATTGCCAGGTAGAACTCGCGGAGCACCATCGGAATCGTGAACGTGTGGGCGGACAGTGCTTCATCGAGTTCAGCCGGGGACAGCCCGTCCTCTTCCTGCCATTCGTCCTCGAGATACTTCGGTACAAGCGCGCGGAACTTCTCGAGGAACATGTCAGTCATGCACCCATCCTAGCTAATCCCGGCCACGCGATTCCGCGCCCGCGGACAGCCCGTCACGGTGCCATCCGCGGACCGCGAGCGGCACCCGCCACCCCCGTCGCCAGGCAACAATGCGGAAGCTGAATACCAAGGCTGCGATTAGCACCGCCGTCAGCGCATTAAAGGAATCGACGCTCCACAGCAGCGCAGTGAGGGCAGCCCCGACGAGAGCAGGCAGGGCGTACAAATCCCTTGCATTGAACAGCGCGGGAATTTCGTTGGCCGTAATATCGCGAAGCAGCCCGCCACCCACCGCTGTCGTGACGCCCAAAACGATCGCGGCAACGGGGTTCAGTCCGGCGAGCAATGCTTTCAGCGTCCCGCTGATGCAGAACAAAGCCAGCCCTCCGGCGTCGAACAGGACCAACAATGAGGTGTACCGCTGGATGCCCGCAAAGAGGAAGTACACAAGTGCCGCGGCCAGGATCGGCGGCAGAAGGTAGACCGGGTTGGTGAATGCTGCGGGCGGCCCGGCATTGATGACGATGTCGCGAATGACGCCGCCGCCCAAGGAAACGAGCGAGGCCAGAAGGAGCGAGCCGATCATGTCGAACTGCTTCCTCGCCGCGAGCAGGGAGCCGGACACGGCGAAGAAGAATACACCGGCCAGGTCGAGCCACACCAGCGCCAGGTCAAAAGTGAACAAATGCGGCTCCATTCTTCGTTCACAGTCGGGAGAACATCCGTGCCCAACGTTACGCTTGCATCCATGAACAGCCCTGTCTTGATCGCGTGCGCCCATGGAACCCGGAACGCCGAAGGGCAGGCCGCGATCCGTCAGGTCATAGCAGGGATCGAGGCTTTGCGCCCGGGACTGACCGTCGTCGAGGCCTACGTCGACGTCCAGGAACCTGAGCTGTCCGGCGTGGTGGCCGGCCTCCCGGAAGGCACGCCCGCCGTCGTCGTTCCCTTGCTGCTTAGTACCGGGTACCACGTCAAGGTGGACATCCCCAAGGCGATCAACGGCCGGCCGGAAGTGTCTGCGGCACCGCCGCTCGGTCCGGACCCGCGGCTTGCCGAACTTCTGGCTGCGCGGCTGCGGGACGCAGGATTGAACGACGACGACGGCGTCCTCCTCGCCGCCGCGGGCTCATCGCTGCCGGACGGTTCCGTCGATTCGGAGGAGCAGGCCCGCCAGCTTGCCCAGCTCCTGCCGAACAAGGTGCGTGTCGCGTATGGCGCCAGTGCGGAGCCAAACGTGCCCGACGGCGTCGCGGCCTTGCGGGCGGAACTCACCGACGCTCAGCGCACGGATGGGGTAGCGGGCCGGGTTGTTGTTGCCTCGTACCTGTTGGCAACCGGCTACTTCCACGACCAGCTGTTCAAGGCCGAAGCCGACGTCGTCACGGCTCCGTTGCTGCCGTCTCCCGTGCTCGCGGAGATCGCGCTGGAGAGGTATGACGCAGCCGTCCGGGAGCGCGGCTGAGCCTGCCCGGACCTGCACATGAGCAGTTCCAGATCAAGGCCCGTCGGCGGTTCGTGACGAAATATTTCCCTAGGTGACTCTTCGTTTCCGGACCCTTTGTTACGCCTCTTCGGCCACCCCTACAGTCGATGCATGACTGATACAGCTCTAGCCGGAGCGTCCGCGGACCAGGCTGCTCCCAAGCGCCCGGCCCGTACCGCCCGCCCTGCCGCCAAGCCCCATGGCCAGTGGAAAGTTGACGGCACCGCGCCGCTCAACGCCAACGAGACCTGGAAGCAGGAAGATAACGGGCTGAACGTCCGCGAGCGTATCGAATCTGTCTACGCCAAGCACGGCTTCGACTCGATCGACGGCACGGACCTGCACGGGCGATTCCGCTGGTGGGGCCTGTACACGCAGCGCAAGCCAGGGATCGACGGCGGCAAGACCGCCACGCTCGAGCCGCACGAGCTCGAGGACAAGTACTTCATGCTGCGCGTCCGGATCGACGGCGGTGCGCTCACCACCGAGCAGTTGCGCGTCATCGGCCAGATTTCCGTGGACTTCGCGCGCGAGAGCGCCGACCTCACGGACCGCCAGAACATCCAGCTTCACTGGATCCGGGTCGAAGACGTTCCCGAGATCTGGCGCCGCCTCGAATCCGTCGGCCTGTCAACGACTGAAGCCTGCGGCGACGTCCCGCGTGTCATCCTTGGCTCGCCGGTCGCCGGCATCGCCAAGGACGAGATCATCGACCCCACTCCGTTGATCAACGAAATCGCGGAGCGCTTCATCGGCGACCCTGAACTCGCCAACTTGCCGCGGAAGTACAAGACGGCCATCACCGGCCACCCGTCGCAGGACGTCGTCCACGAGATCAACGACTGCGCCTTTGTCGGCATTGTCCACCCCGAACTGGGTGCCGGTTACGATCTCTGGGTTGGCGGCGCGCTCTCCACGAACCCCATGCTGGGCAAGCGGCTCGGCGCCTTCGTGAAGCCCGAGCAGGGCGCGGAAGTATGGCACGGAGTGACAAGCATCTTCCGTGACTACGGTTACCGCCGCATGCGGACCAAGGCCCGCCTGAAGTTCCTCCTGGCCGACTGGGGTCCGGAGAAGTTCCGCCAGGTCCTCGAGGACGAATACCTCGGATACAAGCTTGCGGACGGCCCTGCCGCTCCCAAGCCCTCCGCACCCGGCGACCACGTGGGTGTCCACGAGCAGAAGGACGGGAAGTTCTTCATCGGTGCAACCCCGCTGGCCGGACGCTTGTCCGGCAACCAGCTCGTGAAGCTCGCCGATACCCTCGAGGCCCGCGGCTCCTTCCGGCTGCGTACTACGCCGCACCAGAAGGTCGTTGTGCTGGACGTCGCCAAGGATGAGGTGGAGCCGCTCGTCGCCGAACTCGACGCGCTGGGCCTCTCCGCCCGTCCGTCGGTCTTCCGCCGCGGCACCATCGCCTGCACCGGCATCGAGTTCTGCAAACTCGCGATCGTGGAGACCAAGGTCACCGCAGCCACCGCTGTCGCCGAACTGGAGAAGCGCCTCGCTGACCTCGCCGAGAGCGGCCAGCTGCCGCAGGCACTGTCCCTGCACATCAACGGCTGCCCCAACTCCTGCGCCCGTATCCAGACCGCCGACATCGGTCTCAAGGGCATGATGCTGCCAACGCCCGACGGCGACCCCACCCCGGGTTTCCAGGTCCACTTGGGCGGCGGGCTGGCTTCTTCCGAGCGCGACGAAGCAGGCCTGGGCCGAACCGTTCGCGGCCTCAAGGTCTACGTCGAGGACCTGCCCGACTACGTTGAACGCGTTGTCCGCAAGTTCGTGGCCGAGCGCGCCGAGGACCAAACCTTCGCCGAATGGGCACACTCCGCTGATGAAGGAGACCTGCAATGACCACTACCACCCCGGCTGTGGAGCTCCGTTCCCACGACGAGCTCAAGGCCCTCGCTGAAGCCGGGGCCGCCGAGCTCGGCTGGAACGCTCCTGCCCGCGACGTCATCGCCTGGGTCGTCCGGAACTTTGAGCTGCCCGCTGTCGCCGTCGCCTGCTCCATGGCCGACGCCGTCCTGCCGGCCCTCGTCGCGGACCAGCTCCCCGGCGTCGACGTCCTCTTCCTGGAGACCGGCTACCACTTCCCGGAAACCTATGCCACAAGGGACGAAGTTGCCGCGAACCTGCGCGTGAACGTCGTGGACGTCCTCCCGGAGAACACCGTGGAGCAGCAGGACCGCCTTCTCGGCAAGGACCTCTTCGCCCGTGACGCTGCCCAGTGCTGCGCGCTCCGGAAGGTCCAGCCGCTGCGCCGGACCCTCGCCGGGTACGAGGTCTGGTTCACCGGTGTCCGGCGCGACGAGGCCCCCACCCGGACCAACACACCGCTGGTCACCTGGGACGAAGCCAACGGCCTGGTCAAGGTCAACCCGATGGCGGACTGGAGCTTCGACCAGCTGGTCGAGTACTCCGAGGACAACATCCTGCCCGTGAACCCCCTGCTGAGCCAGGGCTACCCGTCCATTGGATGCCAGCCCTGCACCAAGAAAGTGGCCCCGGGCGAGGATCCCCGCTCCGGCCGCTGGGCAGGAACCGACAAGACAGAATGCGGGCTACACGTATGAGCACCCAAATCACCAACGAGGAACTGGAGCTGTCAGTGTTGCAGAGCGAAGCTGAAGGGGCGGCATTCGGCGCCGGGCCCGCGGAGCGCCTAAGCAGCCTCGACACCCTCGAATCCGAGGCCATCCATATCATTCGCGAAGTCGTCGCCGAGTTCGAGAAGCCCGCGCTGCTATTCTCCGGCGGCAAGGACTCCGTGGTTATGCTGCACCTGGCCACCAAGGCGTTTTGGCCAGGTAAGGTTCCGTTCCCCGTGCTGCACGTGGATACCGGCCACAACTTTCCCGAGGTCATCGATTTCCGCGACCGCACAGTGGAGCGGCTCGGCCTCAAGCTGGTGGTCGGCTCCGTCCAGGAGTTCATCGACCGTGGCGAACTCGCTGAGCGCGCCGACGGCACCCGCAACCCGCTGCAGACCGTCCCGCTGTTGGATGCCATCCAGCGCAACAAGTTCGACGCCGTCTTCGGCGGCGGCCGTCGCGATGAGGACAAGGCGCGTGCCAAGGAGCGCATCCTGAGCCTGCGTGACGAGTTCGGCCAGTGGGACCCGCGCAACCAGCGTCCCGAGCTGTGGAACCTGTACAACGGCCGCCACACCGTGGGCCAGCATGTCCGCGCCTTCCCCATCAGCAACTGGACTGAACTGGACGTTTGGCGCTACATCGAACGCGAAGGCATCGAGCTGCCCGGCTTGTACTACGCACACGAGCGCGAGGTCTTCGAGCGCGACGGCATGTGGCGTGCAGTTGGCGAAGTTTCCATGCCGCTGCCGCACGAGGAAGTCGTGACGAAGCTGGTGCGTTACCGCACGGTTGGGGACATGTCCTGCACTGGGGCGGTTCTGTCGGACGCCCGCACGGTAGCCGACGTCGTTGTTGAGGTTGCCGCATCCACACTTACCGAACGTGGCGCCACCCGGGCAGATGACCGCATCTCCGAGGCAGCCATGGAAGACCGCAAGAAGGACGGCTACTTCTAATGAGCACAGATACTTCACTCCTGGAAACCGGCCTGCGCGAATCCACGCTTTTCCGCTTCGCCACTGCCGGTTCGGTCGACGACGGCAAGTCCACTCTCGTGGGCCGCTTGCTGCACGACTCCAAGGCAATCCTCGCCGACCAGCTCGACGCCGTCGCCCGGACGTCCGCGGATCGCGGCTTTGGCGGCCAGAGCGGCGCGATCGACCTCGCCCTCCTGACCGACGGCCTGCGTGCCGAGCGTGAGCAGGGCATCACCATCGATGTCGCGTACCGCTACTTTGCCACGGACCGTCGCAGCTTCATCCTTGCCGACTGCCCCGGCCACGTGCAGTACACCAAGAACACGGTGACGGGCGCGTCCACTGCGGATGCCGTCGTCGTACTCATCGACGCCCGCAAGGGCGTGCTCGAGCAGACCCGCAGGCATCTGTCCGTGCTGCAGTTGCTCCGGGTGGCCCACGTGATCGTGGCGGTGAACAAGATCGACCTCGTGGACTTCAGCGAGTCGGTCTTCCGGGAAATCGAAGCGGACGTCCAGAAGGTTGCGCGTGAACTTGGCCTGGGTTCCGATGGGATCTCGGACCTCGTGGTGGTTCCGGTGTCGGCGCTCGACGGCGACAACGTCGTTGACCGCTCGAACCGCACCCCTTGGTACAGCGGACCTGCCCTGCTCGAGGTCCTGGAGACCCTGCCTGCCGCCGACGAGCTCGAAAGCCACTTGGAGAGCTTCCGTTTCCCGGTCCAGCTCGTCATCCGTCCCCAGGGCGCGCTGGCTCCGGACGCCGTAGCCGCAGGGCTCGACGTCGAGGCGTACCGCGACTACCGCGCTTACGCCGGCCAAATCACCGAAGGCACTGTCAAGCTTGGCGACAAGGTCACCGTGCTGAGCCCCGGCGCCGAGCCGCGCACCACCACTGTCACCGGCATTGACTTCGCCGGCAGCGAGCTCGCCGAGGCGTCCGCTCCGCAGTCGGTTGCTATCCGCTTGGCCGACGAAATCGACATTGCGCGCGGCGACACGATCGCCGCTGCGGGAACAGTGCGCGAGAGCTCGGCGGACCTGTATGCAGCGCTGTGCTGGCTTTCGCCCAAACCGCTGCGCGAAGGTGCCAAGGTGCTTGTCAAGCACGGTACCCGCACGGTCCAGGCCCTTGTCCGCAATGTGACGGGGAAGCTGGACCTGGCCACGTTCAATGTCGAAGCGGCTTCCAGCTTGGAGCTCAACGACATCGGCAATGCACAGCTTCGCCTGGCCGCGCCGTTGCCGCTGGAAAACTACCTCCACCACCGCCGCACGGGTGCATTCCTGGTGATCGACCCGGTTGACGGCAACACTTTGGCTGCAGGGTTGGTCAAGGACCATCCGGGCGACCACGAGGACGAGCGTTACGTTATCTAACGCAACTAGTTCATGAACCGCAGCTTGTTTCCCAGCCTGGCCTTCGCGGCCGGCATCGGAAGCAAGCTGCGGTTTTTTCTTGCGACGCCTTCAGTTGCCGGGCACCGAGCCTCTGAGAGATCGAAGCTAGGCCGTAACTAGCGGCAGCTTGATGATTGCTCCCAGCAGGTGATCGGCAACGGCCAGTGCGCATTTGCCCTGGCCGTCGATCTGCGCACGGGCGGATTCAAAGGCGTCCGTGACGCCGGAAGCCACTTCCTGCACGATTTCACTTGCCTTATCGATTGGGAGCCCGAGAATCGTCGAGCGATGGCCGCAAAGCCTCTTCCCTGTCCGGCAGGAGTCCCTGCAGGAACGGTGGGATGGCTCGTTTTTTGTGGACCTTTACGGCCATGGGCATGGAAAGGGACAGGGGCGTTGGATGTGGACCTGTGCGATATGAATCGTCGTAGCTGAACGTCAGGTTGCCCGCGTGCGTCTGCTGCAGGACCCCGCACGATTCGCCGTCCAAATAGACGTGCAGTTCCCGCGTGCTCACCACCGCACCTCACCTGTTTCGGGATTCCTGATGGCGATCTCGAAGCCCAGGGCTTGAAAGACGTCCATGAACTTCCATGTCTCGACGGTAGGTTTCCCCGCCTCAAGATCGATGAGGAAGGTCCGCGAAACACTGGCTCTTTGCGCCAGCTCGGCCTGGGTCCAGCCTTTTTCTTCCCGGAGCCCGCTCTACGGGGGTCCATGACCGACGGAACCTCACGTGACGGGCGGTCGTCACATTCCCGGCGCCTGCCCCGATTGTGACGCCGCATGAACCTGCGTGACCCCGGATTTCCGTGTCATTGAAGGCAAATATGACAGTCCCTATGGTGAATCCATGACCATTTCGGATTGGTCCTTGCCTGCCCATTACGGGCGATGTCGCGGGGCCTGACCACCCGCCAAGCCCCTCCCCAACGCATCCCAAGGATCCCCCAATGACTAAGACCCCAGAACCCAGGCAGCCTGGTCCGACGCCAGGCACCACCCGGATCGTGGCCGGCGAGAGCGGCAAGCCCAAGCGGCGCCGCACGCTTGAGATCGCCATCGCGCTCGGCCTGGTCCTGCTGATTGGTGCCGGTGCCGCCGTCGCATCCGTCGTGGCGAAGAACAACGAAACCCAGCCTGCCGTGGCAGCGGCCACGACCGCGCCGGCCGCGGAGCTCAAGCTCGGCTACTTCGGCAACGTCACCCATGCGCCCGCCCTCGTAGGCGTCAGCAAGGGCCTCTTTGCCAAGGAACTCGGCAGCACCAAGCTGACCACCCAGACCTTCAACGCCGGACCGGCAGCGATCGAGGCACTGAACGCAGGCGCTATCGACGCCGCGTACCTCGGACCGAACCCGGCCATCAACTCCTTCGTCCAGAGCAAGGGCGCCTCGATCAACATCATCGCCGGTGCGGCCTCCGGCGGCGCGCAGCTGGTCGTCAAGCCAGGCATCAACTCCGCGGCGGACCTGAAGGGCAAGACCCTCGCCTCACCCCAGCTCGGCGGCACCCAGGACGTCGCATTGCGCGCCTGGCTGGGCAAGCAGGGCCTGAAGACCAACGCGAATGGCGGCGGCGACGTCGCGATCAACCCGACGGAAAACGCCCAGACCCTCAAGCTGTTCCAAGACGGAAAGCTCGACGGCGCGTGGCTGCCTGAGCCTTGGGCCTCGCGCCTGGTGCTCCAGGCCGGCGCCAAGGTGCTCGTGGACGAAAAGGACCTCTGGGACGGCTCCACGACAGGTAAGCCGGGCCAGTTCCCGACCACCATCCTGATCGTGAGCAAGAAATTCGAAGCCGAGCACCCCGAAACGGTTACCGCGTTGCTCAAGGGCAACAAGGCCGCCGTCGATTGGCTCAACACTGCCTCGGCAGCGGACAAAGCCACGGCCGTCAACGCGGCACTGAAGGCGACCGCCGGCAGCACCCTCCCGGCCGACGTCATCGACCGTTCCCTGAAGAACATCACCTTCACCATGGACCCCCTTGCCGGAACCTACAAGAAGCTCCTGCAGGACGGCGTTGACGCGGGCATCACCAAGCAAGCGGACATCAACGGAATTTTCGACCTTCGCGCCCTCAACGGCATCACAGGACAGAAAACCTCCACGGCGGGACTCGGCCAGGACTAGCTACACACCCGCTGCCCGGACAAAACACCCGGGCAGCGGGCATTCTGCATTTCAACAGCGAAGCAACAAACGAAGGACGGACCAATGCCAGTCGTACTGGAACACTTGGGTAAACGCTTCGGCGACGGCGCCCCGGTGCTGGACGACGTCAACGCCACCATCGAGCAAGGCGAGTTCGTTGCCCTTCTCGGTGCGTCGGGCTGCGGCAAGTCCACCCTGCTGAACATCCTCGCGGGACTGGACCATCCGACGTCGGGCGCTCTTGAGGTGCCAAGCGACGGCGCCGCCTTCATGTTCCAGGACTCGGCCCTGTTCCCATGGCTGACCGCCCGGGGCAACATCGAACTGGCGCTCCAGCTTGCCGACAAGTCCGGCAGCACCAGCAAGGCCTCGCGAGCTGCCCGGGCAAAGGAACTCCTGGACCTCGTGCATCTTGGCGGCGCGGGGGACAAGCGCCCCCACGAGCTGTCCGGCGGCATGCGGCAGCGTGTCGCGCTCGCCCGCGCCCTGGCGCAGGACCGCCAGTTGTTGCTGATGGACGAACCCTTCGCGGCCCTTGACGCCATCACCCGCGACCTCCTGCACGACGAACTCGAGCGGATCTGGAAGGAAACGGGACGCACCATCGTTTTCGTGACGCACAACGTGCGCGAAGCCGTGCGGCTTGGCCAGCGGGTTCTCCTGCTGTCATCGCGCCCGGGACGCGTAGTCGCCGAATGGAACGTCACCGAAGAACACCGGACCGACGCCGGACGCGCCGGGGAACTCACCGGAACCATTACCCGCCGCTTGCGCGAGGAGATCCGCCGCCATGCCAACTGAACAGGACACCATTACAGTGGCCGAGCAAACCTCAGAGTCCCGCCACATCACCTCGCCCTCGCTCAAAGGAAACCCCGATGAGCTTCGTGACCTTGAAGCCGGCCTGGACAAGCTGCAATCGGACGCGAACCGGAAAGCGGGCATCGACTGGGCCAGGATCATCCTGCCGATTGCCGCCCTTCTGGTCCTTGTCCTGGCTTGGCAGTTCTACGTTTCCCTCGGCCTGAAGCGGCGCGACCAAGTTCCCGGTCCCTTGGACGTGCTCGCCCAGTTCGGCGAACTCTGGTCCGAAGGCAAGGCCCAGGAAGCAATCTTCACGTCCCTGCAACGTGGCGTGATCGGCTTCCTCATCAGTGTGGCGGTCGCTACCCCCGTGGGTCTGGTCCTTGCCCAGGTCCAGCCGTTGCGCCGCGCTTTCGGCCCCCTGATTTCAGGTCTTCAAGTCCTGCCATCCGTGGCTTGGGTGCCGGCAGCCATCATCTGGTTCGGGCTATCCGACGGCACTGTGTACTTCGTGGTGCTCATGGGCGCCATCCCATCCATCATCAACGGCCTCATTTCCGGCGTCGACCAGATCCCCCCGCAGTACCGCAGCGTGGGCAAGGTCCTTGGCGCCTCCCGGATCCAGATGGCCTTGCAAATCGTCCTCCCGGCGGCCCTTCCCGGTTACCTTGGCGGGCTCAAGCAGGGGTGGGCCTTCTCCTGGCGTTCACTCATGGCTGCTGAGATCATTGCGGTCGGCGGGACCATCGGCTTCGGCCTCGGTTCGCTCCTTGACCAGGGCCGCACGCTCTCCGACATGGCCACCGTGATGTCCGCGATCCTGGCCATCCTCTTCGTGGGCATCCTGATCGAGCTCCTGGTTTTCGCGCCGATCGAGCGTCGCCTGCTGCTGCGCAGGGGCCTGTTGGCCGGGAGCACGCGCTAGGAATTCCCGGCGCCGGTCCGTGGTTGATGCGGACATGAAACGAATCGGTTTTCTCTCCTTCGGCCATTGGGGCAACGTCCAAGGCTCCCGGACTCCTTCGGCCGGTGATGCGTTGTTGCAGGGCATCGACCTTGCCGTCGCGGCGGAGGAGCTTGGCATCAATGGCGCCTTCTTCCGGGTGCACCATTTTGCGCGGCAACAGTCCTCGCCCTTCCCCCTGCTCGCCGCCATTGCGGCCCGGACAAGCAGGATCGAGATGGGCACAGCCGTGATCGACATGCGCTACGAGAATCCCCTCTACATGGCGGAGGAAGCCGGTGCCACCGACCTCATCAGCCAGGGGAGGCTGCAGTTGGGGATCAGCCGTGGCTCACCCGAACCGGCCCTGCACGGAGCGCGGAAATTCGGCTATCAGCCGGCCCAGGGCGAGGACGACGCTGCGATGGCTCGCCGCCACACGGTAGTCTTCCGGCATGCGATCGCCGGGCACGGTGTTGCCGAAGCCGATCCTGCGTATGTGGGAGGTGGCCGCGGACTCTTGCCCATCCAGCCGACGTCGCCCGGCCTGCCGCGCCGAATCTGGTGGGGCGCCGGCACCCGCAAGACAGCGGTCTGGGCCGCCGAGCAAGGCATGAACCTCATGAGCTCCACCCTCCTCACCGAGGACACAGGAGTTCCCTTCGACCAGCTCCAGGCCGAGCAAATCGCCATGTTCCGGGAAGCGTGGGTGGCGGCCGGACATGGTTTCGAGCCGCGCGTTTCGGTCAGCCGCAGCATCATTCCCATCGTGGACGCCGAGGACGAACACTATTTTGGGCTCCGTGCCCAGGCTGAAAGCCGGGACCAAGTGGGCATGCTCGACGGCGCACTGTCCCGTTTTGGCAAAAGCTACGTTGGCGAGCCCGACTCCTTGGCGCAGGATCTCGCGAAAGACGCCGCTGTCCAGGCGGCGGACACCGTGTTGGTTACCGTGCCAAACCAACTTGGGGTGGACTACAACGCCAAGCTGCTTGGCAACATCGCGAAATTTGTCGTTCCCGCGATCGGCTGGCAGGAAACAGCAGTATGAACGGAATGTGACGCCGGGTTACCTAGCGTGAACTGGTGTTTCCGGGCCTTTGAAGCATATTACGGACCGGCCCTACAGTTTTTTCATGGCAATACAGGACATCTACCCCACGGCATTGCGGCTGCTTGGCCGCCCGGTGCTTGTGGTGGGCGGCGGACCCGTGGCTGCGCGACGCGCCAGAGGGTTGCTCGACGCCGGTGCCAGGGTGACCGTGGTGGCTCCCGTTGCCTCTGACGCGCTCCGCGAACTCGCTGCCTCCGGCCTCCTCAACTGGGAGCCGCGCACCTACGTTTCCTCCGACGTCGACGGCGTATGGTTCGTCCAGACGGCGACGGGCGTTGCCGCTGTTGACGCCCAAGTCGCCGCCGATGCCGAGGCACAACGCATCTGGTGCGTGAACGCTTCGGACCACGAGTCTTCCGCCGCGTGGACTCCGGCAGTCGCCGTCGTGGACGACGTCAAGATCGCCATCAATGCCGGAGGAGACCCCCGCCGTGCCATGGCAATGCGCGACGCCGTTGCTACCGCCCTGGAAGTTGGCGACCTCCCCCTTCGACGGCGTCGTGCATCGAACGGAAGCGTCGCCCTTGTTGGCGGCGGTCCCGGGGACACCGGGCTCATCACGGTACGTGGCCGCCGACTGCTGGGGCAGGCCGACGTCGTGGTCGCCGACCGCCTCGGACCGCGCGAACTGCTCCAGGAGCTAGCCCCCGACGTCCGTGTCATCGAGGTCGGCAAGACTCCCGGCCACCACCCGGTGCCGCAAGAGGAGATCAACCAACTCCTGGTCGACGAGGCACTCAAGGGCAACCGCGTCGTACGGCTCAAAGGCGGCGATCCCTATGTCTTGGGCCGCGGCGGCGAGGAAGCGGAATTCTGCCGGCAGAACGGCGTCGAGGTTGAAGTGGTTTCCGGCGTGACGTCGGCCATTTCGGTCCCCGCGGCGGCCGGCATTCCGGTCACGCACCGCGGGCTCGCCAAGGGCTTCAGCGTTGTGACTGGCCATGAGGAGCTGTCCGAAGTACCGGCACGGCCGGACCACACAGTGATCCTGCTCATGGGCGTAGGCAAACTCCGGGAATCGGCCGCTGCCTTGGCTGCGTCCGGGATGCCTCCCGAGACGCCCGTGGGTATTGTGGAGAACGGCTATGCGCCGGAACAGCGCGTCACGATCGGCACCTTGGCAACCATTGCCGATCAGGCAGAACGCGTCGGCGTCGCGAACCCCGCCGTTATCGTGATCGGCGACGTCGTTCGCGTCAGCCCGTTTGCCCCCGAAGAATTCAAGACCGCCGACTACAGCACCCTGACCCCTAACAAGCCCCGCGTCGTCATCCCTTAACTGGGCGGCATCGAAGAAAAGGAACACAGCCGTGTCATCTAGCACCACCGTAGGAACCGCTGCACGCCCGCTGCGCGTGGCCGTCGTCGGCTCCGGCCCTGCCGGCGTCTATGCCGCGGACATCCTGACCAAGAGCGAAGCCGTGAAGAGCGGCGAACTGACGGTCAGCATCGACCTCTTCGACCGCTACCCGGCACCCTACGGCCTGATCCGCTACGGCGTCGCCCCGGACCACCCCCGCATCAAGGGCATCGTGAATGCGCTGCACAAGGTCCTGGACCGCGGCGACATCCGCTTCTTCGGCAACGTCGACTACGGCACGGACCTGTCCATCGAAGACCTCCGCACCCACTACGACGCCGTCATCTTCGCAACCGGTGCCATCAAGGACGCAGACCTGAACATCCCGGGCATCGAGCTCGAAGGGTCCTACGGTGGCGCGGACTTCGTCTCCTGGTACGACGGGCACCCCGATGTCTCCCGTGAATGGCCGCTCGACGCCAAGGAAATCGCTGTGCTCGGCAACGGCAACGTTGCACTGGACGTGGCCCGGGTTCTCTCCAAGCACGCCGACGACCTCCTCGTCACCGAAATCCCGGACAACGTCTACGCCGGACTCAAGGCCTCCCCGGTCACCGACGTCCACGTCTTCGGCCGCCGCGGCCCCGCCCAGGTGAAGTTCACCCCGTTGGAGCTCCGCGAACTGTCGCACTCCAAGGACGTCGACATCATCCTCTACGCCGAGGACTTCGAGTTCGACGAAGAGTCGGACCGTCAGATCCAGACGAACAACCAGACCAAGACCATGGTGGGCACGCTTACCAACTGGATCGCCGAGCAGCCCGAGGACCTCTCCGAGCTGAAGGCTTCCCGCCGGCTGCACCTGCACTTCCTGCACAGCCCGGTCGAGATTGTCGACTCCCCGGAAACGCCCGGCAAGGTCGCGGGGATCAAGTTCGAACGCACGGAGCTGGACGGCACCGGCAATGCCAAGGGCACGGGCGAATTCGTCGATTACCCGGTCCAGGCCGTGTACCGAGCGATCGGGTACTTCGGTTCCGCCCTGCCGGACGTCGAGTTCGACCACAAGAAGGGCGTCATCACCAACGACGGCGGCCGCGTCCTGGATGCCGACGGCCAGCATGTGCCGGGCCTCTACGCGACCGGCTGGATCAAGCGTGGTCCGGTGGGCCTCATCGGCCACACCAAGGGCGATGCCCTGGAGACCGTCACGTACCTCTTGGAAGACCGCGAAAACCTGCCGTTCGCTTCCGTTCCCGCCGAGGACGCCGTCGTCGAGCTCCTGGACTCCCGCGGCGTGAAGTTCACCAGCTGGGAAGGTTGGCTGGCACTTGACGCCCACGAGCTCGCACTGGGCACGGCGGCTACCGAGGCCGGGACGTCGCACGGCGTCGAGGTCAAGCGTGAACGCATCAAGGTTGTGGCACGCGATGAGATGGTGGACATTTCCCGCGACGGAGTTGCAGCCCAGGTCTAGCCACCGCTACCCCAAGCAACGCGGGGTCACTTAGCGCCCGTCCGGAGCATCGGAATGGGCGCTAAGTGACCCCGCGTTGCTTTTAAGCGGGCGGGGTTAGGCTGAACCATGGAAATCGTCGTCGTTGATACCACCCAATTGGGCGACCGCAGCTACTTGGTGCACGACGGCGAGGTAGCCCTGGTGATCGATCCCCAGCGGGATACCGAACGCATCGAAAAGGCGGCGCGCGACGCCGGTGTGGCGATCACTCACGTCGCCGAAACGCACATCCACAACGACTACGTCACGGGCGGACTCATCCTTGCCAGGGAACACAACGCCCTGTACATGGTTAACGCGGCGGACGAAGTGGCGTTTGAACGGGAACCCGTCAGGGATGGAACGGTATTCCGAGTGGGCAGAATCTCTGTCAAAGCACTCGCCACCCCTGGGCACACCCACACGCACCTGTCCTATTTGGTCGACGACGACGGGCCGGGCAGCGGCGTGCGGCAGGCCGTGTTTTCCGGCGGGAGCCTGCTATACGGTTCCGTGGGCAGGACCGACTTGATTGCCGCGGAGGACACTGCCGGCCTGGCCCATGACCAGTACGCCTCGGTCCGGCGGCTCGTGACGGAATCCTCACCGGACGCCGCCCTGTATCCGACCCACGGATTCGGGTCGTTCTGTTCCAGCGGGCCGGCGAGCAGGATCGCCGGATCAACGATCGCCGAGCAGCTCGCCACAAACCACGCCCTCACCGACGCGGATGAAGACCATTTCGTGGCCGAGCTGCTGGCCAACATCTCTGCGTTTCCCAGTTACTACGCACACATGAGCCCCCTGAATTCCGCCGGACCCGGTTCCGCTGAGCTCGAGGTCCCGGGCAGCGTCGACCCGGCCGAGCTAACGCGGAGACTCGAGGAAGGGGAGTGGGTGGTGGACCTGCGTCATCGCGTGGCATTTGCCGCCAGCCACTTGCTGGGAAGCGTGAGTTTCGAATACGGCAACGGATCCAGCTTCACCAGTTACCTCGGTTGGGTGCTTCCGTGGAACCAACCGCTGACGTTGCTCGGGCCGTTCGACGAGGTGGAGAAGGCGATCCGCGACCTCGCGAGGATCGGCATCGAGTCCCTGGATGCCGCCGTCGGCGATCCAGCTGCGCTGGTGCCAGACGCGGCCCTGGCGAGCTATCCACATGTCGACTGGGCAGGGTTCATCCGGGACCGGGCGCCGGGTGAAACAGTGCTGGACGTGCGTCGCGTCGAGGAATTTGCTGTGTCGCATGTGTCCGGGGCCTTGAATGTGCCCCTGCACGAATTGTTGGCACGGCTGAAGGAGTTGCCCGACGCCAAGTCTTGGGTGCACTGCGCGACCGGCTACCGGGCCGGAGTCGCGGCCAGTTTGCTAAACCGGGCCGGCCGCGACGTCGTGCTCATCGACGCGCTATTCCGCGACGCGAAAAGCGCCGGCGTCGAGCTGGCTTAAGAACCCCCACCAGACGCTCTCTCACGTATGGCGGCCTTTCCCCCGACGCTCTTGCACGTATGGCGGCGCTCAGGCCGGCCATCTCTCACTTTCTTGGAGAAAGTGAGCGAGCGTTGGCTTTTTAAGCCCCAGATGTGAGCGGGCATCAGCTGTGGATCCACTCCGCGCAACTGTCCAGGTTCCGGTAGACGCTGGCGACGGCTGCGGTTTCGTCGCCCGCTTCGATGGCGTCGACGAGTTCGCCGTGGCCTTCGTCGGGAAGGCCGTTGAAGCCGGATTTCCGTTGCTGGCGCAGGAGATCGTCATGGAAGACGCCGCCGAAGGAGACATACAGCTGCAGCAACAGGGGGTTTCCCGAAGCCAACGCGACGCGCTCATGGAAATCCCAGTCAGCCCGTGCCCATGCCGGGTAGTCGGCTGCGTGCCAGGCATCATGGCGTCGTTGCAGGATGGCACGCATCGCGGAGACGTCCTGGCTCGTCGCGTGCCTCGTGGCCAAGCGGGCGGCCTGGGTATCGAGGGCGACCCGGACCTCGACCACGTGCTCCTGGGTGTGCTCCTGGTACATCCTCTGGGCCGCCCCCGAGATCTCGCTCGTGGCCCGGACGTAGGTGCCATCGCCGCGGCGGACCTCGAGCATGCCGCCGTGGGCAAGGGCCTTGATGGCTTCGCGGAGGGTGCCGCGGGAAACGCCCAGCGAGGCCATGAGCTCGGGCTCGGCCGGAATCTTCTCCTGCAGGTGCCACTCGCCGGACTGGATCATTCGGCGGAGCTGTGCAGTGACTTCCTCGGCTAGGACCGGGCGGTGCGTAGGTGTGAGGCTCATGCGACGGTCCTGGGTCCGGCCTTGATCGGCGTCCGCTTGCTGGTCAAGAGATGGCAGGTCACCATGAGGGCGAGGGCCACGACGGCGAGGAGCGCAAGGGGCAAGGTCCAGGCTCCCGTCGCACTGTGGATAAGGCCCATCCCGAACGGACCCAAGGCGGCGATCAAGTAGCCCAGCGACTGGGCGATGGTGGACATCGCGGTGGTCTCCGCCGTCGTACGTCCGCTCCTGCTGATGATGACCAGGACCAGCGGGAAAATGCCGAGGCCGAAACCGAACAGCACCGCGGGAACAGCCGCGAAGGATGTAGGCAGCCAAAGCATCGCCGGAACACCGAGCAATGTGGTGCCACTCCCAAGGTACAAGGCGGGCCGCATCATTCGAGGCCGGGAGCCGATGGCCAAGAGGACCATCCCAGCAGCGACGGAGACGAGCTGCATGAGCCCGAATTGGAGACCGCTTTCGGAGGCGCTGAGCCCTTGGTTGGTCAAGATGTAGGCGAACCAGCTCATCACGGCATACGCGAGGAAAGCCTGCAGGGTGAAGATGGCGGTGATCAGGAACCCTAAGCGCGTGCGCAAGAGCGGCCACATGGATATGTGATCCCGGTTTGCCTTGCGGGAGTTCCGGTGGGTGTGCAGGACCATCGGAAGGAAGCCGAGCAGGGCGGCCACGCCAAGGATTCCCCACGCCCCAAGGCCCAACGACGGCGAACCGAGCTGTTGCGCGAGCGGCACGCTGACCGCGGCGGCGAATGTCGCGCCCCCGGACATCGTGAACGTGTACAGGCCGGTCATCATGGACGTCTTGGCGGCGTAGTGCTCCCGGATGTAGGAAGGCATGGCCACGTTGCAGACCGCCAGGCCGGACATCGCAAGGACGGTTCCCGCCAGCAGGGCACCCGTCGCGGGGATACTGCGGACCAGCAGCCCGGCAGCCAGCATGGCGAGGGCCACGAGGATCGACTTCTCGACGCCGATCCTGCGTGAAAGCCACGAAGTACCCATACCCGCGACGGCGAAGCACAACAACGGGATGGACGGCAGGATGGACGCGACCAATGCGCCATAGCCGAGGAATCCCTGGAGTTCGTGGAACAAGGCGGCGGCGCTTGTGATGCCGGCGCGGAGGTTCAGTCCGATCAGGACGACGGCGACGATCCCGACGACGGCGATCACGCGGGGTTTCGGTGCCGCGGCTTCCGCGGTTGTTGCCTGAGCCGTGGTTGCCTTGGCTACGTGTGCCTTAGCTGTGGGTGCCTGGGCACCCGGTGTTGCCGAACCGGAGTCGAGCGCGTGGGGTGTGGGATGAGTCGAGGCCATGCCTAAAGGTTAGACGTTTGATGTTTCGATCCTGAACTTTTGTGGTCAATGTCTCCGGCTGCCCACGGGAGAGCCGCTCACCGCGGGTTGCGCGCACCCAAGCGCTGCACTGCCAGCGCCAGCCACAACTGCACGCGGTCGGGCGTCTGGGCGGGGTCGTAGCCGGTCAAGTCGGTAATCTGGGCCAGCCGGTAGCGGACGGTATTCCTGTGCAGGGTCAGGGCTTCGGCGACGGCGGCCACGGAACCATTGTGGTTCAGGTAGCTTTCCAGCGTGGAGACGAGTTCGGAGCCATGGGCGGCGTCGAACTTGCGAAGGGGAGTGAGGGCTTCGCTGGCCATGTCGGCAAGCGGCACGTCTTCGCTTGCCAGCAGCAACGAGGTGAGGCTGAGCCGCTCCGGTTCGTTGACCGGCAGGCCATGCGCGACGGCGTCGCGCGCCTCGAAGTAGCTCCAACGCACGCCGTTCGGCTTCGTGTAAGCGCCACCGATGCCAATCACCGCGTGGATGCCGGCTTCCAAAAGGTGGTCGCTGAGGTCCTTCGCCAGCGCGCTCGCGGAACTGCCGTCGTCGGGCACTACGGCAACAAGGTCCTTTCCGACGACGGCGGTCACCCCGGTGTCGAGGGATTGCGGCAGGGAGGTAGTGGCGAGTTGCTTGTGGTGGGCGGCCGAAACCACCAGGAGGACGACGTTCTTGCGTGTGCTGTTGATGCCGACGCCGGCCAGGCGGCGGGCTGCCTCGACGCTGTCCAACGTTCCGTGGATGGCATCGTCGAGTACCTGTCCGGCTAAAGCCCGCTGGCCCTGGCGCTGCTTGACCATGTTGTTTAGTTCCACGCTGATGAGGTTCTGGGCATAGCTGATGATCCCTGTGTCGCCGAAGGGCTGCTTGATCCACAGGGTGCAGGCGTCTCGGCGGCCGGTCGGGATGGGGAACGATGCCCAATCCTCGGCGGTCGGTGCCGGGTTCCCCGCCACGCTGTTGTATAGCTGGGCGCTGAATTGGGTGAGTGCGATGTCCGTGCGGAGCATGCTTCCCAACTGCTTCAGGAGTTCGGCGAGGCCGCCGCCCGTCAGCAGGGCCCGTGCGAGGATCTGGTGCCCGGCGATCAGGCGCTCGAGTTTGGAATAGTGGTCGGCAGATTGCGAGTCGGCCACGAGCTTGCTGATTGCGATGAACGGGGTCTCGTACGGCACCTCGACCAGCGGCAGTCCCCAGCGGTTTGCCTCCGCGACCAGGGCGGGCGGGACGACGTCGTGCGTCAGCCCCGTTCCAAAGCCGATGCCTACGGCCCCCGCACGCTGGACCTGCCGCACGAATCGGCGCTGTTCCGCGGCCCCGCTAAGCCTGAGTCCGGTGGTGAGGATGAGCTCGCCGCCGTTGAGGAATCGTTGGGGATCCTCCTGCTCAGCCACCGCGACCCAACGGATGTCGTCATTCCAGGTGGTGTCCGCGAGGCCCGCCTTGCGGAGCCTGAGGGCGGGAACGGCGACGAGCGCGGCGAGAGACATTGCCATGCAACACAGGATATCCCGGCTCTGGTCATTCGCACTAAGGGAGCGCGGTGGAGGTGTGCATCTGGCTATTCCGTGACGTGGGGCACTGACATAGGCTCGGAGCAGCTGCAACCAATGCCTAGACACCGAAAGAGGTTGTACACCGTGGTCCAAACCTTGCAGAACTTCATCAACGGCGAGTTCGTCACGCCTGCCGGCACTGAGCTGCTGGACATCGTGAACCCCAGCAACGGCGAGATCGTTGCCACATCGCCGGTCTCGACGCAGGCTGATGTGGATGCTGCGATGTCGGCGGCGAAGGAAGCCTTCAAGACGTGGAAGCATGTCACGCCGGGCCAGCGCCAGCTCATGCTTCTGAAGCTCGCGGACGCCGTGGAAGCCAACAGCGACGAGCTGGTGGAAGCCCAGCACCGCAACACCGGGCAGGTCCGCGCCCTCATAGCCTCCGAGGAAATCGCGGCCGGCGCCGACCAGCTACGCTTCTTCGCGGGCGCGGCGCGCATCATGGAAGGCAAGTCCGCAGGCGAGTACTTCGAAGGCCACACCTCCTACGTTCGCCGGGAACCCATCGGGGTCGTCGCGCAAGTGGCGCCGTGGAACTACCCGTTCCTGATGGCCATCTGGAAGATCGGCCCGGCACTTGCCGCAGGCAACACCGTGGTACTCAAGCCCTCGGACACCACCCCGGAATCCACCCTTGTCCTTGCCCGCCTGGCAGGGGAGATCTTCCCCGCAGGCGTGCTGAACGTCGTCCTCGGCACCGGAGCCACGGGCGCCATGATGATTGAGCACAAGGTCCCGGGCCTCGTGTCCATCACCGGTTCCGTCCGTGCGGGTATTGCCGTCGCGTCCGGGGCGGCCAAGGGGCTCAAGCGAGCACACCTGGAGCTTGGCGGCAAGGCTCCGGCGATCGTCTTCAAGGACGCGGACATCAAGAAGAGCGCGGCCGCCATCGCCGAATTCGCGTTCTTCAACGCAGGCCAGGACTGCACGGCAATCACCCGCGTGCTCGTCGAAGACTCCGTCCACGACGACGTCGTCGCAGCCATGGTGGAGCACACCAAGACGCTGCACACCGGTTCGCAGAACGACGAAGAAAACTACTTCGGCCCGCTCAACAACATCAACCACTTCAACGCCGTGAGCTCGGTTGTCGAGAACCTTCCGGCCAACTGCAAGATCGAAACCGGCGGACACCGTGCAGGGGACAAGGGCTTCTTCTTCGAACCCACCATCATCACGGGCGCAAAGCAGAGCGATGACATCGTCCAGAAGGAAACGTTCGGCCCCGTCATCACCGTCCAGAAATTCAGCACGGAGTCCGAGGCCGTGGAGATGGCCAACGACGTCGAGTACGCGCTGGCTTCCAGCGTCTGGACCACCGATCACGGAACGGCCATGCGCATGAGCCGCGACCTCGACTTCGGTGCGGTCTGGATCAACACACACATCCTGCTGACCGCCGAAATGCCGCACGGCGGATTCAAGCAGTCCGGCTACGGCAAGGACCTCTCCATGTACGGCGTCGAGGACTACACGCGCATCAAGCACGTGATGTCCGCACTTGATGCATAACGCTGACGCTATAGCGGCAGCCACGTCCTCGACCCCCTTCACGCAAGCATAAGAAAGAAAAGAAACACCATGACCGCAACCGCACACGAACTTTCCTACCGCCTGGACCAGAAGCGAAGCATCAACGGAGCTTTCCCGGGTCCGAAGTCGCAGGCCCTCAACGAGCGCCGCGCCGCCGTCGTCGCTGCCGGCGTTGCCTCGGGCGTTCCCGTCTACGTCGAAGACGCCGACGGCGGCATCATCCGCGACGTCGACGGCAACTCCTTCATCGACCTCGGCTCCGGCATTGCCGTGACAAGCGTGGGTGCATCCGATCCCGCCGTCGTCGCCGCTGTCCAGGAAGCTGCCGGGCACTTCACGCACACCTGCTTCATGGTCACCCCGTACGAAGGTTACGTCGCGGTCGCCGAGCAGTTGAACCGCCTCACGCCGGGCGACCACCAGAAGCGCACCGTGCTGTTCAACTCCGGTGCCGAAGCTGTGGAGAACGCCGTCAAGGTGGCCCGCCTCGCCACCGGACGTGACGCCGTCGTCGCTTTCGACCACGCCTACCACGGCCGTACCAACCTGACCATGGCGCTGACCGCCAAGGCCATGCCGTACAAGACCAACTTCGGCCCGTTCGCGCCCGAGGTCTACCGCATGCCCATGAGCTACCCGTTCCGCGAGGAAAACCCGCAGATCACCGGTGCCGAGGCCGCCAAGCGTGCCATCACGATGATCGAGAAGCAGATCGGTGGCGACCAGGTTGCCGCGATCATCATCGAACCGATCCAAGGCGAGGGCGGCTTCATTGTCCCGGCCGAAGGCTTCCTGCCGGCGCTGTCCGCATGGGCCAAGGAAAAGGGCATCGTCTTCATCGCCGATGAGGTCCAGTCGGGCTTCTGCCGCACCGGCGAATGGTTCGCCGTCAACCACGAGGGCGTAGTTCCGGACATCATCACGATGGCCAAGGGAATCGCCGGCGGCCTTCCGCTGTCCGCGATCACCGGCCGTGCTGACCTGCTCGACGCCGTTCACCCGGGCGGCCTCGGCGGCACCTACGGCGGCAACCCGGTTGCTTGCGCAGCGGCCCTCGCTGCGATCGAGACCATGGAGCAGCACGACCTCAACGGCCGTGCCCGCCACATCGAAGAGCTCGCCCTCGGCAAGCTTCGCGAACTGGCTGCCGAGGTTTCAGTTGTTGGTGACGTCCGCGGCCGCGGCGCCATGCTCGCGATCGAGTTGGTCCAGGCCGGTTCGAAGGAACCGAACCCGGAACTCACCAAGGCCGTGGCCGCTGCCTGCCTTCAGGAAGGTGTCATCATCCTGACCTGCGGGACTTACGGCAACGTGATCCGCCTGCTCCCGCCGCTCGTGATCAGCGACGAGCTGCTCCTCGACGGCCTCGGAGTACTCGCGGCCGCGATCAAGGCGAACGTCTAAGCCACTCCCGGGGGGACATGCCCCTCTCTGGCTTCAAGGGATGGACATAGTGCGACTATGTCCATCCCTTGCGTTTAACAATGAGCATGTCGCATGGACGCCAATGAGCATGTCGCATGGACGCCAATGAGCATGTCCATTGGGGCCGGGTAGCGCTGAGCATGTCCAAGGGGCCTACGCCGTCATGGGCTGCGCCCTCTTCTTCATCACGGAGTTCTTTCGGGCCGTGTGCAGCATGTCCACGGTGAGGACCAGCAACGCAAGCCATACGACGCCGAATCCGGCCCAGCGGTCCGGCGTCATGGTTTCGTGGAACACGGCCAGCGCGACGATGAACTGCAGGATTGGCGCGAAGTATTGGAGGAGGCCAATGGTTGTCATGGGCAGCCGACGCGCGGAGGCGCCGAAGAACAGCAACGGAACCGCTGTGATGATGCCCGAGGCGGCCAGGAGCCAGAAGTGTCCGGGGCCATCGCTTCCCAAGGTTGCGGCCCCCGTGATCCCGAGGACAACGATGGTGGCGGCGGCGACCGGGGTCAGGGCAACGGTTTCGACGGTGAGGCTCGTGATGGCGTCGACCTTGGGACCCACCCGTTTTTTCACGAAGCCATAGAGTCCGAAACTGAAGGCAAGCACCAACGCGATCCACGGCAGTTTGCCATAGGACACGGTCAAGACCCCGACGGCGACGAAGCCGATCCCGACGGCGGCCCACTGAAGCGGGCGGAGCTTTTCCTTCAAGACGAATACCCCAAGCAGTACCGAAACCAGTGGGTTGATGAAGTAGCCGAGGGAAGCCTCGACGGCGTGTCCTGTGGTGACCCCGAAGGTGTAGGTGAGCCAGTTGACGGCGATCAGTGCCGCGGCAATTGCGAGTGGTCCAATGACGGATGTGTCCCGGAAGGCGTTGCCCAGCAGCCGCCACGATCGCGTCACGCTGATGAGGAGTGCGCAGAAAATGAGGGACCAGACCACCCGGTTTGCCACGATTTCGATCGCCCCCGCCGGCTGCAGCACCAGGAAGTAGAGGGGGAGCATGCCCCACAATCCGTAGGCACCTATGCCGAAGAGTATGCCCGCCGTCGTCTCGCTTTTCGCTTGCCGGGCGGCGGTGGTGGCCTCTGCGGAAGCCGCGGCTGCGTTCGGGGATGCTGCGGACAGGGCGGCGGTTTGCTCGGGCATAGACACAAATCCAAGAACATCACATCGCACGGGTGTATTCCTGACCGTACGTCCGGAAAGTCGGTGTGAGTTTCCTCGCCCGCGCGTGAATCGTGACGCGGACAACGTCCCGGAAGCAAGTGAGAACTAGAATTGGAAACTGCGCGTCCTAACAAACGGGGCGGTCTTCCCGGCTCAGAAGGGTTCACGGTGTCCAACACGGTCGAAAGCACCTCAAAACGTCCACTGCGCGTCGCGATCGTCGGGGCGGGACCTGCCGGCGTCTACGCTGCGGACATCCTGACCAAATCAAGCGAGGTAAAGGATGGCGATGTCGAGGTCAGCATCGATCTTTTCGAGGCGTATCCCGCACCGTACGGGCTGATCCGCTACGGCGTCGCTCCCGACCATCCGCGGATCAAGGGCATCGTCAACGCCTTGCACAAGGTCCTGGACAGGGGAGACATCCGCTTCCTGGGCAACGTCACGTATGGGCGCGACCTCACCCTCCATGATTTCCGTGCCTTCTACGACGCCGTGATCTTCTCGACTGGTGCCGTGAAGGACGCGGAGCTCAACATCCCCGGCATCGACCTCGATGGCTCCTACGGCGGTGCCGACTTTGTTTCCTGGTATGACGGGCACCCTGACGTGCCGCGCGAATGGCCTTTGGAAGCCAAGGAAATCGCCGTGATCGGCAACGGCAATGTCGCCTTGGACGTGGCCCGCATGCTGTCCAAGCACGCGGACGACCTCTTGGTGACGGAAATCCCGGACAACGTCTACCAAGGCTTGAAGAACTCCCCGGTGACGGACGTGCATGTCTTTGGCCGCCGCGGGCCTGCCCAGATCAAGTTCACTCCGCTGGAGTTGCGCGAGCTCTCCCATTCGAACGACGTCGACATCGTGCTGTACCCCGAGGACTTTGAGTTCGACGAAGCGTCGGACGAGGCGATCCGGAGCAACAACCAGATCAAGACCATGGTCAACACCCTGACCAATTGGCTCGTCGAGGAGCATACCGAATCCGAGCAGCCCTCTTCCCGGAGGCTGCACCTGCATTTCCTCCACAGCCCGGTGGAGATCGTTTCGGAGGACGGCTCGGCTAAGGTCTCCGGCATCAAGTTCGAGAGGATGCAGCTGGATGGCACCGGGAACGTCAAAGGCACGGGGGAGTTTGTGGACTACCCGGTCCAGGCCGTCTACCGCGCGATTGGCTACCATGGTTCCCCGCTGGACGAGCTTGAGTACGACGCCCGCCGGGGCGTCATTCCGAACGACGGCGGTCGCGTGCTGGACGCCGACGGCAAGCCAGTGCCGGGCATTTATGCGACGGGTTGGATCAAGCGTGGGCCGGTCGGGCTCATCGGGCACACCAAGGGCGATGCCTTGGAGACCATAGGCTGCCTCCTCGAAGACCGCCTCACGCTGCCTCCCGCGGAAAACCCTGATCCGCAGGCCCTCATCGACCTCCTGGAAGAGCGGGGCATCAAGTACACCACGTGGGAGGGCTGGAACAAGCTCGATGCGCACGAAGTAGCCCTCGGCGCCGAATGGACCGCGGAGAACCAGGGCACCGGCGTCGTACGCGAACGCATCAAAGTTGTCCCGCGCGAGGACATGATCGAGATTTCGCGGGGCTAGAAGCGGCTAGAAGCGGGGCTAGGGTCCCCGACGGGCCGGGAAGCCGCTGCCCTGGCAGTCTCCCCATAGGCAAAGCCCTGCGACGCAACTAGACTGGCCCATACTGTGCTGCGAACGGCCATGGGAGTTCGATGAGGAATCCGATCCATCCGGCAGCCTCGGTCAACGACGCCACCGAGCTGCTGCAGGGACGTGCCCTTGCGGGGCACGAGGAACTGGACGCCTGGCGCCATGGACCTCCGGAAGAATTGCACGGGCTGCGGGGGATCATCCAGGAGTCCTGGAAGCGCTCCGCCCGGTTGTTGGCAAACCCGGACCAGCCCGAGGCTCCGCTGGTCATGGACGTCGACGAACTCGAAGACTATCGGCGCCAACACCCGCTTGCCGCCATCATGCCCGTCATCCAGAAGCTCCTGATCCAGCCCAGCCATGATAGCGGCTTGCTGGTGGCTGTCGGCGACGAGCTCGGCCGCTTGTTGTGGGTCGACGGCACTCCAGTGATGCAGCGCCGTGCCGAAAGCATGATGTTTGTCGCCGGGACCGACTGGTCCGAAGCGGCGGTGGGCACAAGCGCGCCGGGCACCGCCCTCGCACTTGGCCGCGGCATCCAGATTGCCGGCGCCGAGCATTACAAGCGTTCTGTCCATCCATGGAGCTGCACCGCAGTGCCATTCCATGACCCGGACTCCGGCGCCCTCCTCGGCGTCGTCGACATTACCGGCACGGAAACCGCCGTCGCACCCCACACGCTTTCCCTCGTGGAAGCCACAGTCGCTGCCGCCCAGGCCCAATTGCGCGTGGAAAGGCTGCAACTCGCGGCCGCCAAACGCTCATCGCCCGCCCGACGACGGAACTCGCCTTCCGCCGTCGGCGTCTCCTCCGGCAGGGGCTTGTACCGGAACAGCCTGCAATTGCTGGGCAGGGACCAGGCCCTTTTGAGCATCGGAGGGCGCAGTATTCCGCTCTCGGCCAGGCACAGCGAGATCCTGGCCTTGCTGGGTACCCGACCCGACGGGCTCAGCGCCGAGGAGCTTGCCTTGGCGCTCTACCCCGGCGAAGGCTCCGCCGTCACGCTCCGCGCCGAAATGGTGCGACTGCGCAAAGTACTCCATGAGCTCGATCCCGCGGCAGTTCCGGAATCGCGTCCGTATCGCCTGCCCATCGACCTCGGCGTCGATGCGGCCCAAGTCCTCTCATGCCTCCAGCGGGGCGCGCATCGCATTGCGCTCGCGGTCTACAAGGGCGCCGTCTTGCCGCATTCGGAGGCGCCCGGGGTCGTGGAGCTGCGCCTGAAAGTATCAGCGCTTTTGCGCGAAGCGGTCCTGACCGATGGCAGCGCCGAAGCGCTGCTTAAGTATGCCGGGCTGGCTGAAGCCAAGAACGACGTCGATGTCCGGCTTGCCGCCCTCAGGCTCCTGCCGCCGCGCTCACCCAAGCGGGCCGCCGTCGTGGCCGAGGTTGAACGCTTGGAACGCGAGCTTTCGGCCTGAGGCATTCTGGGAGTTCGCGGGGAGTTTGGTGGGGAAGCGCCGCAGCCGGGGAACCAGGCGTCCCTCGCCGGTTATGGTTGAACGGAGCCAAACGAAGGACGCCGAACACGTGCTAAACCAAATCCCTCTTATCAAGAGCCGAGCTGCGCTGAAGATGCGCCCTGCGGCAACCAGGCGTCTTGTCGCAACCCTCGCTGTTTCGGGACTCCTTGTAGGAGCTACGGCCTGCGGGGCGCCTGAACAGGCGACCCAAAAGACCCAAGCGGCCCAAAACCAGTCGGCATCGGAAGCGGTTTCGCCCTCAGCGACTGGATCCGCTGCCGACTGGGATATCGATCCAGGCGCCGGAGGGGAACGAATCAAAGCCGCCGGACTGGACATCCTTACGGCAGAAGGCACGGCCGAGCATTATCACGCCCACTTGGACGTCCTGGTCAACGGCAAACCGGTCGTGGTGCCGGCGGACATCGGTTTCAGTTTCGGGGCCGACGGACAGCCGAACGGTATCTCTGCCCTCCACACCCACGACACCTCGGGCGTTATTCATATTGAAGCGCCCACCGCCGGACTGAAATACACCCTTGGCCAGGTTTTGACCGAATGGGGAGTCCTCGACGGCAAGGACGCCACAGGTGCACAGCATGGCGGAACGAGTGGTTGGACCGTCTACGTGAATGGTTCCAAGCAGGATGGTCCCGTGACAGGCGTGGTGCTCAAGGCCCACGACGAGATCGTGCTCTCCTACGGCACGGCCCCGTCACCACTGCCAACGTCCTTTGCCTTCCCAGCAGGCCTCTAGCCGGCCTCTAGGCTGTGCGGCCTTGAGGGGAAAGTGACCTGAACCACAAGGCTGCAACCTGTTTGCAACCTCCCCGCTCCTACGCTCGATGCATCGGCGAAAGCCACCGACAGCGCAGCAAAGGAGCTAGCAATGACTGTTTACGCCCAGCCAGGTGCCGAGGGTTCGAAGGTCACGTTCAAGGACCGTTACGAGAACTGGATCGGCGGTGAATGGGTGGCCCCCGTGAAGGGCCAGTACTTCGAAAACATCACCCCCGTCACAGGGAAGGCGTTCTGCGAGGTTGCCCGCGGCACGGCCGAGGATATTGAGCTGGCACTGGACGCCGCGCACAAGGTCGCGCCTTCGTGGGGCAGGACGTCCGCGGCGGAGCGGGCCGCAATCCTGAATAAGATCGCCGACCGCATCGACGAGAATGTCGAACTGCTCGCCGTCGCTGAGACGTGGGACAACGGCAAGCCGGTCCGCGAAACATTGAACGCGGATATCCCACTCGCCGCCGACCACTTCCGCTATTTCGCCTCGGCGATCCGCGCCCAGGAAGGCCACCTGTCCCAACTGGACGAGGACACCACGGCGTACCACTTCCACGAGCCTCTCGGCGTCGTGGGCCAGATCATCCCGTGGAACTTCCCCATCCTCATGGCCGTGTGGAAGCTTGCCCCGGCACTGGCCGCGGGCAACGCCGTCGTCCTCAAACCCGCCGAACAGACCCCGACGTCGATCCTGGTGTTGATGGAGCTGATCGGCGATTTGCTGCCGGCGGGTGTGGTCAACGTGGTCAATGGCTTCGGCGTGGAGGCTGGCAAACCACTGGCCTCAAGCCCCAGGATCCGCAAGATCGCGTTCACGGGCGAGACCACCACGGGCCGGTTGATCAGCCAGTACGCGTCGCAGAACCTGATTCCCGTGACGCTGGAACTGGGCGGCAAGAGCCCGAACATCTTCTTTGACGACGTCGCAGCCCACAACGACGCGTTCTACGACAAGGCGCAGGAAGGCTTTACCCTCTTCGCGTTCAACCAGGGCGAAGTGTGCACGTGCCCTTCCAGGGCCCTGGTCCAGGAAGGCATCTACGACTCCTTCATGGCAGATGCCGTCGCCCGCACCAACAAGATCATCCAGGGCAACCCGCTGGACACCGACACCCAGATTGGCGCCCAGGCCTCCAACGACCAACTCGAGAAGATCCTCTCCTACATCGAGATCGGAAAGCAGGAAGGCGCCAAGATCCTCACGGGCGGCGCGCGCGCCGAACTCCCCGGAGACCTGGCCGGCGGGTACTACGTCCAGCCGACCATTTTCGAGGGCCACAACCGGATGCGGATCTTCCAGGAAGAAATCTTCGGGCCCGTGGTCTCGGTAACGAAGTTCAGCGACTACAACGACGCGATCGGCCTCGCCAACGACACCCTGTACGGACTCGGCGCCGGCGTCTGGTCCCGCAACGGCAACATCGCCTACCGCGCAGGCCGGGAAATCCAGGCCGGCCGCGTCTGGGTCAACAACTACCACGCCTACCCGGCCGGCGCCGCGTTCGGCGGCTACAAATCCTCAGGCATCGGGCGCGAGAACCACGCCATGATGCTGGACCACTACCAGCAGACCAAGAACCTCCTGGTCAGCTACAACGAAAACAAACTCGGCTTCTTCTAGTCCGGGGACCCAACAAACTACCAAGCCCACTAACCAACAGGAGAATCGCCAATGACGACGATGAACGCAGCAGTTGTAACGGAGTTCGGAACCGAACTTCAGCTCAAAGAGGTGGAAAGACCGACGCCGGGTCCCGGCGAAGCGCTGGTCCGGCTGATCTCCTCGGGAGTGTGCCACACGGACCTCCACGCCGCGGAAGGAGACTGGCCAGTCAAGCCCGTTCCACCGTTCATTCCCGGCCACGAAGGCGTCGGCGAGGTGGTGGAACTCGGTGAGGGAGTTACGGATGTCGCAGTTGGCGATCTGCTCGGCAACGCCTGGCTCTGGTCGGCGTGCGGTGAGTGCCAATATTGCCGCACCGGCTGGGAGACGCTGTGCGAGTCACAACAAAACGGCGGTTACAGCGTGGATGGCTCCTTCGGCGAGTACATGCTGGTCAACACACGCTTCGCAGCACGCATTCCGGCCGGCTCGGATCCCGTGGAAGTCGCCCCGGTCCTTTGTGCCGGAGTCACGGTGTACAAGGGGCTCAAGATGACCGAGGCCAAGCCGGGGCAATGGGTGACCATCTCCGGCATCGGAGGCTTGGGACACATTGCCGTGCAATACGCCGTGGCCATGGGATTCCGGGTGGCAGCCGTGGACATCGCCGATGACAAGTTGGCCCTGGCCAAGCAGCACGGCGCGGAAGTCACCGTCAATGGCCTCCATGAGGATCCAGCCGAGGTCATCCAGCGGGAAACCGGGGGGTCCCACGGAGTCCTGGTGACGGCCGTGCATCCTTCGGCCTTTGGACAAGCCATCGGTATGGCCCGGCGCGGGGGAACGATTGTCTTCAACGGCTTGCCGCCAGGGGATTTTCCGGCGCCGATTTTCGACATTGTGCTCAAGGGCCTGACGGTGCGGGGATCCATCGTCGGCACGCGCCAGGATATGGAAGAAGCCCTCGACTTCTATGCCCAGGGCAAGATCCATCCCACCGTGTCCACACGCGGGCTCTCCGAAGTAAACGCCGTTTTCGACGAGATGAAGCACGCCAAGATCGACGGCCGCGTGGTCCTCAGGTTCTAACGACCCGAATGCGGTCTGGCCGGCTGCGGCGAAGCCACGCTGTGGTGCGACTGCGCTGGGATAACGCCGCGGTGATCTTGTTGTGAAGCCACGGTGGCGCCGCCCTGGGAGGACTTCTCCCCGGGCGGCGCCCACCGCCCGTCTCACGATTCGGGACAAATGTGGGAGTCCACTGGATGGACACTACTCTTGATGAGTCTGTTTCTACCGCCCCATCAAGATTGTGGACTCACCTATGAACCTCTTCCGGACCAAGTCGATCGAGCAGTCCATCGCGGACGCCGATGAACCCGGACGCAAGCTCAAACGTTCCCTTAGCACCTGGGACCTGATGATCATGGGGGTCGCCGTCGCAGTCGGCGCCGGGATCTTCTCGGTTGGTGCCAAGGCCGCCGCAAACTTCGCCGGCCCCGCCGTGACGATCTCGTTTGCCGTCGCCGCAGTCACATGTGCTCTTGCGATCATGTGCTACGCCGAATTTGCCACCGCGATCCCTGTGGCAGGTTTCGCCTACGTTTTCACTTATGCGACCATGGGCGAGGTCCTTGCCTGGATCATCGGCTGGAACCTCATTCTCGAGCTCTTCACCGCTTCAGCCGTGATCGCCAAATACTGGGGTATCTACCTGAGCAAAGTGTTCGCGCTCATGGGCCTCGACGTTCCTCCGGCCGCCAACATCGGTGGTGTTGACCTTTATTGGGGCGCTTTCCTGATCGTAGCTATCTTCACGGTCCTCCTCGTGCTCGGCACGAAGCTTTCCGCCCGCGTCGGCAACATCTTCACCATCATCAAGATCGCCGTCGTGCTGTTCGTGATCATCGTGGGGTTCACCTACGTCAAGTTCTCCAACTACACCCCCTTCGTTCCGGCATCGCAGCCGACCGCGGGGAACAGCGGCGCCGATGTCATGAAGCAATCCTTCTTCGGCTTCCTGACCGGCGCTGTCCCGGCCCAATACGGGACCCTGGGAATTTTCGCCGGTGCTGCCTTGGTGTTCTTCGCATTCATCGGTTTTGACGTGGTGGCCACGTCCGCGGAGGAAGTCAAGAATCCGCAGAAGACCCTGCCCAGGGGCATCTTCGGTGGCCTCGCCCTGGTTACTTTGTTGTACATCCTGGTTTCCTTGGCCCTCACCGGAATGGTGCCCTACACCCAACTCGCCGAGGCAAAGAGTCCTACCCTGACAACGGCCTTCGAAGCCGTAGGAAACACCGACGCTGCCAAGGTCATCGCCTTCGGCTCCCTGATTGGCCTGACGACGGTCATCATGGTGTTGCTCATGGGCTTGGCACGAGTGGTCCTGGCCATGAGCCGCGATGGCCTGCTCCCGCGCGCTTTGTCCCGGACCAGTGAAAAGCGCTCGACCCCGGCCCGCCTCCAGATCATCTGTGGCGCAGCCGTGGCCCTCGTGGCCGGGCTGACGAACGTCGATTTGCTCGAGGAAATGATTAATATCGGTACACTCTCTGCCTTCGTCATGGTGAGCCTTGGAATCCTAGTGCTGCGCAAGCGACGCCCTGATTTGAAGCCCGCGTTCAGGGTCCCGTTCGGCAAGGTAGTTCCCGTGGTGTCCGCTGTCCTCTGCCTGTACCTGATGACAAACCTGGCGGTCGAGACCTGGATATTCTTCGCCATCTGGCTCTGCATCGGGCTTGCCATCTACTTCGCCTATGGTCAACGCCACTCGCGCCTGAACGACAGATTCGCCGAGGCCAAAGCGGCTGTGGCCCGTCAGGACGCTACGGGAACCACGAAGGACAACGAGGACAGCTTCAGCAGGGCCTGAGGGCTGATGCTACGGTGCCGCGTGCTCACTGACCCAGTCGACGAGCGGTCTGAGGACTTCCCAGCGGGCAGCGATTTCCTGCTTTGCGGCGGGAGTGGACAACCAGTCGGGCTCGCCGAGCTCCACGCCGGCTGACAACGACTTGTGCTTGAGAAGTTCCGCCCTGGGGTGGTCCTTGTCGAAGCCACGCGGCACCGTTTTCAATTTTTCGCCCTCGATGGCAAAACCCCCGGCGGCTACCGAGTCAACGATTTTTTGGAGCTCCTCGCCGCTGCCGGGCGCGTCCACCGCCGAACGGAAGCGGGCGAGCTGTGCCGGTGTATGGGAATGGTAGCCACCACCTATGAGGAGCCCGTCCGCACTGATCTGGAGATAAAACCCTACGCCCTCGTTCTTGGCGGCAAAGGCACCTTGCGCAGCCTTGTAGGGCGACTTGTCCTGGGAGAAACGAACGTCCCTGTTGGGCCGGAAGATCTTCGCTGGTCCAAACTGCGGCTCCAACTCCTCAAGCAGGACGGTGAGCGGCCCCTTCACAGCGGAGTCGTAGGTGTCCTTGTGTGCCAGCCACCAGTCCCGGTTGTTGTTGTCTTCCAGCTCCGCGTAGAAGCGGAACGCTGCTGAGGGGATGCCTTCGAATGTGCTCATGCAAGGATCCTAGGGATGGCCGGACAGGCGTGGCCAGAGCCGGAACCGGCTATGTGGAAAACGCTAGGTTGAAAACCGCGCGAGCGAGGACAGCCAGGACAACGAAACACCCCGCCGCGGAATCCGCAACGGGGTGTTTCTGGTTCCTACCGACCGAAGGCCGGGGAATCGGGCAGTCTTAGAGCTTGTTGGCTGCTTCTGCAGCCGGCTCGCCCTGGCCTGCGCCAAGGTTGGCGCGGAGCTTGGCACCGAGGTCCGCGTCCACGTTGGTCCAGTACTGGATGGCGCGTTCCTTGATGTCGGCGCTCTTCACGCCTCCCACGGCACCGGTGATGGTTTCGAGCAGGCGGGCCTTCTCGCCGTCGTCGTATACCTCGCGGTAAAGAGTGCCGGGCTGGACGAAGTCGCCGTCCTCGGCGTGCAGGGAGTGCGCGGCGTGCGTAAGCTCGCCGTCGTTCTCCCAGCCGCCGGCCGGGTTCTGCTCAACGGCAGCCGGGCCGCCGAAGGAGTTCGGGGCGTAGACCGGAACCGAAGGGGCGTTGAACAGGAAGCGTCCCGCGCCGTCCTGGCTGTAGTTGTTGACCTCGTTCTTCGGCTGGTTCACCGGGATCTGCGCGTGGTTGGTGCCCACGCGGTAACGGTGCGCGTCCGCGTAGGAGAAGATGCGGGCCTGCAGCATCTTGTCCGGGGAGGCGGCGATGCCCGGTACGAAGTTCGACGGTGCGAAGGTGGCCTGCTCGATCTGCGCGAAGTAGTTCTCCGGGTTCTTGTTCAGCTCCATGGTGCCCACGTGGATCAGCGGGTAGTCCGCGTGCGGCCAGACCTTGGTGAGGTCGAAGGGGTTGAAGCGGTAGGTCTTGGCATCCTCGTAGGGCATGACCTGGACGTGCAGTTCCCAGGAGGGGAAGTTGCCCGCGGCGATGTTTTCCTGCAGGTCGCGGATGTAGTAGTCCGCGTCCGAGCCGGCCAGTTCCTCGGCGCGGTCGGCGCTGATGGACTTTACGCCCTGGTTGGACTTGAAGTGGTACTTGACCCAGAAACGCTCGCCTTCGGCGTTGATCCACTGGTAGGTGTGCGAGCCATAGCCCTGCATTTCACGCCAGGAAGCCGGGAGGCCGCGGTCACCCATCAGCCAGGTGACCTGGTGGGCGGACTCGGGGGAGAGGGTCCAGAAGTCCCACTGCATGTCGGCGTCGCGCAGGTGGGTGCCCGGGAGGCGCTTCTGCGAGTGGATGAAGTCCGGGAACTTGATGCCATCGCGGATGAAGAAGACGGGGGTGTTGTTGCCGACGAGGTCGTAGTTGCCCTCGGTGGTGTAGAACTTCACGGCAAAACCGCGGGGGTCGCGCCAAGTGTCCGGCGAGCCGTTCTCGCCGGCGACGGAGGAGAAGCGGATGAGCATGTCCGTCTCGACGCCCGGCTGCAGGAACGCGGCTTTGGTGTACTTGGAGACGTCCGAGGTGGTCTTGAAGGTACCGAAAGCACCGCCGCCCTTAGCGTGCACGACGCGCTCCGGGACGCGCTCGCGGTTGAACTGGGCGAGCTTTTCCACCAGGTAGTGGTCGGTCAGGATGATGGCACCGTCGGCGCCGACGGACTTGGAATGCGCATCCGAGATAACGGGTGCGCCCGACTGGGTGGTCGAGATCTTCGCGGTCATCGTTCTCCTATTTCGTGGGTTACTTGCATTTGAGTAGGAAGCTGTTGCTTGGCCTGGCAGTCCTGGCAGATGCCCTGGTACAGGACATCGGCGATCTGGATGGTCATCGGCTTCGAGTGCTCATCCCAGTGCGGCGTGAGGCACGGTGCGTGGCCAACGGCGCAATCGACGTCCTCCACCCTGCCGCAACTGACGCACACGGCGTGGTGATGGTTGTCGCCCACCCGGGTTTCGTAGAGGGCGGGGGAATGCGGGGGCTCGAACCTTCGCAGCATCTGCAGGTCCGTGAGGTCGCTGAGTACCACATAGACCGACTGCGCTGTCAGTTCAGGGAGTTCCTCGCGGGCGACGGCGAGTATGCCTTCCGCGTGCAGGTGCGGGTTGTGTTGCACCGCAGCAAGCACTGCCAGACGCTGCTTTGTGACCCGGCGTCCGTGGGAATGCAGGGCGGAAGCCCACGCTTCCTGGTCTGCCGTGTGATCTGCCATGCCCACATTCAAGCACTTATTATGAGTACTTCACAATAAGGCAAGGCTAACTTCAAGTTTGGACAGTGGCGGACGACCTTGGATACTGGCTGATGAGGCTGGCCAATGGCGAATAAGGTTGGACAGTGGCGAAACTGCTGGCTGACATCACCCCCATCCGCGAGAGTCCCGCATTCCGCCGCTTATGGCTGGGGTCCTCCGTGTCGATGGTCGGATCGCAACTGACCTTGGTGGCAGTGAGCCTGGAGGTCTACAGCGTTACCCGCCAAAGCCTCTATGTGGGCCTGCTCAGCATTTTCGCCCTCGTGCCGTTGGTCATCGCAGGCCTTTTCGGCGGAGCCGTGTCGGACGCCTACGACAGGCGGAAGGTCGCGATTGTTTCCTCGTTCGTCTTGTGGGGCTGCTCGGTGGCACTCGCACTCCAGGCCTGGTTCCAGATGAACAATGTTTGGATCCTTTTTGTGCTCGTCGCGATCCAAAGTGGGGCGCAAGGCATCAACGGGCCTGCTCGCAGCGCCATCATTCCGTTGCTGGTCCGCAAAGAACTCTTGCCCGCCGCCAATGCGTTGAGCATGCTCAACATGGGCATTTCGATGACGGCAGGCCCACTGCTTGCCGGTGTCCTCGTTGCGTCGTCCGGCTTCGGATGGACCTACACGATCGACGCCGCCAGCTTCGCCTTCGCGCTATGGAGCCTCTTTAGGCTTCCGCCCCTTCCCGCGCCCGAGAATGCGTCCGCGCCCGGCTGGAAATCCGTCGTCGAGGGTTTCCGCTTCCTTGGCACCCGACCCAACGTGCGCATGACCTTCATCATCGACCTCATCGCGATGATTTGCGCCCAACCGCGTGCCCTGATGCCGGCAATTGCCGCCACCATGATCGGCGGAGGCGACACCACGGTGGGCATCCTGCTCGCGTCCGTAGCCGTCGGCGCATTTCTGGCAGGACTGTTCTCCGGCCCGCTCGGACGCATCCGGGGACAGGGACGAGCCGTGGTGTGGTCCGTGGCAGGCTGGGGATTTTCGATTGCCGGTTTCGGGCTGGTGGTGGTCCTGGCCGGAGACGCCGGACGCGGGGGAGTAACGGCCTGGATCATCCCGGCAGCAGCTTGTTGCGCACTCGCGGGCATCTCGGACTCCATCAGTGCGGTGTTCCGGACCACCATCCTGCAATCGGCCACGCCCGACCATATGAGGGGCCGGCTACAAGGCGTGTTCATCGTGGTGGTTGCCGGGGGTCCGAGGGTGGGGGACATGCTCGCCGGTGGCGTCACGAAGGCACTCAGCGAAGGTTGGGTGCTCCTGCTTGGCGGCGCGCTGTGCGCCGTGCTGGCATGGCTTGTGGCACGCTGGCAGCACGGATTCCTCCGGTACGACTCACACCACCCGCAACCCTAACCCACCGGCCGGCCCTATGGGCCCTTCCACTTGAGGTGCCTCGGCTGGAAGGTACCCTCGGACTGGAACGTACCGGCCGCCGTCGGCGTTAAGCGGAACATAACAGGATGCATCGCAAGAAAGTAGTGAAGTGCGCAATCATCACAATGGCCTGAAGACAACAGCGCTGTTCGGTGTGCTTTGGGCGGTGTTGCTGGGGTTGGGTGCCGTGATTTCGGCAGGTACCCGAAGCTCGGGACCGCTCTGGATCATGGCGTTGCTCGGCGTCGCGACAACAGCCTACGGCTACTGGAACAGCGACAAGATCGCCATCCGCTCCATGGCCGCCTATCCCGTGTCCGAGGCGCAGGCTCCCCAGCTGTACCAGATTGTCCGGGAGCTTTCGGCGCGGGCCAATCAGCCCATGCCCCGGATCTACATTTCGCCCGCCATGACCCCCAACGCCTTCGCGACGGGACGCAACCCAAAGAATGCCGCAGTATGCTGCACCGAAGGGATCCTCCGTGTGCTCGATGCCCGCGAGTTGCGCGGCGTCCTCGGACACGAACTCATGCACGTCTACAACCGGGACATCCTCACCTCGTCCGTCGCGGCCGCCGTCGCCGGCGTCATCACCTCGGTGGGACAGATGCTGCTGTTCTTTGGCGGCGGGGACGGTCGTAACGGCAATCCACTTGCGATGATGGCGATGGCGCTCCTCGCGCCCCTTGCAGCCTCCCTGATCCAGCTCGCCATCTCCCGGACACGGGAGTACGACGCCGACGAGGACGGCGCTGAGCTTACCGGCGATCCGCTGGCGCTCGCCTCGGCCCTGCGCAGGATTGAGGCCGGCGTGAAGCAGGTGCCGCTGCCGCAGGAGCAGCGACTCGTGAATACTTCCCATCTGATGATCGCCAACCCGTTCCGCGGCGGCGCAATGACGAAGCTCTTTGCAACCCATCCCCCAATGCGGGAGCGCATCGAGCGGCTCGAACGGATGGCGGGACGGCGGCTTTCGTAGCAGCCCCTCCACGAACTGGCAGCTGATGCCCGCAAAGTGCGTTTTTGGGGGCGACAACTGCCAGTTCGTTGGGTCTAGCGTCGTTACGTGAAGAGGCCCTCGCCGATAAAGCCGCCCGGCTTGATACCCGGCGGGACCGCGAACAGGCCCGAGCCGGTATGTTTCAGGTACTCCAAGGCCAGCCGGTCATTCTTCGCCATGGACATCTGCATGGGCACGTAGTGGGTCCGTGGATCCTTGACGAATGCGATGAAGAACAGGCCGGCGTCGAGGTGGCCAAGCCCGTCGGAGCCGTCCGTGTAGTTGTAGCCGCGTCGCAGCATCTTGACGCCGCCGTTCTGGCTCGCGTGAGCGAGCCGAACGTGCGAATCCAGTGCAATCAACGGCTCGCCGTCGCGGCCCTTGGTCCCGAAATCCGGGGCCGTGAATTCCTCGCCTCCGGACAGGGGTGCGCCCACGCCTTTCGTGCGGCCGATGAGCCCTTCTTGTTCACGCAGGGACGTCCGATCCCAGATCTCGATCTGCATCCTGATTCGACGGGTAACCAGGTAGCTGCCGCCGGCCATCCAAGCCTCGCCCGGCTTGCTTCCCGCGGTAGCCCAAACATGCTCGTCGAGCAATGCGGTGTCCTCCGCTTTCAGGTTCGCGGTCCCGTCCTTGAATCCGAAAAGGTTGCGCGGCGTGGCCTGGGCCCGGGACGTGGACGAGGTACGGCCGAAGCCCAGCTGGGACCAGCGCACCCGCACTTTGCCGAAGCCGATGCGTGCGAGGTTCCGGATTGCGTGCACGGCGACTTGGGGATCGTCCGCGCAAGCTTGGACCACAAGGTCGCCTCCGGTCCGTTCGGCTTGGAGCGCATCACCCGGGAAGTGCGGCAAGTCGATCAGGGCATCGGGCCGGCGCGCTTCGAGGCCAAATCGGGCCTTGCCGTCCTTTTCGAAGAAGCCCGGACCGAAGCCGAAGGTCAGGGTGAGTTTGCCGGCGTCGAGGTCCAGGGCCTCACCCGTGTCTTCCGGCGGCGCGTCGTAAGGACCGTCGACGGCGCCTGTCGCCCCCGTTGCCCGGCCTGCGGTCATTGCTTCGGCTGCGGCGGTCCAGTCCTTCAAAAGCTGGACGATCGCTGTCCGGTCCTGGATGGTGACGTCGAACGCGGCCATGTGGAGCCGGTCTTGCGCGGGCGTCACGATCCCTGCCTGGCGATCCCCATAGAACGGAACGATGTTTCCGGCATTGGCGGCCGGCGTCGCGGCGGCTGCGACAGCGTCGTGGCCGAGGAAACCTGCCGCGAGGCCGGCGACTGCCCCGGCGCTGCCCACGCCGGCGAGGGAAAGCAGGCCGCGGCGCGACAAACGGCCCTTGGATGAACCGCCGCCGGGACCGTCACCGGACGAACCAGTGGCGTCAGGAGCCTCGTGATTGAAAGGGCAGCCGCTCACAGCACCACTGCCGAGGTGAGCTTGGACAGCGGCTCTCCCAAGGCGTCGACCAAAGCGGCTAGCTGCTGGATCTCAGCCGGACTCAGCTCGTTGTAGTACGCGAAGCCGTCGCCCTTGGCATGCTTCTTGAGTTCTGCCTGCAGGGCCGTGAATTTCTCGTCGAGGCTCTTGGCGAGCGCCGCGTCCCTCTGCGCCAGCGCGGGTTTGAGGTTTTCGAACGCGATCCGTGCGCCGTCGACGTTGGCCTGGAAGTCCCAGAGGTCCGTGTGGGACCAGGCTTCCTCCTCGCCCGTGACCTTGCCGCGTGCTACTTCGTCGAGGAGTTCCTTGGCGCCGTTGCCGAGTTTGTCGGCCGAGAGCTCCACGGTCTTGGTGCGCTTGCCGAGTTCCTCCGTGTCCGCCACGAGCTGCGAGGCGATCGCGCTACGTTCGGCGGCAGTCTGCGCCGTGTACCCGGCGGGCGGGAACAGGTCCTTTTCCGCACGGTGCCAGCCGGTCCATGCCTGGCCAGGCTCGAGGTCGGCTTCGCGGGCATCGAGCTTCGGATCGAGGTCGCCGAACGACTCCGCGACGGGTTCAATCCGTTCCCAGTGCATGCGGGTAGCGGCATATAGCTCGCGGGCCTTGGCGACGTCTCCTGCTGCATAGGCGTCGGCGAAGGCCTTGGTGCCGGCTACCAGTTGCTCGCTCTGGTCCTTCACGTACGCCGTGTACTGCTGGACACCGGTGTCCACCAGCTTCTGGAAGTCCGCATCCACGGTGGACTTGTTCCCGGAATCGGTGACATCAAAGCTCGCGCGGATGCCGTCGCCCTGCATCCCTGGCTTGCATGCGGTGGTGTACTTGCCGGGCGGAGCGGTGACGACGAGATTGCGCGTCAGCCCCGGTCCGATGTTCTCCACCTCGCCAACAATCCGCAGACCGTCTTCCGCGAGGAGGTAGAACTCGGTGATCTCGGTTCCCTCGTTCTTGACGGCGAAAGTCAGGTTGCCGCTCGGGACGCTGCCCGTGGAAATCTTGCAGTCCGTCTTGGTGCTGGTCACCTGGATCGCTCCGGCGGCGGTGCTGGAACTGGAAGCCTTCGCGTTGTCCGTGCAGCCGCTGAGTACCAGCGGAAATGCTGCCGCAGCGGCGACCACGGCCAGCGGCTTGCGGAGCCGGCGGACCACCGTGGGCAGGGCGTTTTTGGGTAGGGGAGAGCCAGGCATGGGGATTCCTTTTGTATGTCTTGGGGGCGAGGAGTTTAGGCGGCCGCCGCGGTCGGGGAGGCAGGAGCGTCCTTGTTGACGCTTGTGGAAGGTTTTGCCGTCGTTGAACGGTTGGCGCGAATGTAGAAGAACAGCACGGGCACCACGTACAGGATCCAGGCAACGGCTTCGAGCCAGGTGGTTTCCGCGGAGAAGTTGAGGGTCCCCTTCAGCAGGGTGCCGTACCAGGACGACGGCGGGATGGCTGCCGAAACGTCGAACGCCAGCGAGTGGAGCCCAGGCAGGATCCCTGCCTCCTGGAGGTCGTGGAAACCATAAGCGAGCACGCCCCCGGCGATCACGATGAGCCCGACGCCCGTCCACGTGAAGAAGCGCGAGAGATTGACCTTGAGGACTCCGCGGTGCAGCAGGTACCCGAGGCCGGCGGCGACCACCAGGCCAAGGAGTGCTCCGAGCAAGGGCTGGGAGGTTTGGCCGGCCGCCTGCGCCGCGGCCCACAGGAAGAGCGCCGTCTCCAGGCCTTCCCGGCCCACAGCGAGAGCCGCCACGAGGACCAGGCCCCAGGCGGCGCCGTCGGCCATTTTGTCCACCTTGGACTTGAGTTCGCTCCCGAGGCTGCGGGCAGTGCGCGCCATCCAGAAGACCATCCAGGTCACAAGCCCGACGGCGAGAATGGACAAACCGCCGCCAATCGTCTCTTGTGCCTCGAAAGTCAGGCCTTGCGGGCCGAAGGTGAGGAGCGCGCCGAACGCGACGGAAACGGCGACGGCAATGCCGACCCCGGCCCAGAGCCGGGGCAGCAGGGAGCGGCGCCCTGTCTTCACCAAGTAGGCCATGAGCAGGACTACGACGAGCGTCGCTTCGAGGCCTTCGCGGAGGCCGATGAGGAAGTTGGCAGTCATGAGGAAACTTTCGTTAGGGGATCCACACTTAGGATCGCCTAACAAGGAACAGTACATGCCAAAGCCGATTAGGCAAAAGAAATGTGCTGTAATTCCCCAAAAAATTACGGCCGCGTCACGCCACACAGGATTTTGGTGTCGGGCGACTGGTTCGACCGCGAAATGTCGGGGTCGACCGCGAAATGTCGCGATTCCCGTCCCCCTCGGGGCGTAGAAAGGTGCCCTGCGTGACAGGCCGCCCAGCAGTAGAACGACGACGGCGCGCCGCCCCGCTCGGGGGCAACGCGCCGTCGTCGGGCTCCTGGATTGGCACCCCGGGCCGCCTGCGAGGGCGACGGGGGCTGCCTATGGAGCTAGCTGCGGAAGTTCACGAACCGCCAACTACTAGTTGCGTGGCATTGGCCCGTGCTGTCAGGCGCTAGATTCCGGGGTTTTTGGGGTTGGTGACGCTTGGCCAATTTCGACCCTTTGCGGACCTCTTGCGGACTTTCTGCGGACTGTTAGTTAGTGCCTACCATCGGATGAATCACCTCGCTGATACGGCGGTCATCGGAAGAGGAGTGGGTTGGTTCCCCCTGGTGGCGTCAGGCGGGGGGCCGCCTATATAGCTCCCAAGTAGCCCAAGTAGTTAGCGATTACGTCGTCAACCATATTCGCCTCCAACTGACCAATGCGGTCACCTAGGAGGGCCTTGTCGAGGGGTTGGATGAGGCACACGCGCGCCCACCCCTTGGCCCGTAGGCCTCCTGTGTTGGCGGGGATCCGGACGTCGTATGCACTGGCCTGAGCCCCAGAAGACACAGGACAGACAGCTACGATAGGCCAGTCAGTGTCGTCATTCTTGTGATCGCCCGTAATCACAATTACGGGGCGCTGGGAGTGTGATGTTCGGTTTTGTTCCGGAGGCATTTCGACCTCTGAGTCAGCAACCCAGTACAGGTGACCGCGACGTATCGGTACAGGAAAGGGCGCTGGTGTCAATGCATGGCTCGGGCAGCTGATCTGCGCATGTGCCGTGTCTCACCGAGCTCACGTCGTATGCCTTGCGCGTCCTCCTGCACTTGCTGCCTTTGGCTAGCTCGCAGTATTGATGAGTATCTAGCGAGAGCGCTCTTGTAATCGTCGGTTGTCGCGACTATCCGCGGCTCTGCATACCGTTCAAATTCAGTCCAGGAGTCAGCGATTTCGTCGTTCGGTAGTACGATGTTCCGCTCTCCTTCTCTGAAATGCTGCGGCCATGGGCCAACCGCATGGGTGATAGCGCGAAGTTTGGACGCCGTGTAGCCCCCGAAGTAGGTCCATACGCATTCCAAGGTCGCCACAACTTCCGGTGCAAAGTCCGGCTGCCTACATTCGGCTAGTCGAATTGCTTGGCTTCCAAAGGCGCTGAACTGTCGGTACAGCTGCTGCACAACGGGTCCGTGATCCCACGCTTGTACGGCTTCCCTAAGCAAGGCGTGGCCCGTCTCATGCAGGTAACGGCTCTGAGCGAGATACACAAGTTTTTGCAGCTTGAGGTTACTTAGGTCCTGCTCAGGATCACCTTGCGCCTGTAGAACGAACCACTGGGCAACGCGGGTTGCAGGCAGTTCGGCAGTTTGCTGAGATTCAATTGGCACGATGCGACACCTCCCCCGTGCAGTTACTAGCACTATCTTGACACACCTTGACATCAGTCTGGCTATCGCCTTCATAACGAGTAGAAGCCATTTCGCATTCCTCCGAACCAGCAAAACCTTAGCTTCAGGCATTGTTGCGTCCGCCATATGGGCGTACGCATTGAGCGTGTACCCCTGGCGCGCCTGAGCATTCGGAGCGGCGCAGCAAAGGTTGTCCGCGGTGTATGCATCCTTGGGCGCGCTAGTCGAAAAATCGGGATCATGACCGAACGGTTCGGAACCTGACTGGACAAAAATAGTCGAGCTGGTTGCTTACTCGGAGAGTTTGCGGAGTGCGGCGTTGATGCGGTTTTTGTCGTATCCGCCGCATTTGTTGCCTGCGATGATCTGCGCGATTTCGTCTTGCTGATCGGGCGAGAAGCGGTAGAGCCGGCCGATGCGATCACACGGCCATTCGCCTGTTTGGGCCTTTGTTCGCACCGTGTCGTCACTGATCCGGTACTTGGCGGCCATGTCTTGCGTCGTTGCGTAGGACTGGCTCTGACCCTCGAAATTCTGCATGACCTCATCGTGCCTTGCGGGAAGCCATGGCACCGAGAAACGTCGGAACATGACTGAACAATTCGGATCTTGACCGGGGGCGTGCGGATGCCACGACCTGCCCGCGCCAGTGTGGGAGCGGTGCTCTATGCTGAAGCCACTGTCAGCATCTAGCTTTGGGGGAACCTATGAAGACATCGATTGTGCCCTTACCGCTTGCCGCTCTCCTGCTGGCTAGCTGTGCGGCGCCGGCCGCATCGACTCAAAGCGCCACGGGAGCGACAGCCGCAACTCAGGCGAGTACAGCGACGGCTTCCACGGCTGCTGCCACCCCAACCCCGTCAGGCTCCGTCCAGGGGCTAAAAACCGCGCTGGACGGAATGACGCCTCAACAGTCAGATGACATCTTCCTCAGCGCGGCTCGGAAGTCTATTCCGACGGGCACGGATGCGGACCTCAAGGCGGCCGGGCATAAGGTCTGTGAGTACATGGCCGACGGCGTCACGGGTGAAGCACTGACGGCTAAGGTCGAGGCGCTCGGGTACACGCCCGCGCAGACGATGACTTTGGTGATTACTGCCGGCCTTACCTATTGCAAGTCGAAGTAGCCGGATCCACTTCCCCAAATAGCCTTCGGAGCGCGCTAAAGGGTGTACAGAGTGTGGACAGCGTTGGGCGAGCTAGCCATTGCATTGACCGACGTCGATAGCAGAGGATACGGGCATGGGGTTCATCTATCGCAAGCGTGTAAAGCTCGGCAAGAACGGGCACGTCAACCTGTCCAAGTCAGGGGAGTCCATCTCAGAGAAGTTCGGGCCGGTGACAGTGAACAGCCGCGGAAGGGTGACCGTGAGGATCTTGCCGGGGCTCACATTTCGGTTCGGTAAGAAGCGCTAGTCGTGGGGAAAGCGCCGGCCACACCCTGGGAACGCTTGGTCATCTTCAGGGAGCTAGCGGCGGAGTTTTTCGTTGCAAATGCGGCGCTTGAAGATCCGGATGAGCCGCGGGCAAGTATCGACAGCACGCGAGGACAAGGAGTCTATTGGTTGCAGCTATTCCGGCTGATGATGCTTCGCAAGTTCGTTGCTCGCGACGATCAAGTCCAACTGCCCAAGGTCGCGGACGCTCTTCGGGCGTGTAACCACGACGGCAATCCGGACGTTACCCAGTGGGCAGAGTATATTGAGTCGTCCTTTGCGGGGCGGGAACTGGCCACGATGCAAGCAACGCTCGGCGCGCTGCTGCCAGAAGGTGACAAGCATGACCCCTTGGAGCTCATGCTCTATGGTCGGCTGTTACACGCCGATGCAGATAAGTTCCGCTTCACTCAGGGGTTGTATGACTTCGACAGGTACGTTGTGGCTTTCGTGGGTTCGGCCGAGCTTCAAAAAGCGGTTGAATACGCCATGATCGCCGTAGCCCGCTGCATGAACGACGGGATCATCCGGGAGCACCCATAGGTCGGGTCGGGTACTGCAAGGGGGGCTCTTAGTTGAGGGTGCACGCGTTCTGCTTGCCTAACGGGCTATCGGGCCTTCAGGTGTGGAGATTCAGATCGCCCGCAGGGTGCCCTCTGGCCGGCCAAATTTTCAGACCTCTTGGGGCACCGCAACCCGGTTATCGGCTGGGCGGTTTTGCCGGCAGGCGATCCAACTATTCGGCAAGATCCTCGTGACGGATGATGCCTTTCGAATTCGCGTATCGTGCGGCTAGGTTGCAGGCGGCCAAGTGCTGAATCGGCCGCTGAATATATCCGCATAACATGACGGGGGCCGCTCAAATTGGTGTTTCAAGTGTTGAAAAATAACACCCGTAACACTAATTTGCCGGGCCGTCAAACTGTGGCTGGTCTTTTGCGGTCTTTTCACGGTATCTTCAGCCGTGGACACCATTAGGCACTCGACTGGAAGATCCGTATGACAATCCAAACTGAATCAATTGCACCCAGCGTGTACACCGTGAAGGAACTCGCGGAAATCCTCCACATCAGACCTGACACCGTTCTCCGCTACTGCCGTGAGAAGCGATGGCCGCACCGCCGATTCAACCAACGAACCATGCGCTTCACAGACGAAGACCTCAACACGATCCTCGAGATGACCAAGGCGCAACCACCACAACCAACCACCCCGCCGCGGCGCCGAACTCGGAGGCCTTCGCTGTGAATCAAACGTCAGAAGGCAGGTTGCCGATGCGGTCCACTGATAGCCGGAATCCCGACATGCCGCACGCTCAGGATCCGCAGCCAACAACTGCAACCCCACGCACATACACGGTGACTGAGCTCGCCGATGTCCTCCAGCTCACTCCCGCCACAGTCCGAGCCAAGACCAAAACGGGCGCGTGGCCCTACCTCCGGTTCGGACAGCGCACCATCCGCTTCACAGATCAGCACCTTCAAGCCATCCTGTCGCTCTCGGAGGCGCCGCCGCCACCGCAGCTAACCCGCCGGCACCGTAGGAGAGGCGAAGCGCCGCGTTATGCCTCTACTGCGCCCTGATTGGTTGATGCCGCACCGCGACCCCCGTGCCGATCTCCGGAAGCGGCGCCAAGATCCCCGGAGAACCACGCTGCCCGAGCGTCTGACGGACGACACGACGGCCTTTCGCCCGAACGGGCAATCCGGGACTTACGATCACAGAATTCAACAAGAAAAAGAGAATCTGGGGACATGGGGACAAAAACTACAGCCGTCGCTGCGCTCGGCTTATTGTTAGCACTTTCCGGATGTGGTGGCGGAAGCGCTCCGCCGTCCATCTCATCGCCAACGGCTTCGGAGACGGAATCACTGAAAGCCAGCGTGATGCCCGCTATTGAGGGCAAGCCGTTCAAAGACGTCAGCGACCTGCTTGCGGCCAACGGAATTGCCTACGTAGCGATAGGGTCCGATGGATCGAAATTCATTGGCGTTCCCGCAAGTGGGGCCACGGTAGAAAAGGCGGATATAGCCGCCGGCGAGCCCGTCGCAAGCAACCGTGCGGTCATTCTCAATATCAAGGGCACCGAGGCGGAAATGAATGCCCAGGCCGATGGGGCAAGGCTTGCAGCTGCGAGGGCGGTGAGGTATGACTTCAACTGCCAAAAGGCGGGGATCGTGGGCGCAACGCCACGGACTCCCGATCAGCACTTCCACACCGTTCAAGCAGTTTGGGCAGACCCGGACTTCAAGGCGTTTGAAAGCTGCGATGGAGACGTTGCGGGCACATGGTGGCACGACAAATACATACTTGAGCCAGATGAACAGGCCATTGTCAACCAAATTGGAGCCGACGGAGGAGACACCAGTGCACCGTCACTCTCCTATAGCGACGTTCTCGCCGCGTGCATCCTTCCACCGAAGAGCGACTGGGGTAAGACGGGCGTAGACAGCTATCAGCGCAACATCCGTGCAGTAGCCAAGGCAGCAGTACGGATGTGCCCTGACGCCCCATTTGCCGCTCAACTGCAGCACGTCGCCAGTGGTGATCCGGATATACAAATGCGAGATGGCACCTACACGGTGGGTAAGGACATCGCTGCCGGAACTTACCAGGTGCAGACAACAGTCGGAGTTCACAACTGCTACTGGGAGAGGACAGGTCCGCAAGGGGGAACGATAGCCAACGAACTCATAACATTCGCGCCCCAGGGCCCGGTCGTGACCGTTTACGCCGGTGAGGGGTTCGTAAGCCAAAGCTGCGGAACGTGGAAGAAGATCGACTAACTGCGACTCGCGCGGGGAACAAAAAAGAAGAGCCGCCGTATTTCAAGGGAAGGCGGCGGGCATCAAATAGGACTGAATGCAACATGCGTGGAATCCCAGTGCCCTGGCAAGAACTAATGGACAGGGCAGGCATCACATCGCTGCGGAGCCTCAGTACCGCGTGCGGAGGCCAGCCCTCCCCGAAGGCCGTTGGTGACATCATCCTTCGAGGAGCCCGTGGATCTCAGGAATCCATGGCGAAGCTCGCGGAGGTTCTCGGCGTCGCGTTCTCCGACCTGGACGAACTACAAACACGGCACAAACCAGAACCGCTCCGCTTGCCGCCAGGGACGGAGAAACTTTCCCTCAGGCAGAAGCAAGCAGTCACGGAACTTATTCGGTCGCTAATCGCAAGCAAGGAGTAAAGTTCGCCCCCAATGGCCACTCTGGGCGTAGTCATGGGGCGACTTCCGACGTTTTAGGGCTGCCATCCATCTGCCGAACCGGTCGGACGACACGACATCCCTGAGCGCCCACACGGGCGACCGGGCATACGATCGTCCCGTGGGACGACCTCGCCAATCGCGTAACGAGCCTCAGGATCGCCCGCGGCGAGTCGGCTTCGCATCCCATCGGGGACGGGAAGAAAACCGACGCATCAGCCGTGAAAACGAGATACCTGATGGCCGATCCCGCGCCGGCCCCCGAGCTACGTGGATCAGTCGGTCGCGGGCTTTCTCAAATTCCTCAAGCTCGAAGTCCAGATCTTCTTCGGAGTCAAACCCAGCAATGAGCTCGGCGGCAATGGCCTTTAGCCTGTCCGTTGAGGATTGAAGGACCAGGATTCGGAATCGTAGGTGCAAAGGCGCCTCGGTCAACTCAAGGTAGGCAGCGTGGCGACCGACCGAGGCCAGCGCAGCGTCGATCTCGGACGCACGAGTGATGACAAGGCTTGCAAGCCCAGAATTCAGATTGCCCTGCAACTTGTCGGCAATTAGTTGTTTGACGCCTCCCCTTACACGCTCTGCTTCGTAAAGAAGTTCAGCGATTCGCTCCATACGGTCTCGGCGAGTGGTCGTCCGGTTGCTCCAGATGCTGATCCCAGCACCGACAAAGGTGCCTACGATCGTTCCGATGACTCCCGTCCACGGGGTCCAATCCATGACCTGCTCCAAACAATGCCCGCGAAGGAACCCCGACTGTACGGGTGCGCATTCCCTGAAGTGTACTACCGGCGTTGCGGCAGACGGCTACGGGGACTTTTAAGGTAGCTGGCATCTCAAGCCACCAACTCATACTGATCGCCGTCAGGGCCGCTGCTGCGGCCCCGGCTCAAGAGGTGATCCGGGGACGAAGATGCGTTGTAGCGCGATGAGATGGGACTCATGGGTCAACCATCGACGTAACGATATGTCTCAAGAGTACGATTAGACCCGGCGATCGGGACTAATTTTCGGGGGGACATACTGGACTGGGAACTGTTATTGAAGTCGGCCGCATCGCTACTGCCGTTGCTTGCCGGGCTTATCGGATCGTTTCGAAGTGACTCTCATGACATTCGATCCAACATGAAAATTGACGCCGAACTGCTGGCTAAACTCCCCGAAGATTCCTCGGCACGCACACAACTCTTAGAATTACTGGAGGAGAGTGTTAATCGGCTGAAGAGCGACATTGGCGCAACACGCTCACTTCCCCAGCTTGCGATTGCCGTTCCGGGCGGGGTGGGTTTTGTCTGGCTTACTTTCTGGCTATGGCAGCAGGGAGAATGGTGGCAGTACCTACTCGCTATCCTTGCCGGGTGCCTCTCAGTGTTCTGCATATTTGGTGCCTTCGATGCTGCGGAGGTACGAGTCCGCGAGGCAAAAAAGTTCGAGGCGCCCCGTTCCGAAGTGGTACCACCATCTGAAGTAGGGCATTAATCCGCCAGCAGTCGGCACGGAGGCTCTATTGATGGTGTCAAACTGCGCAGACTGGGGCAGATGCCTCGATGAACCCTGCATATCCCAGCATGAGCGACGTTCGCTAGGCATCAACGAGGATGCGCTGGGATTCGATGATGCGCTTCACCGTTGCCGCATACCAAGCTTTGCCACCATGCGCTGTAGGGACGTGCCGCTCGTTCAAGCTCTTGGCGATCGCGTTCATCGATTTGCCGTCCGCGAAGTCGGCGCGGATCGCGGCCACTACGTCCTCAGGAAGAACGGGTAGCCGCCCGAAACGCACGGTGCGCCCGTCCTTGGTCACGCCGTCAGCCTTGAGCCGTGCGATGTTCTCGCTGACGCGCTCGCTGATCAGTTCCCGCTCGAACTGGGCGGTAGAGGCCACAATGTTGGCCGTCAGTCGTCCCGTCGGGGTGCTGGTGTCCATGTTCTGGGTGATCAGGACAATGCCCCAGTCTTTGCGGTTGGCACGCTCCATGAGGGTGGCGAAGTCCACGACGCTACGGCTGACGCGGTCCAAGCGGAGGGCCATAAGGTATTCGGCTTCGCCCGCGTCCAGACGCTCGAGCGCCGCGATGAGTCCCGGCCTATTCATGTTCTTGGCGCTGAGGCCTTCGTCGGCCACGATCTCCACGTCCCAGCCGCGACGCTCGGCTTCCGCCATGAGGGCGGCACGCTGCGTTTCCAGTGATGCCCCGTGGTCTGCCTGGCGTGCGGTCGAAACCCTCACATATGCGAGAGCGAGGGGCTTGCTCCGGCTGGTGGTCTTGGTGGTCATGTCGCGAGCTTATATACAAATGAACTCTTTTGTATATAGTTGTGGTCGATTAGACGCCAAGAAGGGCCACCTCCCAGTGAGGGAAGTGGCCCTTGAACGGATCTCAGTACTTCAGTCAGTCCCGGTGACTTTTTCTTGCTCGCGGAGAGCGAACGCGGCGCCGGCCAGGTAGGCTCGCTGCCTGGTTGTAGCCTTCAGTTCGCCGGAGTCGATTAGGGTGATGATGTCTTCGAGCTGTTCGGCCGACTGGCCCGCCACATCGGCGGGCAACGCGCTCGCGTCCTCCGCGTTCGGGGTAGCCGTCACTGTTCCGCTCCGGTGGCTTGCTGCCGTGGGCGCCGGCGTGGGGCGCCTGCCTTGTAGCCAGCCAGCAGCACTTCGATATCGTGGCGCAACCGCGCATCCGTATCACTCGAGGTGTCGGCCGGGAGCGCTTCGAGTAACGCCTCGAGTTGGGTCATGACTTCGGCGACATTCGCCTTGGTCAGATCGGCTGTCGCGGCTTGGATTTCTTGTTGCACACTCACGGTTGAATCCTCCTGTAGTCGGCGGCTGGGTGCAAGCCTCCGCTACATGACCAGGCCTGCAATGTGAAGCTAGTTACGGTGGGGTAGTTGGTGCAGCGGCCCTGAGAGGGACAAGCTATGTGCGCCAAAGGTCTGCTGGGCGCTGCTGCCGTAAGGATTTCGTAAAGATGCTGTCGAGACGCCCCGTGTGCCGATAAGTTGAACCTGCCGCTGTTTGGGGTGTCCCCCAATTCCCAGATGGCGGCACCTTCGGATTGACGGCGACAAATGGTCAGCCGGCGGTGTCAGGCTGACGGCGCGGAGCCGATCTCGCATTGGAGGAGTCATCGGGCGAGGAAACACGAAACCCGTTCTGGCCTGCTTCCGAGGTGGTCACGTGGTTTCTGGCTCGACGTAGTTGAAGAGGCCTAGTTCCTCCAGGACGTCTGCCAAAGCTTCGTCATCACCCTCGGATACCCAACGAGCAGTTCTGAATATCGGCGTTTGGAAGTCATGCGGTGTAATCACCAGCATCTCAATGCCATCGCGAATGTGCCCAAGCTTCTCAAGCTTGGACCAACGCTGAACTTCGGCCAGATCCGTCCGAGCAAAAACGACAACATTGCCGAAATAGTGTTCAGGGGAGAGCTGAAAGTCGGAAAATCGAAGGCCACCCTCCTGCTCAAAATCAATGACTGGCCCAACTCCGGTGAACTTGATTCGACCCTCGGCGATACGCTCGATTGCTTGCTTGACTCTGTCTCGGTACTGACCCTGGCCTACGAAATCGTGCACTTCTTTGCTGGCGATCTGACCTCGCTTGCGCTTCGAACTGCTCAATTGTTCTGATGCAGGCAGCGGGACTGGCTCGCCTCTGAATGATGCGACTTTCAGCCACAGTTGCGCGACCGCATCTTTGACTTCATCCGAGTTCTGCGGGTTTTCGAGCTCAGTCCTGAAGAATGTAGTCTCTACGCCTGCAACCTTTGCGCTCTCGACGTTCTCCAGAAGCCGGCGAATTTGCTGGCGAAAGAGTACGAGGAACGAGGCCAATATCGCCGGCCAAGCAACGGCCTGCAGGATTCCGAGCGAAAAGTCGAGCCAGATCTTCACGTCCATGGGAGCAATAGTGCCATGATCTCACTCGCGTCAGGCTATAAAGACATCGATGACTTCGCGGGGGTTCGTGTCCCACGAGTGGATCTCCTGCAAATCCTGCAACGCAGTCGCGCCAAGCAGCCTCCTACATGGTTACGGGGTGCGACAAAGCCCCGCCAAGTGACGGAGGCCTGCAATATGAAGCTATTTACGGGTGGGGCACTTAACCGGCTTTGTGTGGCCCTTATACTCGTGGCATGAATACTGGGGAAAAGCTTCTAGCGCTCACGGTCGAATATCAGAACGTCATCGCCGCGAACGCGCTGTATCCGGAGCATGCCGACAAAGGCCGCAGCCCCTCAGAGATTGGCGATGAGTACGCCGCAACTCTGAGGGAACTGCTCAGCTAAAGCGCTACATGCTTTTGCGCGAACTTCACGATGTCATACGTGCTTGAGCCAGTCGTGAATGGCGTGAAGTCGAACGAGTGACCGCCTGTATTGGTGAGGTTAGCCAGGACTTCGGGCGCATACGGAGTGACGGCGGTCTGGATCTTGGCAGCATTCTTCGTCGGGTCCACGGTGGTATCATCCGATGCTGCAATGATCAGCGCGGGCATACCTCGGAACAGGTTAGCGGCCAACAGCGCCGGATCGTGCCCTGCCGTCTTGGTCGGGTAGTCACTGATCAGATCGGCGCTGGCGTGCGTCTGTGCTAGGGCGGTGACCGCAACCGAGGTCCCGGTGGAAGCGCCCGTGGTGGTGACAATTTCCACATTCGCCGTTCCGATGCCCACCATGAGCTGAGTCCCAATGGTCGGATAGCTTGCCGTCGTCGGGAGGCTTGTTGCGCCCACGGTCGTGCTTGACGAGAGTGTGCCAGTGGTGAGGCTGTAGGCAGTATCGATCGCCGCCTTGAATGGCTGGCCGCTGTTGTTGTAGTTGTTCGACAGGTCAAACGTGGGCGACGTGCCGATGTAGGCGTTGATGCCGGGGATGTACCGGCGCGACAGGGCGTACAGTCCGTTGATGGACCCCATGCTGTTGCAGTAGAAAAGCCCTTGCCCAAGATTGAAGTTGTCCCTAGCGAACTTATATGCGCCTTGGGCCGCGTCCTGTTCGGCTTGTGCGCCCCACGTCGTGGTGCTCGAAGCGGCGAAGCCGATGGTAATAAATCCGGCAGCCAGCAGGGCATTTGCTACAACCTTGCCGTTGCCGTTGTCAGCCCAGTGGGTTTCGTTGCTGCTGTGCCCATGCCACATGAGCACGAACGGGGTCGGGATTCGTGGATCGTAGTTGGCGGGCAGGGCGATCCGCATCATGGCCCCAGAGACGCCAGGGACGCTGCTCCAATAGACCGTTCGATTCAAACCTTCAATGCCAGCGCGCGGCGTGATCGTGGATACCCCGTAGCAGATACCGACTGGGCCTACAGACTTGCCGCTCAACTGTGCCGAGTCGCTGTTGAAGAACGTCAGGTTGTTCGGCGTCATGCTGGCGCGGGTCCACTGCGCCCGGTATTCCTGCGTACCGTCTGCCGAGACGGCCACGATGGAGTAGTAGTTGGCGTCGATAATCATCGTCACGGTGTAGGTAACGGCAGAGAACGGCGTGGCGTTGCTGCTGGCCGAGCTCGTGCCGTTGTCGAACTTGCTGATATTCCCAGATGGATCCCAGTACAGGCCGCGTGTGGTACTACCGCCAGATGTGAACGCCCCGCCTGCCGTGTCAGAGCTAATGCCGACGATTGTTCCGCCGCTGCCAGCGCCTTGGCATTTCACCGTAGTGACGATGCGGCACGTAGCCCCGGCTGCGAGTCCCAGCGCATGGTTGACGCCGGATGCCGCGCCAGACCCATTGGAATACATGCGCCCGCCAGATACCTGCACCGTGGAAGATGAGGACCATGAGGTGAGGTTTGCCCACTGCTCAACGAATTGACCAGCGCGGGTATCGGAATACACAGCATTGGCCTGCGCGTTGGAGCGGTCACGGTTGGCCCGCCCGAGGTCGATCATCTTCTGCGCATCACGACCCGCGATGTCAGAAAGTGGGATGAATGGTTTGTCGAGGATGCCCAAAGTTAGCTCACCACAATCTGGGGGATGTTGGAGGCCGCGCCGGTTGAGTCGCGGGTAATGGTCGGCTGCGTGTAGGTATGTGTCGCCGGCGAGCCGTAAGTGATGTGGTAACCATCCACCGAGCCGGGGAATGCCGTGCTGAGGGTATCCGCTGTGTAGGTGCCCACGGTGCCGTCAGGCCACACCACAGGGGCGCTGGTCGCCGCTCCGTTGGTGTCCCGCGTGATCGCCCCGGAGATGATCAGGTCAGGGTTTCGGGCGAGCTGCGTAAACCGGGCATAAGTGGCATTGAGTGCCGCTGCGGTGGCGGTGGTGGAGTCGTTGATGAACGCGGCGGTGGCGGTGTCTTGCTGGACGCAGTTGACCGTCCACGCGTACACCCGGGAAGCGTCGGTGATGACGACGGTGGAGTTGGTGGCTTGTTTGAACTGCGGGAACACGCCCTGCGTGCCCGAGTTCAGGATGTTGCCCGGAAGTGCCGCACCGAACGTGTCAGTAATCGCCAGCGGTGTCGTGAAAGCCGTGTCCGTGACAGCGTAAACCTGGAACGAAACCTGCTTCACGGGCTTGTTGCCCGAAGAGTCATACGCGACCATCGCGGGGAAAGTGAAACTCATTCGTCCCCCTCGAATTCGAATCCAGCAGCGACGGCCACGGCCTTCATCCGTCAGGCGTAACCAAACAGGGCCCGGATTTCACCTGGCGTCGGCATGATCTGGCCGCGCTCGACCGACAACGTGATCCACTCCAGGTCGGCTACGGTCTGGTGCAGCCTTATCAGACTGAAGTTGGGTGGCGTCGGCGCCGAAACGAGTGCGGGCATCGCACGGTAGTCGGCCAACGCCTCTTGGACGGGGTCGCTCCCGGCCTGCGCTCCGAGAATCGTCCTCTTGACGTGCTCTTCCGCGGCCTCACGGGTTGTTCCGAGCCTGCTTTGCACTAGCTCCACTAGTTCGGCGACCTCTGGCCGATTCATCTCACTCGTCATTTTGCGGCTTCCTTTCAGGTCGTCCGAAGTTTCCATGCCATTGCGTTAGCGATCTCATCGGGTGTCGCGTTCGTTTGCGCGTTGATAATGACGTTCGGGGCCTGCCGGGATGGGCCGGCGATCGCATACGCCGGGGCCGCCTGAGCCGCGCCGTGCGCAAACCCGGACACGAATCGCGACTGCATGGTCTTGCCGATATCCATTCCGGAGTTAATGGCCTTGAGCCATGGCAGGTTCGTCTTCGTCGCGGGTTCATTTGCCAGGAACTCGCCACTACGAACCTTGAGGGGGCGCCCGTCAACCATCGCGAGGATGTTGTCAACGTTCGGGCGTGATGGGGGTGTGCCGGGAATAATGCCGCCGTCCCACATGCCCATGATCGAATCGATCGCGCCGCCCGTGTAACCAAGAGGGGTTTGCAAGTGGTTCAGGGACGCAGCGGTTGCGATCTGCGCGGCCGTCACATTCGCGTTGCCCCTAAGCGCGTCAAGGGCCGCCGAGGCGGCAGCAATCTGATCGGTGCCGCTCAGATGAATGAAGATCGGCACATCCTTCGGGATGTTATCCACCGATCCCTTGAGCTTGTCAGCCTCAGCACGTGCCGCGGAATCCATCCACGTCTTCACATCCACGTTCGGCGGGATGCCAAGCAGCTTGCGGGTCAAGTCGACCGCCGCCTGACCGTGGATGCCCATGCCGTCCGCAGCCTTGACCAGGTTGGTGTACGTCTGCTCAAGATCGCCCTGGATTTGCTTCTGCGCGTCCGAGTCGTTGCCCTTCACGGACTTCGCCATGTCAATGCCCGTTTTCATGACGTCCTCGAGCTTCGCGTTCAACTGCTGGCCCGCGTCGGTCGTCAAGTTGAAGTCCGTCGCGTTCTGGTTCAACGCGTTGGAGATGTCAACTTTCTGGTCGATGAGGCCCTGCACGGCGCCCTGCGCGTCAGTGAAAGCCTTGTTGAACTTCGACGTCGCATCGCGGGTGCTGATCGTTGCCATGCCCGTGGCGAGCATCCCATCCAAAACCTTGCCAAGGTCGTTGGCGAGGCCATCAGCCGAAACGCCAGCCGCTTCAAGGGACTTCTGCAGTTCCGGAGTGATCGGCTTCACCTTGCCCGTCGCGTCCGTGTACTTCTGGGTGGACGACATCGCATCAAGCATCTTCTGCGGAACCTTACCCATGGCGTAGTCCAGCTGCTCCTGCTGAGACAGCTGCACGCCTGCGGCCGCCGCAGAGTCGGTCAACGCCTGCTTATACCCGGGCATCTTGTCGATCAGGTCTTGGAGCTTGCCGCCCTGTTTCGTCCACGTCATAGCCATGCCGTCAAAGCTCTTCGCCGCGGTGTCCACGGAGCCGCCCTGCACCATCTGCCCGAGAGAGTCGCCGATGCCTTTCATCTTGTCATCAAACTGACCCGCCTCGGAGGTGGCCATGCCGAACATCTTGTTCAGCGGGTCAAAGAAGTGGTTCGCGGTGGCGTTGAAGTCCTGGTGTAGGAAGTCGTGCATTGCCCCATCAAGGCTTGAGACGTCAGTCTTGGTGTGCCCGATCATGGTGTCCCAGTTGGAGAACAGGGCATCCATCTGGACTTTACCGGCAGTGTTCCCGGCGTCGGCGAAGTTGACGAGCGCCTTGGTGATGGCATCCACCGAGTTCGTGGCGTGGTTTGTGGTTTGGGCGATCAGGTCAAGCCCGATTACGGCGCCGGTTGCCACAGCGCCGATCCCGCCAATCGCACCACCCATGCCCCGGACTTTCGACCCGGCGATCTCCGCTTTGGTGGAGAACTGCTGGACTGCCACCTCGTTGGCGAACATGCCCTTCACGAACAGGACCGACTGCGCTACGGCGGTAGTGGCCATCTCAATGAGCCCGGTGACGGTCTTGACGACCGTCTTGCCCATCTGGATACCGAAGTTCACCGCCGAAATGGTGAGAGCCCCGCCGATCACCCCCGCAACCCCGAGTAGAACGGGATTGCCCTGCTCGAATCCGTGGAACAGGTCCGTTGCGCCCTTGAGGGCATCCTTCGCGACAGGGATCAGCTTCGAGCCAAGTTCGATACCGAAGTTCGCGGCCATCTGCTTCGTCTGATCCAACTGCACGGACAGGGTGGACTGCATGTCCGCCCATGTGGAAATGTCCTGCCCGGTCTTTTTGCCCGCATCACCAATGGCCTTGATGTTGGCTTCGAACTCGTGGCTGTCGTTCATGAGCAGCATCGTCGCGGCACGTGCAGCGGTCACGTTACCGAACACGTCACGCATCGCGGCGTTGTACGTCTCGATGGCAGGTTTCCCGGCCTTCAACTGGTCGTTGACGCCCGAGTTGGCTTTGTAAAGACCTAGGAGCTGCGTGCCGAGGGCGCCGGCGGTCCCGCCGTAGTCCTTCGTGTCCTTCGTGTACTGCTTGATCGTCGTCGAACCATCCAGCAAGCCCTTGGACGCTTCCGCGAGGCTTGGCGGCATCTGAGCGATGATCTTCTGCATCGCCGCCGTGGCGTTCGCGTTGTCCTTCATGGTCTTCTGCAGCACCATGCCGTCAGGTCCCATGTGGTTGAGGATCGCGTCGGAGACGATCTTCAAGGACCCGGAAAGGCCCCGGTCTGATAGGTGCTCTGCGAGGTCCGTGGTGTCGATGCCAAGCTGGGACATGGCCGCACTGGCGAGGTTGTTCGGGCGCACAAGCGATTGCACAAGGTTCGCAAGGTTCTGCGATGACTGCTGCGCGGACTGGCCGTGCTGCGTCATCGTAGCGATAGCACCACCGATTTGGTCGAAGCTGATCTTGGCTGTCGAAGCGATCGGGATCACGGCAGACATGGACCCGGCAAAGTCCGTCATCGTGGTCTTCGCCGCACCCGATGCGGCAACGAGCATGTTCGTGACCCGGACGCTCGAGTCCGTTGCATGAGCGGCAGTGTCCATCTTGTAGCCGTAGTCGAGCAGCACGTCAGTGACGGCCTGCGACATCGTCGCAAGGTCAACGTTCTCGTCCTTGGCACCCTCAGCGGCGGCTTTCAACGCCGCCAGACCGGCCGCGCCCCGATACCCGGCCTTCTCCATGATGTACATGCCCTCGGACATCTGCTCAGCGGAGGTCCCCGTCTGGGTGGAGATGTCCAGGATGCCTTTCCGGACCCCGGCGAGCGCGGACATTGATTCGCCGCCGGCGGTGACGAGCAGCATGGTCGACTTCTCGAACTTGGACGCCATTTCCGTGGCTCCGATAGTCACGGCGGCCCCGGCGAGCACGGACGCGGCGCTGATCTTGTTCGCCACGCCCACGACGGAACCCATCGCGACCTTCGTGCGGGTCGCGGAGACTTCCTGCGCTGCGGCTGTTTTCTCCGCTGCGGCGACTTGCAGGTCTGCGGCCTTCGTCTGCGCGCTGGCGGCTGCTGCGGCTGATGCGGCGGCCTTGTCCTGAGCCTGGGCTTCTTTCGCTGCGGCCACGGTTACGGCGTTGGCTGCGCGTTCGGCCGCTGCCACCTGCTTGTCGTAGGCGGCCTGCTGTTCCTTCGTCATGACGCCGAGGGAGTCGGCTTGCATTTGCGCGGCCTTCGCCTGCGCTTCGGTGGCTTTCGCTTCGGCTGCGACACGCTTGTCCGTGGCAACAACGACAGCTTTCGCGGCAGTATCGGCCGCGAGTGCCTGCTGTTCGGCGGCACGTTGAGCTTCAGCAGCGGCGGCGCGAGCCGATGCGGCCTGCTTCTGCGCGGCTTTCTCGGTTTCCGTGGCCGTGGCCTTCGCCGACGCGACAACCTTGCCCTGCTCCGAAAGGAACTGTGCCGCGTTCGCCCGGATCTCCATCACAACAGGGGGCAGGAAAGACATCAGCGACTCTTCTCTCGGTCAAACTGCTTCATGCGCTTCTCCCTAGTCGGAATTCGTTCAGGTCTTCCGGCTCAATCGCCCACCGGCCGCCTACCTGCTTGCCGCGGAGCCGACCGGATCGGAGATGCTGCCTGACTCTGCTTGAGGTGGTCCCGAGGACGGTGGCCGCTGCCTCCGGAGTGATCTGCTCCTTCTTCAAGGCTCGTGGCATTTCCGTTTCCGGGTCTTTCGCCCTTCCGCCGACGGAAATGGAGGCGGCCCTGGCGGCTTTGGCATGCTCCTGGGCTGCCGCTTCGATATCCCTCCAACCTTCATGGATGCTCTGGGCGAGATCAGGCCGGCCCCGCTCGTGAAAGTGCCGGCAGGTATCTTCCATCGACGCTCTCGGAATCCTCGCCACGATCCATTGCGCGGTAATCCCCGACACGTGCGCACCAAGGATCGGCCGGTAATTGTCATAGACCAACGCGGCCCCCTTCCGGGTGGTTGCGGCAAGCCGCCTCGTGCGCGAGCTCGATGACCGTGAGAAAGAACCCATCCGAGATGATGTGGGTGACGGGGACGCACAGCGTGCAGTCCGCGGGCCAAACGAATGACGTTGACAGCGCCGCGGACCACGTCCGGATGCTTCCGGTACTCATATGCCCCTCAAGGGCCTTCAACCGCTCACGCATCGAGCGCTCGCAGTTCCTCAGGAACGACGGTTCCGACGAGCGCGGTCTGTTCCGGTGTGAGGTTCAGCCGGGCCAGGATGTTTTGCATGGCCGTCACGAACTGCTGCGCGGTTTGCTCATCCAGCCGCAAACGCCTTTCCTCCAATCCGCTCTTAGCCAACAGATCCAGGAACTTCGCGGTTCTCTCAAGCGCACGCTCGTACAACCCGACCTCAACCTTCAAGGACTCGACCCCAAGCTTCGACGTCGTGGAGATCTCCTGAAGCGCGTTCACCCTCGCCGCCAGCGCGGACTTCATGGCTAGCGACTCTGTCGCCAGCATCGCCAGGGCCTCCAGCGGGTTTGTAACGCCCTCCAAGCCCTCCGATGCAATCACCGCACGGACGTCGGCTTCCACTGCCGCTACCTCCAGCCTGCGGGCTGCAGCGGCCTTGACTGCTGGGGCGCTGCCGCCGTGCATGCGGCAAACTGTGCCGCCTTGTATTGGCGGATTCGAACATTGCGTACCGCTCCGGGCGGTCGCCTTACATTGAGCTTGCATGGGGTCCTCGGTCAGAATCGTTGTGCATGGGGTGTGGGCGTCGGTCTGCGTGCTCACCATCCCGGCCCGCCCGTCTGTGCGCTATCTGTGCTGTAGTACCTGCGACGGGTGTTGGGGTGGACGTTGTCGGCGGTCCACGGGAACGGCCCGCCCTTGAATAGTTGGTGGGGCCAATGCCGGTTCCGGTCACGGTCGCCACGCCAGCGAGTCACGGCCGCGCCCTCACCGTCCGGGGCGAGCCCGAATCCGAACTCCGGCCACCCCATTAGTGCCGCGGAACCGCGGGGGGACAGGTCCCGGGCGTTGCCACCGGAGGCTTTGGGTGAGTGGCCTTCCATGATCATCGCCAGTCCTCGGTCACGGAGGGAGTCCAGGGCCGTGATGAGCGGGGCGGCGTCGTCATCGTTGCTGATCCCATGTGGCACGAGCTTGTAGATCGGGCCAATGAAAAGAACTTGCGGGGAGTGTTCGTCTACGAGGCGGTGGATCGCTCCAAGGTCCTTGTCTTTCGTGACGTCCAGCCGGCCCGTGCACACGACGTCGAGCAAAGCTGCTGGGTCTGTTTGCCCGTACTTGGCCGCATTGAGCGTCATGCCGCGAACCTCGTGGCGCCACTGAGACTCCGTATTTTCTACGTCCACCACCAGCACTTGAACGGGATCGATGTGGTCCAGCGTGATCGGGTTGATTCCGGCGGCGAACAGGATCGCCATCTGACGGATCCAAGTGGTCTTCCCCAGTCCTTCGTGGCCAGTGATGATCATCCGGTCCCCGCGCTCCAGTAGACCTTCAACGATCCAGTCCCGGGATTCCTCCACGGCCAGGATCTCTGCGAGCTTCTTGGCCCGAAGCGTGGATCCGGGCGTGTTCTCCCGGATCGCCCGCAGTGCCTCCACCGCGTCACTCAATGCTTTTGCCGGCGGCGTGAAGTCTTCCCCTGCCTGCTGCATGAGTTTCTGCCCGGCTGCCCGGAGGGCACGCTTCACGGCCTTCTCACGGACCTCTTTGGCGTAGTGCTCCACGGTGTGCGCGGACGGGGTTGCCTCCATCATCGCGAACAACTCCGGGAACTCAAGACCGAGCACCCTCCGGCCCTTGAGCTTGACGGCCACGCTGTACGGTTCGATCGGTTCCCCGGCCGTGCGCATCTCCGACATGACCTCGAAGGCGTCGCCGAGCTGGGGGCGGTAGAAATCGGATGGGTGGATGATGGCTTCAGCGAACCGAACAGCATCCGCTGATAGCAGGCATGCACCGATCACAAACTTTTCGGCAGTGAGTTCTTCCATCAGTTCGTCCACCCATATTGCGGGGCGACGAGCGCTGCCTGACCCTCCACCTGCCGCCAGCCCTTCGCCTCTGCCTCTGTCTGCTTACGGCGCATCCAGTTGCGCCAGGTCGGAATCTCAATGTTTCTGTCAAGCCGCCTGAGCTTTGATTCTTGGCATTGGTTCCTGGTAGGGGGTGTGGTCGCGGA
>JBFUPP010000001.1:0-327261 GCA_041360635.1 bacterium RCC_150 | reverse complement strand
GCCCCATTCCCGAACCGGCGCCCGTGACAATAGCGGTCTTCCCCTCCATACGACCTGACATACCGTTCCTCCAATCAGGCTGGTGCATCGTCGAATGGGAGGGTGCGGGTTGAAGACTTCGTCGTCATCTTTGCCTGTCTTTCGTCTTACGCCGTTGTGATTGTTCAAGTTTGAAGCGGGCAATTCGAGATCCCCAGTGAGCGACCTCAGGAGATATCCGCTGTGCCACGACTCCTAACTTGAGTAAATCTTGGACGGAGTCTTCGCGTCCAATACATCTTGGGTAAGTGACCTATATCTAAGTCGTATGGGGGAATACCGCGTCCTGCTATATACGAAGGAGCGGGCTGCTGGCAGACTCGATGTCTAACATCGGGCGAAGTAAACGCATCGATAACACCAACCCAAACAATCCTCGGAGGTTTTCGTTGCTCCAGCAGTCGCACGCAAATTACAGAGGGTACCGCACAGCAGGTATCCGTCTCAATGAAGAGCTTCTCGGGGAGCTGGAATTTCGTCCAACGCAATATTTCGATGTGACCTTGGATTCAATCCATGCGTTCGACAAAGCTCATGTGGTGATGCTGATCGAGCAGAACCTCATCAGTCGTAGTGACGGTCGTCGGATTCTTGCTCAAATCCGACAGATGGAAGCATTGGGGGTTGCGGAAACACGCAGGCACGCTCGGGGGGGAGCCCACTCATGTGAGCAATATCTTATTCAGACCCTGGGCGAGGACATCGGCGGTCAGGTCAACCTCGGACGCAGCTCAGGGGACCTTGGCGAAGTATCGCGTCGAATCACTATGCGCGAAAAGATCATAGATGCTGCGAATGACCTGAATAATTTCCGCGAGCAAATGATTGAACTCTCTGAACGACACATTGGTGTCGTATTTCCGGCGCAATCATTTCTGCAACATGCCCAGCCTACGTCTTTGGGGCATTGGTTTGGGATGGGGGCAACTACTTTGGGGCGCGATTTCGAACGTCTCCTATCCCTCTATTCCCGGATCAATCAATCACCGGCGGGGGCGGGCATTTTGACGGGCAGTGATTTTCCCGTTGATCGGCACCGCACGTCGTTGCTTCTCGGCTTCGATCGGACGATCCCAAACACCTTCGACGCAATCATGAGCCATGATGTCATTATTGAGGCCGCCTCTGTTATCGGAATTATCTGGAGTAACCTCGCGAGACTCGCCGACGATTTGGAACTCTGGTTGTCGAGTGACGTTCGATTCATTGATGTTCCCGACCGGTTTTGCGATACATCGAGTGTCATGGCACAGAAGCGGAATCCGAATCTTCCACAACAAGTAAAGGCTCAGTCGGTTAAGGCGATGGGGGCTGTGACGATGTCTTTCGTTGCCGAGCGTGGCGCTTCCGGTCAACCGATTATGGAGCGATTTGAAGCTGAACGCCTCCTTTGGGAACTCTTCGACGACCTCACACCCGTAGGAAAGAACCTCGCTTTGATGCTTCAGGCAATGCAACCGGACGTGGACCGAATGCGATCCGCCGCCCTTGACGGTTGGTCGACCGCTAGCGACCTCACTGGACTGATCGTACGGAAGACCGAATTATCGTGGAGAACTGCACACCAGATAACCGGGATCGTTGTCCGACTCAGCGATGAACGTGGCGCAGGGCCGAGGGATGTAACGCCGGAACTCATCAACGAAGCTGCTGAGCTGTACTTTAATAGGCCACTTCTCGTCACGGCACAGGAGATCGCGCAGACACTTGATCCCGTGGGTTCGGTGAAGAGGCGTTTGGTCTACGGAGGACCGGCCCGTGTTGTTCAGGAAAGGGCGATCGAGGAACTCCGCGGTGAGCTAACCAGTGATGTGAGGCGGCTGAACCAGCACAAGTACCGGCTGAACGAATCTGCGCGCCTCCTTGAAGCCGCTATAGACAAGATATTGGCCCCGGCTGTCGGTGACGGTCGAAAACTGGGCGATGGTGACGACACACGAAATGGCTCAGTTTTCGACCATCACTGACACACCCTGATCTTGCCGGTATCACCGCGACGTTCGCTATCGGGGCCCTCCTTTGCGCTGCGCGTTCCTCTCCCTTCTCATCCAAACACTGGTGACCCAAACCCGGCGAGCAGTCGACGGGAAGACCCTGTCCGGGCAGGTTCAGCCCGGTAGCAGGCCGAAACGACGAGTGGCTCCGGAGGTCTCGACTCCGAATGCACTGATGTGGTGGTACCTAGCATCGGCGTTTAGTCGCCAGTTGATTGTCTAGGCGGCCCGGAAGAAGGGCTGGCAGGTCGCTGCGACAGGGCCTGTCGAGATGTGTTGAGGCGGAAGAACCCTGGATTGAGGCCCCCAGGAGGCGTCACGCTCACCCCTGCTCCACCGGACACCCGGGGGTTAACGCGATGGATCCACAAGCTCCTGCCTCAATGAAAAGGATTCGTCGTTGTCGGTCATGGCCCGCCAGAGCGAGAGCCTTGCCTGATGCTACCGCGGTTATTTCCGCCAGAAAGCTCAAGCGCGAAACGATTGACAACGACACGAGGAAACTACCTAAGAAAGTAAGGACTAATGACCATTCAAACAGCGTCCGATCGTCTCGTCATAGCCGTTCAACAACGAAAGGAATTAGATGCCGCCGTGGACAGAGTTCTCGATCTCTTGAAGCCCGTGGCCATGACCAAACGGGTCGGCATCTTGGTAACGCGGCTCGGCCCGGGCCGCTACGAGGCTCGGCTCAGCGGGGAGCTACCACCCGGGACCACAAGGGAAAGCTGGGGTACGTTGGCCGATGAACCAAGATAAGGGCGGTATCTCCGGCGAGACCATAGTCAGTCCGCAGCGAGGCGCGTGTCCCACGGGCGGTCAAGCTACCTGCTCGTTCCGGAAGACGGCCGCTAAGTTCGCAGCGGGACGAAACGGTTCCAAAGACTCCCTCGCAAGATGTGAAGTCGAAGCCTTTCTGTTACTTGCCCCAGGGCATCGAATCGTTGTCCTGGCGCACGAAACCGGTGAAGTCTGGTGCGGGACGATTGATGCGCAATTTTCACAACAGGGCTTTGTCTGGGTGGTCACGGATTTAGGCGAGCGAAAGCTGCTCGACATTGCCCTGCACACGGTCTGGCGTTCGGATTCGCATCAAGCCTGCGGCAGCCACCGCTGAAGGGTCGGACCAGTGCTCCAGCGCCATGGTCGCGAGGCGGAACTGACGATTCACCCGTGGGGGCGTGATCCACTTCAGGATTCAGATCCTGGCGGTGCGGGGGAGAAGGCCGCCCGTTCTCCTCTGCGGTGACCCCTTGCGTGCCGCGGTCGGCGGTCCACTCGACGACCGCAGCCAACGGTTCGGATACAACTGTGGCGCACGCCGGCGTCGTGTCACCGAACGTGCGTCCGCGGTCTGTCGCCTCAACGACGAGACCGGCCGCGGTGCCGCGGGTCTTCCAAGCGTCGATGATGTCCTTGAGCAGCCGTTCCAGCGCGGGTACCGAGAAGTACCAGGAGGCGGCGCCGGGGTCCAGGTCCACGGCGCGCATCCACACTTCCGGTATGTGTGTCCAGACCGTTTTGACGGCCGACACTTCCCGACTTTGGATGGTGCGCCCGTTGTAATGCAAGGCGTCCCTCGGCAGGTCTCGCCATTCGGCGTTCAGATGCACGGCGGAGTAGTGAAAAGGTGCAGAATCCCGGAGGAGGTGACGCGCTTCACCGGCATCTCGCCGACGTAGCCGTTCGTTGCGCCGAACGTCTTCCGACAGGAACCCGGATGACGACAAGCACCCATATGTCCGCCAGCTGACCAGCAATCGGAGGAGCGGTCGGAGTTGGTCGCTATGTCTTTCGTGAGTGTGGGTCGGACGACAGACAAGCGAGATGGTTCGTGCAACAACACAACTCCAGCGGCCAGATTCCCAGCTGTCGGCTTGACAGCGATCCTAGCAAAGGGCGAAGAAGCAGGTACCGCAAAGAGTCGGTTTGGGCCAACCCTCACGTCGTCGGCAGGGCGCGAACTGCGGAAGCTTCAGTAGCTATGGCTTCACAAACGACTGTTGGTGAGACATCGCCAACTACTGTCTTGGAATGCAACAGTATTCGAGACACGGACGTCGTGTCGTGGAGGATCGAAGGAATCGACGTCGCCGGACCGCCCGCGTGCTCGTTCTGAACCCGGATGGTTGACCAGAACATTGCGCTGCCGTCACCGCGAGCCAGAATGTCACCATCGATCCTGGGCTGGGCGTTCGCAAATTGGTCACAGATGCCCGGGGCTTTTGCTGAGTGTGCCTAAACGACCGTACTCCCTACAAACCAGCGGGTCCGTTTAAGAGATTTGTGAATCGCAGAGTTAGATAGATCGTTTCTCGCAGCGCTTGTTGGCTTGTTCGTTCTTCGCGTGCAGTTTGCTCTGCAATGACAGCGTGGACGAGCGGATGCAACATTTGCTGTACGGAGAGGGCCAGATACTTGGTGACCGGCGAAATCGACGACCACGGCTACGTCTGGCGGAAGGCGACAATCCTTGGAAGCGACTCGGGCCTTGTCTGTCACACGTTTACCCCACGGAAATGATGAAAAGCGCTGACATGTCACCGACTCTGTACGGTGCCGATATCCGCTACATTGCGCGGATTTTCAAACCAACACAAGCCCTTGGCAACCATTGAAATACGCCGTCCCATGAGAAGAGGTCCGGAGTTCGAATCGTCCTCACCTGAGGATTCACTGGTACTGGTTTGGTACCATTAGGTATGGCCATGAATCTGCGTGTTCCCGAAGACCTCGACCGCCGACTCGATGAAGTTGCTGCCGAGGAGCACACATCCAAATCCGCGCTGCTGCTCCAGGGGGCTGAGCTGGTCCTGCAACGGCACGGCCGCCGCCGTGAGATCAATGAGGGTCTGGATTTCGTGATGAGCCATGACTCGGATCTGCTTAAACGCCTTGAGGATGCATGAGTTCGTACCTCGAAATCGAGGACGCACTGCAAGTGATCGACCGGTACGGGTTCCACTTCCGTGACATCGGCCTACTCGCCTCCGCATTGGCGCGCCCCGCAACGACGGTCATGGGCACGGAAGCCTATCCTCAACTGGCCATGAAGGCGGCGGCACTCCTCGAGTCCGTGGCCAGGTTTCATCCGCTCATCGATGGCAACAAGCGCACCGCGTGGACGCTCATGGTCCTGCTGCTGTGGATCAACGGCTACCGCCACAACTTCAACACCGAAGAGGGTTTCGACCTGGTTGTGGGAGTGGCCGCCGGCGACATTGATTTGCAGCGCAGCGCCATCCTGATCGAGCAACACCTGTCCCGACGGTAGGTGCTGTGAGGGGGTCCCAATGCTGACGGTTCGGGGTTCTTGAGGTGCGGTTGGTGGAGGAGTCCATGGGGTGAGATTTGGGGTGTGTACAACATACACACTTTTGCCGTCGGACTGGGTCGTACATCGGCCGGTTTGGCTCGTATTGCCTATGTTTTCTGGAGTTCCCTGTGTTTTCAAGGGTTGGAAGGCGGTTCGAGTCCCACCTTGGGCACAGTGTTTCCGCAGGTCAGGGGCCCTTTTTGGGCCTCTGAGTTGGGGATAAATATTGTTGTGAAGGGCCCCTTCGGGGGCCTTTCTTGGGTCGGGGTGCCTCGCTTTTCTTCTTGGGGGCATGTTCTGTGGTCTTGCTTGCTCATGGTAATTCCGGAGCTAAACGACATGACCGCGCTAAGTTGGAGGCCGGCCAGCGGGTTTTCGGTGGTCTCGGGATCGAGAAATTCTGTGGACTTTGCCGATGGCTGCTGGCCGACGGACTGGCTGAAAGGTCGGCGGCGTGGCGGCCCGTTCCGCCTGCGGGGATGGTTTTCGGGTTGTTCCCGATGCCGTTCGATCCTCGCCCCGGCAGGGGAGAAGCCCGCGGAGCTCCGGCGCCGCCTTACCGGGATCCGGGGTTGGGCTCCACGACCTCGGTTCTGGTCGTCATGCAGATCCTCGCGCGGCGTGCAGCCGGCACGGCTGCTGACGATGAAGTTGTGTGCGCGCTGACGTACCTTGAGTCGTACTTTGTGCGCCGGATAGTGACCGGACGCGCCACGGCAAACCTGAACCGCACGCTGCTTCAACGAGAAACCGCGTCAAATTGAGCTCATCTGCAATTTGATGTACGTCGAGAGTAGCCGTGCTGCCGCCAGGGCGTCCGCAGCTGCGGTGTGTGCTTTTCCGGTTTCGATATCGAGCCGTTCGCAGATGTCTGCGAGAGAGGCGCTGTGTCCCGGGTGGTAGCGCTTCGTTAGCTGCATTGTGCAAAGCGAGGGCCAGTCCGGGACCGTGGCGCCGGCGCGCTTGAATTCGGCCTTTAAGAAGCTGAGGTCGAAGTCGGCGTTGTGTGCCACAAGGGTGGTGCCGACTAGCTGTTGCTGGATCTGGGGTATCACTTCCCTGAACAGGGGGGCGTTGCGGACGTTGTTGTTGGTGATTCCGTGGATGTGGCTCGGACCGGTTGACTGCTCTGGGTTGATGATCGTGGACCAGACGTCGTGCACTGTTCCTTGTTCGCTGACGTGCACGATGGCGATTTCAACGATGCGGTCCCGCTGTGATGAGAAGCCTGTTGTTTCGACGTCGATGACGGCATACGGCCCGGCCTGTGCGAGGTCAAGCATGGGTTCGTTGATCGGTTTACGTGACGTTTTTGGCCGGTAGGTTGTCGGGTCGTTGGCGAAGCGGGCTGTCGCCTCGGCCAGTTTCTTGATGACTGGCCATGTTCCCTCCACGTCGAGTGCTGAGGCTGCATAGGAGTACTCGAGTAGCTGTTCGTCGAGGTAGGCATCGTGTTTGTCGCGCTCTTTCACGGCGACGGTGCTGGCGACTTCTGACGGTTCGGGCGGCGGGGTGGTTGCTAGGTGTCCGAGAAGGGTGGCTGCTTCCTCAAGGGTCGTCTTTCGGAGCGTCAGGCCGACACCGTCGAGGCTTGATTCGTAGTTTTCGGCGCTAAGAAGCATGTGGAGCGTGTTCATGATCCGGTCCCCGGCCCAGGGGAAAAGTAGTGTGTCTTCGCCCCAGGCGATGAGTGGGTTCTCTCTGAGGCCGAGCCTGTCGTATGCCGCTCTGCCTTCTGCGAAAAGAGTTCGTGCCGTTTCGTCGAGGTAGATGGGCACATATGTGTCCTCGTAGAGCTGTTTCATCCGTTGGCGTATGCCATCGGCAATCTGGATCCCGCTGCTGGAGAAAGCCGGGGGCCGGCCGCCTCCGGCTTGCGCGAGGTTGATGACTTTACTGGAGGTATCCACGTCAAGGACACGCCACCGGCGTCCTGCGAAGATCAGAAGTCCGCCTTCAACGAGCGGGTGGTCAATGGGGATGGACCCGAGCGTGCGGCCTGAGGATACGAGGCGATACTCCTCGGCCGTTTGGAAGGCAGTGTAGAAGCTGTAGTGGTTGATGAGCCGCTCACCCTTGGTTCCCGGCAGAAGAGTGCCGTCGGACGACTGCGTGATGATGTCGTGGGTTCCGAGGTTGCGGAGCAGCTGGACGTACATGGGTTGATCGACGTGGCTGAACGGCCCGGCTTTGCATAACGCAGTGTAGAGCTCGGCCGCGGTCACGCCGCCGTGTTGGGCGATAACGGACAGGGTCTGTTGGATGAGTGTGGAGAGGTGGAGACCGTCAGTGTTGGGTGGTTCGTACCATTTTTCGAGGAGAAGTTCGACCGTTGCGACGGTTTCGAACACCTCGGCGCGTAGCTGGTCCACAGGAGGGGTCCGGTGATCGACCGGTCGTTCCGAAACGTACAGGCGCAAGGTGGAGGGTTTGCCCCTTCGTCCGGACCTTCCCAGCCGTTGACGCAGCGCGGAAACACTGCCGGGGGCTCCGATTTGGACGACCGTGTCGGCGGAGCCGATGTCGATTCCCATCTCAAGTGTTGAGGTGCAGACCGCTGTTGTTGGCGTGTCGACCGACCGTAGCCGGGACTCGACTTCTTCGCGGAATTCTTTGGACAGGTTCCCGTGGTGGGGAAAGAATTCGTTCCGGACTCGGGCGCGGTCACTGATGCCATTAAGCAGGTCGGCGTAGGTTTCGACGTTGGCACGCGAATTTGCGAAGATCAGGTTGTCTTGTCCTCGCAGGTGGCGGAAGAGGTGGTCTGCGATGGCCTGTTTGTCGGGATCGATGTCAGCGGGTTCATCTTCGTCGGAGGGACTGTCTCCGCTGGTGACGTATCCGCGCAGTTGCATACGGAGTTCGGCCGCATCGTCGTTGTGCCCTCCGATCACGCGGACCTCGTCTGTCTTGTCGGGCCTGAGGAATCGTGCCGCAATGGAGGGGTCTGAGAGGGTGGCCGAGAGACCAATGCGGGGGACACGCCGTCGGATGGCAAGCTCTACCCGGTGCAGCAGGGATTGCAGCTGGGCTCCGCGCTCAGTCCCGATGAAGGAATGCAGTTCATCGATCACCACGTACTGAAGTCCGTTGAGCAGTGCCGGAACCCGGGTCCCTTGGGTAACGAACATGGCTTCCAAGGACTCGGGAGTGATGAGCAGCAGCCCGTCGGGTGATTCTTTCAGGGCCCGGCGGGCGGCGCCGCCGATGTCACCGTGACGGCGATGGATCGGGATGCCCGTCTTGCCGGCAAGGGTTTCGAGCCTGCCGTACTGGTCGTTGATCAGGGCCTTCAGTGGTGAGATGTACAGCGCCTTCACTCCCGTGGGCAGTGTTGATCTGTCCTGTGCCTGGGCCAGCGATGAGAGGATTGGAAGCCATGCTGCTTCGGTCTTGCCGGACGCTGTTGCAGCACTGATGATGACGTCGGTGTCGCCCCGGAGGATCGGCTCGACCGCTTCGGCCTGAGCAGGTCGCAGATGGTCCCATTTCTGTTCCCAAATCCAGGACTGAACGCTTCGGTGGAGCAGCCCAAATGCCGCACGGTCCCCGGTGGGTTCAGAGCTTGAAGGCTGAAAGCTCATCATCGGTGTCGTTCGCTGCTCGACGGTCTTCATCCGCTGGGAGGTCGTTATGGAATTCGCCGGGACGGTCGAGGGCAGGGGACGGGTCTCCGGCGGTCTCCAAGGGCGCGAGGTCGGGGTTGGTCTCCTGCTCGAGCTGCAGGGCGGTGATCAGGTCCTCCCAGGCGCGGTCCGGGTTTTGTTCGAGCACGGCGAGCAGGTCCAGGAAGCCTTTGATGGTGTTCCGTGGGGTGCGGAAATAGGCGTCGCCGATGCGCTGTGCACAGTGGCTCATATATTGGGTGATGCCTTCGTCGCTGATCAGATAGGCCGATTCGTCGCCGGCCGCCTGGACATGGCGGAGCTTGGTCAGCAGGACATAGAAATCTTCCGGCGTCAGGCTGGCCAGGCGAAGGACGGGGCCGGAGTAGTCCACGAGGCCGTCGACGGCGTAACTGTTCTCCTCCAGGCGTGACTGCAACGCGGTGTACGAGTACAGGCCGCGGCGTGGGTCGAGCAGGAAGTCGGGTGTTCCACCGAAGAGGAACCCGAGGCCTGCGGCGCTTCCTTGGGTGGAGTCGTTGAGGATCCTGAGGATTTGTTCATAGTTGGAGTTGCGTGCCTGGGTGTTGGCCAGTTTGTAGAGGTTGACCATCTCGTCGAGGCAGATGAGGATCCCTCCGAAACCGGCCAGGCGGACGAAGCGGGCGAGAAGTTTGAGTTGGTCGTAGAAGTTGGAGTCATCAACGGTGGTTCTGACACCTAGGGCGGCGCGGGCATCTGTGCGGGTGGAGAATTCTCCCCGTAGCCACCGAACAGCGTCTAATTTGAGCTGTTCGTTGCCGGTGTCGTGTCCTTGCCAGTATTTGGCGATAACTTCGGCGAAGTCGTAGCCGCCGGTGAGTTCTGTGAGTTCGTTGAGGCTCCTGCGGATGATGCTCTCGACGGGTGTGCCGGTGTCCCGGGATTCCGTCAGTGCCTGGCCGACGAACCGTTCCACGACGCTGGACATTGCGCCGCCGTCAGGTTTTGCCCGTGTGGCCATGTTCCGCATGAGTTCGGCGTAGAGGCTGCGGGCTTGTCCACCCGTGGCGTGAAGTCTCCGGTCGGGGGAGAGGTCGGCGTGGACGGTGACGAGTTTCTGCTGCAGTGCGATGGAGCGCACAACATGGAGGAAGAAGGTCTTGCCTGAGCCGTAGTCTCCGATGATGAACCGGCTGCCTGAGCCGCCGTCGTTGATCCTGTTGATGTCGGAGAGGAGGGCTTTGACTTCGTTGACCCGTCCGACTTGGACGTGCTGCTGGCCGAGTCGGGGAACAACTCCGGATCGGAGTGACTGCAGCAGGGCGTCACGTTCGCGCGGGCGGATGGCGGTCTGTGGGGAGGTGGTCATGCCAGGAGCTCCTGGAGTGCGTAGGAATTGATGGTCAGGGTTTCGTCCCCTTCAAGGAGAGGCTCGTCGGAGGCGTCAAGCGCGGCTTCGTTGACCGTGTCGCGGGCGCCTTCGGGTAGCAGCCCGCATTGGGCGGCGAGGTCTTCAAATTCCATCCACGGAAGTTGTTCACGTCCAGCCAACGCCCGGACCAGTTTGGAATGGGCCAGATCAAGGTCCCCAATGGCTGGGGCTGCGGGTTCCTCGTTGGGGTTTGTCCTGGGTTTGGCGGGCGAAGGTACAGGGGGTTCAAAGCTGCCGGGGGTGTCGTCGCTGAAGATGTCACCCAGGAGCGCGGACACTTCCGCGGTTTCAGCCAATTTTGCTTGGATCGTCGAAGCGTCGAGCGAGTAGCTGTTCGTTGGTGCCGCATCCTGTGCCGCCGGGGGAGCGGGGATGGGGTAACCCGGGTCCGGGTTCCCGGCCGGGCGCACTGTGACAGGTCCCGTTGCGGCGCTATGTTGTCCTGTGAGGGCGGAGTGGAGCCGGCTGGTGACGAGGCCGGGGTCCAGGTCGAGCAGTTTGTAGATTTTCTGCAGGATGCTGACTTCGCCCGGGGCGATGTGTCCATCGGCGGCTGCCACGGTGATGAGTATGTCGCCCAACGCCGCCTTTTGTGCACTGATGAGGGTGCTGAGCCGTTTCGTCAGGCCGGTGAGCTTCACTTCCGACGCCACCAGCCATTGAAGGTGGGCTTGCAGCCGGGTGCGCTCGGGCTCTGTCAGCTGCAGGGATGATTCGATATGGGCCGTGAGATGGTCGAGTTCCACTGGGGAGATGTCTCCGTCGGCGGCAATCACCGCGGCAGCCAGGTGGGTCATGGTCAGTGCGCTGCTGTAGGACGGTGTCGGGGAGTGGGGACTGCCTGGCCGGGCGAGGAACAGGACGACCGGTGTGCTGCTGGTGATGGCTGTCCCGCCGAAGCGGACATCGGGTTCGACGCCAACACCAAAGCTGTCCAGGAGAGCCGCCAGATTGACCGCTTCGGGTTTCGTCAGTTTCTCCGTGCTGGTCGGCGGCCAGTGCTCAAAGAGCGTGTGTCCGGACATCTCTGCGGTCTTGTGGTCTCCGAGTTCTCCCCGCACCCAGGCCCGGAAGTCGCCGACCGGCCCCTCAGCGTCAACGAGAAGATCGCTTGGCAACAGTGCAGCGGCGGTCAGGGATCCGGCCTTGTTCGGATTGCGGCCAAGCCACCTGCTGTAGGCATCCAGTTCCGCCGTGACCTCGTCGAACAAGACCGCAAGCTTCTTTTGAGGCGCCTTCAGGGCGAAAACGTCGGGCGTCTCGCCGATGGTCATGCTTATGACCCCGATCTGGGAGCTCGCTGTGGTGTAGTCGAGCCGCAATTTCGAAGCGCCCGGCCGGACGGTGAATCCGTCCCCGAAACGCCGACGGTAGCGCAGGCGGAAGAGACGGGTGAATTCATCGGTGCAGCGCGTCGCCGGCGTGCGGACGGCGATTTCAGGATGGAACCACGCCCATGCAAGGGCCCAATCGGCGGGGATGGCTTTACCGTCAGCAGCAAAGGCACCCAAGAGAACACGAAGCACTATGGGAACCTCCCACCGTGATTCCGTGAGGGCCGGGGGCTCGGGAAAGTCATCTGCAGCTTGGAGCATGAGGAAATCGATCACATCAACAAAGCGCGATGCGTAAGAGTCGAACGACCCACTTGAATCGCCGTACACCTCCAGCAGATCGAGCATCTCCGCCCTGATTCCGCCCAATTCCGGGGCCAGCTCAGGCTGCTTGGCGATGTCGGCAAAGACGCGCCGTTCAAGCCCATACATGAAAAGGAAAACATAGCCGATCGGCGTCTCCGGGACCCGGCGGCCCTGGCCGAGCCAGGCAATGTAAGCTGCCCGCCCTGCCGGGGTGATATCGGCGTAGGAGGGCCAATAGCCCAGGCACTGGCCCGACCAGTCCGGGTTGCGGTGATCTACCCGAAGTGTGGGGTCGATCAGTGACGGCTCCACACCTCCTCGAGGAGAAGTGAGGCCCTGGCCGGCATAGACCATCCCCGGGATTCGGACACCGTGGCCGAGGTCCAGTGATTCCGTCGGTCCGTACCAACGCGCCGCCCGTTTGACCGCAACGGCCGGAGTTGCCTGCTCCATCACCGGGGACTCAACCTCCGGTACGGGGACAAGCAGAGGTGCAGCTGGTGAAGGTGCAGCCAGCGAAGACGGAACAACGGGTTCGGGGTTGATTGGAGGAGTGGAGGGGGTCGGGGTGGGGGCGGTGGTTGCCTTGAAAGCCGCTGATGAGTGCAGTTCTTTGGCGAAGAGGGAGGCAGCCTGTGCGCTTGATACCTGAAGGATCCACCGGAAACCGGCCACGGTGTCCAGTTCGAGCTCCGTGTACTTCATGATGGGCAGCACCGGATTGTTTTTGAACCGGCGGTCCGGACCGCCCGTCTTGTTCACGTACTGCCAGGTCGATCCGACCTGAACGGCATCTGAAGGCGTAACCCCGGGGGATTCAATGAAGTTGGTCAGTCGCTCCTGTATCCGAAGTGAGGCATACGGGAAGTCCGTGAAGGCGCCTTTGCGGCCGAGGAGGATGCGGTCTGGAAGGAAGTACATTGATGTGCCGTCGGCAGTGACGCCCGGCACAGCAATGTTTGTGACGAGCTCCCTTGGCCCGGTGTGGGTAAACCCAGCAACGGAACGGCCGACCAAGGATGTGGCACCGGCGTTGACCTTTTGCTGGTACCCGGCCCGTAACGCCCCGGCTTCGTCTATGCGCCAGAGCTTCTGTGACTGCCCCAAGGAGAGCCCCGCATCGACGAGTGCCTGGAATTGACGGGCGTGCTCGTCGTTGACGTCGAAGAAAATCACGACAGACCGCCGGGCACGGTCCCGCTGAACGACCCACCAGATCACGGGAATGCCCAGTAGCCAGACGAAGAGCCCGAAAGGCATCGTGATCAAACCCAACAGAACAACCGCGATAACGATCCAACGTGTCAGCGGTTTGCGCGCTGCTGCCTCATTGAGTTGTTGTACCAGGTCGTCAGCGGACGTCGGGGCAAGGGCCTGAACGCTGGCACCACGTTGGTCTTCAAAAACCACATCAGCGGATACTGAAATGGGAAGCGGGGGGAAACTAGGAGCCTGGCTTGTCGGACCGGCGCCCTTGCCACCGCCGAATGATGTTTGATAATAGACGCCCCCTGTCCCCATGCGTACGTAGTTGCCACGGGGGCCTGAACCGACGCGAAAACCAGGAACCCCGGCGCTGACACCCAGCCCGGACTTGCTCAGATTGAACCTGAACGGGCCCGCCTTCAGGCTTTTCCGAACGTAAAACCCCACCACTACCCCCATGGCCGGCACGGCGCCAGCATCGCAATCGAATCAACGAGTGACATTGTCGCAGCAGCGTGGGTTGTCCCTTCACCAGAACACGAACGTGTCGTCATTTTGACAAGCAGATATGTTCGCCCAATTCAAGTCAACAAGGCAGCAGCCGACGCCAGTCCTCCAGGTAGGAAGCCGGCGGCGGCTATCAATTTGCGCGCGCGAGTGGTCAGAGCGCAGGCATCGAGAATCGAGGGGTCGCGTATTGACTCTCGCATTGAAACCACGAATTCACGAACCTTTAGCAAGTGCACTGCTGTCAGGCGTTCCTGCTGGCGGTCGAGCGCGCTCCGTTATTTCGGGGCTAGCGGCTCGACCGCGGGTGAGTAGGAGAATCCTGAACGCCGACGGAATTGGACATTTCGCCAATTCCAGTGGGAAGCGTACTTCGCGACCCACTCAGACAGGCAAGTCGTCTTTCGTCGGCCACCGAAGCGGTTTGCCTAACAAGGCTCGTGTGGACGTTTCTTGGTCACGGCTGTTGGCTCGCAACTGAGTGTCGCGAACCAGGCTGGAAAACCATAGAAAATGGCGGTGTGGTTACTGTTCACACTTTGCCCGTCGGACTCGGCCGTTCCGGTGCCGGATCGGGCCGTATTCGGGATGTTTTCGGAACTTCCGAGTGTTTCCAGGGCGGGAGCCCGGTTCGAGTCCCACCTCGGGCACGTTTTCCCAGGTCAGGGGCCCTTTTGGGCCTCTGACTGGGGACAAATCCGCTTTGTGTGGGCCCTTCGGGGCCTTTTTTGTTGGTGGCCGTTCGATGTGGCTGAGTGTCTCTTTCCTTTGTTGGCGGTAGGTCTGTGTTCTTGCTTCTTCATGGTTCGGTCAGGATCGGGCTACATGACTTGGTCGAGTTCGTGTATCGGATCTGCCAGAAGTCCGTCCGCATGCTCTGCGAAGCCTGGGCCGCGGCAAATTACTGTAGTCTGCCGGTCCAATGCACGAGGGGGGAAGTCAGGGCCTCGCTCTCGGACGCGCCGTCGATGCTCTGCTGCGGCCGATGCAATCGCTGCACAGATGAACCGCGGTCGCTGCCTGGGGAACATCATTAGTATGGGCGCCGCTTGCGACTATGCGAAGACTGTGCGGTTCCCCGGAAAGCCTGACGGCGGGCCCGGTCCGTCGTGGCTCGGCATCCGGCCTTCTCTTAGGCGTTGTCGCACACTGCAGGTCGCAGGTCTCAATATCGCCATGAGCGCAGGATGATGATGTCATTTCGACGGCCGCGAGCCAGCGCGAACTTGCGACTTCCGGTCAAACCGGGGTCATCGCGAGGTAACTCCTGACGTTGTCAATCTGGCCAGATCCAGTAGGAAGGAACAGCCGACATCCACACGAGGATCTGTGTGCTTTTGGTATCATTTCCGGGTGTTAGATGACTCGTACGGCCACAGTCCCGAGGGGTCGAACGGGGCGCCACATCATCTCTTGAATCCAGACGCAGTGACGTCGGATCTGGAGGCCGCTTTTGGCGATTGGCGCCCGCGAGCCGTTGTTTTTGATTGCGACGGTCTTTTGATGGACACCGAATCCTTGTGGGTTCGGACACAGCGTCTTGTTTGCGAGAGACATGGCGTACTGTTTGACGCCAAGCTTCGGCGACGTCTCGTTGGTCTTCCTGCCACTCACATCGGACCGCTCATTGCGGCACGTGCGGGAGCGGATCCGGGGACGGTCGTCGATCAATTGCTCGAGGTTAACGGCGCGATGGTTGCCCAATCGGCTGAACCGATGCCCGGGGCGCAGTCGTTCGTCGCAGCAGTCTCCTCAAGGGTGCCGGTGGCCGTGGCAAGCAACTCTGCCCGTCGCATCCTGGACCAGGCACTTCTCCGGGGCGGATTCGATGGGGGGTTCGCGGTCACGGTCTCCGCTGAGGAGGTCGCCAACCCAAAGCCGATGCCTGACGTGTATCTGGTGGCCGCTGCCGCTCTGGGTTTTGATCCTGAAGACTGTCTGGCTTTCGAGGACTCCGAGGCCGGTGCGACCGCGGCGCGTTTGGCGGGTCTGAAAGTGATAGGCATTCCGGCTTCTCCGGACCAGAGGCCGACGGCAGATCTCGTGCGCGCTTCTCTGGATGCGTCCGATCTCCTGCGGTGGGTTAAGAGCTGGCCTTCAGCTGGAACCTGGAGCCGGGTCAGCGACGCCGCAGCCGCTGGCCAGTGAATGACAAGCCTGCCGCGCGCTGGTTATGCGGCAACGTCGGTTTAGTTGCCTTGCCGCGGGGATTGCGGGGGACCGCTGCGTGATTGGCGGATCGCACCCTGATAGGTCTGCTTGAGGTGTTCAACTGTGGCGTCGTAGTGCCGGGTGGCATAGGCCGCGTACAGGATGTCGATGACCAGTAGTTGCCCCCATTTGCTGGTCACCGACTCGCCGTAGAGCTCCCCGCCGCTGGGGACGGTGGCCGTATAGAGGACAACGTCCGAGTACTCGAGCATCGGGGAGCCTTCGGTGCCAGTAATGGCGATGGTTGCCGCTCCGCGTTGCTGGGCAAGGTGCATCGCTTCGATGATAGGCGTGCTCTGGCCGGAGTCGCTGATTCCGATGAGCACGTCACCGGGCGCCAGAATCGAGGCCAGCATTACCTGGATGGTGGTGTCGCGGTAGAGCATGCACTTCTTCCCGGCGCGAGTGAAGCGCATGACGGCTTCTTCGGCTGCGATGCTGGAGGATCCCATGCAGCAGAAAACCAATGTGGCAGAGGAATCGATCATGTCGACCGCACGCTCGATAGTCTCGACGTCCTGCCTGTTCCCGGTGCGCCGGAGCGACTGGATGCTGCTGCGTTCGACTTTGCCGACAATCTCGGCCGCTGAATCTCCTCGGTTGACACCCTCGTAGACCACCTCGGAGGCAGCCTGCTGCGTGCCCGTGGCTGCCTTCGAGATGAAGGTCGCCTCGGCCAGGCCCAGCAACATCGACTTGTACCCGTCCACGCCGAGCTCCTTGACGAACCGGGAGACCGTGGACTCGCCGACCCCAGCAGCGAGTGCCAGTTCGGTGATGGTCATGGCCTGGGCCCGCTCGGGGGACTTCAGCACCGCTTCGGCCACAAGACGGAGCGAAGGCGGAAGGTAGGGGAGCCGCGCCGAGATCCGGTGCAGCAGTCCACCTTCGGTGAAGGTCTCCGTCATGTGGCAGTCTCCGGTCTAGTGCTGGTTCGCGAGGGCCTGAAGCAGGTTGTCCACAGCCGCCCAAGTGGCTCGGTCAACGCTTTCCCTAGTGTAGCCACCGATATGCGGTGTCGCGATGACGTTCGGATGCGAGACCAGAGGGCTGGGCTCCGGTGGTTCGGACCGGAAAACATCGGTGGCCAGGAAGCCGATCCGGCCCGAGTTCAGCGCCGCCAGGACCGCATCGTCGTCGATGAGCGACGCCCTCGCCGTATTGATGAGAGCAACCCCTTCCTGGAGCAGGCCGATGGACTTCGGACCGATGACGGGCTCGTCCGCGGGCGGCATATGCAGAGAAATGACGTTGCTTGATGAAAGCACGGTCTCCAGCGACGCCCAGGAGAAATCCTCCGACGGAGTAAAGGATGCCATTGGAAATTCATCAAAGGCGAGGACTTTCATGCCCAGACCCAGCGCCATGCCTGCTACGCGGCGCCCGATCTGTCCGCAGCCGATCAGCCCGAGGACGCGCCCTGAGACTTCACGGCCGGGGCGGCGGTTCCAGTGGCCTGTTTTCAGCTGGCCGTCGTGCCACGGGATGCTGCGGATGCTGGCCAGGATCAAGGCAATGGTCAGTTCCGCCACGCCTTGGGAATTGGCTCCGGGCGCCGTCAGGATGCTGATTCCAAGGCGTTCTGCAGCTTCAAGATCGATGGAGTCAACGCCCACCCCGTTACGGGAGATGGCTTTGAGCTCCCGGAACTCGGCTAGAAGAGGGCCGCTGAGAGTTTCCGTGCCGGCAATGTACCCAACACATCCTGGCAGGTCCCTGCGGAGCTGGCGTTCGCTGGGGACAGCGCCCGGGGCGGGATAGACGACGTCGTATCCTGCCATTTCCAGCTGCCGCAGGGCGGGGTGCCCCCCGTCCGAAATGGAACGGGGGGTCACCGCGATACGGCCCTTGCGGCCGTTGGCACTGATGATCGGCGTAGACATGTGGGCTAGGCCTGCCATCGGGGGTTGTCGATGAATTCGGGCTTGCCGTCCCGGTCGACGCACAGCTTGCGGAATCCCTTGGTCTCGATGGTTCCGTAGTCGTGGCCGGCGTGTCCGGGGAACGCGAAGAATGTGACGAGGGGCTCGGTGTCTGAGACATTGATGCTGCGGTGGGCGTAGCGGCGGGGAACGTAGACAGCCTGGCCCGGAGTGAACTCGGCCGCCTGCCAGTCTCCCTCCGGGTTTTCCATGAGCATGTAGCCGCGGCCGCTCAGGCAGTAGTAGATTTCCGCCGTGTCCAGGACCTCATGGAAGTGGCCCTTGGTCATGTAGTACTCGTCGCCGACCTTGCCCGGGTACGTGATGCTGGTGCCGTAGGCCACGTCGCCGTTGGTGGAGGGAACGCCCATGTCGAAAAACTCATACACGAGCACGTCTTCCTCGGTCAGCTGTGTAGCGGCCGCGTCCTGGTCCGCGTACATGTCTGCCATGCCGGAGAGGCGGCGCTGCAGGGGGGCTTTGGTGGTGGACAGGCCGGTGGTGACGTTGAAGTCGGTGACAACGGCCTGGACCGTGGTTGCGGGTGTGGTGTTCATGAGGGAATCTCCTTCTTGGTAACGTTTTGGGCGATTTCGGAGAGACGGTCGAAGTCCGCCCCCCGGGTGGGGATATCGATGTTGAAGACGTCGGCAATCACGCGGGTCCATCCGTGGATGAAGTACACCCAGCCGTCCTCGACACGGACGTGCAGCCCGGGCTGTTGGGCCCTGGCCTGGTCCAGGAAGACGAGGTCTCCGCGGTAATTGAAGTCCCAGGCAATGGCATCTTGGGGGAAGGTGACGCCGTCCGTCAGCGGAGAGCCCGGGCGGTCTTTGCCCAGGCCGGTTGCGTTGATGATGAGGGAGCCGGGCGACGCGTTGGCGACGACTTCGTCGTTGGTTGATCCATCGGTGGTCTGGATGTAGGTGATCGGCAGCGTGCTGCCAATCCCGGCGTGCATCGCCCGCATCTCTTCTAGCCGGAGCTTCCGGCGGTTTGTAACAATGATCTTCTTGGGTCCGGGCAGCCCGGCGGCAGCGCGCTTGTGCAGATACAGGGTCAGGGCAAGGGAGGAACCCCCGGCACCGAGCAGAACCAGGTCTGCTGATGAGTTTTCCCAGTAATTCTCGGGAAGGATGGCTTCCAGGGCGAGGCCGCTGGTGACGGCGTCCATGGCGTTGCCCCAGAGGTGCGGGGATCGTTTGCTGACGCTGCTGATCTCGTGCAGGATCTGCGCGTCGACTCCGAACTCGTCGAAGAGGTCGCGGGCGGCGCTCACAATGTCCAGTTTGTGGGTGGTCACCAGCGCCCCGAGCGAAAGGGGGTCGGATTTCAGAAATCCGACGACGTCGCGGTAGGCCTGCGGCGGGGCGCCCGGGGGGAGGTCGATGCCCTTCAGGGTTGCATCAAGGCCCAGTTCTTCGGCCCAGGCCGGGAAGACTTTCATGATGGAGGATTTGTTCGTCGTGACACCGACGAAATACATCGTCGGTTCGACGGCGGGCAGTAGGGTCACAGGGCGTTCCTAGGGTGTGGTGGTCGGTGGGGTGGTGGTTTCGTGTTCTTCCCAGTCGCAGGCGCGGGCGACGGCCTTCTGCCAGCCGGCGTACAGCGCGGAGCGTTTTTCTCCGGACATGTCCGGGACAAAGGCCCGGTCGAGCGCGAAAGTGTCACGCAGTTCGTCCTGGCTGTTCCAGAATCCGCAGGCCAGACCCGCCAGAAGTGCTGCTCCGCGGGCCGTGGACTCCACCTGGCGGGGACGGAGGACCGGGACGTTGACCATGTCGGCCTGGAACTGCATAAGGAAGTTGTTCCGCACGGCACCGCCGTCGACCCTGATTTCGGAGACGGGGAGGCCGGCATCGGCTTCCATGCAATTGATGACGTCCTTGATCTGGAAGGCGATGGATTCAAGGGTGGCGCGGATGATGTGGTTCCGGCTCGATCCCCGGGTGAGTCCAAGGATCGCGCCCCGGGCATACGGATCCCAGTACGGGGCCGCGAGGCCGGTGAACGCCGGAACAACGTACACCCCGCCGGAATCTTCCACCCGCATCGCGGCGTATTCGCTGTCTGCCGAATCGTAGATGACCCGCAGCTCATCCCGCAGCCACTGGATCGATGCAGCGGCCACGAAGATCAGTCCTTCGAGCGCGTATTCGACCTTGCCGCCGATGCCCCATGCGATGGTGGTCAGCATGCCGTTCGCCGAGCTGACCGGCTTATCGCCGGTGTTCATGACCAGGCTGGCGCCGGTGCCGTAGGTGGCCTTGACCATGCCGCGGTCGAAACACGCCTGGCCGAACAGTGCGGCCTGTTGGTCCCCGATGGCCGAGGCGACCGGGATGCGGGCGGCGGCGAAGATCCCGTCGCACGTATGTCCGTAGACCTCGCTGCTTGGACGGACCTCGGGAAGGATGAGCCGGGGCACGCGGATCTCGGTGAGTAGTTTGTCATCCCAGTCCAGCGTGTTGATGTCGAACAGCATCGTCCGGGCGGCGTTGGAGTAGTCGGTGACGTGAGCCGCTCCGGCCGTCAGGTTCCAGATCAGCCAGCTGTCGATGGTGCCGAAACACAGTTCGCCGGCTTCTGCCCGGGCGCGTGCGCCGGGAACGTTGTCCAGGATCCACGCAATTTTGGTGCCGGAGAAGTAGGCGTCAATGACCAGGCCGGTGGTGGAACGGACGTGGTCCTCCAAGCCCCGCTCCTTGAGGCCGTCGCAGACCCCTGCTGTCCGCCGGTCCTGCCATACGATCGCGTTCATGACCGGCTTGCCGGTGCTGCGGTCCCAGATAACGGTGGTTTCGCGTTGGTTGGTCACGCCGATGGCGCCGATGTCCTGCGGATCGATGCCGGCCCCCAGGAGGGCGCGGCGGGCGACTGCCAGCTGGGTGTTCCAGATTTCCATGGGATCGTGTTCCACCCAGCCCGGCTTGGGGTATATCTGGGTGAACTCCTGGCTGGCTTCGCCTACGATCTCAACGTCCGAGTTATAGATTATTGCCCGAATGCCGGTCGTTCCGGCATCCAGCGCCATGATGTACTTCGTTGTCATCGCCGGTCCATTTCTGTGCGCGTTGGGGGTTTGAGGTGCAACGCATCAATTCGATTCGAAAAGGATCATGGCCTTCATCCCCTGGCCCGATCCTGCGTAGGCCATGGCCTTCTCGATGTCATCCAGTGTGAAGCTCTGGCTGACCAGTGGCGAGAGGTCCAGCCGGCCTTCTCCCACCAGTCGAAGGGATTCGGCGTAATCGGAATTGCTTGACCCGGTCGTTCCCGTGAGGGTCAGACCCTGATAGTGGACCCTGTTGGTGTCCAGCGGAACGCTCTGCGCCTTGCCGAGACCGGCAAAGAAGTTCACCCGCCCGTGGGTGGCCAGCAGTTCCACTGCTTGGGCCTGCACCTCCGGTTTCGACACGCACGTCAACGCAACGTCAACACCACGGCCGCCGGTCTCTTCACCCACCACGGTGGCGAGGTCGCGTTCGGTGAGGTTGACCAGCACATCTGCCCCGACGGATCCAGCGAAGTCAAGACGTGGCTGCCGGTTGTTCGACACGATGATTTTCCGGGCACCGTAGAGCTTGCTCAACATGACATGGCAAGCTCCGATGGGCCCTGCACCCATGATCAACACCGTGCTGCCGGGGTGAACGCCCAGTTTGCTGACGGCGTTGTAGCAGCATGAGAGGGGTTCTACCAGCGCGGCCTCGGCATACGTTACGCTCTCGGGCAGGTGGAACACGTTGCCGCGGTTGATGGCAAAGCGGGGGATCCTGACGTACTCCTCGAAGCCTCCGTCCATGGTGATGCCGAAGGCCTCGTAAAACGGGCACATGTTGTTCAATCCAACGAGGCAATCCGGGCATCTGCCGCAGCCGACATTGGGCGTGACGCTGACCCTGTCGCCGACGGCGTAGCCGACAACTTCGCTGCCGGTCTCGGTGATTTCCCCGGCGAATTCGTGACCGAGGACGCGTGGTGTTCCGTCCTGGAGTTTGAAGTGTCCGTTGGCGGCAATCCGGCGGTCGGTGCCGCAGATCGAGGCTGCCCGGACCTTGATGATGATGTCCCCGGCGTCGGCTGTCGGCTTGGGGATTTCATCGACGGTGATGTTGCCGGGGGAGTGGAGGCGCGCGGCTTTCACAGGGTCCGCACCTCCGCCTGAGCCTCGGCCGAAACGGCGAACAGTACTTTGTTGTACCAGATCGCACGGTCGGTGAGTTGCCTGAAAGTTGTGGGCGCCTCCTCAAGTGGCAGGACATGGCTGATCAGTTCGTCCACGTGGAGGTCACGGCCCAGGTGGGCGATGACCATGTCCCATTCGCTGCGGCCCTTGGGTGCAACCTTGGCGTTCCAGGTCCCGTATAGCCGCAGTTCCCGTCGCAGGAGGGAGGAGACGGTAGACTTGGCCAAGTGCAGATCGGCGCTCAGGTCGCCGAGAAGGACCACCTGACCCTGGACGGATGCCGCTTCAATTGCCTGGATCAGCGCTTTCGGGTTTCCCGTCGCCTCAACAGCAATGTCCGGCCCCCACCCGCTGGTGGCGGCCTTGGCAAGCTCAGCCGTGTCGCCTGTTTTGGCATCCAGGGTCTCGAAGCCAAGCCCGGACATGATCTCCAGCTTGCGGTCATCGATGTCGGCCACCAGAACCCGGGAGCAGCCCAAAATACGCAGCCACTGCGCGGCCAGGGCGCCGATCGGTCCGGCTCCGATCACCAGCGCTGTGGCATGGGTGGGGATCTGCACTTTCAACATGGCGTGCAGGGCCACTCCGGCAGGTTCTACCATGGCCGCGTGGGTGAGGGGCATGTCGTTGGGAACGCGGAAGATACTCCGCTGCGGCACCCACATCCGCTCGGACATGGCCCCGTGCCTGCGGGATCCGAAGTAGTCGTACCCGGTGCCCAGGGCATATTCGCCGATTTCGGACATGGGGTCATCGTGCCTGTGCAGCAGGGGAAAGACCGCCGCACGGTCCCCGGGTATAAGGCCTGATCCTTGCGGGGCGTCCTCGACGATGGCCGAGAACTCATGTCCGAGGACCAGCGGGTAGTGATACGCCTTGCCGTGCCCGTAACGGAGCACGTCGGATCCGCAGACGCCGACGGCACCGACGCGGACCAGGACGGGGTTGTCTCCGACGGGTTCGGGATCTGGAATGTCGGTGTATTCCATCTCGTCAAGCCCGGTAAGGATGGCAGCTTTCATGGTGTTCTAGACCTCCATGCCGTAGCGGTGGGCCTTGTGGGTGGGGTAGAGGGAGATCTGCGGGATGGTGACGTCCGGAGTCCGTGTGGCCACGAACAGGGTGATTTCGGCGACGTTGTCCACCTCGATGCAGCTGGCGTGGATGCCTTCTTCGATTTCCTTTTTGTCCAGCCAGCCGTCGATGTACGCGGGGACATCTCCGTCGTAGAGGCCCTTGTCGATGATTTCGGTCATCGGTGTCTTGACGTGGGAGGGGTTGATGACGGTGACGCCGATCTTCTTGTCCTTGCCTTCGAGCAGGATGTTTTTGCTGAAGCCCATCAGGCCGTGCTTTGATGCGCGGTAGGGGCTGTGCCCGGGCCCGGAGGCAACCTTCGCGGAGGATGAGCCCATGTTGATGATGCGGCCGCCGTTTTCCTGCTTTTCCATGATCCTGAATGCTTCCCGGCACATCAGGAACACCGCGGTCAGGTTAGGGGTCATCGTCTTGTTCCACTCGTCAAGGGTGACGTCCACCACCGGCGGTGCGAGGGAGTCGCGTCCGGCGCTGTTGACGATGAGGTCGACGCTTCCCCAGGTGTTCTTGGCCCAGGCGAAGAGGTCGATGACGGATTGTTCGTCGGTGACGTCGGCGAGGATGGAGTGGACCTCTCCGCGGCCGTAGCCGCGGATGCTGGCGGTGACTTTTTCCAGGCGTTCTTCGTCGATGTCTACGAGCAGGACTTTGCTTTCGTTGGCGGCAAAGATGCGTGCCACGGCCTCGCCGATGCCGGAAGCTGCGCCGCTGACGATTGCGACTTTGTCGCTCAGGGCCACGCCGTTCTGGGGGACGTATGTTTCGCTCATTGTGGGTTCTCCTTGTTGTGTTGGGTTCTTGGGTTGGTTGGGATTCGTGGCCGTCACCGGGACGCCGCGGAGGGGGTGACCTGGGATGCGAGTTGCACCCCCTGGCTGGCTTTGCTGCGGATGTCATCCCACTGCTGGCCTGCGATGTCGGAGCGGGTGGCGATCCAGGATCCGCCGCAAGCTGCCACGGTTGGTACCTGGAGCCAAGCGGCGACGGTGTCTGCCGTGATTCCGCCGGTCGGCATGAAGGCCACGTCCGGGTAGGGGGCGGCGAAGGCCTTCACCAGCGGAAGCCCGCCCACCGCCTCGGCTGGGAAGAGTTTCAGCAGTCGCAGGCCGAGGGCGCGGGCCGTTTCGATTTCGGTGGGTGAGGTGACGCCTGGGATGATCGGAATACCGGCGCGGCGGGCGCGCTCAACTACAGCGGCATTCAGGCCAGGTGACACCAGGAAGTGGGCGCCGGCGTCGACGGCTGCATCCACGTCCCCCTCGGAAAGGACCGTACCGGCACCAACCAGCAGTCCCGGCACCTCCCGCACCATGCGGGCGATGGCTTCGGCAGCGGCAGGCGTCCTGAACGTGACTTCCGCAACCGGCAGGCCGGCTTCCGTCAGGGTCCGTCCCAGCGGGACGGCGTCGCTGGCGTCGGCGATTTCGATGACGGGAACAATCCGGAGCCGCCGCAGGGCGTTCTCGAGGTCAAGGTTCATGTCAGCTCATTCCTTTCAGGTGTTCGGCCGGTTGTTGGGCGCGCTCGATGGCGTAGCATCGGCCCACCTCGGGGAGGGTCCATTGCAGCTCCCTGGCGAAATCGCCGAATTCGCGGACGGCGTGGCTGCGCTCCACCGTGTTGAAGTCGAACAGCCCGAAGTGGTGGCCGACGACGGCGGGAATCGCCGCTTCCTGGCAGAGGGCTGCCGCTTCGCGCACTGTGAAGTTGCCGGGAACGCCGTTCTGCAGGCGGCGGCTGTCGCGCCCGTTGATGGGGAGGAAAGCCAGGTCCACGTTGTGGCTGCGGAGCAGTTCCGCTTGGCCGTCGTACGGCACGCAGTCGCCCGAGTGGTAGATCCGTACTCCGGCGATCTCCAGGATGTAGCCGAGGAAGACGGAGTCGCCGTTACCGTCGAATTCGAGTTCTTCGTGGGCTGCCGGGATCGCCGTGACCTTGATGCCGCTGCCGAGTTCGACGTGCTCTCCAGCCGTGATGGCCAGGAGGTAGTCTTCCGGGATGTGCCGGTCGAGGGCCACCTGTCGCCGCGCCCTAGGCGCCACGAACAACGGGTTGTTTTGATGCAATAGACCCTTGATGGTGTCCGGGTCCAGATGGTCGGTGTGGGCGTGGCTGTGGAGTACCGCGCTGACCCCCTGGAGCCGCGACGGGTCTACCGGTACCGGGTGCAGGCGGGTGTGGGGGAAGATGGTGCCCGCATACTTGATGGCGAGGCTGTCGGAGAGGTAGGGGTCCAGAAGTATTCTGCGCCCGCCATGTTCCAGAGCGAAGCCTGCCTGGCCAAGCCACCAGAACCTGAGGCCGCCGTCAGGGTCCGCCACTTGCGTGAGGTAGCCGACGTCGGGAGCGACGCCGTCCGGACGAACCGTCGAAGGCTGTCTCATCGAACGGCCAATCGCGCGGGCGGTGCTTCGGGATCGTGCTCGTCTGGCGGCGCCTGGGCGCCCGTCATAAGGGACACGGCATCGTTCATGGTGATGTCTGTCTTTTGTACGCATGCGATGCGTCTGCCAAGCCTTTGGACGTGGATCCGGTCTGCAACTTCGAACACGTGCGGCATGTCGTGGCTGATCAGGATCACTGGGATGCCGCGGTCGCGGATTCCTCCAATCAGGTCCAGGACCTTGCCGGATTCCTTGACGCCCAGGGCTGCCGTGGGTTCATCCATGATGATTACCCGGCTGCCGAACGCCGCTGCACGGGCCACTGCTACGCCCTGGCGCTGACCGCCGGAAAGTGTTTCAACTGCCTGGCCGATGTTCTGGATGGTCAACAGCCCGAGATCGCCCATGATGCGGGCAGTCTCCTTGCGCATGGTCTTGTGGTCCAGCATCCGCAACCCCCAGCCGAGCGGGCCTGGCTTGCGGATCTCGCGGCCCAGGAAGAGGTTCGCGGCGATATCGCGGGCCGGAGCCAAGGCGAGGTGTTGATAGACGGTCTCGATGCCGACGCTTCGGGCGTCCAGCGGAGAGCGGAACTTCTGGGTCACGCCATCCACCTGGATCTCGCCCTCGTCCGGAATGAGAGCCCCGGACAGTGCTTTGATCAAGGAGGATTTGCCGGCCCCATTGTCCCCGATGACCGCGAGGACTTCGCCCGGGTAGAGCATCAGGTCCGCGCCGGCGAGTGCCGTGACGTGGCCGTAGCGCTTGACGAGGTTCCGCGCATGGAGGATAGGTTGAACGTTGGAAATTGGATTGGTGGTCATCCCGCGACCTTTCGAGTCCACTGGTCCAGTCCGACTGCGACGATGACCAGTACGCCTGTGGTGAATACCTGCCAGAGGACATCGACGCCGGCCAAGGTCAGGCCGTTGCTGAAGACCCCGATGATCAAAGCCCCCAATAGGGTGCCCAGTACATTGCCGCGGCCGCCAAACAAGCTGGTGCCTCCGATGACCACTGCCGTAATGCTGGCCAGGTTGACTCCCTCGCCGGAGAACGGGCTGACCGATCCGACGCGGCCGATCAAGAGCCAGCCGGCAATCGCGCAGATGACGCCGGCCACGATGTAGACGCTGAGCAGGACCCTGTTAGTGCGAATACCGCTGAGCCTTGCGCCTTCGGCGTTGTCACCCACTGCGTAGATGTGTTCGCCCCATGCAGTCCGCTTGAGGATGAAGGCGACCGCAACGAAGCTCAGCAGGACCAGGATGGACCCGTATGTGACGGGAGCGCCGAGGACGCGGAAGGTTTCACCGGGCCAGAGGAGCAGGTTCGGAAGGACGTTGGCCTTAATGGTTTGGCTGCCTGATGCCAGCAGGTTCAGGGCCGTGAAGATGCTCAGTGTTCCCAGCGTCGAGATGAACGGCGGGACCCGGAAACGTGTCACCAGGATGCCATTGAGGAGACCGCAGGCGGCACCTGTTGCCAGGGCGATCAGCAGGGCTACGACGGCGGGAAGCCCGGTTTCGGCGGCCAGTTTGCCGGAGATGACGGTGGTGAAGACCATCACCGCGGCCACCGAGAGGTCGATGCCGCTGGTCAGGATGATGAGTGTCTGTGCGATGCCCACCATGCCGATGATCTGCACCTGCTGCAGGATGAGGGAGATGTTGAGGGGATCGATGAACCGGGGACCCACCATGGCGGTGAACCCCATGGAGGCGAGGATCAGGACTGCCGTTGGTCCCAGGAGCGGGTGTGCGTGCATCTGGCGTTGGACCCGGCCGAGGAAGGGGACGGGAGGCTGATCGTCAAGGCGCTCGCCGACCTTGCGTTGGGCAGGTGCCTCGGAGGCTTTTGCCGCGGCAGGGGCCCCGGGGGTCGCGGATACTGACTTCATTGTTGTACCTTCGCTGTTCAATGAACTGTGTTCTGGGTGCCGGGTTTAGCCCCAGCAGTTGTCCAGGCCCCAGGTAGTGGCTTCAGATGTGACGCCCGGAGCCGGTTTGTCGGTGATCAGGGTGACGCCAGTGTTGGTGAAATCCAGTCCGGCTGTCGTCGTCGGCTTCGTCCCGTCCTTCAAGTAACCACTGATGGCCTGAAGTGCATCACCGGCCATCTTCAAGGGAAACTGCATCGAGGTGGCTCCGATGGCTCCGGCCTTGACGTCCTTTACTCCGGGGCAGCCGCCGTCGATGGAGACTACTGTCACCTTGTTCTCAAGGCCTGCGGCTTTGATGGATTCGAAGGCGCCGGCCGCTGCAGGTTCGTTGATGGTGTAGACGAGGTTGATGGAGCGGTCCCGTTGGAGGAGCTTCTCCATTGCTGTCCGCCCACCGGCTTCGTTGGCGTTGGTGACTTCGTGGCCGACGATCCGGGGATCGGATTCGTCACCGATTTTGGATTTGTCGGCAATGTCAATGCCGAACCCTTGAAGGAAGCCCTGGTCTCTTTGGACGTCGACGGCGACCTGGGCGGGGCTCAGGTCGAGCATGGCGATACGGGCCTGTTTGCCGCTGAACTGCGCGGCGGCCCACTCACCGATGAGGACCCCGGCCTGGAAATTGTCCGTGGCGTAGGTGGCATCCGCGGCGTTGGTCGGGTTGGTTGGGGAATCGAGCACCGCGACGAAGACTCCTGCGTCGCGTGCCTTCTTGATCGCGGGAAGGATGGCTTCGGAGTCGGACGGGGCGATCATGATTCCCTTGGCTCCCCGCGCGATCAGATTTTCAATGGCCTTGACCTGTGAGTCGTTGTCACTTTGGCCTTGGCCGGAGAGCGTCTGCAGATCGAAGCCGAGCTCAGACGCCTTCTGCTGTGCACCTTCGCGCATCTTCACGTAATACGGGTTGTCGTCGGTTTTCGTAATGAGGCCGACCAGCGGCTTTGAGCTGGCGGACGATCCGGAGCAACCGGAGGCGCTAATCGCGAGGCCCGCTGCGAGAAGGATGGCCCCAGCGGTACGGATCTTCGTTCCACACCTTTGTGTACGGTTCAACATTTACAAAAGCCTTTCGTGCGTTCAGGAGCGTGGCCGACTTGAACTTCGGGTGCTGTTGAACATCACGCTAGCAGAAATTTCCAACCATGCAAACTAATTTGGCAAAAAGTTCCCATGGAACTACTGTCGTTCCCATGTGTGGAATCGTGGGGTATGCGGGCAGAGTCGGTTTGGTTGAGACGGCGACAGTTGGGCGGGCCGTGAGTGTGGTTCTTGAGGGGCTCCGACGCCTGGAATACAGGGGGTATGACTCGGCAGGCCTTGCGGTCATGGCTGGCAAGGAGGTTCACGTGCGCAAGAGGGCCGGGAAGCTCAGGAACCTGACGGCTCTAGTCGAGGCGGACCCCTTGCCTGATGCGGTGGTGGGAATCGGGCACACGCGCTGGGCGACGCATGGGGCGCCGACCGACACCAACGCCCATCCGCATCTAGCTGATAACGACCGGCTCGCTGTCATACATAACGGGATCATCGAAAACTACCGCTCACTGCGGGACCGGCTGGTAGAACGAGGTCATGCTTTTCGCTCCGAGACCGACACCGAGGTTGCGGCGGTTCTTCTTGCAGATAACTACCGCGGGCTGGGTGGGGATCGAGCAGGCGCTGGCGTTCTCGAGACTGCGGTGCGCCGGACGTGCGCGGACCTGGAGGGCTCGTTCACCCTCGTAGCGGTGCACGCCGACCATCCTGGCCTCATCGTTGCAGCCCGCCGGGATTCCCCTCTCGTGGTGGGTCTTGGCGATGGAGAGAATTTCCTGGGATCGGATGTCTCCGGATTCATCGACTTCACGCGCCGGGCCGTTGAACTCGGGCAGGATCAAGTTGTTAGTCTGACGGCGGAGAGCGTGTCCATTACCGACTTCGGGGGTTCGCCGGCCGTCGGGAGGGAATTCACGGTCGATTGGGAAGCCAGTGCAGCCACCAAGGACGGCCATTCCTCATTCATGGCCAAGGAGATTCATGAGCAACCTGAAGCTGTCCGCCGCACACTTCGGGGGCGGCTCGGCGTTGACGGGGCGGTGTTCCTGAACGACCTCGGAATCAGCGACGAAGTCCTCGGGGGGATCCGAAAGATCGTCATAGTGGCCTGCGGTACGGCCTCCTACGCGGGCCAGATTGCCAAATACGCCATTGAACGCTGGAGCCGTATTCCCGTTGAAGTCGATTTGGCCCACGAGTTCCGGTACCGGAGCCCGTTGCTTGATGGCCGAACGCTCGTGGTTGCAATCTCCCAGTCAGGGGAGACGATGGACACCCTCATGGCCGTGCGCTACGCACGGGAGCAGGGCGCTACCGTCCTGGCGATATGCAACACCGTCGGCGCGACGATTCCGCGCGAAGCGGACGGGATTCTCTATACGCACGCAGGGCCCGAAGTGGCCGTAGCCTCGACAAAGGCGTTCCTTACCCAGGCGACGGCCGGACTCCTGCTGGCGCTGCATCTTGCAAGGCTTCGAGGGGCCGGCGACCCGATCGAGATCTCGGCGGCAGCACGGGAACTTCCAAGAATGCCCGAAAGAATCCAGGACGCACTGGCGACAAAGGAACAGATCGAAGCTCTCGCCAGATCCATGGCCGACGCGACCGCGGTACTCTTCATCGGCAGGCATGTCGGACACCCGGTCGCCATGGAAGGCGCGCTGAAGCTCAAGGAACTGGCATATATCCACGCCGAAGGATTCGCCGCCGGCGAGCTCAAACACGGCGCAATTGCCCTGATCCAGCCGGGACAGGCCGTCATCGTAGTCGTTCCTTCACCGGCCGGGAGCCCGATCCTCCACGCGAAAATGATGTCCACCATCCAGGAGGTCAGGGCACGCGGCGGGCGCATCATCGCCATCGCAGAAGAAGACGATCACGTTACCGCCGGGTGGGCCGACACTGTGCTGACCATACCGGCGTCCAGCCCCCTCCTTGCACCCTTGCTGAGCACCGTCCCGCTGCAGCTCTTTGCGGCCAGCCTCGCCGCAGCGAAGGGCCTTGACATCGACCGGCCGCGGAATCTGGCCAAGTCAGTAACCGTCGAATAATGAGTGCTAGAAATTCCTTCCATAAGCCTAGTTATGGTAGGAATTTCTTGCTACATTGGTGCTATTGCCAATGAGGGCAAACCCATTGCATCCCCGGCTGGTCCCGGCCGCTCATATCCTGCCGCCGGCCACCGCAATGGCATTCAGAGAGGCTCCAACATGTTTCAACGGAGAAACCACCAACGGGGGAGCGCGGCATTGGCCCTGCTTGCCTGTCTCACGCTGCTGACCACGGCCTGCGGGTCCGCACAACAATCCAGCCAGACCTCGCATACGGATTCCGCGGCCTCGGCAGCGTTTGCAACCAAGGTCACTGCCGATGTTGCCGCGGCAACAGCCCCGCAGACGCCCACGACCAACGCCGTCCCGGCGAGCACATCGCTCGTGAGCGGGGCGAAGAAGATCGTGATCATCCCCTGTTCCATGGCCGTGGAAGGATGTGCCCGGCCCGCCCGCTCAACGCAGGAAGCCGCGAAGCTCCTTGGCTGGGATGCGACCATTGATGATCCCGCAAGCGACAGTACCAAGATCTCCGCGGCCATTCAGCGGGCCGTTTCCCGGAAAGTCGATGCCATCGCCCTGACGTCCATCGACGCGGCCGCGGTCCAGGGGGACATCAAGTCCGCCAGGGACGCCGGCATCGCAGTCACTTGCAATATGTGCGGCAACAAGGACGATCTCTACCAATCCCTGATTCCGGCCCTGGACGCCAACAACAAGGCAGGGTATCTGCTCGGCGAGTTCGCGTTCCTCGAGGCCCGCAAGCGCTTCAACTCCGCACCCAAATTCATTGTCCTGACGGACCCGGAATTCGACACGGTCAAGGCGCGTGTAAGCGGACTCAAACAATTCATCGATGACTGCAAGGCTGCAGGAGCAGGCTGCGAGCAGGTTGCGGAAAGTTCCTTCCTGGCAGGTGAAATCAGCACCGTCGCCCCCGGCCGGGTGGCGCAGCTGGCACGCAGCAACCCCAAATACAACGTTTTGTTCGCAGGGTACGACGCGGCCATGCTGTTCTTCTCGCAGGGTCTGCAGCAGGCTGGTCTGGCTGATTCCAAGAAGGCTTTCGGGATATCCGTGGACGCGGACGTCGCCAACACGGAGATGATCCGCAAGGGCGGGTTCCAGGCCGCATCGATCGGATTTGCCTTTGGCCGTGCCGGCTATGGACAGGTCGACAATCTGAACAGGATCTTCAGCGGCCAGAAGCCCCAGGACCAGGGCATCACCGGCAAACTCGTCACCGCCGAAAACGCCCCGGCCTCCGGAGGCTGGGACGGGGACTTCGATGCGGTGGCCCTCTACAAGGGACTGTGGAAGGTCAGCTGACATGAAGACCGCCGATTCGCCCCGCACCGTGCTGACGGTGCGGGGCCTGTCAAAGACCTTCGTGGGTCAAAAGGCTCTCGACGCCGTGGACCTTGAACTCCGTGCGGGGGAAGTACACGCACTCCTGGGCCAAAACGGCTGCGGAAAGTCCACGCTAATTAAATGTCTTGCGGGTTTTCATCATCCGGACGACGGCGCGGAAATAACTCTCGACGGCACACCCATCACCCTGCCCTTCGAGCCCGCCCGGGCCGCGGCCTTGGGTTTGGTGTTCGTTCACCAGGATCTGGGACTCATTCCGAACCTGTCCATTACCGAGAATTTCGAAGCCTCGAAGCGATACGGCGCCGGCAGCCTCTTCTCAAAGATCCGCTGGTCCAAGATGAGGGAAAACACCACCGCGGAGCTGGCACTTCTCGGCCACCCCGATCTTGACCCCGACACGCCCGTCGGCCGGTTGCCGATAGCGCAGCAGACCATCGTTGCAATCGCCAGGGCGTTGAGCTCGGCCGGCGAAGGCGCCAAAATCCTTGTCCTGGACGAGCCCACAGCTGCCTTGCCCGACTCGGAAGCCGCACTGCTCTTCAAAGCAGTCCGCCGGGTCGTCGATAGGGGAGTGGCGGTCCTCTACGTCACTCACAAGCTCGAAGAGTTGGCCGCTTTTGCCGACAGGGCAACAATCCTGCGCGATGGCCGGAACGTCGAAACTGTCGAGATAGCCGACACCGACCGAGGCAGGATCGTCCGGCTGATCGTCGGACGCGACGTCGAGGCGGTCCCCCACGCGCGCGGATCGGGCGCCACAGGACGAGAGCTTTTGGATGTCCGCGGCATATCGGGCAAACGGCTGCGGGACGTCTCCTTCAAGATCGGTGCAGGCGAGATCATCGGGATCGCAGGAATGCTGGGATCAGGCAGGAGCGAACTCGCCCGGATACTCTTCGGCGCGCAGGAATCCGTTAGCGGCACGATCAGGGTCAACGGCAAAGAATGCCGGTTCAGGACGCCCCGGGATGCCGTGGCACGCAAGATTGCCCTCATTCCCGAAAATCGTCGTCGGGACGGCGGGGTGCTGGACATGAGCGTCGGACAGAACCTCACCATGACCTCAATCGGCCGGTTTTGGCGCGGCCTGAAACTGGCGAAATCCTCGGAACGGACATGGATATCGCAGAAGATCCGCGAATACGACGTCAGGCCGGCCTCGTCCGGAAGACTGTTCAGGGTGCTTTCCGGGGGAAACCAGCAAAAAGTCGTCATCGCAAAATGGTTGGAAACCAATCCCGACCTTGTCATCTTTGACGAACCTGTCCAAGGTGTCGATATCGGCGCCCGGGCGGAAATATTCGACCTCATCAACCAGGCGGCGGAGCGGGGAGCCGCGGTCGTATTGATCTCCTCCGAGATCGAACAGATGATTGCCCTCAGCCATCGGATGCTCACTCTCCGGCACGGACGCATCGTTGCCGACGAATCAACCGCAGACCTGACCGCCGGCAAGGTCACCCAATCGATGTACTTCGACGGCGAAAGAACTAAGGAAACAACATCATGACTTCGACCCTAGACCCGACCCCACCGGCAGCCAGCCAGCCCGGGAAAGCCAGGAAGCGCTTGATGAACAGGCGACCCAACGAAGCCCTGCCGTTGTTCTTTGCCCGGATCGCGCTGCCGCTGCTCCTGGTGATCCTAATCGTCGTTTTCTCCGTTGCGGCCCCCGACACCTTTGCAACGGTCGACAATCTCAAAACAGTGCTGAACCTTCAGGCAGTCCTGACGATTCTGGCCGTCGGCCTGCTCCTGCCGCTCATCGTCGGCGAGCTGGATCTCTCCGTCGCGGCTAACCTGGGTCTGGGAGTAATTCTCGTGACGGGTCTGACTTCACAACAGGGTATCCCGGCAGTCCCTGCCATGATCATCGCCGTTGCAGCTTGCACCGCCGTCGGGACCATCAACGGACTGCTGGTCAGCAAAGTCGGAATCAATTCCTTCATCGTCACCATTGGCATGAGCACCATCCTCACCGGACTCATCGGCGCCTACACGCTCGGCAACGTCTTCTACGAAAACATTCCCAAGGAACTCACCGAACTGGGGCAAGGCAACCTCCTCGGCATTCCGCTTCCTGTGGTCGTCGCCGCAGCCATTGGCCTGGTCGTCTGGTACGTGCTGTCCCAAACACCCGCAGGACGCTTTCTTTACGCCATCGGGGGGTCCCGGGACGCCGCACGGCTTTCGGGGATCGCCGTACCACGGCTCACGATCGGTGCTTTCGCCGGGGCGGGCGCCCTCGCGGGCATCGCCGGCGTCATCCAGGCAGGAATCCTCGGAAGCGGCAGCCCCACGGTGGGGCCACCAATGTTGCTTCCGGCCTATGCCGCCGTCTTTCTGGGCGCCACAGCTTTCCTTCCCGGAACATTCAACGTCTGGGGCACGATCGTTGCCGTCATCACCCTGCAGGTCGGCACCACAGGGCTTGCTCTCATCGGGGCGCCTTTCTGGATTGAACCGTTGTTCACCGGCGGTGCCCTGATTGCCGCCGTCGCCGCTACCAGGTTCCTGCGCGGCGAAGCCACCTAGACCAGGCGAGAAGACCCGAACTAACCATCACCACACGAACAAGAAGGCGAAAACACGTGAAGATCAATCTTGAGGGCAAAAAGGCCCTCGTAACAGGGTCCAGCCAGGGCATTGGCCTCGCTATCGCCAAGGGCCTCGCCGCGGCGGGGGCCACCGTAACGATCACCGGTCGTAACCAGGAACGGGTGGAGAAAGCCGCCCAGACAATGAACAACCTCAACCTGCAAGGACGACTGATACCGCTGGCCGTAGACCTCTGCACCGAAGAGGGAACGGCCACACTCTTCAACGCGCTTCCCGCCGTGGACATCCTGATCAACAACCTTGGCATCTTCGAACCCAAGTCGTTCTTCGACATCGATGACGACGAATGGATCAGGTATTTCGAAGTCAATGTCCTGACGGGAATCCGGACCGCCCGCCACTATCTGCCGGGGATGATGAAAGACGGCTGGGGCCGGGTCGTCTTCATCTCCAGCGAATCCGCGCTCCAGATTCCGCCGGAGATGATGCACTACGGGGCTACCAAAACCATGCAGCTGGGCATTTCCCGCGGTCTGGCAGAACTGACCGCCGGTACCGGGGTCACCGTAAATTCGGTCCTCCCCGGGCCGACCTTCTCAGAGGGCGTGTCCGATTTCGTCGTGAAGATGGGCGGAGATTCCCATCGCTCCGCCCAGGAACAAACGGACGATTTCGTGAGGGAACACCGACCCACATCGCTGCTGCGACGAGCTGCCACCACGGACGAAGTCGCCAACCTTGTCGTCTACCTCAGTTCACCCCAGGCCTCGGCGACGGTGGGTGCCGCCGTATCCGTTGATGGCGGCACCCGGCGCGCGATCTTCTAAGCCACAATGACGGCCAGACGCAGTCGTTGAGGGGTGACAAGCGACGACACTTGGAGAGGGAACCCAGCGCAAAGCGCTGGCCCTCTCCAGGAGCACCGCTGAATTTGCCCTCTGGGGATGATTTCCCGATATGCAGTCTGTGGCCTGAGTTCGAAGGCCAAAAACAGGGTGTGCACAATGTGCACGCCCAGGCCGGCGGACTGGGCCGTACCGGTGCCGTACTGGCCCGTACTGGCCATGTTTTCGGGAGTTCCCAGTGTTTGCAAGGTCTGGAACCCGGTTCGAGTCCCACCTCGGGCACGTTTTCCCATGTCAGGGGCCCTTTTTGGGCCTCTGAGTGTGGACAAATCATCTTTATGTGTGCACAAGATTGTGGAGTTTTTGTGGTGGCCGTTTCTGTGACCGGCTACTTCCCTTTCCTTCGGTGGTCGACGGCTGGGGTGGTCATCACTCCTTCATCGGCGGTCCTGGTTCGGCGACATGACAGGGACTAAACAGATTCCGGGTTTGTTGTCTGGGAGTCGCATCGTGCGCATTGGATTCGTCTCTCTTTTTAGCCAGCGCTAGCCCCTTTGTTGCTTCCTGCTTGTTCATGGCGATTGAGAGCTTCGACGACATGACCTGAGCAAAATCGGTGCCGGTTCTTTTCTTGCGGGTCGGATGTTTCGCATCTTGTCCTTCTTCCTCTGATGGTGTGCCGGTCGGCTTTGTGGTCTTTCCCTTGTTCATGGACGATCGATGGGGTGGCAACACGACTTGGGTCGGGCGGGCGTGTGTCGCTTTCTGTGCTCTGCGTCTTGTGCATTGGTTCCTCGTTCCTGTGTCCGCAGGCCGCGCGTCCATGGCCTGGTGTTCGTTTTTAGGGTTGCGATGGCAGGCAACGTGACTGGTTTGGCCGTGAGCGCATCTGGCGTGGCAGTGACCGGGTCGTTAGGGTTGGGTGGCGTTCTGGTAGGGGACCAACCGTTGGGTGTAGGGGCCGGAGTGCAACTTGGGGGACCGGTGGGAAGGAAAAACTTCGCGAGGAAATAAGCGACGTAGGAGCGCCGAACGAAATTTTTCGCTTGCGACTGGCCCGTAGCGCCCTGGTTGCGCGGAGGACCCGCCCGGCGACAATGAAGCGGCAGAACGAGAGGCAGCGCGACCCCTCAAGTCGCGGGGACGCCACACGAGTCCCATTTTTCGGATGGGAACTCGGGCCGGCTCATAATTCGGCGTTGCGGTTGAATGTTGGATAGCGATGCCGCGGAACGTTTGCCGGAGATGGTTACGGGCAGCCCCCACGCCTTGATGGAAACCGTGAGGCTGTCATGAAGACCACCAGTACGACCCACCGCACCGCCGTCACCGGCAACTAAGTCTGCTATGAGTGCATGGGCGGCCAGATAGTTGGCGGGATGTATTCCTAGCCAGAGGCTCATTTGTAAACCCATCTGACAACTCTTGTTAAGGCGCCATACTCCGACTTTCCTTTGGCCGGGTCGCCGATCGATCGGTGGGTAGACCACTGCTGTGCAATTCAAGACCGCTTGACGGTGACGCCAGTCACGTGCTCTCATGATTGAGGCCAGTTGGTGAATCGATCCGGCAAAGACGATTACCAGGAAACTGGCTATTTTCACCGGAATTGCTGAATCGATCCACCAATCATATGACCCACCCAGGCCGGCAACACCGATGTTTGCCGGATCGACTTCAAGGAGAACCCCCCACATGCATCGTCGCACCTTCGTCTCCACCGTCCTCGCCGCGGCCGTTGTTTTCGGTACCTCAGCCTGCGGGCTTGAATCCGGTTCCGGCAGCGGATCGGGGTCCGGTTCCAAGACCGTGACGGTCTACACCTCGCGTCCCAAGGCCATTACTGACGGGATCGTGAAGTGGTTCCAGGCCGAGCACCCGGACATCACCCTGAACCTCCTGACCCTCGGAGCGCAGGAAGTTGCGGACCGTGTCCGCGCGGAGGCTGGTAAGCCGCAGGCGGACGTCTGGTGGGGTGGCACGTCCCAGCAGTTCGATCAGGGTGTGGCTGCAGGATTGCTGGAGCCGTTCAAGCAGGATGTGGTCAGTCGCGTGCCGGAGAAGTACCGGGGGAAGGACAACCTTTGGCTGGCCGAACAGCGCCTGGCTGAGGTGATCGCCTACAACAACAAGATGCTCACCCCGGAAACCGCGCCGAAGGACTGGGATGATCTGGTCAAGGACGAGTACAGGAAGAAGATCCTGATCCGCGACGTGGCGGCCTCGGGCACCATGCGTAGCATCTTCGGTTCCATGATCCTCAAGTACGGCACCGCGACAGACCCCGCCAACGGCTACGTCTGGCTGAAGAAGCTGGACGCCAACACCAAGGACTACACGGCCAACCCGACCGACCTGTACCTGCGTATCCAGCGCCAGGAAGCCCCGCTCACCGTGTGGAACCTTCAGGACATCATGAACCAGCAGAAGGTCGGCGTCCCCTTCACTCCCGTGGTTCCCGCCTCCGGCGCTCCGGTCCTCCTCGACGGGATCGGCAAGGTCAAGAACGGTCCGGACAAGGACGCCGCAGACGCCTTCGCTGCTTTCCTGCTCAGCGACTCCACCCAGGAATACCTCGCGGAGAACAATTTCCAGATCCCCACGGTGGAGCTCTCCAAGCAGCCAGACTGGCTGGCCAAGGTGGGTCTGAAGGAGATGAAAGTGGACTGGAAGACCGAGTCGTCCAAGGAAGCCGAGTGGACCAACTACTGGGTCCAGAACATCAAGAACCACGGCTGAACTGAACGAGACGAAACGGAACAGGCACCACAATGATCACAGTTCAGCTCGACAACGTCACCAAGAGCTACGGCGATAATCCGCCCATCGTGGCCATGGACCTCACCATCGAATCGGGGGAGTTCTTCACCCTCCTCGGCCCCTCCGGGTGCGGCAAGTCCACGATGCTTCGCATGATCGCAGGCTTCCTTCAACCGAGCAGCGGAGTCATCCGCTTCGGCAAGAAGGAGATCACCACCACGCCTCCGCACAAGCGGGACACCGGTATGGTCTTCCAGAACTACGCCCTCTTCCCGCACATGACCGTGGCCCAGAACGTAGCCTACGGGCTCGGCATCCGGAAGGTTGCCAAAGCCGAGCGGGCCTCAAAGATCGAAAAGGCCCTCGCCCAGGTGGGCCTGGCAGGCTACGGTTCCCGAAGGATCGACCAGCTCTCCGGCGGTCAGCAGCAGCGCGTGGCGCTGGCGCGCGTCGTTGTCATCGAGCCTTCCGTCCTCCTCCTGGACGAGCCGCTGTCCAACCTGGACGCCAAACTCCGCGAGGAGACCCGCCTGCAGATCCGCCAGGTCCAGCGCGAGGCCGGCATCACCGGCATCTACGTCACCCACGACCAGGCCGAGGCCATGGCCATGAGCGACCGGATCGCCGTGCTGGAAGCCGGCAAGGTGCACCAGATCGCCGCCCCGCGCGAGATCTACCACCGCCCGGCCACCGCCTTCGTCGCACGCTTCATCGGCAGCAGCAACGTCCTGCCCGCGACGGTCCTTTCCGCGCACGACGACGGCGTGCGGCTCAAGCTCGACGGCGGCGGCGAGCTGGACGTCCCGGCGTCGCCCTATGTCAGGGCGGCACCTGGGGCTGCCGTTCAGGTGTCGATCCGCCCGGAACAGCTTTCCTTCGGCACCGCGGAGGACGGCATCCTGGCCGGCGTGGTGAAGTCCTTGGAGTTCACCGGAGCTTCGCTCAACTACGAAGTGCAGTGCGATTCGCAGACGCTGACGGTGATGGCCCCGGACAATCCGGATGCACCGCGTGAAGGCGACCCGGTCCACCTGGTGTGCGGCCGGAACAAGGCGTGGATGGTGCAGTCATGAGCACCCGGACCGAGTCCCGCAGGCTCGTGGGCGTGAACGCCACCGTCAGAATGCCCCGTGGCAGCATGGCAGAGAAGATCGGGCACGACAAATTCGTCTACCTGCTGGCCATCCCGGTCTTCCTGATCCTGCTGTTCTTCGTGGTGGTCCCGATGGTCCAGACGGCGGTGTCCTCCACGAAGGGGGAGGGATTCGCCGCCAACTACTCCAGCTTCTTCAACGGGGCCTCGCTGTCAGCGCTCGGGCTCTCGGTGGGGATCTCCCTTGCCTCCGTGGTCCTATGTGGTGTGGTGGGAACCCTCCTGGCCGTGCTGCTGACCCGCTTCGACTTCCCCGGCCGGAAGGTCCTGGAAGTCTTCGCGATAATGCCCATGGCCCTGCCGCCGCTGATCGGAACCGTCTCCTTCGTGCTCCTCTACAGCGAGACAGGCATCATCCCACGGGCACTGCACTCCCTGCTGGGCATCGATCCGGCGTCCACGGCGATCTCCGGAATCGCGGGCGTCCTGGTGGTGCACACCTTCACCATGTACCCGTTCTTCTACCTGTCCGTGACTGCCGGCCTGGCAGGCCTGGACCCTTCCCTGGAATCCGCCGCGGCCAACCTCGGCGCGGGCAAACTGAAGATCTGGGCCACGGTGATCCTGCCGATGCTGACGCCGGCTCTGGTGTCCGGTGCCCTGCTGACGTTCATGATCTCCATGGCCTCGTTCACGGCACCGCAGCTCTACAACGTCCAGACCCTGACCATGCAGATCGTCTCCACCCGGACCGCCGGAGCCCACGAGCTTGCAGCGGCCCAGTCCACCATCCTCTCCGTGGTCTCGATCCTCTTCTTGGTGGCCATGCGCTGGTACCAGGGCCGCCGAATCCACCGTTCCCTGTCCAAGGGCACCCAGCGCGACCGGGCCGTGAGCACCGGAGCTGCGCGATACGTGGCCATGATCGGGACGGTCATTCTGAGCGTGGTCCTGGTGGCACCGGTGTTGGTGATCGTCCTGGTCTCCTTCTCCGTGGACAGCTCCTGGACCACCCAGGTCCTCCCGGAGCAGTACACCCTGGCCAACTACACCGGCATCTTCACCAACCCGAGGAGCCTGCTGCCCATCAATGTCTCCGTGCAGATGAGCATCCTGGCTACCGTTGGAGCGGTGGTGATCGGGTCCCTGGCCGCGTGGATCATCTCCCGCTGGAAGCTGGGCGGCAAGACCCTGCTGGACCTGGCCATCATGCTGCCGTGGGCGCTGACTGGCACCGTCATCGGCGTGAATCTGGTGACCGCGTTCAATGATCCCAACCCGGGAAACCTGGGACTTCGTCTGGTGGGCACCCTGTGGATCCTGCCGGTGGCCTACTTCGTCCGGTACGTACCTCTGGTGTTCCGCTCCACGAGTGCCACCCTGGACCAGCTGGACCCGTCCGTGGAAGAGGCCGCACGCAATCTTGGTGCCTCGCCCACGCGGGTGCTGAGGACCATCACTCTGCCGCTGATGTCCAAGGGCATCCTGGCTGGCGCTCTTCTGGCGTTCGTGGACGGCGTGGGGGAGTACGTGGCGTCCGTGGTGATCTACCCGGCCGGATACGTTCCCATGTCCGTGGCCATCTACAACCGGATCTACTCGGCTGAGTTCGGGGCGGCGGCCGCCTACGGCACCTTGCAGATCGTCCTCATCCTGATTGTCCTGATCATCTCCAAGGCCCTGGAGCGGGAGAAGAAGGACGAGCCCGGCCAGGATGCGGCGACCACTGCCATGGCGGGTCCGGTTGTCTGAGGAAAGGGGAGTCGTCATGCCCAGTGCAACGGCCACCGAGCAAGTCCATGAGTTGTTCACTAAAACCAGCAAACGTCAACGGTGGCTTGACGTCGAGTCGGCCCTGGCGACGGCGGAGGCCCGGCTGGGCATCATCCCGGAAGACGCCGCCAAGACCATCGCGGCCAACGCCCGGCTGGAGTTGCTGGACGAAGCGGAGTTGGATGCCCAGGAAAGTGTGACCGGACACGTCATGGTCCCGATCATCCGCGAGCTGTCCCGGGTCGCCGGCCCGGAAGCCGGGGGCTGGGTCCACTGGGGAGCCACCACCCAGAACATTCAGCAGAGCGGGGACACTGTCGGGATCGTCCAGGCACTCCGCGTCGTGGAGCTGCAACTTGAACGGGTCATCAAGGCGTTGGCGGCACTGACACGTAAGCACGCGGACACTCTCATGGCAGGACGGACCCACTGGCAGCAAGCCGTGCCTATCACCTTCGGCTACAAGACCGCCGCATGGCTGGACACGATGCTGCGCCATCGGACACGCCTCGGTGAATTGCGGCCTCGGCTGGCCGTCTCCATGACCGGCGGCGCAGCCGGGACCTTCGCTACCTTCGGTGAGTACGGTCCCCGGGTCCAGGCACTCGTGGCCGAGGAGCTCGGGCTGCGCCCCATGGCGATCCCGGGTCGCGGAATCGTTGACCACTTCACCGAGTTCGTGACCGTGCTGGCCCTGGTGGCCGCGTGCTCCAGCCAGATCGCCGGCGAGGTCTCCCGCCTCATGGCCGTCGAATTCGGTGAACTGTCGGAAGAGATCCCGGATGGCGACGTCGGGAGCTCCACCATGCCGCAGAAACGCAACCCGAAGCTGAGCGGCGGCGTGGTGACCCATGCCGCCGTCGTCCAGTCCACGGTCTCCATGGCGCTGGAGGCAATGATCCAGTCCCATGAGGTGGACGGGGCACGTTCAGCACTCATGGACCACGCGGTCGAAACTGCGGCTGTGCATGGCACGGAAACCCTGAGCCTCCTGGCCCGGCTCCTGGAAGGCCTGCACGTATACCCGGAGCGCATGAAATCCAACCTCGCGCTGACCCACGGCCTCATCTCGGCCGAGGCGGTCATGATGAGCCTGGCGGGATTCATCGGGCGGCAGGAGTCCCACGACGTCGTCCACCACGCCGCAACCGAGGCGGCGGTCTCCGGCACCGATTTCCTCGACGTCCTGCGGAAGCAGCCCCGGATCACACAGGTCCTCACAGAGGAGCAGCTGGAAGAACTCCTGGATCCTGCCCGCCACACCGGGCTCAGCGAGCAGCTCGCACACGAGACAGCGGCCCGGGCGGAACAGGCGCTGGCGGAACGATGACGGACACGAATGCCGTCCGCTCGGGTACGGGCACCCCGGAAACGGGGTGCCCTGCTACCTTGAACTTCATGACCGAACACGTGACCCTCAAGGACGTCGCCGCCCATGCCGGGGTGTCACGAACCACCGCCTCCTATGTAGTGACCGGGGAAGGGCGCGTCTCCCAGAAAACCCGGGAGCGGGTTGCCGCCTCCATGAAGGAACTCGGTTACGTCTACAACCGTGGTGCGGCCTCGCTTCGAACACAGCGCTCAAGCACCATCGGAGTAGTCGTCACCAACATCGCAAGCCCCTTCTTCGGAGAACTCCTCGTAGGCCTGGAAGACGAACTCCGGGCCGCGGGTTTCCTCTCACTCATCGTGGCCACCGGCGACGACCCCGCCCGACAAGAACAGATCATCACCGAGCTCCGAGAACATCAGATCGCCGGCCTGGCCGTAGTGCCAGCCAGTGGCAGCCCGAAGGAACTGCTCGACACGATCGCGGCCTCGCGGGTTCCACACGTGTTCATGACCAGATACCTCGAGGGAGAGCCGGTGCCCTACGTGGGGCCCGACGACGTGGAAGGTGGCCGACTGGCCGCTCAGCACCTCCTCGAACACGGCTGCCAAACTCTCGCCTACCTTGGCGGGCGCGACGTCGTTCTCTCGCGCCGGGACCGGCTAGACGGCGTTCGGAGCGCAGTGCACTCCGCCCGATTAGACAAGGACGCAGTCATCGACGTCCCCGGGGATGCCACTGGTGAAAGCGGGCTCGATGCGGGAGAACGCCTGCTAGCGGCCGGACCCCTTCCAGACGGCGTGATCTGCCATAGTGACAGCGTGGCTTTCGGCTTCTACCGGGCACTGCGCAACCACGGGGTCCCCACCGATTCGGTCAGACTCATCGGCTACGACGACATCCGCGGAGCAGCGCTCTTCGAGCCCACGCTGACCAGCATAGCGACACATCCGGAAGAACTCGGCAGGGCCGCCGGACGGAAACTCCTCACCGCACTCGGCGTCACGGAGCCAGCAGGGACCGAGCTGATCGAGACCTTTGCACCTGAACTCGTGGTACGCGGTTCCTGCGGCTGCGGTGGCTGACGCCGGCACAGGCCGCGGAACGGATCGCCGAATCAGTCAATGTAAACGTTGACGCGCAGAGAAAGATCAGCGGCGAACGGGGGAGAGCTGTATGGAAGCCCAGGCTTCAGAGAGATCCGAGCGGAAATTCCTGCCGCGATCGACGCCCGCTGGGCTCCTGCACGTCGGCCTGCAACCGATTCCTGGTGCCTCCGCAGTGCCAAAGGAGAGGTGTGCACAATGTGCACAAATTTGCTGTCGGACTGGGCCGTACCGGTGCCGGATCGGGCCGTACTCGGCATGTTTCCGGAAGTTCCCAGTGTTTCCGGGGTGTGGAATGCAAGTCGAGTCCCACCTCGGGCACGTTGTCCCATGTCAGAGGCCCTTTTGGGCCTCTGACATGGGACAAAATGTTCAAGAATGGGCCCCTTCGGGGCCTTTTTTCATAGGTGGCCGGCGGTGTGGCCGGTTGCCTCCTTGTTTGCTTCGCTGATCGTCTGGTTGGCGTTTGTTACCTGTTCATGGATGTTTGTGGCCTTAGCGACATGACTTGGGGAAAGGTGGGTGGAAGTTTCCTTGCGACTGGTGATCGCAGTGTCCATTTCCCGCGTCACCAATGCGGTTCGGGGTTGTTGGACGGCGCGGCTGCCATTGTCTGTCGGCTGAGCCGCAGGTGTTTCGAAGGGGCAATCCGGCCGCGGGGGGTGACCGGAGGGAGTTCAGCCTTTCAGTGTCGTGTCGAGTTAGAGCCTGCAGTTGGTGGAAGTGCCGTTCCGTGGCTTCGGGGTCGTAGGAGGAGGTGTCGGCCCTGGTGTAGCCGTGCGGCGCCCCTGCATAGATTTCGTTGGACGCTTCAAGCCCTGCGTCCTGGAGGGCTTGGCCAAGCCGGGCCACGGCCTCCGGTGCCATGCTGCGGTCATGGTCCGGTGGCCGAAAACGAACCGGGCCCGTGCATTGGATAGCTTCAGGTGCGGGCTGTCCGGCTCGTCCGGGGCTAGGCCGCCGCCGTGGGAGCCGCCGCATGCTGCCAGCACGTCCGGATGTGAGGTTGCGGTGCGGACGGCCAGCCGGGCGTCCATGCGGCAACCGGTGGTTCCGATCGGGCCAGGAGGGACGCCGTCGAGCCGCTCCCGGAAATCAGGCTGTATCAAACTGACACGTTCTCTCTGTGGCTTCTGGTTTCATGCTGAAAGAGACCAAGGAAACCGCGTAGTTGAAATGAGTTGTTTTCGCTCGTGGACCGGAAGAGCGCTCGGGCGGCACGTCCAAGTGGTATCGCGGGCGAAAGCTGCGGCAGGAATGATCTGGCGATTCCCGAAAAAGATCTCGCGCACCTGAGAAATTCGACATCGCTGAATGTCCCGATCACCGACTCCCAACTCCGAGGGGGCTGGCGCTCTGATCCGATCTGCTCCCGCTCATGAACTCGCAGCTGAATCCGAACGGCTCCTACCTAAAAGATCAAGGTGACAGCAATGAAGGCTCGAACAAGTTTGAAAGCCAGCAAGCAGGCGGCGCTCATCGATTGGCGCGAACTGCACGACGGCGACGTCGTGAACGTTTTGAAGAATGCAAAGGTTGTTGCTCAAGGACGAGTGGACGAGGTGTCCGGTAGCGGGGGTGTCCTGTGGATCGTAGATGAGAAGGCCGAGACCCGGGCATTTTTCAAGTCGGACGGCGTTTTTGTTCTGAAGCGCTAATTTTCACCTCAGAAATATCAAGCCAGCGCTTCTGTTTGCCCGTGTTCTTGCTTTTCCGGAGGTTAGAAGTGAAGTCCGAGTACGGCGCGGGAGAGCAGGACTGCCCGGTCGGTCAGGGCTTTTAGTTCTTCGTTGTCGCATTCCGGTGAGGCCCACCGGGTGGCGCCTTCAAGAATGGTCATGACGATTTTGACTCGTTCCTCGGCCTGCGGATAACCCATGTCAACGGCTGCGGCCACATACATGTCCTGGTGGAGGCTCAGCCAGTCGTCGACCTGGGCGCGCAGGGCGGCCGGAAGGATGCCGGCCATCCTGTCCGTGGCAACCAGCAAATCCCACAAGTTGCTTTCGGGGAGTCGCACCTGGCGTGTGAAATGGAGCCTGACCATGGCGTCCCAGAAGTCCTCTGCGGAGGTCGTCTGGCCAACAGCGTCGAGCAGGGCGACTCCAAATCGGTGAAAATGCCAGCGAAGTGATTCAGCCACGATCTCGTCCCGACCATCCGGGAAATGTGAGTAAAGGCTTGGGGGCTTGATGTTGACCGCGTTGGCGATGGTTCTCATCGAGACCGAGCTGAAGCCGTTCGCTATGGCTAGCTCAAGGAAAGCCTCGAGGATGTGTCGGCGCGAGGCTCCCTGCCCGGCCCAGTCCCACTCCTCGAGACGGTGTGCGAAGGCGTCGCGTGCAGTCTCATAGGACGTACCACTCATGACTCGACCCTAACAAGCAAATGGCGCCTCAAGAACTCTTGGCTAACGACCATTAGTTAGGTAGACTCGAAGTGGCGCGAAGAGGCACCGGCTCCGAGCGCTAATAGGCAATGTGACAAGAGCAGGAAGTGCGGAAATGGTCACCGAAAATCCGAGCCTCGAGGCGCGTCGGGGCAGCATTGTTCTTGGCAGCGGCCTTTCGGGCATGGTTGCGGCGTACATCAGCGCCAGAGCCTCTGAGGACAATGCATCCCAGGATGAGTCCTGGCAGGCGCAGCAGGCATTCCGGCCACGGATCCGAGCCTGGCGGGCACGGCGTGTTGCCTCCCACGGCGGCGGTACCGCCGTCATCTCTTAGACCTCCTAAGTTTCTCCAGAAAGATCATTCCCATGGCCTCTGCTGAAGTGCTTTCCCCTTGGCCCCATGAGTCGTTGCGCCAGACAGATCGTGTCCGTGAACTGTTCCTGATGCAACCACATGCTGATCTCACAGGAATCCGGCCGATGGTGGCGCGCTCCTGGTACCGCAGCCGGGCTGCTGGCGTGGATGCCGTCGCGGATCGCGGATTCTTCGACGAAGGCAGGGTAGACGAATACACGATCAACGCAGCGGGTCCTCATCTGCAGAAACTGGATGAAGTCGCGGCCGACCTGGGTGGATATGTCAACCTGACGGCACCGAACGGAGTGCTCGTCAAGGCTAACTTCCTTCGCGACGACGGGTTTCCCGCCGGATATTCCCTGCTGGAGGAGAGCTGCGGCAGCAATGGTGAAGGGCTGGCGCTCGAAGAAGGGCGCGGAGTCTGGCTGGCGCCGGAGGAACACTTCCGCGAAGACATGCGTGGTAACTGGTGCTTTGCCTCGCTGGTTCGGGACCCGTTCCACAACCGTGTCCGGGCCGTCATTGGGCTGACGCTTCCCGCAAACCGGGTATCGACCCTTGAACCATCCTCGACGCTGCTCATGCTTGAGGGCGTCGCCTCCCGAATCGAACGCGACATCGAGGTTCGGACTTCCTCCAGGGAGCGGGCCCTGCTAAATGAGTACCTGAGAGTCTCCCGTCGGCGGGGCAACCGTGCTGTCATTGCCTTAGACGGCAAAAACTCACTCCTGAACGCGACGGCCACCGCCTCGCTGGAGGACAGCGACTTCTCCATCGTCTCCGGTTATGCCAAAGCCGTTATGGCGTCCGGGCGTGACCTGAACTGTGAGGTGATGCTTCAGGGCCCAGGCCTCTCAACGTTGGAGGTTTCGCCGGTCACTCTTTCAGCGGCAAACGTCGGCGCCATAGTTGTTGTGCGGCCACACTCGCCGATCAAGGATGGGGGGACCGCAACCAGGAGCCTGTCACAGAAGCAGGAGATCTCGGTTACGGGGACAATTGACCGGTTGATGAAGCATCTCGATGGAACAAGCACGGAGTTCAAGCGCACCCTGAATCTGGCTCAAAAAGCCGTGGACCAGGACCGGTCGGTAGTAATAATCGGCGAGCTCGGAAGCGGAAAGCGACGCTTGGCCGACGCTATCGCATCATTGCGTGGCAGCCAGATGGTGGTAGATACGAGGAGCGGCGCGCTCAAGGCTCCACAGTTCCGGGACGTAATACACCGCGTTGGCAATGAACTGCCGTCGACACTGATCATCGAACACGCTGACGAACTTTCGCAGAACGAAGCCGGCGAGTTGGCAAAGAACCTGCGTGGCAACTCATCCACCAAGCTGATCTTCACCATTACGCGCCCCACTGACGCGACCTTGCTGCTCTCCGAGGCGTTCGATGTTCTCGAGATTTCCGTGGCGCCCCTGCGAAACAGGCGGGAAGACATCCCCCAGCTCGCAAATGCCATCGCAGAAGAGCTGGGCGAACGCAGGCTGTCCCGTCGGCTGGTCACGACGCTCACGGATGCTGATTGGCCACGAAACATCGATCAGCTGCGCGGGGTGGTATCCAACGCGGTTGAGCGGGCAGAAGGCGCCGAAGTCACCGCGGACGATCTTCCCCAGGGCTTCCACAGGGTTTTGACCAAAGGCCGCCTCTCACGCCTTGAGGACGCCGAGCTCAGCGAGCTCCGTACTGCACTCCAGGAAGCGAATGGCAACCGCAGCCTGGCAGCGGAGAGCCTCCAGATCGGCCGCTCGACGTTGTATCGGCGGATGGACTACTTCCGCAGCCGGGGGTTTCAGCTCTAAGCCGCTCCTGCCCGTCTGAAGGGCCGGCCGTCCTGGACGGTCGGCCCTCTGCGCTGCCCGGAGCCGATCGATTGCTGGCTGGCACAGTGTCCCACTGAGGTGTCTCGATCTGGCACGGATGGGCCTGCTTCTATCGCGCTGTACTTGAAATAACCCGACACCGGCACCCGTCCCAAGGAGTGCCCGGCAGCGAACGAGCGTACGACACGACAGGACGAAAGACTATGACCCGCGATGCCCAGGGAACCATTCTTGTGGCCCCTCACCATTTCCCGGACCTAGACCGCGAGCACGCACTCGCAGAAGAATTCGGTTACACACTCAACCCCGCGGCAGACACCGATGCCTTCCGCGACGGGCTTCCTGAAGCCGACATTGTGATGATCACGCCCTACGCCAAACTCACTGCCGACGATTTCCCGATCATGTCCAAATGCCGTGCGGTCATCAGGTACGGCATCGGCTACGACAACATCGACGTGGCCGCAGCCACGGAAGCCGGCATCCCGGTATCCATCGTTCCAGGAACAGCATCCGAGGAAGTCGCCTCTCACGCATTTGCCATGGGCCTGGCCCTGGCACGTCGCCTGCCGGCCGGTAATGCCTCGATCCGCGACCTGGGCTGGGCCGGAACCATCGGCTACGACACACCGGTACTCTCCGAGCTTGCGGTCGGAGTGCTCGGAATGGGACGCATCGGTCAGCAAGTGGCCCGGATGTACTCCGCTGTCGGAGCCCGGGTCCGGGCTTACGACCCCTTTGTCACGGACAGCTTTGTGGAAGTGGCAGGACTGGAAGACATCCTGGAAAACTCCGACGTCGTCTCGCTGCACCTGCCACTGAACCAGGACACGGTAAACCTCATCTCAGTCGATGTCTTGGCACGCATGCGCAAGGGAGCAGTGGTCGTCAACGTATCCCGGGGCGGCCTTATCGATGAAGCTGCACTCGCCAAGGCATTGACCTCCGGACACATCGCCGGCGCCGGCATCGACACTTTCGCCCAGGAGCCGCTTGGTGCCGAACACCCGCTTCGCTCCGCCCCCAACACCATCCTCACCCCCCACATCGCTTGGCGCTCCAACCGGTCCACAGGTGCCCTGCAGGACGGTGCCGTGGAACGGGTCCGCCTTGCATTGACAGGGCAGCCGTTGATCGACCTTGTGAACTGAAAGACTGGAGACTCGAAATTGGGAACAACCAACCACCTGGACAACGTCGCTGAGATCAATCCGACGGAAGATCCGCACCTGCGCCGTGGGCCGCGCGGTTTTCCGCTGCTGCCTGGCGGCTACGGGCGCTCAACTTATTACACAGGTGCTCCGAGCCCCTACGCGATCAAAGGCGAGGGCTACCGTGTATGGGATGACCGCGGCCGCGAACTGATCGACGCGAACAACAACTTCACGTCCTTGATCCACGGCAACGCCCACCCGGAAATCACGGAGGCCGCAACCAAAGCCCTCACCACTGGAGCCAGTTGGGGCATCCCAAACCTCTACGAATGGGAACTTGCCGACCTCCTGCTGTCCCGCCTCCCCGACCTCGACCAGGTTCGCTTCGCGAATTCCGGCACAGAAGCCGTCATGTCCGCAATCCGGATCGCCCGGGCTAGTACCGGACGTGAACGGGTCGTCGTCACCAAGGGCGGTTACCACGGAACGTCCGAGGTGGCACTGGTCCCCGGCGGACCCTCCTACCAGCGTGGGGTGACCCGAGGAGTGATCGACGACGTCACCGCAGTGCCGCTCAACGACGTCGAATTCCTGCGCCAGGCGGTTGAGGTAGCCCCTGACCAGTACGCCGCAATCATCCTCGACCTGCTACCCAACCGTGCCGGCCTGCTCACGATCTCCCAAGAGTTCGTCCAGACGGCCCGGGAGCTTGCGAGCCAGTACGGCATCGTCCTGATCATCGACGAGGTCATCAGCCTGCGCCTCGGATTCAACGGTTTCAGCGGCGAATACGGCGTTTCCCCCGACTTGCTGACAACCGGCAAGCTCATCGGCGGTGGTTTCCCCGTTGGAGCCGTCTGCGGCAAGGCCGAACTCATGGCCGAGGTTGACCCCACCCGGCCAGGCAGCCTGCCGCACGGCGGCACATTCTCCGGCAACCCGGTCAGCATGGCCGCAGGGGCCGTGGCGTTGCGCCTCTACACACAAGAGGAAGTTAAGCGGCTGAACCACCTGGGCGATTCCGCACGAGACGTAGTGAACTCGCGGGTCGCCGAGGCAGGCTGGGAGATCCGCGGCCGTGGTTCTCTGCTCCGCGCAGTCCCTGCCGGCGCAGAGAAAGTGGACGAACAGACCCAGCACCAGCTGTGGTGGGCCTCCTACGAACGGGGACTGCTCGGTTCGCCAGCCAACCTGCTGTCCCTGTCCACACCCATGGACGAGAAGGTGGTAAGCGACATCGCTGACCGTCTGGCAGATGCCGTGCTGGCAGTTGCCGCGCAGGCTCCCGCGACGGAAGGCGGCAAATAACCGTGAAGATCGTTTCCTACGAGAACGAATCTGGCGTTCGCGGCGGCGTCCTGGTCGAAGATACAGTCTACGACCTGGAGTTGCTCCTGCAGGGATCCAGCCACGCCGTTTACGGAACCACCACCTCCGTCCGTGAGTTCCTCGAGCTGTACGGTGACCGGGTTGAGGCTATTTCTGCCGAAATCAACACATTGGCCGGCCAGGACCCCGATGCCCGGGTTGGTACACGGTCCGAGACCCGACTCACTACACCCGTGACCAATCCCTCCAAAGTCCTATGCGTCGGACTGAACTACAAGGACCACGTAGCCGAAACCGGACGAGCCTTCCCCGAGTACCCGGACGTTTTCGCGAAGTTCGCCTCCACCATGGTCGGGCCTGAAGACGAGATCGGTGGTGCAAAAGTCAGCGAAAACCTCGACTTCGAGGGTGAACTGGCAGTGGTCATCGGACGACGTGCCAGCGAAGTATCAGAAGAGGACGCGCTGGAGTACGTCGCCGCCCTCGCTCCGCTGAACGACATCACGGCACGCGACCTCCAGTACCGCGGCACCCAATGGCTGGCCGGCAAGGCCGTCGACGGTTCAACCCCCTGGGGCCCTGCACTCGTCACCCTGGATGAAGTGGGCGATCCGCAAAACCTGGAACTGGCAACCCGCGTGAACGGCAATGAGGTCCAGCGCTCCAACACGAGCTACCAGATCTTCCCCATCGGCCGCGTCGTCTCCTACCTCTCGAGCTTCCTCACTCTGGAACCGGGTGACGTCATCGCCACAGGTACCCCGCAAGGCATCGGTGCCAAGCGGAACCCGCCTGTCTGGCTTGCGCCCGGAGACATCGTGGAGATCGAGATCGAAAAGGTCGGACTCCTCCGCAACACCGTCGGCAAACCCCAGAACTAATTCCCTGCAAGCTCTACGAAAGTAATGAAGACCCATGAGTGAAGTACAAACACAACCAGGCGAGGCCAGGTACCGTATCGCCGTTGACACCGGGGGTACGTTCACCGACGTCGTGGTCGGTTCCAACAACGGCGACATGGCGGTCGGCAAGGCACTGACCACCTACGACCGCGTGTTCACCGGCTTCGAAGCCTCTGTCCGCCGCGCGGCAGAGTCCATCGGCTGGAGCGGTGATGAAGTGCTCCGCAACGCAGACGTGATCGTCTACGGCACTACCCACGCCACCAACGCGGTGCTAACCGGCAAGGTTGCCAAGACCGCACTGCTGACCACGGACGGGTTCGCCGACACCCTGCTGCTCCGCGAAGGCGGACGCCGGGACGCTTTCGACTCTAAGGCGGCCTACCCGCCGCCCTATATTCCCCGCCAGCTGACTTTCGAGATCACCGAACGCATCTCCGCAGAAGGCGATGTCTTGGTGCCGCTGGACGAAGAGCAGGTCCGGGAAGTCCTGGGTTCCTTCAAGCAACAGGGGGTTGAAGCTGTTGCCGTCTCCTTCCTCTGGTCGATCATCAACGATGCCCACGAGAAGCAGGTTGCCGAACTGATCAAGGAAGTCCTCCCCGGCGTTCCATTCACGCTCTCCAACCAGGCGAACCCCACCATCCGCGAATACCGCCGTTCCTCGGCGGCCTCGATCGACGCTTCCCTAAAGCCCTTGATGGCCGACCACCTGGGCAAGCTCCGCTCGGACCTCCAGGAGTACGGATTCGCCGGTGACCTCCTGGTGGTGACCTCGGAAGGTGCTGTCCTCGACGTCGCCGATGTCCTGGACCGTCCCGTCCTGCTGCTGAACTCCGGCCCGTCCATGGCCCCGCTGGTCGGCGCAGCAGCTGCTCCGGACCGCGACACCGTTGTTGTTTGCGACATGGGCGGCACCACCTTCGATGTGTCCTTGGTTGAAGAAGGTGTGGTCCGCCACACGCGGGAGGCCTGGCTGGGTGAGCCCTTCGTCGGACACCTCACAGGTCTGTCCTCCGTTGCCGTCTCCAGCATCGGTGCCGGTGGTGGCAGCATCGCGTGGATCGACGGCGGCGGCTTGCTCCGCGTGGGTCCGCAGAGTGCGCGCAGCACCCCCGGCCCGGCAGCCTACGGCCGCGGTGGCGAAGAGCCAACGGTTACGGATGCATGTGTGGCACTTGGCTACCTCGATACCGAGGGCTTCGAAGGCGGGTTCACCTTGGACCGCGACGCCGCCGTGCGAGCCATCGATACCCGCATCGCCGGACCGTTGAAGATGGACACCCTGCAGGCTGCACAAGCCATCCGGGACGTCTCCGCCAACCACATGGCCACGGCAATCCGGCAGGCTGCCTTGGAGCAGGGTGTAGACCCACGGGGTGCGCTCATTGTTGCCGGCGGTGGCGCCGGTGCCATGGTTGCCGCCCCGATCGGTGTCCTCCTCGAAGCTGACACGGTCCTCATTCCGGCCACCGCAGGTGTGCTGGCGGCTTACGGCGCCCACCGTGCACCCATCGCCACCGAGTTCCTTTCGCCGCTGCACAACGACACCCGTAGTTTCGACGCCGGTTCGGCCTCCCGCGCTGTGGAGGACCTGACGGCCAAGGCCGAGCTCTTCGTGAAGCGCTTCGACGGCGTGGGCGAGGCACCCAACGTCACCTACTTCGTCGACGCCCGCTACCCGGGCCAGGCTTGGGATCTGCGCGTGTACCTGGATGCCGCCCCCGACACCTCAGGCGATGCCGCTGGAATCATTGAGCGGGCCTTCCACGAAGAACACGACCGCCGGAACGGCACACACGATCCGGACAGCCGCGTCGAGATCATCACCTGGGGCGTCCGTGTGGAGATCCCGCGGCCCGAGCACACCAAGGACGAGGCCACCACCACCCGCACCAGCGAGGTCCACCGCACCGATGACATCGTCTTTGGCGGCGAGGCTTTCAGCACACAGCGGTACCGCGGCGTCACCTTGGCACCAAGGGACAAGGTCCTGGGGCCTGCGGTCATTGATCAGCCCACCACCACAATCGTCGTTCCGCCGGAGTGGAACGCCACACTCGACGAACGATCCAACATCTACCTGACCCGTAAGGAGGCATAACCGTGACACGCGAATTTGATCCTGTGAAACTGTCGGTCCTTGCCAATGCATTCGACGGCATCGTCCGTGAAATGACCAGCGGGCTGCTCCGCTCGGCACGTTCATCCGTCATCAACACCGCCCGCGACTTCTCCTGCGCCGTGCTGACCGCTGACAACCAGCTCCTCGCAGCAGCAGAGGGTGTCCCCGTGCACGTCTTCGGCGCCGGCCCCCTCGGCGAGGACATGGTGGAACTCCATAACGACATCCGTGAAGGCGACGCGTTCCTCCACAACGACCCCTACATGGGCAACTCCCACGCCGCCGATCACGTCATCCTGGTGCCCATCTTCATCCAGGGACGCCACCTCTTCACCGCCGTGACCAAGGCCCACCAGGCCGACTGCGGCAACTCGCTGCCCACCACGTTCTTCGCCACCGCGCGGGACGTCTACGAGGAAGGCGCCCTGATCTTCCCCTGCGTGAGGATCCAGCGCGATTACACGGACATCGACGACATCATCCGCATGTGCCGCTCCCGCATCCGCGTTCCTGACCAGTGGTACGGCGACTACCTCGCATCGGTGGGCGCATCGCGCATCGCCGAGCGCCGCATCCACGAGCTCGCCGAAAAATTCGGCGTCGATGACCTCGTAGACTTCGTGGACGCCTGGTTCGACTACTCCGAACGCCTCACCGCCAGCGCCATCGAAACGCTGCCCGAGTACGTCCTGCACGGCACCTCGGCCCACGATCCCTTCCCCGGCACCGGCCCAGACGGTGTGCACCTGCAGGCCACCGTCGAGGTGAAACCCAAACAGGGCAAGATCGTTATTGACCTTCGCGACAACCCGGACAACCTCCCCAACGGCCTGAACCTCACCAAGGCAACGGCAACGGGTGCAGCTCTGGCAGGCATCCTCTCCGGTATCCCCGAGAACCTGCCGAGCAACGCCGGAACCTTCCGGAGGGTGGAGGTGCTGCTCCGTGACGGCTGCGCCGTCGGAGTACCGAAGCACCCCTACTCCTGCTCGTCCGGAACCACCAACCTCGCCGATCGCGTCGTCAACATCGTCCAGGCCGCCTTCTCCCAGATCGACGACGGCTACGGCACCGCTGAGGGAGCTGCCGGACAAGCACCCGCCAAGTCGGTCATTTCCGGCATCGACGAACGTAACGGCAATGCCTACGTCAACCAGATCCTAGTGGGTGGCGTCGGTGGCCCTGCCACCCCCTACGTTGATGGGTGGCCAACATATCAGCGTCCCGTCTGCGGCGCTCTTCTCTACCACGACAGCGTGGAGGTGGATGAGCAGCGTTATCCCATCCTGATCCACGAACGCACATTGGTTGCCGACTCCGGCGGAGCAGGCCGGCAACGCGGCGGACTCGCAACCCGTGTCACCATGGAACCCCGGGGAGAAAGCGTCACCCTCACATATGGCATCGAGGGTAAGCTCAACCCGCCGAAGGGCGTCCGCGGCGGACACAACGGAGCCGTGCCAGCGACTTGGGTGGAAGACCTCAAGACCGGTGAACGCCGTGAAATTCCCGTGGTGGGCCGCTATGACCTTCAGTCAGGGGAGAAGGTAGTTTCCATCACCCCCGGCGGTGGCGGATACGGCGACCCGCTGGAACGCGACGTGCTTGCCGTGCTCGATGACTACCGCGAGTCCCGCGTGACCCTCGAAGCTGCGGCGGCTCATTATGGCGTTGTCATCACCGACGGCGCAGTGGACGAAGAAGCCACGGCAAAGATCCGTCAAGATCGCCTGGCCAGCTAGTTGCCACCAGCCATCGAAACTGATCCCGGGGCGGGGTATATGCTCGCCCCGGGATGTTCCAACAATTAAACTATGGAGACATACATGGAACCCATTCGAGTCGGGATCATCGGCGTCGGAAACGTCCTCAACCAGTACCTGGACAAGATCGGCGTCCACCCGGATGTAGAGATCGTGGCGCTTGCGGACGTTAACCCGGAAGCCGTGAAAGCACGGGCCGCAGAGTACTCAGTTCCCAAGGCCCTTACGCCGGATGAACTGCTGGCCGACGAAGAAGTTGAGTTGGTCCTCAATCTCACTCCGCCCAAGCTCCATGCGCCGGTAACACTCCAGGCCATTGCCGCGGGCAAGCACGTCCTCTCAGAGAAGCCTTTTGCCACGTCCCTTGAAGAAGCTAAGGAAATCCTCGACGCCGCGCGCGAAGCCGGCGTCAAAGTGGGCTCCGCGCCCACCACCTTCCTTGGTTCAGGCATGCAGACCAGCCGCAAGCTCATCGACGATGGCTGGATCGGCAAGCCGGTAGCCGCCTTCGCATCGTTCGCCTGCCGCGGTTACGAGCACTGGCATCCGAACGTGGATCCCTTCTACAGCCCCGGCGCGGGGCCGATGCTGGACATCGGCCCGTACCTCATCACCAACCTGGTGAACTTCTTCGGCCCCGTGAAGCGGGTTGCCGCAACGGCGCCGCGTTCCTCCGAGACCCGTCCCCGCCCTGGCAAGGAAGGGGAAGTGATCCACATCCAGACCCCGACCCACGTCACCGGCACCATCGACTTCGAGTCCGGCGCAGCCGCCACCGTGATCGTCAGCTGGGACGTGTGGAACCACAACCTTCCGCACCTTGAAATCTACGGAACGGGTGGATCTTTGGCTGCACCCAACCCGGACCACTTCTCCGGAGCACCGGTGCTTCGCCGCGGCGAACCGGGAGACCTTGCCTTGGACATGACACCTCCGGGTGGCGGCGACTGGCGGGAGACCCCGATTACGCACCGCGACGACGCCTACCGCGGCATCGGCCTTGCTGAGTTTGGCTACGCGATCCGCAAGGGGGTGGAGCCCCGGACTGGCGGCGCCTTCGCTTACCACGTGCTGGAGGTCCTCCTCGCCTTTGAGGCCTCTTCCGAGCAGGGACGCCATATCGAGATCGAGAGCACCTGCGAGCGGCCCCGGCCGCTGCCGTCAGTAGGCCCGCAGGAGCCTTACCGGTTCGACTAACACCCGAAAACAGCAGCCGACGGCGGCACGAAAGTACCGTCGTCGGCTGCTGTTTTTGTTGCGCCCCGGAGGGTGGGCTGCGTATCAAACTGGGACACAACTTTGCTTCCCCACGGTGAAAACCTGATGTTCGGGCGAATCGGTTTGCAAATGCCGACGCACCTACGAATTTAGGAGAAAGCATGACTAGCACAGCCGCTGCTGATATCGGCACCGACGTCAATATCGCAGCCGATAAAACAGCCGTCCGCCGCCGCACTGTCGCGCAAGCAATCGTTGAATATCTTCAGGTCCAGTACAGCGAACTGGACGGCGAGAGGAGGCGTCTGGTTGCCGGTATGTACGGCATCTTCGGACACGGCAATTCCGTCGGCCTGGCACAGGGCATCGACGAGTACGGTGTCGACTTCCCGCACTACCAGGGCAAGAATGAACAATCGATGGTCCACGCAGCCATCGGCTTCGCGAAGGCTTCAAACCGTGCAGCAACCCTCGCCTGCACAGCCTCTGCAGGCCCTGGATCCACCAACATGGTTTCCGGCGCAGCCACGGCCACCACGAACCGCCTTCCTGTGCTCCTGTTCCCTGCGGACATCATCAACAACCGTTTCGGTGACCCCGTGCTGCAGCAGATCGAACACCCGGTTGAGCGGGATGTTTCCGCCAACGACTGCTTCCGCCCGGTCTGCCGCTATTTTGACCGGATCACGCACCCGGCACAGCTGCTGTCCACGCTTCCCGAGGCGATGCGCGTCCTTACCGACCCTGTGGAAACCGGCGCCGTTGTGGTCTGCCTTCCGCAGGACATCCAGGGCGCAGAATTCGACTTCCCGGAGTCCTTCTTCACCCCGCGGGTGTGGCACATCCGCCGTCGTCCGGCTGTGGAAGACGAGATCCGCGATGCTGCCGAAATCATCCGCAACGCCAAGCGCCCCCTGCTGATCGCAGGCGGCGGCGTTCGCTATTCAAAGGCGCAGGAGGAGCTGGCCCGCTTCAGCGCCGAGTTCGGTATTCCGGTGTCTGAAACCTATGCGGGCAAGGGAAGTGGTCCGATCAGCGAACTCAACCTGGGCGCCTTGGGCGTGACCGGTACCGTGGGCGCCAACGAAATCGCCGATGGCGCGGATGTTGTGATCACCGTAGGTTCCCGCCTGCAGGACTTCGTCACCGCTTCACACTCGCTGTTCCAGAACCCGAACGTGAAGTTCGTGAACCTCAACGTCGGCTCGTTCGATGCGCACAAGATGGGTTCCTTCCCCGTGATCGGCGATGCCAAACTGAACCTGGCCGCGCTGCGGGAACGCCTCACTGCAGTCGGATACGCGACGTCAGAGGACTTCCGCAGCGACCTGGCGGACGCTCGGAAAGCCACGCTCGAGGTGCGCAAGCACGATCTCCAGGCGTTCCCCGGGGAGAACATGAGCCAAGCCCAGGTCATTGACGTCCTCAACCGGACCACCACAAGCGAAGACGCGCTGGTCCTGGGTTCCGGTGGCGTGGTCGAAGGCATCCACAAAGCCTGGGACCCGTCGAACGGCACCGAGATCCACTTCGAGTACGCCAACTCCTGCATGGGCCACGAAATTCCGGCCGGCCTCGGTTACCGTCTGGCCCGCGCGGATAAACCGGGCGAGGTCTATGTACTGATCGGTGACGGCACCTATTTCATGCAGCCCACCGAACTGGTCACTGCGGTGCAGGAGCACAAGAAGATCATCACGATCGTGATCGACAACCGCGGCCACCAGTGCATCTGGCCACTCCAGGTGGCGAAGGGCGGCCCCGGCCGCGAGTTCGGCACCCAGTACCGGGAACGTAGCATGACGTCCGGTCGGCTCGACGGCGAGATTCTCGACGTCGACATCGCCGCCAACGCTGCCAGCATGGGCTGCGCGGCCTGGTCAACGACCACGATCGAGGAGTTCGAAGCCGCGCTCACAGAAGCCCGGGCGGTCGAAGGACCGGCCGTGATCGTCGCCCGGGTGGAACCGTGGCGCTACCTCTCCGGCAACGGCGCGTTCTGGGACGTAGGAGTTCCGATGACCTCGCAGCGCCCGGGCAGCCAGGAAGGAACGGCAAAGCACTTGGAAGGCCGTGCCCGCCAGCGTTTCTACGCAGCCACCACTGCACCTGAAACGCGCTAAGCGCGCCGGGCGGGACCGCTCCCTGCTGCGGTCCCGCCCCGGCGCTTTAAGGGGAAACCCCTTTCTTTCAAAATTCTTGCCAAAGGAGCATTCACCATGAGCGCATTTGCCGTTATTGATCCGGCCACGGGAACCACTTACGCGGAATACCCCTCTTCCACCGACGCAGAGGTCGAAGCAGGACTCAGCGCAGCGCATAAGACCTATCAGGAATGGTCACGGACCACCACCGTGGCTGAACGTGCAGCGCTCGCCAAGCGCCTGGCTGACCTGTTTGTTGAACGCAAGGACAAACTGGCAGCCATCATCAACAGGGAGATGGGTAAACCACTCCACCAGGCTGTAGGGGAGGCAGAATTCTCCGGCTCCATCGCAGCGGCCTTTGCAGAGCACGCAGAGGAATGGCTTGCCGACGAGGAGCTTGAGGTTGCTGACGGCCTCAGGACGTTCTTCCGATACCAGGGCCTCGGGGTCATCCTGGGCATCATGCCGTGGAACTATCCCTACTACCAGGTGGCCCGTTTCGCGATCCCCAACATCCTCCTTGGCAACACCGTCATTGTCCGGCACGCGAGCCAGTGTCCGGAATCGGCGCTCGCACTGGCGGAACTCTTCCGCGATGCAGGCTTCCCTGAGGGTGCCTACGTCAACCTCTTCGCCACCCACCAGCAGATCTCGGACATCATTGCCGATGACAGGGTGCAAGGGGTTTCACTGACAGGCTCCGAGCAGGTTGGTGCCATTGTGGCTGAGCAGGCCGGGCGTGCACTGAAGAAGTGCGTGCTGGAGCTCGGCGGCGCTGACGTGTTCCTGGTGATCGACACCGAAGACCTGGATGCTGCAGTAAAGAAGGCCGTGATGGGGCGCATGGGCAATACAGGCCAGTCCTGCAACGGTTCCAAGAGGATCGTGGTGATGGACAAGTACTTCGACGAATTCTCCGCGAAGTTCAAGGCTGCGATTGCCGGCCAGTCATACGAGAATGGTGACTTCGGCCCGCTCTCTTCTGATTCGGCCACCAGGTTCCTGACCGCCCAGGTACAGGGGGCCCTGGACCAGGGCGCCGAAATCCTGGTGGGCAACAACCAGCCCCAGGGCAACGTCTTCACCCCGACGGTGATCACCAACATCACCCCGTCCATGGACGTCTACAGCGAGGAACTCTTCGGTCCCGTAGCGCAGCTGTACAAGGTCAGCAGTGACGGGGAAGCGATCAAGCTCGCCAATTCTTCGCCGTATGGCCTAGGCTCCGTGGTGATCTGCGACGACCTTGAGCGCGCCGAGCGCGTCGGCAACCAGCTCGACGTCGGCATGGTGTTCGTGGGAGCCTATGACCTCAGCGGCGCTGACGTTCCGTTCGGGGGCGTCAAGAAATCGGGTTACGGACGTGAACTGGGCAAGGTTGGCATGCTGGAGTTTGCGAACAAGAAGCTGTTCCGCTTCGCTAAGTGAGCAACCAGGCAAAATGAGAGGCCGGATCATTTCGATCCGGCCTCTCATTTTTTGTTGGCAGAGCTCTATGCCTGGTAGGTGGTGGTGCCAGAAACCTCAGGAACTTCAATCCAAGCGCCGGAGTCGGCACTGCGCAGGGAGGCATCCACCAGCTCGGATGCCGACCAGCCGTCCGCGGCTGAGGGGCCGAGCTGCCTTCCTTCGGCTACCGACCGCAGGAACAGCGCCGCTTCGATGGTCTTCAGGTCGTTGAATCCGATTCCCGGGCCGGGGCCGGGCTGGAAGCGGCCAAACTCGCCGAAAGATGGAGGGGTCATGATGGTGCGGTAACCGCTGCGGTCGTTCGCGAACTCGAGCTGGTTCATCCGTTCGAAGTTCCAGCGCAACGATCCATCCGTACCGTAAACCTCGATAATGTACTCGGCGTGCGGGCCGATGGCCACCCTGGTGGATTCAAACATGCCAATGGCACCGCCTTCAAAGCGGGCCAGCATGGCCGTGTAGTCTTCGTTTTCCACCTCGCGCGTGACGTCGGAAGCTTCACCCATATTGAAGGAATTCGAGGAGTTGCCGGCCGGGAGCGGGCGATCCTTAATGAAGGTCTCCGTTACTGCGTTCAGCGAGGTGATGCGGCCAACGAGGAACTGGGCCAGGTCGAAGCCGTGGCTGAGGACGTCCCCCAGTACCCCCGAACCGGCGCGTGCTTGCTCGTAGCGCCAAGTGAAAACCTGGTTGGGATCGGACGCATATCCGGTCAGGAGGCGGATCTGCACATTGGTGATGCGGCCCAGTGCACCCGAACGGATGAGCCGGCGGGCTTCCGCGACAGCCGGGGCGTGACGGTAGTTGAAACCCACTGATGTGATGAGACCGGCGGCTTCCGCGCCCTGCGCGATTTCACGGGATTCGCGGGCGCTTCGTCCCATGGGCTTCTCGATCCAGAAATGCTTGCCCGCTTCGATGGTGGCCAGGGCAATTTCGTGGTGGAGAAAGTTGGGGGAGCAGATGGAGACGACGTCCACGTCGGGGTTTTCCAGGACCTTGCGGTAGTCGGTGGCGGTTTCCTTGTAACCGAGAGCGTCTTCTGCGTGGTGACGGCCGGCGTCGTCGGGGTCAGCGGCGATCACAAGCTCGGGATGCCGCGGCAGTTCCGGGAAGAACTGTTTGGTGGCCAGATATGCCCGTGAATGCAGCCGCCCCATCCATCCGACGGAAATCAGGCCAACGCCAATGCGGTTCTGGTCTTCCAAGGGGACTCCTTTGTCTAGCAACTGGTTCTGTGAAGCGGTGCCGCGCGATGCGGCGGCATCTGTCGACCAGCATATGAATGCGCGGGGTGTGCGCTGTGTCTCAATCTGAGACAGCCGACCGCTCCTGCGTCCTGTTTTAGTGGAACGTAACAGCTGGCCACACCTACCAAGAGGAGTTCCGTCGACGATGATGGACCGGAATGCACTGCTTCGTCCAGGGGGCCTGCGGGTGCTGGTTACCGGTGCCACGTCGGGCGTCGGAGAGGCGACGGCGAAGCTTTTCGCGAGCAGGGGTGCGAAAGTCGCGCTGTTGGGCCGTCGCCCCGGGGCGCTGCGGAGAGTGGCAGACGAGATCGACGGCGGTTCGTACACCGTCGTTGCCGACGTCGCCAACGCAGAATCCGTGGTGAGCGGGGTCCGAGGGGCAATCCACATGCTCGGCGGTCTTGATGTGGCCGTTAACGCGGCGGGTATCGCGGGCTATTTCGCTTTGGAGGACCTGAACGCGCGCCGCTGGAGTGAGGTGCTGGACACGAACCTTTCCGGGACCTTTCACGTCTCCCGGGAAGCCGGACTGCACATGCGGAAAGCAGGCGCAGGTGCGATCGTAAACGTCGCTTCCGATCTCGCTGCGATGGGCGTTCCAGGCCTGGCGCATTACTGCGCCGCGAAAGCAGGAGTTGTTGGCCTGACCCGCGCACTGGCCCTGGAACTGGCCCCGGATGTCCGCGTAAATGCAGTATGTCCCGGTCCCATCGATACACCCATGCTTCGGGCAGGCCTCGCAACGGAACCCGACCCAATCAAGGCGCTGCAGCAAAAAGAAAGCACCGTGCCGCTGAACAGGCTAGCCGATCCCAGGGAAGTGGCAGCGGCCATCTACTTCCTTGCGGTCGAAGGGACCTTTGCCACCGGCACCAGCATGGCGTTCGACGGCGGAACATCAGCCGCGTAGATGCCTCATCAAATACCTGACAAGACAAGTACAAGCCAAGGAGCTTTGAAGGATATGCAAGAGTCGAATTACAAGGACCTCCGGAGCGCCCGGTGGTTCGCCCCGCACGACCTGACCGGATTTGTACACCGCACGGCGATTCAGGCCGAGGGTTTCTCGCGCTTCGCCCTCAAAGACAAGCCCGTGATCGGCATTGCAAACTCATGGTCTGAGCTCGTCAATTGCAACATCCACTTTAAGCTCCTTGCCGATGCCGTAAAGCGAGGTGTGCTGATGGCGGGCGGCCTGCCGCTCGAGTTCCCCACCATCTCGCTGGGGGAGAGCCTGATGAAGCCTTCCGCCATGCAGTTTCGCAACCTCATGGCTATGGACGTCGAGGAATCCATTCGCGCCTACCCACTGGACGCGATCGTGCTGCTTGGCGGCTGTGACAAGACAGTGCCCGCCCAGCTCATGGGCGCCGCCAGCGCAGACATTCCAACCATCATGCTGACGGGCGGGCCACAGGAACCAGCGCACTTCCGTGGCAAGCAACTCGGCGTAGGAACGGACACATGGCGCTTCGCCGACGAACTGCGTGCAGGGAAGATCACCCAGGCGGACTTCGATGAGCTCGAATCGGCCGCGAAACCTTCCGCCGGACACTGCAGCGAGATGGGAACGGCGTCCACCATGACGTCCCTCGTTGAGGCACTCGGCATGTGCCTGCCCGGCACCGCGTCCATCCCTGCGGTGGATTCGCGTCGCGGCGCAGCAGCAGAAGCTACCGGGCGCCGGGCAGTGGAGATGGCGCTTTCACAAGGTCCGAAGCCTAGCGAAGTGCTGACCAAGGAGGCCTTCGATAACGCAATCACGCTGCTCATGGCGGTGGGTGGTTCAACGAACGCTGTCGTGCACCTTCTGGCACTTGCGCGCAGGGTTGGCTATGAACTGCACCTGGACCGTTTCCACGAAATCTCGCAGCGGACCCCGCGCATCGTGAACGTCCGGCCGTCCGGCGAATACCTGGTCAAGCAGTTGTTCGAGGCCGGCGGCATACCCACGGTGCTGAAGGCACTTGGACCCCTGCTGAACAAGGACGCGATCACCGTCAGCGGTGAGACCCTCGAACGGGGCTACATATCGGCACCTGACCCTGACGGCGTGGTGGTCAGTACGCTCGAGGAACCCTTCGACGCCTCCGGTGGTATCGCCGTCGTCCGTGGCTCTCTGGCACCAAACGGTGCGGTGATCAAGCGAAGTGCGGCCTCGAAAGATCTGCTGCAGCACAAGGGTTCGGCAGTGGTTTTCGAGGATATCTACGATCTCGGGCGCAGGATCGACGACCCCGATCTGGAGATCACAGAAGACTCTGTGCTGGTCCTGCGCAACAGCGGACCGGTGGGGGCGCCGGGCATGCCCGAATGGGGAATGCTGCCTATTCCCGAGAAGCTCCTGCGCAAGGGAATCCGAGACATAGTACGCATCTCAGACGCCCGTATGAGCGGCACGGCCTTTGGGACAACCGTCCTTCATGTTTCTCCGGAAGCCGCGGTGGGCGGTCCGCTCGCGATAGTGCGTGACGGCGATCCTATCGTACTGGACGTCGAGAACCAGCGCCTTGATCTGGACCTTCCGGCCGAAGAAATTGAGAGCCGGCTCGCGGAACTGAAGCTTCCCGAACCGAAGTACCGGCGGGGGTACGGCCGATTGTTCATTGACCACGTGAACCAGGCAGATGAGGGCTGCGACTTCGACTTCCTGAAAGGCCTTCCGGACGAGGAACCGCAGCGTCTGCCCTACGGGCTGATGAGTGGCTGGCAAGGTGGCTGGTAAACAGCAGCACCCGCAACCAGAGATTAGCGGCCGCCCCGACAGGGGCGGCCCGGAAGGAGACAACGTGTCACGACCGAAGGTCATCGTAATCGTCCAGGAGGGCCGCCCGATACCTCCTGTGGAGCGCATGGAAGCAGAAGCCGACATAGTTGTGGTCAGGACAGCGGAAGAATTCCATACCGCCCTGCCCGGGACCGAAATCCTGTTCCTCAACGACTTTCGTACCAAGCTTCTGCGTGAAGTAGGTCCGGGGGAGCTGCGCTGGATCCATACCTCGAGCATCGGCGTCGATAGCCTCATGACGGATGAAATCGTGAACAGCGACATCGTAGTCAGCAACTCGCGCGGTGTGTGCGAACGGCCCATCGCAGAGTGGGTACTCGGCGTGCTCCTGATGTTCACCAAGGACCTGCGCCGGACCATCGAACTGCAGCAGGCGCGCACATGGCAGCACCGGGAAACAGAGCCGCTGTTGGGCCGGAAGGTCCTGGTGGTGGGTCCTGGGCCGGTTGGCCGGGAGACGATCCTCCTGCTGAAGGCAGCGGGCATGAACGTGACCGTGGTGGGACGAACGGCGAGGGAGGACGCACAGCTCGGTCCCATCGCCGGCTTCGGCGATCTTGACCGGTTGCTAGGCGAGGCCGAGGATGTGGTCCTTACACTGCCGCTCACGGAAGAGACCCGCGGGCTTTTCGATTCGTCGCGCTTCGACAACATGCGGGCAGGTGCCCGGCTTGTCAATGTCGGGCGAGGCGCTGTGGTGGTGGAGCAGGATCTCATTGACGCGATTGACGCGGGACACCTGGGCGGGGCGGCACTCGATGTGTTTGAACACGAGCCCCTAGCGGCCGAGAATCCGCTGTGGAGTCATAAGAACATCCTGGTATCGCCGCATGCGTCCGGCGACTTGATCGGCTGGCGGGGACGCGTTGTCGATTGCTTCGCCCGAAACCTCACTCGATGGAAGGCGAACGAGCCTCTCCAGGATGTTGTGGATCTCAAAAAACTCGGGGCGACGTCACCGGCTCTGGTGACGGACAAACCCTGACTCAGGCCTACCCATATAAGCACAAGCACGTCTGGATCGGCAGGAGGTCGACTGACTAATCCCTTTTATCCCTTTTCCACTTCATCGACCCATCGACAACTGGGAGATTGCAATGACGCAACAGATCAGGATTTGCCTGTTCGGTACCGGACGCATCGGTCAGGTGCACGCCATGAGTTTGGCGACTTTGGACGAAGCCACGCTTGCCTGGGTGTGTGACCCGTTTATCGAAGGTGCCAAACGGACAGCGGCCGAGTTTGGCGGCCGTGCGAGCGACGACGCCGAGGAAGTATTCGCCTCGGGAGAAGTCGATGCCGTCATTGTCGCCTCGCCAACTTCAACCCACGTGGATCTCGTGGAGATGGCGATTGATTCCGGTGTGCCGGTGCTGTGCGAGAAGCCAATTGACTTGGATATTGCTCGCGTGGACCGGCTCCGCGCAAAAGCGGCGGCATCGGATGTGCCTATCGCCTTGGGGTTCAACAAACGCTTCGACAGGCATTTTGTGGAGCTGAAGCGTCGTGTAGCAGCTGGCGAGATTGGCACATTGGAGCAGATGGTCATCACCAGCCGCGACCCGGGGGAGCCGCCGGCGGCCTATCTTGCCGAATCGGGTGGGCTCTTCCGCGACATGACCATCCACGACCTGGATATGACCCGGTACTTCATACCGGACATCGTTGAGGTATCAGCGCAGGGTGCGAACGTCTTCAGCGAGAACGTCCGCCAAGCCGGGGACTTTGATTCGGCAGTGGTCACTCTGCGCGGGTCCAACGATGAACTCGTGACGATCATGAACTCGCGCCATGCAATCTACGGCTACGACCAGCGGATTGAGGCGTTCGGCTCGACGGGACTGCTGCACGTGGGCAACAAGAATGACACACTCGTCCGGCATTGGGGCGCCAGGGCAGTGGAAGCGATCGGTCCTTACCAGAACTTCTTCCTGGAACGCTACGCGGAGGCATACCGTCTTGAGGTGGCAGAATTCCTGCGCGCAGTGCGGGGACTTCCTTCGCGGAGCCCGGGCTTTGAGGATGGCCGCGCAGCACTCATTCTTGCGGACGCCGCCGAGAAATCGGCCCGCACCGGTGCAGCCGTAGCCGTAGACCTAAACTCCTAGGTCCAAATGCTGCCTGCCCGGGTCGTGTGATCAGGTAAAGGGTTCCGGCCGGGTCGTGCACCCTCGCGCGCGTCTGCTAACGACCGTTAGTTACAATGGCTGTAACCCGGTCGAACAGTTGAAGGATGAGGTGAACCAGTTGCCGCGCGAGCGAGCAAACGCTGCCGTCAGGGAATTCCTGTTGAGCCATGCTTGGTCTACGCAGACACCGGCCAGGCGACGCATCCTTTCAGCATTCCTGCAACTTGCCACGACACGCGGCTTCGAATCAGTGACGATGAGAACCTTGGGGCGCGAGCTGAATATGAAGGCCCCCAGCCTCTACTCGAGCTTTCCCCAAGGAAAAGATGAAATCATTGCCGAATCGCTTCGATGCTTCACCCACAGCTTCGCCCGGGACCTCCTCGCGGCAGCCGAGGAAGCCAACTCAGCGGAGGATTACTGGGCGGCACTTGTTCGCTTCCACTTTGCCCGGCAACTCCAGCGGCCCGAGGCCGACCTCTGGGACCTCTTGGTTGCCACAGACAGAGTGGCGCGCTTTTTGAGCGATGACGTCCGCGACGAAGTCGAATTGTGGTCGCGTCTCCATGAGGACATGTATGCTGCGGCAGCCGAAGAGCTGGGTTATCGACTCTCTCCCCAAACCGCGCGCGTGATATTCACGGTCCTGGACGGTGCAGGGCGCTGGGCTGACTGGAGCGGCAGCGATGCAGACCTTCCCGCGCTGTTGGACAACACAGTCGCGCTGAGCCGCTCCATCCTCGAAGTCAGCAGCGGCGGTCGAATCCCTGCTTGACGCGCAATCCTCTGTAACCACACGCCGATGCCAGGGCGGCTTTTCCGTGCCCGCGTGCCTACGGTCGTCACTAGGTCCGTTGATATGCCTGCAGGAAGTCTCGACAAATGACGGCGCGTTACCGGGCGCTCTTCGCCGGTCGCGCGCCACGCATTGACGGTCGCGCGGGAACAGTCCCCTGATTGCCGAACGTCTACGGGACGTCGGTACCGGCATCTTGGAGCAGATCACCATTCGGCATGCTCGCAAGAGATGAGGGAGTTCCCCTTTGGGACCGGACGGTGTATCAAACTGACACGATTGGCCCTGTTGCTCAGGCCCGATGCTGGAAGAGACCCAATGGACCAATCATATTAGTGAGTTGATAACAATGATGAACCGGAAGCTCGCGCTCGGTCGCTACGGCGAGTGGGTGCGCGTTACCACCGATTGCGACCGAACTATTCCGGCGAACCCGCCTCGCCCCGAAATGGTCCAGGGTGAAGCGTCGAAAATTGCACTTTCCGACGCACCAAGCGAAGGTATTTGGCCTGACATTGCTGCAGCGGTCGCCTGAAAAACGCGCAGCCCAAGTCGCGAATGTAAAGGACTTTTAGTTCGAGTACCTCTCTGGCGGTTCGGCGCCGGATCGACTCGAGGCCAAAGGTTCTGTAAACGCCAAGCTCAACTAACTCGGAAGGAAGAGATGGAACTGCACCTCCAGCACGAATGGGGGCAACTAGTCGGTCAGAATGTGGAGGTCCGGCGCCACGGGGAACCGGTTCGCAGGGGTCATGTGGATGCGGTCACCAAAGACGGTCAAGTACTCTGGGTGCGGCACGACGGCGCGCACCACCGCCAACTCTTCGAACGGTTCGAGGGATTCGAGGTATGGACCGAGTCCAAATGGGAAGCTGGACCCCGTGCCTTCTAGCCGCCGCTCCGCTCAACCAAGCGGTACTGCATACATCGGTGATACCACCGACTGGCGCGGTGCCGGAGACATGCCCGGAATACAAGCTCCCACCACTCTTGGAATGTCGGTGACGGATGAGGCGGTGCGACGTCTTCAGGCCGAAGCGTCTCGCGGCGGGTCACGCGGTGTTCGCGTCACGTGGCATGGTTCCGGCTGTTATGTTATCGAGCTCTGTGAAGACATTCCCGCTGGAATCGTCTATGAGTGCCTCGCCGAAAGCTGTGTTGCATGACGCTCAAGGGAAGCGAGTGCAAGGCGCGGCACTTCGTGGACATCAATTGTGTCGTGTTGTCGGCGTGTGGGCCAATAGTCACGCGGGTCGATTTGAAGATGCCGACAGCACCTCCCTCGACGCGGACGAGCATCGCCGAGACGTGGTGGGCCTCTCGAAGCTTGGCATAACGGCACCGGCATTGAGGGTCGATTAAGTGTTTCATGCTGGTACAGAACCGCCAGAACCCGCACCGTTACGCTGATTCAACACTTAAGATATTTAGTGACGAGGATTACATGAGCACCACAACAAACGACGCGGCCAACGCGTCACGCAATACCAACGAACATAGGCTCAGCGGCAACATGGGAGTCGGCGAGCTCGTAATGAGCGTGCTCGCGTTCTCCTCGCCGTTGACCACGGTGGCTGGCTTTATCCCGGTGCTGCTGATGTTCAGCGGTCACACTGCTCCGGGCATCTATATTGTGCTGACGGCAATGCTCCTCATCTTCTCCGTCGGATTCGTAAAGATGAGCCGGAGCGTTGAGAATCCCGGAGGCTTTTATGCCTTTGTGACTGCAGGCCTCGGCAAGCCGGCTGGTCTCGGAGGAGCGTTCCTTGCGCTCTTCGGCTACATGTTCATTGGGTACTTCGCCCCGCCCCTGTTCGCAGTGACCCTACAGGGATTCGTTGTGAACACGTTCAATGGCCCGGACATTCCCTGGTATTGGTACGCCCTCGGCATCATTGTTGTTACGACGGCCCTGGCCTACCACCGGATTGACCTCTCGGCGCGCGTGCTGACGACCGTGATGCTCCTCGAGGTGACCGTCGTAGTCATCTTCGACATCTTCTCCTTCGCCACCAGCGGTGCCCGGGTGGAACATGGCCTCGGTTTCTCCATGCCGTGGCTCACCGACGCCAGCCTGGGGCTGGCGCTGCTCTTCGCGGTTGGAAACTTCTTCGGATTCGAGGCCACCGTGATCTACCGCGAAGAGGTCAAGAACCCCGAGAAGACCATTCCGAGAGCGACATACCTCGCCGTGATCGGTATCGGCCTGTTCTACGCCATCGCAGCTTGGGCGTATATCACGTTTATCGGCGCCGACAACGTTCAGGCTGCCGCAGAGCAGAATACCGTCAATTTGTTCTTTGATTCGGCCTCGACCTTGGTTGGCAAGATCTTCTCGGATGTGGCCACTGTCCTCCTGATCACCTCCATTTTGGCGTCGATGCTCTCGGTCCAGAACATCGCAGCCCGTTATAGCTTTTCGCTTGCGACCGACAGGGTATTGCCGTCAGCGCTCGGACGGGTCCACCCGCACCACAAGTCGCCATTCATTTCCGCGCTAGTCATTGGCGTGATCTGGGGTGTTGCAACGGTGATCTTCTCGGTCTTGGGCGTGTCACCGGACAGCCTCTATCCCATTGCAAGCGGCAGTGGCAGCTTCGCTGTCCTGCTCCTGATCTTCATCACGAGCCTCGCCGTATTCGTTTACTTCTACCGTCGCCGTCGAGTGGAACGGGAATTAGTTTGGCAGACGATTGTTGCGCCGATCATCAGCTTCGTCTTTCTTGGGGTCATCACCTATCTGTCCATTGCTAATTACTCCGAACTTATTGGTGGGTCGGCCCTGATGACTTCCATCTTTATGACTGTCACCTTCGCGCTCTTTTTCGGCGGCATCATCTACGCATTTATCCTGCGTTCAAAGAGACCTGACGTGTATGCACGCCTGGGCCGTCAGAAGATCTGAACTCGGAGAATTAGTAACTGAGATAGGTGGCATCCACCGCTTAATTCAGTTTTGAACTGCTTCCTGAAAGCTGGACTGAGAATCAGTCTTGGCCATCGGGGAGCAGTTTCTTTTTAAGGGCTCTGTGCCCTCCGACGGTCGACCAGTCTTTCCGCAAGATGTTCCATTCTGGCACAGCTAAGCGTGAGTGATCTCGATCATAGTTCTTTACATGAAACGGTAAGACCCGGCTTCCTGGGCATCGGCCCAACTAGATGCTTGGCCATCGTGCCGTATCTAGGTCGATGTTGAAACCGGCTAACTGCTGGCGAGTTTCTCGACCAGTTCAGGTATGGCCATAGATCTATTAATGACGAGGATCAGATGACTAACGCACCACCTGTGACCCCACCTTTGGTCGCACTGAAAGATATACAAAAGACGTTCGGAGCGGTTTCAGCCTTGCGAGGGGTGAGTATCGATGTCCAGCCCGGCGAGACGTTCGCGCTTCTAGGTGACAATGCGGCAGGCAAGTCAACGCTCATGAAGGTCCTCACCGGCGTTTACCAGCCGGATAAGGGGACCATTGAGATCGACGGCAAACCCACCGAATTCCACACGCCATCGGCCTCCAGGAATAAGGGGATCGAGATGGTCTACCAGGACTTTGCCCTCGCGGACAATCTTGATGTGCGTACGAACATCTTTCTAGGACGCGAACCGCAGAAGAACATCCTTGGTCCCCTGTTGCGAATTATCGACAGGAAGAAGATGGAGACCGAAACCAAGCGGGTGCTCGATCGACTGGATATCCCGATCAATCCCAGACTCAAGGTGAAGCGGTTGTCGGGTGGGCAACGCCAAGCCGTCGCGATCGGACGGGCGCTGGCCTTCGACGCTCGTCTGATCATCATGGACGAGCCCACCGCGAACCTCTCCGTCGCCAAGGTAGACAAGCTCATCGAGGTCACGCAGAAGCTCAAGGACCTTGGAATCGCGGTCATTATCATTACTCACCGTCTCGACGAGGCCTTCGCAGTGGCTGATCGCTTTGCCGTCATGCGGCAGGGGCAGGTCGTCGGCAGGTTCCGCACCGGAGAGATCTCGGAGACACAGGTCGCCCATCTGATCTCCCATGGCACGCTCGACGGCTTCACCGATGTGGAAGTCCCCGAGGAACGCCGCAGGATCGGGAGCACTTCGTTCGCCGCGATCGACGAAGCGCCGGCCGATGAGTTCGACTACTCAACGAATAGGAGCGACTCGTGACGAACACGATCGCAGTCATGCTGGGCAAGCCGAAACTGGAGGAGGGCTCACGATCCACCAAGGTCAAGCGCTTCATTGGTGATTACGGGATCCTTGTCTTTTTCGCCCTGATTCTGGTCTTCCTGGCCGTGGCGGCCCCTAACTTCCTGACTCTAAGCAACCTCGTCAATGTCGTTCGGCAGTCCTCGATTATTGGGCTTATCGCGCTCGGGATGACGTTCATCATGATCACCTCGGGCATCGACCTCTCCGTGGGGTCGGTCGTCGGTCTGGCCGGGATGGTCTTTGCGATATTTGCTCCATCAAGTGGTGAGGCATTCTGGTGGCCCCTCATCGCGGGGCTGGGAGTCGGCTTGCTCGTTGGCTTCCTGAGCGCGGCACTGGTCGTCTGGGGAAAGATCCTGCCATTCCTCGCGACATTGGCGACGATGGCGATAGCCCGCACCGCGGCACTCGTAATCACGGGGGGCCAAGTGGTCTCTGACCTGAGCGGCCCCGCCGCGTGGCTCGGCTCGGGGTTCATTGGCCCCATTCCCGTCCCTGTAATCATCTTCGTGCTCGCAGCAGTGGTGTGCGAGTTCGTGTTGGCGCGCACAAAGTTCGGCTCACACGTGTACGCAGTCGGAGGCAACGAAGAATCCGCGAAGAAGGTAGGCATCTCGACGAATCGGGTGCTCTTCACCGTCTACCTCATTGGTGGAATCACCGCGGCCCTCGGCGGCCTCGTGCTCACTGCGCGCCTCAACGGCGCCGCCCCTGTCGCCGGGACAGGCTACGAGCTTCAGGTGATTGCCGCCGTCGTGATTGGTGGAACCAGTCTGTTCGGGGGCGTGGGCACGATCCGCGGAACAGTGGTCGGTGTGCTGCTGCTGGGCGTCGTCATGAATGGCATGAACCTGCTCGGCGTCTCCTCCTATTACCAACAGGGTATGCAGGGCATCATCCTGGTGCTCGCCGTGCTCCTGAACCGTTGGAAATCCGATTGATCAACCCAACTAATACGCCCTGGCTACTTCCCAGGCATGAACAACTGAAACCCAAACACAAGACAACGAAAGGAACACCCATGAGAATGCAGCGACGCATCTCTGCTGTGGCCGCAATGTTGGCGGCAGGCGCCCTCACCCTCACCGCCTGCTCGGGGGGCGCGACTGCGGGGAGCAACAATTCGAGTGGTAAGAACTTCAACATCGGGGTCGTGGTGCTCGACCTTCAGGACCCGGACCTGGCCCAGATGACGAAGGCCATGCAGCAGACGGCCAAGGATGAGGGCGTCACGTTGCACATCACCGATGCTAAAAAGGACGTCGGAACAGAGCTCAACCAGGTTGAGGACCTTCTGACCCAGCAGGTTGACGCGATCATCTTGCAGCCCCTCGACGGCGAGGCCAGCCAGACAGCGGCGAAGCGGGTCACCGCAGCTAAGATTCCGCTGTTCATCTTGTCAACCGAATTCGCGGATGGGGCGAAGATCGACTACAAGAGCTACATCGGCGTCGACGATACGCTCGCGGGGGAAATGCAGGCCGAATACATCAATAAGCTGTTCCCGAACGGTGGAAACATCGTCTTCGCCGCGGGTACCTACGGCGCGTCATGGACCGACCGCCGGAAGACCGGCTTTACAAGCAAGATCAACTCCAACATCAAGACGGTTGCAGAGTTCCAGGCCCAGGGTAGCCGGGACGTCGCGAAGCGAAACATGGAGGATACGCTCTCGCGGTTCAGCTCGGGCAAGATTGACGCCGTAGTCGCCAACAACGACGAAATGGCCCTCGGCGCAGCTTCAGCCATTTCAGACGCCCACCGTACCGCGGAGTTCAAGGCAGTTGTCGGAGTCGATGGTACGCAGCCGGCTTTCGAGGCCATTAAGGCCGGAACCATGACCGCGACAGTGCGACAAGACTCTGCAGGACAGGGCGTCAAGGCCGTACAGGTCGTCACAGACTTCCTCAAGGGAGGGAAGATCGAGAACCGTTACACGCTACCGTTCACGCTCATCACACAGCAGAATCTGTCTGACTTCATGAAGTAGCACCATCGACTCGGATTCGTGTCGGGGTCCCAGCCGGGCAACCCGCACGGGATCCGTGAAAACCACGGGCACAGCGAAGCCGTTCGCTGTGCCCGTGTCGTTTTGGGACACATCAGCAGGGGAGTCGCCTGCCTAGAATTCCCGAAGAATCAATGAATGGAGAACACAACATGTCGAGTACTGACGTCGGAGCCGCAGAAATCTCGCACGTCCTCCGCGAGCTCCGGGAACGGGGTATCGAGATCGACGACTCGGCCCGCCGACGCTCGGAGTACTCTTACGACGCATCGAACTATCGGGTGCGGCCGGAAGCCGTCGCCTTCCCAAAGACGGTTGGCGACATCCGTGACATCCTGCGTTCCTGCGCTGCGGCCGGGATCCCGGTCACTACCCGGGGAGGCGGCACGTCGATGGCGGGGAACGCCGTCGGGGGTGGGGTGATTGTCGATGTGTCACGGTGGATGAACGCCGTGGGGGAGCTCGACGGCGAGTCTCGAACGGTTTGGGTGGATGCCGGCGTCGTGCTTGGCGAACTGCGTTTTTATGTCGAGGCCGCAACAGCGGGTGAGCTTACCTTTGCCCCCGATCCTTCGTCATTGACGCGGGCCACGATCGGCGGCTCCATCGGGAACGATGCTTGCGGAAACCATTCGGTCGCCTACGGGCGGATGACCCACCATGTGCAGGAGGTTGAACTCGTCACGGCCGACGGTGCCTACCTTCGCGCCGGGCGCGATGGTCTTCGTGCGGTTGACGACGGCGATCCGCACTCAGTAGCCAGAGCCGAAGAGCTCAACGTTGATCTGGGGGCGTTGGTACAGGCAAATCTTGCCGCGATCCGGCTGGAGCTGGAGGCCATCCCACGCCAGGTATCCGGCTACCATCTGGGATACCTGCTCCCCGAACACGGATTCGATGTGGCTGCGGCGCTCGCGGGGAGCGAGGGCACCTGCGCGATCATCGTCCGGGCGAAAGTCGGGCTTGTGCCAAAGCCTCGGACGACAGCCCTCCTTTGCCTCGGGTACGAAGACACTATCGAGTCGGCACGCGACGTGGTGACTATCTTGGAGGCTCAGCCGAGCGCTATTGAGGGACTCGACTCATCGATCGTGGACATCATGCGTCACCGCCGAGGTCCTGGGAGCGTTAAGTCGCTGCCACAAGGAAATGCGTATCTCATGGTCGAGTTCTCGGCCGACAGCCTCGAACAAGTGCGTGCTGACTGCGAAGACTTGCTTGAAACGTTGCGTTCGAACGGTCGGATGTTCGATGACGCGATCGTTACCGATCCCGCCGAACGCGCAAAGGTGTGGCGGGTCCGCGAGGATGGTGCCGGCCTTTCCTCGCGACGGATCGATGGAATTCAGACCTGGCCAGGCTGGGAGGACTCGGCGGTCGCCCCTGAGCGCCTCGCTGATTACCTCGCCGAGTTGCTCCCTCTCGTCCACAAGTATGGCTACACCGCTTTCCTGTATGGTCACTTCGGGGCGGGATGCGTGCATATGCGTCTCGACTACGAGCTGCGCAGCGAGTCGGGGCGCCAAGCATTCGAAGATTTCACTCGAGAAGCCGCGGCTCTCGTCGTCGCCCATGGTGGATCCCTCTCTGGCGAGCACGGGGACGGACGGGCACGGAGCGAATTGCTGGACGTGATGTACTCCGCCGAGATGATTGCCCTCTTCGAGGCATTCAAGCATGCCTGGGACCCGGCGGGCATCCTCAACCCTGGGATTATTGTCGACCCGGAACCGTTTGCCGCGTCGCTTGCACTCGACGGTGCGCCGATTCCCGGTCCGGCGCACGGCGGGGAGGAGCGCGAAATTGAGGCCGGCTCGATCGGTCTGCCTGTCCCCATGGGTCTTAGGCTCCCGTTGGTCAACACTTTCGTGGGGAATGCTCACGGGTGCATCGGAGTGGGAAGGTGCCGGGCAACGACAGGTAGTTTCATGTGCCCGAGCTACCGGGCGAGCAAAGATGAGAAAGATTCCACTAGGGGCCGGGCGCGCACCCTCCAAGAGCTCGCTCGGAGCAAGGGAAACAGCGGGCAAGGGTGGTCGAGTCGGGAGGTGCGGGAGTCACTTGATCTCTGCCTATCTTGCAAGGCCTGTTCGACTGACTGTCCAACAGGTGTGGACATCGCGGAGGCGAAGTCGCAGCTCATTGATGAACACTACCGGGGCCGTTTCCGCCCCTTCACGCATTACTCCATCGGATGGCTCCCAAGATGGCTCCCCCTATTGACCAGGGTCGCGCCCGTTGCGAACAAGGTTACGCAGCTCGGTCCGTTGCGCTATCTCGGAGAGCTTCTGGGGGTCAGCGCCCGCCGGCGTTTGCCTGCCTTCTCCCGGGAGCGGGATATACGACGGCGGATGCGTGAAGCCGGGTTCGTGGAGGAAGCCGATATTCTCTTGTTTGCTGACAGCTTCACTCGAGCCTTCCGACCGGAAGCGATCCCAGCCGCAGCCCGCGTACTCCGCGATGGGGGCCGCGCCGTCGGGTGTACACCGGATGCTTGCTGCGGCTTGACCTGGATCTCAACGGGGCAGCGTGCTGGTGCTCGCCGGAGGCTCGAACGCTTGATTCGAAAGTTCGACGACGGCACTGACCGGGACATCGTCGTCCTGGAACCGAGTTGTGCCGCGACCATCCGGGACGAGGGGCCCAAGCTCGTTGGGGGAGATGCATCGATCAGAGTTGCCGCCCGGGTTCGGTCATTCTCAGTTGCGATCGATGAGGCGTTCAAACGTGGGTGGACTCCGAAAGCTGTTCCTCCCGAAAATGCCGTGTTGCAAACACACTGCCACGAGCACGCTGTCTTTGGTTCTGGCTCGCAGAGGCGGGTGCTCCAGGCTTGGGGTGTGCCGAACATCGTGGAGTCATCCTCGTGCTGCGGCGTCGCCGGCAACTTTGGATTCGAAGCGGATCATTTCGACATGTCGATGAAGGTCGCGGAACACTCGATTGCTCCTGCACTTGAAAAAGGAGCCGAAGCAAGCCTTGTGCTGACCGACGGTTTCAGCTGTGCAATGCAGGTTTCTCAGGTCGATCCGAGCCGCGCGAGCAAGCATCTCGCAATCGCGCTGGACCCCGGTGCTGCAAATACCGGGCCCGAAGTTGGTCAGTGACGTGAAGCCGCGGCGTGGCCGTCAGATGTGGAGGGCCCGCCGGAGCGCACGGAACCTTGTCGACGAAATCTGCTTGGAGAGTTCGGCTTCGGGCGCGAAGAGCTCTGAGGCGTGATATGCCCCCGGGTAGATGTGCAGTTCAGTCGGGACGCCGGCAGCAAGCAATCGCTGGACAAGGGCGATGTCTTCGTCCCTGAATAGGTCTTGCGTACCCACATCGATGAATGTTGGTGGCAGCCCTGACAAGTCCTCTGCATGTAGGGGAGCAGCGTACGCGTCAGGTTCTTGCCGGGCGAGAAACCATTCCCAGGTTTCGAGGTTTGTGCGGCGATCCCAGACACCAATGTCGGTCACCTCGAAGGTTGAAGGGAGAACGTTTCGGTGATCAACCATCGGATAAGCGGCCATTGTGTAGGCGATGTCGGGGTGGCTGCCATCCCGCGCCTTGAGACTGACTGCAAGGGCAAGATTTCCGCCGGCGCTCCCGCCATACACAGCGAGCCGATGTGGATCGAACCCAAGATCCGTCGCATTAAACCCCATCCACGTCAAAGCCGCGTAGCAGTCGTTGACCTGTGCAGGGTGCGGATGTTCCGGCGCTTTGCGATAGCCCGTCGAAACGACGAGGATGTCGAGCTCTTCGCAGAGCTTGACGGCAAGCCCATGTTCGTAATCGAGATTTCCCAGCGTCATGCCGCCGCCGTGGATGAAGAAGACTGCAGGCAATCCTGGCCTGAATCCCACGGGGCGGTAGATCCGCACCGGGACGGGTTCACCATCGGCAGGCCCCGGAACCAAGCGGTCTTCGGTCGCGCAACTCTGGACCGCCAATGTCGCTTCGGTCATTTCGGCGACCAGTTGCGCGTCAATGCGACGGCGTTCCGACAAGTCCGGGATGCTGTTGACCCCGCCCGGAAAGGACTCCAGAAGCTGCTCAAGCGGCTGGCGAACCTCCGGATCAAGCCGGTCGAGTTGGTTTTCTTCCATATCCTGCTTTCGTGTTGCGCCGACTGGCCGGCTTTGTCGCACCTGGTCTATTGCCGCCGGACGGAACCGCCAACGACGTAGTCGGCCGTTCCGCCCAGCGGCGAAGAAACGGTTACTCGTTTATCTCCCAATACTCGAGGTATTGCGTTTCGGCTCCGTTGGGGTTGGGGCCGTAGACGCCGTACATTCGTGCGTATTGGGGGGCCCAGTACCGGCCCGTGCTTCCGGCCTTGACACGGATGGTGTCGCCGGCCCGACCGATTACTTCGACGCCGTCCGATTCGATGTGCAGTTCGCCGGCGATGACAAGGGTCACCTCGTCATGGGGGTGATGGTCGGCGAATCCGGCACTGACCAATTCCCATTCCGAGATGGCATAGTCATCCCATCCGTCCGGTTTGGTGTCGAAGATCCAACGCGCGCGCATGCGCGGTGTCCTCGCGGACACGGGCTCCAGATCGTCAGCTGCGATTAGCTTGGGCCCAGCGTTTTCAATAACCTCAGGTGCCGTCATCGATGGTGGTCCTTAGTCCTCGGCATCGAGGTCGACCACGCGGGACTCACGTCCGAGACCGTGGTAAATGTGTCTGTGCGGTCCGTGCTTGTAGTACAGCGCGAGCCCGAGCCCAATTGCCAGGCCGGCGAGCGGGATCGAGATGAGCCACATATTCTGCGTCGGGGTGTCGCCACCGACGACGAGATTGAAATTGGCCAAAGCCATTACGACGGTCGCGGCCAGTGACAGGAACGCAATGCCTGGAGCGACGAAGACTTTGAACTGGTTCGCTCCAGCGGGAATCTTGGTACGTGCGAACCATGCGATGACTGCCAGGCTGACCAACGCCATGAGGGTCAGGACTCCGACGGACGATAACCCGGTTAGCTCAGCGTAAAGGGCGGCGCCGTCGATGCCCGCAGCGACGAAGGGAAGCAGGATGGCCGCAACCAGGACCGCAGCCAAAACCGATGAACGGTGCGGGGATCCATGACGGTGGTGGACGGCGGAGAAATAGGAGGGCAGCGCCTTGTCGAATCCTAGATTGTGGAGGTAGCGGGACAGGACATTGTGGATCGAGACGTTGGCCGCTAGCGCCGAGGTCATGACGAACAGGTAGGCAAGCTGGGTGAAGACAGGCCCGACGTAATGCCCAATGGAATCCGCAAACATGGTGGTGGGCGAATTGGTGGCCGCCTCCACGGCCTTGCTTCCATACGCCGAGGTGAGCGTGTAACAGGAGAGCGTGTAGAGGACGCCTACGAAGATGACGGCGATGTAGGTCGCACGCGGGATAGTCGTGTTGGGCTTGCGAACTTCATCCCGAAACAGCGCGGTGGACTCGAAGCCGAGGAAGACCAGGATGCAGAACAGGAGTGTCACCCCGACGTCTCCATGGGCAAACTCGACGGGGCTGAATGGAGCCAGCGATAGACCCGTGGCACCTCCATCGCCGCCACGAATCAGGACCGCGACGTTGTAGATCATGACGATCCCCACCTCAAAGGCCATCGCCACCGAGAGGATCTTCGCGGAAAACTCGATGTGGAAGTAGCCGAGGACGCTGACAAGCACCCAGCCGATGGCGGCCCAGAGTAGCCAGGGAGTGTCCGGGCCGCCCAGGCTCTTGATCAGGCTGCTGACAGTAAGGCCGACGAATGGATAGCAACCTGCCAGCATGACCAAATATGAGGTCACGGCGAGGAATGCGGCCCCGAGGCCAGATACCTTGCCTAGCCCGGAACTGATGAACGAGTAGAAGTCGCCGGGCTTTCGGACGTTCTTAGCCATGGTCACATACCCAACGGCGAAGAGGACCAGCACCAGCGTTGCCGTGACGAAACCGAAGGTTGCACCGGTGCCGTCAAAGAGGATCGTAAAAGGGATGAAGCCACTAACGACGGCGATCGGCGCTGAGAACGCCAGGACGGTCAGGGCCAGGGAAGCTGTTCCCATCCGACCAGTGAGGGATTTCCTAGGAACTGCGGCCTCGGCTTCAGGCGCGTCCGCTGTCATTATCGGCGCGCCGCCGCTCGGCGCGCCCAGAGGGGTTGTTTCACTCATGCTTTGTCTCCTGGGTATGAGGTGGTCCACCGGTGGTGGAGCCACCCGAGGTATTGAGCTTGCGAAAGACGTGACCCCAATCACGGCACCCGGTGGCGGGTGAGAGTGCAGATATCGGAAAGACGCTCTCAATCAGCCGCTTGGCATCAGGCTGGATTCCTACAGGAAGCACCTAGGGGAACACGACAGATCAGCTGGCCCGAGGTTGAGTTTTGAGAGATAGTCAAGGTTTCTGTCCTCTGATCTTCTAAGTGGCAGCCGCAGTTACAGGAATTGCGAAGAGGATGTTTACGCCAGTGGGACGTTGCACTGACCGGGCGAAGGTTGGGCTGCCGACCGTTATCCGAGCCCCAAGCCGACCGTTATCCGAGCCCTAAGCTGCGGACGTGCCGATGGGGCATTTTCGCTGGAACCCGCTTGCGGTGAGCCAACGCTCTTGGCCTTGCTACCGCCGGTCTCAGCCTCAAGGCTGTGATATGAGCTTAATCACTCGTAAGGAGATCGTCAAGGGTTAAATGTGGGCAAATTAAGCTCTATCTACAAGGCGGGGCTCAAGTTTCGAGGCTTCGGGAAGGACTTGCTCTCAACGTAAACTTAACGACCGTAAGACATTGACGCCGATATTAAGCGTTCTCGTGTAGCACCCAAGCTTTTGCCGTCTGCGTGGCGACTTTATCCGCCAGCGCCCTGTTTACTCCTGCCGACGGTGCCGTTCCGCGGGGATCTGTTCAGGCAACTTCCAGGATTCGTTCGCGGCTCTGGCTGCGTGACGCGCTCAGGCATATTTGTCTCCCAGGGCAGAGTGATCAGCGCAACCCCGCGAAGCGATCGAAAACCAAGGGTACTGATCTCTTGACGACTGTCCTTAATGAATGTTAAATCAATAGGACAGGAGGGCCGTCCTCGCAGTAGAGCGGGAGTCGAAAGTGGACCCTGATTGAAAAGACCGTAAAAATCCGAAATGACGAGGAGAGTCATGACGAATATCGACTGGGACCGCGTGTCCAAGGGTGTTGCCCGTGAAAAGAACAAGATGATCTGGCGGCCGTATGGACTTCCTACGGTTATGGATCTCGAACACTCGTGCTATCACGATGCGCCGATCTCCACGGTATGGGACGAGGTCCCGGAGCAAATGATTGTCTCCGTCGCGATCACGGGAGCTTTCTTCCGCCAGGACCAGAACCCGCACCAGCCCATCACGCCAGAGGAAATCCTCGCTTCGGCACGTGAAGTCGCAATTGCGGGTGCCAGCGCGATCCATATTCACGTCAGGGATGAAGACGGTTACAACGTCCTTTCACCCGAAAGGTTCGAGGCTGTCATCCAGCCGCTGCATGATGAATTCCCCGAAGTGCCCGTGGATGCCTGTTTGGTGCCGGCTTTGGATGGGGAATGGGAGAAGATGAACGAGGTCCTGGACTCGGGACTGCTTGACGCGGCGCCAATCAACAGCACTGCCACTTACATCGGCGATTCCCTCTTCGTTAAGCCGACGCCCGTGCTTTTGGAAAAGACGCGGAGGATCCTCGAGGCCGGATCCGTCCCCGAGATCGCCATATATACCGATGCTGACGTATCCAACGCCGACCGGTATCTGTTCAAGTCCGGCCTGCTCAAGGGCGGGGCGACGTGGCTAGTGCTGCCGGCTCTGCCTGGTTGCAGCCCGATGGAAAACCCGAAGCAGATGGTTGCCAGTCTCACTCGGACCGTCGAGGCCATCCGGGATGTCGATCCGGAGGCAGTCATCATGGTCTGCGCTGCCGGGCGTGCCTCGACTTATCTGGCGACTCTCGCCGCCATCATGGGCCTGCATATTCGCGTCGGCATGGAGGACACCTACTATAAGTGGCCCCACCGTGAGGACAAGTTGACCAGCAACCTCGAGGCATTCCAGTTGGCCAAGCAGTTGGCCGAGGTGGTCGGGCGCAGGGTGGCAACCCCTTCCGAAGCGCGTGCCATCATGGGGCTGAAGTCCCGGAGTGGAACGTTGATAAACCGCTAAATCAAGCAGAACGGCAGCCCTGTTGCCCCAGCCGCCGGATCGAAAGTTTTTCGAGCGGTTGGGGCGGCGGGGCTGCGCCCGTTTCAGGAGGATCGCCGCCCTTCGTGCGTCATCGAAGTCTGCCTTAGCCCCTGGAAGCGATGCGGAAACCGGTTCAAAAATGCATTGACCATGTTCCTTGATTAACGTTAAATAAGGAACGACCCAATCAGAGAATTAGGAGGCATCAAATGCCAAAGATCACTTATCACCACGCCGACGGCGCCGTGGACACGATCGAAGCTCCTGAGGGCACATCGATCATGCGCGCCGCGCTGACCAACAGCGTCAACGGCATCGTCGGCGAATGCGGCGGCCAAACGATGTGCGCCACGTGTCACGTTTACGTACGCGGAGACGTGAACCTGCCGGAGATATCTGATGACGAAGACGAGATGCTCGATTGCACCGCCGACGAGAGACTGCACAATTCTCGTCTGGGCTGCCAGGTCGTTGCAGGCCGGGACTTCGCCGAGATCGAAGTCAGCATCCCGGAGAACCAGAACTGATCGGAGATTGACGTGAACGCTGTAATCATCGGCGCCGGGCACTCCGGCGTGCAGGCGGCTGAGTCGTTGCGCTCGGAGGGCTATGCGGGTGGGATCGTCATCCTGGAGAAAGCCGTTCAGCTGCCGTATCAACGTCCGCCTCTGTCGAAGGACTATATGAAGGAAGGCGGGGATTCTGCCCCCGTGCCGTTGCGCGGACCTGCCTTTTACGCAGAGCACGATATTGATCTGCGGACCGGCGCCGAGGTTGTTCGGATTGATCCCGAGAATCGCTCGGTGCATGTCAAGGGCGGAGAACCACTTTTTTATAGTGAGCTCATCATCGCTGCCGGGGCTGAGGCTCGCCGTGCCGCCTGTGCGGGTAGCGAACTCGAGGGCATCAGCTACTTGCGCACAGTCGAGGACGCCGAAGCCCTCCGTGCCGAAACTGACCGTGGCCGCGGCCGGGTCGTGGTGGTCGGTGCCGGTTTCATCGGTTTGGAGTACGCGGCTGTCGCGGCCCAGCGGGGACTCGATGTCACGGTGATCGACTTTGCCCAACGTCCTATGCAGCGCGTGCTGTCGCCGTCGATGTCAGACTACTTCGCACAGCTGCACACGGGTTCGGGAGTGAAGCTGAACTTCGGCGAGGGACTTGACCACTTCGTCGGCGAGCAAGGACGGGTGACGGGCGTGGTTGGCACCTCGGGCATGAGCTACCCCTGTGACTTTGCGGTGGTGGGACTCGGCGTGGTCACCGACGACGATCTCGCAGTGGCGGCGAGGATCAAGTGCGATCGGGGCATTCTCGTGGATGAATACCTGCGTACCAACGCGCCAGACACCTACGCGATCGGTGACGTCGCAGTTTTCCCGTCATCGCACTTCGGCGGCAATCTCCGCCTCGAATCGGTCCAGAACGCGACGGATATGGCAAAGACAGTCGCGAAGACAATTACCGGGAATCCCTCCACCTATGACGTCGCGCCTTGGTTCTGGTCGAACCAAGGCCCTGTGAAGCTCCAGATAGTAGGGCTCGCTGACCCGGCAGACACTGTGGTTGAACGGGGAAGCCGCTCCTCAGGCAAATTCAGTCAGTTCCTTTTCCGCGACGGGCAACTTGCCGCCGTCGAGTCCGTCAACGCACCGGCCGACCATGTCGCGGCCCGCAAGCTTCTCGAAAACCGTGCAGGGATAACCATGGAGCAGGCCCGCGACCAGAACTTCGATCTCAAGGGATATGCGCGGAGCCTGCCGGTACCGCAATAGCTCCTGGCGGGCCGGCCACGAGGTCGTACCCGCTTCATGTTCAGACAGGACCGGGGCCAATACGTAGCCGATGAGCCTCGCGTCCCTATTCAGTCAAAATTCACGAAAGGCAACCAGCAATGCCAATGCCAATAGCAGGGCTAGAACCGAATCCAACAACAGCGCGCTTTGCCGATCGTGTCTCCGAGTGGGCAGACTCATTCGGCAGGCCATTCGCGATCCACTATGGCGACCCCTCCAAGGAATACAAGGCGCTTCGTGAGGCCGTCGTTGCGCTCGAGTACTCGACGATTCGCAAGTGGTTCGTGGAAGGTCCAGACGCCGTCGCGGCAGTCGACAAGGTATTTTCGAGAAACGTCAAGGCACTCCGCGTCGGCGGTATAGCCTACGGTGTCTTCACCGATAAGGACGGCTTCATGATCGAGGATACGACGCTCGTGAAGCTCTCCCCGGAGACCGTCCTTGTGCTCGGCGGGGAGCGGCTCACACAACAGCAGCTCGAGCAGGCGGTGCCCGAAGGGACCACGGTCACGGACCGCCGCTCTGAGTTCGCGGCCGTTTCGTTGCAGGGCCCGTCCAGCCGTGCCCTGCTCCAGCGTCTCACACAGGCCGATATTTCGAACGACGCCCTGCCCTATTACGGTTCACTCCTCGACGTCGAAGTGGCGAACGTCCCCACGACGATCCTTAGGCTCGGTTTCACGGCTGAGCTCGGTTACGAGGTCATCGTTCCGATCGAGCACACAGACGCACTATGGGACGCGATCTTGGCGCAACGCGACCTTGGGATCGAGCTCATGGGCCTCGAGGCGATCTTTGTGGCACGCACTGAAGCGGGCATGGTCATGAATGAGTACGAATACGATCGCTCCACTACACCCTACGAGTGCGGTCTTGGCTGGACCATCGACTTTGAGAAAGGACCGTTCCAAGGACGGGACGCTTTGCTTGCCAAGAAGGACAACGTGCCCACCCGCCTTGTGAGTGTGGAGACGACGGCGTCCGCCAGCGGGCTTGATGGCCGGAGCCTGCTCTTTGAAGGTCGGCCGGTCGGACGCATTTCGATGGCTGTTCCGTCTCCCGCGCTCGGCGGGCGGACCCTCGCCCTTGCACGTGTCGATAGCGCGCACGCGCGGGTGGGCACCGCCCTGGAGATCGACACTGGCCAGGAGCTAGCTGCCGCAATAGTTCGTCGGACGCCGGCTTATGACCCCGAACGCACCCGAGTGAAGAGCTGATACATGGAACGCTACATATTACGCATGCGGGCTACCGATCAGCCCGGCATCATCCACATGATGACCGGTGGCATTGTGGCCATCGGCGGGAACATCCTTGATAGTGCCCAATACTCCGACGAGGAGAGCGGGCAGCTCAACGTGAGGGTCGAATTCGAAGCGCAGGCAGACCGCGAGGAAATTCGCACCGAACTGGTCGAACGGCTGGCCCGCTACGATCCCATCCTGGAGTTGCGGAGACTCAAGGACCGACGACGGGCCTTGATTATGGTCTCGAAACTTGACCATTGCCTGGACGACCTCCTCTACCGGCACCGCCGCGGGGAACTGCCTATTGAGATCCCGATGGTCGTGTCCAACCATGAGGACTTGCGGCATTTTGTCGAGGCGGCCGGCGTGCCTTTCCATCACATTCCGGTCACCCCCGAAACCAAAGTTTCCGCGGAACACCAACTTTCCCGGCTTGTCCGCGATAGTGGAGCTGACTTCATCGTGCTTGCCCGATACATGCAGATCCTCTCAGACGACTTCTCAGCACGTTTCGCAGGGCGGATCATCAACATCCACCACTCGTTCCTGCCAAGCTTCAAGGGAGCGAAGCCCTATCACCAGGCCAGGCAACGTGGCGTCAAACTTATTGGCGCCACGGCCCATTATGTGACCGCCGACCTCGATGAGGGGCCGATCATTGAGCAAGATGTGGTGCGCGTCGATCATCGGAGCAGCGTGCAAAACCTCGTCGTGATCGGCCGTGACGTCGAGCGAAAGGTACTCTCGCGGGCCGTGGAATTGCACGCCGAGGACCGCGTCTTCCCCTCGGGGCATCACACCGTGATTCTCTCGTAGCACGGGATCCATGTGCCGTCGTTGGGTCTGGAGCCCGTGCCGCGAGAGGCGTAGAGTCGGTTGATCCGATGAAGGTGGCCGCCGGCAGCAAGGCCTAAGTCATGGTGTTCCGGCACGAGCCCCACGAAGGAGCCGGGAATGGCTGGGTGGAACGCAGACACGGCGGCCGCACCTTTGAGCGCGGCTGTCACCCTGGTGGAAGGTTCGAACTTCTGCATTTCCTCGGCCAACGGGGACATCCTCCCGGAGTATCCGCATGGCGTTTTTTACGAGGACACCCGCATCCTTTCGCGCTGGATCCTGACCGTGAACGGCCAGCTGCTTGAGCCGCTGGCGACTGAGCGCAAGGATCCCTACAGGGCACTTTTCGCAGCCCGCGTGCCGCGGTCGGAAGGCGTCGCCGAGAGTCCCCTCATCGTTGAGAGACTACGCGAAGTCGGCGCTGGCATCGTGGAACAGATTACGGTCCGGAATTACTCCGGGCAGCCGGTCGAATGCATCGTCGCGGTGACCTTCGAAACGGATTTCGCGGATCTCTTCGAGGTCAAAGAAGCGCGGATCCAGCGGCACTGGCACGAAACACGGAAGCTGGACGGGGATTCGCTGGTGATCCGGGGCTCTTGGCAGGATGTCAGCAAAGGCGTCGTTATCCGGGGTGGTAGCGGCGCCGTCGTCGCGGAAGCGATGACCTACCGCACAACAATTCCGCCGCGCGATCACTGGAGCGCCCTGCTCAGCGTGGCGCCTGTCGTGGATGGTGCCGGGGCTTCGGCACCTCATGTGCGTCCGGAGGCCGAGGGGTTATCGCCCCGCGACCGTCGTCGGCAGGAATGGGTGGCCAAAATCCCAGTCCTGCAGATGGGTAATCACTCGATCGAGCGGACGTTGCGACGCAGCTATGACGATCTTGGCGCGTTGCGGATTGAGGACCCAAAGCATCCAAGCCGAGTAGTTGTGGCAGCGGGCGCGCCCTGGTTCATGACCCTGTTCGGGCGCGACTCGTTGTGGGCCTCGACCATGGCCCTTCCAGTAGACCCGTCGTTGGCTCTAGGCACGCTCCAGACCTTGGCCGAGCGCCAGGGCAGCGTGGTGGACCCGATGAGTGAGGAGGAACCGGGCAAAATCCTGCACGAGGTCAGGTTGGACGTATCGAGCGCGCTGGCATTAGGCGGCAAGTCCGCCTATTACGGCAGCGTAGACGCCACGCCGTTGTTCCTGATCGTGCTCGGCGAGGTTAGCCGTTGGGGCTTTGCGAAGGACACCATTGCAGCCCTGCAGCCCAACGCGGACCGCGCCCTGGACTGGATCCGCCAGTATGGCGACAAGGACGGAGACGGCTTTGTCGAATACGACCGCCTCAACGATCGGGGATTGATCAATCAGGGCTGGAAGGACTCCTGGGACGGTATAAATTTCGCAGATGGAACCCTGGCGGAGCCGCCGATCGCGCTCTGCGAGGTGCAGGGCTACGTCTATGGCGCCTGCCTGGCGGCTGCGTGGATGGCGCACGACGCCGGCAACTTGGCTCAGGCTGCGGAGCTGCGGGATCGTGCAGAGCGCCTGAAGCGCCAGTTCAATGAGCAGTTTTGGTTGCCGGACAAAGGCTACTACGCCGTCGCTCTGGATAGGGACAAGCGGCCAGTCGATGCCTGCGCCTCCAATATGGGCCACTGCTTGACTACGGGCATCGTTGATAAGGACAAAGCGCCCTTGGTGGTGGAGCGGCTGATGTCCCCTGAGATGTTCTCTGGTTGGGGAGTGCGCACGCTTGCGACTGATATGGGCGCTTACCATCCGGCCAGCTATCACAACGGGTCCGTCTGGCCGCACGACAACGCGATCATTCAGGTCGGACTCATGCGTTACGGGTTCGTATCGGAGGCTCAACGGATCGCCACCGCCCTGTTGGAAGCTGCGGATTTTTCTGAAGGACGCCTTCCCGAATTGTTCTGTGGATTCAGCCGTGAGCAGTTCGCCGAGCCCGTGCCGTACCCGACTGCCTGCTCGCCGCAGGCTTGGGCAGCCACCGCACCGATCATGCTAGTGACAACGTTGATGCGCTATGACCCGGACGTGTCCCTGCGCGGAGTCTGCCTGGATCCTGTACTTCCAGCGTCCTACGGCGATCTGCACATCTCCAACGCGCCGGTGGGCGATGCCCGGATCACCATCGACATTTCCGGTTCGGAGTTTTCCGTTCGGGGACTACCCGAAGGAATGGTAGCTCGCCGGGGCTATCTGCCGTGGGTGGGCGACCTCATGGAACAGAGTCCCCCGGACCGGGAGAAATAGCCAATTAAACCATCGTAAAGTATGGACCCGAAAGCGATCATCCTCATATTCTCCCTGCTTGGCGCCAGTTTTAGCTATCGCATGAGGATTTCCGACCCTTGACATAGCCACTAATTTGATGTTTGTTAAGTAGGTAAAGCGAGTTGTTGGCGACTTCGAAAAATAGGCGACTCTGAAAAATCGAGTGTGGCCCGCTCACGCTGCGCTCGATGCGCATCCCGGGACACCACCCCGTTCGCCCCGCACCTCGCTGCTCATTCACTTGCGACCGAAGGCGAGCGATGTCATTGGAGACGGCTGCATTGACGCTTCCCGGCCCCCTGACATAAGGAAGAAAGAACGTGGAGGAAGTATGGAAAGCACTGCATGGGTTGAGGAATCCGCTCGACCTGATCGCCCCGCTTATCGGTTCGGGGGCATCGCGCTGAATGCTTGGAAGACGCTTCCTGCGGGGGATGGAAAGCTGTCAGCGTACGAGTACTATCCCTGGGATAATCCGGAGTTCGAACGGGATCCAAGCCCGTGGTACGCCCGCGCCCAGGCCGAAGTGCCTGTCCTGCTCGACGACACCGGCTCATATGTGGTGTCCCGATATGACGACGTGATGGAGTTTGGTCCCATGCCATGCATGTCGGTGGAACCGGGATGGGACGCGGCAGGGCCGTGGTCTGTAGCGAGTTCGACGATTATTGGGCGTGATGCTCCGGACCACACGCGCCTGCGGCGGCAAACTACGAAATGGTTCGCGCCAAAGGCGGTGCGCGAGTGGGTGGCCACCACCGGGGCAGTCACGCACGAGATCCTCGACGAAATGCAGGGGGACACCCTCGACGGCTGGCTCGACCTCGCCGTCATGCCGACACACCGCACGATGTGTCGCGTGCTCCAGGTCGGGGATGACGAAGCGATCGAGGTGATGGCCGAGATGACCGGCACGATGCCGATGTTGTCGGCACGCCCGCGGCCAGGAACCAGGCAAACGGCGGCTGAGGGATTCGACAAGCTTGGGCGGCGCGTGGATGCAATGATCGAAGCTCGCAGCACTTCTCCGGAAGGCGGCCTAATGGACGCGCTGATGGATGCCGCAAGGGAAGGAACCATATCGACTCAGGAGATGCGGGCAACAGCCCTCATGCTTTACAGCCTGGGTCACATGGACGTCGGATACCTCGTCGCTGCAGGTCTGCGCGTGTTTGCCGAACTTCCCGACGTCCATGCGGCTTTCCGGGAGAACGAAGAATACCGGGATGCGATCATCAATGAAGTAGTGCGCTTTGACCCGCCTGAGCTCTCTTTCTATAGAACGAGCTTGGAGGATGTGACTATTCGCGGCGTGCAGATTCCCGCAGGATCACGCATTCGATTCATGACGGGCGCGGCTAACCGTGATCCTCGGTTCTTTGAGAACCCGCATCTTTTTAACTTCCGCAGGCCACAGGACCACAGTAGGAACTTGTCCTTCGGTCTTGGCCCGCACACATGTGCGGGCCAGGGGTATGCGCGCTCGCAGGCGCGCACGATCTTCGAAGCAGTGGCCTCGCGATTCAAGTTCATCGAACTGGCTGGGCCGTTCGAGACGGACAACACCGATTTCTCCCGACACTTCACCAAGCTTCCGCTCCGTCTGGGGAACTGAGCCGCCCTGGTTACCGCAAGAGGCGCAGGAAAGGCGTCCGGAGAGCCATCTCGCCGGACGCCTTCTTCTTCTTCGTGTGCGATCCCACTCAGGGCATCACAGCAAGGGCGCCCCGCCACGAGGTGACGGGGCGCCCTTCGTGTCCTTGCTGGCGATTAGGAGAGCCGGACTGTTAGCCCTTCGCAGTTGCGGTGCCGGTCCGAAAAGACCCACTGCGGTTCTCCGATAACCTCAATCTGTTCGACGCGTTCGGCCAATACATCGAGCACCGCCCGCATTTCGACGCGGGCAACAGCCTGCCCGCAGCAGCTGTGTGTTCCCGCGCCAAACGCGATGGCCATGCTTGCGGACGCGGGGCGCGTCCAATCGAATCCGTCGGGGTTTCGGAACACTTCCGGGTCGCGGACGGCGGCGCCGAGAATGAACCTGACTTGCGTGTTTGCAGGAATAGTGATTCCTCGGATCTCGTACGGCTCCGTCGTGTATCGGTCCACGAGTACCTCGGGAAGTGCGCGCCGGAACGCTTCGTTGATGATGGATGTTCGCGCCTCCGGGTTCTCGCGGTATTCCTTCCACGCCTCTGGGTACGTGGCGAGGTCGGCGAGCGCCGATGCCATGCAGTACCCCGGGTTATGGGCTGCGGAACCCCACAAGATCTGGACCGACTCCTTGAGTTCGCGCTGGCTTAGCCCACCTTCATCGGTGATCGCGATCATTGCGTCGAGGAGCCCGTCCCCAGGGTTCCGGCGCTTCTCCTGAATGAGGCGGTCGGCGTTGAACATCATGAAGCCGAACCCTTCCCAGCCACGCGTTTTCTCTTCATCCGTGGGCTCCCATCCCAGCGAGTCCATCGTCTGGTTGGTTGCCAGAATGTAGGGCATGCCGTCCTCCGGCGGCACCCCCAGCGCCGCCGCCATCGCGTCCTGTGCGGGCTGTACGCCGAGGTCCCGATGCGCATTCATCAGGCCGTCCGGGCTCATCCTGTCGAGGGCTGCCCGAGCGGACGCGGCGGCAACATCCGCCATCCCCTTGGTAGCCACAGGCGTCAGCCACTTCCTGAACGACTTGTGGATCCTGCTGTGCCGATCCCCCTCCGTCAGCAATACTGAGTTGAGGTTGGAGGCCCAGGGGCTGTCACCGATTCCTGCCGGCGGGACGGCGACCAGTGAGGGACTCCTGAGGTGTTCCGTGACGTCCTCGTATCTGGTGATGACGATAGTGCCATCGTCGAGCCTGAGGAATGGATATTCCTCGCGGACTCGGGCGAACCAAGGCCAGGGGGCCCTTATAAACTCCGGGTCTCTCCAAGGTAGGAGGTTCTCGCCGGGGGGTGCGGTGATCGAAAGCTGCGTCACTGTCACAATGTCTCCTTTATCCATGTCCTGCGGGCACAAGACGCTGATGGTTCTAGATCGGATTTCTCGCCGCCGTTAGCCAGCCGCCGTCGATGACCATCGCGGCCCCATGGATGAAGTCCGCGTCGGCACTCGCCAGATAGACAGCCAAACGCGCGATCTCCCGAGGTTCGCACCAGCGTCCGGCGGGCGTCCGCGCGACCTCTTCCTCGCTGTCGGGCAATGTGTCAGATCCACCCTCCGGCATGGTGAGCCCGGTCAGGGTGGCTCCCGGACAAATGGCATTTACGCGTATGCCTTGTCGGCCGTAATCGAAGGTCAGCTGACGCGTCAGGCCCAGTACTCCATGCTTGGACGCGGTGTACGCGGTGCCTCCTCCCGCCGCGCTGAGTGCCGAAATGGAAGCGGTATTGATAATCGCGCCGCCGGATTGTTCCAGCATGTGGGGAATGACGGCGCGCGCCATGAGGAATGGTCCCGTGAGGTTTACTGCGATTGTCCGGTCCCACTCTGAAAGTGAAATCTCGTGGGCGGGCCTGAAGCTATCGATGATTCCCGCGTTATTGCAGAGAACGTCGATTCGTCCGGCCCACGCACGAACCTTCTCTATGGATGAGTGCACCGATCCAGGGTCCGCGACGTCGACTTCGACCGCGACTGCCCGCTCGGGATCGTCCAGCTCGTCCACCGTGCGCTGGGCGCTCTTCAGGTTGATATCCAAGGCTGCGACCCTTGAACCTTCCGCTACGAATTCCCGAACCATGGCTTGGCCCATTCCGGAGCCTGCCCCGGTAACGACCACAACCTTGTCTTCGTTCAACGTTGTCAAGAAACACCGACTTCCCGCCGCTGCAAGGTGGAGCGGCAAATACTGATTCATCAATTTGTGTTGCCCAAGCCGCCGATCCTGTGAATGGAGCGCGGTCGATCTTGGGTCGCCACGCAGGCAGCCCGCGGATGGACTGGACCGTCCACTCCTAAACAACTGGGTATGGCTGACAGCCATCGTTAGATTAGCTTAATGAGCGTTAAGGGTGTAGTCAAGGTTTGAAACCTTGACAACCTGCACTTACTTAACATTCAATAAATCCAATCTTGGTGCCGCTTGGACAGCATTTCCCGCTACCTCCAAGGGGGGCCTTCAATATTCAACAGGGAGAATCTCATGGGCTATCAGGTCTCCGCGGACACCGGTGGGACGTTCATAGACGTCGTCGTACAGGACGCCGCATCCAAGCAGGTGATCGGTAAATCGCTGACCACGTACGATCGGGTCTTTCGCGGTATGTCCAACGCGATTGAGGTTGCCGCGAATGAGCTAGGCCTGTCCGCTAAGGAGCTCTTGGCGGATACAGACCTGTTCATTTACGGCACCACTCACGCCACGAACGCAATCGTGACACGGAATATCGCCAAGACCGCGCTTCTGACAACCGCCGGATTTGAGGATGTACTCGTGCTCAAGGAAGGAGGTAAGCAGGATGGATACGACTTCACCACGAAGTACCCCGACCCGTACATTCCGAGGCGGCATACCTTTGGCGTCCTGGAAAGGATCAACGCCGAGGGGGAAGTAGTGCTCGAACTCGACGAAGAAGGCCTCCTCCGGATTCTGAAGCACATTCGCGAGGACGGGTTTGAGGCCGTTGCTGTTTCCTTGCTGTGGTCGGTCGTCAACCCAGCGCACGAGCTGAGGGTAGCGGAGCTGCTCGCCGAGGTCGCCCCGGACATGCCCGTGACTTTGTCGCACCAGATTGCGCCGATCATCCGGGAGTACCGACGGACCTCGGCGGCGGCGATCGATGCTTCGCTCAAACCCCTGATGCAGCGGCATTTCAAGCAGCTGGAACAGGACCTCCGCGAGTTCGGGTATGCCGGTAACATCCTGGTCTCCACGAGTATGGGCGGGGTAATGAATATCGAGGAGGTCATCGATTCCCCGATCCATGCTGCACGCAGCGGTCCCTCAATGGCACCTCTGGCGGGCCTGAACTACTCCCTTCTCGAGGGACTCGGGGGCGACATGATCGTCTGCGATACGGGGGGTACCACCTTTGATGTCGGGTTGTCCCGGGATGGGGCTGTCGTCCACACTCGAGACACATGGATCGGACCTGAGTGGGAGGGTGACCTCCTTGGGATTTCGTCCGTCGACATCCGCTCCATCGGGGCAGGTGGGGGGTCGATTGCGTGGGTCGACGAGGGAGGTCTGCTTCGTGTTGGACCGCAGTCGGCCCGATCAGAACCCGGTCCGGCCTGCTACGGCAATGGTGGGACGGAACCAACGCTGTCCGACGCCGCATGCGTTCTCGGTTTCTTCGATCCGGACTACTTCCTGGGCGGGCGCATGCAACTGGACGTGGCTGCGGCCGAGGCCGCTATCGGGAAGGTCGCCGGGCAATTGGGACTGGGTGTCCTCGATACCGCATGGGGCATCCTGTCTTTGGCAAGCGAAGCCATGGTCAAGGCTGTTCACGAGATCACGGTCGTTCAAGGACTCAACCCACAGGACAGCACACTGGTGGCCGGCGGTGGTGCCGCCGGCATCAACATCATGCAGATTGCCGCTGAACTGGGATCCCGGCGGGTGATCCTACCCAAAGTGGCATCGGCACTCTCCGCGTCCGGCATGCATTTTGCGGACATCGTGAAGGAAGAGTCCGCCGCCCTCATCACTTCCTCCGATGACTTTGCGGCCGCCGGCGTGGAAAAGGTCCTCCAAGGCCTGGAAGCGAGACTCGACGAATTCGCCGGTCGGTTCAGCGATCACTATCCTGACTACGCCATCGACTTTGGCGTCGAAGCCAGATATAAGAGCCAGATTTGGGCGATTGATGTGCCGCTCCCGTCGGCACAGCTAAACCTGCAAACCGAACGAGAGCACTTGTTCGGCGCATTCCACGACCTGCACGAACGGGTGATGGCCGTCCGCGATCCTGATTCAGCCATCGAGTTCCTGAACTGGCGTGCGCGGGTGACAGTGCGCCTTCCCCGCTCGGTACGCCATTTCCCGGCCGCCGTAGAACGGAAGGGAACTGCCATATCCACCCGCACCTGCTACTTCGGTAGGGAGGGGAAGATCGAGACTCCGGTCTTCAGGCCTGCCGATCTCCAACCTGGAACACGGATCAGCGGACCAGCGGTGATTGAAGAACCCACCACAACACTTGTCATCTACCCGGGGATGGCTGCGCAAGTAGCCGATACCGGGAACTACCTGCTTCATATCGAGGAGGACCAGGCATGAGCAGCGAAAACTTCGACGCTATCCGCACCGCGGTGATTGCGAACAAGATCGACGGGATCGTCAGGGAGATGACCAACACGTTGCTGCGGTCAGCCCGTTCCGCCGTGATCAACAGTGCCAGGGATTTCTCGTGCGCAATCATGACTTCTGATGATCAACTGTTGGCGGCGGCCGAAGGAATCCCGGTACACGTTTTCGGGGCCCAGCTCCAAGCTCAAGCATTGCGCGCCGCGCACCCTGACATGCGGGAAGGCGACGCCTACCTGGACAACAACCCGTATGTGGGCAATTCCCATGCAGCAGACCACACGATTCTTGTCCCCGTCTTCGTCGATGGAGAACATCTGTTTACCGCCGTTACCAAGGCACATCAGGCTGACGTCGGTAACTCCATCCCGACGACGTATCACGCCGCGGCAAAGGATGTTTACGAGGAAGGGGCCTTGATCTTCCCGACCGTCAAAGTGCAGTCCGACTACGAGAACGTTGAAGACGTTATCCGTATGTGCCGGAGCCGCATTAGGGTTCCATCCCAGTGGTACGGAGACTATCTGGCCTCCATCGGTGCTGCTCGTATCGCGGAACGACGCTTGAAGGAACTGGTTGGCAAATACGGTCTCGAAACAGTCAAGCAGTTCATGCAGGACTGGCTGGACTACAGCGAGACGATGATGGGTAAAGCGATCGAGAATCTTCCGACAGCCACCTTGCACAACACCGGACGGCACGATGCGTTCCTTCCTTACCTTCCGGACGGATTGGAGATTGATGTCAGGATCCGGATCAGGCCGGAGGAGGGGCTGATCCACGTGGACCTGACCGAGAACGGGCCGAACGTCGACTGCGGACTCAACCTGACGGAAGCGACGACCAGGGCGGCGGTGTTCAGCGGCATCTTCAACGCCATTCCGACGAGAATCCCCAAGAACTCAGGCGCCTTCAGGCGGGTAGTTATCGAGATGAACGAGGGTTCTGCGGTGGGAAAGCCGCGTTTCCCCCACAGCTGCTCAGTCGCCACAACGAATGTCACTGACCGGCTGATCAACGTCGTGGGCGCGGCATTTGCCCAATTGGGCGCGCCTTACGGGGTAGCAGAGGGCGCTGTGGGAGTGGGCGCGGGTTACGCAGTGCTGTCCGGCATGGACCGGCGGAGCGACGAACCCTTCGTGAACCAGGTTTGCGTCACTGCGAATGGCGGTCCAGGCAGCGCACATGCCGATGGCTGGGTTACCTACGGGGTTCCCTGCGTCAGCGGACTAATGTACCGGGACTCGGTTGAGGTCGACGAAATAAAGATGCCGATTCTGTACAAGCACCTTCGTTTGGTGGCCGACACCGGGGGAGCCGGCAAGTTCCGCGGTGGGCCATCCTTTGAGCTCGCGTACACGCCGAAGTCCGACCCAATTACGGTCATCTATCCGTGTGACGGCCAAGTCAACCCATCCAAGGGCGTGGCAGGCGGTTCGGATGGCCGGACGGCTGAAGCCTGGTTGGAGAAGGTAGACGGCACCCGCACCAAGCTTCCGAACACCGCAGCCATCGTCTTGAACCCCGGCGAGACGATTCACGGCTTCGATGCATCTGGCGGAGGGTACGGCTCGCCGCTGGAGCGCGATCCTGGCCTTGTGCTCGCGGACGTTGTCGAACGTTGGGAAACCGAGAAGCACGCCAGCCAGACCTACGGGGTGGAGTTCGTCCATACACAGAGCGGCCTTGCCATCGACGAGGCGGCCACCTCACGGCGTCGGCTTGAGATGCAATGCAACTAACCCCAGCCAAACGACTATCGAAAGAGGTACCGACATTGAGCAAGCCAACTGTGGTCGTGCTTGGGGCTGGAGGAGCACAGGCATCGGGACTGCTACGCGGACTGGGTCGCTCAGCCACCGAGCTGCATCTGATCTGCTGTGACCGCCAGTTCCGTGAAGACACGGTAATCGAGGCGGGCAACCAGGAGATCCAACTGGTCGAATTCGACCTCTTGAAAGATCCGGAGAAGCTCCACCAGGTCCTGGCCAATGCCGACCTGGTCGTAAATTGCACAGGACCCTACTACACGCTCGGACCCGTCATCCTCGATGCCGCGATCGCCGCCGGCACCGATTATCTCGACATTTGCGACGACGCGGACGCGACCGAATTACTTTTGCAGCGCGACGAGGCAGCCAAAGCAGCAGGGGTGACTGCGCTCATCGGCATGGGATCGGCACCGGGAACGACCAACGTACTCGTTCGGCTCGCACTCGACTCGCTGCCTCCCGGTCACGCCAGCGCCTCCATTTCATGGTGCGTGGATGCGAAGGACATGGTCGGTGCCGTCGTACCCCATTTCGCGCATTCTTTCAGCACCGCGATTCCGGAGGCCGAAGGCACCCCCACCTGGGAGGAGCTTGAGCCACAACGCGTGAAATTCCCCGAACCGGTGGGTGAACAGCTCGTGGTGACCCTGAGCCACCCCGAGGTGATCACCCTTCCCCGATTCACACGGGTCACTGAGGCCTCGAACCGGGGAGGTCTCATTCCGGAGGACTTCACCCACCTCGGGTGGGTCGTCTCGCGGCTTCCCGAGAGCCAAGACCGGACATCGGCAATGCACACGATCTTCGAAGCCGCCCGTCTCCAGCACTCCGGTCGCGAACCCGTCGGCGCTGGACTTATCGTCGATGTGCGCGTTGGCAGCGAAGGAATCGCCTTCCTCTCGGGCGGAAAGATGAGCCAGGAGGATGCGACAGGAACTCCGGCAGCAGCTGGCGCCCTGGTCACACTCCAAGGATGCGTACCGGGCCCAGGTGTCTTATCACCTGAAGTTTTGAACCCCGCCGACTTTTTCACCTCATTACGTGAAGTTTCCGCCGGGGGTGGCGGCATGACGGCCTACCGGACGAGCAACGGGGAAATCGGCGAACACGTGAGGATCCGGGACCTCCTCGCCACGCTGGCCACCATCGGATAAACGCGGCTTCGCGGTCAGGAGAGAGTAATGCGCGCTCTATGTGTGACGGGACTCGGCGGCCCGCCGGACCTAAAAGTCCTCGACATCCCAAGCCCGATGCGAGGTGCAGACGAAACCCTGGTCGAGGTCCGTGCTGCCGCCCCGGCGTTTCCGGATCTTCTCATGTCACAGGGAAAGTACCAGGTGAAACCGGACCTCCCCTTCAGCCCCGGCTCGGATTTTTCAGGCATTATCCTGGAAACGTCGAGTTCATCCGAGTTCTCGCCAGGGGATCGGGTGGCAGGTTGCCTCAGTTATGGAGCTGCCGCCGAGATCTTGTCTGTACCGGATTGCCGGCTCTACCCATTACCTGCCCACATCTCCTTCGCGGAGGGGGCCGCGATCCCCATGAACTACCTGACAGCCCACTTCAGCCTGGTAAGCCGGGGTGGACTGGCTTGCGGCGATTGGGTGATGGTCTTGGGAGCAACTGGAGGCGTGGGGCATGCCAGCATCCAGGTCGCTGCCGGACTAGGCGCAAAGGTAATCGCCGTGGTTTCCAGCGCGGAGCGGGCGGCGGTGGCTGCCGCTGCCGGCGCGCACCACGTTGTACTTCGGGACGAAATGCCGGGTGCGGTCAAGGCGCTCACCGGGGGACGCGGCGTCGACATCGTCATTGACGTCGTCGGTGGAGATATAACCAACGTACTTCGGACACTGGCCCCCCTTGGCCGCGTCATGGTCGTGGGCTTCGCGTCCGGCGAGATCCCTACGGTCAAGGTGAACCGGCTCTTGCTCACAAATACGGATCTGCGTGGAGTCGAGTCCGACTATCTGTGGCGGCACGGCCTCAGCCGAAAGGTGTGGAACGAACTGATGGGCCTCGCAGAAGAGGGATTTATCAAACCCAGCGTCCGGGAATGGGGCTCCCTCCATGACTACGGCTCAGCCTTGGAGAGCCTCTCCGCACGTTCCCTTGTAGGACGGGCAGTCCTTGCCATCCCTTGAATATTCGTTAATTAAATGGACCAAAGCGGGTCTAATGCACACACAAGGAGTACGTGCTCATGAAACAGCACCTTGATGATCGGCCCCTGCCCTTCCTCACGCTTTCGGCGGCGCTCGCACATTGGGCGGCAAACACGCCGCAGGCACTGGCTTTAACAGCGGGCGCGGATGAACTTACGTATTCGCAACTGTCCAAAAGAGTTTCGGCTTGTATAACCTGGCTACTCGAGGAAGGCGTTAAGCCCGGTGATCGCGTCGTCATCGTGGGGAACAACACCATTGCATGGGTTATTCACTACCTTGCTGTTATGTCGATGGGGGCTGTGATCGCACCCGCTAATAATAGATTGAACGCAAGCCAGTTTGCAGACCAGGTCGACCTGCTTGGCGCTGTGCTAGTACTGGCCGATGACGACCATATGAAAATTGCCGCAAATGTCGAGGCCGGTAAGGTCAGGCGGTTGAGTGATGGCAATCAAGCGCACGCGGATGGGGAATTCCCGTGCCCGGAACCGCACGCACCGGCCCTCATTAGTTTCACGTCCGGAACCACAGGGAAGCCAAAGGGTGCGACACTGACCCAGGAAGCCCTGGCCGAAGCATCCTGGGCATTCGTGCGGGTGTTGGGCACCCACCAAGGTGACTCGACACTTGTAGTCGTGCCGATGTTCCACAACACGGGCTTCGTGGACCAATTTGGCCACATGCTTCTCTTGGGTGCACGCACCGATCTACTCCACACGTTCAGTACCGGGCTGAGCGTCGCCGCACTCTCGGCGCGCCCCGTCACCTATCTTGCGGCGGTTCCGAGCATTATCCGCTTGATCATGCTCGCGGAAGGGGCGGACCAAGCCTTGAGCCCGGTGCGTATCCTCCTCTATGGCGGCTCGCCGATGCCGAGGGCTTGGATCGATGAATTGTTGGCCAAATGGCCGAACCTTCGCCCCTTCCACGGGTACGGGATGACTGAGTATGGATCCGCGGTGTCGTTTCTCACGCCTGAGTACGCCCGGGACTACGGCGAGTCAGTGGGCTTTCCTGTCGCTGGAACCAGCGTTCGGATCGTCGACGAAGACGGGTTGGACGTGCCACCAGGCGCGGTTGGGGAATTGTGGGTAAAGGGGCCCACGCTGATGCAGGGTTACTGGCAGCAGCCTGACCTTACCGCCTCCAAGATTCACACCGGTTGGTTGCGGACCGGGGACCTCGCAAGAGTCCTCGATGGGCTGTACTACATCGAAGGGCGCGTTGATGATGTCATCAATCGGGGTGGAGAGAAGGTGTTGCCTGCCCATGTGGAGTCGTTGCTTGCCGGTCTCGAAGCCGTCGCCCAGAGCTGTGTATTCGGCGTATCTGATCCGATACTGCAGAATCGGGTGTGCGCGGCTGTTGAAGAACGGCCTGGACAAACCTTCGATCGGGTTGCAGCAAGGGAAGCGCTGCAGTTGCTGCTTCCAGACTACGCGGTTCCTGAACGGATCCATGTTCTCAACCCGCTTCCTCGGACAGCCAGCGGCAAGATCGACCGACGTGCCGTGTCGGCCCATTTCCAGAGCGTGGAATCCCAGAGCCTAGCAGCTGGGAAGTAGGAACCCGGAAGGTGCAGTAAAAGACTGCGGCCAGCCTCTCCTGAGGCCGGCCGCAGTCGGCATTCTGCCGGTTTTTCGAAAGATGCCAATGCGTAGGCTACGCGGAAGCCCCCACCATGTTCCGCACGAGACGTTCGTAGCGGTTGGCGACTGCAGCGACAGACATGTCGCCCTGTGGGTCGAACCAGGTGAACACATAGTCGCATAGCGTGATAATGGCGAATGACGTTGTCGTGACGTCATCCACGCGCATCACGCCGCTATCCTTTCCGGCTTGCAGAACTTGCCGGACCTCGCGAACAAATTCGTGCTGCAACTCAAAGACCGGCGCAAGGCGCTCGCTGGAGATCTCATGGGTTTCCCCCTTGTAGGTCATCGTCAGGTCGAAGGCACGGGCAGCCCCTAACTTCTGAAGCTGCCAGGTTACGTGGGCGCGGACGATCTGGCCCAATTTGAGCACGGGTTCCTCTTCCGTGATCGACTCCCGGACATGGGCGAGGAAGTCCCGCATCGCGGCGTCCAGTACGGAAACGTACAGGTCATCTTTTGAAGGGAAATACCAGTAGAGTGCAGGAGCCGAAACCCCTAGCTCTTGGGCGAGGGCCTTCATGCTTGTTCCCGCATAGCCGTGCTGAAGAAATTTCTGGAGAGCCACAGTCATGACTCTGTCTCTACCGATCGTGTCTGCATTAGCCGGAGAGAGCTTGCCCCCTGGGCGCGTTTTACTGTCAGTTCGACTAATTGCCATCCACGAATCCTTTATCTGCTGGCGGTCCTGCAGATCGGGGAGGATTTGTTAGCCAAGGCTTAGTCCCGCGACCCCTGGGCCGAATCTACGGACCTAGCTTAACGTTAATCAAGCAATTGGCGCCACGTCGCGTTGAACCGGGTTGTTATATAGCGGGTCGGCGACGCGCCGTGGCGATCTTATTCAAGATTCCCGAAGAAGCTCTCGACTTCGATCTGGTTCATGTCGCTGAACCAGCACTCGACGATCTGTCCGCCGCCGAACTTGTACAGACCCAGCCGATCCGTTTCGACGCGCTTGTCCCCTTTTGTCCAGACCTCGTGGACCATGAGAAGCACCCCATCGTCGCCAACAAGCAGGACTTCGTTCTGCCCGCCGACCTCCCACGTGTCGACATAACTGCCAACGCGGTTGATCCAGTCATTCTCGAACGCAGCGCGACCGAGATATTCCCCGGCCAATGGTCCGTTCCCGCCCATATGGACGGTCACGTCTTCCGCAAAGAAGGCAATGCCTGCAGCCTGGTCACCTCGCTCCCACGCCGCGTGGTAGTCGTGCAGGAGGCTTAGGGAAGACTCTTTGGACATATTTTCTCCTTGGGTTGAGGGCTGGTTCCTCACTTATGACCCGTTAAGTTCTGCTAGGTCAATACTGATGGGGGAGGCTGCATTGATTATCACCTTCCCTATGGACGCTTGGCAATAGTCGGTAGGACTAAGCGAAAAATCCTTGACGAAGTCGCTTAATGATGATTAAGTTCACTCAATCATTTTATTCCATTTCTTCACAGGGAGAACTGCGGCATGACACAACCCAAGTACCGTAGGCTTGAGGGCCAACACGCCATTGTCACCGGCGCCGGCCGTGGCATCGGGCAATCCATCGCAAAGAAGCTCGCCATGGAAGGAGCGGAGGTGCTCGTCGTTGGCCGGGCCCCGGAGCCCTTGGCCGAGACCGTCTCTGCGATCGAGAACATAGGCGGACGGGCGTGGGCCGCCGCCGCAGACATCTCTGACGAACACGACGTCCAGCGACTGACCGAGTCAGCGCTAGAGCGCTGGGGGCGGATCGATATCTTGGTCAACAACGCCGCCGTGTTCGACGAGCCCCCCTTTCTTGAGGTGGATGCTGCGACGGTTCGGCAAAATTTCGACATCAATGTCGTCGGCACCTTCCTCATGTCGCAGGCGGTAGCCAGGGGAATGGTTGCCAGCCGAAGGGGGTCCATTATCCACATTTCATCCATCGATGCGCTCGGCGCCGACGGACCAGTGACGGCTTACACCGCTACCAAGGCCGCCGTCGTCAGTATGGCGCGAACGATGACTGTCGAACTTGCCCCTTTCGGTGTCAGGATCAACTGTGTGGCACCGGGCTTCGTGAACACCGACATGGTCCACAAAACCTCGACGCCGAACGTCCTGGAACACATGCTCAACGACTTCACCAGGGTACCGATCGGCAGGTTGATCGAGCCTGAAGAGATTGCCTCCACCGTGGCGTTCCTTGCTTCCGACGAAGCGTCCGGAATTACGGGCGCAAACATCGTCGTCGACGGTGGCCTAACCGCCAACTTGTTCGTCATGGAGACGCTCCCCGAGCCGATGATTCCTCTCGGAAGCTGACCAAAGCTGCGTCCCGCCGTCGGCAGACCTTCTCCGAGAGCCTCACGTCGGCCGTTCCAATCTTCAGAAAGCTATAGGCATGATTCAAATGAGCGACGTTCGGCCACCGTCTTCTTCTCTTGCGACAGCCATGTCGGATGCCGCGGCCCAGATGGAGAACCGTACTTCTGCCGCCGTGCCGGGCCGCCCTGGGCGGATGGCGGGCAAAACGGTCGTTGTTTCCGGTGGCGCCCGGGGCATGGGTGCGGCGTATGCGCGACGAATTGTCGAGGAAGATGGTCGGGTGGTTATTGGGGATGTACTGACCGAGGAGGGCCTCGACCTGGCAGATTCACTCGGCGGCTCGGCCCGCTTCATCCGTTTGGATGTGACACGAGAGGCGCATTGGCACAACGCGGTAAGAGGCGCGTCCAAACACTTTGGCCCGCTTAGCGGGCTCGTCAATAACGCCGGGATCCTGCATCAGGAACGGATGGATTCCACCACCCTCGAACAATGGCAACGGACCATTGACATAAACCAGAAGGGCGTCTTTCTCGGCATGCAAGCGGTAGCCGGGGCGATGCGAAATGCTGGCGGTGGTTCAATCGTGAATATATCCTCCACGGCCGGCATGGTAGGTTTCACGGATTGCTTCTCCTATGTGGCATCAAAATGGGCGGTTCGGGGCATGACGAAGGCTGCGGCCCTCGAACTTGCGCCGCACGGTATCAGGGTCAACTCCGTGCATCCCGGTGACACCATGACGGGCATGATTGCCGGATCGCTTGCTTCCAGCGGCGCGGTCACCGCACATGAACAGATTCCGCTGGGACGCTACGCCACCCCATCGGACATCGCTCAGCTCGTGCTGTTTCTGCTCTCCGACGAGTCCGGTTACATCTCCGGCGCCGAGCACGTCATTGACGGCGCAATAACCGCGGGAACCTACCTAGCGTAGGCAGCTAACTGCATCGAGTTCCCTTCCCGGCTTGAAGTAATGCTTGCCGGACTGAACCTAGAAAGCTGAATCATGACTACGACAGATCCCGTCCGCGTAGATATTGAGGGGCCGCTCCTCATCGTTACTTTGGACCGGCCGAAGGCTAATGCGATTGATGCGGCAACGAGCCAGGCTATTTACGCAGCGGTGGCGCGGTTGCGGGTCGATGACTCACTTCGGGCCGCGATTCTAACTGCGGCGGGTGACCGTTTCTTCAGTGCTGGCTGGGATCTCAAAGCTGCCACCACCGGCGAAACCCACGACGCAGATCATGGCCCCGGGGGTTTCGCCGGGATCACTGAATTGTTCGGCATCGGCAAGCCGATCATCGCCGCAGTCAACGGCTCAGCATACGGGGGCGGAGTAGAGATGATGCTTGCATCGCACCTTGTTGTCGCATCTGACACCGCGACATTTGCCTTCCCCGAAACCCGGCTCGGAATACTTCCTGACGCGGGTGGGGTCATCCGTTTGTCGGACTTGCTTCCAAAGCCGCTGGCGTTGGAACTGCTCCTCACCGGCCGTAATTTCACCGCGAGTGAAGCTCACCGATGGGGCCTCATCAACCGAATTGTTCCAGCCGATCGCGTGCTTGAGACGGCCAAGGAACTTGCGCTTCGCGTTTGTGAATCCGCGCCCCTCGCGGTCGCAGCGACCCTCGGCATCGTCGAGTTGACCCAAGGGCTTGGTGACGTTGAAGCATTCGATATGGTCCGCAACAAGCTTCCATCGGTGCCGGAAGTCCAAGCGTCGCTGGACGCAATTGAGGGTACACGAGCCTTTGCCGAACGTCGACAACCAGTATGGCTGGGACGCTGAGGTCGCTCATGCCATCGCTTCCCGCTCTCTGGCAGCAGGAGCAGGTAAGAACCCTAAGAGGCGCCAAGCCCCCGCGAGCGATATGCCCTCTCAACGTCCATATTCCAGCCAGCCACCGTAGCCCACCATCTGGTCGCTGATTCGGGCAAGGCGGTGTCCAGGGTCTGCATCATCCCAGCAATTGATGTATCCGACCGGCGGTGAGTAGGGGTGGGCATGTTCGTTGCCGGTCCTTGGTCTCGGACGGTGAGGAATTGAAATCTCGAAATCAGGTGGACGACTTCTTCCTCGGTGGGTACCGCTGTGCCTCCAGTAGGCCTGACCATGGCATGCGTACCTTCGGTGGCTTCACTTCGGGGGGCTGAGATTCCGGATCATTTCCATCCGACATTCACGCCTCGCGAGTCGCGTCCTGGCGAAACTCCGGGTTGCATGCACACCGTCACGCCGGATACCGGCGAGAACGGCCGCCGATTGCGAAGTCAATTCCGGGAGTGGGCTGCAGGAGTTCTTTGAGGTTCATCCGACGGCGACGGTGCGGAATCCGCAGTTGCCGCTGGAGGATTCGGGGGTGTTCGAGGTGCGGGCTGACACCCGGTAGCGGTTGCAGTAGGAGTCGTGGCACAGGTAGGAGCCGCCGCGCATGACCCGTCCTGCCCCGATGGTAGGTCCTTGCGGATTGTCTTTGGGCGAGTTGCGGTAGTACCTGGGCTGGAACCAGTCGCTGCACCATTCCCAGACGTTCCCGGCGACTTCGTAGAGTCCGTAGCCGTTGGGCGGGAAGGTTCGTACCGGGGCGGTGCCCAGGTAACCGTCGTCGCCGGTGTTGGTGGTGGGGAAGGTGCCTTGCCAGATGTTGCAGCGGTGTTCCCCGTCCGGGGTGAGTTCGTCGCCCCAGGCGTAGCGTTTGCCGGTCAGGCCGCCGCGGGCGGCGTATTCCCATTCGGCTTCGGTGGCCAGGCGTCGTCCGGCCCACTGGCAGTAGGCTTGGGCGTCATGCCAGGAGACGTGGACCACCGGATGGTCCACCAACGCCTGCCAGTCCGATGAGCGGCCGGTGGGGTGGGCCCAGTCGGCTCCGCGGACGTTGAGCCACCAGGGGGCACCGGCGGCCCGGCCAAGGATGTTTCGATCCGAGGTGTCGATCAGCAGGTGGAATACCGCCGAGGTGCCGTATATCTCGGCTTCGGTCCGGTAGCCGGTGGCCTCGACGAAGGCAGCGAACATGCGGTTCGTCACGGCCGTGGCATCGATCCGGAACGCGTCCAGGCTGACGGCATGCACGGGAGCCTCCCCGTCCGAGGCGTAGCCTTCCCCAAAGGCGTCACCCATCAGGAACACTCCGGACGCAACCGGGACGTCCAGATGCGTTGCCTGCGCTGCGGCACCCGGTTCTCCGGATTTCCCGTGTTGGATCGTCACGCCCGTTCGTTGCGGCGTGCAGCAATGGCCGGGTTCATGGGTCTCAGGCACGGATCCGGGTTCCTTCTCTGCGCAGGTGCTCTGGGGAGTGCGTCACGTGATCCGGGGTCAAGCCATCGTCCCCGGATCGTCCCCCGGCCAGGCCGCCGTCGCCGGACGGGCTGCCGGTGGACGAGGGCTCGCCGAGGGTGAGCGTCCGTCTGTGCTTGCGGGTGGCCCACTGGAGCACGATGCTTCCTATGGTGGCCTCGTCGGTTTCCAGGGAATCGGGGTTGTTATTCATTGGCGCCGGTCGTGAGTTCGTCGATGGTTGCGGGGGTGATGGGGCTGCCGGGGAACGCGGCGAGGCGGGCGAGGGGGAAGTTGCCGATGAGGGCGCGGCCTTCGGGGTCGGTGAGCATCGCGGCGAGCTGGTTGCCTGCGGTTGCGGCCTCCTGGAGGATCCGCGCGAGCACGGGGCCGCCAGCGGGGTGGTCGAGCCATTCGATCAGGGTCGAGTCCCTGGTGAGCGGTGCGGTGAGGTCGTCGCCGTCGAGCCGGACGACGGCGGTCTGCCGGATGTCGCGGGAGGAAGCGCCGACCTCGACCGTGTATTCCCCGTCCTCGAGGACCCAGCGGCCCTGGACCGGGTGCCAGACGGTGAGATCGTCTCGTTGGAAGCGGATGGCCGCCGTCGTGCTCTGGCCGGGTTCGAGGTGGACGACGGTGAAGCCTTTCAGTTCCCGGCGGGGGCGCACGAACGCCGAGCCGGGCACCGAGGTGTAGGCCTGCACGACTTCGTGGCCTGCCCGGGGACCGGTGTTGGTGACGTCCACGGTCACGGTGATCCCGGTCTCGTCCGCGGTCAGGGCGGGGTTGGTGTAGGCGAAGGTGGTGTAGGACAGGCCGTGGCCGAACGGGTAGGCGACCTCAAGGTCGCGGCTGTCGTAATGGCGGTAGCCGACGAAGAGCCCTTCGCCATAGCGCACGTGCGAGTGCTCGCCGGGGAAGTCGAGGTAGGCGGGGGTGTCCTGGAGTCGGTGCGGGATGGTCTCGGCGAGCCGTCCGGAAGGATTCGTACGGCCGAAGAGCACGTCCGCGGTCGCGGGCCCGCCGGCTTGTCCGAGGAGCCAGCTTTCCAACAGGGCCGGGACGCGCCCGTCCCAGCCACTAGTCGCGACGACGCCGCCGTTGGAGAGGACGACGGCGGTGGCCGGGTTTGCGTCCACGACCGCGTCCAGGAGGGCGCGGTGGGAGGCGGAGAGCTCGATGCCGGTGCGGTCGTAGCCTTCGGATTCGAGCTCGGAGCCGAGGAACAGGATGACGGTCCCGGCCCGGCGGGCGGCGTCGGCGGCGTCGGTGATGAGCGTGGTGTCCGGGGTGTCTTCGCCGGGGACGTAGCCCGGGGCGAACACGACCTCGGTGGTGGAGAGGGTCCGGATGGCGTCGAGGGCGCCTTCGAGGCGGGTCGGGTTCACCAGGGAGCTGCCGCCGCCTTGGTAGCGGGGGGTGCGGGCGTATTCGCCGATCACCGCGATCGTTCCCGTGGATCCGGGGTTCAGGGGCAGGAAACCGTCTTCGTTCTTGAGTAGCACGATGCTGCGCTCCGCGGCCTCCCGGGCCAGGGCATGGTGGGCGTCGACGTCGAAGGACGCTCCGGTGCCGGACGCTACCCTGACTGTTTCGGTGCGCTCGGCCAGGTCCAGGACACGGGCGACGGCGGTGTCCAGGACCGTTTCGTCGAGGGTGCCGTTCTTGACGGCCTCGACGATCTGGGCGTCCATGACGCCGCCGCTTGCCGGCATTTCCAGGTCCATCCCGGCTGCCAGGCCTTTCACGCGGTTGTTGACCGCGCCCCAGTCCGAGACGACCAGCCCGGTGAAGCCCCACTCGCCGCGCAACACCTCGTTCAGCAGCCACGGGTCTTCCGAGGCGTAGGCACCGTTGATCCGGTTGTACGAGCACATGACCGTGAAGGGCTGCGCGGCGGTGACGACCTTCTGGAAGCCGCGCAGGTAGATCTCCCGCAGCGGCCGGGGGTCGACGTCCGCGCTGACGCGCAACCGGTCGCTTTCCTGGTTGTTGACCGCGAAGTGCTTCAGGGACGCCCCCACGCCCTGGGACTGGACGCCGTTCACGAGGGCCGTGCCGAGTTCCCCGGTCAGGACCGGGTCCTCGGAGACGTACTCGAAGTTCCGTCCGCCCAGCGGGGAGCGTTTGATGTTGATGCCCGGACCCAGCAGCACGGACACACCTCCGGCCTTGGCTTCCTCGCCGAGTGCCTGCCCGATCCTGGCCAGCAGTTCCGCGTCCCAGCTGGATCCGAGCGCGACCGCGGGCGGGAAACACGTCGCCGGCACACTGGCATGCAGCCCGACGTGATCATCACCCTCGGCCTGCCGGCGGACCCCGTGCGGGCCGTCCGTCAACAGCATCGAGGGCACACCGGCCCCGGGGATTGCTTTGGTGTTCCAGAAGTCGGCGCCCGAGGTCAGGGAGGCCTTCTCCTCCAGCGACAACGAGGCAAGCACTGCCGAACGGGATTCAACGGAACCGGATTCAAGGGGGGCGTTCATGGGGGACCTTTCGATGGGTGGGGTGTCAGGAGGCGAGGGCGGAGGGCACCTTGATGGTGACTTCGGCACTGGGTTGGAAGCCGAGGCGCCAGGCCTGGAACCAAACGGTGTGTGCCTCCGGGTGGACGGGTGTGGTGTAGAGGTGCCAGCGGCGCCCGTCGGGGACTGGGATGCCGGCGACCTTCTCTATCGCACTTGGCTCGCGGATTTCCGCGGGCGGGTCGGTGGTCCACGCGATGGACGAACCCGGGGTCGGGCATGCTGCGGCGAGACCGTCGGGGGTGTCGACGACGGCGGGGGCCGCGGTGGTGCGCGCGCGCCCGCCGGGGCGCCACTCTTCGAGGAGTGTTTCCTCGTCAATGAGGCCGAGGTCGCCGTGGCGTTCCTGCCACGCGCCCAGGGCTTGGCGGAGGCGTGCGAGGTCTGCCGCGCGGTTGGGGTCTGCGGCGAGATTGCAGGTTTCGTGAGGGTCGGCGTCGAGGTCGTAGAGCTCCTCGGCCGCCTTGTCTGCGGCCAGGAGCCGGCGCTGGAGCGGGGTCAGGAGGCTTCTACGTTCGCCTCGGCCTAATTGCTCAGCTTCGAGAAATGCGAAACGCCGCAGCTCGGCCCACGTGGCGAGGCTGTCCGGGTAATCGTTGTGCTGCATCGGGGCTCGGCCGGGGTGGTAGTTCCTGACGTACCGGAACCGTGAGTCACGGACGGTCCGGATCGTGTCTTCGGCTTCGCCTTGCCGGTCGCGGCCGCCGTAGACATATTCGTTGGGGCAGTCAGCCAAGCAGCCGTTCAGGTCGAACAGGGCCTTGCCGTGCATGTGGTCAGGGACGGGTAGGCCTGCGGCGGCGATCATGGTCGGCGCGAGGTCCATGGTGTGCACGAGGTCCGTCACAACGGTGTGCGGGGCGATCCTGCCGGGCCAGCGGACCAGCAGAGGCTCGCGCAACCCGGCCTCGCAGGCCCACCGTTTCGCCCGCGGCATCCCCCGGCCGTGGTCGGACCAGAACACGACGATCGTGTCCTGCGCGAGTCCGTCTTCCTCCAGCTCCGCCAGGATCCTTCCCACCCACGCATCCATTTCCGTGATGAGGTCTGCGTACCTTGCGATCGCGCCCCGGAACACAGGCGTGTCCGGGTAGTACGGCGGCACTGGCGCGCCTGCGGGATCGTGCCTGGCCTCGGCGGGCACATGGGAGGTCGCCGCGGCGAACGCCTCGTCCCCGAGGTAGATCTGCGATTCGTGCGTGGCCATCCCATGGAACGCGGCGAAGAACGGCTGGCCCGGATCGGGCCGGTTGCGCCAATGCGCCGAGGCCGAACAGTCATCGAAGACCGTTCGGGGAACCTCGACCTGGAAATCCGTGAACACGTTGTTGCTTGTGTAATATCCTGCGGCCCGGAAGTACTCCGGCAGCAGCCGCACCTCCGGCGGCGGGACCGCCTTCGTGCGCATGTGCATTGTCCCGATCGCCGTCGGGAAACACCCCGTCATGATCGCCGACCGCGCGGGAGCACAGATAGGCGCAGCAGCGAACGCCCGGTCGAACCGCGCTCCCTCAGCCGCCAGTGCGTCCAGGTGAGGCGTCACTGCGTACTCGGCCCCCGGCCAGACCCCCCTATAGGACCCCAGGTCGGGATTGATGTCATGCGTGGAAATCCACACGATATTCGGCTGCTTCACGGTTCCCTCTCCAAGAGTCTTGGTCTATGAATTGGCGGCCGGCCGCCTGTGACGAATGCGGCGCTGGGGTTGCTCAAGGGGGCAGTCCGCAGGATGCCCACCCTGCGGACTGACCATTCGCTTTCATGAAACCCCGGTTATCCTCCCTCAAGCGCTTCCTGACGGCGCTGTTCGAGGGTGTCGGTCACCCGGGCAACGTCCCGTGGATAGCAGCGGTAGAGTCCCGTGAGCACGGCTGCGTTGACGAGCATGAGAACCACCATGATCCAGAAGAACACCGTCTGGATGCCGAGATTCGTAGCGAGGGCGCCTGCGCCAAGGGAGAACAGTGCCCAGCCAATGGTCTCGAAGATCGTCAGGAAGATTGCGAACGCTTGGCCGCGCAGCTCAGGCAGGATGACGGCCGCGACGATCGAGCGGTTTGCCGAAGGGTTGAGGCCTTGGCCAAAGCCCATGAGGCCCCAGAAGACGGCGTAGACGCCGATTCCTTCGTAGTGGAACTGGGTTCCAAAGAATGCCGCGACGGCGAAGAAGACTTGGGCGCCCTGGAGGTAGGCGACGCGGCCGCGGTGCGGGATCACTCGGTCAAGAAGCGCCAGGAACCATCCGCCGCCGACCGTTCCGGCGAAGTACGACAGGCCGAAGGGGACGAGCACGGTGGCTGCTACCGCATTCGTGAAATGACGCTCGGTCACGAGGAACTGGATCCCAAAGATTGCGATGAGCAGGTGGCCCGAGAGGAGGCGGGAAACCATCATGAGGGAAAACGACCGTACTTTCATGATGGAGAGCACCGATCCAAACGTCACGCGGGACAGGTGGCGCTTGCCTTCGGACAGGTCGGCCAGCTGCCTCTCGGCCGCTCCGACTCCTGGATCCCTGTACAGCGCGGCGACGAACAGCCCAGCCAGGACGCAGATGCCGCCAATCGTCCACATGCCGTAGCGCCAACCGTCCGTGAGCCCGGTGAACAGTGCGATGAGCGGGCCGACGAAGGAACTGATCAGGCTGATGAAGCCGTAGAAGTATCCGACCGCCTTGCCGCGGTTTGCGTCGTCAAAGGAGTCGGCGAGGATCGCGTTCGAGATCGGAACGCCGCCCACCATCGCCGCGGACATGAGCGCGTTGAAGATCAGCAGTTGGGTGAAGTCCTGCGCGAAGCCCGCAGCCGCGCCAAACAAGCCGCCGACCAAGGTGATCAGGACGAGCGTGTTCCGGCGTCCGATACGTCCGGCAAGCCACGTCCAGGCTGGGCCGGCGGGCACCGCGACAATCTTGCCAAGGGCGGCGAGAAGCCCCAAGTGCCCGCTATTAAGCTTCAGGGCCTGTGCGATCGAGGGGAAGATCGTCGACGTGAGGCCGGCTTCCGTGTTGTCGACGATGCTCACTCCTGTCAGCACCATGAGGTTGCGCCAGCGATGGGGGACGCGGCGGGCTTGGAGCTCTCCCTCGACGGGAGTGGCCTTCATGATCTGGGCTTCCATGGTCTTTTCCTGACTACTTTGACAGGTGGATGGGGGTGGGTGGAGCGGGTTGGTTGGTGAAGGGTGGTCAGGCCGGAACCGGTATCAGTTCTTCGGCGAGATGTTCGAGGGTCGTGGCCGGGATGGGGCTGACCTTTGCCAGTTGGTAGAGGGTGAGCTGGGCGGGGATGTTGACCAGTTCGGTGGTGACGAGGTGCGGGAGGCGGCGTTCGAGGGTGGTTCGGCGGTGCGGGTCCTGCAGGAGTTCAAGGATCGGGATGTTGAGAGCTGCGCCGCCGTCGAAGAAGGACGTGAGCCGCGGGAGGGGTTCGAGGTCAGTCTCGGCGCGGCTGGACTGGCTGCGGACGAGGAGGTGGTCCTTGGTGGGTGCGGTGTCGAAGGGGATACCGAGCCGGGTGAATTGGCTGGCAGGGGCGTCGCTTGCGTGCATGAGGTCGGCGAGCAGGCCCAGCATGCGCAGTTCGGCGTCGTCGTCCGTGAGGGGCGCCTTCTGTTCCGGATCGTTCTGGAGATCGAACAGCAGGGTTCCGTGGGCCCAGGAGTTCATGAGCGAGTGCGTGCTGACCTTGAGCGTGCGGAGGCCTTTCGTGAAGCTGAATGGTTCGGCAGGCTCCCAAGCGGCCAGTTCCCCCACGGAGAACCGGGAGCGCATGTGGGTGGGCATGAGCGTGAAGTCCTCCAACGGTCCGTTCGAGGGATCGACGGCGGCACGCATGTAGATGTATCGGCCGTCGGTGACGTTGACGTGTCCGCCGTGGATGCCGAAGAGGGCGGCTTCGCGGACCTGCGCGTCGTCTTCGAGGACAACGGCGAGGTCCCGGCCCTGCATGTCGGGTGCCGGTTCGAGCCCGAAGTAGCGCAGCATCGTGGGTGCGATGTCGATCGTCTGGGCCAGCGCTGCGCGGCGGGTGTCCCGGCCAGCGGTTCGGGGGTCCCACAGGAACATGGGCAGGTGGACGAGCTCGTTGAACCAGGGCTGGACGGATTTGGCCCACCAGCCGTGCTCGCCGAGGAGGAAGCCGTGGTCGGTGTTGACCAGCAGGAGCGTGTCCTTCCACATCTCGTACTTGTCCATGGCGTCCAGGACCCGGCCCAGGGACTTGTCGCACATGGACACCAGCGCCGCGTATTCGTAGCGGGCGTGCTCCACCTGGGATTCGGGTTCGGTGACACGCTGGTAGCCGGGCCAGTCGAATTCGGGACCGTCGTAGTCATGGGGGTACATGGCCTTATAGGCGTCGTGGGTGAAGAACGGTTCGTGCGGGTCGAACAGCTCGATCTGGAGCATCCACTGGTCGGCGGCCTGGTTCCTGTCGATGAAATGGATCCCGGCATCCACAGTGCGGGTCTGGGAGTGTTCGGCCTCAGTGGGCATGTAGGAACGGTTGATGAGGTCCTGGCGTTTCATCCCCGCACGCCAGTCCCGGGCACCGCCGTCGAGCCCAGCCTCTTCTGTCCGGGGCGGGGCGACGACGCCCTTCCACGGATCGCCCTCCTGACCGCGGAAGAACTCCCAGGTGGTGTAGCGGGGGTGGTAGGTGGCTCCGCCGTCCTCCCAGTAGTGCGGGTGGTCCGAGGCCAGGTGGGTGTGGATCCCTGCGTTGCCGAGGATCTCTGGCATGGAGTCGTCGAACGGCTCCAGGGGGCCCCAGCTTCGGTGGAGGAAGTTGTAGCGTCCGGTGTGCATTTCGCGGCGGGCCGGCATACAGGGCATGGAACCGGCGTAGAAGTTCTCGAAAGTCACCGACCGTGCCGCGAGCCGCGCGAAGTTCGGTGCCTCGACGATCGTGTCCGCGTACGGGGCGAGCATGTGCCTGTTCAGGCTGTCGAACATCAGGATAATGGCCCTCATCATGGTCCTTTCAGGAGGGTTGGGCGCGGCGTCAAGGGACGGCGTCGTCCGTTCGCTCAGCTGGAGAGTTCGGAACGGTCCAGCTCGCCGGGAAGGGCGGTGAGGGAACGCGAGGAGAGTTTCCCGTCAAGGAGGTCCTTGCGAAGCTCGATCATGGCGGCGACGTGCGCGTCGATGGCCGCGGCGCCGAGGGTATGGAGCCGTTCGCCGAGGGAATCGGCGAACTCGGCATCAAACGGGATGGTCGGCGCCCAGTTCTCGCGCCGATCCCGGAACCGGTACCTGGCGATCTCTTCTTGCCGGGTATGGATTTCCACGTCAAGGAGTCGCAGCAATTGTTCGGCGCTCATGAAGCCGGCGAAGCTCAGCCGAGCGCCGAACTCGGGATCCTGGAACCGCGACGGCGGCTGGTAGGGACCGGTCAGCCAGTCGAGGAAGACGGTGGCCCCCTCGTCCGTCACACGGTAGGTTTTGGCGTCTTGCGCGCCCGGGCGGGGCTCAACCGTGTGGGTGACCCAACCCTGTTTCTCCATCGCGGTGAGGGAACGGTACACCTGGCTCATCTGCGTGTTCGACCGGAGGAACCGTCCGTGCACGTCGAGGTACTTCTTGAGGTCATAACCCGTGCTTGGGTGTTCCAAGAGCACTCCCAGCAGGATGTCTTCGAGCTTCATTGTTCTCTCCGATAGCGACGGTATTCCGTGATGCGCCTCACGTTCTAAGAAAAGAATGACACAAGTGGAATGCTTCGTCAATGACACTAGTGGAATGCTTTGGAGAGGTGTTGCCATCGCATAGCTGAAGCTTGCCAACGGGCAGTCGACCGGCGGCTACCTCGACCTGCGTACCGGACAGGCATACGAGACGGCGCCGCGGACCCGGGCAGGACGCCGCCATCGACGGGGAAGAGGAACGAGGCCGATGGCTTCGAATCGACCTCACCGGTTCCCGGGAGGGCTGGGAAGACATGGCTGCCTTCGCGACGTCGTGCGCAGACATCGCCTGGGGAGAGCCCCCGGAGGGCTTCTAGTTTTTTACGCAGCGGCGGGACGCTGCCCATAAATTTTCTTTTGCAGAGGAAAACCCGTCAGGGGCCGGCACATGCCGGCCCCTGACGGGTTAAACCACTGTGTCTCGGTGCGTGAGGTACCGGCATCGTGAGGGTTTAGGGGTTAATTCGCCCAACGCCCGATTGGCTGACAGTGGTCGTTTTTCATCCAACTTGTGGCGCACGCGTCTGGGAAATGGCTGCCCTGGGGCCGAGACGGCGGCTTTTGCCCTTCTGGGTTTGCTATGGCGAGCCGGAACAGCACCGGACCCCACAAGACTGGATAATGCACGGATGATGGCATTTCGTAGATTTCTCGCTGGCCTTCTTGTCATTGTCGGCGGGGCTGGAATTCTCGTTCTTGCTGCCATGGCTGACGCTGCTGGTAATCCCGGGCTTGGATTCGGGCTGATTGCCGGGTTGGTGGTTCTGGCGTCCGTCATGGTGGTTCGAGGCTCGTTCCTCAAATCACGGAGCCCTCGGGCCATTACAGAGTTCAACGAGGCAGTGGCGCGGGGTGTGAGCAGTCCCGGCCACACAGTCCAAGCTGAAGAGTCGGAAACCTACCAGTGTGATGCAGTGGCGATATGGTCCCTTATACGCCCTGCCGAGAGCGCTGTCTCCCTGTCGGATGCCGCACGTGCTTTTTCGGTTCCTGGAACGCCGACAGGGGCGGGGGAACAACAGACCTTCATCCGCGCGGACGGGTCCGCGGCAACGCTTGAGGTTGTTGAGGAAGAGCCGCCGTATTGGGCAAAGACGATAGCTGCCGCCCCTTCGAATGCTGCAATGGTGCAGACCTACCGGATTGAGCCGTCGGAGAGCGGGTGCACTCTCACGATGGGGATCACGGCTGATATCCCGGCCATCCCTGGGTTCTCCCGGCTGTACGAGAAGGAGTGGAGAAAACATATGCGGCGTTACTTGGACCAAGTCAAGAAAACCGTCACATCAGGGGCGGAGTGCCGCGGATCACGACCACAAGGGAAACAGGACGGATGAGCCGCGTCTTGACCGGGAACTAGCGGCGGAAGAGACTGGTGGAGCAGAGGCATGCTGTGATGGAGGTTTGCGTGCCTGGATAGACTCCTTCGCCGTCGTGGCCGGCGTGTGCTGTTGGTCGCCGCGGCGGACCGGACCCCCGGAAGGCCCTTGGAGCCCAAGACGTGTTCCTGGTAGTTGCCAAGTATCAGTGGTGTGTCCTCCCATTCCGTTCCTACAGCAACTGAAGATCGACAGGTGCCCTGGGGTACAGCGAAAACCAACCGGTCTCCTTGGGTGGGGGAAAGCCCGGATGCCTGGACCCCGCCGGTCTCGGCACCCGGGCTGTTCCCATCGGTTAGAGGGCGGTTTCCATTGAGGGTTTCTTGGTGGGAAGAGCTGCTGTGGCTTCAATTTCGACCCGAGCGTCGGGGTGTGGCAGCGCGCCCACCTCTACGCAGGACCTGGCTGGGGGTTTGATTCCAACGAGTTCGCTGTAGGTGCTGTTTACTTCGGCGAAATCGCTGATGTTTGTTAGGAAGATGCTTGTCTTGAGAAGGTTTTCAAGGGAACAGCCTGCGCTTTCGAGGATGCTGGTGATGTTGGCGATTGCCTGCCGTGTTTGTCCAGCCGCATCTTCGTGTTCGATTCGTAGTGTGTTGGGGTCAACTGGGAGTTGCCCGCTAATGTACAGGACGCCGCCGAATTCCTTGGCGTGGACGTAGGGGCCGGCGGCAGGCGGTGCACCGTCGGCGGAAATAGTGTGGATTGCTTGGGTTGAAGCGTGGGTTGTCATGTCGATGTATTCCTCAGGCGTTTGGCGTTGGGGGACGTTCTATCCGGAGATCTCTTCAAGCACGGCGTGTTTGGTTTCCGGAAGTGTCAGGAGGACAGTTACTGCGGCCAGGGCGAACAGGCCCGCGCTGGCGCTGAAGACGAGGCTGGTTCCTCCGGCAGTCAGCAGCAGAGGCACAATGATCGGTCCTAGGAGTGCGCCGAGGCGACCGGCCGCGGTGGCTGTTCCCACACCAATTCCACGTGCTCTTGTCGGGAAGAGCTCAGGGGTGATGGCGTATATCGAGGACCACATGCCGAAGAAGAAGAACTGCAGGATGGAGCCGTAGATCATGAGTTCGGTTTCACCGCTGGCTTGGCCGTAAAAGAAGGCTGCAACAGCGGAGAGGACGGTGTAGAGGGCGAGGCAGTACTTGCGTCCGATTACTTCGATCAGGAAGGCCGCTGAGAGGAATCCGGGGATGCCCCAGAGTGCCATGAGCAGGATGAAGCCGATGCTCTTGACGACATCGAATCCGCTGTCAGTCAGGAGTTTCCCAATCCAGGTGGTTAGCCCGTAGTACCCGAAGAGGATGCAGAACCATACCAGCCAGAGCATGATGGTGCGTTTGCGGTATTCGGGGACCAACAGGGAGCGGAATCCGCCTTGCTTTTCTTCGTTTCGGACGACTGTTGGGTCGTATCCGGGAATCGGTCGGCCCGTTGCATGCGTGACGGACGATTCGATCTTGCTCATTGTCTGATCAGCTTCCAGTGTCAGCCCCCTGGAGGCGAGCCAGCGCGGCGATTCCGGTAGGCTGCGCCTGATCGCCAGGGCCCACAGAGCCAGAGCGGCCTGCAGGACGAAGAATCCACGCCATCCCCAGACCGGGACCATGAAGTAGGCGACGGCTCCGGCGAGGATAAATCCGACCGGCCATGCGCCTTCGAGTAGGGCAGCGTACCGTCCGCGGTTTTTGGACGGCATGAATTCGGCGACCAAGGCGGCCGCTACGGGGAATTCCGCTCCCATGCCGATGCCAAGAAGGAATCGGAAGCCGACGACGCTGTTCAGGTCCCAGGAGACGGCAAGCGCCAGGCTGGCAATTCCCCAAATGAGGATGCTGTATTGGAAGACCCTCTGCCGGCCGATGCGGTCGGCGAGTGCTCCTGCTGCGATTGCACCGGCGAGCATTCCTGCGAAACTGGCGCTGCCCAAGAGCCCTGCTTCGGCATGTGAGAGCTTCAATTCGGTGCTGATCGGTGAGAGCAAGAAGGTGATGGCGCCCAGATCAATGGAGTCGAAGAGCCATGCCGTTGCGACCACAAGGAAGATGGTCCGTTGGAACTTACTCCACGGCAGACGTTCCAGACGGGCTGAAATAGCGTCTGGACTGCCGTTGACGCCGGTTGAGCCCGCGTGGTTTTTTGAGGTTTCTAGCAAGAGTTTCTCCCGGTGGGATAGTGCGGTCGTCCTTGGCCGCGAAAGGGGAAAGCTTCGTCACCGGCTTGGCCGGTGACTATCTGGCACAGTCAAGTGTGCTGCAGATAATAACGTCATTGGTCAAGACGGTGACGGCTACTGGTTTGTTTCTTAGAAGACGCACTTGCGTTCAGACCATGCCGGCGGGTTGGAAGCGCCACCTATTGCAGTGCGCATCCGTTCCAGAATGTCGACCAGGTTTGCCGGGCTGGTGGCGAAGTTGAGGCGGGCATAGCCGGAGCTGTCGATACTGGTGTGTTGTGAGAATTCGGCGCCCTGGCTGAGTTTGACCTTTGCCCGTGATTCCAGGTCGGTTGCCGGATCGGCACGGTCTGCGCCTGTGGCGTGTGAGAAGTTGAACCAGCTCAGGTATGTGGCCTCCGGGGGGTAGTAGAGGATGGTATCCGGCAGGTCATTCACCCAACGTTTGATGGTGTTTCGGTTCGCGGCCAGCACTTGCTTGAGCTGATCCAGCCACGCATCGCTGTCGTTCCACGCTGCCACGGTCGCTACCCGACTGAGGATGCTTGGCTGCCCGAAGTAGTCAAGCGGTTCTCGCTCCAGGGCGTCCCAAACGGACGTCGGCCCGATATGCGCCACAGCGCAGCGCATGCCAGCGATATTAAAGGCCTTGGTCGCCGACGTGGCCGTTATCGTCCGTGATGCAGGACCCCGACCCAGGGATGCAAAGGGTACGTGGCGGTGGTCCTCGAAGGTCAGGTCGGAGTGAATCTCGTCCGCTAGAACAATCAGGTCAAGTTCATCGGCGACGCCGGCCAGGTCTTCCAGTTCATTTCGACTGAAGACCCGCCCCGTGGGGTTCTGGGGGTTAACGAGCACCAGCATCCGGCAGTTCTCCGCGCGCAGACGGGACGAAAGGTTTTCCCCGTCGAAGCCCCATCCTCCCCCCACGTCAATCATGGGTATGGGAACTATGCGGCGACCCGAGCGCTCGATGGTCGCCAGGAAGGGCGGGTAGGCCGGGACATGCACCGCTATGCCGTCTCCTGGTTTCGTTGAGTGCTCGATCATCACCTGCAGCACTTGGATCAGGTCGGTGAAGATTTTGGTTCTGCCGGACTGCGGCGCCCAGCCGTACCGGGTAGCCATGCGTCTTTCGAACGCTTCAACGACAGGATCCTCACCCCGCCAGAAGGCATATCCGAGGTCCCCGCGCTCCAGGACGGCTGCCATGGCCTCGCGGACGGTCGGCGGGGTGCCGAAATCCATGTCCGCCACCCAGCTCGGAAGAACATCACCAGGAACGAAACCCCACTTGACCCCGTAGCCGATGCGGAGACGCTCCCGGTCTATCGACGTGAATTGGTCGCCGGTCATGGCCGCACCTCGACGGGAATGGCTACTAGTAAGCCCTTGTGCTCGGCCAAAATCACGTCGCGCATCAGTTCCATCTGGCCGTGGTGCTGGGCGAGCTCCTCATACACATGCTGGAGAGCGCCGCCTTGCGTCAGTTCGCGCTCCGGCCCTTGGAAATCGGCCGGGGGGACGCTCCTCAGGGGGGCATGCGGCTGGGCAGCGAGAACATCCGCGATCAGTTGCCGCCGGGCTGCACCAACTTCGGCAAGGAGCGGCCGCACCGGGCCGCTTGCAAGGAACTCCGCGTCCCTGTCACGGTCTGTTTCACGCCCTGCGATCAGGTGACCGACCCAGTAGTCGATCACCCCGATGCAATGAGTGAGAAGCGCAAAAGGCGAGTTCCCACCCTCCAGGGATGGCTTCCGGTTGGCCAGTTCATCGCCAAGGTCTTCAACGATCTGTGCCATCCCATCAAGAGCCCGTTCTGCAAAGTACACATAGTCGTGCCGATCGATCATCATTCATCCTTAATCAGATTGCCGGTTTCGTCACCGGCTTAGACGGTTACTCAAGCTTGTGGCGGCTTGCGTCACCTGTCAAGATGGTTACATGGGTTTTGTTTTCGTCAGCGGTAACGCCGCATTGGACTTTGTGGGCACGCGTAAATGGCGTCGATCGGAGCCCGAAGAGCTCCTGGTTTCTCCCCGTGACATGGAGATATGGGCCCTGGAATCGGGGCTCGTGACTGCACCGTTTGACGTCTCGGCAGAGGAATTCCAGAGCCTCACCCAGTTGCGAGAGGCGATCTACCGGACCGTCACGAGCAAGCTGAACAACAACGAACCCAAGGCCGCCGATATCCGGACCATCAACGCACACCTGATGGCCAATGGCCCGCGACTGCAGCTGGTTCATGGCCAGCTAAAAAGGGAAGGTGACGGCAGCAGCCTCGGTTCAATCCTCGCCGCTTCAGCCGCCGAACTAATTGCCGGGACCGAGCAAATGAACCTCAAGGAATGCGGACGGCCTGACTGCACACGCATCTTCATCGACCGGTCTCGAAGTGGAACCAGGACATGGTGCGGAATGGAAGAATGCGGAAACCGCATCAAGGCAGCCAACTACCGGTCCAGGCGAAAGGCCGCTGCCTCGGCACCCGCTGCACCCGCCGGCGTTTAGAGCAGTCCGAAGCGCTTCGGTTGTTCCGCGGGTGAAACACCAACCGTGCCCGGATGTCCGTCGATTTCTGGGGCGGATAGCGGTAACAACCAGCAGGAAGCCCAGAATTTTCTGGAACTGGGCGAGCTCGCTCTTTCCCACTCACGTTCCTGTACTGGTACCAGGTCAGAAGAGGCTACATCCCAACCTGACGTCAGGCTCGCCGATTAATTCGTGTTCGTCGTTGATGTCAGCGCCGAAGCCTGCCGGCACCATCTACGAACGCGACTCAACCTGAGGTCCCTTAACGATGCCGGAGTGCAACGTCCACCGACACAGGGACCATGAAAATTCTTGTCACGGGTGGCGCAGACTACACCCACCCCACACCGTTCTGTCCCTTCAGGAAGCCGGCCACCACGTCGTCGTGCCGGATAACCTTCTGACCTCCCGGCCGGGCCCGCAGTCGAAGCCATGTTCGCCCGGCCGGCCGACCGACGCCGTCCTCGCTCCCCGGAGTTTCGCCCGCCTGCTATGGAGGCGGTCGGCAACTAACGGCGCAGGTTGTTCCCGGCGGGGCTATGTCTCGAGCTGTTCCTTTGCGAAGAGGTCACCGATGAGGTCACCGAGTTGCACCCAGTGCGCGGCGGATCGCTTGGCCGCGGCGTCTGCGTCGCCCGAGGCGAGTATCCGGACTAGTTCGGCGTGGTGGTCGATGGTATTTTCGCCGCCGTACAGCGTGGAGAACTTGCGGTAGAGGATCCTGTGGATCTGCGGATGCAGTTGATCGACAATACGTGCCAACAGGGGATTGTCGGCCGCAGCTATCGGAATACTGTGGAATCGGTCGTCGGCATCAAGGGCAGCGCGGGCATCATTGCGCTTGACCGCGGCGGCGAATTCCTGATTGATCCTGGTCATGTGGTCCAGGTCGCGCTTGCTGAGGTGAGGAACAGCCGTTCGGATGGCCAGTTCATCCAGCGCTTTCAGGACGGCCAAGGTCCGGGCCACTTCCAGCGGATTCAGAGTCGTGATCCGGGTGTAAACCCCGGGTTTGGCTTCGACCAGCCCCGTGTCCGTGAGCCGGGTGAGTGCTTCGCGAACCGGCGTTCTGCTCAGTCCCAGACGCATGGCCAGCTCGGTGTCCTTGATCCGTTCCCCGGGGATGAGTTCGCCGGTCACGACGGCGTCGCGGATCCGGTCGTAGGCTTCATCACTCATGAGGCGCCGGTTTACTGGATCACTGAGGCTCATAACGCTACTGTACATTGCATTTTGCATAACGCAGGTCTGCTGGTCCTCTTCATGCGCGCGTGCTTTCCAGGGCCGGCATCGCCTCGTCCCGGATGCCGGCGCGCGCGAGCACTGCGCGGGCCAGCACCTGCGCGGGGTCGATGAGGGGAACCGGTAGCGCGTCTGCGTGAAGGGCCAGGGGGATCTCGGTGCAGCCGGCGACGATGGCTTGGGCGCCGGACTTCACGAGGCGGCGGACCACGTTTGCGAAGAGTTCCTGAGTGTGAGGGCCGGAGTGTCCTGCCTTCACTGCGCGGATTGCCATCATGACGGTTTCCTGGTCCCCGGTATCAGGCAGCAGGACTTCGATCCCGCGCTTGTCCATCCAGTCCTGATACAGACCGGTTCGGCAGGTGCCTGTGGTGGCCAGCAGTCCGATGCGGGTGAGCGGATCAGTGGCTTCGGCCAGTTCGCGGGCTACCTCCCCGATCATGTGGATGATCGGGAGGGATGCCTTGTCCTCCAGTGCTGGAATGAAGGCATGTGCCGTGTTGCAGGGGATGGCGACCATGGTGGCCCCCGCGTCGGCAAGGATCTTGATCCCGTGCAACATCCACGGGGTGGGGTCCTCGCCGCCGTCCAGCAGCGCTTCGGTCCGGTCCGGGATGGCGGGGTCCGCCCAGATCACCACCTGGGGATGATCCTGGTCTTTGAGGACGTGGGTGTTGGCGACGAGCTTGGCGTAGAAGTCCGCAGTGGCTGCCGGGCCCATTCCGCCCAGGATGCCGATGACTTCGGTGGTTTTCACGACTTGATTGCTTCTTTCGATTGTTCGAGACGGTTGGTGTCTCCGGCTTGCGCTTCGAGGATTTCGGCGGGCTCGGTGTCGCCGTTGGAAAGTGCGAGGGCCTGCTCTTTGGCGGCCACCTTGCGTTCGGAGCGGTCGATCACGGCGGCGGCCAGCGAGTTTCCGACGACGTTGACGGCGGTGCGGGCCATGTCGACAATGAAGTCGACGCCGAGCAGAAGCGCCACTCCCTGAGGAGGCAGCCCGAGGGTGTTACCGGCGGCGATCAGGACCACGACGGAGGCCGAAGCCACTCCGGCCATACCCTTGGAGAGGATGACCAGGACTCCGACCATGAGCAGCAAGGTCAAGAAATCGGTGTGCGTTCCATAGGCGTTGGCGATGAACACCAGGGCGACGGCTTGGTAGAGAACGGAGCCATCGGTGTTGAAGGAATAGCCGAGCGGGACTACGAATGACGTTGTGGAGCGGTTCAGACCGAACTTTTCCAGCTTCTGGAGCAGCGGGGCCAGCACGGCCTCGGAGCTTCGGGTCACAAACGCGATGCCGGCCAGGCCGCCGATGCACTTGACCAGGTCGATGTACCGGACACGGAAGATCAGGGCGATGAGCGGGAAGATGACGGCAAGGACGATGGCGAGGCCGGCGTAGACGACTGCGATGAATCCCAGGAGGCTTGCCAGGTTGGCGACGCCGTAATGTGCGACGTCGTAGCTGATGAAGCCCAGTATCCCGACCGGAGCGAAGCGGATTACGTATCCGACCACCTTGAACATGATCTGCGCCAGACCGTCAAGGACCCGTTCCACAGGCTCCACCTTGGAACCCAAGGCTGCCATGCCAATGCCGACAAAGACCGCGAAGGTGATCGTTGCCAGCAGGTTCCCTTCCGAGAACGCGGCGAAAACGTTCTTGGGCACCGCGTGCAGGATGAGTTCGCGGAAGTCGATTCCCTGGTTCAGTTTCTGCAGATCGGCGGTGCTGGCACCCGCCACGGGAGCGCCGGCCCCGATGTTGATCAGTTTGGCCAGTGAGACGGCCATCACCAGGATGACTGTGGTCACCACTTCGAAGTACAGAATAGCCTTGCCGGCGATGCGACCGACCTTCTTCACCGACTCCATCCGGGAGATCCCCAGCACGATGAGCGGGAAGACCAGCGGGATGACCACCATCTGCACGAGGTTCAGGAAGATGTCGCCGAGGATCTTCATGCCTTCGCCGACGCCAGGGGCCACCGTGCCGATGAGAGCCCCTGCTCCTACCGCCAGCAGGGACCAGATGCCCAGCGGCAACTTCCACCAGCGGCGCCGTTCCTTGGTTTGAAGCCCACCCTCTGCGGGCTCCGGTGCTGTTGAGCTGATCATCTTGCCTCCAATATATTGCATTTTGCATGCGGTACATCAATAATAGAACTGTGATGTGAGCCACTGTCAAGCTCATCACCCAAAATGCAGATCAGGCTGAATCAACGGTGGGCGAGAGCCCAGCCCGTGAGAGGGAACTAATGTCAACCAGAACCGAACACGATCTCCTCGGATGGCTTCCGATCCCGTCGAGGGCGTACTACGGGGTGCATACCGCCCGGGCGAAGGAGAATTTCCATGTCACCGGCTCGTCGATTGCGCAGTTCCCTGCGTTGATTTCGTCCTTGGCGGCCGTGAAGCAGGCCGCAGCCCTAGCCAACCGCGACCTCGGCTCACTCGAGTCCGGTCGGGCAGAAGCCATCGTCGCCGCCTGTATCGAAATTCAGGAGGGCCGTCTTCAAGATGAGTTCATCGTTGACCCCGTCCAAGGGGGAGCAGGCACATCGACGAACATGAACGCGAACGAAGTCATTGCCAACCGCGCCCTGGAACTGATGGGACACAATAAGGGCGAGTACCGATACTTGCACCCCAACGAGGACGTGAACCGGAGCCAGTCAACAAACGACGTCTACCCGACTGCCTTGAAGATTGCCTCGATCACTGCCGGCCATGAGCTGCTCGAAGCCATGACGTATCTGCGCACGGCTTTCGAACGGAAAGCCGAGGAATTCTCCGGGGTCGTCAAAGTCGGCAGAACACAACTCCAGGATGCAGTGCCGATGACTCTCGGGCAGGAATTTTCCACCTACGCCGTCATGGTCGGCGAGGACGAACTCCGCGTCCGTGAGGCTCTGCGGCACCTGCACGAGATCAACCTCGGCGCAACGGCCATCGGCACAGGAATCACGGCCACTCCCGGCTACGCTGCGACAGCGTGCGAATACCTAAGGCGCATCACTGGACTGGACCTTCAAACCGCCCCGAACCTCATCGAAGCAACGCAAGATTGCGGCGCTTTTGTGTTGTATTCAGGAACCCTGAAGCGGGTCGCGGTGAAACTGTCAAAAATCTGCAACGACCTGCGGCTGTTGTCTTCAGGACCCCGTGCCGGGCTCTCGGAGATAAACCTCCCGCCGAGGCAGGCCGGATCCAGCATCATGCCCGGCAAGGTCAACCCCGTCATCCCGGAAGTAGTCAACCAAATCGCCTTCGAAGTCATAGGCAACGACCTGACAGTCACGATGGCGGCCGAGGCCGGCCAGCTTCAACTCAACGCCTTCGAACCGATCATCGGCTATTCGATATTCCGCAGCACGTCCCACCTGACCGCAGCATGCACCACCCTGACCGATCTTTGCATAAATGGAATCACCGCAAACGAGGCATACCTACGAGCTCAGGTCGAATCCAGCATTGGCACGGTCACCGTCCTCAACCCGTTCATCGGTTATACCGAGGCAACAGCCGTCGCCCAGGAAGCCCTTCGCTCAGGCAAGACCATAACTGAGGTGGTCCTGGAGAAGGCCCTCTTGGCACCGGACGAACTGGCCGCTCTCCTCAGCCCGGAATCCCTTGCCACCCCGCCCAAAGCTGCCAGCCCGGAAATGATTCAACCCGTCGACCCTCAGACTGTTTCTTGAACCAATGACGGGGAAGACGGGCAGCAGAGAACACGACGCGCATGGCAGCCCGCCATGCCGCCTTGCAAAGTGCAGAGAAGCTACCACCGTCCGCCGCGAATGGTCAAGAACCTGCTGGCGAAAAAGCAGGCACCCAAGGGCTGGCAGTACTTCACCGTCCACGCCATCACCCACCACCCCGAAACCGCCAGCGGCTACGAGGGCAAGGTGGCCGCCGGAAGGTCGGGGGGAAGTTCGAAGAATCCAACCATTGGGCATGGAACCCTCCTCGGGACCACGTCGCCAAGACCACCGCACGGCCGGAGTTCGCACTGATTGCGCTGATCTGCGCCGGGTATGAAAAGACCATCCCAAAAGCCGCACGATCAATGGCCCGATTGAAGTTTTCGGTCCCGGCAGCAGGGGAACCCTGCCGAGGGTCTTTCCGCCGAGCCGGCCGGCTCCGGCGGTTTACAACCCGTCAGACCCAGTGCCGGGCATCAACGGCATGACTGGCTACCTGAGGCAGGCCTTTGCGGCGGACTTCCATGACCGCGCCCGGGACAGCAATTTCGTTGGGCCTGACAAGACCTACAGCGTCCACGATATTGACCTCGCCAATGTCTGGGCCCCTGACCCTGAGGGCGTTCCTCCCCGGCTTTCCGCACCGCGGGTGCGCCCAGGGCAGGTTGGTGGCTCGGGAATTGAACCCATGGTCAACGCGACATACCAACGAGCGGCGTTGGCCCGGTCCGCGACGACCGTCACGGGTCCGTGGCCTATGCTTATCTGGCCATGAAGGCAGCTGCGTTGATGGAGTTGGTCGCGCGTTTGCATCCGCATATTGACGGAAACAAGCGAACTACGTTGACGCTGATGGTGTTGCGGTGTGGATCAAGGGTACCGCCATGACTTGACGGCTGATGAGGGTTTCGATCTCGTGCACGGGAGATGAGTTCGCGCGGGTCCTGTCCAAGTACCTTTGACATGGCGGTCAACGGCATTTCGGGCCGGGGGCGGTCACCGAGCCAGGTAGCTGAGGGGTGGTACCAGTGTGGTACCACCTTTGGTACCCTATTTTCGTGGCAATGAATCTCCGCGTTCCCGAAGACCTCGACCGCCGGCTGGAGAAGCTAGCCGCCGAGGAGCACACGTCCAAGTCGGCTCTCCTGCTTCAGGGGGCGGAGCTGGTCCTGCAGCGCAATGCGCGTCGTCGCGAGATCAGTGAGGGCTTGGACTTTGTGATGAGTCGCGACGCTGAACTGCTCATGCGGCTTGAGGACGCGTGACCTCGTACCTGGAAAGGGGACGCTCTCCAGGTCGTTGACCGGTACGGCTTCCACATTCGCGACGTCGGGCTGCTGGCGTCGGCCTTGGCTGGGCCCGCGACAACCGTCATGGGGGTCGAAGCGTACCCGGATCTTCCATTGAAGGCGGCTGCCTTGATGGAGTCGGTCGCGCGGTTCCATCCGCTGATTGACGGCAACAAGCGGACGGCGTGGACGCTCATGGTGTTGCTGTTGTGGGTCAACGGCTATCGTCACAACCTTCATCACTGATGAGGGTTGTGACCTGGTGGTCGGTGTCGCCGCGGGCAGCATTGAGCTGCGGGATTCCGCTGCCGTGATTTCGAAGCATCTGGTGCGCCGCTAGCTGATCCGAACCCCTCAAGAGGGGCCTGTGCACAACGTGCACACCCTCGCCGCCGGACTCGGCCGTACCTGTGCCGGATCGGGCCGTACTCGGCATGTTTTCGGAACTTCCCCGTGTTTCCGGGGTCTGGTATGCATTTCGAGTCCTACCTCGGGCACGTTTTCCCATGTCACGGGTCCTTTTTGGGCCTCTGAGTATGGACAAATAGTATTTCTTCTCCCGGGTTAGGTGCCCTGGAAACGTCAGCCGAAGGCAAGCGCGTGGCGTCGGACACCTTTTCCCAGCCTGACCATTTATCCGCGTCGTCGTGGAGAGTTCTGGCGTGTTTCTGACATGTGTGAGAAGTTCGCACTATGTCGGATTCTGATCTCTCTGGTTTACGGGAACAAGCGGCGCGCGGCGATCGAGACGCCATCGGAAAACTCATCGAGCTCGCCACCGAACGCCAGGACCTCGACGAACTCCGCCAGCTCGCAGACGCTGGCAGCTCCGACGCCGTGGACCAACTGGTTGACCGTCTTGGCGGGTAAGCTCGCCCGCTGCCCAAGTGGGTTAGGGCGTCAGGACGAGCTTGCGTGGGGCGCCCTGCTGCTGCAGTTCCCAGGCCCGCTGGCAGTCGGCGAGCGGGATGGTCATGGTGTCGACGGCCAATGCACCGGTGGCTGCAAGCTCGGTCAGTTTCAGGTAGGCGTTGCGGCGGACGCGGAGCGGCGGGTCGACGTGGGCGAAGCCGAGGAGCTCCAGGCCGCTGCGCGAATGAGGCGGGCAGCTGGATGGTTGCCGGGGCGGACTGGCCGATCTGGATATGACGGGCTCCCCGGGCCGCGGCGTGCATGGCGGCCAGGGCGGGTCCCCCCAAACTGGGTCGATGATGACGTCGAAACCGTGCTCACCTGTGACCTCGCGGAAGGCGCCCACCAAGTCCGTGTCCGGCGTGATCGTCACGGTGGCGTCGCCGCCGCGCTCGTTGGAGACGGCCAGCCGGTCTAGTCAACAGAAACCGGTAATGGGGCACGGCGTCCAACGAGGCCCGCACTGCACCCAGGCGCCCTGACCGCCAGGAACCACAGGCCCGTCACGAGTGCTGCAGGCACGCGCCCTGACGGGAGAAGTCCTCTTCCGGGCTTGATGAAGCATGCCGCGCGTGCGCCGCCGACCGTTTCCTTTTGACTGAACGCCTGCAGTCATCGGCGGCGGCGCCCCACCCACAGTCCATGAAGCAAAGCAATTACCGACGCGGCCATCAGCACATTGCCGAACACCATGTCGTCCGCTCGCACGATCGCACCGGCGATGAGCAGGGCACCAAAAATCACCATCGACGCCAATCGGCGGGTCACGCGGGTGAGCCGCGACACCTGCTGCTCGAGTCGGGGGTTGGCCACGGAAAGCGGACCTTCCTCGATGCGGGCCAGTAGCCCATCGACGCGTTTGGGTAGATGCAAGGCGATCCCCGCGGCATCGAACGCCTGCTGAGCCACCTCTTGCACAATGTTGCCGCGCTCGTCGCGCAACAACTGTGCTGCATAGGGCTCGACCGAATCCCACAAATTGAACCGGGCGTCCAATGAGCTGCACACGCCCGAGGTCAGCGACATCGCGCGGATGATGAGCAGGAAGTTCTCCGGCAACTGGAACGGCAACGAGCGAACCACATCGCCGAATTCCACCGCGAAATCACGGAACTCCTTCGGATCCACCTCTCGAAGTTCGGCAAAGCCCATACCACCGAACCTGGCGAAAAGGTGCGTCATCGCCCGTTCAAGCTCGGCCGAGTCAGCCGAGGGCACGAGCACACCCAGGTCCTTGATCGCGGTCACCAAACCCTTACCGTCACGCGACGCGGCTGCGATCAGCAGCTTCCGCAGGCCGCTGCGTGTCTTGGGCGGAACTTCGCCCATCATGCCGAAGTCAATGAACGTCAGCTTCCACGGATGCTCGGCGGATGAATCTTCAACCGGAGTAACGAAGATATTGCCGGGGTGCGGATCGGCATGGAAAAAGCCATTCGTGAACAACTGGTCGAACATGACGGACGCGAAAACCGGGGCGACCCGCACGGGGTCGATGCCCGCCGCGAGAAGCGCCTCCGAGTCCGTGATCTTGATCGCCGTGACATCTTCGAGGGTGAGCGCCCGGCGGGTGGTCCGCTCCCATACGACGCCGGGCACAGCCACCCTGTGGTCATCGGCGAAATCAGCGGCAAAGCGCTCAGCATTGGCCGCCTCATTCATATAGTCGATTTCTTCGAGACTGGTCTGCGAAAACTCCCTGACCAAGGCGGGAACGTCGGCACGGTTGGAGACGAGGCGTATACCGCTAAGCCAGCCGCCCACCTTGCGCAGCGCCGCAAGATCGACTGCGACGATCGCGTCGATTCCTGGTCGCTGCACCTTTAAGACGCCGCTGTCGAGCCCGGTGTGAGCAGCATCTTCAGGCCGCAGTTGTGTGCGGTGCGCCTGTCCGAGGGATGCGGCGGCAATGGGAGTCTCCTCGACTGATACATACACCGCATCCAGCGGCGCCCCCAGCTCCGCCTCCGCCAAAGCCCGAATTTCCGGGAACGGGACGGGCGGCACTTCGTCCTGTAGCCCTTCCAGCTCCGAGGTAATTTCGGGTGGTAGCACGTCGAGCCTGGATGACATGAACTGGCCGACTTTGATCATCAGGCCGCCAAGGTCAACCGCGAGTTGATGGAAGCGCTGTGCGAAGCGCCGCATTCTCTTGGTGCGGGTGCGCTCGGCAATCCGGCCTAGCCCAATTCGCGGCAGGAACAGCTCAAACCACCAGGTCAGGGCCAGATGCCACGCGGCGAAGCGCAGGATTCGTCGGTAACGGGCACGGGAGACCCCGGCGCCGGGCACCGGGTCTGCCCGGTCGCGTCGAACCGACGTCACCCGTCAATCCTGGGCGAGGATCGAATAGAGCCGACGACGGGCCTCGTCGAGGACCGTTACGGCCTGTTGGACCTGTTTCGGCGTGCCGGTACGCGCCACCTGGCCCACGACTTGTGCAAGTTCGACGCCGGCTTTGGGCAGCGCAGCGAACCCGGCGCCTGTTCCTGACCCTGTTGTCTCCCACAATGCAGAAGCATCCGCCCCCGCCACTTCCTCGCGACCGGCCTCGGTCAGCGAGTAGATCTTGCGGCCATTCGATTCCTCAGCGGTGATGAGCCCTTCGTCGGCCAACAACTGAAGGGTCGGGTAGACAGAGCCCGCGCTCGGCTTCCAGTTGCCACCGCTTCGCTCCTCGATTTCATGGATGACCTGGTAGCCATGCATCGGCCGCTCCGCGAGCAAGGCCAGCACTGCCGTACGCACTTCACCGCGACCCACGCGGCTGCCCGAACGCTTGTCAAACCTTGAACGGAAATCCTCGACGGCCTGCCATACGCTGTCAATATTTCCAGCTCCAAACCCGCCTGCCGGGAACGAATTACGCATTACGCCCTCCTCCGTCAATCGCAAACGATGTACCAACGATAGTCAACGATATGCCTGGATGTGCACAAGAACATAGACACAGCGCCCCGGACGATAATGAGCGATATAGACTCGCGACGGGCGAGGTGATCCCACAACGCACAATGCTCTGCCAGTGGCGGGTCACGGCCAAAATCCGTGCAAGTCCGGAGGCGCCTAACCGCTTCGGTGACACCGTCTCGGGTGATTGTGAAGCGCCCTGCGACAAACCGGGCTGTCATTCCGGCGCTGCTGGTTTTACGAATCCTAACCATCGTTGATCACCCCTTGGCCTTTGCTTTCCATGGAACCACTTCCGAGGGGCGCGGACAGGAGGCTTTGGGCCCGGGCCTTTGGGCCCGGTGTGCAGGGGCTGCGGGTTTCGAGGGCTTCGGGCTTCCTCCGGTTTCCCAAAAGTCAGTTGCGAGGCTTTCTTGCCCGCTTCCCGAGGGGAGTCAGCCGGTCCCGATGTCACGTACGTCTCTGTCATCTTCAGCAGCTGACTGCACCGACTTCCGCGTGATTCCGGGGTAGCGCAGCCGACCCGGTGAACTTTGAGTGCCCGCTAATCCTGTGCACTATGGTCGCTTCTATTCGATACTCCTGCTCTCCAGAGCCTGGAGTCGGCCCCCGATGAGGGCGCCGTGTGACGGGCGCGGCCAGCAACCCTCCGACCCAGGACCGTGGGGCGGCGGGAAGGTTTTGCCCCACCTAGGAAACCCTGGGCGCCTGAACAATCCACGAAGGATTTGCGTGCGCACTTCCGTCGCAATTCGGGAGCACGAGGCCGGCTACACGACGCTGCGGAACGAACTGAAGGATCGGGAGGAGTGCGATCCGTACCTGGGCGAATTATCCGGAATCCTGGTGGGGAGTACCTTCAGCGAGCGGACACCCTCGCAATCATTCAGGCCGCGAAAGAGGAAGCTGGACGACCGTCCCGCGCTGCCGACGCGACAAGGGGCAGGTCGTCGACTGGCAGTGCTGGATAATGCCGAAAAGAGCACCGGATCGGGGTGGTGGCATACCAGAAACCTATCAGCGAGGCTGGTCTGCCTCGGTGCCGGGTTGGGCACGGTCGGAGCCCTAGTTCACTTTCTCAGTTACACGTTGCCTTATTTCAATCCGGCCTTCATCGGCTTCTATCTCTTCACCTGTGTCCTGTTTCCAGGCAGTGCGAAAGCCGAATGCCGGCAGGATCCTGCCTGGGATCAGGTCGCTGTCCTCATGAAGCAGATAAGGCTCCGATACGCCGGGACATGTCGATTGTGCGGCGCCCCTCTTGCGCCCGGCACCGAGGCGGTCTACGAAACCGAAACGAAGATGGTCCGTTGCTTGACGTGTGTCTCCGAGGTGATGTCGCCCGGCTCCCGAACCACTAGGCGAGGATTCGGCGGAGTCCGGAATTGCCGGGGCGTCGGCGCGACGTGAGTACGAGCGCCGCAAGGCCAAGGATGAGGAGAAACTCCGCGGGAAATGGGGTCGGTTGGGCGGCCTTGCCGTTGCGCTCAGTGACGAGCGGCAAAGCACCAAAGCGTGGGAGCGGGGTGCGGTCGGAGAGGAACGCCTCGGAGCCCGGCTTGACTCCGCGGCCCACGGTCGTCTCGCGGTTCTTCACGACCGCCGGATCCCCGGTTCGAAGGCGAACATCGACCATATCGCCATAACCCGCAAGGGGATCTGGGTGATCGACGCGAAGCGGTACGCGGGCCGGCCCGAGTTGAAGATCGAGTGCGGTATCTTCCGGCCACGCGTCGAGAGGCTCCTCGTGGGCAGGCGCGACTGCACGAAACTGGTCGATGGCGTGCTCAAACAAGTCGGGCTCGTACGCGACGTCGCCGGGGATGTGCCCGTCACAGGTGCGCTGTGCTTCGTCGAAGCCGACTGGCCCTTGATCGGGGGCCCGTTCGCGACTCGCGGCATTCACGTCCTCTGGCCGAAACGACTAGCCAAAATACTCGCAGAGGAAACAGAGGGCGACGTTGATGTCGCCGCTATCCGCGAAAAGGTAGCCTCACGGTTCAGATCGTCGTGAAGTAACGGGATCACGGTCCTCGCCTGACGGGGGGAACCACGCTGACATTCTGGTGTGGAGTGCGGCTGGTGCTGCGTTCAGGACCACGGTCCTGCTCGGTTCTTCGTGCCCTCCGCGTCTCCTTTTCGCTTATTGCGCTTGTTTTGTTTGTTTCGTTTGAAGAGTAGGGTACATATATACAGATAAGGCGCGTACAAGGAGAGGATGTGACGATGGCGACTCAGACACCAACCCCGGCCTATCCCCACGGAAATGATTCTGAACTGGCGCGGGAGGCATTGAAGACGCTGCGTCGTGCGGTTGAGGCGCACTCGGATCCGCAGCAGCCGGTGGAAATGAAGGTGACCGACGGGGGAGAGCTGGAGATGCCGCGGGCTGCGGCGGATCTGATGATAAGAATTCTTGGGAAGATGGCAGCGGGCCAAGGGGTCACGGTGGTTCCGATGAATGCCGAACTGACCACGCAGCAGGCAGCGGACATTCTGAATGTATCGCGCCCGCACCTGGTGGGGCTCCTTGAGGCCCGTGAAATCCAGTATCGAAGAGTCGGTACCCACCGGCGGGTCCTCGCCGAATCGCTCTACGCTTACAAGCGCCGCACGTCCGTGGCTCAGAAGGACGCCGCTGATGAGCTCTCGGCACTGGGTCAGGACATGGGGCTTATCTAGAGTGGTTTTTACGGTCATTTACGATGCCAACGTCTTGTATCCAAGCATGCTCCGTGACCTGCTGATCCGGGTTGCTCAGGCCGGGTTGGTTCGGGCCCGGTGGACCGAAGCCATCCTCGATGAGACCTTCCGGAATCTCAAGCAGAACCGGCCGGACCTGGACCCGGCGAAGCTTGACCGGACCCGGGAGTTGATGTGCGCTGCGGTGCCGGATTGCATCGTCGATGACTACCAGCCTCTGGAGGAGGTCTTCATGGGCCTCCCGGACCCGGGGGATGCCCATGTGATGGCGGCAGCGTTGAAGGTACAGGCACAGGTAATCGTGACGAACAATCTGAAGCATTTTCCGGCGGAAGTGCTTGGTCGTTGGGGTATTGAGGCGAAACATCCCGATGATTTCCTCATGGACCAGTTCTACTTGGACGCGGTGGAACTCCACGTTGCCGTGCGCAACATGTCCGAGGCCTACCGGAATCCACCGCTGGGCGTTGACGATGTCCTGGATCGTCTCGAGTCCGAGGGAATGCCTCAAATCGCGTCAGCCCTTCGCAGGTAAGACGCACACCATTCTCGTCCAGCGCCCCGACCAGCGTTTCCCGTGGAGACGCGATTCGGTCATAGACGACAGCGGTCGTTTCCGGACCAGGCCGGGTACTGGCCGCGAACTTATGGACCTTGCGTGGCTATCTCCGCCATTGGGCGGTGATCAGGTTGGCTGCCGGTCATGCAGTGGTTCGTTGTTGGAACCATGAATGCTCGAAGGAGGTGATCTACTGATGAGATGTGATCGGACCGTTGCACCTGCCGGGCTACTACGTGGGATTCGCGCGGGACTGCCTGGGGCGAGTGGGTGCGTATCGCTTTTCTGTGATCTGTGTCGCATGCACGGGGACCTCCCTCCTGCGTCTGAAGGCGGCGCTTTCGTGGCTTGCCATTCATTCATGGCGGTGGCGATGGCAGGCAGCATGACTTCCGAAGCAATGCCAGGCCATTTCCGTGGGTGCAGGTCGGGCCGTTTGCACTGAGCCTCCTTTTCCCTTTGTGGGCGGCCGTTCGTGGCCTCCTACACACCTTCATGGCGGCACTAGGAGTAGCCAACATGACCGTTTGGCCATGAACGCGTCTGCGCCGGCAATGACCGGGTCGTCTAAAGGGGGCGCCAAGCCTCCGGCGGGGCGGTCTCCAAAGGCGGTGGGTATCTGGTTGGTCATGTGGCGAGTTCCAGTGAGCTGCACAGCTAGATCAGGGCGCGCAGGTCATTGCAGGGCGACGCCCACAGGGCCAGACAGCCCTCGCCTACCTTGCCATCACCAGCACGTAGATCGTTGTACCGCACTGGATATGACAGAGGCCCCGCTGCGTGTGCACGAAGACAGGACCTACAAGGTCCTTGGGAATTCCGGGCCTGTAAGAATGTCCGCGACGTATCTGAGTTGCCTGACCCAATGGTGTTCTTGGCCGCCCTCGTGCCCGTTGAACCGGTAAATGTCTATGGCCTTGGCTGGTTGTTCTGCGTCCGGGTCCTGTCCTGCTGTCCCGTAGCTGTTGTACGAGGCAAAGACAGTCGATGGCGGGCAGACGTCGTCCTGCAGGGCGACGGAAAAGAGTGCGGAGGCGGTTGCCCTACTGCCAAGGTGAACTCCATCGAAGTAGTTCAAGACTGCGAGGGTTTGCTCGTAGCGTTCCCGGTGGCGGGCCAGGAATGCGGTGATCTCTGCGTAGGGGCCTCGCTGGGCGAGGTCGATTCCCCGCGGGATGTCTTGCAGAAAGGGCACATCGGACAGTATTGCCTGGATTCCTTTGAGTCTGCCGGCTGCAAGCCCTGCGGCTGCCAGGGCCAGACCTCCGCCCTGGCTTATTCCTGCGAGGATGATGTGGTCTGCGTCCACGCCCGGGAGGGTTTGAACGGCTTCTATGGCCCGGAATGCATCCACGTAGAGCCTGCGATAGTAGTAGTCCTCTTTCGAGGAGAGTCCCCTCGTCATGAGCCCGGGATGTGCTACTTCTCCTGCTGAAGGGTGCGGGTCCGGCGTCTCGCCCGTGATCCCGCCGTATCCTTGGCCACGCGTATCCATGATGAAGTGTGCATAGCCGGCTTGAGTCCACTTGGTGTCCTGCTGGACGAGGCCACGGCCACCCGAGTATCCGATGTATTGCACCACAGCTGGGAGGCGGTCCTCGTGCTTCCGGTGGGCTGGAAGGTGCAGCCAGCCACGGATCCTGGCCCCGTCATAACCAGCATAGGAAACGTCGAAACTCTCGATCAGGGGCAGCAGATTTTCTACAGGCCCGTACGTACAAGCCAATGGGATAGCGCGCGCGGCGTGAAGGGTCTCATCCCAGAAGGTCTCGAAGTCAGCAGGCTCAGCGGTGTGAGAGGTGTACGTACGTAGCTGCTCTAGTGGCAGATCGACCAAGGCCATCTTGTTCTCCAATGAAAACGACGATAAGGGACATCCTATGTCATCCACAACCTTGTCATTGTCGAAAAATTTTTATGGCAGATTTAGGACAAGGGATGTCCCATCTCCGCTACACTGGTCCTAGGCAACAACCGCAGAAGTGCGGTCAAAGGAGATGACGTGACAGTAGCACCCGCAGGGGTATCCTCGGCAAGGTTTAGCGCTCAGATTCGCTCCCAGGCTTTGCAGACCCGGATTATGGAACTCATTCTGGAGCAGGGACTGGATGTCGGGGATGCGCTCCCGACTGAAAGTGAGTTGTCAGTGGAGCTCGGGGTAGGGCGTAACACGGTCCGGGAGTCCCTAAAGGTGCTGCAGGCGCTTGGTGTGATTGAGATACGGCACGGCTTTGGCATGTTCGTCGCGCCGAACAATTTCAGTGCTTTGGTCTCCGGCCTGACTTTCCGGGGCCGGCTTTCGCTGCGGCACAAGGGCGAGGAGGCCATCGAGCTCATCGACGTCCGGCAAGCATTGGAGTCCGGCCTGATCGGATCCGCCATCGAGCTCTTGACTGAAGATCATCTGGCCGACCTTCGCTCGACGATGGAGGCGATGCAAGGCGCGGCCGGCAAGAATGAACTCTTGGTGGAGCACGATGCCGAGTTCCACCGCCGGCTTTATGCCCCCCTCAACAATGAGTTGCTGATCAACCTCATGGACGTTTTCTGGCAGGTTTACCGCCAAATTCATGAAGCCTTGGGTTCGGAGCCGGTCAACCTTGAGGAACAGGTCCAGATCCACTGGGCCATCTATGACGCGGTTGCGGCCAGGGACAAAGCCTTGGCTTCCGAGCGCCTGCAACGCCACTTTGACGGAATTCGCCTCAAACTCAAGGACGTCGCCTCCTCGTAAAGAGGACATAAGGAAGTGGCTAGTCCTTCCTAGCCCCGCACACCGTGGCCCCGCGGGTTCATTTGTCCACCGCGAGGGGCTATTGAGCCATGCCTACTTTGAGAGAACGCAATTGACCATGGAAATTTTTGTTGCCCCTGATGCCTCCGGTACTGGAGCAGTCGCAGCCGGGATTCTTGCTGCCGTCATCCGGAGCAAGCCCACCACAGTCCTCGGTGTCGCTACAGGCAGCTCCCCGATACCGGTGTACGCGGCGCTGGCCGAGCACCAGCTGGACATGTCCCCTGTCCGGGCGTTTGCCCTTGATGAGTACGTGGGCCTGCTGGCAGGCCACCGGCAAAGTTACGCCGAGGTCATCCGGCGCGAGGTCACGGAACGGCTTGGCCTGGATCCTGCCCTGGTGTCGGTACCCAACGGCCAGGCCCGGGCTCCGCACCGGGCCGCCGCTGAGTATGACGCCGCCATCAGGGACGCCGGAGGTATCGACCTGCAGATCCTGGGCATCGGCCACAACGGCCACATTGCTTTCAACGAACCGGGGTCAGCCCTGGACTCCCGCACCCGTGTTGAAGTCCTGACGGAAAGGACCCGACGGGCCAACGCCCGCTACTTCAGCTCACAGGAAGACGTGCCGCAGCGTTGCATCACCCAGGGGCTCGGAACCATCCTTGAGGCCGGTCAGCTGCTGATGGTAGTCACCGGCGAGGACAAGGCACAGGTCCTGTCCGCGGCCCTTCACGGTCCCGTGTCGGTGCAGTGCCCGGCGTCCGTCCTGCAACTGCACCCCCACGTAACCGTGGTGGCCGATGAAGCGGCCGCACTGCACCTCGGAGCAGCTCAGGGGCACGTCCCCGTCAGGACCCTAGCCAGCACCTGAGTCAGGACACTTGTGGCCGCCGGCGGCCACGGCAGCTGTGGCTAAGGGCAGGCCAGCACGAAGGACCATGAGCAGGCGAAAGTGGGGGTCGACCACAACGACATCTGCCCGAAGACCCGCGCAAGCTTCCCACTTTGTCCTGCCTGCGAAGGATGCGGGCCGGGACGGCAGTGGCAGACAAAACGGCGGGCTGCGGGATCGACACCTGATTGGATTGTCCGGCGCACTACGTCCAGGAGAGTCGCCGTTCCCCCGGCGAGGGCACCGTTGACTGCCAGCCGCGCTTCGCCGTGGCGGACCTACACACCGGCGGGGCCAAGGTCGTAATCGCCGTCCGGCAGTCCTGTGGCCGCCATGGAATCGGTCACCAGAACCACGTTTACACTGCCGACGAGCGTGAAAACCGTGCGGACAATATCAGCATCGAGATGGATGCCGTCGGCAACCAGTTCCACAGCAATCCTGCCCTCGGCCGCCAGCCGCAGGCAGGCACCCGCTGGCCCCGGCTTGCGGTGATGCAGCGGTGGCATGCCGTTGAAAGGTGCGTGACTGTGGGCCGCTGCGTCGTGCCGGATCCGGTCAGCAGAGCCGCTGCATAGTCGAGGGACGCAGCTGCCGCACGGGCATCCGCGTCCGTGTGCCCTAAGGAAGGGGTAATGCCGTGCTCAACGGGGGCCTGCACCAGCTGCTCAGAGCCCGGCAGTTCCGGTGCGTAAGTCATCGTGCGCAGGTAACCGCCCGAGCCCGCAACCAGTTCCCTCACCAGATCAAGATCCGGGTCGAGGAGGTACCGGGAATCCTGCGCTCCACAACGGGCGTGTGACAGGAACGGCCCCTCCGCATGGATTCCCGCGATCAGCCCCTCCTAGGCGAGAATACGAAGTGTTTCCACCCCACCAAGCAGGTCCCCCCGCGGCGCCGTGACCAGGCTGGCCAGAAGGGTGGTCGTGCCGGAGCGGTGGAGGTACTCGACCGCAGAGCGTGCTGATTGAAGGTCCCCGCCGGGAAAATCCCCGCCGGCAGGCCCGTGGCAATGCAGGTCAACCAGGCCCGGAAGGAGAATGCTGCCCGCCGGTAGCTCCAGGTCCTTAATGCCGGGCAGGCCGACCGGATCAAAGCCTTCCCGGGGGGCCTGCATAGGAGATCAGATCGCCAGAAACCACCACGACCGCGTCCTCAAGGACGTCTCCGTCTCTTAGAACGGCCCCGGCCAGGATAAAAGGACCACCAACAGGAAACGAGCTGCCGTTCAGGGGCCGCGGCTCGGCTTCACCTCAGCGCGTCCGCGAACCAGCCGGTGATCGTCGCAGGATGGGTGATCGCTGTTCCGACCACAACGGCGAAAGCGCCTGCCTCCAGTGCCTGGCGGGCCTGGGCGGGGGTGTGGATCCTGCCCTCCGCGAGCAAGGGGATGCCAAAACCTGCCGCAGCAATTTGTTCGAGCAGTTCGACGTCGGGGCCTTGTGTCTTCCGGCGTTCGCCGCTGTATCCGGCGAGTGTGGTGCCGATGAGATCCGCGCCGGCGTCCGCGGCGGCCGCCGCGTCCTCAAGGGAACCGCAGTCAGCCATCACCAAGGCGTGGGATTCGGCGTGGATGCCCGCTACCGTCTGGTCGAGGGTGAGCCCGTCCGGGCGTGGCCGGCGGGTGCCGTCCACTGCGACGACGTGGGCGCCGGCGTTGGCCACGGCGAGGGCGTGCCGCAGGGTAGGGGTGATGAAAACGCCGTCGTGCCCGTCCTTCCAGAGCCCGATCACGGGAACTTCCAGGGCCGCGCGGGTGTGCTGCACGTCCGCGAGGCCCTGGACGCGGACGGCAGCCGCTCGACCGATCACCGCCGATGCTGCGACCTGGGCGGTGGTCCGGGGGTCCCGCATCGGCTCCCCCGGATAGGCCTGGCAGGACACGATGAGCCGGCCGCGAAGGGTTTCGAGGGCTTCGGGGGACAGGATCATGGTGAGTTCCTTTGCGGTGATAGTGATTCAGTCATCACGAGTTTCGCGGCCCCTACCATGGCGGCCGCATTGCCAAGGGATGCCGGAATAATCGGAACTCCGGCCAGGGCGGGCAGAAGGTCGGCGCGTGCGGCTCGTTCCATCGGCCGCCACCACGGTGCCCCTGCGTCGGCGAGGCCCCCGGAGACAACGACGACTTCGGGGTCCAGGATGTTGGCGAGGCCACCCACAGCCTGACCCGCTGCGGCGGCGGCGATGCCTGTGGCTTTGGTGGCGGTGGCGTCCCCGTTGCCGGCAAGGGCGAAGACGCTGCGCGCATCGGGCACCGGGGCGTCCCCGCCCAGCCGGCGATACGCCTGCGGTATTGCGGGTCCGGAGGCGATCGCTTCAACATGCCCCGACCCTCCACAGACACAGGGGAGGGGCCGCCCGTCGTGGAAGGCGTACAGAGAGGCGAAGTGCCCCACATGGCCGCCGACATAGCGGTGCCCCAGGACAGGGCGGCCGGCGAGGACGTAGCTGCCACCGACACCGGTACCGAAGGCCACCAGCAATGAGCTGGACGTCCCGGCCGCTGCACCGGTCCACGCCTCCCCAAGCGCGTGGGCGTGGACGTCGTTTATGGCTCGGACTGCCGGCGGCTGCAGCCCAAGACGTAGGGCCAGGCCACTGGTAAGTTCGGTGCCCGCCCATTCGGCAATGGCCTCTGTTGCCGAAACCACGACGCCGGTTGAGGAGTCGATGACTCCGGCGGATCCGATGCCAACGTGGTCAACGACGATTTCGGAGGCTGCAGCCTGTTCCATCAGGTGCGCAGGGCGGCATCCTGGCCGAGCAGGTTGCGGCGCAGTGCTACCAGAACGGTTGCGATGTGTTCGGCGATGGAGCCTTCGTGGTGAAAGGTGTTGGCGCAGCTTGCACCGGCCGGCAGCGCGTCGGCGTCGATCCCGTCGTAACCTGCTCCGGCCACGTGAACCAGCCGGAGGTTGGTGGCCTCGGCGCCCATGGAAGCCGTGAATTTTGGCCCGACGTATACGTCCGCGTCCTTGAGATCGGTCAGGACGGAGTGTTCGTTCCAACTGTCGTGCCAGGAGGTGACGGTGCCGTTCGGCAGGGCTGCTTCGAAGGTGGCGCGTTGTGGCATCAGGTTGGAGTCTGCGATGACGATTCTCATGGTTACTTTCCCTGGAGGGTCTGGTCGGCGTTGCGGGCTGCGAAGGTTGATCCGCGCACGATGAGCTGCGAGTTAAGGTGGACCGCCTCGGTCGCGGTGGGTTTGCCAGCGATCTGTTCGAGGAGGAGTTCGAGGGCCAGGGAGCCGCTTCGGCTGATGGGAACGCGGACGGACGTGAGTCCGGGTTCTGCGGCCGCAGCGATATCGAGGTCATCGATGCCCACCACGCTGATGTCCTCAGGGCAGTGGTAGCCGAGGGTCCGCGCGCCGGCGAGCATGCCGATGGCGACGAGGTCGTTGTAGGCGATGACTGCTGTGGCGCCGCTGGCGACCACCGAAGCGGAGGCGGCCAGCCCGCCGTCGACCGTGGCGTTCTGGTTGCCCACGGTGACCAGTTCGATGCCCCATTCGTCACAGAGGCGGGTGACGGCGGCAAGGCGCTGCCCGTTGGCCCAGGAGGAAGCAGGCCCGGGAATGTAGGCCAGCTTGCGGTGGCCGAGGGCGTATAGGTGCTCGACGGCCTGGCGGATCCCTTCGCCGGCTTCCATCAGGACCCGGGCCGAGTGGTCGGCTTCGCCGTTGATCACCACGAGGGGCGCGTTGCCTGCAAGATGGTGGATCTGCTCGGACGGCAGCCGCGGGGAACAGAGGATGATGCCGTCCACGCCGGTGGCGAAGGCTTCGAGGTGTTCGCGCTCCCGGGTGGAGGACTCGCTGGTATCGGCCAGGACCATCCGGTGCCGTCCATGCCAGGCCTGATCCTGGATTGCCTTGATGAGGGCGGCAAACACGGCGTTGGAGATGTCCGGGACGATGACACCGAAGGTCCGGCTGCCATTGAGGCCGGGGATGTCGTAGCCAAGTTGAAGGGCCGCGTCCATGACTTTCTGCCGCGTCTCGGCGGCAAGCCTGCCGGGATCGCCAAAGGCCCTTGACGCCGTTGCGAGCGATACGCCCGCCAGCTTTGCGACGTCGGTCAGTTTTGCGGCCATCGGTCCTCCAATTGCTCCATTGAAACCTTGCCCTCTAAGTATGGAAAAAGTTGTACAAGTTTGTCAACAGTTTTCCATGATGTGCATCACGAAGTGGCAAGAGTGCTCTGACGGATGGCTATACGAACCAGACCACCGGGGCCACCCACCCCGGTCGGGAACGAGTACTACAGTGGATGTATGGCTGCCAGCCGCAATCCGCTCGATGACCTGCGCGAAACCATCGGCCATCTGGCCAATCAGCTCAAGCTGCCCGGCTCGGAGCGCGTCGACGATCTGGTCGGCGATCTCATCGGTGCGAGGCCCGGGCCCGCCCGGCCGCTGTCCGAGGTGCAGGCCGAACTCGACGGGCTGGTCGGACTGGAGACCGTGAAGGAACAGGTGCGGGCCCTCGTCGCACTGCTCCAGGTCCAGGCCCGCCGTAAGGCACACGGCCTGCCGGAGGTGGCCACATCACAGCATCTGGTGTTCCTTGGAAACCCGGGCACGGGCAAGACGACCGTTGCGCGGCTCCTGGCCGAGATGTACCGCGCGGTCGGTCTGCTGCAGAAAGGCCATCTGGTCGAGGTCGACCGTTCGGGCCTGGTGGGGCAGTACGTCGGGGCTACCGCCATCAAGACGGACCGGGTGATCCGGCGTGCGCTGGACGGGGTCCTGTTCATCGATGAGGCCTACGCACTGGCCCCGGAGGACGGCCGGACGGACTTCGGCCCCGAGGCGATCGAAGTCCTGCTCAAGCGGATGGAGGACCACCGCCACCGCCTGGTCGTGATCGTGGCCGGGTACCCGCGGCTGATGGAATCCTTCTTGCTCTCGAACCCTGGACTGCGCTCTCGGTTCGCACGCGAGATCACGTTCCCCGACTACTCCGTCGACGAACTCCAGACGATCTTCCACCGGATGCTGGCCCAACATGAGTACATGCTGGAGCCGGGTGCGGAGCAGATGCTGCGCCGCATCCTCGCCGGGCTCCACGCGGGCGAGGACTCCGGCAACGCACGGTTCGCCCGGACGCTGTTCGAGCAGGCTCTCAACCGCCAGGCGCTGCGGCTGTCGCTCGACGAGGAACAAAGTCTCGACGCACTCGATCGTGAGGCCGTCATGACGCTCACCGCGGACGACATCGTCGAGGCCGCGCTGGCCTTGGGCGAGGAGCCGGAACCGGAACCGATGCCGGAACCGGAACGGCCACGATGGTGGCGCTGGCTGGCCTGAGCAGATCTGCGGCGGCAGTCAGCCCGAATCATGCGAAAGTCAGTGTAGTCAGCTTCTGAAAATGACAGGGGCGGTCCTAGCGCGCGACAGAAGAGAAGGTGTGCACATTCTCTACACTTTTGGCGTCGGATCCTCTGGCTTGACGTACTCGTTGCGTCCCGTCGGTCCCTAGACCACGTCCAGACGTTGCCCTATGGTTGGGGCATCAACGGTCGTTGGCCAGGTGGGGCTCCACTGCGGAGGTGTGTGATGGGTATCATTTCTTCTGGTTTTCGTGGACGACGGTCCGAGAATTCTGCGTTGCCTCCTGGACAGCATGAAACGCGCGACTTTCCCGTCCTGACCGCGGGACCCGCGCCGCTCATCCCCGTCGACGAATGGGAGTTCTTCATCGCCACGGAGAATGGGCAGCGGCTCTCGTGGTCCTGGGACGAATTCATGGCCTTGCCCCAGGAGGAAATCACTAAAGACATTCACTGTGTGACCAGCTGGTCGAAACTGGGAACAGTGTGGCGTGGCGTTTCGCTGGACACGCTCTTCGAAAACGTGGAGACCACGAGCGACTTCACCACAGCGCATTCCTTCGGAGGCTACACAACCAATGTTCCGCTGTGGGACCTCTTAGGCGGAAAGGCATGGGTGGTCTGGGAATTAAATGGCAACCCTCTTGAACGGGCCCACGGCGGCCCGGCACGGCTTTTGGTGCCGCAGTTGTATCTCTGGAAAAGCGCTAAGTGGATTCATGGCCTGGAACTGACAGCGGAAGACGTTCCGGGTTTCTGGGAATCGAATGGATATCATCTTCACGGCAATCCGTGGCGCGAGGAGCGGTACTCGTGAGGCTCTTGCCGTGAGTTCTGTCTGGCGTGTCGCTGAAGTCGTGGGCGGAGTACCGGAAAACGCCACGGCCCGGACCATTAGGCTGCGGGTGGATGCGTTGATGGGATATCTGGCCGGCCAGCACATTGACGTCCGCCTCACCGCAGAGGACGGGTATACCGCCATCCGGTCTTACTCGGTGGCATCTGCAAGTGCGGATGAGCATCTGGAAATCACCGTTGACGAACTGCCCGACGGCGAAGTGTCGCCTTACCTTGTCCGGGATCTGGCCGCCGGGGACCGGCTGGAGATCCGGGGGCCGGTGGGCGGCTGGTTCGTCTGGCGGCCGAGCAATGCGAACCCGGTGCAGCTGATCGGGGGAGGATCCGGTGTAGTGCCGCTGATGTCGATGATCCGCGCCCATCAGGCCTCCAATAACGCAGCCCCTTTCAGGTTGCTCTATTCCCTCAAGTCCCCCGAGACGTCGCTTTACCGCGACGAACTTCGCCGACTGGACCGGGAATCAGCCAAGCTGAAGATCGACTACGTCTATACTCGCTCGACGCCGGAGGGCTGGCCGAGCCCGCCGGCGCGCCTTACGTCGGACACCCTTTTGGGCAAGATCTTCCCAGTTGAGGAGAATCCGGATGTATTTGTTTGTGGCCAAACTGTCTTCGTGGAGACCGTTGCGGACTGGCTCGTGATGGCCGGCTATTCGCCGGAGTCAATAAAGACCGAACGGTTTGGCGGGACGGGAGGTCTCCGGTGAATGGCGCCGACGACTTCGCTGTACCCGACTCCGAAGACCAGGACATTGCAGCAGGACCCCATGACCCGATTCCGTATGTGGACGGGAACGCTACGGCCGGTGCCCTGTCCGAAGTGTTCCGCATCGACATCATCGCGGCGCTCGGGCGCTGCAGGCATTGCGGCTCGGTCAGGACTTTTGGCGAGGCCATGGTCTTCACGGACGCGCCCGGTATTGTGGTTCGGTGCCGCGACTGCCAAGGCGTGCTGCTGCGGTTAGTGGAAACACCAACGCGGTACTGGTTGGATTTGAGCGGGCTGAACTATTTGGAGATCGACCGCGGAGAGTAGGCCCCAGGGGCCCCGGTGTCCAGGCAGCTCATGGGACGCTTCCTTCTGTCGCTCCCGCCGTGCTTGGGATATGCTCCAGAAATGGCGCCGCGAAGTTTTCTTCAATGGCCGGTCATCCGGCAACTAAGCACGGGTGACCTGCTGGGTCGCGGGCCTTCGGTCACCTCGCCGCGGACAAAGGCGATTGCGCCGCGGACGTCCACTGCGGACCGCGTTGTGCAAAGTGTGTGCCCTTACTGTGCCGTTGGATGTGGACAGCGTGTTTACGTCAAGGACGAGAAAGTTATCCAGATCGAGGGTGATCCGGATTCGCCCATTTCCCGCGGCCGGCTTTGCCCCAAGGGGTCTGCCAGCGAGCAGTTGATCAACTCGCCGGGCCGGCAGACCAAAGTGCTCTACCGTGCCCCGCGATCCACCGAGTGGGAACACTTGGATCTGGCTACAGCGGTCGAGATGGTGGCGGACCGTTTCATCGAGACGCGTCGCAGGACGTGGCAGCAGGAGGACGATCAAGGCAGGCTTCTGCGCCGCACGATGGGCATAGCTTCGTTGGGTGGGGCAACGCTGGACAATGAAGAAAACTACCTAATAAAAAAGCTCTTCACAGCCGCAGGGGCGGTGCAGACGGAGAATCAAGCCCGCATATGACACTCCGCCACGGTTCCCAGTTTGGGAGCCTCCTTTGGACGCGGTGGTGCAACGCAATCACTGCAGGATATGGCCAATGCCGACTGTATCGTCATCCAGGGTTCCAACATGGCCGAATGCCATCCTGTGGGGTACCAGTGGGTGGCGGAAGCGAAGGCTCGCGGAGCAAAGGTCATCCACATCGATCCCCGGTTCACGCGGACCTCGGCGGTGTCGGATAAGCACATTCCCATCCGTGCTGGCTCTGACGTTGTGCTGCTGGGGGCGCTGATCAACTACGTCATCACCAATGACCTCTGGTTCAAGGAGTACGTCAGTGCCTACACCAACGCGGCCACACTGGTCCACGAGGATTTCCGCGACGCCGAGGATTTGGGCGGGCTCTTCTCCGGCTTCGACACGGAGACGAGAGCGTATGACACCTCCTCCTGGTCGTATGCGGAACAAGAGGGCGGCACGATAGATGAGCCTGGTCCAGGATCGGAACACGGTGCCGACGCTTCCGCACGTGCTGCCGGCCACCAATTCGGCAGCGGCGGCCCCGCTTTGGAGCATGCGGAAGTGCAGCGTGACGACACCCTGCAGGATCCCCGAAGCGTCTTTCAGATCGTTAAGCGGCATTACGCCCGTTACACCGCGGAGATGGTCCACGACATGTGCGGCATCGACGTCGCGGACTTCGAGTACCTTGCCCATGCCATCACGGAAAATTCAGGGCGCGAGCGGACAACCTGTTTCGCCTACGCTGTGGGTTGGACGCAGCACTCTTTGGGAGCGCAGTTCATCCGGGCGGCCGCAATCCTGCAGCTTCTGCTCGGAAACATGGGACGCCCGGGCGGCGGAATTATGGCTTTGCGCGGCCATGCCAGCATCCAGGGTTCCACCGACATTCCGACCCTGTTCAACCTGCTGCCGGGGTATCTGCCTATGCCCAGCGCTGGCCGCCATGAGACCCTCCGCGACTATCTGGCAGCAATTGGGTCCAAGCAGCAGAAGGGCTATTGGGCGGACGCCGACGCTTACACCATCAGCCTGCTGAAGGCCTGGTGGGGTGACGCTGCTTGCCCGGAAAACGACTGGGCCTACGACTACCTTCCGAGGTTGACCGGCGCGCACGGTACATACGAAACGGTGATGGCCATGCTCGAGGATGAAGTTGAGGGCTATTTCCTTCTAGGACAGAATCCTGCGGTGGGGTCGGCTCACGGACGGATGCAACGTATGGCAATGTCGCATTTGAAGTGGCTGGTAGTGCGTGATTTGAACCTCATCGAGTCGGCCACCTGGTGGAAGGACGGTCCCGAGATCGAATCCGGGGAGCTTCGGACCGAGGATATCGAGACCGAGGTGTTCTTCCTGCCGGCAGTAGCCCACGTGGAGAAGGCCGGCTCGTTCACGCAGACCCAGCGCCTGTTGCAGTGGCGCCATCAGGCGGTCGCGCCGCCAGGGGAGTGCCAAAGCGAGTTGCAGTTCTTCTTTGAGCTGGGCCAGCGGATCCGGGAGAAGCTGGCAGGTTCCGGGGACGAGCGCGACCGTCCACTGCTCGACCTGACGTGGGACTATCCCACGGACGAACATGGAGAGCCCGACGGCGAGGCGGTGCTTGCCGAGATCAATGGCCGTCGCCTCGACGGCCCGGATGCCGGCAAACCCCTCTCCGCCTATACGGAGCTGCGCGCCGACGGCTCCACGGCGGCCGGCTGTTGGATCTACACCGGCGTGTACGCTGACGGCATCAACCATGCGGCTGACCGGAAGCCGGGTCGTGAGCAGGGACCCGCGGCTCCGCAATGGGGCTGGGCTTGGCCGGCCAACCGCCGGATCCTCTATAACCGGGCCTCCGCAGACCCGGCCGGTAAACCGTGGAGCGAGCGTAAGAAATATGTCTGGTGGGACGCGGAGCAAGGACGGTGGGTCGGAGACGACGTGCCCGACTTCCCGGTTGACCGGGCTCCTGGAAGCCTCCCGGACCCTTCTCTCGGTGGTCCGGCTGCTCTCAGCGGAGATGATCCATTCATCATGCAGGCCGATGGTAAGGGCTGGTTGTTCGCACCGAAGGGACTCCTGGATGGGCCCCTTCCCACCCACTACGAGGCTCAGGAATCGCCAGTGGCCAATGCGCTTTACCCCCAGCAGCAGAGCCCGGCGCGGCTTGTGTACCCTCGCGCGGATAACCTCAGCGCACCAAGCGCCGGGACCAGTGGCGCAGACGTCTATCCCTACGTCTTCACCACCTACCGGCTCACAGAGCACCATACTGCGGGCGGGATGAGTCGCTGGTTGCCGTGCCTGTCGGAGCTGCAACCGGAAATGTTCTGCGAGGTCTCGCCCGAACTGGCTGCTGAACGCGGACTCGAACCCTATGGGTGGGCAACGATCATCTCGGCCCGCTCCGCCATCGAGGCGAAAGTGCTCATCACTGAACGAATGACGCCTTTGGAAATCAGCGGTCACACGGTGCATCAGATCGGGCTGCCCTACCACTGGGGCGTCGGAGCGGACGCTGTCGTTAGCGGTGACGCTGCCAACGATCTGCTGGGCGTGACGCTGGACCCCAACGTCCAAATCCAGGAATCCAAGGTGGCCTCCTGTGACATCCGTCCGGGCCGCCGGCCGCGCGGGAAGGAGCTGCTTGCCTTGGTTGCCGAATACCAGGCGCGGGCCGGAGTAACCATCGAAACTGGTAATCGCGCGGTCACCGATCCGGCAGCGGAAGGCGTCGATCCAGACGCCGGTATGCGCGACCGCGGCGATGGTAGGCCACGCTGATGAAAGTCGCCGGTACGGCCGCCACCAAAGCAAATATTGCCTCGCCCGGACACCCACTGCCTCCTGGCAGCGTTCCGGGTACCGACCTGAACATGGAGGACTAGATGGGCCAGCTGTCCGGACCGACCGACCCCACCGCCGATGCCCACTGGGAGCACAGCCATCCACGCAAGGGCTTCTTCACTGATACCTCCATTTGCATCGGTTGCAAGGCCTGCGAAGTTGCCTGCAAGGAGTGGAACCACAATCCGCAGGACGGAAACCTGGAATTGCTGGGGTCCTCCTACGACAACACCGGAGCGCTGGGAGCCAACACTTGGCGGCATGTCGCATTCATTGAACAGGGCCAGGAACGGATCATCGAAGCCCGGGAATCCGGGCGGGCACTGGTCAACCTGGGCATGCCCAGTATCGGTCCTCCCGCGCCGGTAGCGTCCGCGCCGATGGTCCTGGTAGAGGCGGATAGAACGCCTCCGGACACGGCAGACTTCCGATGGTTGATGTCCTCCGATGTCTGCAAGCACTGTACTCACGCCGGGTGCCTGGATGTCTGCCCCACTGGAGCCCTTTTCCGCACCGAATTTGGAACCGTCGTGGTCCAGGACGACGTCTGCAACGGCTGCGGAACCTGTGTGGCCGGATGTCCGTTCGGCGTAATCGAGCGGCGAAGCGACGGCACTGTCAAGGTCGCGGCCCAGCGGGACGGGCAGCACGCAGAACATCCCACTATCCCGAACGTCGGCGTCGCCCAGAAGTGCACGCTGTGCTACGACCGGTTGGTCGCTGACGAAACGCCTGCGTGCGCAAAGGCATGCCCGACAACGTCGATCAAGTTCGGCGACCACGATGACATGGTGGAGGCGGCTAGGGAACGGCTAGGTGACCTGCACGCCCAGGGCCTCACGGAGGCGAGGCTTTATGGCGCGAACGAAAATGACGGCGTCGGCGGCACCGGATCCGTCTTCCTGCTGCTTGACGAACCCGAAGTGTACGGACTCCCGCCAGATCCGCGGGTACCCACGGCCGATCTGCCACAGATGTACCGGCGCGCTGGGATGGCCGTCGTCGGCATGGCTGCGGCAGCCATAATTGCTTTCCTGGGAGGACGGGCGTGACCCACTCGGAGTTCGACAGCTTTCGGCCACCCGAGCCTGCCCGCCGTGGCGGGCGGACCGGCAAACGCGGCACCAGCCGCCGTGACCCTGGCGACGGCTCCCGGGAAATGCCTATGGTCCCTGAGCCGGAATTCACCTCGTACTACGGTCGTCCGGTAGTTAAGCCTGCGCCATGGAGCGATGACGTTGCCATGTACCTGTTCCTGGGCGGCGTGGCGGCCGGCTCGGCCCTGCTGGCTCTCGGCGGTCAGCTGACCGGGCGGCCGACGCTGCGCCGCAATGCCCGCTTGAGTGCCATGACCGCCGTGAGCGCCGGTGCTGTCGCTTTGGTGAAGGACCTGGGCAGGCCGGAGCGTTTTTTGCATATGCTGCGGACCTTCAAGGTGACCTCTCCGATGAGTGTGGGCTCATGGATCCTCAGCGCCTTCAGCGCAGGCACCGCCGTGTCTGCGGTGGCGGAAATCGACCGAATGAGCGGGGCCCGGCTGCCGCTGGGTAAGTTGCGCGGTGTGCTGCACGCTGTTGAAAGACCCGCGGGCTTTGAAGCTGCGGTATTTGCCGGGCCGCTTGCGGCATACACGGCAGTGCTGCTTGGCGACACCGCCACACCGACGTGGAACGCGGCCCACGAGGATCTGCCTTTCGTCTTCGTGAGTTCGGCATGCCTCGCTTCTGCCGGGCTGGCCATGGTCACCACCCCGGTGGGCGAGACCGGTCCTGCCAGAAAACTCGCCGTGCTCGGCGTCATCGGTGACGTCCTTGCCATGAAGGTGATGGAGCGCCGGATGGACCCGGTAGCGGCCGAGCCACTGCACCAAGGCAAAGCAGGCGCCATGCTGAAATGGAGTGAACGGTTGGCGATCGCCGGCGGTCTGGGAACAATACTGGGTGGCCGCAACCGCTTGGCGGCCACTGCTTCCGGCTTGGCTTTGTTGGCCGCTTCGGCACTGACCCGTTTCGGCGTGTTCGAAGCGGGACTGGCCTCAGCCAGGGATCCGCGGTACACCATCGAACCGCAAAGAAACCGGCTCGCTGCCCGCCGCGCCGCCGGCATTACCGGCGACGCGATCACTACTGGCAGCTGACTGGCTTACCGGATTTCAGCGGATCTCGATGCCTTTGCCGACCGTGGTGTGGCCAATCACGGGGTGACCAGGAACCTCGCCCACCACAAGCAATCCGCCGGAGGTCTGCGCATCGGCCAGCAGCAGCAGATCGTTCTCGGTGACGGCGGGTGCGGCCGCGACGTGGGGCCGGACCCAATCGAGGTTGCGCCGAGTCCCGCCGGAGACAAAGCCATCCCGTAGTGCCTCCCGGGCCCCATCGATCACCGGTACCGCCTTGACCTCGATCACTGCGCCGACACCGGAGGCCCGGACCATTTTGTACAGATGTCCTAGTAGGCCGAAACCTGTCACGTCCGTCGCTGCGCGGACGCCGGCTGCAACCGCGTCCTCGGCCGCTTCGCGGTTCAGGCTTGCCATCGTTTCTATTGCTTCAGCGAATACCTCACCGGTCTTCTTGTGACGGTTGTTGAGGAGTCCGACGCCGATCGGCTTGGTGAGCGTGATGGGCAGCCCCGGCTGGGCGGCGTCGTTGCGGAGTAATCGGTCGGGATGGGCGACCCCGGTGACCGCCATCCCGTACTTCGGCTCCGGATCGTCAATGGAGTGCCCACCCAGCACGGGGCAGGCCGCCTCCAAGGCCACACTCAGCCCGCCGCGGAGGACTTCGCTCATCAGCTCCAGCGGCAGGACGCCACGGGGCCAGCCGACGAGGTTGATGGCGGTCACCGGACGGCCGCCCATCGCGTAAATGTCCGAGAGCGCGTTGGCAGCAGCGATCCGGCCCCAGTCAAAGGCATTGTCGACGACGGGCGTGAAAAAGTCCGCAGTGGTGAGTACCGCCAGGTCGTCACGCACCAGGACCGCTGCTGCGTCGTCGCCACTGTCAAGACCAACCAGCACGTCGGCGCCCGGCTGACCGATGAGGCCGCGGACCGCTTCTTCGAGTTCGCCCGGTGGAATTTTGCAGGCACAGCCCCCACCATGGGCATAGTCGGTGAGCCGGAGCGTGCCGACGGCGGCAACCGCGGATTGCAGGATTGACGTTCGGGCATCCTTCACTCGCCTAGCGTACCCCTGCAGGCAAGCCTGCTATATTGAGGCGCGGTGGCGTCCGGGTCCTGGTGGGCCCCCCGGTCTTCAAAACCGGTGCGGCCGAGCATCTCGGCCTGGCGGGTTCGATTCCCGTCCGCCACCGCCAACGTCCGGCATACATGCTGCGTAATGAGGAGGGCTGTGGAGCAGGTCGATCCCCGGCGCCTGATTCCCCGCACGAATGAACTGCTGGCACTGCCGCCCGTCCGTGAGGCCCGGGAGCGGCTGCATGAGCGTGTGATCCGTGAACTCGTCCGGGAAATCCAGGAACGGGCCCGGCGAGGTGAGCTCCCGCCCGGCCAGGTGGAACCAGAACTGCGGGCTGCCATCGCTGCCCGAAAGGCAACAACCCTGCGCCCTGTCCTGAACGCAACCGGCGTCATTGTCCATACCAACCTCGGGCGGGCCCCTCTGTCTGCGGCTGCGGTCGAAGCCGCTGTGGCGGCCAGCGGCTACGTTGACGTGGAGCTGGACCTGGCGGACGGAAGCCGTTCCCGCCGGGGTGCCGGCGCCCGGGCGGCACTGCTCGCAGCCTGTCCCGCCGCCGAAGACGCTTTGGTAGTCAACAACGGAGCTGCGGCGCTGGTATTGGCCACCACGGCCCTCTCCTCCGGCCGGGAGGTGGTGGTGAGCCGCGGCGAACTCGTTGAGATCGGCGCCGGCTTCAGGCTCACCGATTTGATGGAGTCGACAGGCGCAAGGCTTCGCGAGGTGGGCACGACCAACCGGACACATCTGCATGACTACGCCGGAGCTCTTGGGCCGGATACGGGCTGCGTCCTGAAGGTCCATCCAAGCAACTTCCGGGTTGACGGGTTCACATCTGCAGTTCCGCTGGACGAACTGCACTCGCTGACGCAGGCAAACGGGGTACCACTCGTGGCCGACCTGGGCAGCGGACTGCTGGCGCCCGACCCGTATCTCCCTGATGAACCTGATGTTGCCTCAGCCTTGGCGTGCGGGGCCGACGTCGTCATCGCCAGCGGCGACAAGCTGCTGGGCGGTCCCCAAGCAGGTTTGCTGCTTGGCCGCAAGGAGATCATCACGCGTTTGGCCCGCCACCCGCTTGCCCGAGCGGTCCGGGCTGACAAACTTGCCCTTGCCGCCCTCGAGGCGACCGTTGCGGGCGGACCGCCGCCCGTTGTGCAGGCACTGCACGCCGACGTCGGGCAGTTGCGGCGCCGTACCGACCGGCTCGCCCAACAACTCGGTGTATCTGTGGTGGCCCACGATGGGAGGGTGGGCGGCGGCGGTGGCGCCGGTGTTCCTTTGCCGGGGTGGGCACTCCGGCTCCCTGAAGGGCTGGCCCGTCTCTTGCGTACCGGCGAACCTGCCGTGCTGCCGCGCGTCCACGACGGCTCCTGCCTGATCGACCTGCGGTGCGTGCCCGCAGGGGAGGACGTCCGGATTCTCGACGCGGTCCGGCAGGCGCTGGCAAAACTCGCGGCGGGGGATGAAGGCAGGGCGGGCTGAGCAGTGCACGTCGTTGCCACGGCCGGACATGTCGACTCCGGCAAAAGCACCCTGGTTCGCGCCCTTACCGGCATGGAGCCGGATCGCTGGGAGGAAGAACGGCGCCGCGGGCTGACCATCGACCTGGGTTATGCCTGGACGACGTTGCCGTCCGGACAGGATGTCGCGTTCGTCGACGTACCGGGCCATGAGCGCTTCCTGGGGAACATGCTGGCTGGAATCGGTCCAGCGCCTGTGGTCTGCTTCGTCGTCGCAGCCGATGAGGGCTGGCAAGCGCAGTCAAGTGATCACCGGGACGCCGTGGCAGCGCTGGGCATTGAACACGGCGTTGTGGTCCTCAGCCGTGCGGACAGGGCGTCCAGCGACCGGATTGCGGACGTGCTGGCACGGACCCGTAGAGAGCTGGCGGGGACCGGCCTCCACGATGCCCCCGCAGTCATCGTGTCCGGTATCGACGGGACCGGCCTGCCTGACCTGCGTTCAGCCCTCGACGGCGTCCTGGCTAACGTGCCACATCCCACACCCATTGGGCGGGTCCGTTTATGGGTGGACCGCTCGTTCACGATCACCGGTTCCGGAACGGTGGTGACCGGAACACTCGCAGCAGGAACGATCGTCCAGGGTGAGCGGCTGCAGTTGCACGGTCACTTCGGTTCGCGGCCTGTTGTGGTCCGTGGCCTGCAAAGCCGCGACACTTCGTATACCTCGTTGGGGCCGGTCAGCAGGGTAGCTTTGAACCTGCGTGACGTCGCAGCAGCGGACATTCGACGCGGAGACGCGTTGCTTACCCCCGATGCATGGCCTACCACCGGCGTCGTCGGCATCCACCGGATCACCGGCAGGGCCTATACGGACGTACCGGAGCAGCTGATGGTGCATGTTGGCACCGCATCCGTACCGGCCCGGCTGCGTCCTTTCGGCACGGACCACGCCCGTCTCGTCCTTGACCGGAGCTTGCCGCTCGTTCTCGGGGACCGGCTGGTGCTGCGCGACCCTGGGAGTCGCTCCGTGCTGGGCGGCGCACGGATCCTCGACGCCGACCCTCCGGCCTTGCGTCGGCGCGGTGACGGTGCCCACTGGGCGGAGCGGCTTGCCGGCATGGACCCCTCAGGAGACGTCCTCGGTGAAGTAGCCGCTCGCGGAGCGGTGCAGGTAGAACACCTCCGCCGGCTCGGGCTCCTGTCCGGGCGCGACGCGGAGGCTCCCTCCGGCGTACAGGTTCTGGATGACTGGTGGGTCCACGCTCCTGTCCTCGATGCATGGCAGCGTCAACTGCGCACCGAAGTCCAGGCGCTGCAGAAGCGCGACCCTTTGGCCCCCGGCCTTTCCATGGGCGCCGCCCGGAATCTCCTCAAATTGCCCGATGAGAGGTTGCTGGCCCACGTTGTCCGCGGGGCGGCCTTGGAACAGGATGGCGGCCACGTCCGGCTGCCTGGAAGTCACGCCACCCTGGGTGCCCTCGAGCCCGCAATCGCCGAGCTAGAGCGCAGGCTGGGCGCCCAGGCATTCGATGCCCCGGAAGCCGACGAGCTAGCAGCGTTGGGCTTGGGCGCCCGGGAGCTGGCTGCCGCCGAACGCATGGGGCGCGTGCTGCGGTTGCGTGATGGAGTAGTGCTGCTGCCGTCGGCGCCGGCCCTTGCGATGCGCACCCTCGCCAGCTTGGAGCAGCCTTTCACCACAAGCCAGGCACGCCGGGCACTGGGCACCACACGCCGGATTGCGATTCCGCTGCTGGAACACCTTGATTCGCGCGGCTGGACCCGGCGCCTGGATGCCGGCCATCGGACGGTGGTGCGCTGATTGACCTGGCTCCATCGCGCTGCTAGACCTGTTCTGGCCGTGCGAGCGAGCCCTGTCTTCCGACCGTTTCACAACTCGGCTGTGAAACAGTGACGTGGCTGGCCCGTTACTCTCCTTGACTTTACTAGGGCGATCACTCGTCCGGACCCCGCTGTGGCGCAGCGCTCTGCTTCTCATGCCCAGAAAGCGGTCGTAAGGCCTGGTGCCAGAGGGTAGTTGTTTCTATTGCTGGCCTTTGTGTGGTTGGCTACCATGGGCTGCATCCAGGCCATAGGAGGTCATCAGCATGTCGGTCATCATCACAACCAAAATTTCCGGTGACACGGACGCGTTCGCCAAGTCTCTCGAGGATCGCGCGGACGAGTATCGGAAATTGGGTGAGCGCGGTAAAGCGGCGGGTGCTATCCACCATCAATTCGCGATTGGGGACGGATTTGTCCTCGTGATCGACGAATGGGAATCTGCGGCGGCATTCCAGAAGTTCTTTAGCGACCCCGAGATCCAGGCGTTCATCGGCTCGGCCGGCGGGGACCCCAATGTCGCCCCTGAAATCACTGTGGGGGAATGCGTAGACTCTGCAGACAAGTACTAGCGACTCGGACGGCTTCGGGGGAGACGATATGCCCGTCCTTGATGACGGTACGCGTCTTGCTTTCGTCCCAGAGGATCGAGGGTTCATTGAAGGGATCGTCGTCCAGTACTAGGAGGTCCGCGCAGGCACCTTCTGCGATCCGCCCCAGGTCATCACGCCGCAGCAGGGCGGCGTTGGTTGATGTCGCGGAGCGGAGGGCTTCGTACACACCCAGGACTTCGCATTGAAGGCGCAGGCCCGCGAGTTGCTCATCTTCCAGTTCACCCATGAGGTCAGATCCAAAACCGATCCGGACCCCGGTGGCCTGGGCGAGTTTGACCGCGTCCTTGCCTGACTTCAGCACTTCCCGGTTCTTGGCCGCTCCCACATCGGTGAGCCCGATCTCTGTTCCACGCCGGTACATGGCGTCGTAGGTGACGAGGGTGGGTACGAGAAAAGCCTCATGTTCGGCCATCAGCTGGGCAGTCTCCGCGTCCAGCAGGTTGCCGTGTTCGATGCAGCGAACCCCATTGAGCACGGAGTGCCGGATGGCTTCAGGTGAGTAGGCATGGGCGGTGGCGTAGCTGCCCCTCCGGGACGCTTCCTCTGTCACAACGCGGATTTCAGCCGCGCTGTATTGGGGGACCCGGATCGGGTCGACGGGCGAAATGACGCCTCCGGACGTCATGAGCTTCACGGCTGTGGCACCGGTCCGAAACCGGTGACGCACTGCCCGCAACAAATCCTCGACGCCATCGACCACTTCGCACATGTGGCCCCCATGGAAGCAGCTCCCGTCATTGCTAGCGCGGATATCGCCATGGCCTCCTGTCTGGCTAAGGGCCGGTCCGGTGAAGAAGTAGCGCGGACCAGGGAACAGACCCTCCTCAAGGGCATTGGCAAGGCCAACGTCACCACCGGCTACGTCACGAACCGTCGTGAACCCGCGGAGCAGTGCCGCCGCGAGGCGCCTCGCCCCGGCCAGTGCGGAATAGCTCAGCGGCCCGGTCTCGTTCCTGGCGGACGTCAGGCTGAGCGCGTAGGCATGAAAATGCGCATCGATAAGTCCTGGAATTACGGTTCGGCCGCCCGCGTCAAGGACAACACCGGCCGTTTCCACGTCCCGCCCTACGGCGGTGATCCGGCCATCCCGGATGTTGATAGAGCCCTCAACCAGGTCAGGTGATTCACCGTCGAAGATTAGGGCGTTCCGTATAGTCAGGCTTCCCGGAGGGGTCACGTGCGTTCCTTCCTGTTGTGCCCCGCGGGCGGGCCCCCAAATTGGTCCCCGCCCGCGAAGGAATTAGTTGCCAGCGGTAAGGGCTTTTTCGAGCAGATGGACGGACCGCCGTGCGATGCCTACGGCCGAGTCCACCGAATTCTGGTCGTAGCTGCCCTCCGGGGCGAGGAAGTTCATGGAACCGATCGTCTGTCCGTTGCTCACCACGGGAACGTTGACGATGGCCCCGCAGCCCAATGACTCGATCATTGACGAATCAAAGAAGAATGCGCGGACCGCTTCCTTGTCCGTCCCGAGGAACGGCTGCTGTCCATTGAGCACCTGCTCCAACCACGCCGGGTTCGTGTCCCCGGCGAGGGTCTTCTTCCCGCCTACCGGATAAACATCGGGATGGGTGGTATAGACGCGGGCCATGCTGGCGCCTTCGTCGGCGATGGCAGATACGGTAAAGAGAGTGACGCCGACTGCTTTCCGGGCATTCGCATACACGTCGTCAAAGGATTCAAATTGGGAAATCATAGAGTCCCGTCCTTTCTAGATGAAAACTATCCGCTGCTGGCCTTAGTAGCCGTAGTGCGTCTTGGCGAAGTCCTCGGTTATGAAACCGTTGATGATGTCATAGGTGATGTCCTCGCGTGAGCGCTTGGAGACCTCGCCGAAGCCGCCGCCGCCTCCCACGGCGAGGCGGACGACATCGCCGGCCTTTACCTTGCGGGCGTTCGCCTTCAGGGTGCGGACCTCATCGGCGCGGCCGGGGTTGATCACAACTTCCGGGCCCTGGGCGTCCGATCCGCCGAAGAGCCCCCAGGCCGGGGTCTTTGACCGTTCGAACCAGAGTCCGACCACGCAGTCGGCCAGGAATTCGTACTCGCGTACCACCCCGTTGCCGCCACGGTAGTGCCCAGGGCCGCCGGAGTTGGGGCGGATGGAGTACTCGTTGATCCGGAACGGGTAGCGGGTCTCCAACATCTCGATAGGCAGGTCCTTGAGTGAGCCGTTGACGTTGTTGATCATGGCGGATTCACCATCGGTGCCCTGCCAGGCGCCCCAGCCACCCAGAGTGGCTTCCATGGTGACGAAGTTCCGGCCGAAGCGGGTGTCGAACCCGGCGGTGGTTATGATCATTGAGTCACCGTGGCTGGCGCTGGCGACGCGTTCGGGCATGGCGGGTGCCATTGCCTTGGAGACGAGGTCGATCAGCAGCCCAAGGTGGGAGAAGTACCATTGGCACGGTGCAGGCGTCACGGCGCCGAGCACTGAGCCGGACCGTACTTGGGTGGTCATTGGCCGGAAGGATCCGCCGTTGGAGTTGGACTCCGGGCTGACGAGGAGCTTGTAGCCCACTCGCAGTGCCGAGACTGCCTGCGCGGCGCCGCAGTTGACCGGACCCACGGTCTGGTCCGCCGATCCGGTGACGTCGAAGTCAACGGTGTCGCCGGCAACGGTGATTCGCAGCTTGATGGCAATCGGAGTGTCCAGATTGATGCCGTCGTTGTCCAGGAAGCCCTCAGCTTCGTAGACCCCGTCCGGGATGTTGCGTACGGTCGTACGCTCGACTTCCTCCGTCTGGCGGAATATCTCATCCCGGGCGGCGTCCAGTTGCTCCATCCCGTACCGGCCCACGAGCTCCTTCATTCGGGTGGTTCCCATCCGGAGCGCTGCGATCATCGCGTGCATATCCCCAATGGTCTGGTAGGGGAAGCGCACGTTGGTCCGGATCAGGTCCACAACGGAAGTCTCAATGCCGGCTTCGACAAGCTTGACCGGCCCCATCCTGAAGCCCTCTTGAAAGATGTCCGTCGAGTCCATCGAGCCGCCGACGTCTTTGGATCCCATGTCCATCCAGTGCGCGCGGGTGGCGGCGAATCCAACCACCTCGCCGTCGTCGAAGATCGGAGCAAAAAGGGTCACATCGTTCAGGTGGGTGCCGCCAAGGTATGAGTCGTTGAGGATCCAAATGTCTCCTTCCTGCCAGACCCCGCGGCCGTACATCTCCTCCACGGCGATGGAACAGGTTTCCAGGTTGCCGAGGAACAGCGGCAGGCCAGCGGACTGTCCGAGCACGCGGTGTTCGGTGTCTAGGAGGGCCACGACGCAGTCCCCGCCCTCATAGAGGATGGGTGAGTAAGCGGAACGGATCAGCGTGGCGTTCATGTCATCCGCCGCGCTGGTGAGCGCGTTGCGGATGATTTCCACGGTGACGGGATCCAGGGTTTTAACTGCTGCAGTTGTCATTTTGGTACCTCAGTTTCCTTTAGCGTCTTCAGGGCGGATGACCAGGGAGCCGATCTCGTCGACCGTGACATTGAACCCGGGCGGAACCACGGTTGTTGCGGTCTGCTCCACGACTATGGCGGGTCCTTCGAATGTGTGGCCTGCGCCGAGGTCGTCCCGGCGGACCACGGTGGTGTCGTGCTCGACGTGGTCAAAGACCACCCTGCGGATTTCGTGCTTGAACTCCGGGCCCGGTGCGGTCACGTGGCTGGGAGCTTCCAGCCGTCCCAAGTCGCCGAGCGCCTGCGTGCGCAGCGTGACGATTTCGATCGGGGCGCCGAGGTTGGAGTGGCCGTAGCGCTCGTGGTACATCGCGGAGAAGCGGACAGCGAGGTTGGCGACGAAGTCGGGAGACTCGGGTTCGTCAGCGGACGTCAAGGGAACGTTCAGGGAGAACTCCTGCGACTGATAGCGGACATCCACGGATGCCGTCGTGGCGCGGTTTTCCTCCGGGACCCCTTCGGATACCAGTGACGACAGGCCTTCGACTTCCATGGAACGCAGGATGGCGGCCATGTCTGCCACATCGATGTCTTCGTCGAGGTAGAAGTACGGTTCGGAAAAGTCCTTGCGGATGCTGGTTTGCATCATGCCCCAGGCGGAGAAAGCACCGGGAAAGCGGGGAACGATCGTCTCCGGGATGCCGAGTTCCTTCGCGAGGAAGACGGCGTGCATGGGTCCGGCTCCTCCGAAGGCCACGAGGGAGAAGTCACGGGGTTCGATGCCGCGGGAGATGGTGATGGTACGGATCGCCTGGGCCATCTGGGAGTTGGCGACGTCGCAAATGCCTTCGGCCATGGCGATTGGATCCAGGCCAAGCTGATCACCTACTGTCTTCAGGGCCGTTATCGCCGCTTCACGGTCCAAGGCGACCTGTCCGCCGGCGAACCAATCCGGGTCGACACGGCCGAGCACCAGGTTGGCGTCGGTAACAGTGGGTTCCGTCCCGCCTCGGCCGTAGCATGCCGGTCCGGGGGTGGCTCCTGCGGAACGCGGTCCCACCCGCAGGCCACCGGCTTCGAGCCAAGCGACGGAGCCGCCGCCAGCCCCGACGGTGTGGATGTTCACGACGCTCATGAGCATCGGCAGGCCTTCAAGGTGGGCCTCCGTGGAGACGTCCGGCTTGCCGTCGACCACCAAGGAAACGTCAAAGGACGTGCCGCCCATGTCTACGCCGATGAGGTTGCGGTTTCCCGAGACATTGGCCAGTTCGACATTACCCATGGCACCGCCGACCGGGCCGGAAAGCAGCGTCTGCAGCGGGCGCTTACGAGCGGACCCGGCGGTGAGCACGCCGCCGGAGGACTGCATGATGTGCAGCGGAGCTTCCAGTCCCCGGGCCGCGAGTTTCTCCTCTAATTCCAGGAGGTAGTTGCGTACGACTGGACCTGTGTAGGCTTCGACGACGGCGGAGGAGGTGCGCTCGTATTCGCGCCATTCTTTGGCTGCTTCGTGCGAAAGGGAGACTGTGAAGTCTTCCCCCAGTTCCTCAAGCAGGATTTCGCGGGCCCGGAGTTCGTGTGAGGGGTTCTTGTAGCTGAACAGGAATGCAACGGCAACCGCCCCGTAGCCCTCCTCCGCTGCCCGGCGCGCTGCCTTGCGGACTGCCACTTCGTCCAAGGGCCGGAGCTCCTGGCCCTGACTGTCCAGCCTGCCGCCGACGCCGATGACATCCTTGCGCTCGACCAGCGGGACGGGCTTGCGGTACTGAGCATTGTAGAGCTCGAGACGGGGGCCGCGCGCGATGTGATAGGTATCTTCAATGCCCGCCGTGGCCAGCAGTAGCACGGAAACCCCGCGGCGTTCGAGGAACGCATTCAGGCCCTGGGTGGTGCCGTGGACCAGGAAATCGATGTCCGAGAGATCATCAACTATCGATTCGAGCCCTGCGATGACACCAGCGCTCAGGTTCCCTGGCGTGGTTGACGCTTTCGTGGCCGCGTAGGTTCCGGCGTTCTGGTCGTACGCCACAATGTCCGTAAAGGTTCCGCCGATATCCATCGACACCCTGTAATTCGGCATGTATATCTCCTCATGATTTTGGAATTGAGCTCGGTGTGTGGGACATCACGCTACACATGGGGCCGACCAAGAGCGTGGGCATACTGCACGATCCCCTTGAGTCCGCAGGGGCAGAATGCATAACAGAGTTGCGCGCCACCAGATTTGCCGAGGCAGTTAGGCTCGCCGCCACCGGCTGATCCTATTGACTGCCGGCACCGTTGTGACGGGCCCTCACAACAGAGGCAGAAAGTTTGTTTCAAAACAAAAAAGCTTCGCATAGCCTGCGCAAACGCGCGCAAGATTCGGGCAGCAGTGCTTTGCGCCCAAGCCGGCATTTCAGAAAAGTGCAAAGTGAACACCCTCTGGCCGGTTGCCATTTGTAGTGTGAGTCCAATCACTCGGGGGAGTCACGGAAGAGCTACTCCGGGGCGCACGGTGCATTCCTTTGATACACAGTGCATTCCTTTGATATCTGGAATGTTCCCCATGCACAGAAACACCGCCTGTACTTCTTATCCCGTCCTTAATATCGGAGGTCAAGAAATGTCCAATATCGACCCACTCCTTTCAAAGCCAGTGCCGGGGACTGCGAGCCCACCTCGCTCCATGGCCGTTGGACACGCGTTCCGCGACATGCCTTTCGGGTCCATCCACTTCAAAATCTGTGCGGTCCTCTTCTTCGCTTTCGCAATCGAAGCCTGGGAGATGCTCATGCTCACCTACGTTGCTGGTGATCTGGCTACTAGCCTTCAGGTCGGTACGGCGCAGGTAGGAATCGCCATCTCGGCGCTCTTCCTGGGGATGATTCCCGGATCGCTAATTTGGGGGCCGATCTCTGACCGGATCGGTAGGAAAGCTACGTGTGCGTGGAGCTTCGCGGGTTACGGCGTCTTCACCCTCCTGAGTTGCCTCGCCCCGAACTTTGAGACCCTCTCGGCGGCTCGATTCCTCTCCGGGCTTCTTTTCTCGGGTGTCTTCACTGTGACTTTCCCCTATTTTGAAGAACTGCTCCCGGTCAAGGCCCGCGGAAGGGCAACGGTCTATCTTGCCGCAGGGTGGCCTATTGGTATCCTGGCCGCCCTCGGCACCGCTGCCCTGATCGGAGGGCACGGCTGGCGCTGGGTCATTGCTGTTAGCGCACTTGCCAGCCTATGGGGCGTCGTTTTGTACAAGGTCGTTCCGGAATCCCCGTACTGGCTCGCGAGGCGGAGCCGGAATGAAGAAGCGCATGATGTGCTCGAACGTCTCGGAGCACGCGGCATCGGACGTGGCACCATTTTCACGGTGTCAGAGGGCAAGAAGCAGTCGATCTGGGGCCTCTTCAAGGGGAGGATGGGCCGGATCACGGTCATTCAAGTCCTCATCAACTTCACCTTCTCCTGGGGCTACTGGGGACTTCAATCGTGGATGCCAACCTTGCTTGAAGGGCGGGGACTGAGCGCCTCATCAAGCTTTTCCTTCATCGCCCTGAGCGCGGTGCTCATGATCCCCGGATACATGACTGCCTCCTACCTGACCGGACGTTTTGGCCGGAAATGGATCTTCACCATCTATGTCCTTGCCGCAGCAGGCGGTGGTTTCTTCTTTGCGACAGCCGCAACCGAGACCGAGATGTATATCGGTATGTTCTCTCTGGCCTTCTTCGCTCTGGGAGCCTGGGGCGTCTGGGACACGTGGATGGGCGAGCTCTATCCCTCGGCACTTCGGGGCTCAGGTTACGGGTTCGGGATTTTCGGCCAGCGCGTCGCAAATACTGTCGCACCGAGTCTTGTCGGGTTCCTCCTAGCCTCCGCCACCGGAGTTACCTCGACAATTTTGTTTATCAACATGTTCTTGTTTGCCACGGTCGTCCTTGGCCTGTTCCTGCCCGAAACCGAAGGAAGTGAATTGGAATGATCACCCCCAACGACGGAATCTACGCTCTCTCGGAGAACGCACGTATCCTCTGGATCAACCCGCTCTACACAGATGTGTACAACCGTGCTATGGCGGATTCCTTCCGTCAGATAGTTCGTCCCGGCACCGAAGTTGATGTCGTCTCGCTCGACGGCGAGGGACCCTCTCACATTGAATACAACGCCTTCGAGGCACTGATGCTTCCGCAGCTTTTGCGCACGGTGCGGTGGGCTGAAGAAGAGGGCTATGACGCCGCCGTCATCGGTTGTTTTTACGATCCGGCGCTGCGCGCGGCACGCGAAATCGTCGATCGCATGGTTGTTGTAGGCCCTGCGCACTCGGCGCTAAGCATCGCCGGTAGCCTGGGCGAACGGTTCTCCATCCTCGTCGGAAGGAAGAAGTGGATCCCCGAGATGGCCGAGAACGTCCATCGTTGTGGCGCATCTGAACGTCTTGCCTCATGGCGCGTGCTAGAGATGGGCGTCGATGACTTCCAGAATGACCCGGCGCTCACGGAAAAGCGGATCATGACCGAAGCCCGCAAGGCAGTCGAGCAGGATGGCGCAGACGTCGTCATCCTCGGATGCACGGCCGAATTCGGGTTCTTCCGAACGGTTCAAGAGAATATTGGCGTACCGGTGATCGACGCGACTGTGGCGCCGCTCAAACACGCCGAGCAGCTGGTCGACTCGGTCCGCCGGTTTGGCTGGACGCACAGCAAGCGCCTCGGCTACGACGGTCCCACGGCCCAAGAACGCGAGCGGTTCTTCCCGCCTCTCGAGCCAACGCACATGGTGTCAATGGCGACTGTGTCCCCGTAAATTCGTCGCGACGCTACCCTCGCTACCCTCGCTTGCCTTGACGTCCTTGGTCGAGGCAAGCGAGGGTAGCATCGACACGGGCCCACCGGGCGCAATCTTTGAAGGACCAAACCGGGAACTCAGCGGAGTGGGTTGTGGTTTTCGACGCGGTCGTCCAAAGTCGTTTTGCCCGGCATGGATCGCCAAAGCGCTTTGGCGATGAGGTGGACGGACAGCAGCTCGGAGGGGACATCAAGCGGTACGCCGAGTTCCCGTGCCCGGTTGAGCCTGGCCTGCAGGGTGTTCCGGTGCAGGTTAAGGGATTTTGCGGCGAGGCTGACTGAGCCGCGGTGATCGAGGAAAACGGCCACCGCGGTAATGATCAAGTCGCGGTCAGGGGCGGGCATCAGTCGTGGCAGTGTTAGTTCGGCCACGAGTGCGACGGCGTCCACGTCGACGAAGGTCATGGCAGCGACCACCCCCAAGCTGGCGAAGCTTAGAACCGCGCCGGGCCCCCTTGACCTGGCGGATTCAGCAGCCAGCCGGGCCTCACGTACGATCAACGCCAGCGCGGGGGCATCCTCCTGCCACCGGGACAGTCCCGCCACCAGGCCGAGCTCGGCAAGAGCCGGCCCCAAACGTGACCTGATTCGGGTTTCGAGCTGGCTCGAGGCGTCCTGATCCGCGGCCGGCACGAGCGTCAGCCAACCGCCCTGAACTTCGGCCAAGGGGCTGCGGACTGTGATCTTGCGCCAGAGCAGGCGCAACACGGCCGTTAGCTCGGGCCGATGCTCTTGCACCGATCCGCTACGGAACCACACAGCCAAATACGGCTCCCCTTCGCGCCAGCCCAACTGGTTCAGGAGATGGCGATGTCTTTCCTCGAACTCCGCACCTGACGCATCAAGGCCCCGATCCAACCCGGCGATCGCAGCTGTTGGAACCGCCCGGGCAGTGCCGAGTAGGTCCTCCAACAGCCATGCAGCCTTCACCGCGGGGGTGGCAACCTCAAGGATTGAGCGAACCAGCCGCAGGTTGTGGACGCCGGAAGTGGGCACGCAGGCCGTGAGGTTGAAACGGACGGCGCCATTGGCCTCCCCGACTTCCATGGTGATGACTTCGTCAGCCTCCCGTGGAGGCATTCCGGCGGAGGCCAGGATCACGCCGTCGTGCTCCAGCGAGACTCCGACTCCGTCTAGTTCCCTGGAAACTGTCCTGAGAACATCGCCGAGGGTGGTGTCCTTGGCGACGGCCCGGGCGACCCGGGCCAGCTCCGCATCGACCACGGACAGGGCCGCTCCGATCTCGGCGGCCAGTGCCAAGGCAAGCGCCGCAGGGTTCCCGTCAGCGGCAAGCAGGGTGATGCCCAACCGCTCTGCCAGTCCGACCGCCGCGCTTGCATAGGCGCTGTCGGCCACGACGACGGCGCTGGCCCGCCGCTCCCAAGCGTGCCGCAATGCCGCGGACACCAGCCAGCCCCCTGATCCCATCTCGGCCGAAAGGACGACCACGGTGTTCGGCCGCACCTGCCGGATTGCCTCAAGCTGGGAGACGAGAACAACACTTTCTATCAATCCGCTGGATGGCGTGAGATATAGCGGCGTGGTGCCACGAAGGGAGCCGTGCGCCAACAGCCCTGCGACATCGAGCCGGGTTTCGTTTTTCGATCTACGCATGTCGCCGCCTTGGGTGTGCGATCGGAATGCCGAAGGCCTTTGGCTCGGTGAGATCAAGCCCCGCCTCCGTGAACCACTGCGCCGCTGCCGTGATCTTCACGATGTCCATGACGTCGCCCACCTGGACGTCGTCGATGTTGACCACCGTGCCCTGCTCGGAATTGAGCAGCGTGACCGTGTCCGGGACTGCTGCTGTTACCGCACCATCCACGAGGACCAGCAGGATCTCATTCTGGATTTCAAGACGGACGATGCGTCCTGTGGTTTCCTCTTCGAGCGTGACGCTGGACGGCTGCGCCGGCAGGCCGAGGTCGGTGGGCCGCGAGAGGCTTTCGATATGGCTCACGCGGGCCCGGGCGATGCGTGTGGTCCCGAGGAGATCCGCGAGCAACAACAGCTTTCTCTCAACCGGGGTGCTCGCGTCGAGGATTTGCCCGATCCGGATCATCCGGCTGATGGAGCCATGCACACCATGCTCTTTCAATTGTTGTGCGGAACACGGATACATTGCGGTGGCTGCCCAGCCGCCGAGTTCGGTCACCAGTGCACGCACCAGCGTTTCCGCCCGCTGGGGGCTTTCGACCTCAACCACCGCACGTTCCCCGGTTACCCCCATAAGCGCGATAGGCCCGATCGCCACGTTTCCGATGTTCAGCGTTGTTTGGCTGATAAAGGGGAAAACGCGGCCCATGGGGTCGGAATCGATGACGGGCAGTGAGGACTGCAGCCCAACCATGAGGGGGACGATTCCGTTGATGTTGGCGGCGGCGAGTGAATAGATCGCCCGCACGGACCGGCCAAGATTGGCCTCGATGGCACGGATGCAACCGAGGAACTCATCGCCCACGGGAGGCATGTCGGCGATGAAAAGGCCCTGCGTTACCATTCCGACCGCCACCACCAAATCGTCGGGAGCAAGCTCGTCGACGGTGATGAGTTCCAATGACCGGTCCTCCATTGCCCGTTGGATCATTTCTGCGTAGACATAGATGGCCGTCGGGTCGATCGTGCAAGCCAGGAAGTGGGCGCCCGTTCTGAGGTTCTGGACGTCCTCGGCTGTGAGTACGGTGCTCATGGGGTGGCTCCCCGCACGGTCGTGGGCAGCACGTGTTCCTTGTTGGTGGACGTTTCTCCTGCCGCCTGGACCCTGATTCGAACGATTCCTGGGTTTCCGTAGGGCATGGCGAAGACGTTCGATTCTATGATGTGGGTTTGCCCGGGGCTGGCGCCCAACCGGGCCGCCGCCGAGTGGGCGTCCTCTTCGGCGAGACTCTGTACGCGTGCCAGGTCGGCCCGGTGGGTCACGGCTTCAAGCCTGTCGATCCATGCCGTCACCGGCGCCGCAGCGGATCCCACCAGCGCGGCGTCCTGTGCGGCTGGCAGTGTCGGCACCAGCCCGAAGGGTAGCGCGTTCTCCTGCCGCTCTCGGAGGTCGGCAATCACGGAGTGGATGTCTGTGCGCACCGGATGGTGTACGGTGTACGGCTCGAGAATGGCGGCGTTGCTGGCGAGGCTGGCATCAAATCCTTGGCGTATCACGCTTCTGGCGGCAGGAACGCCTCCGCGGGTGTGGCCGACGGCGGTACCAGCCTCCGTGCAAAGAACGACTTCCCCCTCTGTGATTCCCGCCAACGTGGCCGCACCAAGGATTCCCATCGCGGGCTCGGCGCACAACCCGTGCACAGGCGCCAAGGCGAGCCGCGACAGAGGTGCGCGACCGCCGTCGTTCTTTGCAAACGACAAGAGGGTGGCCGGGAAGTGGCGGCGGCCAGCATCCTCAAGCATGGCAGCCAGCTCTTCCCCCGTCTCCATCAGGGCGCTGTTAAGGATGGCCGTGTAATCGCGGTCCCGGAAAACGCTGGAATAGAAGTCGCTGGAAATACTGATCCGCATATGTCTGTCGTTGCTGAGGATGGCATCTGCTATGCGCGTTTCATGGTCCTTTGACGCCGTCGAACCGACGGCGGTGATTGCCACGTTCCGTACGTCACCGGAGAGGATGTCGGGGAGATCGGCCAGGAATGCCTCCAGGTCCAGCCGGGCCAGCGCCCTTCCCCTCAGGTCGTGGCCACCACCGACGTGCACGGTCCGGATCACTGCCGGCTGAACAAGGGGCGGCAGCACGGTCATGTGGAAGCCGTCCGCCGGGGGACGGGGCGAAATGCGGATGGCGACAATGTCGGCCAGTTTTCGCTCAGCCAGAACAGGTCCGACGTCGACGGTAATCTCCGTGATGCCTGACCCAAACTCCCGGCGGAGCCCGGACAGGGACGACTCCAATGCTTCCGCCAAGCTGCCGGCGCGTACCTCCCGAGCGCCAGAAATCACGGTCCGCCCGTCCAGTACGACGGACCGGCAGCTGGTTCCATGGAGCCGCAGTCCCACTCTCATTGTTCAGCTTCCTGCATGGCGTCTCCCGGTCAAAAACACTTAGTCCTTGCTGCTGAAGGCGGCGTCGAAGCTGGTTTGGGAGGCGGGGAAGTCGAACTTTTTGAGGGCGGCGAGGGCTTCGGGGGCGCCGTGGAGGCGGTCCATGCCGGCGTCTTCCCATTCGATGCTGATGGGTCCGGTGTAGCCGATCGCGGCCAGGGCGCGGAAGGAGGATTCCCAGGGCACGTCGCCGCGTCCGGCGGAGACGAAGTCCCAGCCGCGGCGGGGGTCGCCCCAGGGCAGGTGGGAGCCCATGACGGTGTTCCGGCCTGTGAAGCGCAGCTTGGTGTCTTTGCAGTCCACGTGGTAGATCCGGTCTTTGAAGTCCCAGATGAAGGACACCGGGTCGATGCCTTGCCACATGAAGTGGGAGGGGTCCCAGTTCAGGCCGAACGCTTCGCGGTGGCCGATCGCTTCGAGGGTCCGGACGGTGGTCCAGTAGTCGTAGGCGATCTCGGAAGGGTGGACTTCGTGGGCGAAGCGGACGCCGTTTTCGTCGAAGACGTCCAGGATGGGGTTCCAGCGGTCGGCGAAGTCCTGGTAGCCGGCCTCGATGACCTTTTCCGGGACGGGCGGGAACATCGCGACGTACTGCCAGATGGAGGAGCCGGTGAATCCGACGACGGTGTCCACGCCCAGGGCTTTGGCGAGGCGGGCGGTGTGTTTCATTTCCTCGGCGGCGCGTTGGCGGACGCCTTCGGGGTCCCCGTCGCCCCAGACCTTGGACCCGACGATTCCCTGGTGGCGGAAGTCGATCGGGTCATCGCACACGGCCTGGCCCTTGAGGTGGTTGGAGATCGCCCAGACCTTGAGGTTGTATTTGTCCAGGATGGCGAGCTTGGATTCCACGTAGCCGGGTTCGTCCCAGCGCCAGGCATCCAGGTGGTCCCCGGACACCGCGATTTCCAGGCCGTCATAACCCCACCCGGAGGCGAGCTTCGCGACTTCCTCGAAGGGCAGATCGGCCCACTGGCCGGTGAACAGCGTAAAAGGCCGGGTCTGTTCGTCTGTCATTGTTCCTTCTCTTCCGGTGGTATCGCTTACGCCGCGGCGTAAGCGATAACGTTCTCTTTGGTTGCCTGCGCCTTGTCCAATTCCGCCACGACCCGGCCGGCCCGCATGACCATCACCCGGTCGGAGAGTTCGAGGAGTTCGGGGAGTTCGCTTGAGATGACGAGCACGGCCACGCCTTTGCGGGCGAGCTGCTCAATCAGGCGATGAATTTCGGCTTTCGCACCGATATCAATGCCCTTGGTCGGCTCATCCAGGATCAGTACCTTAGGATCGCTGGCCAGGCACCGCGCGATGATGACCTTCTGCTGGTTTCCGCCGGACAGGGACTGGATGGGGGTTTCTGCCGACGGGGTCCGTACATCAAGTTCCTTGATGTACCTCCCGACCATCTTCTTTTCATAGCCGAGCTTCAGCACACCCCACCGACTGACCTGCTTCAGGAGTGTCAGCGTGGCGTTTTCGCGGATGGACAGCATCGGGATGATCGCCTGCAGCTTCCGCTCCTCGGGGACGAGTGCGATTCCCGCCTCGATCCCCGCTGTGGCACCCTGAAGGCGCAGCGTGCGACCGCCCATCTGGACGGTTCCTGCGTCGGCCCTGTCGGCGCCGTAGATGCATCGGGCGACCTCGGTACGGCCGGCGCCCACGAGGCCGGCCAGCCCGACGATTTCGCCGGCATGGAGTTGCAGATCCACATCCGCGAAAGCGCCTGCACGGCTCAGGCCGCGCGCCTCCAGAACCAGATCGCCGCGTTCGCGGGGAATATGCTCATAGAGATCGACGTCCTTGCCGACCATGAGCTGCACTACGGAGCGGGCGTTGAGCTCATCCGCCGGGAGGGAGGATGCGACCGTTTTGCCTTCGCGGATCACGGTGATCTTGTCGGCGAGGGTGAAGACTTCCTCCAGCTTATGGGACACGTACATGATGGCCATCCCGTTGGCACGGAGATCCTTGACCAGTTTGTAAAGTTTCTCAACGTCTTGCTCGGTCAGGGCGGTAGTGGGTTCGTCCATGATGATGACCCTGGCGTCCTGGGCCATGGCGCGGGCGATTTCGACCATCTGGCCATCGACCGTGGACAAAGCCATGGCCGGGGTGTCGAGGTCGAGGTGCGGGGCGACCTGGTCGAGGGCTTTCCGGGCACGTTTGCGGATGTCGCGCCGAGAGAGAAATCCTTTTTGACCGCCCCAATTGCCGAGAAGGATGTTCTCCGCCACGGAGAGGTCCGGCACCAGGTTGTGCTCCTGGTAGATGGTGGCGATACCGGCCGCCTTGGATGCAACGGTGCTGGCCTGCATGAGATTGCCGTCGACGTAGACGCCGCCTTCGTCAGGAGTGTAGAAACCGCTCAGTGTCTTGATAAGTGTCGATTTGCCGGCGCCGTTTTCACCTACAACGCAGTGCACCTCTCCGGCATGAAGCTCAAAGTTCATGCCGGAGAGGGCGACAACGCCCGGAAACAGCTTTACAAGATTGCGTGCTTCGACAATGGCCGGAGCACCTCCGGGCTTCTGGGTCACGACAGTTCCCTCCTCAGGAACGTGAGTCCGTCGCGTGCCAGTGCATCCATGGACGGCGCTACAGGGCGCCACAGGGATACGGCTTTGGCGATTTCCTCAACAGTGGGCAGGAAGGACTCCACGACGACGGAGCCCTGGTAATCGATCGATTTCAGCGCCTCAAAGGTTTCGGACCACGGGACGTGGCCGCTGCCGGGCGTTCCGCGGTCATTCTCGGAAACCTGGAAATGGAAAACCTTGTCACCGGCTGAGGTGATGGCTTCACCGATGTGCTTCTCTTCGATGTTCATGTGGAAGGTGTCCAGCATCAGTCCGACGTTGTCGCGGCCGATGAGCTCGCACAGTTCCAGTCCCTGTTCGACGGTGTTGACCAAGTCGGTTTCGAAACGGTTGAGCGGTTCGATGGCAAGGGTGACGCCGCGCTCGGCGGCGTAGTCCGCCACTTCGCGGAGGCTGTCCGCGGCCCACTGCCGCTGCTGGCGGCGATCCTCCGGGGAAAGCAGTCGTGCTTTTCCTGTAGCTGAGTACATCGGGCCGGCCACGTGCGGGGAACCGACTGCTTGGGCAACGTCAACGCACAGCTTCAGGTAGTCGATGCCCTGCCGCCGCTTCTGGGGGTCCTCGTGGGAGACGTCCCGGTCCGGTCCGAATGCGCCGCAGATGGACACGGGCAGTCCGGTGCGCTCGGAGGCTTTCTTGAGCGCGTCGGCGCTCACCGCACCGGGATCTTCGATGCAGACCTCGATGAGGTCGTAACCCATCTCCTTGGCAACGTTGAACTGGTCAACGTCCTGGTCGGTGAAAGGGGATACCAGGATGAAGGTGCTGACGCCGAATTCGTACTTACTCATTGGGCCACAGCTCCTGTTCCAGCTTCTTCATCTCGTTGATGGCCTTTTCGGTGTAGGGGTCAAGGAATTCCAGGTGGCCGCCGCGTGCCATCATCGCAAAGGGGTTCGAGGCGGCGGGCAAGAGCTCGAAGGTCAGGTAGCCGTCGAAGTTAATGTCTTTCAACGTCTGCAGTGTCGGGCGGAAGTCGATATGTCCTACACCGGGTGCGGCACGGTTTGAATCGGCGAGATGGACGTGGTTGACCTTGCTTCCGGCGCGGGCGAAGGCGCCGTGGATGGTGTCTTCTTCGATGTTCATGTGGAACAGGTCCCCGTGCACGCCGGCGTTCGTCAGTCCGGTTGCGTCGAGGAGCTGCACGGCGCGGTCGAGGCGGTTGAGGAAGTGCGTCTCGTAGCGGTTCCAGGGCTCGAGGGTGATGTTGATGCCCACGCTGGCGGCGTATTCACCGAGTGCCCGGACATTCTCCACGGCCCATTCCCATTCCTGTTCGTCGCTGGCCAGCGCCTCGGTCTTGCCGACCGGGGACGGTCCGACGATGATGGTCGGGGCTCCGACCCCGGCGGCGAAGTCGGCGACGGACTTGCCGTAGTCCAGGGCCTTCTGACGGTTCGCGGCGCTGGGGTTGATCAGGTCGCGTTCCTCGCCGAACCAGATGCTGCAGATGGAGCTGACGTCGATGCCGGCATCCTTGGTCAGCTTGTTGATTTCTTCGACGTTGTGGGTTGCCGGTTCGCCGACGAGTTCGATCGCGTCGTAGCCGTAGCGGGCGACGCGGTCGATTCCCTTCGCGATGTCTTCCTGGTAGTAAACGATGGCGTTGTAGGAATACTTGAAGCGGGACACTTATCTCTCCTTGGTTGAAGTACGCGTTGATGCTGCCCGGGCCAGAGCGTGCGGCGTGGCCCGGGGGGTTTGTTGAGCCTGACGGTCCTAGTTCTTGAAGATGTTTCCCCAGAGCTTGGGGTCGTCGACGTTCGCTTTGGTGATGAGCTGGGTGTCGGTCAGCTGGGTTTTGGGGACCTGCTTTCCGTCCAGAATGTCAACTTCGGCCTGCAGGGCGAGGGCTCCCATCGTGAAGGGGTTCTGGTCCATCGTTGCGTCCTGGACGCCCTTGCGGATGCGGTCCAAGGCCAACGGTGTGCCGTCGACTCCGACGAGCGGGATGTGGCCGGCGGCTCCTACCGGGGCGGCCTTGTTGATCTGCGAGAGGCCGGAGACGACGCCGCGGACCATTTCGTCGTTGTGGCTAAAGAGGCCGTTGATGGTCCCATCCGAGGTAAAGTTGTCCACCGTCAGGGACAGGGCGTTGTCGGCGGTCCACTGTGCGTCGCGGGAAATGACCTTGATGTCGGGGTATTGCTTGATGCCCTCGGTGAAGCCCTTGCCGCGGAGAATGGCGTGGTATGCGCCCTTCGCTCCCTGGTATTCGAGTACCGTTCCCTTATTCCCCATCAGCTTGGCCAGCTCCTCGGCGCCAAGCTTTCCGGCTTTCTCGTTATCGAACGCGACGGCGGCATCGGCGACGTCTCCGGGAATCACCGAGTCGACCGTGGTGACGGTCTTTCCGGCGTCGTGGATCATCTGGACCCCGGGAGCGAGTTCTGCCGAGTTGTTCGGGCTCAGGACGATGCCATCCACCCCCTTGGCGAGCTGGTCCTGGATCTGGCTGATCTGGGTGCTGGAATCACCCTTGGCATCCAAGAGCGTCACGTCGACATTGAGTTCCTTGGCCTTGTCCTTGATGCCCTGTCCAAGGGCGACCATGAATTCAAAGCTCTGGCTGTAGAGGAGTACGGCGATCTTTTTTGGCTTGGGTCCGCCGCCGCCGGCGGCCTGGGGCGATGAAGAAGGCGACGCGCCGCAAGCGCTGAGGGCTATCGTGGCGGCTGAGACTGCCGCAAGGACCGCCAATTTGGGTGAGGTCTTCATTGACTTGATCTTTCTGTTGGTTATTTCAATGCGGGACGTGCAGCCTCGCGGTCGCACGGAGGAGGCTAGGCAGTTGCCCCGGCGCGATGGCCTTGTCCGGTTTCCGTGACGGTGGGGCTCAAGGTTTTCTGCTCTGCCGCGGGCGGAGGTCCGATCTTGCGTTTCCTCGAGAGGTTCCGTTTGACGTACTTGTAGCGGTAGACGTCCAAGGCGGCTGCAGCGAAGATGACCACGCCCTGGACGATCTTGTCGTAGGAGGACGGGATGCCGAGCAGGTTGACGGCGTTGGAGACCATGGCGATCAGCAGCACGCCCAGGAGCGTGCCCTTGATGTTGCCCTGGCCGCCAAAGAGGCTGGTACCGCCGATGACGACAGCCGCGATGATGGTCAGTTCGATGCCGTCACCGGCACGCGGACTGCCCGAAGCCAGGCGGCCGGTGAGCAGAAGGCCGGCCATGCCTGCCGAGAGGCCGGCAATGACATACGCGTTCATGGTTACCCGGTCCACCCGGATACCGGCCAGAAGTGCGGCTTCTTTGTTGCCGCCGACGGCGTAGATGGAGCGCCCGTAGGTCGTGCGGGTAAGCGCCAGGTGTGCCAGGTAGGCGAGCAACAAGACTGCCGGGATGAGCAAGGGGACGCCGGCGATTTTTGCGCTAACCATGTTTGTCAGGAGTTTTGGAACCGGGGTGATGTTGCCGCCATCGGTGTAGGCGAAGGCGATGCCGGATCCGGCAGACAGGGTGGCGAGCGTGGCGATCAACGGGGATATGCCCAGTTTCGTGACCATCAGCCCGTTCAAGGCCCCCACGACCCCTCCGACGGCAAGACCTGCAAGGAGGCCGACTTCGGGGGGCATGTTCATTTTCACGATGACGCCCATGGATAGCACGGAGGCCAGGGCCGCCGTGGATCCCACAGAAACGTCGATGCCCCCTGTCAGGATCACGAAGGTCATGCCGATGGCGAATACGCCCAGGATGGTGCACTGGTAGAGCAGGTTGACCAGGTTCACCGGTGTTAGAAACACCGGGCTGAGGAAGGTCAGCAGCACACCAAAGAGCAGGACGACGACGAGCAGACCCTGCGCGCCGATGAAGCTGCCGATGCCGGAAAGCTTTGATCGGGTCTCGTCCCCGGTCTTGCCGGGGCCAGCCTTGCTGTTAACCGTGCCGGCGGTGCCGGTGGTCGATTGTGGCTGCATGGTTGTTTCTCCAGTCATTTCGACACTTCCTCGGGTCGGAAGTGCTAGTTGCTGCCGAAGAGTTCGGCGTTGGTCTTCAAGGGAATGGCCGCACCGTTCTGGCGGGCGGAGTCGGCAGTGGCCATGACCAGCTGCAGGCTTTGGATGTTGTCGGTGACGTCCGTCTCTGCCTTCTGCCCGGTTTCGATGGCGTCACGGAATGCTGCGAGCGTCCCCAGCCGTTCCTCGACCGGCAGGGGATCCAGGTCGACGTGCATGACGCCGGAGCGCTCCACCGCACCGGCAAGGAACACGGTGTCGAACAGCGACGCGAAGTCGATCCTGACCTCGTTGTTCTTCCAAGTGATGGCGCCTTTGCTGCCTTGGATTTCCCAGTCGCCGTCCCAGCTGGTCTGCGGGCCGTAGGAGCTCCACGAACCGGTGTAAACGACGCGGGCGCCATTGCTGCAGTCGAACTGAACGACCGCGGAGGCGTTGCCCTTGAACCTGGAGGTGCCCGTGTTCCAGGACCGTGCACGCACCGCGGTGGGTTCTACGCCGACGATGCCGCGGAGCTGGTCAAGGTGGTGGATCATCGCGTCCACGATGAGGGGTTCATCCATTTCGAGCCGGAAGCCTTCGAATGGCGGGTTCTTCTTGTAGTCGACGAAGACCTGCTCAAGGTCTCCGATGACCCCTTCGCTGATGAGGCGCTGAACGGTGCGCGCTGCGCGCTTGAAACGGTAGTTTTGCGACACCATGGCCTGCTTGCCGGATTTCTCCGCCGCTTCGATGATGCGGATACCATCCTCAAGGTTGTGCGCAAGGGGCTTCTCAATCAGGGTGTGCACACCGGCTTCGAGGGCCGGGATGGCCACTGCGGCGTGGTATTCGGGTGGAACGATGACCAGGACGGCGTCGAAGGTTTCCTTGTGGTTGAGGGCTTCCTGGATATTTGCGTAGGCGGGGATTCCGTATTGTTCACCTGCTGCCCGAGCGGCGTCCGGGTTGACGTCGACGACGCCGGCCAGCTCCCAAGTCTTGCTCTGGTGAATGACGTTGAGCCATGAGGCGCCCCATGCGCCGAGGCCTACCTGGATGATTTTCATTGCTGGACTCCTTCTAGTTGTTTCACGCCAGGGACGTCGATCCACTGACCACTGGCGCTGGACTCGATGATGCTTTCGGTGAGGACGGCTGCCCTGAGTCCGTCCCGGAACGTGGGCAGGCCCTCAGGGGTTTGTCCGTGGATGGCGCTGTAGGTGTCTGCGACAAATGCGTTGAATGCGTCCTGATAGCCCTGCGGATGCCCTGCAGGCAGAACAGATAGCCGCGCCGCGTCGGCTCCCAGGGTGCCGGGGTCACGGACAAGCAGCTCGGAGCCGGCCCGTTTGCCAAGCCACAAGGTCTCCGGCGCCTCCTGGTCGAACTGGACCGTGCTCTCCGAACCGGAAATCTCGATCATCAGGCGGTTCTTCCGCCCAGGCGCAACCTGGCTGACCAGGAGATTTCCCACGGTTCCGGTCTCAGTCGCGAATACAGCAGCAACGAGGTCCTCGGTCTGGACGTCCTTGTTGGTTGCCCGCCCCGAGAAGAGGGTACGGCTCACTGCACCGACCCGTGTTATCCGTTCCCCGCTCACGAATTCGAGGAGATCGCACAGGTGGGACCCGATGTCGGCGAACGCCCGGGAAGGGCCACCGACAGCGGCGTTAACCCGCCAGTTATCGTCGTCGCGGGACAGCAGCCAGTCCTGAAGATAGGATCCCTGAATGGTAGAGATCCGTCCCGTCTGGCCGGATGCAATACGCTCCCGGGCTTCCCGGACCATCGGGTGGAACCGGTAGACGAAGGGAACGGTCGCGACCGTCCCGGCCGTGTCGGCTACCTCCACTAGATGGGTGGCATCTTGCACATTGGTAGCCAGGGGTTTCTCACAGACAACGTGCTTGCCTGCCTTCAGCGCTGCCTGGGCTACTGCGACGTGGGTGGCGTTCGGGGTGCAGACGTGGATGACGTCGATCCTGTCGTCCAGGAGGAGGTCCGTGACGGAGGCGTAAGCTCGCTCGACCCCCAGGCGGTCCTTGGCGCGGTCGGCACTGGCAGGGCTCGAGGACGCGATGCCGGCGATTTCGGCCCCTGCGGCACGAGCGGCTCTGCTATGCACCTCAGCCATGAACCCGGCGCCGACGAACCCGGCCCGTAACCGGGAGGGGGCTGTCGTGGTTCTGTCGTTTTCCATGCCGAAACAGTGACACGAACCATCTGGCTTTAGTCAGTCAACAAGCAAAAGTCTGCACCAATTGATGCTGATAACGAGGGGATGCGCACCGAAGTTGCACTTTTTGATGCTACGGGCGTCGACGAGTGGACTGGAACGAGCAGGCACCTTGACACTGGGTGGAGACGAGGTCCCCCCGGGGGTCCTGTGAGCCTGATGTTCCAGACCTCAAGCTCACTAGTCACCTCTTTAGACCCCGCGAAACGGAGAGACATGGACAACGGCGGCCCCGGCGAACTTTTGCGTATCCTGCGTGACGGACACCCGCGAACCAGGGCAGACCTGGCTGCGATAACGGGCTTGGGTCGGGGTGCTATCAGTTCTCGCCTTGAGCCACTCCTGGAACTCGAGCTGGTCGCACCCGTGTCGGACGCGGCTTCCACCGGCGGCCGCCCCTCGGCCCGACTAGCCTTCAACCCGGGCGCAAGGGTGGCAGCTGCCGCGGATGTCGGCGCCACACATGCGACCGTGGCTCTCACGGACCTGTCGGGAAGGATTCTCGTGGAAACGACTGAACCACTTGAGATTTCGCGCGGGCCGGAAGCTGTTCTGGACTGGCTAGCAACGACGCTGAGGGGTCATTTGAAAGCGACGAAGCGTCCGGCAACGGACCTCATCGCCGTCGGCATCGGTCTACCCGGTCCCGTTGAACACTCCACCGGAAAGCCGACCAGTCCGCCGATTATGCCGGGATGGGACGGTTTCGATGTCCCCGCGTATGTTCAGCGGACCTTTGATGTTCCCGTCCTGGTCGACAACGACGTCAACATCATGGCCCTCGGCGAGCGGGCTACACGCTGGCCCAACGAGGACAACATGATCTTCCTCAAAGTCGCCACCGGAATCGGTTCCGGGGTTATCAGTGGCGGAATATTGCAGCGAGGAGCGGCAGGAGTCGCCGGAGACGTCGGTCATATTGCTGTTTCCAAGGCGGCAGGAATTCAATGCCGCTGTGGCAAGACTGCCTGTTTGGAAGCCATCGCAGGCACTCCGGCCCTCGCCGCCCAGCTCCGCGAGAACGGACTCGAAGCAACCACCGCAAACGACGTCGTCTCGCTCGTCCGTTCCGGCGATTTGGCTGCTATTCAAGCCGTCCGGGAGGCGGGCCGCGATATTGGAGAAATGCTCAACATGTGTGTGAGCTTCATCAACCCTTCCCTGATTGTCGTCGGCGGATCCCTTGCACAGTCCGGAGAACATCTGATAGCCGGCATCCGTGAAACGGTCTACGCACGCTCAACGCCGTTGGCGACCCAGCACCTGAATATCACCCAATCCGAAACCGGCCCGGAAGCTGGAGTCGTTGGCGCAAGCATCCTGGCCATCGAACATGCACTTGCCCCTCAACGGGTCAATGATTTGGCCACCAGGCTCCATCCCGACGGGCCCCAAGACACCGACGGTCCCGACGGTCCGCAGAACGTGGAACGCATCGCCCGAACATCCCAGCCGCTCCGGGACGCCGTGGCCGAACAATTGCACCACGCATTTCCTTGACCAAGTCTCGAAATAATATGGGGGCGCCGGCGCTAAAGCCATTGACGCACAAATCAAAGACGCACAGGTAAAATAGGCCTAACAGCTGAGGACCTTTCTGGCCAGTCTTATGAGTCACCGCAACCACTTCCTCAGACCTCCTGGCCATTCCCAGGACCACCACTAAGGTTCAGCTGGTAAGAAGGAGGATGGCATGCCTCAATCCGCTACCGGGAGCAGCGGCCGTCTACGACGATATACCGTGCCGGAAGGGCTCAATCCCGAACAACGATTCGAACATTGGCGAACGTGGTACGGCAGTGCCGTGGAAACCCCGATGCGGTTGGAAAAGTCGGCACGTGATACTCCTGTGTCCTTCAATCCTTCGGCCATCAGCCTTACCGGGCCAGGCTTCAGTCTCATCGAAATGTCCAACGCTCCCGCATTGGGCTCGTGGGCGCCGAATCCCGACGTCAGGGATCTTCGCCTCGCCTACTTCAGGAAAGCGCCGGCCCTGACCCTCGCTCTTAACGGCGTGCCTGAGCCAGTATCGCTGGGCGCCGTCAGGTTCATTGATACTTCGCTGGGCGGCAGTTTTAAGGCGCCCGAGGGCTTTCACGCCTTGCAGGTCAACATCGATCGCAGCAGCCTGGATGTGAGCGATGCCGCGCTAGGCTCCCTACTTCGCCTGCGTGACCTCGCGAAGCATCCAATCGTGGGCACTTTCGTGATTCCTGCATTGTTGAGTTGGAAGCGGCCAGGCATCGACCAGGAGGCAACGGGAACCGCAGACATCCTCAGATCCTTGATGGCGACCCTGGTGGGCTCCCTGCTCGAAGCGCCGGTCGACCCTGAGGCGCAGGAACCGGCCCTAAGGCGAGCGGTGAAGAAATACCTCGATGCCAGCTATGACGACCCCGATCTGGACGTGGCAATGGTCGCCGAGAGGTTCAATCTCTCCCGTCGCTCCCTGTTCTACTTTTTCGAGAATGAAGAACTCCGCCTGGGTGAGCGCATACGTGCCTTAAGAACGCGCAAAGCGCTGGAGCTCCTCCTCCAGGCCGACGCCCAAAGGCTCACTTACTCAGGAATTGCGGCATCGTGCGGATTCACCAACGTTCAAAGTATGCGCCGTGCGGTGAAAGAGTTTACAGGGATGAATGTGAGGGAGATCCACCGATCCGAGACCGGAGTTCATGTCGCGCTGCAACAGTTGCGGGAATCGCTGATCCCGTAGCGCCTGACCGAGTTGGCGAAGCGAGCATAGAACTGCGGACGGGTCACCGCAGGACCAGATCGAGGATACGCCCGATAGTTGACCACCCATCAGCACGGTCAGATGCTCGTAGCCGGGCGCTAGCAGGCCGGCCGGCTGAGGACATCGCTGGACACGCACTGCTTGAGCAACGCGCCGCCGGGGCCTGTGAGCAGCTTCCGGTCTTCCACAATGACTGTCCCGCGCAGCACGGTCATGCTCGGCCAAGCCGCCACCCTGTAACCCTCCCACGGTGTGTAGTCCGCCTCATGAAGATCCGAGGCAGTGATCCTGTGATCCACGTTGGTGTCCAGCACAGCCAGATCGGCGTCGCTGCCAACCGCGATCACGCCCTTCTGCGGGTACAGGCCCAAGATTTTCGCAGCGTTCGCGGACGTGATGTCCACGAACCGCGAAAGATCCAGGCCGCGTTTCGCGACACCCTCCGTGTATGCCACCGCCATGCGCATCTCCACGCCGGCGTGGCCGCCGGTCGCATCAAGAATGGACTTGCCGCGCGTCTTGACGTCCAGGTCAGTACAGACTCCGTCGGTGGCCAAGGTGCTGAGCGATCCGTCCAGCAGGGATTCCCACATCGAATCCCGGTCTGTCTCGGACTTCAACGACGGATAGGTGTGGTAGATCGCGCCGTTCTCCTGCTTGTAGTCCTCGGCGGTGAAGTAGGCGTAGTGGGGAAGGATCTCTCCATACACCGCTTGACCGCGGCCGCGCGCCTCACGGATGGCATCCACGCCCTCACGCGCGCTCACGTGCATCAGATAAATGGGCGCGCCCACATGGTGGGCGAGGGTGATCGCCCGCTGGAAGGAAAGCTTTTCGGAGAGGTTGTTATGGGCGTGGTGCATGTACTCGAGGGCGGTCTTGCCCTGTCGCTGCAGCTTCTTGTACGAGTACATGACAATGTCGTCGTCCTCGGCATGGACGGCAAGCATCGCACCCGCCGCGGCCGTCTGCTCCATCAGCCCCCACATGTTGCCCAGGTCCGTCTTCTGCTTGGGGCGGGTGGGTGTCGTGTTAGTCATCCACACCTTGTAGCTGCCGTGGCCGTTCGCCACCGCGTCCGGGACCTGTTCCAGGACCTCGAACGGGATCTCCGGCTCCTTGAAGGTGCCGTGCAGCGCATAGTCGGTGTACGTGGAGCCGGCCCACTCTGCCGACTTCCGCGCGAACGACTCGGCTAGCTCGTCGCCCGGCTTCCAGTGGGCGAAGTCCACCAGCGTAGTGGTGCCGCCGTAGATGGCGCCCTCGCTCACGCGGTCCGGCCCGAAGCACATGATGCCGCTCTCTGCCGCGGTCGGAAGCACCGAATTGGTGTGAACATGAGGATCGACTCCGCCGGGGACTACCAGCTGACCTTTCAGGTCCACCACCCGCCGGCCTTCGTCAGGCGTACCCACCCCTGACGCCTGGAGCGAGACGATCTTGCCTCCGGCAATGCCGATGTCGAGGCGCTCGGCACCGGAGGGCGTGACGACCAATCCATTGGTCAGGAGGAGATCAAACATCGGAGACCTGCGCATTCATAGTGTCGGAAGATCTAAGGGAAAAGGGTTCGGCGTTGAAGTAGCGCGAGGCCAGGGTGACCTTGGCCGAGACCCGGGCGTTGACCAGCTGCGAGACGGACACGTCCGCGGCGGCGCTGAGCAGCATAGCGGTCTTCTCCCGCGACCATTGCCGATCCGCCTGAAGCAGTTCCAGCATGTCGTCCAAGGCGAGCCGCGCTGCCTCGTCGAGAGTGTCGCCGTCGCCGATGGTGATGACGGAACGGCCGCTGAGGACCACCGGTCGGCGGATGCCGGCGTCATCGTCCGCAACCGCAGCTTTGGGCACCACCGCGCAGGAGAGCCGTACGCTGCCTTCAACCTCGACGGCGGTCAACGAGCACTCGCCGTCGCCCTGGGCCGCGTGCAGGTCGCCGGCATACAGCATCGCTTCGGCCACCTGGACAGGAAGAACGACGGCGGACCCCGCGGTCACGTCCTTGCAGTCCATATTGCCGCCGTGGATTCCGACAGTGCTGGAATTCGGGCCGGCGCCGACCGGCGCTACCCCCAGCTTCCCGACCATGGGGCAGACGGGGATGGTGATGCCGTGGTCGAACATCACCTGGCCGTCCGCGATCTCCACCACGTGCCCCGACCGGGCGAGGCCTCCGGTGAAGCCGCCGCGTCCTGGCATGGTGACCATCGCCCCGCGGTTGGCGATCCTGATCTCGTGGATGTCCACGCGTAGCATGTCGCCGGGATTCACGCCCCTGATGGCGACAGGGCCGGTGACTGGAATTGACAGCTTTTCGTACTCGCCGGTTTCCTCGAAGAGCCCGCCGGTCAGCAGGCTTCGCGCGTCCAGCCAGAAATGCTCGCCCTGGTTGACGGTAAGGACCGGCGGGACGCCCGCCTCAAAGGACAGCGAGGCTTCCTTGTATCCCGCGCGTGCCAGATCAGGGGGCGGCACCTCCTGTAACGTTTGGATGTCTTGCATCGAGTTCCTCCTCCTAGGCCGGGTAGACGGGCGTGGCCCAGTTTTGGTCCGCAGCCACACGTCCGATGACGGCCTGCCGGTACAAATCCTGGAGGCTCCGGGTGAGGTCGCCAGCAGTACCCTTGCCGATGGTCGTGCGGTCCACGGACGCGACGTGGTTGACCTCCGCGGCACTGCCGCAGACGAAGACTTCGTCGGCTGAATACAGCTCGGTCCGGTCGATGGGGCGGATGTCGACGTCGACGCCCAGCTCCGTGCGGGCGAGGTGCAGGACACTGTCCCGGGTGATTCCCTCGAGAATGCTGTCCGTCACAGGGGGAGTGCACAACCTTCCCTGACGGACCATGAACACGTTGTAGCCGGCGCCCTCGGCGACATGACCGTTCTCCGTGAGCAGCAACGCCGCACCATAGCCGTTGCGCTTGGCTTCAAGCAACGCGAGCCGGCCGTTTTGGTAATTCGCGATCGACTTTACCCGGGGCGGCATGGACCGGTCGGAGAGCCGGGCCCAGCTGCTGATCTGCACATCCAGGCCAGTGGAGCCGAAGTAGTTGCCCATGGGAATGGCCGCCATGAACACCGTGGAGGGTCCGGTGTCTTCCGGCTTGCCGTCCTTGGAATCGACGAACACCTGGGCCCGCATATGCAGATTGCCGCGCAGTTCGTTGGCTCGGATCAGCTCCAGGAGCTGCTCGCCGAGCTCGTCGATGTCCTGCGGGCAATCAATCTCCACCACTCTCATGGAGTCGATCAGGCGCTTCATGTGGTCGCTAATCCTGAACGCGTACAGCTGCCGCTCGTCCTCGCTCCAGTACGCGCGGAATCCTTCAAACACTCCGACGCCGTACTTCAGTGACGTGCTCAGCACATGGAGGCGGGCGTCGGCATAGTCCACCAGCTCGCCATCGTGGAGCAGGTACTTCACCGGCTGGCCAGGCACGGGATGCTGGGTGGCTACTGCGGCTGCTGGTTCTTGAAAGTTGGACATCGCGGGTTCCGTTCTTCATTTGTTCCGGGAATGCTGGCGGCGTCGGCAGCACCCTAGCTTCATCACAATCGACACTTGATCACTATATTGAAGTCACTTCATCCTGGTGTCAATGCCGGACTTGCCGGCCGGTCGGCCGTGCGCGGCGCCCGTGGCGTTGGCTTTGCGACCCGAGGAGGCTCCGCCATATCACGGTCACTTCGCGAATTTCCAAGAAAGGGAGTGCAATTCATCACACTTGGCACTACAGTCGGTTTCAATAAACTGATGAGACTTTGATATGAGGCACTTGCCGCTCAAGGTCCGAAGAGGAGCTGAACATGCAACAGCCACCGGTCCCGAAGCGGGACGATCTTCAATACATTGCGAGTCTGCTCATTCCGAGCCGAGCTTGCGCACACTTTGTCCGCGAGCCTGATGCCGACCGCCTACCGGGGGGAGCCCCATGAGTATTCAAGGACTTCCGCGTACCTCACCCGGTCTTCGGGCCACGGCGTGGGCCCGTCGCGGCCAGAACCTCCTGGTCAGCCGGTCCAACACGATCATGACCACGATTGCGGTGATCATCATTGTGGGGCTGCCGCTCATGGCAATGATCGCCCCGCTGCCCCACGACCCCATGCGTCCGGACACCGACGCGATCGGTATCGCGCCGAACGGGACGCACTGGTTCGGGACCGACGGAAACGGGATGGACATCTTCTCCCGGACCATCGAGGCCTCGAAGCTGGACCTTCCCGTCGCCCTCGCGGCCACGGCATTGTCCCTGGTGGTGGGCGTTCCATTGGGACTGTTTGCCACGAGCGGCAAGCTGGGCGAGGCCATCATGCGGGTCATCGACGCCTTCGCCGCGCTGCCGATCATCGTAATCGCCGTCGTCTCCATCAAGCTCATGGGCGGCGGCGCAACAGACGTCGTCCTCGCGATCGCCATTGTTGCCGCCCCGCGGTTCGTGCGCCTTTCCCGGGCTGCGGCCATGGCCCTTCGCTCGGCGCGCTACGTGGAGGCTGCCGCGGCGATTGGGTGTTCCCCGATCCGCATCGCGTTCAACCACATCTTCCGCAACGCATATGGCGTGGTCCTGGTACAGGCAACCCTGACAGCCGCCAACGCTTTGGGAACCATCGCTGCCCTGAACTTCCTTGGTGTGGGTGTCAAACCACCCACACCGACGTGGGGAGCCATGATCAACGACGGCGCCAGCATGCTGATCCGGGGCGAGTGGTGGGCAGCGGCATTCCCCACCGCCGCGATGCTCCTGGCCATCGGCTCCCTCAATGTCATCGCCGGTGCAATCGAAACCAGGATCGAACGAGTGGAGCGGGCGCGATGACAGTAGGACTTCAGGTACGGGACCTCGTGACGGAGTTCCACTCCCGGGTTGGAGTGACTCGCGCCCTCCACGGCATCTCTTTCGACGTCGGCGCCAATGAAGTGGTGGGCGTAGTGGGTGAATCCGGATCGGGCAAGTCCACTGTGGTGCGCTCAGTAGTGAAGCTGCTGATGCCGCCCGGGCGGGTCGTGGAGGGCACAGCCGAGTTCCATGGCCAAGACCTCATCAACCTGCCGGAACGGCAACTCCGCCACATCCGCGGCAAGGAAATCGGCTTCGTGGCACAGAACCCGTTCAGTGCGCTGAACCCGGTGGTGCGCATCGAGAAGCAGTTCGCGAACATTGCCAAGGCCCACGGGATCAAGGTCGATGCGGAGTCGCGCGGACGTGCGCTCGAGCTCCTGGCCTCCCCCGGCGTCAACGATCCCGAACGAGTCATGCGCGGTTACGCGCACGAGCTCAGTGGCGGCATGGCCCAGCGCGTGGTCATCGCCATGGCCCTGTACCTCAATCCGCGCCTGGTTATCGCGGATGAACCGACGACGGCGCTGGACCTCACCGTGCAGCGGCAGGTATTGGACACCCTCACCCGGCTCACGAAGGATAGTGGCCGCTCGATGCTGATCGTCACCCACGACCTCGGGGTAGTGGCCAACTACTGCGATCGCGTCCTGGTGATGTACCACGGCCGCATCGTGGAGCAAGGGGTGGTGTCCGAGGTGTTCGTCCGACCCCGGGATCCCTACACGGTCTCGCTGCTCAATTCTGTCGTCGAGCCCAAGACTGCGTCGACCACCGACGCGCCCCGCCCTGCCGGCACAGCACGTCCCACCGAACTCTCCGAATCCAGGAGCATTTGACCATGCCCATCATTGAATTGAAGGACGTCAGGAAGACGTTCCGGAGTCCGCGCGGACACTTCGTAACCGCCGTCGATGGGATTTCACTAGCCGTCGAAAGCGGCGAAACCTTGGGGATCATCGGCGAAAGCGGCTCCGGGAAGTCGACCCTTGGCCGTTTGATGCTCAGGCTCATCGAGGCCGATTCCGGCACGGTACTCCTCGAAGGTGAGGACATCCGTGCTTTGTCGAAGGCGCAGCTACGGAGCAGACGCAGGCGCTGGCAGATTGTCTTCCAGGAGCCATTCGCTTCCCTGAATCCGCGCCTGACGATCCGCCAGATCGTCGAGGAACCCCTGATCGTCGCGAAGACGTACGGATCGCGGGAAGAGCGCCTGCGCCGCGTCACCGACACCCTGGAAGAGGTAGGGCTCTCGCAGGATTTCCTGAACCGCCGCCCGGCCAACCTCAGCGGGGGGCAGCAGCAAAGGGTGGGCATCGCCCGGTGCCTCGTCACGGACCCTGCCCTGGTAGTCCTGGACGAACCGACGTCGTCGCTGGACCTAACGATCAGGGCGTCCATCCTTCGGATGCTTGCGAGGCTGCAGCGCTCCCGGGGACTCACCTACGTCTTTGTCTCGCACGACATCGAGACCGTCCGGCATTTCTGTTCCCGCGTGGCGGTGATGCACCGGGGGCGCTTCGTTGAGACGGGCACCACGGACAACGTTCTGTTCGATCCGCAACAGCCCTACACGCAGGCCTTGATGTCCGCGGCAATGCCTCCCATCCCGTACAACCCAGGAGAAAAGGCGGCCACGGCATGATCCGCTACATCCTGTCCCGCTTGGTCATTGCTTTCTTCCTCCTCCTGGGCCTCATCACCTTGAGCTTTAGCCTCGTCTCCCTGCTTCCCGGCAACCCCGCCGTCGCACTGCTCGGAGAATATGCCACGCCGGCAGACGTCGCGCGGATCAATGGCCAATTGGGCTTGGACAAACCGTTCTGGGAACGCTACCTGGACTACATGGGCCATACCTTGAGCGGGGACCTCGGACATTCGTTCTTCACAGGCAGTTCCGTCTCGACAGAGATCTGGACCCGCCTGCCAAACACGCTGGTGTACTTGGTTCCAGGCCTCGTCCTTGCGCTGCTCGTTGGAATGGGCATGGGCACACTCGCGGCCTACCGCTATGGGCGCGGGGCAGACAAAGCCTTCACCGCGGGCGTTTCTGTGCTGATGGCCATGCCGGAGTTTGTCCTGGCGCTGCTCCTTCTGTTCATCTTCTACCAGCAGCTCCATCTCGCTCCTGCGCCACTGGGCATGCTGTCCAGTGCCGACATTCCGCCGCCCAAGGTAACAGGATCGGTTGCCCTTGATGCGGTGATCGCTGGGCATTGGGGAACGCAGCAATCCATCCTCAGCAGGGCTGTCCTGCCCATCATCACCATGGGCTTGTTCTTCGCGGCTCCCTTCGGGAAGACCGTGCGGACAGGACTCCTCCAGGTGCTGAATTCGCCGCAGATTGAATTCGCCAGGGCCTGCGGACTGAAGCCTGCGCAAGTGTTCCGCTACGCCCTGAGCGACGTGCGCGGCGCTTTGATGACGTACATGGTCCTGCTGTTTGCCGCGGCGCTCAGCGGAGCAGCCATCGTCGAGAGCGTCTTCTCCTGGCCCGGCGTCGGAGGCTGGTCCCTGGACGGCGTCCTCAAGGGCGACGTGCCTGTCATCCAGGGGTTTGTCCTCATCATGGGTGCCACGAGCCTCCTGGGCTATGTGCTGCTCGACGCCCTCATCACGCTTTTGGACCCGCGCACGCGCAGCAATGTCATCCGTGGTGCGAAGGGCCCCTCGAAATCGAGCCCCGGGGCCGAGCCGGCCGTGCAGCAGGGTTGAGAAATGCGCCACAACAATCCTTGACAAATCCCGAATATTCAATAGATTGAAGATATGTTCACTTCATTGTATGTAGACAAGTTAGCGGTCCTCGGCGGAGTCATCCCGCTCGACGGCCGCGTGAGTTGGGTTCCGCAAGGTGAAACAGGATTCCAGCCGTCGAATGCCTACCTCTTGAGAGAAGGCGCCTCGAATCTCCTGGTCGATTCCGGACTGGCCGTCCACAGCGAACAGATCTTGGACGACCTTGCGGGGCTCGTCGGCGAAGGCGGGGGAGTGTCGATCTTCTTCACGAGGAGCGAGATGGACTGCGTGTCCAACCTCGAGCCGATCGCCGGCCGGTTTGACATCGAGCGGCTCTTCACTGGTGGGGTCATCAATCCTTTCGATGCGTTCGACGACGTGAGTCGCCTGGCGTTGCGGGGGCGCCGTCATCAGATCGACGCCCAACGGACCGCAGAGGGCGACTCCATGGCGCGGACGGCCGAAATCGAGATAGCTCCCGGCCGTGTGCTGGAAGTTGAATCGCCGCTGCTGCGCCTCCTGCCCACGTTCTGGGGCTGGGACAACGAAACGGGCACTCTCTTCACCTCGGACACCTTCACCCACGGAGTCATGGACAGGCCGGACGGTCAGCGCATCATCGACTCCACCGTGGAAGACACCACCACTGTGGAACAGGTGGCTGGCCACCTGTATGCCAAATATGAATGGATTCCTCGTTCTACCTGCGGACCCCTGAGGGAATGGCTCCAGGAGAAGTTCGACACCTTGGACCCCGAGATCATCGCCCCGTCACGCGGCTGCGTCCTGAAGGGACGCGACGTCGTGCGGCGCCACCTCGATTTCATGCTCGACTCGCTCAACCCGCAGCTGGTTTAGGAGACCAACATGGAAGAACTACTCGTAGAAACGATGAGCGCCGACCTCCCTCGCAGTGTTGCGGAAGGCGTCACGTGGATGAGCTCGTGCCTGCCGTTCCACCTGGCGGACCGGGTGATCCACGGCCACAATTCCACGTACCTCATCCAGGGGGAGCATTCGTCCATCCTGGTCGATACCGGCAACCCGTCCAGTTGGCACATCATTTCAAGCACACTCGATGAGCTGCTGGACGGCCGCCAGCTGACGTACGTGTTTCCCACCCACCCCGAGCTTCCCCACACTGGAAACCTGCCGAGGCTCGTGGAGAAGTACCCGGACATCCAAGTCGTGGGCGACATCCGCGACTACCACCTCTTCTACCCGCGGATCGTTCCGAACCTCAATGCAAGGGTGCCCGGAGACCGGATCGATCTTGGAGGACAGGAGTTCGTCGTGGTGGAGGCCCTTATCCGGGACCTGCCCAACACCCAGTGGGGCTTCGTGCCCGGCGCCGGCGTGCTCTTCACCGCCGACGGATTCTGCTACATGCACCGGCCTGAACTCGACGACGAAGACCCGGTACACCTCCCGGGCGAATGCGGTTTGACCACTGGCGAACTGCAGGTCCCCATCGCCGTCGAGAATGCTGCGTTCTTCACCGGAAGCGCCCTGTACTGGGCCCGCTTCGCCAACGATGCTGACGCGGTGTACGACCGGGTCCTTCATCTTATTGACGAAATCGGTGTCAAAGCCGTGGCGCCAACCCACGGCAACTTCATCAGCAATATCCGCGAAGTGGAGCCCATCATCCGGGCGGGCCACAAGCAGGCATACCGCTACGAGACCGCCCGGTCGTAGCTTCCCTCCAATAAACGGAGTCACACCATGAAACGTCTGCGTTTGCTTACCGGGGGCGCTGTTGTCGCCCTCGCCACATCCCTTGTCGGCTGCGGCGGTTCCACCCCCCAAACGGCAGTGAATCCATCCATCGATAATGTGGTTGTCGCTGTCGGAGCCCTCCCGGACAGCCTCACGCCCTCGCCTTGGGGAGGCAGCGCATCACACGTCGTGCTGAGCGGTCTTGGTTCCCAGCTCCTTGAGTACAAGACCGGAGCCGGCGACGGCAAGACCTGCCCGGCGCCCTCGACGGAGGTGTCCGGCCGGTTGGCTGAGAGCGCCAAGCCCAGTGCGGACGGGACCGGCATTGTCGTCACCCTGCGCAAACTCACCAGTCAATTCGGAAACACGCTATCGGCCGAAGACGTCCGATGGAGCTTTGACATTGGCATGAAGCGGCAACCAGTCATGAAGGGAACGCTGAAGAGCAGCGGCTTCAACGTGGATAACCTGGTCAAGGTGATAGACGAGCACACCATCCAGCTCAACACCATCGCACTGACCTCATACACCCAAGAATCCCTGCAAAACAACCTGTTCTACATCCACGACAGCACTGAAGCGAAGAAGCACGTCACGCCGGACGACCCGACCGCGAACGCCTGGTTGTCGAAGAACCTCGCCGACTACAGCGGCTGGAAGCTCGAAGAATTCACGCCGGGCGCCTCGCTGACCGTTACGGCCGATCCTAAATGGGAGGGCACCCGCGGGACCGTCAAGCGCGTGTCCGTCAAAGCTGTCCAGAGCACCGCGACTCGAAGCCAACTGGTTGAAACCGGTGAGGTGCAAGTGGCCAACGGCTTCGAGTACGACCAATACAAGTCTTTGGAGAAGTCCCAAGGCGTCACTGTCCTGAACTGCGCCAGCCAAACCCGCGACACCATGATGATCAACACCAAGACCGGTCCGTTGGCTGACCCTAAAGTCCGTCAGGCCCTTTCCATGGCGATAGACCGTGACGCACTGGTGAAGGGCGCTTATGCCGGCTACGGTAAACCCGCCGGCTCCATCTTCCCCAATGTTGCAGATTCCCCGATCTACAAGTTCAACAAGGATGCAGCGAAGAAGCTCCTGGCGGACGCCGGGTATGGCAATGGGTTCCCGCTGACGCTGAGCTACAGCAGCACGCGCCCGGGACCAGTTGCCGCCAAGTCGGCAGTCCTCATCCAGTCCATGCTCAAGGATGTCGGCATCGACGTCCAACTGCAGAACGTGGCCAGCTCTACCGACTTCTCGACGGCCCTGATCGACGGACGCTATCAGGCCGTGCTCTACTCCGAGCCCATCGTGATCGCCGATCCTGCCTTCTACAGCTACGCGTTCTACGCAAGCGGCGCCCCGAGCAACAGCACCGGCTGGTCCAGCTCGGAGTTCGACAAGGCACGCACCGAACTTGCCGTCACTCCTGGTTCGGAAAAGGACAAGCGCTCCACCATTCTCAACAAGATGGCAACACTGGTAGATGAGGGCTCGGCCATCCTGTCGCTGGTCGAAACCCGGGGCATTCTGGTCGCGAAGACCGGGTTGACCGGGGCCGTGCCCCTGACCAACGGCCAAATCTACTTCAACGCCCTCGGCCGCTAGGCGGCCGGCAGTCCCGAGCGGTGCCGGCCGGCCGACGTCGTGCCCGGTCGGCACCACTTAGAAAAGCACCACCTGACAAAAGGAATATTTCCCATGATTGAAATCTGCGGAAAGCAGGTCCGCGACACTCTCCAGGAACTGCTCGACCCGGCCACCACCGCCCTCGTAGTGATCGACATGCAGGAAGGTGCCGTCTACGCCGGCGGCGCCATTGGCGACTCCGGCCACGACCTCAGCATGATGCCCGGCATCGCCAAACAATGCGGACGGGCCATCGAATCGGCCCGGAAGAACGGCGTCCCCATCTTCCACATTCGCGTCGAGAACCTGCCCGACGGCGGCAGCTCACCCGCCGCGTGGCTGCGGGCTTTGTACACGGCGGCGAACGGACGGCCCATAGACCTGGGCCGGCTCAGCCTCAAGGGCGATCCAGCCACCCGGTTCTGCGCCGAATGCATGCCCGAGGAAGGCGAAGTCGTCATCACCAAGCGCCGCCCGAGTGCCTTCGTGGGTACGGAGCTGGCGCTCCTCCTGCGCAGCCAGGGCATCGAATCCGTTGCCCTGGTTGGCGTTTCCACCGGCGGATGTGTCGAGGCCACACTGCGAGACGCCGTCCACAACGACTTCTACGCCGTGCTGCTCGAGGACGCCGTGGGCGCCTACGACACCGTCATCCACGATGCTGCGCTGACAGTCATGAGGGCCCGACACGATGTCTGCACCCTGGACGAGGCCATCGCCGTTTGGGACTCGGCCACCGCCTCCTAGGCGGGACGGTTCGGAAACGGGGAGCGGAGAAGTCGTTGAATCAACACACAGGCCAGGCAGCCAGCGCGGTCAACGCCGCGCACAGCCTCATCGGGGACCGCATCCACCGGTTGGGGGCAGAGATCATCCTGGACGAGCAGGTCAGCTGGTGTCCGCCAGGCGTCCGCATCCCCCAGCCCGTCAATTGTTACCTCATCAAGGGAAGCGCCGGATCGGTGCTCGTGGACACCGGAATCCGGCTTCACGTGGCGGAGATCATCCGGCAGCTACAGTCGCTGCTCGAACCAGGGGAACGGCTCGCCGTCGTGCTGACGCGGACCGAGATGGAATGCTGCCTGAACCTCCCCGCAATCGAGGCGCGGTTCGACGTCGAGTCTGTCTGGTACACCGGCGGAATCACGGTTCCGAGGACCTCGGCGACGCCGCGGCGCATTATCGTGGACCCCGGGAGCGCGCGTGATGTGGAGGTCATGGACGCGCTGACGCTCGAGTTTGTGTCGCCGTTGATGCGGCTCCTGCCGACGCTCTGGATCTTTGATCCCGTCTCCGGGGCGCTCCTGAGTTCGGATGCCTTCACCCATGGTTCCTACGTCGGCTCGAATGCGGCGGCCGGTTTACGCAAGTTCAAGTGGTTTGCCGAGGCAGACACGCGGGTCATTGCGCGGGATGTTGAAGAGGTTATCCGCGAACGCCAGGTGAGGGCCATCGGGCCAGGCTATGGTGAACCGTTTGTCGGGATGGCCGAATGCGCGGCGGAGGCCGCCGCTGTGGCAGCTGCCATCAGGAAGGTCGGCATCCAATGAGTCACGACGACCAGGACGGCCAGCCGTTCACGGGCCGCGTCCTCGCCGACGGCGTCCACTGGCTGGGCGGCTGTCTGTCGGCCAACGCCGAGGGCCAGGAAGTCCACTATCACGTCTCCTCGTACCTGGTGATCGGCTCCGGTGCGTCGATCCTGGTGGATACGGGAGATCCGGCCCACCGGGAAGCGGTCCTGGCACAGCTGGAGCACGCGCTGGGCGGACGGATGCTTGACTACGTCTTCCCGACGCATCCGGAAATTCCGCACGCAGGCAATCTGCCCGCCGTACTGGCCCGGTATCCTTCGGCGACTGTGGTGGGTGACGTCCGGGATTATGCTCTCCATTTCCCCGAGTACAAGGACCGGCTGAGGGGCAGGTCCGCGGGCGATTCACTGGACCTTGGCGACAGGGAATTCCGATTCTTCCCGGCCTACATCCGCGACCTGGAGAATACGCTCTGGGGTTACGACTCGGGGGCGCGAATCATGTTCGTGTCCGACGGCTTTTCCTACATCCACGACATTCCGGCCCCGGAGGAGGACGACGAGCCAGTGCATCTGCCGGGCCAGTGCCGCTTGTTTTCCAGCGAGATGCCCGCCCCGCCGTCGGTGGAACAAGCAGCCTACGGCACCGGCCGCGCGCTCTACTGGACCAAATTCGTCGACGTAAGCACGGCCTTCCAAAGCATCGAAGAAACCTTGGAGTCCTATCCCGCCCTGTTGATCGGGCCCGCCCACGGAAACGTGATCGACGACGTGGATGGCATGCTCAAAACCTCACTGGCCGCCCATCGGAAGGTCTACGAAGGGTGGTTACTGTAAAGTGAAACATCGTCAATATAATGAAAAGACAAGCAAGGAGAAGCCAATGCGGGACCTGATTGGATATGGGGAAAATCCTCCGGTTGTCACGTGGCCGCATAGCGCGAAAGTTGCTGTCTCCGTGGTGCTGAACTACGAAGAAGGCGCCGAGAGCTCCATCGAAGCCGGCGACGAACAGGACGAGGACGTCTCGATCTTCGGTGGCTGGTCCGCCGACCCCTCACGGCGCAGCCTCATGAAGGAGTCCTTCTTCGAATACGGCAGCCGTGTGGGCATCTGGCGCTACCTCGGGATGTTGCGTGAGTATAACGTCCAGGCAACAGTCATGGCCTGTGGTGCTGCGCTTGAGCGGAATCCGGACGCCGCCCGGGCCATGGTGCGGGACGGCCATGAGATCTGCGCCCACGGCTATAAATGGCGCGGAACCGTGGGCATGGAGCCCGGGGAGGAACGGCGGGAGATCCGTAAGTCCCTCGACGCCATCGAGGACGTTTCAGGGGTAAGGCCCGTGGGCTGGTACGTCCGGGAGGGCATCACCGAGAACACACGGACCATCCTGGCGGAGGAAGGCGTGATGTACGATTCAAATTCCTACGCCGACGACATTCCGTACTACGTGCAGGCCGGTCCCTACCGTCACCTGGTGGTTCCATATTCGGGAGACACGAACGACGCCCGTTTCTGGGGCAACGGAAGCCTCGGCACGGGAGAGGACTTCTTCAACGTGCTGAAGGACTCCCTGGACTGCCTTCTCATCGAAGGCGAGACGGTGCCGAAGATGATGTCCGTAGGATTGCACCTTCGGATCGGCGGCCGTCCAAGCGTTGCCCACGCCGTGCGTCGGTTCCTGGAGTATGCCCTTTCCAAACCTGGCGTATGGTTCGCCACCCGCGAGGAGATCGCCCGTTGGTGGATGGAGCACCCGCCCGTGCCGGGCGACACCATCACGGCGGGGGCCGCCTTCGAGGGCGCAGCATGACGCGCGCGAGCGACGGCGGGATGGTCGCCGTCGCCATCGACCGGCTGGTGCACAACGTCCACGAGCAAGGCTTCGCGGCCTTGGACAAGATCGGGCTGAACGGGCAACGCGATCAAGGCCTGGTCAGCACACTCATCTCCCGGGACCTCAGCGGTTCAGATGACCTGTGCGTCAGCTGGGGGCGGATCCTGCCCGGCCAGCACCACCTGTGCCATCACCACCCGGACGCCTCGGAGTTTTACGTCGTCCTAAGCGGAGCCCCCATCGTCCACCTCGGCCACACCACCTACCGGGCGAGACCCGGCGATGGCATCTACATCCCCCGCGGAACCACGCATGGACTCACTAATGACGGTGAAGCCGTCGTGGAACTCATTGTGGGGGTCAGCAAACCCGCGGACTGGCAGTTCGTGCCAGACGAGTGATCAGCGGTCACCATGCCGTTATTCGTTTCCGCGCGGTCACCCCAGCGCGCCACCACCCAGGAGGAACCTCCCATGACCCAGAAACCAGCCTCCCCCCTTAAACGGTGCGTTGGCATCATCACTGCCGATCCGACGGCCGCCTTGTTGGCCCTCCTTGCCCACGCCACCGTTGACTTCCTGGTCCTCGACGCCGAGCAGACAGCGGTCACCGTTCAGCAATGCGGCGATGTGGTGCAGCGGCTGGCTGGATCGGGGGTGGAGGTGGCGGTGCGCGTGCCCGATCTGGAAAGGAACACGCTGGTGGCTTTCGCAAACACCGGTGTGGCGGAGATCGTCCTGCCGCAGGTGCGGACCGTGGACGAACTCGAACGAGCATACGACGCCACACGGTACGCGCCGGAGGGATCGCGTCCCCGGCAAGTGACCCAGGCCTCGGCATTCGGCAACGACTACTCACTCCTACCCGTGATCTCTGTGCTGTTCGAGACAGTGGAGGCCGTGGACCGAGTCAAGGAATTCGTTGACAGCGATGTGTTTGGCAGGGGCTGGGTGGGCACCACGGATCTGGGCGCCGACCTCCTGCGACACGGTGATGAGCGGCCGGGGGCTCTGCAGGAAGCTGTCCAGCGCGTTGTGGACGCGCTCACCGGCGCCGGTTCCAGCATCGGGCTTCCGGCCCCAGGAATGGCTGCCGCGGCGGCCGTCTTCGAGCGGGGAGCCGACCGCTGCGCGGTCTATTGGGAGAAGGAACTCGCCTCCATGCTCACCGGATACGCCGATCTCCGAACAGTATGAGAACCACTGGAAAGGGCGGAACACCTCTGGAATCCAAGGTGCACAAGAAACCTCCCACACGAAATCCTCTTCGATATACTGACGCGACAACAAGGACTAATGAAGGAGTCGTTGTGGAAGCCACGGACATAGCCAACAGTGACGCAAGCGGGTCCCTGGAACGCGACTTCTGGATCGCCCACCTCGGCACGATGATCAAACAACAGCGCCTCGGTCGATTCACCGTGGAGGAACTGGCCGAACGCGCAGGTGTCAGCGCGGGGCTCATCAGCCAGATTGAACGTGGAATCGGCAACCCCTCATTTGCCACCCTCCTACGTCTGGCAAACTCCCTCGATCTGCCGCTGGCCAGCATGTTCACGGATCCCAATGAGGGCCAGAATCACATGCTGGTCCGCCGGGCCGACCGCCGGCGCATCGAGATCCCTTCACAGGGCATCATCATGGAGCTGATCGTTCCCGACTCCGAGCGCAAGCTCGGAGTCATCAACATGACAATTCCGGCGAACTTCGACGGCGCCCACGTTCCGCATTCCCATGAAGGCGAGGAATGTGTCCTCCTCCAAGCCGGAACGTTGGTGGCGACCGTTGGCGGGCAGGAATTTGTCCTGGAAACCGGCGACAGCCTGACTTACGACGCCACCCTGCCGCACTGGTGGAGCAACCGCACGAATTCCGCCGCGGTGATGCTCGCCATATCCACGCCGCCGGCCCTCGGCAAGGCGCACTGAGCATGGGTGCTCCCGGGCCGGAGACCCGGCTGGGGATCCTTGTACCGTCGAGCAACTCGAACGCAGAGACGCTCACTGCGTCGATCCTTGCGGAGCAGCCGGACTTGGGGGTCCACTACAGCCGGTTCCGCCTTCCGCCAAGCCTTGATGACAGGGTGGACCTGAACGTCCTCGGGGAGGCCCCGGCCCTGCTGAACGACGCCGAACTCCAGGCAGTCGCGTTTCATGGCACTTCGGGTTCCTGGACAGGCATCACCAGCGAGATTGGCCTCTGTGCCGAGCTCTCAGTGGCGTGCGGCGCCCCCGCCACCACCGCTTCCGTGGCCGTCGTCGAGGCATTGGCGGCGCTGTCGGCGACGCAAATTGGCCTCGTCTTTCCCGGCCCCGGATCCATCGCCTCCCTGATACAACAGGAATACTCCGCCCACGGGATCGAGGTGCGGACCGTGTCGGTTCCCGGGACAGTCATGACCAACCCGGAGATCGCCCGCTTGGATGCAGGCGCCATCGAGGCCGCCATGCGTCCGGCATTTGCAGACGGCCTGGACGCGGTGGTCTGCATTGGCACAAATCTCCGTTCGGGCTACCTCGTGGAAGGCTTCGAGCAGGAGTATGGAATCCCTGTTGTGGACAGCGCAATCGCCACGTTGTGGCATGTGCTTCGCCTCGCCGGCGTCGCCCGCCCGATCCCGGGCTGGGGGGCGCTGCTCGCAGCACACTAGTTTTCACTCTGTACCCAGGCGTTCACGATTTCCTCGCGCGTCGCGAGCCAGGCGGCTTCGCCGCGGGCATGGGCAAGGAACCGGTCGAGCGCTCCGGCGTAAGCCGGCCTTCCGATGAGCCGGGGGTGAAGTCCAACGCTCATCACGGAGGGTCCGCCGCGAGGGTCATCGAGGAGCAGGTCCAAGGCCGCGATCAAGTGGTTCCCCAATGATGCTGCCGTGGGGAACTGCCTGAACAGCCCGGAATCGTTGGTGTCCCCCGCGTAGGGCAGCACCGGCAGCTCCGGGTTTCCCGGGCCCGTGCCCCAGTGTGGAAGGTCGTCATTGAAGCTGTTGGACTCATAGGTGAATCCGTTGCCGGCGAGCACCCTACGTGTTCCTGGATTGAGCCCGTCCCGCGAATACCAGCTGGTGGGGGCCCGGCCCGTGCTGGCTTCGATCGCATCGCGGGAGGCGAGGATGAGGCGTTCCTCGGCATCGTCTTCGAGGTCCGTGTGCGTGTCCCACTGGTGCCCGTGATCGGCGATCTCGTGCTGGTCGCGGACGAGGGCCGTGGCGATGTCCGGGTTGAGTTGCAGTGCCACGGCGCAGCAGAAGGCGGTGGCCCGGACATCGTGTTTCTTCAGTATCCGCAGCAGCCGCCACACGCCGGCCCGGGAGCCGTAGTCAAATGCCGATTCCAAGGTCATGTTCCGGGTGGCCGACGCGGCCGCGGGGATCCAGTGCGCACCCAGGTCGTTGGCGGTGTCGCCGCGGGCAATGCTCCGCTCGGCGCCCTCCTCCACATTGATGACAAGGGAAACGGCGACTCGGGCATCGTCCGGCCAGCGGAAATCCGGAGGAGTTTCGCCATATCCGACGAAATCCCGCTGCGTTTTTGGCATTGCCATCAGCTTCTCCTTTTGGGGGTTCCGACACTGCACCGTTGCGGTTATAGTGAAGCAAACTTCGATATGATGAAACTAGCCGAGAGGGGAGCGAATGTCTACGCTCATTCGCGGAGGCACGGTTGTCACGGGCTCCGGGGAGACCGTGATCGAGGCCGGTGCGGTCATCGTGCGCGATGGCCGCATTGCTGAGGTCCTCGGCCGCTGGGATGCTGACCGGGGGTTTGCGGGTGAGATTATCGATGCTTCGGGCTGCGTCGTGATGCCGGGCCTCATCAACAGCCACACCCACGGCGTGACGCCCGGAGCGCTGTTCCCCAGTGCAGCGCGTGCCCTGTCTGCAGAGCGGTGGATGGGCAACTTGGACAGGCACCTCCTGGCCGGCACCACCACTGTCCTCAGCCTTTGCGGATTCGCTTCGATGGAGGAGGTGCGCGAGGCAGACCGGAGGCACGCGGTACACGTGCGGGGCGCGACGACGCACTTGCCGCACTGTCTGCGGGCCGCGTCCATGGCGGACGGCAAGGGGCTGACGGCGCAAGCCCCTGAACTTACTGTTGAGCGGATGCTCGACGACGGTGCTGTCGCCATCGGGGAATTGGGCGGAGGCCAAACACTTGGTGGGGGAGGCCAGGATCTCGTCTATATCCCGGCAGCCGTGCGCGAAGCCTCCGGTATCCACATCACGAATGCCCAGGCTCGGCGTATTAAGGAAGCTGTGCTGGGCCGGTTCATCGACGTTAGCGCCCTCGACCCGGACGCATTGGCTGAAGCGGCCAAAGAGGCCGGACTTGAGGAGGCCTTCACAGCCACACAGCTTGCTCAACTAGTGATCGATTCCGTGATGCCGTCCTTCGCCCCCGCCATCGAAGGGATACGCGAGGGTGTTCAAGCAGCATCGAAATTCGGCGTACCAGCAATCGTCCACAGTGCATCGGCGACCGCCAACGTTCTTCGGGAGCTCATGCTGGCTCCCGATGGCCAACGAGCCACTGTCATCGCCGCGCATGCCAACCATCCGTCCCACACTCCGGAAGAAGCCCTTTCACTGGCGCTGCTCGGGAGGAAGGCGGGTTGGCCCGCCGAGGCTTCGGTATTCGACCTCCTCCACCGAAGGCACACCGTCGCCACCCGCGAACACTGGGACCTGCTCCTGCGGGAGTCCGGGCTCATCTCCGTTATAGGCACAGACTATGGACATGACGGGAACCACGACGAGCTGATTTCTGCCGTCCAGGATATCGCCTCCAACGGACACCGCTCCTTGGCCGGAGCAGTCGCCATGGCCACGTCCAACGTGGCTGACCTCATCCCGAATATCGCTCCTGAAAGCGGTCGACTCGAGCGGGGAAAGGCAGCGGACGTGGTCGTGGCCCGGGCAGACGATTTTCGCGATGTCAGGTACGTATTAGTGTCCGGTGTCGGCGTGGTCCGGGACGGACAGCTCACGAAGGAAGCCCACCGATGAGCACATGCCTGACCCCCGGACAGATCATGATTATTCGTGATTTGGTCGGCGAGCGGATCGCCAGTGAAGACATGCCCGCATTGGAACTCGCCTTCCGTGACTTCCAAGCCGGGATGGACTCCTTGAAGACTGCGTTCGCACAGCGGATAAGTGCAGCGGAGCTGGCCGTCGACCATGAGCAAGGGGTCGCACTGTGACCGAACTATGGGAGCTGGGTCTCGCGGAGACATCGACGCTGATCCAGGCGCGGAAGCTGTCAGCAGCTGAACTGCTCGAGGCCGTCTTGGAGAGGATTCAGGATACTGAAGCGTACGCCCATGCATGGGCGTATGTGGATGAACACGGTGCGCGCAGGGCGGCCGCCAAGGCCGATCAGCAGCTTTCAACCGGTCAGCGCACCGGTGCCCTTTGTGGGATACCCATAGGGGTCAAGGACGTCATCCATGTCCGACAGATGCCGACCGAGGGCGGCTCGGATACCCTCCGCGGCAACATGGCCAAGGAAGACGCCGGCGTGATAGGTCAAATGCGTGCCAGCGGAGCCATAATCCTCGGCAAACTTCAAACGCATGAGTTCGCCTTCGGGCAGGGGACACCGCCCTCACGTAACCCCTGGGATCCAGAGCGGTACGCTGGAGGATCCAGCGTCGGCTCCGGAGTCGCCGTCGCCGTCGGGAGCATTCCAGGCGCTCTGGGCACGGACACTGGGGGCTCGGTTCGGAACCCCGCCGCCGTCAATGGCCTGGTGGGCCTTAAGCCCAGCGCCGGCGTCGTGTCTTCCTCCGGGATTCTTCACGTCAGCCATACTTTGGACCATGTGGGACCTATCGCCCGGAACGTCGAAGATTGTGCGATGCTCCTTGACGGCATGGCGGGTCCGAAAGGCGTTGGCCTCCTCGGCGGTCCGGTTTCACCACGGATCCGCCAGGTTCCCGCTCCGACTAGACTCGGGGTTGACCGTCGAATGTGGTTTGAATGGGGAGTAACCACTGGCGTCCTGGCAGCAGTGGAAGCCGCCCTCGAGAAGCTTGCCGAGCTAGGGTTTGAAATCGTCGACGTTTCAATTCCAGAACTGGACCTGTCACTGCACGCCAGTGTCGCCATTTCGCTGTCCGAATCGGTAGTCCACCACCGCCAACTGCTGGGCGCCGACGCGGGACGCTACCTACCCCCAACCCGCGTCATGATCGAGACGGGCGCCCTGGTATCCGAGGATGACATCCGCCTCGCCTGGCAGGTCCGGAGATACCTCCAGAAATGCATACCTGAGGCTATGGCAAAGGTAGGGGTGGACGCCTTGGTATCGCCCACGCTCCCGGCGATTGCACCGTTAATTTCCCTAATGCCCACCGAACTCACTGCCTCAGCGGACGAGGCATCCCTGGCGTCTGCACTGCGAATGCTTTCCGCCGCGAACCTCACCGGCATGCCGGGGGTCAGTTTGCCCTGCGGTTTCGCCAGTGGACAGCCAGTTGGACTGCATATCATGGGGCGCGCCCACTCTGACGCCACCGTGCTGGCGATCGCGCTCGCCTATGAATCCGCCACGCAATGGTGCCGGCGTGTGCCCGTACGTGTGCTGCCGACGGCGCGCTAAAACCCCTGAAAATCGGCGCAGTAACGAGCAACGCTTGCGCTGCTTTCAGGGCCGAACGCAGTCGGCTATTTGAGTCCCGACCTCACGAATGCGTCGACAACGTATCGTTGCAGGAAGATGTAGATCAGGAAGATCGGAAGGCAGGCGAGTGCGGACGCTGCCATGATCGCGCCCCAGTTATTGCCTTCTGCGCCAAGGAATCCACGGATGCCTACCTGGATGAGGGCATCGGACTTCTGCATGATGAGTGAAGGCCAGAGGTATTCGTTCCACGCGCTGATGAAGAGCATGATGCCCAGGGCCGCCAAGGCCGGCCGCAGGTTGGGGACCACCACTTCCCACAGTGTCTTCCACGATGAGCGGCCGTCCATCTGGCTCGCGTCCAGGAGGTCCTTCGGGAACGCTTCGAGGTGCTGCCGCAGCATCATCACGGCGAACGCGGAGCACAGCTGGGGGATGACTACCCCGGTGACGGTGTTGAGCAGCCCCATCTGCGAGACCAGCAGGTAGTTGGGGATCATGGTGACTTGGAAGGGAACAAGCCATGACCCGACGAATAGCAGGTATAGCGCCTTCTTCCCGGCAAAGTCCCAGCGCGCGAAACCGTAGGAAGCGAGGATGGCCACCAGCAACTGGGACACCGCGAGCGCCAGTGCCATGCCGAAGGTATTTCCCAGCATGCCCGCGATGGGGATGGTCCTTAGGACGTACTGGAAGTTCTCCAGGCTCAGCGGCCCCGGCAACGGATTGATGGACAGAGCATCCGACGGCGGCCGGAACGCAGTGACGAACATCCAATAGACGGGAAAGATCGAAACGACCGCCAAGGCAATCAGCAAAACGTGGCCGGGCAGTGTCCGCAAAGACGCCAACCGCGGGCGTTGCCGCATTGCGGGGGACGCCGTCGTCGGGTTCGAAAATCCCGAAGGCTCCGAAGCCTTCGAAGGCACTGAACCTTCCGAACGCTGGGGGACAGCCGGGGTATCCACGGAACCAGGCTGGGCCGGCGGAGCGATGGTGATGAAGGCCATGAGTGGTTTCCTAGTTGTCGTAGAAGCTGAGTCGCTCGGAGAGTTCCACGAAGACCAGGGCGATCAGCCCGAATCCGAGGAAGAAGAGCGTGCCGGCCGCGGAAGACAGGCCGGCGTCGAAGTTCTTGAAGCCGAACTGGTACAGCAGGTAATAGATGTTGGTGGACGAATTGCCCGGGCCGCCCTGGGTCACGAGGTCGATGATGGGGTACGTCCATTGGGCGGAGAGCAGGATGGTCATGAGCGCGAGGAACACCAGGCTCGGCGAAAGCAACGGGATGATGATCCGCCACGTGATCTGCCTGCCGCTCGCGCCGTCGATCGAAGCAGCTGCGGCATAGTCGGGGCTGATGCCCGCCAACCCGGCCGAAACCACCAGCACGCCAAAGCCGAGCATCTGCCAGCCGACGATCACGATCACGGCAAGCATTGATCCGTTGGGATCGCGGAACACATTGCCCATCGGGGCACCAAGGGCGGCTGTGATCGCGGGAATCGTGCCGCCTTCCGGGGCGAACAGCCACCGCCAGACGGCGCTGCTGGCGACGGGCGTGATGAGGAACGGCACGAAGATGAGCGCCTGGTAGGCGGTTCGCGCTTTGCCTCGGACCTTGCGCGAGAGCAGCGCGAACACGAGCGGCAGCGCTACGGAGATGGCGAGGAACGCAAGGATGTATAGGCCGGTGTTGATCAGGGCCTGGTGAAGTTCGGGCAGGCTCAAGACCTTGGCGTACTTCTGCACGTCAACGTATTGCTTGGGCCTTGTTGGGATCAGGTTCCAGTCGGTGAAAGACAGGTTGACGGTCTGCGCCAACGGCCAGTACGTCCAGACGATCAGCAGGACGACTGCGGGCAGGATGTAAAGGTAGGGGCTCAGGGCGCGCCGCGCCTTGCGTTGTGGAACCGGGCGCCCGGCCGGGCCGGCAGGGGCAATGCCCGCTGCCGGTCCGGCGGTCTCGATGAACATATTTTTGGTTTCCTTCCGGTGCCTAGCGGGTGCTGGCGGTGAGCTCGCCACCGGCCACGACACTCGTGGAGGGTTCGACGTCGGACGCCCCATCCTGGGCGGTCATCGCGGCGGTCGCCTCTTCGACGGTCATCTTCTGGAAAGCGGCCATCTGCTCTGCCGTGACGCTGTAGACGGTGGAAAATTCCCCAATCGGGACCACGGAGCTGAGCATCTTGTCCTGGTAAAGGTGGATCAGGTTGAACGCCTGGGCGCCGTTCTGGCCGCGCATCGAGCCCTGCGGGACGTTCAGGTCCTGGGTGTAGCACGTGGCCGACGCGACCGTCACGGGAGCGCCGGCGAAAGTGCTGAAGGTGGAGTAGTGCAGGTGTCCGGCGAGGATGCCCCGGACATCCGTGCCTTCGATGACCTTTTCGAGGCGGCTCTGGTCCCGCAGTTCGAACATCGCCATCATCTCCAGTGGGCTGGGCACCGGCGGGTGGTGCAAGGCTACGAGCGTGCCGTGCGGTGCTGGAGTCGCCAGGACGTCTTTCAACCAGGCCAGCTGCTCGTCTGAGATCTCACCGTGGTGCTTGCCGGGAACCGTGGAGTCCAAGGCGATGATGCGCAGGCCGTTGACGTCGTGGACCATATCCACGGGCTCCTGGCCGGCATCGGAGTCGAGGAGGCCGGAGCGGAAGGCCGGGCGCTCGTCGTGGTTGCCCATGACCCAGATGATCTTCGCGCCGAGTTCCTCAGCGACTGGCTCCACGATGTTGCGCAATCGGACATAGGCATCGGGTCGTCCGGTGTCGGCGAGGTCGCCGGTGAAGACGATCGCATCGGGCTTGACCTGGGCCTTGACGAAGTCGCGGAAAAGCTGGCGGAGGTTCGCGTCGCTGTCCACGCTGCCATGCAGGAGATCGTTGTCGGCCACGAAGTGCGTGTCGCTGATGTGCAGGATGAAGTGCTCGGGGGCAGGGTGCTGGCGTTCGATGCTCATGGTGCTTCTCCTTGTTAATTTCGGGATTCTTGCGTGGGGTCTTAGCGGGAGGGGCTGGTGGTCAGGACTTCGCTGAGCCGGGCGAGGTCCGTGTTGCTGAAACCGTGCGCCCGAAGCAGGCCGATGGCTCCGCCGTACATTTCGTCGACGAGGTCGAGCGTGGCCGCCAGGACCGGGGCGGGACTGGCAGAGATGATCTCCCGGAGCTCCCCGCCGATGGCTGCCAGCCCCGGGCGGTCAGAGACTGCGGCCATCATCGCTTGGCTCCATTCGCCGCGAAGGTTCTCTTCGCTTGCTGCGTAGTCGAGGATCACCTGTTCGCGGTCCACTCCGGCGGCCAGCAGGGCGAGGGCAATCACGACGCCGGTGCGGTCCTTGCCCGCGGTGCAATGGACCAGCACGGGTTCCGATCCGGAATCGGCGATGAGGCGAACAGCGTCGGCAAGGCGCTGGGCGTGGTTCTGGATCATGAGCCGGTAGATGTCCACCAAGGTGATGGTCTCCGTGGTGCCCGGGACGTTGCCCGCTTCGAAAATCGGGTTGTGCTTGGTGACCACGGCTAGCCCGTCCACGTTGCTGGGCGACTTTGCCAGCTCGGTACGGTCACGCAAGTCGATGACCAAGCGGATGCCGAGCTGCGAGAAGTGCCGGCGTCCGGCGTCGGTCAGTCCATGCAGCGCGTCCGAGCGGTAGAGCTTACCTTCCCGGACCGTCCGCGCGGCTGCTTGGCCTGCCGTGTTCGGGGCGCTGGCATAGCCCGCGGTGCTTCGGAAGTTGTAGGTGCCCTCCACAGGGTAGGGGCGGTTGCGGGTTCCGAAGACGGCGTCCTCGGTAGAGATAGACACAGCTTTTGTCCTTCCGGGGGGTAGGAGAAGTTAGGGGATCAGGTCCTGGGCACGCTTCTGCGCGTCCGTCATGGTGGTTTTGGCGTCCTTGCCGTAGTAGACGACGTTTTCGACGGCCTTGCCGAGGATGTCGTCCACCTGTACGTAGCTGTTGCCCGGGTAGGAAACCCAGGGCTGGAGGCGGTCGAGTTGGGCGAGGTTCGGGGCCAGGAGCGGGTTCTTTTGTGCCCAGTCGTAGAGGGAACCGCCCGGCTGGGCCAAGGAGGTGCGCAGCGGAAGGTAGCCGATCTTAGTGGAGATCTGTTCATAGGCGTGGTCGCTGGTCATGAACTTGATGAGTTCCCATCCGGCGCGCTGTTTGGCGGGGTCTTGGGAAAGGACGAACAGCGCAGAGCCGGAGTTGGTAGGCACGGCAGGCTTGCTTCCGAATGACGGCATGCCGGCGGCCTTGAGTTCCCAGCCGCCCTTCTTGGCAGCCGACATGAACGAGCCTTGCAGTGCCGAGGTTGTGAGGATGAACGCGGTGTCACCCTTCGCGAGGCCTTCGGACTGGGCACTGCTGTCTGCGTTGCGGAGTACCCCGTCCTTTGTCATCTGTGCGAGCTTCGTGACGGTATCAACGGCGGCGTCCGAGCCGAATCCGATGGTCTTGCGGTCATCGGAGAGGACCTGGGCTCCGTTCGACTTGAAGATGCCTTGCATGCACCAGTTGCCGCCGATGCTGGCGCAGGAAATGTCCAAGGACGGCTTGCCGGTTTTTGTCGAAACGGCCCTCGCTGCGGCCTCGACCTTGTCCCACGTGGAGAGGTCCGGGTTGATCACGCCTGCTTCGGCGAGCTTGCTGGCGTTGTAGAAGAGGACGGGGGTGGAGAAAACGTAGGGAATGCCGTAGGTCTTGCCGTTCCAGTCTGCGAGGTGCTTCGCGTTGGGATGGAACGGGTGGGCACCGCCGAAGGCCTCGTCGACGGTTTTCTGGCCAACGAGGTCGCTGATCGGCTGGGCGCCGAGCTGGGTGGCGGCAAAGTCCAGCGAGTCGAAGGTCAGCTGTGCGACGTCTGGCGCGTGGCCGGCAAGGAGTTGGCTCTGGACGCTGCTGACGGTGTTTGAGCCAACGGCGCCTCCACCCTGTGGAGCCTGCGCGGTGACGTGGATGTTTGGATGGGCCTTTTCGAAGTCGGCAACGAGGCCCTTGACAGTATCGGTCCAGACGCCTGCTTGCGCCAGGTTGTAGCTTTCGAAGGTGATGCTCACCTGCTGATCGGACGTCAGTTCCGGGACTTGCTTGGTCACAGTGCCTGCCTGAGAGGCGCCGGAGCAGCTGGCGAGTGCCAATGCGGCTGTGCTGGCAGCGATGGTCAGTGCAATTGAACGGAGAGGGCGCACAATATTTCCTTGATTGCTGGGTTGGGGGTTGCTGGGTTGGGTGGGCGGTGCTGGCTGGTTCCGGGTTGGGTCCGGAGGGGGAGGAGAAGCTAGAGTGAGGCCGCTGCGGTGCTGGCAGCGGACGCCGGCTTCGCATCCGCCTGCCATTCGAGGCGGCGGCCGGTTGCGCGGTCAAAGAGGTGGAGGTTCTTGGCTTCGGCAGCGAGGACGACGGCGTTGCCCGCCTTCCAGAGCCGGCCTCGCGGCGCGCGGACGGCCACGCGGTTTTCGCCGACCCGGCAGTAGATGATCTGTTCGCTTCCGAGGTTTTCGGACAGTTCAACGATGCCCCGAAGCGCCGCCCCGGAACTGGGCGCGGCTGCGGAGGAACCGGGGGCATGGATGGCCAAGTGCTCCGGGCGGATGCCAAGTACCACGTCCCGCCGGGGTGTTTCGCCCTCCCACAGCACGGCTTCGAGGGAGGGTGCCATGACGGTGATCGATCGGTTGCTCGTGGACAGCTCGGCATTGACCAGGTTGGTGGCAGGGGAGCCCAGGAAACCTGCGGCGAACACGGACGCCGGTTTGTCGTAGAGCTCTTCCGGCGTCCCGAGCTGCTCAAGCTGGCCGCCATTGAGGAGCGCGATCTTGGTGGCCATGGTCATGGCCTCCACCTGGTCATGCGTGACGTAGATGAAGGTGGCGCCGAGGCGTTTGTGCAGGGCAGCGAGTTCCTGCCGGGTCGCAGTTCGGAGCTTGGCATCCAGGTTGGACAGCGGCTCATCCATGAGGAATGCCTTTGGTTCGCGCACCAGGGCACGCGCAACGGCAACGCGTTGACGCTGGCCTCCGGACAATTCCTTGGGCTTGCGGTCGAGCAGGTGGCCGATCTCCACCATTTCGGCGACCGCTTCCACGCGTTTCCTGACTTCATGCTTGTCAGTACGCCGCACGTTCAGGGGGAAGGCGAGGTTCTTGGCGACGCTCAAGTGCGGGTACAGCGCGTAGCTCTGGAACACCATGGCGAGGTCGCGCTTCTTCGATGGAGCGTTTGTGATATCCGTGCCGTCCAGTTCCAGCGACCCCGACGTCGGTTCGAGCAACCCCGCGATCATGCGGAGCAGGGTGGTCTTGCCACAGCCGCTGGGACCGAGCAGGACCAGGAAATCACCGTCTTCAACGGTGATCGATACATTCTTTACGGCTGACACGTCCTTGAACGAACGTGACAACTGATTGAGCACAAGTCGGCCCACGAGCACCTCCGGGAAATTATGTTTCCTAAACCTATGCATTTAGGAAACGTCTTACCCATGAAGGGTGCCGCCCGATGATTAACGGTTGGGGCGTAGCTGATGAACTAGCCGTGCGCGGACAGGAAACAGTTGAGGCCGCCGTCGCACCGGAACCTATTCCTGCTCTTCGACCATGTGCAGGACTTCTTCAAACACCGCGGAGCGAGCGCGTTCGACGTCGGGAGAGTTTGCGGTCACTGCGGCGTGCAGGGCAGAAAGCACCAGCATCTGGACGATGTTGCCAATGGGCAGCTGATCGTTCCATGAGTGGAACTCCGCCCCGGCCACCAGTGTATGCGCAGAGATATCAGCAAGCTCTGATTTCGCATAGCTGGTCACTCCGATCACTGTGGCCTTGCGCTCCGCCGCGATACGGGCCGAACCGATGGTGAAGGAGTTCATCCCGCTGTCGCTCACTGCGATGCAGACGTCCCCCTTCGAGAGGAGTTTGGCCGAAATGTGCTGCGAAACGATGTCGGACGGGGCCTCGCACTGCACTCCGGCAGACAGGAAGCGGAGGGCGAGGGATTGCGCAGGGGCAAGGGATCCTCCATTGGCCACCACAAGCAGGCGGCCGCGCTCGCGTATCGCCTTCACGGCGGCGTCGAAAGCCGCGAAGTCCAAAGAACCTAGGGCGCCGCGGATATCCTGGGACGCTCGGGAAAAGATCCCTGAAACTAGATGTTCGGAAGATCCCGGTTCACCGGTTGCCCCGTACTCCTCGTGTTGGGTGCTGTCCCGGGCTGCGGCGCCCAAATCGCGTAGCAAGACCTGGCGCAAATGCTGGAATCCGTCGAAGCCCATGCTTTTGCAGGCCCTCACGACCGTCGCCGGAGACGTCCCGGTCCGGGTCACCAGGTCCGCGACCGACATCCTCGCCACAGTCTCGGGAGAATCGAGGCATAACTGCGCCACACGCTGTTCGCTGCGCACCAACGAAGGAAAGATCGATTTGATGTGAGCGCGGGAACCGCCCAAGGGCGGCTCGGACTTGTAAGGGGTCATTGGCCTTTCATACCAGAATCGATTGAACCGAGAGAAACACAGCCCAGCCTGCACCTCAGACCGCGCTGTTGTGCCGAGGGTAAGTGCTCTATTAACCGAGCCGTGTTGTGGGCGATGAACAGAAGTATGCGGTTGAGGGATCCGCCGGCGCTGATCTCCCACATCCAGAGTGTCGAAGCTCCCAAACGCATCAGCGAAGGCTTGCAGTCGACTTTACGGAGCAGGGAGATAGTAAACCGCGCTCCAAGCCACGATCGATGCTGCCCGGATCAGTCTGGGCAAGCTTTGGTTGTCTACGTCAGCATCGACGGTTCGGTTGGCGAGCCTCCCAACCCCTTGCTGGGCATGTCAACCATCCCTTCGGGGGTGTGCAAAGCGATTTCAGAGATCGCCTTCAGGCCGGGCACTGACGATCCGATTGGCGCGCATCTGCAGGATGCCGAGCGACTCCTGGATCAGGGGGGATCTGATGCTGCCTCTTCGCGCCGCAGCGACAATGCGTCGCGAAGGCTTCCCTTTGCCAGTAATGCGGAGCCGGACCACGTTTTCGGCACTATGCAGGGGCGCCAGTCGCGGCAGCAGTCCCACACCCAGCCCAGCACCCACGAAAGCGATTTGCGTTTCCCATTCAACCGCCTCGTGGGCTATCCGCGGTGTCACGCCGACTGCAGTGAACGCCGCGGTAAACAGGGAATGGTACGTGGAACCGGCGGCCTCGGTGATCCAGGGTTCCGAAGCAAGCTCCTCGAGCGTTACTGTTTCCCGCGATGCCAATGGATGGTCGGCGGGGATGATCACGTCCAAGGGATCATCCAGCAGGACGGTTTGTTCGAAGCGCGGATCGACCTCACCGTAGGTATTGGATTGCATGGCGACGATAACCGCGAGGTCGATTCGCTCGGCAACCAGCAGGTCGAAGCAGCGTGCCGGGTTGGCCTCGAGTACCTGCACCTCCAGCAGCGGGCGTGTTGAGCGCAGGGTCGCGGCCAGTGGCGCGAGCAATTGGGCAGCCGCGGTCGAGAATCCGCCGAGGCCGAAACGGGACTGCACTTGGTCCCCGGCCTCCATGGCCGCGGCGCGCAGGTTCTCCCATTCCGCGATGATGGCGTCGGAACCGTCCACAAGAAGGCGGCCAGTGGCGGTTAGTCGCACGCCCCGGCCGTCCTTCGTCAGCAGCTGCATCCCAAGCACGCGCTGGAGCTCGCGCAATTGGGCTGAGACTGCGGAGGGAGAATAGCCGGTGAGCTCAGCGGTTGCCCCAACGGTGCCGCACCGGGCAAACACCCGAAGGGTGATGAGCCTTGGATCAATCATGCATCTATTGTGCACGGTTATCTACTGAATGTTGCGCTTTTGTTGCAGTCCAACCTTCCCTAATCTCTTGAGTAGAAGAGATTTAGACCACGTCGGGCGCGCAGAGGCATCCGCTGTCGTCACGAATCGCACACCCCAGCCTTCCGGGAGGAAACACATGACTGCCCCAGTGAACTTGCCCCTCAATTCACGCGGAAAACTCGCCTCATCACTGCCTGCGGAGCAGCTGGCGGAAATCGCCGGGTTGTTCGAGTTTCGTCGCGCGGGATACTCCCTCGACGCCCCGTTCTACACAGACCCGACGATTTTCAAGATCGACATGGAGGCCATTTTTGGCCAGCACTGGATCTTCGCAGCCAGCGTCGCCGAACTGCCTGAGCCGGGCGACTATGTCACCGTCGACTATGGTCCCTACTCCCTGATCGTGCTGCGCAACGACGATGGCGACGTGAATGTCCTGCACAACGTGTGCCGCCACCGCGGCGCGCGTGTCCTGACCGAATCCGCGGGGTCGACGGGAAACCTCGTGTGCGGCTACCACTCCTGGACCTACTCGCCCAGCGGCGATTTGATCCATGCCTCCACGCCGGGGGAGACGAAGTTCGACAAGAGCTGCTTCGGCCTCAAGCGCGCCCACAGCCGCGTGGTCGCCGGACTTATCTTCGTTTGCATTGCCGACGAACCGCCGACAGATTTCGACGAGACCTCAAAGATCTTTGAGCCTTACCTCACGCCTCACGATCTGTCGAAGACGAAGATTGCCTACCAGCAGAACATCATTGAGGAGGGCAACTGGAAGCTCGTCATGGAGAACAACCGTGAGTGCTACCACTGTGACGGCCACCCCGAACTCGCCTGCTCCCTCTTTCCCACTTGGGGCTTGACGGAGGGCTTGATCCCGGCCCACCTTGAAGAAGTGTGGGACCGCAACAAGGAAGCCCAGTCCTCCCTTGAGGAGCGTTGCCGCCGCTATGGCCTTCCGTATGAGGTGGTCGAGGAGCTTGACACGCGCATCGCGGGAATCCGCATCTCGCGGGAGTCTCTTGACGGAGAGGGCGAATCGTTCTCGCCCGATGGTCGCAGGCTCTCCAAGAAGCTGCTCGGTGACCTGCCTGACTTCCGCCTTGGCCGCTGCTCGATGCACCTGCAGCCCAACAGCTGGTTCCATTTCCTCGGGGACCACGTCATCACGTTCGGTGTCTTCCCCATCAACGAACACCAATCGCTGGTTCGTACCACCTGGCTGGTGGCGGACGACGCCGAGGAAGGCGTCGATTACGATCTAGACAAACTCACCTACACCTGGAAGCAGACAAACCTGCAGGACAAGGCGTTCGTTGAGCTGTGCCAGAAGGGCGCCGGCAGCCCCGCCTACGAGCCCGGCCCGTACATGAAGAGCGAATACCAGGTGGAAGCGTTCATCAACTGGTACGTTCAGCGCGTGCAGGAGCACCTGGCATGATTGAAGTCCTCACTGAGACGGCAATCCGGGAACCACAGCGCATCCGCGGCCTTGAGATGCCGTGGAACAGGGTGATGGGCAGCACCGAGGCTCCAGCCCGGGCCGCCCGTGCGTTGGGCCCCTGGCATCCGCAGGAGTTCATGGCGGAGTGCGTGGAGACCGTTCCCGAGGCGGGCGGCATGATGACCTTCGTGTTCCGTCGTTGTGACGGCGCGCCCCTGGCGTTCCGTGCTGGCCAGTACGTCAACATCGCGTTTCCTGTGAACGGCGAGGACAAGGATCCGGTGGACCGCAGCTACTCGCTGTCGAGTTCGCCCACCGAGCCGTGGACCTTCAACATCACGGTCAAGTCCGACCCCACGGGACTGGTCTCGCCATGGGTGCATGAGAACGTCAAGCCCGGCACGGTGCTCGACATGCTCGGACCGGTCGGGGCTTTCCACCTGCCCGATGCTGATCGGCGGGCGCGGTACCTCTTGCTGGCAGCCGGCGCAGGCATCACTCCCATCATGTCCATGGTGCGGACCATCCACTCCCTGCCCGGACACGCCGATGTTGTTGTGCTATACCACGGAGCGGAGGCGGGAGGCTTTGCGTTCCACCGCGAGCTTGCCTACATCGCCTCAGTGGACTCGCGCGTTAAGGTCTACTACTCCCTGGGCGACCGCGGCATTCCTGAGGGGTGGGAAGGACTCAGCGGAAGGCTCACGGCGGCCATGCTCGAGGAGGTTGCGCCTGATGCCAACGGTCGCCAAGTCTATGCCTGTGGCCCCGAGGGTTATCTGAACACCGCCACCGAACTTCTCAAGAAGGTCGGGGTCGACGACACTTCCATTTACATGGAATTCTTCTCGGGAGATCGCAAGACACTGCTTGAATACCAGGCCGAGGTCGCCCTTGCAGTGGACATTGCTGAGGAAATCGCCGAGGAAATTGCCGATTCCGCCGCGGGCTACTATGAAAGCCAGCCCGCCGCGTTCGGGCTCTACGAGCCCGGCTACAACGCCGAGGGTACCCTGAAGGCCGCCGGGCTGCCGCTGGAAACCGTAGACCCGGACGCGTCCTCTCCCGAAGCCCCGGACGGCAATTCGGAGCTGGCGCCCGAGGCCGCATCCCTTGATCCCTCGAGCTTCGATACGGTGGGAACGGGAAGCCTCACCTTGTCCTTCATGCGCACCGGCATCAATGTGCGGATCGACCCCACCGAACACATTCTCGGGGTGGCCCAGCGTGCGGGCGTCAGGATCGGAGCGAACTGCAAGGAAGGCATGTGTGGATCCTGCAAGGTCGTCAAGCTGTCAGGAGAAGTCGAGATGAACCATCAGGGCGGTATCCGGGCACGGGAAATCGATGCAGGCAAGTTCTTGCCTTGCTGCTCCACTGCGCAGACCGACTTGGTGATCGATGCATAGCCGGTTCCAGTTGCTCTAGGAGGAACGTTTGTCGATGCAGCGCCAGCCCGCACGACCGTGGCGGGCTGGGCGCCGGTTGGCGTGTCAGGCGCCGTCGAACCCTCGCTGCGGCAGTTTTGGATCGTACTTCTCGAAGCCCCTGCGTAGATGCACCTTGGATTCTGTAATCATGTGGATATCGCGCCAGAGGACCAGGAAGGAGTCCCGATGACGCCACCCCAGAAGTGCGGACAACAACCACGGCTGACTGACACCCGATCGTTCAAAACCGAGGTAAGAGGTGCGCGAGTGGGGACTGACAAGGAACCCGACGAGTGTGGCGCTTCCAACAGCTTCGTGGGTTTCGACGGAAAAGCGCACGTCGACCACATGCCCGGCTTCGCTGCCGTCGTCGTCGATCACGGTCAATCCCAGTAGGTCACTAAGGATCATGGTGCGCACCTGGAATGTGGCCGATGATCCGGTCCCGGACCCACTCTTCGGGCCAATTGACATCCAAGCCACCGGCCGGAATGTCGAGATGTAGCACGATCCCTAGTTTTTTCACGTGCTTCCAATCGATGCGGTGGCGGCGTTCGGGCGGCGTCCGGCCCCCAAATATGCGTGTAGCGAGGGTCGAACCGTTGAACAGCGCGGTCACCGTTGGCGGCTCCGTTCCCTTCAGGATCGGGGTGGAGAGTTCGACGTCGGTGAGTTCCAGATCGCCGACGACCATTACCGGCGCCTCATCGATATCAAGGACCTGACGGTCGAGCAGGTGCAGGTGGGCGTCGACAACGGTTCCATTCAGCTTCGGGGCCGGCGGGAAATGCTCGCTCATGCTCCGGCCCTCGTGATGACCATTACCGGCACGGCGGCCAAAGAAGCGATCAGGACAATGACCAGGAAGATTATGCCCAGGACGTTTGTGGCTCTCCCATTGACATGTTTACCCATATATTCGGGGTCATTGGCGACAAGGAGAATGGGCAAATATGTGAGCGGCAGTGCCATTGCGGAGAAAACCATGGAGTACTCCGTGAGCTGGATGGGGTCTACGCCAATGAGCAGGATGCCGAGCCCGATGATGAGGCAAAGAATGATCGCCAGATGGAATCGGGCAGCCTCCGCTGGCCGCCGAAACTTGCCCCAAGTCCAGCCAAAGAACTGGGCCACGCTGTAGCCGCTGGAGAGGGTGCTCTCAAGTGCGGCACCGAAGGTCACGGCGACGATGCCCAGCAGGGCAATGGCGATGAAGATCTTTCCACCGGCGACCACGACAGGCACCATGACCTGTGCCATCGACGTCACGTTGATTGCGGCGGGCAAAAGAACGACGGCGGCACCCGCGGCGATGAAGATCGAAATCAGCCCTCCAAGGGGGAAGCCGATCATCAGGTTCACCCGGGCTTGCGAGAGGTCTTTCGCTGTCCACTTCTCTTCTCTGGCGCCGGAAGAAAAGAAGAATACCTCGTATGGCGTCATCGCCGATCCAAACAAAGCGATCGCGAAGTACCAGTATGTTCCGGGGTTTTCGTTGCCCGTGACGTCGGGATTGGCCAGTTGGCCGGCCAGGGAATTCCAGTCCGGATTCAGCAGGAACAGGGCAACTGCGAAGATGATCAGGGCCAAACCAAGTAGTGCCGAAATGTTCTCCATAATGGTGAACTTCACCCGCCAAATCACCAACCACACGCCGAATGCCGCGATGGGCACCCAGAGCAACCGGTGCACGCTGGTGGCCAGCTGCAGGCCCAGTGCGATGCCGCCTATCTCGGCCGTGAGCGTCATAACGCTTGTGATCATGGAGGCGACAAGGTTTGCCAGTCCGGCGCGGGCGCCAAGCCGTTCTCGGATTACTTCAAAGGTGGCCCTGCCACTGATCGCGGCCACTCGACCCGACATGTTGGCAAAGAGGCAGATTCCGATGACCCCGACGACGATCACCCAGGCCAGCGACATTCCGAATCGGGCTCCGGTGATGGAACTGGTCACTAGCCCGCCGATGTCGACGAAGCCACCGACGGCCGTCAAAATACCGAGGGCCAGGCCCGATAGGCGCTTCACTGACCGTCACCGAGCTGCTTCTTCAACGCTTCCAGGGTTTGGATCGCGTGCTGCAATTGCGACAACGCCTGTGATCTGGGAACGCCGGCGTCGCTGATTTCCTGGCTGCTGATGACCGCGTCCATAGCCTGCGATACCGCTGCAAGCGTCTGGCGGCGCAATTGGCTTTCCTGCTCGTTTCTGACCTTTATGTTCGCCACCGAGGCTTGTTCCTGGGTGATGCTGTTCAGCATGTCGTCCTGAACCGACGAATTAATTGCGTGGGTGGCTTTCCCTTCTCCCTCCAGCCGTAGTGCCAATGCCACAGAGTTTAGGGCCGATAATGTCTGATCCACGGAGTGGGAAAGCTGATCGGCAGGACCGCCGGAGGCACAACCGGCGAGTGCCAGACACGTGCAGACAAGCACGGAAAGAACGCCGACGAGGGACCTTGGCCTTTTCAAGAGGTGAGCCTTCCTGATCGCGCTCTTAACATCCGCCCAAAACGCTCACATGAGAGCATTCGCAGTGGCTACCCTTTATGCCCTGCCCCCACGCGATGACTTTTTGTTGAGCCTAAACCCTTAGGAACAATTCGGCGAGAGTGCGGTTGCCCCGGGGGTCGCTGAGCGGTTTTGCAATAAACTCAGCAGTCATCGACGATCTTGCCAAGGACGCCTCCAATAGCACCGCCCACGGCGGCTCCGCCGGGGCCACCGAAAACGCCGCCAATGACGGCGCCTGCACCGGCTAGTGTGCCCTGCCAGTTACCGGACTTCTTGTAGGCGATCGTGGTGGATCCACCGTTGCCGTCCGGCACGTACGAACCGGTGGCTGATGATGCGTAGGCTAGCGCGACTGCGCTTGCGTCGCCCTTGACGAGGAGTTCCTCATACATCCTTTTGACCTCGTGGTACGCCTTGGTGGCGTCCTGCTTACCGCTCGACGCGGCAAAGCCCAGCTCGCAGATCCGGGTCAGGGCGTGGACCTCAGACTCCGTGACGAACCCCAGTTCCTGCAGCTTGGCGAGGACGATCTTGTCGGCCTTCAGGCGATCGCCGCCTGCCTCCGCCATGATCCTTTTAACTTCCCTGGTCGCAGCGCCTTGCATCTCGCTGACGCCGATACCAAGGAGAGGCTCGAAACTTGTCATTGGATTGCCCTTCTGCTGAATGGTAGAAACACGGGGGACCGCGTTCTCGAATTTTGCTCCCGCCCCACTGGCAAGGGAAGACCTTAATAATTCAGCCGACAGAGGCGACGCAGTTCAAGGAACCAGTCGTGGTGTTCTTGGCGCAGTCCGGCGTCGCCGTATCCCGGCGCAGCCCACTACGTCGACAGCGAGCAGGAGCCAACCGGTGCGGCATTGCTGTAGCGACTGGCTGGGCGCAGCCGGAACCACGCCCGTCAGCCGACGTGGATGCCGGGCCTGGCAGCTTTGTTGGGTTCTGTCTCGCGGAGGATCTCGCGCACGACGGGCGGGGTGTCGCCCTGTCCGAGGAACAGGTAACGCATGAGATGGTTGAGGGGGCTTCCCTCAGACCATTCGAAGTAGCAGTGTGGCTTGACGCCGGTGGAGTCCCGCAGGGCCAGCAGGACGGCTGCAATTGCGTTCGGGACGGCGGGTGACTTCACCCGGAGGACCCGGTAGCCGTCCACTTCGATGCCTTCGACCATGAGTGTGTGGCTGAACTCAGAGGGGTCGGAGATTTCAACTTCCAGGAAGATGACGTCGGCGGGGCCCGGGACAGGGTTCAGCCCGCGTTGCTCGAATTCCTTTTCAGCGTATTCAGCCTTATCACCGGTTTGCCGTTTATTCGCGATGATGTGCAGTTCGCCGTCGAAGGCGATCGAGTCGGCGATGAACTGGCGGGCTGCTTCGTCGAATTCAATGGTGTCCACTCTCAGCTCCGTGGTCCGGGTAACCCGGGACACCAGAGAGACGGCGATGATGCCGCCGATGAAGAACGCCGAGATGACGATGCCGTCGGGTTTTTCGATGACATTGGCGCCCAAGGCGTAGAGCAGGATCAGGGTCAGGATGCCGAACCCAACGGCGCCGGTGCGGCTGCGGCGGCGGATGGCTGACACCATGACTGCGACCGCCCCGGAGACCATCATTGCCAGAATTCCGGTTGCATACGCCCCGGCCTGTGCGTTCACGTCAGCCTTGAAAGCTATGGTGATGCCGATGCTCAGTATGGTGTAGACCAGCACGACGGGACGGACCGCGCGGCCCCACTCCGGCGCCATTCCGTAGGCGGGCAGGTACCGGGGCACGATGTTGATGAGCCCGGCCATGGCAGAGGCACCCGCGAACCAGAGGATCAGGGCGCTCGAGATGTCATAGACAGTGCCGAAACCGGCCCCGAAAAGCTCGTGGGCGAGGAACGCCAGGGCACGTCCGTTGGCCTGGCCACCGTCCTGGAATTCCTTGGCCGGAATCATCACTGTGGTCAGGAAGCTGGTGGACATGAGGTAGACGCTCATGATCAGTGCTGCCGTAGTGAGCAGCTTGCGGGTGTTCCTGACCCGGGAAGCCATAAGCTCATCCGGCGTGGTCCCGGTGGCCTTGATCAGCGGCATCATGGACACACCGGTTTCGAACCCCGACAACCCAAGGACCAGCAGCGGGAAGGCGATGATGGAAGGGCTGACCAGGCCGATCGGGCCGCCGCCAAGGGAGAGTAGACGGTCCGTCCAACCCGTTATGAGCGATGGATCCGCTGCCAGGTGGATGAAACCGGCCACGACGACGGCGGCGTTGAGCAGCAGATAAACGGCCACCAATGGGATGGCGACGCCGACGGCTTCGTTGAAGCCGAGCAGGAACACCCCGCCCAGGATCAGCAGCAGGACGACGGTGATGAGGACGGCCCCGCCTTTGACGGCTTCCGGGATCAACGGGTTCTCCAGCAGATGCACGGACGCGTCCGCGCCGGAGAGTGTGATGGTGATGATCCAGGAGGTTGCCACGAAACCAAGGAGCAGCAGGACGAAGAACTTGCCTCGCCAAAACGGCAGCAGCTTTTCAAGCATGGCAACCGAACCCTGTCCATGAGGGCTTTCCTGGGCGACCCGACGGTACATCGGCAGCATGCCCAGCAGTGTCAAGGCCACGATCAGCAACGTGGCTAGCGGGGACAGGGCTCCCGCTGCCAGGGCCGCGATACCGGGCAAGTAGGACAACGTCGAGAAGTAGTCGACGCCAGTCAGGCACATGACCTTCCACCAGGCGTTCGGTTTGTGGTCATCCTTGGCTTCCGGGCCGACAGGAGCTACCTGGTTGGCCAGCAGCCAGCGCACGAGCGGACTGTGGTCCGGACGTGACAGCTGCTTCAGCTCAACGTGCGCCGGGACGATGTGGTCAGAAGGTGTTCTCATCGGGTCTTTCTGTTGATTGCAGGGAAACCAGACGGCCTTTGGGCGAAGCCTGCGGAACCGGGGCAAGTCTAGCTCGGATTGCAGTCCAACCTTCACGCAAACGCGTAGAAATCTATGGGGGCCTATCGCACCTGATCCAATGGGATCGTGTTTGCGGTGGTCCGCATCTTGAGGGTGAGCGCGGCAAGCGCGAGCATCCCGAGTCCGGTCCATACGAGGATCCCGCCCCAAATCTCAGGGGAGAAGCTCAGTGTCCCGTCGTGGAGCGCAAGTCCAGCGAAGTACGGGGCCCAGAACACCATGGGGGAGAGACCGCTCGCGGTGATGAGCCGTGCGTGACGGTCCGGGGCGGGCCGCACCAAAACCCACGCCGCTCCCACGAGGAGGGCACCGACGAGGGCCACCGGCAGGAGCCAAGCATCCCGGATCGCGACCATGAGTTGCAGGGCTACGGACGGGATGAGGGTCATCGCCGCGGGCACTGCGGGGTGCAGGTGCCAGCGCGTCGACAGCAGGAGGACGGGCACGAAGAGCACGGCCGTAGAGATGAAGAACGATGCCAGGGAGACGATAATGCTCGACGACGTCGGAGCCGTCACCAGAGGCTGCGTCGTCCCGGCAGTGCCGCTGTATGTCTGGATGAGCCCATGGCGCGCGAAGACGGCGAACTCCTGCAGGATGAACGCCGCAACCATGCCGGAGAGCATGGCGCTCACGAAGGCGGGAATGAGCCGGGGCGCTGACCGCACGGGCGAGTGCCAGGCGGCGGAGAACGGCGCGCCGAGGATGAGGAAGCCGCCGCTCGCCAGCCCTAGATGGGACGGACTGAACAACGCCTTGATGCCCTGCTCAATGCCGAAGACCGAATGCCATGCGAAATCGGCCGCCCCGGAGATGAGGAAGAGGACGACGCCGGCCGCGGCGGCCCCGTAACCGGCGGGGATCGCTTCCCTCCAGCGCGCGCCCGCGGTGTGCCGACGCCAGGTCAAGGCGGCAATCCAGAGGGCGCAGGCGGCGAACCCCGAGTAGAGGACCGCGTGCCACGGAGTGAAGAAGGTCTCGAGGTCGCGGAGGTTGTTGTGCGCCCAACCGTCCACATAAGTGCCGGTCAGGAGCCAAATGCCGGCCGCGAGGGTGATGACGTCTTCGACGGCGGTGGTCGGGCTGTGAACTGATACCGGCGGACTCGCAAAGGCGTGAGCTGCTGTGGCGTCCATAGCTCCACAGTAGGTCTCGCCGCCTTCTGAGACGAGAGGCAGGCTCCCCGCGGCGACGCCCTTGCTTTCCTTTGGCTTGAGTGGCGGGGCGAATCACCCAATCATCGGCCGTGGATGCAAAGATCGGTTATGCCCTGCCGCCTGATGCTCCTTGATACCGCGTCGCTGTACTTTCGTGCTTTCTTCGGCGTCCCCGATTCGATCCGCCGCGCCGACGGCACACCGGTGAACGCCGTTCGCGGGCTCCTGGACATGATCGCGCGGCTCGCCACCGATTTTCGCCCGACGCATCTGGTGGCGTGCTGGGACGATGACTGGCGTCCTCAATGGCGCGTGGACCTCCTCCCGACATACAAGTCGCACAGGGTCGCGGAGGCGGTGGCCGGTGCTCCCGACGTCGAAGTGGTGCCGGGCGCGCTCGAGATGCAGGTTCCAATGATCCGGCGCGTGCTGGACCTCGCGGGCATCGCCGTCGTCGGGGCTGCCGGGCACGAGGCCGACGACGTCATCGGCACCTACAGCGGTCGCGCCGATTTTCCCGTCGACGTCGTGACGGGGGACCGCGATCTCTTCCAGGTAGTGGATGATGCCCGCCAGGTACAGGTCATCTACACGGCCAGGGGCATGAAGAACCTTGAAGTCGTGACGGATGCCGTCGTCGTCGGCAAGTATCGGGTGCTGCCCGAGCAGTACGCTGACTACGCGACGCTCCGCGGCGACTCCTCCGACGGACTGCCGGGCGTCCCCGGCATCGGCGAAAAAACCGCGGCGTCATTACTTGCGACATACGGCACGCTTGACGTGTTGCTCGAAGCCACCACGAATCCGGGCAGCGGGCTGTCGGCGCCCGTTCGGTCAAAACTCGCAGCGGCCGCCGACTACTTGGCGGTTGCGCCCTCGGTTGTGAAAGTCGTCCGCGACCTTGCACTGCCCACTCTTGAAGAAGCCGGAGCGCTGCTGCATCCTGTGGTCGGAGATTCCCGCACCGAACTCGAGCGTCTCGCTACCGAGTGGAACCTCGGCGGCTCGCTGAAACGATTGCTCGCGGCTCTCGATCGCCATCAGTGAAGGCCTTTACCTCCGCCGCGAGGATCCCATCACGTGCTAGAGTACCCAAAATCTCCACATGACCGTATTCAAGGCGCAATTACTCAGGAGGTTCGCAGTGTCGGACACAACCTGCCACATGTCGATCTCGCTGGACGGCTTCGTCGCCGGGCCGGACCAGAGCCGCGAGAACCCCTTGGGCAAACGGGGGCTGGAACTGCACGGCTGGCACATCGGCGACCCGCGGGCCAACGAGGCCGACCAAGTGGCCACCGAGTGGCTCATGCGGCCGCGGGGCGCGTACGTGATGGGCCGGAACATGTTTGGCCCGATCCGCGGGGCCTGGGACGAGGAATGGACTGGATGGTGGGGCGCCGAACCGCCGTACCACGCGCCGGTGTTCGTGCTGACTCATCACGGACACGACCCGATCCAGATGCAGGGCGGGACGACCTTCCACTTTGTTACCGACGGTTTCGACGCCGCGTACTCGGCGGCGCGCGAGGCCGCGGGCAACAAAGGCGTAGACATCGCCGGCGGGGCCTCAACCGTCCGACAGGCGCTGACCGCCGACGTGATCGACGAGCTCACCCTCGACATCGCGCCCGTCCTGCTCGGTTCGGGTGAGCGCATCTTCGACGGGATTGAATCCTTTGGCTTCGAACCCGCCGAAGTGCTTCACTCGCCACTGGCCACGCACATCCGCTATCGCCGCATGAGCTGAGGCCACAGCCGCCGGACCTGTGCGCGGCCGGATATGTCAGCGCAGAGCGCCCGGCGGCACAGGTTCCACGTGGGGGAGTGGTTAACTAGAAACGCCATTGGGACGTTGTGGTCGTTGGAGTTGCTGACGGATCGGGGCTCGCCGGGGTACCTTGTCCCCATGGCCAGCGAAGCAACCACCCTCACCGTTGACGGACCAAACGGCCCCCGTGAGCTGCGGATCTCCAGTCCGAGCCGGATACTCTGGCCGGATCTGGGCCTGACCAAGCTCGATTTGGCGCGCTATATTGCCGAAGTGGGCGAGGCGTTTATTTCCGCGAACGGCGACCGGCCGGTCTCCCTCCAGCGCTATTCGGAGAACGTCGAAGGCGAGCACTTCTTCTCAAAGAATCCGCCGAAAGGCACACCGGATTATGTTCGATCCGTAAAGGTGACCTATCCGAGTGCGCGTTCACACCCTCAACTTGTTCTCGACGAACCGGCAGCGGCTGTGTGGGCGGTGCAGATGAACACTGTGGTTTTCCACCCATGGCCCTCGCGCGCGGAAAATCCTGATAATCCGGATCAGTTGCGCATCGATCTTGACCCCCAGCCTGGCACCGACTTTGACGACGCTATCCCCGCCGCATTCGAACTGAGAAGGGTCCTCGACGAGGCCGGACTGACCGCCTTCATCAAGACGTCGGGGAACAGGGGATTGCACGTCTACGCCCCGATCAGGCCGACCCGGGAATTCCTGGATGTGCGCCACGCCGTGATCGCTGCCGCCCGGGAAGTTGAGCGCCGCATGCCGGACAAGGTGACCACCAACTGGTGGAAGGAGGAACGCGGTACGCGCGTCTTCCTGGACTTCAACCAAGCCAACCGGGACCGCACGATCGCGGGCGCCTACAGTCCGCGGCCGTTGGCGCACGCGCCTGTCTCCTGTCCGATCACCTGGGATGAACTGGAAAACACCCGTCCCAGCGACTTCACCATCCTCACGGTTCCGGAGCGCCTCAAGACCGTCGGCGATCCTTGGGCGAACATGAATGCGGAGCCTGGCGTTCTCGACACTCTGATGGAATGGTGGGAGCGCGACGTCGACTCTGGACTTGGGGAGCTGCCTTTCCCGCCGGACTACCCGAAGATGCCGGGCGAGCCGCCTCGGGTTCAGCCGAGCCGGGCGCGGAAGGACAATGGATCACCGTAGCCTCACCTGTTGGTATTTGAGAAAGCCATTGTCCAATCGTGGGCATGGCTCGTGGTGACAGACCCCAACTCGATCAACGGCGCACTTTCGTTCAACTGCTTCGGCTGACAGCATCGTCCGTCCTAGGCTCCCGGACCTGCGGTGACGATGCGGTTTCGTCCCAGACTTTTGGCTTTGTAGAGGGCATGATCCGCTGCGGCGATCATGGCGGCGAGCTCGGCGGTTGCGGTGGCACTCGTGGCGATCCCGTAGCTCACTGTCGGGAACCGGACGCCTTCCGGGGGTTGTGCTGATCCGAGTCGGCGGTTGATGGTCTCGGCGATGATCCAGGCATTCTCCTGGTCCGCGCCCGGGAGCAGGAGGATGAATTCTTCACCGCCATACCGGCCCGCAAGGTCCGTGTGACGGACCGAGGCCCGGCAGGCGTCCGCGAATGCCTGGATCGCGGCGTCCCCTGCGGCATGACCGTATGCGTCGTTGACGGCTTTGAAGTTGTCCAGATCGGCGATGACTACCGTGGAGACCGAGCCGGAGGCATGGAGCCGCTTCACTTCCCGTCCAGCCTGCTCCATGAAGGTGGCGCGGTTGAGCAGCCCGGTCAGCCCGTCACGGCTGGCACGGTCCTTGAGCGAGCTAATGAGTTCTTCATTGATGAGCGCCGTCATGCTGAACGACACGGTCACCAGCATCACAATGGTCAGCATGCTCGTGAATGCCGAACTGAAGTAGCTGGTAAATTCAGGGCCGTTGGGTCCCTCCATCACATACACGGACGCCCGTGCAAGGTAGTACACAGCGAGGATCCCGGCGGCGAGGGCCAGGGGCTGGTGAACCCTTGAGTCCGCAGGCTTCAGGAGCGCAAGTTCTCGTGCCGCCAAGGCCATGCCGGCCGCCATGAGGAGCAGATACACCAAGCCCCCCGACCATGCATTGGAGGCGGGGTTCTCGAGCGCGGATGCGATGGCGGTAACCACAGGCCCGGACAACAACAACCAGGCAGGGGTCGGTTTCAGGCGCAGGGAACGCGAACCTGCCCAGACACTGAACGCCCCGGCCACGAGCAGTGCGTTCCCAAGTGGATCCGCCCAGACCTGCTGGGATGTTCCAGTTAACAGGTATGCAATGTTGCCGGCCATCAACAGGGCAAGGGTCAGGCACCACCAGCCGCTGTACGCGGAACCGGTCCGACGGTACGAGCCATAAAACAGCACGCTCAACGTCAGCGCGACAACACCGAGCGTGAGCTTCAGACTTGAGACATCGAGCACCATGAACGTTCCTCCCAGCTTGCCCAGACTAGGCCATTCGGCGTTGGAGGCGCCTCAAAACATGCAAAAGCCACCATGTTTACGCCCGCGACGTCCGGGGCTCGGGATTCTCCGCCTGTCCGTCAATGGGGGCCACCCGGATCCGGGCAATGCGCAACCGGTCCATAGCCGTCACCGACAGAACATGGCCTTCGATTTCCACTTTGTCTCCCGTCCGGGCCAAGCGGCCCAAGCGGTCCATGATGAACCCGCCCACCGTCTCGTAATGGCCATCAGGCAGTGACACACCGGTCGCCGACTCAAACTCCTGAAGTATCAGGCCGCCGTCGACCTCTACAGATCCGTTGCCCACGTTGATCCGGTCCTCGGCATCGGTGCCTTTGTCATACTCGTCGTAGATTTCACCCACCAGTTCTTCCACGAGATCTTCCAGCGTGATGATCCCGTCCGTGCCGCCGTATTCGTCCACGACCAGCGCGATGTGCTGGCCCAGGTTACGCATTCGGGACAGGGAGGGAAGGACCCTGTTCGTTCCCGGCAGCGGAAGAATTTGACGGGCGATGTCCCTGACGATTGTCTCTTCGTTCCGGTCATCACGCGGCATCAGATCGCGGATGTGGATGAAGCCAAGGACATCGTCGGGAGTCCTATTGATCACGGGATACCGTGAATACGGGCGGTCCTGGAGCAGGCTGCGTGCGGCTGCAATAGTAAGGTCGCCGTCGACGAAGGTGACATCGGTTCGCGGGCGCATGACTTCATGGAGTGACCGGTTCCCCGCACCGAACACGTCGGTCAGGATGCTTCTGCTGTCCTCTTCCAGCATGTCGCTCTGGGCAACCATGTCCCATAGTTCCTCGGAGGTGATGCTCTCCTTTTTTGCGTGTGGATCACCTCCGAAAAGCCTGACCACCGCATCGGTGGAAACCGACAGCAGCCAAACGGCGGGCCGCATGATCTTCGAGAACACGATCAGGGGAGGGCCCAGGACTTTTGTCAGGGAGACGGCGCTTTGCAGGGCAAGCCGCTTGGGGACCAGCTCTCCCAGCACCAGGGAAAGGTAGGCCACGAGTAGCGTCACGCCTATAAAGGACACGGCGTCAGCCGCGGCACCAAAACCTACACCTTCCAGAAGGGGGGTTACATCGGGCGCGATGGTGGAGGCTCCGTAGGCGGCGGAGAAAAAACCGCAAAGGGTCACGCCAATTTGGGCAGTCGACAGGAACTGGTTGGGGTTCCCGGCCAACGCTGCAATTCTTGCCCCGCGCTTTCCCGTTTTTTCCATCCGCCGCACCTGGCTCTCGCGGAGCGAAACCAGCGCCATTTCAGTGCCGGAGAAAACACCGCCGAGGAGGACAAAAAAGAGGACAAGCACGAAATTGACCAGTGTGTGGCTATCCATGATCTGACATTACCGAATCGGTGGACTTCTTAGGGGAAACCGTACGACGGCGGTGCCCGACGTCGTATGGTCCTCCGCTGCCGGTACCTTAAGTAGGTGCTGAACGAGACTGAGACGAAGGCTTTCCATGATGGGCGAAGAAGACCGCTGCGCGGCATTGCCCGGCGGCTTGGCATGAGGGCATTCCTGTCCCTTGTTCTTGCCGCTGGGGCGGCGGTGGCGATGGGCGGCTGCGCGACTGCCGGCTTCCCTGAAGTGACACTCGCGCCTCGTGCCCCCAAGGGAAGTGGGCAGTTGGCATCTGTACACACCCCCCAAACGGTCGTCCAGGACATAAATCCGGAGCCTGGGCACTGCCACATGACCGCCCTGGACGCGAACGGCGGCAGGTTCTTGCCGGACAAGAATTGCACGCCTGGTGCGGTGGATCCTGCAGTGACGCAAGCCAACCTGTCGCAAACGATTTGCAGATCCGGCTACACCAAGACGGTCAGGCCGGCTTCCTCACTGACAGGGCCGATCAAGGACAAGTCCCTAAACGCTTACGCGATCCAATATGCTGAGACGACGGAACTCGACCACCTCGTGCCGCTCGAACTGGGTGGAGCAAGCAGCACCTCAAACCTCTGGGTGGAACCGAACGCTGCGGGTGCCAGCCATGTCCAGAACCCTAAAGACGCAGTCGAGAACCAGCTCAATGCCGCGGTGTGTAAACACCAGGTGAGTCTTGCGGCGGCGCAGCAGGCCATCGCCTCGGACTGGACCACCGCACTGCAAGCAGTCGGGATTCAGTGAGCCTCACTGTAACGGGGGAGGCGCGGCGGACGGGCCGTTTCCACCCTTCGACGCCAGGGCTTGGATGAACTGCTGATCTTCGGTTGAGAGCACGAGTTCACCGTGCTGGTCACTCTCGCCGCTTTCGCCGATTTCGTTGTTGATGATGGTGGAAAGAGTCCGCGGCAGAATCACGCTTCCGGGATGGTCCGTGAGCCACCGCTGCGTGGCAGGATCAATCCGGTGCCATTGCTCCTTGATGCCCATTGCCTTGCTGCCGCCTTCCAGACGCAGGTCTCGATCCAAGGCCTTCCTGACCGTTCCTTATTATTGTGCAGACGGTCTTGGAATGAAATACCTCCGCCGACGGCGATTGCTTGGAGCGCGGGGACACTAGGCCGGCTCAGGCGATTCTTCTTCTTTGACCGTGCCTGCCATCCGGCTGCCAAAAACCTGCCAAGCGGCCAAGAGCCGCCAGAACGGTTTAGATGCGTGACGCCGATGATATTCGGCCCAATCCGACTGCGGCGTTAAGACCCTCCTTTTCCTGATGTGTGACTGTTGACACAGCCCGTACTTCGACCGTACTCTGGTGCCAAGTCGTTTTGGCAAAACGATTTTTCACCCACTTCACGTTTCCAGCCTTTCCATTCCAGAGAAAGGGAGTCGACAGCGATGTCCTCTCGAAAGACCATCTCCAAGCTCGCCACCATCGGCGGCATCTGCACCGCCGTCGCGCTCGTTGCAACCGGATGCGGCGCAGGGGGCCCGTCCTCCACCGAAAGCGGCGGCAGCTCCATCAACGTCCTGGTCGAGGCCGGCGGGCACGCAGAACTGCAGCCCATTGCCGACCAGTGCAAGAAAGACACCGGGGTCAATGTCAACTTTGTTGAACTTCCCTACGACGGCTTGTTCAACCGCCTGTCCAGCGAATTCTCCTCCGGCACCGTGTCCTTCGATGTGGCCGCGCTGGACTCTGTCTGGCTCCCGAGCTTCAAGGATGCCGTCCAGCCGATCGATGACCTCTTCACAGACGAGGCCAAGAAGGACATCTTCCCTTCGCTGGTCAAGGAAGCAAATGTCGATGGGCACTTCATCGGCATGCCGGCTTGGACCAACGCCGAGATCGTCCTGTACCGCAAGGACCTGTTCGACGACGCCAAGAACAAGGCCGACTTCAAGGCCAAGTACGGCTATGACCTGGCCGCGCCGACCACCTGGCAGCAGTACCAGGACATCTCCGCGTTCTTCACCAAGGACGGCATGTACGGAACCGACGTGAAGGGCGGGGTCGAGACTGAGTACTTGGCCCACGTGCTGCAGGCTGGCTCCCCCGCAGTCCTGGACAGCAACAACAACGTCATCATCGACAACGCCGCCCACAAGCAGGCGCTGGACTTCTACACAAGCCTTGTCAAGGACGCCCCTCCGGGTGCGGCGCAGGTCGACTGGGCTGCCGCGCAGAATCTGTTCAACCAGGGCAAGACGGCCATGACCCAGTTCTGGGCGCACGCCTACCGGCAGATCCCCAAGGACTCACCGGTCTACGGCAAGGTTGGCACAGCACCGATGATCGGCGGCTCCGCCGGCGTAGCCGGTGTCCCCGGACCCTGGTACCTCTCGGTACCGAAGGCAACCAAGAACACCGACGCCGCGAAGAAGTTCGTCAAGTGCGCCTTCGACCACAATGACTTGGCCATCCAGTCGAGCCTGGGCCTGGCGTCACGGATCTCCGCCTTCCAGAAGTACCAGGACCAGCCCGGCTACGAAAGCTTCAAGCCTCTGATCGAAACCCTCAACGCCCCCGCGACGGGAACGCGTCCGGCAACGGCTAAGTGGCAGCAGATCGTGGACACCGTTCTGGTGCCCACGCTCCAGAAGGCCGTGGCCGGCGGAGACAGCACGAGCCTGTTGGCCGACGCCAAAACCAAGATCCAAGCACTCCTCAAGTAAGACTCCGCGGCCGGCACCAGCCCCGTTGGCACGACCAGCAATGGCGGTGCCCGCCGCGGACCCAACCAGCGGAAGAGAATCCCGTGCGCATCCCTGATCGCCGCTTCGCCCTCTACCTGATGACTCCGGCGGCGCTGTTCCTCGCAGTCTTTGTTGCTTACCCGCTGTTCCGGCTTGTCACGGACAGCTTCTTCAAGATCTCCCCAGTCGTCGGTGGTCCGCGCGACTTTGTCGGGCTGGACAACTACGTCCGCGCCTTCACCTCCCCGGACTTCATCGGGGCAGGCTGGCGCACGTTCGCCTACACCATCATGGTTGTAACCCTTGAGTTCGCCCTGGGCCTGGGCATGGCCCTGCTGTTCACCACCCTGGGCAAGAAATCCCAGGTCTGGCGGACCATGTTCCTCTACCCCTTGATGATTGCCCCGATCGTTGCCGGGTTGTTGTGGAAGTTCCTGATGATCGACAACTTCGGGTTGCTCGGCAGCCTGCTTAGCCAGGCCGGCATCCTGCAAAACCCCAACCAGATCGGCTGGCTCTCGAACCCGGACATCGTCCTGTTCTCCGTCGCCATCCCCGACATCTGGCTCACCACCTCGTTCATGTGCCTGGTGCTCTTCGCGGGCCTGCAAAACATCCCGGGAGACCTCATCGAGGCCGCCAGGCTCGATGGCGCCCGCGCACCATCGTTGCTGTTCCGCATCATCCTCCCACTGCTGCGGCCGGTCATCGCCGTCGCGCTCGTGGTCCGTGGCATCGACGCCGCCCGTGCGTTCGACACCATCCTGATCCAAACCAACGGCGGACCGCAGTCCGCGTCCGAAACCATGAGCCTGCTCATCTACCGGACCATGATCCGATTCGGCGACCCAGGCCTGGCAAGCGCCATGGGCACGATCTACCTGCTGGCCATGCTCGCCATCGCCTTCGTCGCCGTCACCACCATCTGGCGGCCAGGAAAGGACACCTGATGAGCACTATGGAAAGTCCGACCATCCCCGTCCGGCGGTCGACCAGTGAACAGGCCCTGGCTGGCGCAAGCCGCAGGCGCCGCGGCGTCAACCGCGAAGGACTCGAAGCCGGAAAGCGCAGCACCAGGACCATCCTGTGGATCCTTCTTGCTGCTTCCCTGGTCCTGTACGGGTTCCCGTTCCTGTACCTGTTGTTGACGTCTTTCAAGACACCCATAGACACGATCGCCGTGCCGCCCACCATCCTGCCCAAGGAATGGACACTGGCGAACTATGTCAGCGCCCTGGGACGCAGCGGAGTGCCTGCGTCGTTCATCAACAGCATCCAGACCGCGGTCATCAGCACCGCGCTCTCGCTCGTCCTCGCAGTGCCGGCGGCCTACGGCATCACGCGCTACAAGACCCGCAGCGGCAGGGTCTTCATCATGGCCGCGCTGGTCACCCGCATGGTCCCGCCGGTGGCCATCGGCATCCCCCTGGCATCCATGATGGCCTCGGTGGGCCTGGCCGATACCCCGATCGCCCTGTCCATCGCGCACACCACGATCTCCCTGCCGCTGTCCATCTGGCTCATGTCCAGCTTCTTCGAAGCCGTCCCCCAGGACCTCGAAGAGGCCGCCACGGTCGATGGCTGCAGCCGGCTCGGGGCCCTGTGGCGAGTCGTCATCCCGGTGGTGTCCGGAGGCATCGCGGTCACGGCGATCTTCGCTTTCCTCGCGTCCTGGAACGAATTCCTGTTCGCGTTGCTCATGACCGCGGTCCGGTCCCAGACCACCCCCGTGGTGATCGCGAACTTCCAGACCCAGTTCGGGCTGGACTGGGGATCCATGACCGCCCTCGCAGCGGTGTACTCGATCCCGGTCATCCTCCTCACGCTCCTCTTGCAGCGCAAGATCGTCGCGGGGATGACGCTCGGGGCCGTCAAGGGATAGACCACCAACTAAACGAACAAGAGATCATGGAACTTTGGCAGCCGGACAGCGGTGTCAGCGGTTTGGCTCAGGGGCAACGTCCATTCCCCGGTAGCCTACTGGTACATAAGGACGTGGGAGACAGATGAGCAACAAGAACATAGGCATCAAGGACGTGGCCATCGCAGCTGGCGTCTCCGTGACAACTGTCTCCCACGTCCTCAACGACGTTTCCTATGCCCGGATCAGTCCCGAAACCAGGGACAAGGTCCGGACGACGGCGGAGCAACTAGGCTACGGCCCCAACCGCCTTGCCCAGGCCCTTCGCACGCAAAGGACCGGCATGCTGGGTCTGGTCAGTGAGGAAATCGCCACCACGCCCCACGCCGGCAGAATCATCCTTGGCGCTGACGAGGCCGCCAAAGCCCGGGGCTACAACCTCATGATCATCAACACCCCCGTCTCGGCCAGCCTCGAATCCCGCCAGGCGGACGTCCAGGCCCTTCTGGAACGCCGCGTGGACGGCATCCTCTACGCCACCATGTACCACCGCAATGTGGAGCTGCCAGCCAACCTCGGCAGCGTGCCCTCCGTCCTGGTCGACTCGGTGGCCACCGGCGGGAACATCACATCCGTCATCCCGGACGAAGAAGGCGGCGCACGCGCCGCGGTGGACGCGCTCCTGGAAGCCGGCCACACCCGGGTCGGCTTCATCAACAACACCGATGACGTCCCCGCCACCCATCAGCGGCTCCAGGCCTTCCGGGCCACGCTGACCGAAGCAGGGCTGGACGGCGACAGCGCTCCTGTCGAGTCCCAGGTCTCCGAGGTGCACGGCGGCTATGAAGCGGCCCGGCGCATCCTGGCACGCGAGGACCGGCCCACCGGCTTGTTCTGCTACAACGACCGGATGGCCATGGGAGCCTACCGCGCCGCCGCGGAGTTGGGACTCAGCATCCCCGGCGACCTTTCAATCGTCGGCTTCGATGACCAGGAACTGATCGCCGCCAACCTTTACCCCGGCCTCACCACCGTGGCCCTGCCCCACTACGAGATGGGTGCTTGGGCCACAGAGCACCTGATAGACGCCGTCGAGGGAAAGACCGACCTCACCCTCATGACACTCCACCCGACCATTCTGAGCTGCCCGCTCGTGCGCCGTGATTCCATTACGGCTCCCGCGCAATAGGCAGCCAGCCCCTTCCACATCCCAAGAGGAACGCCAGAGATGTCCAGTTACCTTGATGCCGCACGCCCGGAAACAGCCGCCGGGGGTACTTCCAGGTTTCGGCCCGCCATCCATTTCACGGCAAGGGACACCTGGCTCAACGATCCCAACGGCCTGGTTTTCCACGACGGCCTGTACCACCTCTTCTTCCAGAACAACCCGTACGGCAACGTCTGGGGCAACATGTCCTGGGGCCACGCCACCTCGCGTGATTTGCTGCACTGGACCGAACACCCTGTTGCCATTGCCTGCGACGAGACAGAGGACATCTTCTCCGGCAGCGTCGTCGTCGACCACGGCAACACATCCGGTTTCGGCACCGCGGACGCGCCTGCCCTTGTAGCCATTTACACCAGTGCGTACAAGCCCGGGACCGAACTCAGCGGCACGCAGGCCCAGTCCCTGGCCTACAGCACAGACGCAGGAATGACATGGCGAAAATACGATGAAAACCCCGTCCTGACCAGAAACTCCGCGCACTTCCGCGATCCCAAAGTCTTCCGCTATCAAGGGAACCAGGGTACCTACTGGGTCATGGTCGCCGTCGAAGCGCAGCACCAAAAAGTGGTGATCTATCGCTCCGAAGACCTCAAGTCGTGGGACTTTCTGAGCGATTTCGGCCCGGCCAACGCCGACGCCGGCGAATGGGAGTGCCCCGACCTCTTCCCCCTGGCAGTGGACGGGGATATGGACAACATCAAGTGGGTACTGATCGTCAACGTCAACCCCGGCGCAGTGGCAGGAGGTTCCGGCGGCCAGTACTTCATTGGGCACTTCGACGGCGCCCGGTTCCACCCGGACGCCGGTTCACTCGCCGCGCCGGAAGGGGTCAGCAGCCTGGGTGACTCAGCCGCGGCCGATGCAGTCCTGCAGCAATGCCTGTGGCTGGACTGGGGTCGTGACTGCTACGCCTCCGTATCCTTCAGCGATGCCCCTGATGACAGGCGCATCATCATCGGCTGGATGAACAACTGGGACTACGCCAACCAGTTGCCCACCACCCCATGGCGGTCCTCGATGACCCTCGCCCGGGAACTGCGCCTCACCACGATCAACGGCTCAGCCCGCCTGGTCCAGAAGCCGGTCCTGGCCGATCCCTGCGCGGTAGGAGAGCCCCCCACCGCCGAGTACCCGCTGAAGGCAGGCACCTTTGAGCTGCGAAATTCAGCCTTCCGATTGCCAGATGCGATACCCGGCAGCGCCCACATCATCGAAGCGGAGATCGTGCCCGGCAGCGCCGAACGCATTGATTTCCGACTCTTCGCAAGCAGCGACGGGAGCAAGGGCGCCCTTCTGAGCTACGACACCAGCAGCGCGCAACTCATCCTTGACCGCAGACAATCAGGAAACATCGGCTTCCACGGGAAATTCGCCTCCGCTAACGGGGCACCGGTCGACCTTGAAAATGGTGTGCTCACATTACTCATCGTCGTGGACCACTGCTCGGTGGAAGTATTCGCCCAGGGCGGCAAGGTCGTGCTGACCGATCTCATCTTCCCCGAAACCGAAAGCCGGCAGAACTGGCTATCGACTGGGGGAGGCTCGGCAACGATACTGAACCTCGCGGTCTCAACACTCACCTGATCACAACACAAAGGGAAGAATCCGTGCCAAGCAGCAACTACTACGACGTGACTACCTGGCCCGTCGGTAATCCATCCAAGGACATCGGTGAGGTCATCAACAGCATCATCGCCGACATTAAGGACCGGCAGGCCGCCACCGATGCGGACGATGGTGGAAAGCCAGGAGCGATAATCTACATTCCGCCAGGGGACTATCGTCTTCGCTCCCAAGTGGTGATCGACGTCAGCTTCCTCAGGATCGAGGGCTCAGGACACGGATTTACGTCCTCAAGCATCCGGTTCAACGTTCCCGAAGACGAATGGCCCGACTTGCATGAGCTGTGGCCCGGGGGGAGCCGCGTTCTCGTCGACCTTCCCCTTGACGGCGAAGGGGAGGAATCCAGGGGAGCCGCCTTCTACATTGAGCGAAGCGGTAGTCCGCGGATCAGCTCGGTGGAGTTCTCCAACTTCTGCATCGACGGGTTGCACTTCATCCCGGACGGCTCCGGGCTGCATCCGGAAAACACCTACGTGAATGGCAAGACCGGCATCTATATCGCGAATGCCAATGACTCATTCCGCATCAACGGCATGGGGTTCGTTTACCTTGAGAACGCCCTCACCATCTACAACGCGGACGCGCTCTCCGTTCACGACAACTTCATCGCCGAATGCGGAAGCTGCATCGAACTGCGCGGGTGGGGACAGGCATCAAAAATCACCGACAACCTTATCGGAGCGGGCTTCAAAGGCCACTCGATCTACGCCGAGAACCACGGCGGGCTCCTGATCACCGCGAACAATGTCTTCCCGCGTGGCGCGAGCAGCGTCTATCTCAACGGCGTTACGCGTTCAAGCGTCGCAAACAACCGGCTGCACTCGTTCTACCCCGGGATGGTAGTTCTCGGAGCGAACAGTTCGGAAAACCTCGTGGCCACGAACCACTTCCTGCGCGACCATGAGCCCTGGACGCCCTTCCTGGGAGTCGACAACGGTCTGGACGACCTCAACGGACTCCTCAATATCAGCGGCAACAACAACTCGGTCGTCGGCAACCACTTCTCCGAGGTCATCGACTCGCAGAGCATCCGGCCAAGAGGCGCCACGCCCGTCATCATCCGGCTCATGACCGGGGCCGGCAACTTCGTCTCCAACAACAACGTCGTGGCAATGGACGTTCACTCCACGTCGAGTGACTCCTGCTTCTCGGCCCAGGTGGACGCGCTATTGACCACCACCCAGGCCTCGGACAGCCTCGCCGTTACCGCCGTTATGGTCGATCCTGAATCCACCCGCAACACGATCCTTGATTCCGGAAGCGACGCCCAAGTGATCGCAGACAGGACTATTAACGCCATTAGGGCCACACCCGGGATCGGTTGACGCATCTGCGGGCGCCCAGTCAATCCTTGCGGACTTCGACGAGCCGGACATCTGACAGTTCGCCGCCGTCCACCTCCGCAGTCATGTAGGTGCAGACAGGTTGGCGGCGGCGGTCGGTGGGGGAGCCGGGGTTCAGCAACCGAAGGCCGTTCGGGCTGCTTGCGTCCCAGGGAATATGGCTATGGCCGAAGACCAGTACGTCGGCGCCTGGATACAGGACCTCTGACCGGTGCTCACGCCCCTTCGCGGGACCCGTCTCGTGCACCATTGCGAATCTGAGTCCGTCCAAGGTCACTGACGTGGTTTCAGGCAAGCATCGTCGCAGTTCAGGACTGTCGTTGTTACCGCGGACGGCAATCAACCTTCGACTGCGCCGCTCGAACTCGGATAGAAGGGCGGAAGCCACCCAGTCGCCCGCATGAAATACGACGTCGGCGTTTTCGACGGCGGCCCAGACCTGGGAGGGGAGCGCCTTGGCCCGGTCGGGAATGTGAGTGTCGGAGACAAGCACGAGGTGTAGCGGCACTACTGTTCTGCGCCTCCGTGCAGGGCGTCGTCGCTGCTGTCGCTCTCAGTCGTCCCTCCGGTGTCTTCCTCGGACAAGTCCATGTTGCCTCGCGCTTCTTCCATGGTTGGCCCGCCGGAAGGGACATTGTATTTCTCCGGCCGGATACCATGCGCTTGCTCTTCGATGAGGGCCTGCTCTTCGCTGAAGCGGATTTCGTTTGCCTTATCGCCGGCGTCGCCTGGAATATCTTCGCGAACCTTTGAAGGGTCCGGAACGACAAAGCCTTCTCCACTGCTGTTCTCGGTCATTCGATCATCCTTCCGTTAGTGCCGGTCACTACATCGTAAGCCTACTTTCTATTGCGGCACCTCACGTGAGGAGGGTAAAACTGAGCGCCGTCAGGACAAAGCTTCGGGATGGCGTTCAAGAAGATGGGGAGTGAAGGACAGTGGTTGGCTGCGTACCATTGCCAGGCCACACTCCAGCGCCCCCAGCACGACACCATCGGCCCCCAGCGCGGAGGCGGCCAATAAGGGTACAGGAGCTTCGAATTCCTGTGCGAGGACGGCCGTCGCCTTCTTCAGGACCGGCTCGACAGCTGCGGCCACGGCGCCGGCGACGATGACCTTGTCCACATCCAGCAGGCTCGCAAGCACGTGGGCAACCCGGGCCAACCGTTCTCCCAGCCGATTAACGATACCGAGCGCCGTTCCGTCCCCCTTGGCGGCCGCGTCGAAAACCGCTTCGACGGACAGCCGTTCGCGGGGGATCTGCGCCAGCAAGGATTCCCCGGGCATTTCCCCGGCCTGGCTGGCGTCCATCGCCCATTTCCTGCCCAGGAGGCCGAGGCCGTCGGCCGAGCCAACACCCTCGACAACGTTCAGCAGGCGCATCTCACCGGCTCCGCCCCGGGGGCCACGTAGCAGCTTTCCGTCGATGACCAGGCCCGCGCCGAAGCGCTCCCCGGAGAGTAGTGCCGCAAAGGAAGCGGAGCCGGCGCCGTGTGCCCGCTCCGCAAGCGCGGCCAGGTTCGCATCATTGTCCACGATCGTGCGCCCACAATCGGCAAAGACCGCAGGGAAATCCGGGTTCATGTTGCTCCAGAACTCATTGCTTTCGGGCGAATGGCCCTTCTCGTCGACGGGTGCGGGTACTCCGACCACCACCAGGAATACTTCTTCCGGCCGGGAGTGCGCCAGGTCCAAGGCCTCGTCGAGAACGCTCCTTACGGTCGACCGGCGAGCATCACCGTCTTCGCGGTCAAGCGTGTGGGCGGCACGCGCAAGGATGGCTCCGCGCAGGTCGGCGACGACGGCTGTGACCGTGTGCTGTCCGGCGTCTACGCCGATGATGCGGCCGGCTTCGCCGCGTAAGCGGTACCGACGCGCCGGACGGCCCTTGATGTACTGACCGGCCGCGCGGGAATCGCCCATCTCTTCGATCCAGCCTTGGGCGACAAGTTCGTCGCACAAACCGAGAACTGTGGAGCGGGTCAGGCCCGTCGCCGACATGGCGTCGATCGCCCTAAAAGCCTCGGCCTCGAGGGCATAGCGGAGCACTGCCCCCATGTTGATCTTCCGCAGCAGCTGTGGCGAGGTGGCCACGTCATCTTGTTCCATTCCTTGACCTTATCTTCGCCGTGGTGCAAGCCAATCCTTGGCGATGGCGCCGTCGATCATTGTGTACCTTCTGGCGCAGCGCCGGGTGATGTCGGGCCCGGCCCAAGGGGGCCATCAAGTGAATCCCTGCCATTCGGTGTGGCCTTCGTCAGTGGACCAGGGCTCGCTTGGTCAGTTGGATACCTTCCGCATTTGTGGCCACGGGACCGGACTGGAGTTCGGAGCGGAGCTTCCCGACGTCGAGTGCGCCCTGCCACTTGGCGACGGCAATGCACGAGACGATGTTGCAGACGGTGCTGGTCAGGGCGCGCGCTTCGCTCATGAACCTGTCGATGCCCACGATCAGTGCAACTCCGGCCACGGGAAGGGTTGGCATGACCGTGAGGGTGGCGACGAGGGCGACGAAGCCGCTGCCGGTCACCCCGGCCGCGCCTTTGGAGGTCGGCAGCATCATGCCGAGCATGAGGAGGATCTGGTCCCAGCTGAGGTGGATGTCGCAGGCTTGTGCAATGAACATCGACCCCAGGGTGAGGTAGATCGCCGTACCGGTGAGGTTGAACGAGTAGCCGGTCGGGACAACGAGCCCGACGACGCCGCGTTCGCAGCCGATCCGCTCAAGCTTGGACAGGAGCCGGGGCAGCACCGGTTCGCTGGATGAGGTTGCGAGCACAATGAGGAACTCGTCCTTGAAATAGCGCAGTGTGCGCCAGCGGCTGAAGCCGGCGATCCTGGCAACGACGCCGAGGCCGACGGCCACGAAAACAATACAAGCTGCGTAGAAGGCAAGGATGAGCATCCCGAGGTTCCCGATTGAGTGGGCGCCGTACTTGCCTACCGTGAAGGCAATGGCACCGAAGGCGCCGATGGGGGCAGCCTTCATGAGGAAGCCGAACACCACGAACAGCAGCCGGTTGAAGCTGTTCACGATCTCTAGGGCACCGCGGCCCGGTGCGCCAAGCTTGCTGAAAGCGAAACCGCACAACAGGGCGATGACCAGCACGGGAAGGACATCGCCATCGGCGAAAGCGCCCACAAAGGATGTTGGGATGATACTGAGAATGAAGTCCACCGGATTGCTGCTGGGTAGCTGGCTGGTGTACTTGGAGGCAACCGAGGAGTCGAGGTGGGCTGGGTTGATGTGCATGCCCGCCCCCGGCTGGAGCAGCATGACCGCGCCCAGTCCGAGCGCCAGGGCCAATGCAGTCAGCGCATAAAACAGTCCAAGCGAGCGCACGAGGGTCGGGCCGACCTTCTTGGTATCCGTGAGGGACGTGATCCCGCTGACGATCGTGCAGAAAACGATCGGCGCGATCATGAACTTCACGAGCTTGACGAAACCGTCTCCCAGCGGCTTAAGGGATGCACCGAGCTCGGGCCACAGTGCGCCCAGCAGGATGCCGAGCCCGACGCCGATGAGTACCTGAACATACAAATGTCCGAGGATGGATTTGATCTTCATTGAACAACTTCCTTGTGAGCAGCCCCATTTGATGATGACAGGGGCGGGTTGGAGAGGCTAGGCCGTCCGGGCCAGGAGCCGTGGGAGGTCGATGTCGGCCGTGGCGATATGCCGGGCCGCCCGGTGGAGGGCGACCTCGGTGGCGTCGCCGGCATCATTGATGATGGTTTCGGTAGTGATGACGCCAGCGGGCGTTCCGATGCGCAGGATCCGGGGACCTGGTTGCTCGGTGTGCCCCGTATCCAGGGCATTGGCTACGACCGATCCCGGCAGTGCCGCGGCAACGGAGACGGCGACCGCCGAGGTGAGGCCGATCGCGGGATGGGGTGCGAGCATCGAGAGCATGCGCACCCTGACATCGTGGGTCTCCGAACCGATCCTCGTTCCATCGGCCGCAGTGTAGTCGCCTGGAGGTGCCACGACGCCGACCTTCGGCACCGCGTTTTGCGGCGGATCCTCGGGCTTCCTTAGCCCCATGATGAGGCCGGCGGATGCGCGGGCCGCCATGAGGTCCGGCAGGTGTTTGCCGAGACTGCCGTTCATCAGCGCCAGGTCTATGCCCATCTCGTCCGCCGGGACCAGCACCGCCGGCGCCCCGGCGTCGACCAAGGTGGCCGCAAACGTCCTTTCGCCCGTTGTGATGTGGTCAAGCGCGCTTCCCGTCGGCAGTACAGAGCCGGTGGACTGGCCCCACGGGGCATGGAAAGAGAGGTTCACGGGAACGCCGGGTGCGCTACTCCCCGGGATATGGGCCAGGCCGGCCGTAGGGATCTTTCCGTCCGGCGTCGGGATCGTGCCGCTGAGCACTGCGCCGGTATTGAGGTTGAGCATGCTGACCCGGGTGACAGTTTCTGCCGGAGCAACGATGCCCGACTGCACGGCATACAAGGCGATCGCAGTGGCGCAATTGCCACAATTTGAACCGAGTTCGACTGTGGGGTCTCCGATTCCGACTTGGGCGAAGAGGTATTCGAGATCGGCCCGGCCCCCAGGTGTGGCCCGAATAACAGCTGCCTTTGACGTCGTCGAGGTCCCGCCGCCGACTCCGTCGAGCTGGCGGGCATCCGCAGCACCGAAGGCATCGGCGAGCAGGGTGCGGATCTCCTCGTGGCCCTGGGCGTGGTGGGCCACGTGTTCAGCGTCGAAGAGCCAGCACTTGCTCGTGCCGCCTCGGTACCAGTGGCCTCTAAGTCCCACGGACTTCTCCTAGCTATCGAAGTGTCGCGCTTACAAGCGCTTTGTCCCTATTTACGATCCGCGAGCTACGACTTCAGCACAATCACAAGAAACTTAGGCACCGTATAGTTTTGCTAAACTCGGGGCATGGCTGATCTCGACCTACACCGACTCCATTTGCTCCGCGAGGTGAGCCGTTTCGGCTCGTTGACATCCGCGGCAGCCGCGCTGTCCTTCACGACGTCCGCCGTCTCGCAGCAACTAGCCAAACTCGAACATGAAGTGGGCGTTGCCCTTGTCGAACGGCATCCGAGGGGTGTCGCGCTCACCGACGCAGGACATGCCCTCCTGGGGTATGCAGATGACATCGACAGGACCATCGGGGCAGCCCGGGCGGAGATGGAAGAGTTCGCAGGACTGCGCAAGGGTCAATTGCGGATGGGGACATTCCCCACCGTCGGCGCCTCCCTCATGCCCGACGTCGTCCTCGCGTTCCGGGCACGCCACCCGGAAGTCGCCGTCACAGTAGTCAGTGCGCGCCAGGACGGCTTGCTCGAGCGGCTGCGGCGCCGGGACATAGAACTCACGCTGCTGTGGGACTACCCCTGGGAACAGATCGCGGACGAGGACCTGACCCTCATCAAGCTGATGAACGACCCGACCGTGCTGCTCGTACCGCGCGACCACGCGGTTGCCGGGCACCGGGCAGTGAAGATCGACGCGCTAAAGGACCAGGAGTGGATTGTCCGCGACGAACATCCCGTGGCCGACGTGCTCCGCCGGGTATGCCGCGATGCGGGGTTCGAGCCCCGCATCGCCTTTGCCGCCAACGATTACCAGGAGACCCAAGGCATGGTCGCTGCCGGCATCGGCGTGGCCCTCGCACCGCAACTCGCGTTGAGCGCACTCCGCCCGGACGTGGTCGCCGTCCCGCTCGCCAATACCCCGGCCCGCAGGGTCCTGCTCGCACACCTCACCAACCGCAGACTCAGTCCGGCGGGCCAGCAGGCCGCGGAAGTCTTCCTGTCAACAGCGAAGCGCCGCTTGGCATCAAAGCCTTTCAGTCGCCAGCGTGAGATCTAGCCACATCCTGCCCCGCTCTCAATAGTGGATCGTGCCAAAAACCTGGCCGGCGCAGCGGTGCATTCCTTGACCGGGGACTGCTCTGTCCCCGAGAGTGTCAGGTGTGAGGCGTGATGTGGTGCGGGAGTATCTTGGCGGTGCCTTGTGGGCACTTCCCAGTTCCGCCGTGGTGTTGGCGCTTGTGGCAGGGGCGGGTCTTTCGGCGGTACGAATTGATCCGGGCTCTCCGTTCGCGCTCCTGCTTTTCCAAGGCACCTCTGATGACGCCCGTGCCCTGCTGATCGACATCGCGAGCACGATGGTCACCGTGATTGCGCTGGTGCTTGGTCTCACGGTTGTGGCGTTGCAGCTCGCGTCCACCCAGTTCAGTCCGAGGCTCCTGAGGAACTTTTTGCGCGACCTCCCGAACCAAGTGACGCTTAGTGCGTTTGTCGCGACATTCTCATACAGCACGGCAGGTCTCTACACGGTGGGGATCGCCGGTGGTCAGCGGACTGCGGACTACCCGCGGCTCGCTGTGAGCGGAGCGCTGCTTTTGCTGTTCGTAAGCCTCCTGATGCTCGTCTTCTTCGTCCACCATCTCTCGCATTCGATCCAGATCGACCAAGTGATGAAGAGCGTCGAGAACGCAACGCTCAAGGTCATCGAACGATCGTTCGTCGACGGCGATCCCTCGGTCCTCCTGCCCGGGCCGCCGCCGGCCGCAGTAGCGGTTCGCGCTCAACGGTCTGGCTATGTTCAGGCATTCCACCTGCATGCCCTCGTTGAGGAGCTCGCCGGAAGGGGTCTTACGGGCCGGATCGTGCCGATGGTCGGTGAGCACGTCGTCGAGGGCGTGCCGTTGTTGTGGTTCTGGTGGAAGCACGACCGGGGCGCAGATGACCTCCGCAACGTCGCCCGGGACTTGGGACCCCTGCTCGCCCGGTGCGTGCGGATCGGTTACGAACGTACGCTTGAACAGGACGTGGCCTTCGGCGTGCGCCAGCTGGCCGACGTTGCCTCGAAGGCTCTCTCGCCGGCTGTGAACGACCCTTACACTGCCATTCAGGCCGTGGACCATCTCGCCTCGATCCTTGTCGCCCTAGCGGTCCGGAAGCACGGGCCGCGCGTCGTACCAGACGCGCATGGTGACACGGTGCTGTATGTGCCGGGCCGGGATTTCGGCTATCTCATGGACCTGGCCCTTGGCCAGGTGCGGCGCTACGGGGCGAATGAACCCCGCGTCGTCCGTTCCCTGTTGCGGACTTGCCGCGATCTTGCATGGTTCACGGAAGGCGGTCATCGCGCCGTCGTAAGCCACTATGTTGAGACCCTCCTCAATGACGTTGGACGTCTTGTCCCCCAGCCGGCGGACCGGGATCCCCTCCTTGCAGAGGGAGCAGCGGTTCTGGACGCCCTCCGTCGGCTTCCGGGCGCGGACTAGCGGATAGAATCCGTCCATGCGTCTGGCGATTATCGGTGCGGTCTTGCTGCTGCTCGGCGTCGCGGCGGTCGTTACGGGAGCCCTGCCTGTCGCCGACCTGGCAGCACTTGTTGATCGGGTGGCTCCGATTCTTTTATTCGTCGTGGCAATGACAGTAGTGACGGAGTTGGCCAGCGAGGCCGGGGTCTTCCTCTGGACTGCCCGCCGACTTCGGTATTGGGGGCGGGGCCGCAGCCTCATTTTGTGGTTGTTGCTGGCGGTCTTCGCGACGCTGAGCACCGTCTTTCTGTCCCTGGATACGACGGCGGTGTTGTTGACACCCGTGGTGGTCAGCGTGACCAGGCAGGCCGGCCTCCCGCCGCTGCCATTCGCCTTGTCGACGGTGTGGCTCGCAAACACTGCCAGCTTGCTGTTGCCTATTTCCAACCTCACAAACCTCCTGGCCCAACACAGTCTCGACGGTTCCAGCCCCGCCGCGTTCGCAGCGTTGATGTGGGCGCCGTTCCTCGTAGGCGTCCTGGTGCCGTTGGTGTTCATCGGCATCGTCTTCCGGCGCGATCTTCGCAAGCGATATCCGCGTATCCGCGTCACGCGCATCAGGCCTGGACAGGCGGACGGGAGCGGATCAACCCCCGCAACCGCTGATCGTGTCCTCCTCGGTTCCGCTGCAATTGTGCTTGCGTTGCTCCTCCCTGCACTTGTGTCCGGGGTAGTGGTGTGGATCCCGGCGGCGATTGCCGCCGTCGTGCTTGGGACAGTATTTGCTCTTCGGCGACCATGGACGCTCAAAGTGTCCTTGGTTCCCTGGTCCTTGCTACTGTTCGCCGCCGGACTCTTCCTGGTGATGGAAACTGCCCGGCATATGGGTGCTCCCTTGCTTTTGGGCCTGGTGGCGGGGGAGGGCCGGGGCACGGGGGAACTCGTCCGGTTGGCCATCGCGGGCGGGGTCGGTTCCAATGTACTGAACAATTTACCGGCGTACTTACTGGCCGAACCCGTGGCCGGAACACCCGAACGGCTGGCGTCGCTGTTGATCGGAGTCAACGCGGGGCCGCTCATCACCCCCTGGGCGTCCCTGGCTACCCTGCTTTGGCATGACCGGCTTGCCAGGATGAACGTCATGATTTCATGGAGGGGCTACGCGATCTTCGGGTTGATCGTCGCCCCGCTGACCGTCCTCGGCGCAGTGTTGGCCCTCGCCGTGGCCCGAACATGAAGCCGAACGAGGAGAAAGGCACCTTCATGCTGAACCTGCAGGACATCGACAACATAGTCCTCAACGGGGGAATCGTGGTTGACACGGACGGAGTGAGGATCGGTTCAGTGGAGCAGATCTTTACCAGCAGTGACTCGGGCGAACCCGTATTCGTCACGGTGCGAACAGGGATGTTCGGCATGTCGGAGTCCTTCGCCCCGCTCTCCGGCGCCAGGCTCGAAGAATCCGTGATCCGGATTGCCTTTTCCAAGGAAATGGTGAAGAACGGTCCTCGAATAGACAGTGACCGCGGGGCCATTACGACCATGCAGGAACAGGAGCTCTACAGCTATTACGGACTCGCGATAGACGGCTCCAGTGAGGGGACGGCGACCACAGCAGAACCATCGTCCACTGGACATGTCCCCCCGGAGCTGCGCGAAAGCGCGCCCCCGGTGCCGCCGCACTTGCGCAAGCACGCCCCGGTGCCGCCCCCACCACACGAGGGACTCCCGCCGCACTTGCGCAAGCACGCCCCGGTGCCGCCCCCACCACACGGGGGCGTGCCGCCCCATCACCGTCCGAAGGATGGTCCCCCGCCCCACCGCCTTCCGCCGCACGAGGACATCCCCGAAAGCGGCACATGACCATAACTCTGCACGAGCATCAAGGATTCACGTCAGGTACGTAGGGGCGGCGGTCCTTGCCATGGACTTGGCGCGGTGTAAAACTTCGATCATCGGACAGCGGAGAAACCTGTGACCTGTTCCTGGACAGCCGCATGCCGGGTGCTGAGATCCGGGTGCTGAAATCAAGGAGTTGCAATGAAGCTGGATTCTGTCGTCAAAGCCGTCGAGCAATTCGATCTACTCGATGGGGTAGCGTCTTCCCTGGCGAAGGCCGTGGGGAGGGTAGTGAAACCGCGGCCCGTTCGGAATCTCTTGAGCGGGACATACATCGGTCATCCGCTGCATCCGGTGCTGACCGACCTTCCCATTGGTGCTTGGACCATGGCAGCTCTTTTAGACCTGGCTGGAGGCCGGGCTTCGGAACCAGCGGCCGACGCCCTCGTCGCCGTCGGTATTGCCACAGCCGTCCCCACGGCTGCCGCAGGTTTGAACGACTGGTCAGACACCGAGGGGAAACCACAACGGACAGGGTTGGTCCACGCCCTGGTGAACACCACAGGCCTCTGTTTTTACGTCTCATCCGCCGTGGCGCGCAGGAGCGGGCGCCGAGGCCTTGGGAAAACCTGGGCATGGCGGGCCTCGGTTTGGTGACGTTCGGCGGCTTCCTGGGCGGCCATTTGACGTACGGCCAGGCCGTCAACGTGAACAAGACGGCGGATCGGACCGGGCCGGAAAACTGGACGTCGGTGCTCGGGGAAGAAGAACTGTCCGACGGCGATCAGCGCGCCGTGGAGCTGTCCGGAGTCTCGGTCCTGCTTCACCGCTCCGGCGGGATCGTCCGCGCCCTGGATTCAGTATGCAGCCACATGGGCGGTCCCCTCGAGGAGGGGACGATCGAGAATGGCTGCATCACCTGTCCTTTGCACGGAAGCACCTTCAGGCTTGCCGACGGGTCGATCGTCCGCGGTCCGGCCACCCGCCCCCAGCCGGTATATGAAGTGCAGACCCGCGAAGGCCAGATCCAGATCCGCCGCGCTGCTTGACCTCGCACCGAAGGGAAATGCCCTGCGTCTCGCCTGAGAGAATAGGCGCATGGCTGAATCGACAACTTCCGGATCCAAGTTCACCCCTGAGGAGCGGGCTGCGATGAGGCAGCGCGCCAAGGAGCTGAAAGAGCAGCAGAACGCCGCCGAGGCCTTACAGGCGGTTCTCGACAAGATCGCCTCCCTTGACGAACCGGATAAGACGAACGCGGAGCGGATCCATGCGATCGTCACGGAGGTGGCACCGTCCCTGGCTCCCAAGCTGCTCTACGGCAGCCCTGCTTACGCCAACGCGGAAGGCAAGCCCGTGCTGTTCTACCAGGAGCGTGCGAAGTTCAAGGCCCGCTACGGGAACCTCGCGTTTTTCGGTCCAGCACAGCTCGACGAGGGCACCATGTGGCCGACCTCCTACGCCATCACCGAGCTCTCCTCGGCCGACGAGAAGGTCGTCGCGGAGCTGGTAAAGAAGGCCACCGGCCAGCTCTGATCTGCGCCGGGTCTGATTTGCGCCGGGTCTGATTTGCGCCGGGTCTGATCTGCACCTGCTGGGCCCGCCATCCGGTAATCGCCGTCGAGCTCTCACCACATCTACATGTTGACGGACGCCGTTACCGCCGCAGGCTTTCGGAAGGCAACTCCCCAAAGGCGTCGGAGCGGAGCCAACGAGCAGCCGCACGGATGCAGTCAGGCCCCGCCTGTCCCTGCTCAAGGACCTCGAAACTGAGACGCAGACGGCGCACCTTCGCTGGACACCGGCTAACGCAGCGCAGGAGGGGCTGCTTGCCCGCTGAGCCTACTGGCTTACCTTTCCGCCAAGTCGTCTGCTACGCGCCGAAGGTCCTGGCCCCAGCCCGTAGAACGGCTGGGGCCACCCACGCCAGCTTCAAAGTTCATGAGCGCTTCCGCTATGCGTTCCAGTGCCGCAGAAATGTTGGCTTTGACCGCAGCGTACCCTTCGTCCGAGCGGGGGTCGGAGGAAGCGGATAACAAAAGCTCAGCTCCGGATTTGATGACCAATGAGGCCTCGTACTCGTTCACGCTCATACCCCGCGTTCCAGATGGTTGACGTTGCGGAAACTGCTCCGACAGCCCACCTTACCTCTGGGCCGGCCGCCTCGGAGGAAGTCGCGGCCACCCCTCTGGCGCGTTTGATTCTGTCGTTCCCCGGCAAGGGCGTTCTCGTCCAAGAGGAATCGTGGGTCGCAGAAGTAGGAGGGAAGGGTTTACATTCGGTAACGACGGATTCCATGGCCGTCCGTACGCAGACGTCGAGCCAGACGTCACCGCCGAGAACTGGAGGCTGCATCCAATGTCACATGTGCGACGCTTTGACCACGTCGGCATCACAGTTGCCGACCTTGATAAGGCGACGGCGTTCTTCGTTGGCCTGGGTCTCAACGTCGAGGGCCGTATGTTCATGGAGGGCGAATTCGTGGACACCGTCATCGGCATCCCCGGTTCCCAAAGCGAGATCGTCATGTTGCGGGCGCCCGACGGAGGCGCTGGCGTGGAGTTGTCGACCTTCATCCGGCCCGACCACCAGCCCGGGTCTCCCGCCGCGATGTCCACCGAACTGGGACTGCGCAACGTGGCGTTCGAGGTAGGCGACCTTCAGGGAGCTGTCGAACAGTTGGCGGCGGACGGCTACGGCCTCATTGGCGGGATCGGTCAGTACGAGGACGCCTGGCGCATGGCATATGTCCGGGGACCGGAAGGAATCATCGTGGCCTTGGCCGAACGGATCGGTTGATGCCGGGGCCGGGAGGTCCAACCGCCTTGCTGAACTGTTGTCAGTCCTCCAGTACCGCCCGTGCGCCTTCGGCATCGTGAACGTCTTGCTGATCGGTATCTTGTTCCTCGATCTTACGGCGGTAGAAGTCGTGGGCAGCTTGTTTCGTCATTCCCAGTGCTTCACCGATCTGGCTCCAGGTTGCTCCGGCTTCCCTGGCCGATTTCATGACGTACCAACGCCGTCCGGTGAGCAGCTCGACCGCCTTTGCGTTCGCGCGAAGCGCTTCAAGCGCTGCAACCTCCGAGATGTCCGAAAGGAAGCGCGCCGCGGGCGCCTCCCGTGCGTTGCCCGTCGTCGTGGCAGCGGGTTCGCGCCACGTTTCACCGCGGTTAAAGTCTTCCCACACCCTGATCAGTTCGTGGACATCCCCGTTGTTGATGGCCTCTTCGACGGATTTCATCTGACGATCCATAGCGTCAAGCTAAATTGACGCGGCTCGTCCGTCAATAGCTCCTGATTGGGGAACGCTTACGGTGCTGCGTAATATGTCGGGTTTGTTGACGTGACGTTTCTTACATTTTGTATGCTGGTTTTGGTCATGCAGCTGGCTACCCGATCGAGTCGGAGGGCTAGCCGTGTCAGCATTTAGCAGTAGTTTCGCCCGCATCCGTAGCAGGCGCCGAACCATCCAACTCCGCCGCTTGCCTCGCCTGGGAGGACTTCTCTGATGGCGGGAAGCTTTGAGCTGTTCACGGACGACGGAGGTACCTGCAGGGTCCGGTTGGTGGACGACGCCGGAACGGAGTTGGCGATTTCCGTTCCGTTCCACGACAACGATGCGGTAGCCCGCGGAATCTATGTCTTGCGTGAGATCGCTGCGAGCGGACTTATCGAAGACCATACGTCCAGCTCTTGACGGCGTGGCCGCGGCGACCACACTGCCGGAACGATGAGGCGGCAGCATCGACGCCGTAAAGTAAGCAGGGTGACTAATAAAATCAGCCCTTACGATGCTTGGCAGCGCCTGATTGACGGTAACGAGCGCTTCATCTCGGGTGAATCGCGGCACCCGAACCAGAACGCTTCACGGCGCACCGAGTTGGTCAACACCCAGAACCCGTTCGCAGTTATTTTTGGTTGTGCAGACTCCCGCCTGGCCGCGGAGATAATTTTCGACGTCGGTCTTGGCGATGTTTTCGTAGTGCGCACAGCAGGCCATGTGATTGACGACGCCGTTCTTGGGTCGCTCGAATACGCCGTTTCGGTACTCAAGGTCCCGCTCATCGTTGTCCTCGGACATGACAACTGTGGCGCGGTCACGGCAGCAAAAGACGCCGTGGAGACCGGCGAGGTGCCCAAAGGCCACATCCGCGACTTGGTGGAACGGATCACACCGTCGGTGCTGTACTCGCTGCGTGAGGACAAGAACGACGTCAACGACATGGTCGTCGAACACGCCAAGCAGACCGCTCGCCGGCTATTGGACAGTTCGCCCGTGATTTTGGAGGCCGTGGATAACTACTCCACCGCGGTGCTCGCCGTCGCCTACCGGCTTGAAGAAGGCCGGGCGCAACTCGTCTCAACATCCGGCGTTCTCTGAGGCCGGCGATCAGGCCAGGCGTGCCCGGACACGGTCCGCGTCATCGAGCCTCCTCGCATGAAGCCATGCCGCAATGCGCTCCTGTTGGCCGGCCGGGGCCGGCCTACAGGAGTGCATTTGCCGGTTGCGGAATTAGCAGAAGCGCCCTGGCCGGAAGGTGGCCAGCATCGGGTGCTTTTTGCCCGTTACGATCTCGCCGGCAAGAAGTTCGCCTGCGATGAGGCCGAGCGTGGCTCCAGAGTGCGTGAAGGCCACGAAGCAGCCGGGCACCTGGTCCAGTTCGCCGAGGACCGGTTCACCGTCGCCCGGGATGGGTTTGTACCCGATCTTCCAGGTGGCAGGCTTCAGTTCCGGGTTGCCGGCCAGCAGCTTGGAGGCTTCATCGGCGAGTTCCTGGACGACATCGTCAGCGATGCTGAAAGAGCCGTCCGCGTGTTCGTTGATGTGCTCTTCGTACCAGTCGTGATCCAGGGCAAGGGTGTTGCCGGGGTTTGGGCGGACGGCGGCCCGAGGCGTGTTCAGCACAACCTTTAGCTCGTGCTCTACGGGCTTGGTCAGCACCAGCATGGAAACAGGGGAGCCATTGGGGATGCTGACGCCGAGGGGTGCGAGGACGGCGGGAGTTGCTGCGCCGCAGGCAACCAGCACGGTATCGGCTTCATAGGTTCCGCCGGCGGTTGTTTCGACGCCGGTGGCCCGGCCGCCGTCGACCGTGACGGACACCTTGCCGGCATTGAGGACGAGTTCACCACCACGGGAGTGGAATTCTTCCATCAGGAAGTCCACCAGGTCGGGCAGGCTGACCCATCCCTCGCCCGGATTGAAGATGGCCGCCTCCGCCACGGCACCCGGGTCGATGCCGGGAGTGGCCGACGCAATGTCTCCCGGCTCCAGCAGCTTGGAGTCGTAGCCAATGGATTTCTCGTAGGCGTGGCGGGCTTGGGTCTCGCCCAGCCGTCCGGCTGCGTTCCACATGACGCCCCCGCCGAACTGGAGCCACTCGCGGTGTGGGTCTGCGGCGAAGAGGGTTCGGTAGCGGTCGATGCCCGCAAGCCGGAGCTGGTGGTATGGGGTAGAGCGTTCCCCTGCCGAGTTAAGCCAGGACAGCGAGCGTCCCGTGGCTTCGCTGGCGAGGCCACGCTCGGTCAGCAGGATCACTGAAGCGCCTTCGCGGAGGAGGTGGACGGCGGCGGAGACGCCGAGGATGCCGCCGCCGATGACGGCGACGCGCTTGCTTGAAGCTGCGGAGGACATGGTTGTCCCTTTCTTGGTGTTTTGTGTCTGTCTTGATGCCGGGCGCGAATTGCGCGGACTAGGCGAAGGCGTGGATTTTTTCGATGACCCTGAGGACTTCCAGGGACCCTGCCGGGTCCACGGGCAGGCGTCCGTCGCCTTGGAGTGCCGCGGCGAGTTCTGTGTAGAACCGGGGATAGTTTCCACGTGCGGCCGGAACCGGGGCATCGGAGCCGTCGACTCCCAAGACACCCCAGGTCGCCCGGGGTTCGAGGCCATACCCAGGATCCGACGGCGACATCCCGGCTGCGAGGGCCGGTTCCTGGCCGTCCAGCCCCCACTTGGTGTAGCCGGCCTTGGAGCCCAGGACGTGGAAACGCGGACCGGGCCTGGCGGCGATGCCGTTCATCCACAGCCTGGAGCGGACCCCTGATTCGTGGCGCAGCGAGACGAAGGCTTCGGTATCAGCAGCCTCCCGGTGCGAACCGTAGTTGGCCGTCTCCCCGTAGCAGTCCTCGATTGGCCCGAACAGATGGATGGCCTGGTCGATCAGGTGGGCCCCAAGATCGTGAAGGATGCCTCCGCCTTCCGCCAGGGACGCGGTGTCACGCCAGTTCCCGAAACCGGCAGGCCGCCACCACTCAAAGCGTGATTCGAAGCTGCGGACGTCACCTAATGCACCTTCTTCGATGACTTTGCGCAAGGTCAGGAAATCGGAATCCCAGCGCCGGTTCTGGAAGACAGTGAGCCTTACCCCGGCGTCGGACGCACGCGCGATCAACTCTTCGCCGTGGGCCGTCGCGGTGACGAAGGGCTTATCGACCACCACATGGAGGCCGTGGGCGATCGCAGTCGCGGCGAGGTCGAAGTGGCTGAGCGGGGGTGTCCCGAGGACGAGGAGGTCCAAGTCGCCGGTAAGCGCGAACAACGCCTCGGGCGTCGAGACGATCCTTGCCTGTGGGTAGAGCCTTGCCGCATGCGCGGCACGATCCGGATCGGACGTGACGATAACGTCGAGGGAGTAGTGCGGATCCGCCGTGATCAGCGGTGCATGGAAGACTTGGCCGGAGACGCCGAATCCGACGACGGCGGTCCTGATGGGTGCGGCTGAACCCTTCCGCATTACAGCACCTCCGATAGGAAGCGCTGGAGGCGCTTGCTTTGGGGGTGGTCGAAGAGTTCGGTGGGTGTTCCAGCCTCCACTACCTCACCCTCGTCCATGAAGACCACTTGGTCGGCAACCTTCCGGGCGAAGCCCATCTCATGGGTGACCACTAGCATCGTCATGCCTCGCCGGCCGAGTCCGGCCATCAGGTTAAGCACACCCTTGACGAGTTCGGGATCCAGGGCACTGGTTGCTTCGTCGAAGAGCATGACCTCGGGTTCCATGGCAAGGGCGCGGGCGATGGCGACGCGTTGCTGTTGGCCGCCCGAAAGGTCGCGTGGGCGGTGGTCCGAGCGCTCGGCCAGCCCCACTTCGGCGAGGCTGCGACGTGCCCGTTCGCGGGCGGCGGCTTTGGTCATTCCTTTGACGCTCCAGAGCGCCAGGGCCACGTTCTCAAGCGCGGTATGGTCCGGGAACAGGTTGAAATGCTGGAAGACCATGCCGATCCGTGCGCGCAGGATGTCCGGCTTGACGGTCAGTGCGCTTTCCCCGGCCAGGAGGACGTCACCGCTTTTGGGTTCGTGGAGGCGGTTGATTCCCCGGAGCAGCGTCGACTTGCCCGATCCCGAGGGGCCGATGATGCAGGTTGTGGTGCCGGGAGCAACGTTCAGGCTGACATTGCGGAGCACCTCGATGTCCCCGTACGCCATGGTGAGGTCTTTTAGCTCCAGGCTGGAGCCGTGGAATGTCTGGACACCGGTTGCCGCGGTGTTGCTTGCGAGGCTCATGTATTGCTCCCGGTGATTAGCGGCGATGCCGCATCGAGTTCGGTGACTTCCTTAAGTCCGCTGCTTGGTGCGGTCGGCCGACGGCGTCCGGTACGGAAGCGGGTGTCAAAGTAGTTGACCAGGTGGGTCAGGGGCACAGTGATGACGAGGTAGAAGACGCCGGCCATGACCAGCGGCGAGAGGTTTCCGGAGAGGACCGCGGCGTCCTGGCCGACCCGGAAGAGTTCGCGTTCACTGACCAGGAGGCCGAGGAAATACACCAGCGACGAGTCTTTGACGATGGCAATGAATTGGTTTACCAAGGCCGGCAGCACGCGGCGGATGCCTTGCGGAACAACCACGAGCCGCATGGATTTTGCGTAGCTCATGCCTAGCGCCCGGCATGCCTCGCCCTGGCCTTTGTCCACGCTTTGGATGCCGGCGCGGAAGATCTCGCCGATGTATGCACTCGCGATCAGGCTTAGCGCAATGATTCCCAGCGGATACGGAGAGGGCCCGAAGATCGATTGGCTGAGCCGGGCGAAGCCCTGGCCGATCAGCAAGATCGTGAGGATTGCCGGAAGGCCGCGGAAGAGGTCGGTGTAGATTCGGGCCGGGATCCGGAGCCACGTGGACGGCGAGATGCCCATGATGGCGATGATCATGCCCAGTGCGACTCCGATAATGGTGGCCGCGACGGAAATAATGAGCGTGTTCAGGAGCCCGACACCGAGGAGTTGGGGCAGGACCTCGGCCATTGCGCCGAAATCGAAAAACGTTCGAATGATTGTGCTTAACCAGTCCATGGTTTGCTCTCAGACTTAGGTGGCTATCGGGCGGGCGGACCGTGCGGGTCCGCCCGCCTGCTTGGGGTGTTTTACTTGCTCGGCGCCGGGCTGGCGGTCTGCTCGGCCTTGGGCAAGTACTGGGTTGGCATTGGGGAGCCCGGGAACCATTTTTGGTAGAGCTTCTTCCACGTGCCGTCTTGCATCGACGCGGCCAATCCCTTGTTCAAGGCGTCCTTGAGGGCCGTCTTGCCCTTGGCAAGCGCAAAGCCCGCCGGTGCGTCGAATGAGGGAATGTCGGCGGCGCTGACAAGGCCGAACTGCTGTTCGTAGGACTTGGCGGCCTCGTAGTCAAGGAAGTGCGCGTCCGCCGAGCCGCTATTCACCGCGGAGATCGCGGAGTTGTTGTCAGGAAAACGCACCAGGTTGGCCTTCGGGAAATTCTTCACCGCATACGCTTCCTGCAAGGTTCCCTGCACCACGCCAAGCCTCTTGCCGGCCAAGTCGTCGACACTCTTGATCCCAGACGTCTTGGTGGTCAGGACGGTCAGGTATCCGGCAAGATAGCCATCGGAGAAGTCGACCGTCTGCTTGCGCTTGTCCGTAATGCCGATGGCCGCGACCCCTACATCGAATTGGCCATTGGCGACTGCGGGGAGGATCGCCGAGAAATCCTGACCGGTGAAGACGACCTTGTCCACCCCGGCGCGGTGCGCGACATCCTTGAACAGTTCGACGTCGAAGCCCGTGAAGTTCCCAGTGGCGTCCGTGAACGTGTAGGGCTTGGCATCGCCCAGGCTGGCCACGCGGATGGTGCCGGGTTCGATGAGGCCATAAGGGTTTCCGGCCGTCGACGTCGAGGCGGGAGTCGACCCACCGCACCCGCTTAATGCCAGGAGGGCTGCGACAGCAGCCGCAACGATCACCGCCGGGCGGAAGTTCAGTCGTTTGGTCACAGCAAATTTTCCAATCGTGAGAAACAGAAGAGGTCTAGGACCTTTCAGGATTTCCCTTGCTGAGTCCGGTCTCAGTGGTTAGGATTGAGACCGGACTCACAAGGGGTTGCAAGAAATGTAACCCAAGCCACACCGGCCGTCAAGGCCCCGTCGGAAGGCACTCATGAGCAGCAACGGTTCCAGGCGACGCGAGGTCACGGTCGCCGATGTCGCGAAGGCGGCGCAGGTCTCCAAGGCGCAGGCCGCGAGGGCACTGGGCAACTACGGAGCAGTGAGCGAGGACGTCCGCGGGCGGGTCCTGGCAGCCGCAGAGCAACTGGAATACCGGCCCAATGAGCTGGCCCGAAGCATGAACACAGGGAAATCGAACACCATCGGGGTGGTCGTCGGAGACATCGAAAACCCCCACTTCGGACTCACGACGAGGGGTATCACCGACACCGCCAAGAAGAGCGGCTTCAACGTCATCCTGGTCAACACAGATGAGGATACGGCGGCGGAAGTGGAAGCTGTCAGGGTGCTGCTGGACAAGCGCGTGGACGGTTTGATCGTCGCGCCGGCATCATCTGTGGAAACACGCCATCTACAACGCGTTCAGGATTCGGGCCGACCCCTGGTACTGCTGGACCGAAACGCCGGGCAGATGGACGTGGAGACCATGGCCGTGAATATGGCCGATATTTCACACGAATCCACCCAGTATCTCCTTCAGGCCGGACATCGCAGGATCGCCTTCATCTCCACCCTGAAGACAGAGTCGCCCTACCGCATCGGTATGGTGCTCGATTCATCCCAGATTGCAGACCGTCTGGAGGGCATGCAGAAGGCCTACCAGGAGACTGGCCTTCCGTTCCCTGCAGATTTGGTGAGGCTCAACGCCGGAGATGCGGACTCGATCCGCCGCGTTACGCGGGAGGTGCTCCTCATGCCGGATCCTGCCACCGCCGTCGTTGCTTCCGACGGGCTCATCGCCCTCAGCATCGTGGAAGAGATCCAGGAACTGGGCCTCGCCATCCCGGCGGACGTCTCATTCCTCATGTACGACGACTTCGCTTGGACGCGACTGACCACACCGCCGCTAACAGTGATTGCGCAGCCTGTGTACAACATGGGTGTTGCCGCGGCGAAGGCACTCATCCGGCAGATACAGGGACTGCCTCCCCAGAAACCCGCGCCCAAGTTCACCGCGACGCTGGTCCGTCGGGGCTCGGTCGGAGCACGTCGCGCCGTGGAGGCCTTCAGGGCGGCGGAGATCGGTTGCGCTTGTCCCACAAAGCCGTAACGCAGTAGTCCGGCAACGATGACCGCGCTGTCGTCGCCGGCGAGCTGGGTCCCAAAACCGTGTCTCCGGCGTCGTACGCAATCCACGCCCGCGCCATAAACGCGTCGTAGACATAGGCTTGGACCTCGCAAAGCGCGATGGGGGTTTCCGCCAAGGTGCCGTCCGCGAAGTTGATCCCGTCCCAGGAATCTTTCCAGCCCTGGTTGATGAGGCCTTTGGGGTTGAGGCGCTGGTATTCGACGAATCCGTCGTGGTCTTTGTCGCCAAAGTTTCGGATCCAGTCAAGCGCCCGGTCCGCATGGGGCAGCAGGGCATCGATGGTGTCCTTTGCAAAGCCCCAGCGGCTTACTGTGCCAAGTATCGTCACGAAGAGGGGAGTGGCGTCCACGCTGCCGTAATAGATGTGCTTTCCGCCCAGGGGCAGGGTTCACTGAACAGCTTGCAGCCAGGTTAGCTCCGATCCGCCTTCTTCGATGAGGTCGGCGAGTTCTGCGTTGAATTTCCGGCCATATTCGGCATTGATGTGTTCCTCGAATGCCGCTTGGTCGCGGTAGACCTCAAAGACGAAATAATTGTTGGGGCGTTCCTGGAGCGTGTACGGGTGAAAGATGACGTTTCCCGGCTCTGCCCGAACATGGTGGGTGAGTTCGCGCATCATTTCGGCGACGCGTTCTTCGCAGCCGGGCTTCACGGTGAATTCGGCGTACAGGGTCTTGGTCATGGTGGAATCCCTTGATCGATGTGGTTATTTTTCTGATATTCGTGGATCGTCAGTTGGGTGGCGGCAATTCCCCGGAGCCTCTGGTGATCAATTCCGAGGGAATGACATAGGTATGGGCAGCGGCTTGGTCGCCGTCGATCCTTGCGAGCAGTCGCTCGGCGGCCATCTTTCCAATGCGTTCGGGGTGCTGGGCGACCACCGTGATGCCGGGCTCCATCATGTCCGCCAGCGCAAAGTCATCAAAACCGAGCAGTGCTGTCTTTTTGCCGAGGCCCAGTTCCTTCAGCGCCCGCATGGCGCCGAAAGTGACCAGGTTCTGGCTGGAGAAAATGGCGGTCGGCGGATCCTGGGACGCGAGTAGTTCATGCGCCGCGCGGCGGGCGGCTTCCTCGTCATGGAGTCCTTCGCGTGCCTGAATGAGCGACGCAGCGATGCCGGCACGGCTGATCCCTTCCATGAAGCCCCTGAATCGTTCCCGCGCTGTCTGGATATCCGTGCGGTCGCCCAGGTACGCGAGTTTTGTGTGGCCGTGGCTGATGAGGTGCGCGGCTGCCTTTGCCGCCCCCGCAGCGTTGTCGCTGACCACGGCGTCGGCGTCGATACCTGTCGGCTCCCGGTCGATGAAGACCACCGGCAGTTCCCTGGAGTGCTCTGGAATGACGTGGGCCTGGCTCGATGCGATCGGCGTAAGGACAAGACCGTCCACGCGACGTCGAAGAAACGCGGCGACAAGGGCTTTTTCGCGCTCCGGATCGTCATCCAGGCTTGCCGCGAACACCGCTATTCCCCTTTTGGCCAACGCGTCTTCAATGGCCCGGTGGATTTCGCCGCTGAACGGATTCGCCACGCTCGGAAGGAGCAAGCCGATCGACAGAGTCCGCCGGCCTGCCCGGCGAAGGCTGCCCGCCGCGAGGTCCAACTGGTAATTCAACTGTTCGACCGCCTGGAGGACCCGGGCCTTCGTGTCTTCTGACACGCCGGGTTCCTCGTTGACCACACGCGAGACGGTCTTGATCCCGACCCCGGCGAGGGAAGCCACCTCGCGCATCGTGGGTCGCGCCTTTACCGACTCCTGCTGGTAACGATGGGACCCCTGCTGGTAACGATCTGACAACGTTGTCACCAAACTCCTCCCCGTTCTTCGTTTAACACTTGACTCTCTGATGTGACCTGGGCTACATATTACATGACATCGTTGTCAGGCACGGTATGTGCCCCCATAAAACGAGGAGATTCAATGTTGAGTTCCACCATCCGCCGTCCAGCCATCAACCGCTTGCTGAGCGTTGGCGCAATCCTGACGGTCGGTGCCCTCAGCCTCACGGCATGCGGCGGGTCTTCGGCTCCCGCGTCGAGCGGAGGCGCTTCCGGAGGGGGAAAGGTCGGTGTGTCGCTGATCGTGAAGACCACCACCAACCCATACTTCGTGGCAATGGAAGATGGCGCAAAGAAGGCGGCAGAGGGCGGCAACATCGACCTCAAACTCGCCGCAGGCAAGTCCGACGGCGATGAGGACACCCAGATCCAGGCCATCGAGAACGCAATCTCGAAGGGGGACAAAGGAATCCTCATCACGCCGAACGGTCCCGCCGTCGTCGACGCGATCAAGAAGGCGCGGGACGCCGGACTGTACGTCATCGCGCTGGACACCCCGCCGGACCCTGCGAACGCTGTTGATATCACGTTCGCGACGGACAACTTCGCGGCCGGCAAGCAGATCGGTCAATGGACCGCAGCGCAGTTGGATGGCAAGAAGGCCACCATTGCCTTGGTGGACCTGTTCAGCGACAAGGTTGTTTCGGTGGACTACAACCGCGACCAGGGCTTCCTGACCGGCCTGGGCATCGACACCGCGGACAAGACCAAGAACGGTGACGAGGCCAAGACCGGAAAGTACACCGGCGGAAAAGGCGGGGACTACGAGATTGTCGGCAACCAGGCCTCCCAAGGAGCCGAGGACGGGGGCCGGACGGCAACGGAAACGCTGCTGTCGAAAAACCCGAACGTGAACGTCGTTTACACCATCAATGAACCGGCCGCCGCCGGAGCCTATGAGGCGCTGAAGGCAGCAGGCAAGGAAAAGGGCGTGCTGGTCGTCTCGATCGATGGCGGCTGCACGGGTGTGAACAACGTCAAGTCCGGCATCATCGGCGCCACTGCCCAGCAGTACCCGGTGAAGATGGCCCAACTTGGCGTCCAGGCGATCCAGGACCTGGCAACTTCGGGCAAGAAGCCTTCCGTCTCTGAAGGCCTGGACTTCTACAACACCGGCTCGGCGCTGGTCACCGACAAGCCCGTCAGTGGCCTGCAGAGCATCGATACCACGGCTGCTTCCCAGATCTGCTGGGGCAAATAGCAACAACCGCGTCGCGCCCGTGCCGGGCGGCAGGCCATGGGCCGGCAGCCCGGTACGGGTATCCACATCACCTCCAGTACCACCCTCGAACACGGAAGTTCAGGTGCAACAGTGACTTCAGGAGCATCAGTGAGTCAGCAGCAAACAGCAGGACCGCCCACCTCCGGAGGGGTGGACCTTGCGGAAGAATTCCTTGACCGCAGCACCCCGTTGAGCAGGATCCGGAACCTTCTCCACCGATACCCCGCGATGAGCCCGGCCATCGTCCTCCTCGTCGCGGTCATCATTTTCGGCATTCTCAACGACCGTTTCCTTAGGCCCGAGAACCTGTCACTGATCACCCAGCAGGTCGCCGTCATCGGCACCCTGGCGATCGCCCAAACCCTCATCATCCTCACAGCGGGCATTGACCTCTCGGTCGGAGCAGTCATGGTCCTGGCCTCCATGGTGGTGGCGCAAACCGCGGTGAACAACGGGGTTCCGCCCGTTCCGGCGCTCCTCGCGGGCCTCCTTGTCTCCTTGATTGCCGGTGCCCTGAACGGGTTCCTGGTCACCAGGCTCAAGCTCCCACCGTTCATCGTCACGCTGGGCACCTTGAACATTTTCATCGCGTTGACGCTGCTCTACTCGAACGGGGCAACGGTACGCGGATCGAAGATGCCTTCATTGCTCACCTGGACAGGGTCGACCTTCCCCATTGGCGGGGTCCGCATCTCGACGGGCGTGGTCCTGATGCTCCTGCTTTATGGCGTAGTCGCCTTCATCCTGGGCAAAACCGCCTGGGGCCGGCACGTCTATGCCGTCGGCGACGATAAGGAAGCAGCCCGCCTGGCCGGCATCCCGGTCAATCGCGTCCTGATGAGCGTCTACCTCGCCGCGGGTGCCGTGCTCGCCGCCGGCGCGTGGATCCAGATCGGGCGCACCAACGCCGCCAGCCCGAACGCCGGGGTCGACCTGAACCTGGACTCGATTACCGCCGTCGTCATCGGCGGAACCAGCCTCTTCGGCGGCCGCGGATCGATCTGGGGCTCGTTGCTGGGCGCACTGATCGTCGGGGTGTTCCGCAACGGACTCTCCCTTGCCGGCTTGGACGTGCTCTATCAAACCCTTGCCGTGGGCGTCCTCGTCATCGTCGCTGTATCCATCGACCAGTGGATCCGAAAGGTAAAGTCATGACCATCACCGAATCCTCCGCGTCTTCCCCCGCAGTGGCACGAACCCCCATCCTCCAGGCGAGAAACCTCGTGAAGACCTTCGGCCGTGTCGTTGGCCTGGACGGTGTGAGCCTGGATCTCTACCCCGGCGAAGTGCTTGCGATCATTGGCGATAACGGAGCGGGCAAGTCCACCCTGATCAAATGCCTCACGGGCGCCGAAATCCCTGACGAAGGGGACATCCTGCTCTCGGGGCAAGCGGTGAAATTCAAGCGGCCCCAGGATGCCCGCGCCCACGGTATCGAAACTGTCTACCAGAACCTGGCAGTCTCCCCGGCCCTTGACGTCGCCTCCAATCTCTACCTCGGCAGGGAAGAGCGCCTACCGAACCTTTTCGGGAAGCTTTTCCGGGTCCTCGATGCCAAAGGAATGCGCAAACGCTCCCGGGAGGAACTGACCCGGTTGGGGATCTCCACCCTGCAGGACGTGACCGTGCCCGTAGAGAACCTCTCCGGCGGGCAACGCCAGGCAGTGGCCGTGGCCCGGGCTGCAGCGTTCGGATCGAAGGTCGTCGTCCTGGATGAGCCCACCGCCGCCCTGGGCGTCCGCGAATCGAACCAGGTCCTCCAACTCGTCCGGGACCTCCGGGACCGCGGCCTGCCGGTAATCCTCATCAGTCACAACATGCCGCACGTTTTCGACGTCGCCGATCGCATCCACATCCAACGCCTCGGCAAATGCGCAGCGACCATCACGCCGGAATCCCACAGCATGACCGACGCCGTGGCGATCATGACCGGCGCCGCAACCGCCTAAACACCCGCTAAACCATCCCGCCCGCCGTGGACACGCCGCTGCCTGTCCACGGCGGGTACACGTCCGTGAGACAGCCCAGTTGTCTGCCCTGCCCCCGTAAGATGCGCACCGCCCAAACTATCCGGTCCACGAAGAAAAGAAGAGTATGAAGCTCCCCGTTACCGAGGTTCCCGGGAACACCCCGGCGCTGGACGTCGTCGTCGTTGGCGAAGCGCTCATCGACGTCGTCACAACCGCTGACGGCACAACCGAACATCCCGGCGGCTCACCCGCCAACGTCGCCTATGGCCTCGGCCGCCTCGGCGTTCGCACGGGCCTGCTGACAGCGATCGCCAACGACCCACATGGCCGCATGATCAGGGACCACCTGGACACCGCCGGCGTTCAACTGCTGCCCGGATCGAATACCCTGCCCAGGACCGCGACCGCCACAGCCACACTCGCAGCAGACGGGTCCGCGAGGTATCGGTTCGACATCCTCTGGGACCTGGAGCCCGTCCCTCCGGGCATGGTCCCGAAGATCTTCCACACCGGCTCCATCGCGACATTCCTGGCTCCGGGCGCGGACGCCGTCCGGTCATTGATCCTCCAATGCCAGGGCTCCTGCCTCGTCACTTACGACCCCAATATCAGGCCCGCGCTCCTTGGCAGCCACCACGAAGCCACTACCATCTTTGAAGAACTCGTCCCGCTCACCGACGTCGTGAAGCTCAGCGACGACGACGCCCTGTGGCTCTACCCGGGACAAACAATGGAGGAAACTGCTAGCCGGATCCTCAAGCTCGGCGCCGAATTGGTGGTGGTCACCAGAGGATCTTCCGGTTCACTTCTTGCCACGCCCATGACGCAGCTGAGCATCCCCGCCATCGCATCAAAGGTGGCTGACACCATTGGCGCCGGCGATTCCTACATGTCGGCCCTGATCTTCGGATTGCTGAACCGGCCCGTCGCAGGATTCGCCCCCGCAGTCCTGGAACAGATCGGAAACACTGCCTCCGCCGCGGCCGCCCTTACCGTGCGTCGTCCCGGTGCCAACCCGCCCACGCTGGATGAGCTTCAGGCACAACTGCGGCAGGATCGGAGCCCCGTCCCCTCGCCCTCATGACCTGGGCAACGGCTGCCTTATCATGTCCTTCTGAGGCTTTCGGTCTTGGGTTGGTTTGCCCGGGCTGTGCCCGGGACCGATTGCCTGGGAGGGTGTGGATCGAGTGGGCCTTGATCAGATTGATCAGCGAATCCTGACGGAGCTAACGAAGAACGCGCGCGTTAGCCACGCCGAGTTGGCAACGAAGGTCCTGCTGTCACGCAACGCCGTGCGCCAGCGAATCGACCGGATGGAACGGCAAGGCTACATCCAGGGGTACACCGTTGTTGCCGGCCCGCCTGGCCAAGGGACCGTGTCCGCCTTCCTGATGGTTTACCGGAAGGACCGGGTCCGTGGTTCGGACGTCGTCACGGTCCTGCGGTCCATCCCGGAAGTGGTGCTGTGTGACGTCGTCAGCGGCGCATTTGACCTTCTGGTGAGGCTGGAAGCGCGCTCTTTGGAACGGATCCAGGAGATCTGGGAGCAGATCGCCGCCCTTCCGGGCGTCCAAGACACCGTGACGGCGATGACGCTATCCAGCCTCGTCCGGCGCGGCCCAGAAGGCGGCCGCCCGCTTGAGTAGACCCTCAGTCCACTTCGGCGCCCGCCCTCAGGATCGCGTGTTCTTGATGCAGATAACCTTCGGCTGGGTCATGTCCTCGTAGGCGAAGTGGACGCCTTCCCTGCCCATGCTTCCGTATTTGGAACCCCCGAACGGCATGCCGTCGAAGCGGTAGTCCGATGAGTCGTTGACCATGACGCCGCCGGCCTCGAGCCGGCGCGCCGCTTCCATCGCGTTGCCCAGGGAGCCGGTGAAGATACCCGAATGAAGGCTGAAGTCGATACCGTTTGCGATGTCGATCGCCTCTTCGAAGCTGTTGAAGGCGCGAAGCATGACCACAGGCCCGAACACTTCTTCTTTCCAGAGCCTGCTCTCCGGGGAAACCGACTCCAGTACGGTCGGCTGAAGCACATTGCCCTCAGTGACGTTACCTGCGAGGGGGATTGCTCCGGCGTCGATCGCTTCATCCAGCTTGGCCTGCAGCCCGTCCAATGCAGCAGGACTGATCATCGGCCCCATGTCCGTCCGCTCGTCGGACGGGTCGCCGACGAGCAAGCGCGCCGTCGCCGCCAGGAAGCGTTCGCGGAACGCGGCGTACAACGGCGTAGCCACGAGGATCCGCTGCACCCCCACGCAGTTCTGGCCGGCGGCCCAGAACGCTCCGGAAACGCAAGACTCCACCGCATCGTCAAGATCGGCGTCGTCCATCACAATGACGGCCGCGTTTCCACCGAGGTCCATCGACAGCTTTTTCAGGCCCGCCGCGCGGGCGATGCTCTCACCGGTCGAGAAACCGCCCGTGAAGGACACCATGCGAACGTCGCGTGAGCGCACGATTGATTCGGCCACCGTCCGATCGCCGTGGACTACCGTGAGGACCCCGGGCGGAAGTCCGGCGTCCTCCAGTGCGTCCGCGAGCAACTGCGCCGACAGGGGAGTGAGGGCGGAAGGTTTGAGTACGACGGCGTTTCCTCCTGCGATGGCCGGGCCCACCTTGTGTGCCACGAGATTGAGCGGATCGTTGAAGGGCGTGATTGCCGCAATGATGCCCAGTGGTTCCCGTGAGTACCATCCGGTACGGTCTTCGGATCCGTGGTAAGAGTCGAAGGGGATGACTTCGCCTGCGTTCCTCCGGGCCTCGGCCGCGGACAAACGGAGCGTGTGGACCGCGCGCGACACTTCCTTCCGCGCTTGGCGGATAGTTTTCCCCGACTCGGCCACAATGGTCTGCGCGAACTCTTCGCTTCGTCGGAGAATGTCCGCCGCGGCGGCCTCGAGGACGCCGCCGCGGGCCTCGCGTGACATACCCGCTGCCTTCCGCACACCACGCCTTGCCACCTCGATAACTGCTTCCACGGCACCGGCGTCAGTCAGCGGAACCGCCCCGACCGCCCTGCCGTCGTACGGGCTCGTCACTTCATGGAACTGCGGGAGCACCGTGTCCGCGGCCCAAAGGGTGAATTCAGACATGTGCGACCACCGCCGTCTTGGCGGCGTGCATCGCAATGATGTCGGAAAGAAGGGCATAGGCGGTCTCCACGCGGCCGGCTCCCGGACCTGAGACCGTGACCTGACCGAGGAGGTCCGTGTCGAAAGAGACGGCGTTCATTGCGCCCGAAACCCCGGCCAAGCCATGGTCAAGGGGGAGAGGCGCCGGGGCTACAGCCGCCGTGACCGTTCCGTCAGGATTCCGCCGTGCCGAGCCGACAAGCTTCCACCGGCGTCCCTCCCGTGCAGCCTTCCCGAGATCTTCGCGCGTGATCGCGGAGATTCCTGTTCGCTGTACGTCCTTGAGCTCGATGCCGGCGCCGAGAAGTTCGTTCGCCAGGATCAGGACCTTAAGCTGGACATCGTAGCCCTCGATATCTGCTGCGAAGTTTGCCTCCGCATATCCGAGCGCCTGCGCTTCTTTGATGGCCGTGTCCAGATCGATTCCTGCCTCCATCCTGCCGAGCACGTAGTTGCTGGTCCCGTTGAGGATGCCTTCGAAACCGTTGAGCTTGAGGCCGGGGAACATCTTCTTTCCCAGGCGGATCACCGGCGTGCCGCTCATCACGGCCCCTTCGAACTCGAAGTACGCGCCTTTCTGCCGGGCCAAGGACGCGAGTTCCGCCCCGCAAAGAGCGACCGGGCCCTTGTTCGTGGTGCAGACGCTCTTGCCGGATTCGAGGGCCCACCGCACATGCGAGACCGCTGGTTCGCCGTCATCGGGGTTGGTGAAGGTGGCTTCGCAGATGATGTCCGCAGTGCACGTACGGATGACGGCCTCGTTATTGGTGTCCGCAGATCCGCCGTATCCGGCGAACGTTTCGCTCCCGCAAGCCAGGTTCAGGGCCATGGAAAGGTCAATGCCTTCGGGCCGAACCAAGGATCCGAGCCGAAGGTCGGTAATGGCAACGACCCGAAGGCCAAAGCCGAGCTCGTGATGGAATTCCTCGCCCCGGGCGGCGATCAGCTCCGCCAAGGTCCTGTTGACGCCGCCGAAGCCGATCAACGCAATGTCATAGCTCGTCATGCTGCTCCTTCAACCAGTTTTATCGGTCATCCAATGCTCGCTGGCTTCGGTGGCAGCCGGCCTATGTGATTCCGGCCGAACATCAGGTCATTTCGACCATCCACGTGCCAATTCGACACGTAGCGCAAAGAGCACGTCCGTGCAACATGTGCATGAACACATGTATTTAATGACCAAATGCCCCCTATTTGTGTTACCTTCATCACTACCTCCGCAGCTCCGCCATCAGTTGGCGCTGCTGCCCAAGGACACCCGACGTCTTTTCACCATTCGACTGACCCACCCAACGGGGAGAAACCATGGAACCCTCACCATCCATCACGCTGGAAACACAACCCGCCGCGCCGCCGTCGGCCGAATCAGGACTCCGCCGCTCCATGGGGCCACGGCACCTTGTCATGATCGCAATGGGCGGCGTGATCGGCTCCGGACTCTTCCTGAGTTCTGGCTACACGATCTCCCAGGCCGGGCCGCTCGGCGCAGTCATCGCCTACCTGATCGGCTCCTTTGTTGTGTACTTGGTCATGGCCTGCCTCGGCGAACTCGCCATCGCCTACCCGGTCTCGGGCGCCTTCCATATTTATGCCGCGCGCTCGATTGGCCCCGCCACCGGGTTCGCAACGGCCTGGCTCTACTGGCTCTGCTGGGCTGTGGCGATCGGCTCGGAATTTACTGCGGCCGGCCTGCTCATGCAGCGCTGGTTTCCCGGCATCGACGTATGGGTGTGGTGCCTCGTCTTCGCGGCGATCCTCTTTGTCTCCAACGCAATTTCGTCAAGGTTCTTCGGCGAATCGGAATTTTGGTTCTCGATCGTCAAGGTCGGCACCATCATCGTGCTGATCGTGCTGGGCGGAGCAGCCCTCGTTGGTTTCCACCCCTTGGCAGCCTCCGGCAACCACCCGTTCCTGCTTGAGAACTTCAATACCTCCGGCGGCCTCTTCCCGAATGGTTTCACCGGTGTCCTCATTACCGCACTTGCCGTGTTCTATGCCTTTTCCGGTTCTGAACTCATCGGTGTGGCCGCGGGAGAAACCGCGGAACCGGCAACGAGCATCCCGAAAGCGATGCGGACCACGGTTTTCCGCCTGCTGATCTTTTTTGTCGGAGCGATCGCGGTCATCGCCGCAACACTCCCGTTCGACCAGGTCGGGGTGGACGAAAGCCCGTTCGTCAGCGTCTTTTCGTCCATTGGGATTCCGTTTGCAGCGGACATCATGAACTTCGTCATCATCACGGCGCTCCTTTCGGCGGGCAACAGTGGACTGTTCTCATGCGCCCGGATGCTCTACTCCCTCTCGGAGGAGGGACATGCTCCCCGCGCATTCCGGAAACTGACCCGCCGAGGCATTCCGATGATTGCTCTATCCGTGAGCATGCTCGGCGGACTTGCTTCGCTTATCAGCAGCGTGGTCGCACCGGAAACCGTGTATCTGGCCCTTGTCTCGGTGGCCGGTTTCGCTGTCGTCGGGGTCTGGATGTCAATCACCGCCTCGCACTTCTTCCACAGGAGGTCCTTCGTGAAGAACGGCGGCGACGTCGCTGCCCTTCCTTATAAGGCCCCGCTCTACCCGCTGGTGCCAATCCTCGGTTTCGCGCTCTGCTTCATATCGCTCATTGGTATCGGCTTTGACCCGAACCAGGTTGCCGCCCTTTACTTTGGAGTTCCTTTCGTCGGCGCCTGCTACGCCTTCTTCCACCTCAAGTACGGACGCAAGGCACGGACGGCGCAGCTGGCCTAAGCCCGACGTCGGATGATCCGGCGTCGTCCGGATCATCCGTTGGGCCTTACGGCCGGGCTTTGCCTTCCGGCCGCAAGGTTCGGGCGATGACCAGGAATTGGACTGCGAGCCCGCAAGTGGCCAGCGTGAGGACATGTGAGAATGGGCGTGGTTGTTTCGGTGGAAGGAACGTTGAGAGTGGATTCTGCTTCGGAAGCATCCTCCATGGCGCAGGGACTTCGAATTGTGCAGCTGGTCGCCGACTGCGAGAAATGGGGGAGGAGGCTTCCCGGAGTTTCCCAACTTGCCGCTTCGCTCGATATGGAACAGAGCCGCGTCTCCAGGCTGACGCACGAGCTGTGCGAACTGGGATTGCTGGAACGCCTCGGGAAAGGGCCGTTCCGAACGGGTCAGCGCTTTTTCGGGCTTGCGGCCTCACTCAATAACGCTTGGGTCCGCGAATCCAGAAAGGAGCTCGAGCGCATCGTGGCTTCCCTGGGTCTCCGGGCCAGGGTTTCCGTGCGCGATGGTTTCCGGGCCGTTCTGCTCCGCGCTTCGAATAATGACGGGCTTCCGGGGAGTTTCGTGAAGCCTGGCATGGTGACTCCGGTGTGGTGCACCGGCTCCGGACGCGCGTTGCTGTGGGACCACCGCCCGGCGGCCATCCACGACCTCCTCAGCGGCGTGAACTTCATCGGCGTGGGCGGTCCAGCCGCGGCTCATTCTCCGGCGGAAGTTTGCGAGCTGATGGACCGGGACAGGGCACGCGGTTTCATTCTGGCAGCGGAAGAATTCGAACATGGAATCTACGAACTGGCCGTTCCAGTGAGGGACAACAAAGGGATAATTCTTGCCGCACTGAGCGTCCTGGGCAGTAGGGACGGGGTCGAACCCCGGGTGCAAGGCATGGCGGATGCGCTGACAGAGGCAGCCGGACGGCTCAGCTCCTGCGGCGCCTACTGAGCGGGGTCGCTACCTCACGCGCGTCCGGTTCAGGGCTTCCGGGGAGGCGCATGCCCCAACGCCGCCTCAAGCCACCTTCCCCATGACAGAAGCTTGGCGGCGTGGCCCTCCCGCCTCGGCTCAAGGCGGGTCTTTGGGCCCACGATCTGCAGCGCGGCCACCACCTCGCTTTTGAAGTCCCTGATAGGAACTGCCAACGAGTACAGCCCCGGCTCGGCTTCTTCGTCTACCACCGAATACCCGCGCGCCCGGGCTTCCCGCAGGCGCGTCAGGAAGTCCTCGACATCCACAGGCGTGTTGGGCCCGTGGCTGACAAAAGAGGTTTCTTCCAAGATAGTCCGGACTTCGGAATCCGAAGCCTCCCACAGCAACGCCTGTCCGGCGTCGCTGCAGTAGGCCGGATACGGCCGCCCCAGCCAGGATCCAACCAAGTTACTGCTCAGGGGGAGCGATTCGCCGATGGTCACTGTGCTGTCCCCGCTCAGCACTCCGAGGAAGCAGCCCTCGTCGGTCTCAGAGGCGAGACTTTCCAGGGCGGTTGCGCCGTCGACGCGCAGCCGTTGCTCCGTCAATTGCTGGGCATCGGTAAAGACTGACCAGTTCACTGTGTAGGAGCGTTGCCCGGTGCGTTCCAGGAATCCTTCCTGCTGGGCGGCCCGGAGGCTGCGCGAAACCTGGCTGCGGTCTTTGCCCAGGTCATTTGCGATGTCAGCGACGGTGCCGCCGGGATGCCCTGCTGCATTGCGGGAACCTACCGCGAGGACGGCCAAGATTCCGCGGCCCATGCTTGATGTCTTAGCCATGGATCCGATTCTAGCCACCCGGAGGAAGCGGGTTGGAGCCTAATGGATAGCGAACACCCTGGCAGGAAATCCACTGCCTTGCAGCGGTTTCGGCCAGGTCGCGATGATCACGCCACCCGACTCCGGAAGTGCATCCAGATTGGAGAGGAGTTCGATCTGCCAGCGATCTTGGGCCAAGACATAGCTCTCGAGGCTGAAATCCTGACGGGACGTAGCCAGTCCGGGGTCTGTGTCTGTCTGTTCATGGCCGACGGCTGCTACAGCCCGCTCTTCCACCAAATAGGCAAGTACTTCCCGGGACCAGCCCGGTGTGTGGCTGACGCCGTCGTGGTCACGGTTGGCCATTGCTTCCGCATCGGGCCAGCGATGGCTCCACCCTGTTCTGAGGGCCACGAAAGCGCCTGCCGGAACAGGGCCGTTGCGCTCCTCCCACGCTTGGACGTCTTCCATCGTCGGGGTGGCGTCAGGGTCAACGGAAGCCCGTTTGGCGATGTCCAGTATGACCAGTGGCAGAACCATATCCTTCACCGGAATCTGGTCCAAGGTGCGTCCGCCACGGATGAAGTGCGAGGGAGGATCAACGTGTGTTCCCCATTGTCCAATGATGGAGTATCGGTGCGCTGAGAAACCGTCACCCCTCTCAAGGTCGAACACCGTTTCCCTTACCTCGTCAGGGAAGGCCGGAAAGTGGGGTTGCCCCGGGTGGAAGGCGTGCGTCAAATCCGTAAATGACCGGCCGCCAAGCAGATTCCGCAGATCGTCCCAGAGATGTGTCGCGGTAGTTTCGATCATGATCCGGCCTCGGCTCCGGCGGCAGCCGTCAGCGCGGAAGCGGAGACGCTGACGGGGGCGGACAGTTCGATGACGGGCAATTCCCAGGGGTGGATGTCCACGATCCGGCGTGTGAACGCGTCAACGGCTGCATCCTCGAGGGCGGCATCGAAGTATGTGGTGAAGACAAGCGTTGGCGAAACCGTCCGGTGCCCGACACTTCCCAACGTAGGGTTGGCTCCGTCGGACACCGTGAATCCTTCGAAGCCCAGTGCCGATTCAAAGACGTGCCGGTAGTTTCCGAAGTCCCCCAATTCGGTGGACTCTTCCAAGGCCCGGAGCAGGTCTGCGAGGCCGGGGTCATCCTCAATTGCCTCGGCTTCACCACTCGCCAGGCGGGAGAATGTCCTTGAGGCGATGGGCCAATGCACGCGCAGTTTACGGACGGATTTCATCTCAATATCCAAGCCAATTCCTCTTCCCGGGTCTCATTCGGATCGTTGACTGCCATGCTGGCACAGTGTGATGATCATTACAAGCAAGCAAACTTGCATATAATGATCACTAGGAAGATTGACCTGAACCTTTGGAGCTCTGGACCATGCCCCGCAACACCCATCTATCCCGAATGCTCGAGGGCGGCGCGAACCTGATCCTGGACGGCGCAATGGCCACTGAGCTTGAAGCCCGCGGTTGCGACTTGGATGACCCCTTGTGGTCCGCCAAGGTCTTGCTGGAAAAACCGCAACTCATACAGCAGGTGCATCGGGACTACTTTGACGCCGGTGCCGCCGTCGCCATCACCGCCAGCTATCAGGCCACTCCACAAGGATTTGCCCGACGCGGCATCGACACGGCGGCTGCGTTGGAATTGGTGGCATTGACGGTGCGCCTGGCCGACGAAGCCCGGCGCGGCTATGTGGCTGAGAACCCCAACGCGGGACCCCTGCTGGTCGCGGGATCAGTTGGTCCCTACGGGGCCTATCTTTCGGACGGTTCCGAGTATCGGGGAGATTATGTCCTCAGCCCGGAGGAATTCGCGGACTTCCACCGGCCCCGCATCCAGGCGCTCGTGGAAGCCGGCGCGGACTTCCTGGCCTGCGAGACGCTGCCTTCGTTCGCCGAGGCCAAGGCCCTTTTGTCGCTCGTGGAAGAGTTCGACGTCGAATCCTGGTTTTCCTTCACCCTCCGGGACGGCGCGCACATCAGTGACCGGACCCCCTTGGCGGAGGTGGCCACGTCCTTCGATCGGCATCCGTTGGTGGCCGCTGTTGGCGTGAATTGCGTACCGTTGCATTTGGTCTCCCCAGCACTTGAGACGCTGCGCGCCGCCACCGGGACGGCCTTGGTCGTGTATCCCAACTCCGGCGAAAGCTATGACGCCGTGAGCAAGACCTGGGGTCCGGGGCAGGACCGTGCCCACGGACTGGGCCCAGGAGGTTCCCGTGGCCCTTCAAACCTCGAAGAAGGTAGCCGGGTCTGGCGTGAACTTGGTGCCCGGCTCATCGGCGGATGCTGCCGTACAACACCGGAGGATATCGCTTCCGTCGCGAAGCAGTCCGGCAACTGGTAGCAGGACCTTCAGACGCGCCGTGGACGCCGCAGGCACGCGAATGTCCGGCGACTGGAGCAGACCGTTACAATTCATTGGATAGAAGCGGCATTTCCGCGCAGGGCATTGCAGAATCGACGCGGTGCCACAGGCGGGAAATACGCGGGGATCCGGGCTCAGACCAGCATAGTTAAGCTCTTGGGCTTGCGCTTATGGGTACAGTCACCCATGGATGCAGGATGGAAATGAACAGGGGCTTGAATTGACAGGGAATGCAACCTTCCGGCACAGCAACACGGCGCTGCTTTCGGTGAGCAGCGTCGAGGCGCCGAGGATCGTGAGTTCCACGGATTTCGACCGCAGATTGGCTTCGACCCTGCAGCGGCTTCGGTTCCCGCCGCGGCTGCTTGAGCGCGTTGCCGGCATAACGCATCGCCGCTGGTGGGCCGCCGGAACGTCGTTCGACGATGCCGCGGTCGAAGCGGGCGCGAAAGCCTTGGCCGAGGCCGGCGTCGAAGCGTCCGAAATCGGCTTGCTGATCAACACTTCGGTGACGCGCCGGAACCTCGAGCCGTCCGTCGCGGTGAAGATCCACCATGGATTAGGCCTGCCGTCGTCGGCCATGAACTTCGACCTCGCCAACGCGTGCCTCGGTTTCGTCAACGGGTTGATCCTTGCCGGCAACATGATCGACTCGGGCCAGATCAAGTACGCCGTCATCGTCAACGGCGAGGACTCCCAAGTCACACAGGAAGCTACGCTTGCTCGACTGCAGCGACCCGAGACAACGCGTGAAGACTTCACCCGGGAGTTCGCGACGCTCACGCTGGGGTCCGGGGCCGCCGCAGCCGTCCTGGGTCCGGCGGACGGCCACCCCGGGGCGCACCGCCTCGTCGGTGGCGTGATGCGCGCCGGGACCGAACATCACGAATTGTGCGTGGGAGGCATCGACGGCATGGCGACGGACACGAAGGGCCTGCTCGACGGCGGGCTCCAGCTCGTCGTCGAGGCTTGGAACGAGGCCCAGCCGGAATGGGATTGGGCCACCATGGACCGCTACGTCACCCATCAGGTCAGCAATGCTTACACCCAGGCGATCATCAATGCCATAGACCTGGACCCGGACAAAGTCCCCATCACCTTCCCGTTTTGGGGCAACGTGGGCCCGGCATCGCTTCCCATGACCCTTGCGGCCGAGGCTCAGTCACTTAATGCCGGAGACCGGGTCCTCTGCATGGGTGTTGGTTCCGGGCTCAACACGGGCATGGTGGAAATCGTTTGGTAGCCACCAGCTGGCCGGGGGTGGACCCGGAATGGTCCCGGACAATCGGCGTCAAGTCCACATCGCTCACCGACCCGCCAGGCACAACGCGCGGCTGGCACCTGTTGGACAATGCTGCCGAGCTCACGCGGCGTGGCCTGGCTCCTGCCGGTACCTTGTTGTGCGTCCACGGCAACCCCACTTGGTCCTATCTATGGCGGTCCCTGCTTGCTGCGGGGACCGACCCGGCGCATCCTTGGCGCGTTGTGGCCGTGGATCAGCTGGACATGGGCTACTCCGAACGGACCGGCACGTTCCGGCGTCTTGCGGACCGGATCAACGACCTGGGCGACCTTAGCGCGGCTCTGGGCTTGGAGGGCCCGGTCGTCACGGTAGGCCACGACTGGGGTGGCGTGATCAGCCTGGGCTGGGCCTTGGACCACCCGCAGCATGTCACGGGGGTGGTGCTGACCAACACGGCCGTCCACCAGCCCTCCGGTTCGGGAATTCCACCATCCCTTCGACTTGCCCTGCACCCCGCCGTGCACCGGTGGGGAACGACGACCTCGGATGCCTTTCTGCGCGTGACGCACTCACTGGCACAGCCTCCGCTGCCCGCCGACATCCGGAAGGCCTATATGGAGCCATACCGGGGATCCGTTAACCGTCGCGGCGTGGGAAACTTCGTCGCGGACATTCCCGCGGACGCTTCCCACCCCAGTTTTCCGGAGCTCAATCGCGTAGCGGAAGGGGTGCGGACATTGAACGTCCCCACCCTGATGCTCTGGGGTCCCAGGGATCCCGTCTTCTCAGACCGCTACCTCAAGGACCTCATCGGCCATCTTCCACACGCCCAGGTACACCGCTTCGAAGGTGCCGGGCATCTCCTGGCCGAAGATCGAAACATAGCCGCGCCGGTTTTCCAGTGGCTGGCAGGGCACGAAGGCGTCAACGGAAGCCGTTCCCCTCAGGGGGAAGCCACAATGACGGGGGACCAGGGCCAAACGACCGCAACCGGCCCGGAGCCGAAAGGATTTCGGCCTCTATGGCAGCTGCTCCGCGAACAGGCGGAAGGGACTGCGGGAGCGGAAACCGCCGTCGCGGAAATGGCGGCCGACGGCACGGTCGCCCGCTCCCTCAGCTGGCAGCAGCTGGACCGGAACATCCTGGACCTCGCCGCGGGCTTGCGGGTGGCGGGAATTGGGAGCGGCAGCCGGGTGAGCCTGATGGTCCCGCCCGGCGTTGACCTCACGGTTGCCCTCTACGCCTGCCTGCGGGTGGGCGCCGTGGTGGTCGTGGCCGACGCCGGACTGGGAACCAAAGGACTCAGTCGCGCCGTGAAAGGCGCCACCCCGGATTTCCTCATCGGAATAGACAAGGCCCTGGCCGCGGCCAGGGTGCTCGGGTGGGCGGGACGAAGGATCAGCGTCACCGATCTCCCGGCAGCCCGCCGTCGGATCCTGGGGGTGGAGGCCTCCCTCGCCTCCCTGGCCCGGCACGGCGCCGAACGTGGCGCAGTACAGCCGCCACACGGCACGGACCCGGACGCCCCCGCCGCCATCCTCTTCACCTCCGGATCCACCGGCCCCGCCAAGGGCGTTCTCTATACGCACCGGCAGCTGGCCGCGATGCGGGATACGGTGGCCGAAACCTTCGGAATTCGTGCAGGTGCCCGGCTGGTGGCGGGCTTTGCCCCGTTCGCGTTGCTGGGGCCGGCCCTCGGAGCCGTTTCGGTGACGCCGGCCATGGACGTAACCGCGCCGCGCACACTGACGGCCCGCGCGCTCGCTGACGCAACGTCGGCCATCAGCGCCACGGTAATCTTCGCCTCGCCCGCGGCGTTGCGGAACGTCCTGGACACCCGGGACGGCGTCGACGGCGCGGGGCATCAAGCCCTCGAAGGGGTCAACTTGCTCCTGTCTGCCGGCGCGCCCGTCCCTGCACCGCTCCTGGCAGAGGTGCAGCTGCTGCTGCCCAGGGCCTCGCTGCACACCCCTTACGGAATGACCGAGGCGCTCCCGGTTGCCGATATCACCCTCGAACAAATCCAGGCCGCGGACGCAGAAGCCGCCGCGGGTGTGGTGCTGGGAGCAGGCCATGGCGTCTGCGTGGGGCTGCCCGTGCACGGCGCCCGGTTGGCCGTCATCCCGCTTGCCGAGGATGGCGCCGCACCGGGGTTCGACCCCGTGACCGAGGCTGGAGTGACAGGAGAGATCCTGGTCAGCGCCGCGCATGTCAAGGAAGCTTACGACCGGCTCTGGCTCACCCAGGCGGAGAGCACAAGTGTGCCCGGGTGGCACCGCACCGGAGACGTAGGGCACTTCGACGCAGCCGGTCGGCTCTGGGTGGAAGGGCGTCTTGCCCATGTCGTGACGGCGCCTGGTGCCGTCGTGACTCCAGTAGGCGCCGAACAGGCCATTGAACGCCTGGCATGTGTCCGTCTCGCTGCCATCACCGGCGTAGGACCGGCAGGGACGCAGGCGGTGGTCGCCGTCGTCGAGACCGTACCTCCCGCCCGCAAAGCCGGCCCTGCCGCTCCGCAACTTGCCGGGCTTGTCCGCCGGGCGGCCGTTGAAGCCGGCGTCAATGTTTCCGCTGTGCTCGTCGTCCCCGCACAGCCGACGGACATCCGGCACAACGCCAAGATTGACAGGAGCCGCCTATCCCGATGGGCTTCAGGAGTGCTCGACGGCGGCCGTCCGGGAGAGCCATGAGGGTCCTCGTCACCGGCGCAAGCGGGCTGCTCGGACGCGAAGTCGGACGTCTGTTGGTGGGCCAGGGCCATGCCGTGACCACCTTCCAGCGCCGCCCGTCAGGAGTCGACGGCGCAACGGACTTCCTCGGTTCCGTCACCGATAACGAAGCGCTCCGGGGCGCGGTCCATGGGGCAGAAGGAATCATCCACCTCGCTGCAAAGGTTTCCTTTACAGGCCATGCCGTAGAGTTCGACGAGGTGAACGTCGAAGGGACCCGCCGCCTTCTCCGGACTGCGCGCGAGGCCGGTGTACGGGACGTGGTTTTCGTTTCCTCCCCCTCGGTGGCAAACTCCGGCATAGCCATCTCCGGGGAAGGCGCGGCGCCGGCTGACCCGAAGCACGCCCACGGCGACTACTCCCGGACCAAGGCGGAGGCGGAGCTGCTGGCCCTGGCGGCCGACGCTCCCGAATTCCGGGTCGCAGCGATACGCCCCCACATCGTCTGGGGGCCCGGCGACACCCAACTGGTGGAACGGGTCCTGGCGCGCGCCGCCCGCGGTCGCTTGCCGCTGCTCGACGCCGGTGCGGCCCTGATCGACACGACCTACCTTGACAACGCCGCCTCGGCCATCGTCGCCGCACTGCACCGCATGGAGCATATCCATGGCAGGGCCCTGGTGGTGAGCAACGGCGAGCCCAGGCCCGTTGGCGAACTCCTGGCGGGCATATGCGCCGCCGGGGGCGTCGCTGCGCCGTCGTGGGCTGTTCCGGGCGGGCCGGCCCGCGTCGCCGGAGCCGTCGTGGAGAAGCTATGGACCTGGACGGGGCGGAAGGACGAACCGCCGATGACCAGATTCCTTGCTGAACAGCTCTCCACTGCCCATTGGTTCGACCAGCGCCAAACGCGCGAACTCCTCAATTGGATGCCCGCTGTCTCACTGGATGAGGGGCTGGCCAGGTTGGCCGAACACTATGGTTCGCGGTCGAGACTTGGCCTATGGTGATACCTATCACACGCTACCGCGTGGGCCTTGACTAGGGTCACGATGTTGGATCGTTATCCTGGCCGGGCGAATAGATGAGGCATCGGCTCGATGAGAGCGAGGGGTAGGAAGATGATCCTTGCCGGCGCTGGCCTTGTGCGGGTCCCTGACCGTCATGTGATTCCTGTCCCCGTCCAGAGTCAGCATGTCCATCCGCACACACAAAGGAGACTCCCATGTTGCTCTGGATAGCCGTTATTATCTTTGTTCTCTGGCTTCTAGGCCTGCTCGGCAATATCGGCGGCGGGTTTATTCACCTGCTTTTGGTCATTGCCGTCATCGTCCTGATCTTCCACTTCATCCGTGGCAGGTCGAGCGTTTAGAGAGGCAATATCCCTCAGCAGCCGACCAGGGCAACGCTTCGTCGGCAGGTTCGTCAGAACGCCCCTTTGACGCCACGTGGCGGCAAAGGGGCGTTCCGCGCTACGCGAACCAGCTCCACCCGGGCGGAACCCAGTTCGGTGGAACGTGTTGTGATCTGGCGCGACCGCAATTGTTGCAGGTATGGCTCACGGTCGCCGGACGTAAGCCCCGACCACGGGGATCGTACACGGCAGGTACATAATCGGTGTAAACCAAAGCCGCGTCCGTGCCGCAGTTCTCACATACGGGAGGCTTCGGAGAGTGGACCGCACCAGTGGTGGTTTTCGTACGGTGTTTCGGTGTACGGTGCTCCGGGCTTGTGACTGTCATCTAGGTCCCACGCATTTCTCGTCAAGATCAAGCCGGGACGATTCCGCCGGGCATTGCCCCCGGCCGTTGTGGAACTCCAGGCGTTGTTCTGTTGGCCTAAAAATCATCATTGTGGCCCGTAGAAACGGGCCTGAAGCGGTCATCGGTACCGCGGGCCCCAGCGCCGGCGGTGAAAAGTGGTGTTTGCCATGCTACTTCCGGCAAGGCTGGGTGCGCAACGGGTGGCGAGCCCGAGACTTGGATGGCCAGGCGATCTGGTAGCCCGCTCCCAGTGCTCCGGCTGGTCCTTCCTAAGTTGTTGCACTCATCCTGTCTCCTCATTCCACCCGTTAATGAATTCGGGCGTCGATCGTATGGGTCCGAGGTACCGCGCAGCGAGGATCGCATCGAACGGGTGCGGAACCACACCGAGGGATCGCCGCAAGGCGTCGGCCCTGGAAGCCAAGCAGCCAGCCCGGCGCACGTCTCCCACCGCCGCGGCGACGTGGGACAAACCTTCAAAAGTCTCGGCAGTTCCCCACTGGTCGTCGGCCGTTTCGACCATCGAGGAGCTTTCCCCGAGGAATTTCCGGGCTGCATCCGGCTCACCCTTCAGCAAGGCTACGGCCGCAAGATGGCGCAGGGTGCGGGCTACGTAGGTCTCGTCGCCGAGGTCTGCGAACCGCCCCCGCGCCTCGGCGAAACGGGCAGCGGCCTCATTCACGATGCCTATGTGCGTGAGGCCAATGCCTTCGTTGAGTGTCGAGACGGCCAGAAGCCACGGATCCCCGCTGCCTTCTGCAAGCTGGCGGGCTGCGTTGAGTAGTTCTGCGGACTCCGGAAATCGACTGTCCGCAAGGGAAATCATGCCGCGCAGCGTGAGCGCGTTCCTGCGTTCGGCCGCGGCCCCGTTTGCTTCGGCGAGGGCCGCGAGGGCTTTCGTATGGACCTTCGCCTCAGCGAAGTCCCCCTGATGGTAGGCAAGCCATGCAGCTCCCCATCTAGCGGTGGCTTGGAGATGTGTGTTGGCATCTACCGCGCCATCCAGAGCCGAACGAAGCCAGGAACGACCCTCCGAGAAGCCGCCTTGCCAAAGCCAGAACATCCACAATGAACTCGCGAGGCGAAGGGCTTGGCCATGGTTGTCCGTGGCCTGGAACCACTGGAAGGCCATCCGGAGATTGCCGAGGTCCGCCTCCAAGTCATGGTGGACACTGTGCTGGCCACTCTGCCGCATAGCGGCAGATGCAGCTTCAGCAGCATTGAGGAACCACCTGGCCTGCCTTTCCCGGGCCTCACCCTGATGCCCCGACAATCCAAGCCGGGCAAGCCCAAACTCGCGAACCGCATCGAGCAAGCGATATCTGCCATGCGCTGCGGTCGGCGGCGGCGCGGAGACGAGGCTTTGGTCGACTAGCGCGCTCACGGATGGAAGGGGATCGACGTCGAGCGCGTATGCGGCCGCGGCGAGATTCCAACCGTCGAATACGGCGAGCCGCTCGAGGGCTTCACGGTCTTCGTGGACCAGAAGCCCGTAGCTCCATGCGATTGTCGCTTCCATGGTCCAGTGCCTGGCGTCGTCCACGGGGCCGGTTGTCAGCACGGTGAGCTGGCTGGAAAGGCGGTCCCGCAGATCCGGGAGACCGAGGTGGGCCGTGCGTGCAGCTGCCAGTTCGATGGCCAGGGGAACCCGCTGGACCCGCTCGCAGATCTCGTCCAAGAGCCGCCCTGCGCCGGCTAGATCTGTGTCCGGGCGGGTGTCGGCGACGCGTGCTGCAAAGAGCTCACGCGCTGCCGGCACGCTGAGCGGTTCGACGACGAAGAGGCGTTCGGCAGCGAGGCGCAAAGGCGAGCGGCTGGTAGCCAGGACGGTTGCCGCGGGGCACCGCTCAAGTAGCTCGGCGACGAGGGGCGCCGCGTCAAGGGCCGCTTCGAAGGTGTCGCAGACGAGCAGTATTTTCCGTGTACCAACCGATTCGCACACCAGGTCCTCAGCTGTGCCCTTTGGTGCATTGGCTCCGACGGCCGTGGCGATAGCAAGTGCTGCTGATCGAGCGTCGCTGCAATTCGCGAGCTGTACGAATGCGACGCCGTCATCGAACGAGGGCGCACAGTCCGCTGCCGCAGACAACCCGAGCCGCGTCTTGCCCACTCCGCCCGCGCCGATCAGTGTCACGAGTCGGATCGCGGGATCACACATGAGTCGATCGAGGGCGGCGAGGTCATCCGTTCGGCCGACGAGTGTGGTCCTGGGCTGGGGGAGCGTAACGCGACGTCCGGCTGAACGACCCCTTGCGTCGCCCGCGAGCGTGGCGAATGCCCTGCGGTCGGCGTCTGCGAGCCCGATTGCAGCCGCGATCCGCTCGGCTGTGTTCGGGTACAGGCGGATGCGAATGCCGCGCTCGGTGTCGCTCACGGCCCGCACGCTGATCCCCGCCCGTTGGGCCAAGGCCTCCTGGGTGAGCCCTGAGGCAACCCTGAGCCGACGGAGTTCGCGCGCAAGTTCGGTGTCCGGTCCCATGCGCCACCTTCTTCCTCCTCCAAGATTAGGGCCGGACGGCAGGGAACGGGAGCGCCGAACTCGGTGGCCAGTCGGTGGGCCAACATCATGGTGCTCATCCCTGCGACGCCGGACACTGAAGTTATCCGGTTCTCACAAGGAGGAAACCATGTCAAACACCACATCCCGCAGCCTCGTGGACCGCCTGTATCAGGAGGTTCTCAACAGCCGTCGTTTCGAAGTGATCGATGAGATTGCGGCCGAGGACTATACCGAGCACGACCCTTTACCCGGACAAGGCGATGGCAGGGAAGGTATGCACGAGCGCGTGTCCGCATTGGTCTCCGGGCTTGACCCTCATTTCACTGTCGAGGACGTGATCGCGGAAGGTGATCGCGTCGTCGTCCGCTGGCGCAATCATGGCACCCACGTCGCTTCGTTCCTCGGCCTTCCCGCGACCGGAAGGTCGTTCGACATCGCAGGAATTGACGTTTACCGCGTCCAAGACGGTCGCTTGGCAGAACACTGGCATGTTGTTGATCAGCTCTCCATGCTCGTCCAACTCGGATTCGTTCCGGCACCAGCCGCCCCTGTAGGCGTAAGCGCGAAGGAATGATCGCCAGCAAACCGCCGGCGACTGGGCCTACTGCCGCGGAAAGTTCTTGATGTAGGTACCGGGCGGCATGCCTGCTCCGAAAACCGGGCCGGCCTGGGGCCGCTTGGCTGTCGGTTGTTCCGCCTCGGTCCTGCGTTGCTTCAGGCGTTGCAGGACCCAGGGAAACAGGTGTTCCCGCGCCCACAGGATGTCGTTGGCCTTGGCTTCCCGCCAACTGCGTTCGGGTAGGCCCTTAGGCGTCATCGGTTCCAGGCTATGGGGGACATTGAGGGTGTCGAGCACCATCATCGCGATGGTGTGTTGGCCCAATGGGGAGAAATGCAGCCGGTCCGGATCCCACATCAGGGGGTGCGTGAGCTCCCTCAGCGCCCAGAGATCGGCGATCAGCGCATCGTGGCGGGCAGCGATGATCCGCAGGTTTTCGTTGAAGATGGCCACCTTGCCGCGCGCCCTTCCCAGCACTGGAGTCGAACCCCAGTCCGGGCCCGCGAACAAAACAATCCTCGCACCAGTGGAGGCGAGTACGCCCACTCCCGCATCCAGCCGGGCTGCGAGTTTGTCCGGATCGCTTCTGCGGAAAATCAGGTCATTACCGCCGCCGTTGAAGGTCACCAGGTCAGGCTTCAGTGCCACGGCGGGAGCCACCTGCTGATCGAGGATCTCATGCAACAGCAACCCCCGCACGGCGAGGTTCGCGTAGGCGAAGTCCTCGTGGCCGACACTAAGCTCCTCCGCGACCCTGTCCGCCCAACCTCGCAGGCCACCCGGGCTTCGTGGTTCAGGGTCCCCAACCCCTTCAGTGAAAGAATCTCCCAAGGCCACATATCTGTTCCAAGGGTGCAGGCCGGGTTGTCCGCTCATGTCCGTGCGTCGGCAGAGCCACTTCCCGACGCGAGCTCCAGCACCATGTCGGTACCGCAGAGGCCAACGGCCAGGGTCTCCACGAACACCGGGCCCTGCTCCGCAGCAGGATCGGGGATGTCGAGCAGCCGAAGAGAGTCCTTCTTCCCAGGGGTAACTGTGAGAGCCTGCATGTGTTTCTCCTCAGCGGAACGGCCTTTCGCCAGTCTCCCTCATTGCTTGCGCTAACGCAACGATTTTCGCCGACCGTTTGGCTGAGCTTGAACGCACCAAGTGGGACGCTTGAACTCACCAAGTAGAAGAGATGCTAATCGGGCCTGCCGACGATGACTTGGGCCGGGCTGTGCGTAACGTAACCGGTCAACCATGAAAAAAGAGCGCGGACCTTCTGCTGGAAACCAGGCAGCAAGGCGAGGTGAACGGCCAGCCAGGAAACAAAGGCCAGCGGACCCTGGAGTTGGACCCGTTTGCGGCCAAGTTCGGCCACTGCAGCGCCACGGCCGACCATGGCCATATATCCCTTATCCCAGTAGGCGAATGGTCGCCGGCTGCCGCCGTTGAGGTCTGCATGTATGTTGCGGGCAGCCCATTTTCCCGACTGCTGGGCGACCGATCCGAGCTGCGGCAGCTTGGTTCCCGCCGCATCCGTTATGTTGGCGGCGTCGCCGAGGACGTAGACACCCTCGGCATCGGGAGCCGTCAGATCTGGCAGCACGTCCACGCGGCCCCCACGCCCCTGCTTTAGGCCGGACTCGGCGATGACTTTTCCCCCCTGCAAGCCACCGGCCCAGACGACGACACGGGCCGGGATGACGCTTCCGTCAGCGAGCGTAACGCCGTCGGCCCGGACTTCGGTGACGCCCTGGCCCATGTGCAAGTGAACGCCAAGCTTCACCAGTCGCTTGCGGGTGTAGGCCTGCGACTTGGCAGAGAAGGCATTGAGCACGTTGGGCACCATATCGACCAAATGAACGCGGCAGCGAGCGGCGAGGTCCGGCGAAAAATACTTCGGAACAATGTATTTGACGTTCTCCGCCAAGGCGCCGGCGGTCTCTACTCCGGTCGGACCACCACCGATGACGACGACGTCCGCGCTTCCCGATTGCTCCCTGTCCGCTTCATCCAGTACGCCGGTAAGAGCAGCGCTCAGCCGGGTGGCGTCGGCCACGGAGTACAGCGGGTAAGCATGCTCTTCGGCCCCCGGCGTGTTGAAGAAGTTCGGGACGGCCCCCGCGGCAATGACCAGGACCCGTGCTTGGTAGGTGGAGCCGTCGTCCGTGGTGACTGTCCGGGAGGCGGAATCGATTCCCGTCACCTCCGCAGTGATGACGCGGACACCTTTGATTCCTCGGAAGACGGAACGCAACGGCCGGGCGACGGCGGAAACACCGATTTGGGACGCCGCCACTTGGTACAGAAGCGGTTGGAACTGGTGGTAGTTATTCGCGTCGATCAGAAGGACGCGAATGCCCTTGCGGCCGAGCTCCTCGGCAGCAGTCATGCCAGCAAACCCGGCGCCAACCACGATGACCTGATATGTATCGTCCATTCGAGCAACATACCGTGCACGCGAGCTGTGCAACAGCACCCTTCGGGAGTAAGAAGGCTGTCGTAATCGCGCAAGAGCCACCATACGCGAACCCGAAACATGCATACCTTGGTGTTGCCTGGGTCACATTTGCCCCTTAGTCTTGTGGAGGCCGCAGCGTCGCGGCCAACTGAGGGGAGTTTGAACATGAACGAAAAGATCAAGGTACTAGTCAGCGTGGACCTCGACTGCGCACGGGCCAGGATTGCCACCCAAGGGCATGTGACGGTGGACAGCGTCCAAGCTCTGTACGTGGTCGTGAAGCGTGCGAACTCCCTCATGCAGGGATTGTCCCTGGAGATCGACATGACCAGTGCCTTGGTCGAAGCGGATGCTTTGGCACAACTTCGCGCCTGCTCCCAGTCACACCACTTGCCGGCCAGGATCGATCCCTCCCAAGCTGACTGCCGGATCAGCATCCTGGCCCCGGCCAGATCCGATCAATCAGCTCCGGAACTCGTCCTGGCGGCGTAAAGGCGCCTTAGCGGTGCGGGAGTACTTGGCTGCGGCCAACGAACCACCCGGCATCCCTGGCACTGTTCCCGCCGCCCGTCGCCACATCGGCATCCGGGACTAATTTGGCAATTCCTGCGGTTATGCCCGTTGGGCGATCGTTTCGCGCCCCAACTTGCCTTGGATGCCAACGGGAAATGAGACGACGTGAAGACAGCGAACGCCGACGGAGTCGGCTTCCGTTCCCGGCGCGGACCCATCCTGATCGCCTTGATGCTTGCGACAGGCCTTGTGGCGATCGATTCGACGATTGTTGCCACCGCGGTCCCTTCGATCGTCCATGACGTTGGCGGATTCACGTCCTTTCCGTGGCTTTTTTCGGCCTATTTGCTGGCACAGGCTGTCTGCGTCCCGGTCTACGCGAAACTTTCGGACGTTGTGGGCCGCAAGCCCGTCATCCTGGGTGGCATCGGGCTTTTCCTGCTCGGCTCGATCCTGTGCGGAGTCGCTTGGAGCATGCCGGCCCTCATCGCGTTCCGGGTCCTGCAGGGCCTGGGGGCGGGAGCGGTCCAGCCAGTAGCGATCACCATCGCCGGGGATATCTACACGCTGACCGAACGGGCAAAGGTGCAAGGCTACCTTGCCAGTGTGTGGGCGGTCTCCTCGGTGGTCGGCCCGACGCTCGGAGGCGTGTTCTCCTCGCTGGGCATCTGGCGCGGAATCTTCCTGGTGAACATCCCACTGTGCCTCCTGGCGGGATGGATGCTGCTCCGGACCTTCCACGAGGACATTGAACGCACCAGGCACCGGGTGGACTACCTGGGGGCCGGGCTGTTGACGATTTGCCTCAGCCTGATCATCCTCGGAGCGCTTGAGGGTGGTCAGGCCTGGGCCTGGAACTCTGCCACGAGCATCACAGTCTTCGCCGTCGGAGCCCTCTTGTTCGCCGGATTCCTCATCGCCGAGAGGAGGGCGGCAGAGCCGGTCCTGCCGCCGTGGGTCGTGTCCCGGCGGCTGCTGGCGACGACGGCGATGATCTCCTTCGGCGTCGGCGCAGTCATGCTGGGCCTCACGTCCTATGTCCCCACGTTCCTCGAAGGCGCCCTTTCGACCTCGCCGGTCGTTGCGGGCCTTGCGCTGGCGGCCCTCACCGTCGGCTGGCCGATCAGCGCGTCCCAGGCAGGCCGGTTCTATCTTCGGATCGGCTTCCGCAAGACCGGCCTGATCGGTATCGCGATTACGGTCACCGGATCAGCGGTCCTTGCCTTCACCGCCTCCTCACCCAACCTTCTGTTGGCGGCGGCCGGCTGCTTCGTCGTCGGACTCGGACTCGGGCTGGTAGCCACGCCGAGCCTGATCGCCGCCCAGTCAAGCGTTGAATGGAATGAGCGCGGTGTTGTCACCGGCACCAATCTCTTTGCACGTTCGATCGGCAGCTCGATCGGCGTCGCGATTTTCGGTGCCGTAGCCAATGCGATCTACACCGGCACGCCCGGCGGCGAAGCCCGCTCACAAACCATTGTGTCGGCGTCGTCGGCTGTGTTCCTGGCCGTATTGGTCAGTGCGGTGCTCACCGCCCTTGCCGTGATCGCGATGCCATCCCTGGACCAAGAGGCCACCGCTTCTGGCGTGGCGCACGCCGCCGGCAGCAGAATGGGGCAAGAGGAGGCATGAATGCGCGCATGGTGGGTAGGAAAACCAGGGCCGGTCGCTTCTATGCCCCTCGTATGGGGAGAGCGACCTGATCCGGTGCCGGGTGCACGGGAGCTACTCGTCGCGGTCCACGTTTGCGGGGTCTGCCGAACCGACCTTCATTTGGCCGAAGGCGACCTTGAGCCGCGGCACCCAAACGTCATCCCCGGGCACGAAGCGGTCGGCGTGGTCCTTGAAGCAGGGGCAGAATGTACGAGGTTTCGGCCGGGCGACAGAGTAGGCGTGGCATGGCTGGGGCAAAGCTGCGGATCCTGCCGTTACTGCCTCCGTGGAGACGAAAACCTGTGCATCTCACCCACGTTCACCGGATGGGACCGCGACGGCGGATATGCGGACCGATTGACCGTCGTCGAGGACTTCGCGTACGCCATCCCTCCCGTCTTCACGGATGAGCAAGCGGCGCCCTTGCTGTGTTCCGGGATCATCGGGTACCACGCACTGAAGATGGCCGCCGTCCCCGATGGCGGACGTCTCGGCATCTATGGTTTCGGAGGTTCGGCCCACCTCACTGCGCAGATCGCACAGCACCAGGGCATATCGGTGTACGTGATGACCCGCTCGACGGCGGCACGCTCCCTTGCCCGCAAACTGGGAGCCGTATATGTTGGCGGCCCCTACGACACTCCGCCTGATCCTTTGGACTCCGCGATCCTGTTCGCCCCGGTCGGCGACCTTGTGCCGACAGCAATGCAGGCCCTTGATCGTGGAGGAACCCTTGCCGTCGCAGGAATCCACCTGAGTGACATCCCCGCCCTTAACTACCAACGGGACCTCTTCAATGAACGGCGCATCCTCAGTGTCACGGCGAATACCCGGAAAGACGGAGAGCAATTCCTTGCCCTGGCTGCGATGATTCCCCTGCGCCCGACCACAACGGCCTACCCCATGGCGGCAGCCGACCAGGCCTTGGCTGACCTTGAGGGCGATCGCGTGACAGGATCCGCAGTGCTCGATATGTCCCGATGACGCACTGGCCAGGTCTAGCTGTTGCCACGCAAAGCCCGCAGTTCCTGCAATATTTCCAGCTGCTGGTTGTTGATGGCCATAAGTTGTTCGATATAGGTCTCCGCCCGAACGTCAGTTTCGAAGTCGTGCTGCGCCATCGCCGAGGCGATGGCGTCCTGCAGCTTCGCCGCGATTAATAGGATGGCGGCCGTTGCGATCCCTAGTCTCTGATGGGGAGCAGGCGTAGGCTCGGGGCATGGCAAACGAGTCACCGATGGAGCATCAGGAGCCGGTGCATATTCTCGACCCGGGCCAGTGCTGGGAGCTCTTGCGAGGGGTCTCTGTCGGCCGGCTGGCCGTGTGGGTTGACGACCATCCGGACATCTTTCCGCTCAACTACGCGGTGGACCACGGAACCTTGGTGTTCCGCACAGGGGAGGGAACCAAGCTTGGCGCGGCCGTTGGGGAAGCTGCAGTGGCCTTGGAGGCAGATGGGGTTGACCCGGAGACAGGGGTCGCCTGGAGCGTGGTGGTGAAGGGCAAGGCCGAAGCCATCACAGGGACGGAGGGAATCCTCGATACAGCTTCCTTGTACCTTTTCCCATGGCAGGCCGGGCAGAAGGACCACTTTGTCCGGATCATCCCCGAATCAGTGACAGGCCGGCGATTCAAGGTCACGCCTCCGCTGACTTGGTGGACGCACCTAAGCGGAGCGGTGAAGTCCTCGCCCGAGTAGGGGGCCGGCAGGGTATTGGCGGGCAAGGTCTCATCGGCTGGGAACCAAAACTAACTGACGTGCATGGCGCCCAAAGATGGCGCGGTTTGAGAACCAGAAGACCCATCGTCTACGCTGGGGGGCGTTATGGCGGATTTTGGCAGCACCTCAGAGCGGTCCCGTGCGGCTACCTCCGGACCCATATTCGTCGATACGTCTGGGAAGCGCCTACGGCGTGCGCGCATCGCCGGTTTCATCGCTTTAGCCTTGGCAGCGGGATACCTCGTCCTGTTCACCCTCGCGCTTGTTGGTGGCCCCAACATTGTGGCACCGTACCTTCCGCTGCCCGCCGCAGTTGCCCCGCAGTCGGAAAATCCGGTCCAGCCTAATCCGCCATCCGCGGTTGCGAAGCCCACAGAAGGCAACCCTGGAGCGGGCAATGCGGCTGGACCAGGCACCGGGGACGCAGCGGGGGGTGTCGCGGCGCCTGCCGCACCTGCCGTGCCTGTCACCGCCGCCCAGCTGGCGGGCGCAACCGGAAACGGAAACGGAAACGGAAACCTTCAGCCAGCAAGCCCGGAAGCGGCAACGGTGGCTTCGGCCCATGCGGCACCCCAACAGCCTTCTACCGCGCCTACAGCACCGCCAGGGAAGTCCGAGTCCGCCCCGGGACAGACTCTCCGCCCGACTCCGCCTGCACATCCGTGAACCGCCACCGGCAATTGAAGCGCCCTGCCACGATCCGCGCACATTGGATGGTTCTCTCCGTAGTGCTGCTCGCGGTTGCCTTTGCATTGGTGGTGCAGGGCTACCTGCACCACCTTGCCGGGATCGCCGATGATTCGGTCCCCAGTGGAGGTTCCGCCGCCGGGGTTCCGTCCTCCGTCTCCAAAGGGGGGCCCGTCATCGATGCCCGCGGAGGTAGTGTCCGCACAGTCGGTCCGCAGGACCGCACTCTGGCGCTGACCTTCGACGACGGGCCGGACCCTGTATGGACTCCGCAAATCCTCGATGTCCTGAAGAAGCATCATGTCCACGCGACATTCTTCGTTGTTGGTTCCGCGGCAATCGACAACGCCGATGTCCTACGGCGTATTGTGGCGGACGGCAACGAAATCGGCGTCCACACCCTCACCCACGCCGATCTCGGGCAATCGCCGGACTGGCGCCAGCAACTCGAGGTTCAGGGCGCCGAGCAGACCATTATGGGACTTACCGGGCAGTCCGCGTCCCTGCTTCGGCCGCCGTTCAGCTCCGAGAACGACGCCGTCACTGACGCCGAGTGGGCGTCCATACGGTCCGCAGCCAACAGGGGCTATCTCACGGTGCTGTCCACGAAGGACAGCGAAGACTGGAAAAGACCCGGCGTTGGTGCCATCGAGCGGAACCTTGCCCCATCCGGCGACCAGGGCCAGGTGTTGCTCATGCATGACGGCGGAGGCAACCGTGCCCAGAGCGTTGCCGCACTGGATGCGCTGCTTTCCACAGTCGATCAGCAAGGCTACCGCGTCACCACGGTCGGCGATGCGATCGGGGTGTCCAGCACGCGCCAGGCCACTATGATCGAGCAGGCGAGCGGGTCCGCCTTTGTGTGGGCGATCCGGCTAAGCGATTGGGTTGTAACGGCGATTTCGTGGGCGCTCATTGCCAGCGGCGTGGTGACTTTCCTACGGGCGGTCCTCGTCCTCGGCGCTGCGGTGAGGCACCGCCGCCCGTCCAAGCCGCGGCAAGCAAGCGACCATGGGCTAGGCGAAATGGCAATCACGGAGCCGGTGACGGTCATCGTGCCTGCATATAACGAATCGGCAGGCATTGAGGCGGCAGTCCGCTCGATCGCGGCTTCAACCCATCCTGTCGAGATCATCGTGGTGGACGACGGGTCGACGGACGGCACGGCGGACATCGTCGAAGGCCTTGGACTGCCGGGGGTGGTACTCATTCGTAAAGCAAACGGTGGCAAGCCGTCCGCCCTTAATGCCGGCCTGAACGCCACAAGCCATAATCTCGTGGTGATGGTGGACGGCGATACTGTCTTCGAGCCCGACACGGTCCGCTCGCTCATCCAACCCTTCGCGGATCCGAAGGTTGGAGCGGTTTCCGGAAACACGAAGGTCGCGAATCGTGGCGGGATCCTCGGGGCCTGGCAGCACATTGAATATGTTGTGGGCTTCAACCTGGACCGTCGCTTGTTCGATGTCGCGGAGTGTATGCCGACTGTGCCGGGCGCTATCGGTGGGTTCCGCCGAGACGCACTCCAGCGTGTTGGGGGCGTAAGCGATGACACCCTTGCCGAAGACACCGACCTGACAATGTCCCTTTGTCGGGACGGATGGCGGGTGGTTTACCAGGATGATGCCCGCGCCTGGACTGAGGCGCCAGCGACCCTTGGTGCGTTGTGGCGCCAGCGGTACCGGTGGTGCTATGGGACACTCCAAGCCATGTGGAAGCATCGTAGTGCGGTGGCCCAAGGCGGACAGGCCGGCAAACTAGGTCGTCGTGGCCTGGGCTACCTCCTCATTCTCCAGGTGCTTCTTCCGCTGTTCGCGCCGGTCGTTGACGTGTTCGCGATCTACGGCCTGGTCTTCCTTGACCCCTGGCGGATCGCCCTCCTGTGGCTCTTGTTCCTCGCGGTTCAGGTCCTCATGGCGGCCTACGCGTTCAGGCTCGACAAGGAGAGCTTGCGCCCGCTATGGACGCTTCCCCTCCAGCAGTTCGTTTATCGGCAGCTCATGTATCTTGTCGTCATCCAATCCGTGGCCACGGCGCTTGCGGGCGTACACCTTCGCTGGCACAGGATGGAACGGTACGGAAGCCTGAGCGTACCGCCGGCGGCAGCGAAAAGGGCGTAAGGCCGCATCGGCGCCCGTTGGTGCCAGCGTACCCTTGCGCCGGAATGCGTACGACGGCGTTCGCGGGCTTGAGTGCCGGATCCGGCTTATCGCCGGATCCACCAGAACCGATAAGTTTCGCTCGGGCTGGCAGGCCGGCGATCACGGAACCGCTCGCCTGGGCTTTCCCACCGGACCGGCCCTATGATCAGCTCGGCTCCAGTGAGCCTCGGTACGCGGTCATGCACCTGCGGATCCCGCGAAAGTCTTACGGGTGTTTCCTTGGCAGCTTCCGGGGGGCGCCGCCGTTTCAGGGCTTGTTCGTCATAGGCGGCACGTTTCGCGGGATCGCGCAGGATGGCGTAGGCGCTCATGACGTCCTGCAGCTTCTTTGCCGACGCCGGATCACGGGGCCCAGCGTCCGTCGCCGAGCCCGCTGGGCTGGTGTCGGGGTGATGGGCGCGCATGAGCGCCCGGTACGCGCGGGTTACTTCACGCGGCGTCGCCGTATGGCTTAGGTGGAGAACCTCGTAGGGATCCTGTGTGGGCTTATTCATGATCCGGGTAGTTGTTGTGGTTTGTTGTATACCCCGCAGCCTGCTTCGGGAGGTTTGGGGTGGCCCCCGGCGTGAGGCCGGGGACCACCGTTACGGGAGACATCGCGGGGACCGCGGTTCGGTGCGCGAAAAGCGCTGTGGCGTGTGCGTGTAAGCAATCGCCCGGAACAGTTCCAGCGGCCCGTCAATGCTCCCGGTCCGGAACCTGACCCGCAGCGGGTCAGGCGTTGATTTCCTGTTGCTCGGTCTTGGCCGATTCGATCTCTATTCGACGCGGCTTGGCCTTTTCGGCGACGGGGATCCGCAGCGTCAGCACGCCGGCGTCGTAGCTGGCCTTGACGGCGTCGGTATTCAGGGCGTCACCAAGGATAAGTTGGCGGCTGAAGACACCGCGCGGACGTTCGGCGGCAACCAGCTCGGTATTTTCGCTGGTCGCGTCTTTTCGTTCGGCCCTGACTGTGAGGACGTTGCGCTCGATGTCGATATCCACCGAGTCCACCGAGACGCCGGGCAGGTCGAACGCGACGACGAATTCTTCGCCTTCCTGCCAGGCATCCATCGGCATGGCCGCCGGCCGGGCCGTGGTGCCAAGGACCTGTTGGGTGAGCCTGTCGAGCTCACGGAATGGATCGGTACGCATCAGCATGGTCTCCTCCTTACAGATCGTTGTGCCTTCCCAGTCTCACTATCTATCGTGGCTGGTATAGATTTTTTATAGCACCGGCACCAAGCCGATGCAAGAGGTATTTTTGCCGTTTTTGGCATGCCCGGAGCCCTTGGAAGGCGTAGCCTGAGCAAGAGAACCCGTTTGGCAGTGAGCGGTCCCTGCGGCCGCGCTCCGGCCCAAACGACAAGGCATGCAATGTTCGATGAACTCAGTGAGGAAGAACTCGGAACCGAGGTACTCAGCCCCGAACAAGAGCCCGTCCTCGAACGGTATCTCCAGAGCCTCGTCCTGGAGAATCCTGATGTGAAAGCCTTCATGACCGGACTTGCCGCATTCGCCGCAGCAAGCTTCAGCTCGACCGAAACGGACGTGTTGTGCGGGGTCACGGTCATTCGGCAAAAAAGGGCAGCCACGGTGGCGGGCAGCGACGAGACCGCCTATGCGCTCGACGTGCTACAGAACGGTATAGGCGAGGGGCCTTGCCTGGCGGCAATGGAGGAGATGAGGACGATGTTCGTACCCGACCTTCGCGAAGATACGCGGTGGCCAAAATATACGGTGGCCATCCTGGGGGAGGGGATCTACTCCGTGCTTGGCGTCCCCCTCCTTGTCGAGGGTGAGACGCGTGCCTGCCTGAACCTCTACGCTGCCGGAGCCAACGCCTTCACGGGGCCGGATATCGAGCGGGCCGAAAGTTTCGCGGCCCAAGTGTCCACCTCCCTGCAGCTTGCCTTGAAGATCTCCCATCTCAGCGAAGCGCGCGACCATATGGCCGCTGCAATGCAGTCCCGGACAATCATCGACCTGGCCACCGGTGCGATCATGGCGCAAAACCGGTGCAGTCAGGAAGCTGCGATGAAGATCCTGACGACCGCCTCGAGCCACCGCAACATCAAACTCCGCGAACTCGCGTCCTCGATCGTCGCCTCACTCACCACCGACCCGGCCGTGAGTACGCACTTCGAGGAATGAGGACGTCACCTCCAGGCCTGCGTCATCTCCAGGCCTGGGAGGAACCGGCGAAGAGGCCCTTGATTTCTTCGACGGTCAGGAAGGGTTGACGGTATTCGGTGGCAAGGATGGACCTCATGGCCTCGGCAGCCTCCGCATCCTCGGAACCCGTTGCATCCTGGGCGTAGATGACACGGATGTTGTGGGCGAAAGCATCTGCGCCGGTTTGCGCGATGCAGTTCTGGGTGGATACCCCCGCCAACACGAGCGTATCGGTATTCCAGTTGCGCAGACGCAGCAGCAGGTCGGTGCCAAGGAATGCGCTGTCGCGCGTTTTCGCCAACTGGGGCAAGGTGCCGGTCAGCAGACCCGGAACGAACTCTGCCTGTGAGGTGTTGCGGAAGATGAAGCCTTGATCATCGTCGAGCATCTTCAGCGTCCACGTCGACTTGTCCGTCTCATGCTCGGTTTTCACCAGCAAAACCTTCCCGCCCGCGTCCAGCGCCGCCTGGATCAAGTCGTTGCATGCCCGTACCAGATCATTCCTGCGCTCGCGAAGGGCGGGATCCTCGAAGAACGCATTCTGCATGTCGATCACTGCCACGGCGATCACTATTGCTCCTCCTTGCCTGCCCACGGGTCATAGTCGGAAATTAGCTCCTCCTGCGGAGGACGCTTTGCTTCGGGAACATGCTGCAAGTTCACCCGAACCCTGTACCAGAGTGAGCTCGATCCGCGCATGCCATCGACGAGCACATCGGCCGGATGCAGGTCCGGAACGAGGTTCGCGTGCCGCGACTTCCATTCCTCGAGAGCGGCGAGTGCCTCGGGTTTTGTCTTCGTGCGGGCCACTTCGATAAGGGGCATGAGCGATTTGCGGCGGCCCGAACCGTCGCCGGCCCGGGGCCCCTTCTCCGCGGGGCCAAGTTCTGTGGCCAGGGCGAGGAGACCGGCGAGGGATCCGATCGCGTCATCGATGCCGTCGTGTGGATCGCCCACGTCTGCGTAGCGCTCCAGTACTGAGGGGACCGTGAATCGTTCCGGTCGAGTGGAAGCGACCTCGTCCCATGTCAGCGGGGTCGATACCCGAGCATCGGGCAAGGCCCTGATCGAGTATGCCGAAGCGACGGTGCGGTCTTTTGCGTTCTGGTTGAAGTCCACGAAGACGCTCTCTCCGCGTTCCTCCTTCCACCATCGTGCGGTGGCCAGGCCGGGAGCGCGGTTCTCGACTTCGCGGGCGAGCGTTTCAGCGGCAAGCCGAAGCTCGTGGTAAGACCACTTCGGTGCGATGCGAACCAGGATGTGGAGGCCGCGTGAGCCGCTCGTCTTCGGCCAGCCGACGAGTCCGACGTCGTCGAGCACGTCGCGCGCGATATACGCAGCGTCAACGATCTGCGACCAGTCGACCCCCGGCATCGGGTCCAGGTCGATCCGGAGCTCGTCAGGGTGGTCGAGATCCTCTGCACGCACGGGGTGCGGGTTGAGGTCCAAGCACCCTAGGTTCACCACCCACGCCAGGCCCGCGGCATCCCGGATCACGGCCTCTTCGGCTGATGTGCCCGATGAGTAGCGCAATGTTGCCGTGTCGATGAAATCGGGGTGGTTTTCGGGTACGCGCTTCTGAAAGAACGGCTCGGCGCCGATGCCCTTGGGGAAGCGTTTGAGGACCATCGGCCGTCCGCCGGCGCCCCGAAGCGCGCCGTCGGCGACTGCCAAATAGTAGCGGACCAGATCGAGCTTCGTCAGCCCGACGTCGGGAAACACCACTTTGTCGGGACTCGAGATGCGAACCTCGGTCCCGGCTATGTCGAGGATGTGGGCCGGGGTCTTCGACGGGTTCATGCCGCCATGCTAGCGGGGTCAGGGCCGGCCGGGGTAGGTAGCGGGCGTGTAAACCGCAACTGCTTAGAGCACGGTGAATCCGGGCGGAAGATCCTGCCGCCCCGTCAAAGCCATGAGTGCCGCCAACCGTTGATCCGGGCGCGCAATGACGGCGCAAAGGGCGACGGCGGGCGCCGCGGCATCCAGCAACTCCATTGGCACCTCCTGCTGCGTTGCAAGGGCAAGATCGATGCCGTGGACTGTCACTTCGAACGCCCTCGTCGGCAGATAGTCGGCCAGCAGGATGCCGCCCAGCGGTGTGGCAGCCACGGCGTTGTCCGCCGTGCCGCTGACCAGGTCCGCGACCCGCTGGACGATGTCTTTGGCCGCATCGATCGGGTGTTCGCCGAGGGCGGTCCCCGCGTCCCGGCCCCGTTGGGTCACCTGGGCAGGGTCGGCCAGGCCCGCGGCGGCGGCCTGGAAGTAATCCGCAGGCCCGTGCAGGACAGGGGCTGGTGGATTATTCAGTGCGGCGGCGAGGTATGTTTCGATGGTGGTGAACGCCCGGCACGTATGCCCCAAGAGTGATCGGATCTCCCATTCACCCAGGCCCGGGTCCCCGAGTTGGCTCTCCCTCATGGCTGCGAGCACGCGTTGGAAGCCGGCGGTAGCGGTGGTGAACCATTCTCGTCCGTTCATGTCACGAGTTATAACGCGAAGCGGCATGGATGGCCAGCGGCTTCGGAGTCCCTATCGACACCCCGTTCGTGTCCGCCTACCGTGGGACCATGAGTGACATTCCAGCGGACGATGCACCAGAACCGGCAGATGACGACGACGCTGGGATCGACGCCGACGTCTTCTCGCCCGTGATCGATCCGGACTTCGTGACGGGGCAAAGACCCATGGACGACACCGGCGCCGGGGGAGGGGAGCCTGGCGAACAGGATCCGGAAAAGGGCGACACCTGACGATCCACCGTTCGGAAAGCGTTGGATAGCGGGCAGTACGACCGAAGTACGACGGCGGCGCGCGCCTTGCGCTTCTGCCGCGCTATCCGCTGATGGCCATTAGGCGTTGCATCTGGCCGCTGGCTTCGCTCCGCGGCGCAGGTGTGTAGACGACGAGGTGCAAATCGGGCCGGTCCGACGGCGAGACCTGGTGATGTTCCAGCTGGAGGACTCCTACCGCCGGGTGGTGGAAGAGCCGCTCGCGTGATTCAAATCCAAGGATGTCGTAGCGATCCCAACTTTCCTGGAACTCCGGGCTGGCTTCCTTGAGGCGCCCTACCTGGTAGTCGATGTCCGGATCTCCCAAGCGCTGCCCTGTCTCCGCCCTGAACTCCGCAAGGAAACGTTTGCTGGTCACGTCCCAATCGGGGAGGAGGTCACGAACGTAGGGGTCGGTGAATACCAACCACAAGAGGTTGCGATCAGGCGCGGCAACCCTCGCAATGTTGGGGTACAGCGCCTGATACGCCCTATTCCAGCCTGCAACTCCCCAATCGGGGAATAAGGCGAACGAGGGATTGGGATCCAAGGCATCAAGCAAGCGTTGAAGGTGGGCGGGGACGGTTGCCGTCAGAGGTCCTCCCGACACGCCAAGGGAATACCCTCCCAGTGAAAGGACATAGCCAAGACCGGTATCCGAAAGATGCAAGGCGCCGCAAATGGATTCCAGGACCTGGCGGGACGGATTAATCTCCCTGCCTTGTTCAAGCCACGTGTACCACGTGACGCTCACGCCTGCGAGAAAGGCCACTTCCTCACGGCGAAGGCCCCTGTCACGCTTTCGGGAGACCGGCGGTAGCCCGTACTCGGATCGCACGGCCTGATCCCTTCGGGCTCTCAGGAAGAGCCCGAGTTCCTTGCGCCGCTCCGAATCGTTCATCGAACAATACTATTACTCTGGTGCTGTCACTACTAGTAGTAAGGCCGTCTTCCATGAGGCTTCACGGCTCGAGAGGATGGTAGGCATGCCTGCACTTCGTTCCCGCACAGTCACCCACGGCCGCAATATGGCCGGCGCCCGCGCTTTGTTGCGCGCAGCCGGCGTCGCCCGTGAGGATTTCGGAAAGCCCATCATCGCCGTCGCGAACAGCTTCACCGAATTCGTCCCCGGCCATACCCACCTGCAACCTGTTGGGCGCATCGTCTCCGAGGCCATCCACGCAGCCGGCGGTATCGCGCGGGAGTTCAACACCATCGCAGTCGATGACGGCATCGCCATGGGCCACTCAGGCATGTTGTACTCCCTGCCCTCGCGCGACCTGATTGCCGACTCTGTTGAGTACATGGTCAATGCGCACTGCGCGGACGCCCTGGTATGCATCTCCAACTGTGACAAGATCACGCCCGGCATGCTCATGGCCGCGCTGCGCCTCAATATTCCGACCGTATTTGTCTCCGGCGGCCCAATGGAGGGTGGCACCGCCGTGTTGATCGACGGAACCGTCCGCAAGCGCCTTCACCTGGTGTCCGCCATGACCGAGGCCGCGAACGAGTCCGTTTCCGATGAGGACGCCATGTCCGTCGAGGAAGCCGCCTGCCCGACCTGCGGATCCTGCTCCGGAATGTTCACCGCTAACTCGATGAACTGCCTCACGGAAGCCTTGGGCCTCTCCCTGCCTGGCAACGGCTCGACTCTTGCTACGCACACGGCAAGGCGCGCGCTCTACGAGGACGCTGGTTCGACGGTCGTGGACCTCGCCCGCCGCTACTACGACGAGGATGACGCGTCCGTCCTTCCGCGCGCGATCGCAACGCGCGAGGCTTTCGAAAACGCGATGGCGTTGGACATTGCGATGGGTGGCTCGACGAACACCATCCTCCACCTCCTCGCTGCCGCACAGGAAGCAGAGCTGGACTACACGCTGACCGACATCGACGAGCTCTCCCGAAGGGTGCCATGCCTTTGCAAGGTTGCGCCCAACGGAACCTACCTGATGGAAGACGTGCACCGGGCCGGGGGCATGCCCGCAATCCTTGGCGAACTTCAGCGTGGCGGGCTTCTCAACGAGAACGTGCATGCCATCCATGCTTCGTCCCTCAAAGAGTGGCTGGCCACATGGGACATCCGCGCCGAGAATCCTGCACCTGGGGCCGTTGAACTTTTCCATGCCGCGCCGGGCGGTGTGCGTTCCTCGTCCGCCTTCTCACAGTCCGAGCGTTGGCACACCCTGGACGTTGACGCGGAGGGCGGTTGCATCCGGGACATAGACCACGCTTACTCCGCGGACGGTGGCCTGGCGATCCTGCGTGGCAACCTCGCCCCCGATGGCTGCGTCGTAAAAACTGCGGGGGTGGACGAGTCCATCCTCACCTTCTCGGGGCCGGCCGTCGTCGTCGACTCGCAGGAAGAAGCCTGCGACATCATCCTCAACAAGCGCGTCCAAGCGGGCGACGTCGTCGTAGTCCGCTACGAAGGTCCGCGCGGCGGGCCCGGCATGCAGGAAATGCTGTACCCGACGTCGTTCCTCAAGGGCCGCGGCCTCGGCGCCAAGTGCGCGCTGATCACAGATGGCCGATTCTCCGGGGGAACCTCCGGACTTTCCATCGGCCATGTCTCTCCGGAGGCGGCCGCCGGAGGGACTATCGCGCTCGTGGAGGACGGAGATATCATCACGATCGACATCCGCCAGCGCCGGATCCACCTTGAAGTCAAGGACGGCATCCTCGCCGAGCGCGCGGAACGCCTCAAGTCCAGTGGCGGATTCAAGGCGCGCAACAGGGACCGGAAGGTCTCGCCGGCGCTCCGCGCCTACGCGGCCATGGCGCTCTCGGCCGACAAGGGAGCGGTTCGGGACGTTTCCCTCGTAGAGAGCTAGCGTCCGACGGCGGCCATCGCCGCTGCGTCTTCCGTCACGACTGGCGCCCGACGAGCGGGCATCCGATCTTTACTGCGTCCTTCGAGTGGTCAATACTCAAAGACGGGCACCGCCTCTATGGACCTGCATGGCATGGGGGCGGGCCAGGACGTAAAAAGGGATAGGAGAAGTCAGGCATGTCCGAGCGTGGCAGCGAAAGCGAGAACCCGGTAATTCCCTCCCCGACTCCGAAGGCGAGTCGGCCTAGGACCAATCAAGACTGGTGGCCCGACCAGCTCGATCTGCAGGTACTCCACCAGCACTCACCCCAGTCCAACCCGATGGGCGGGAACTTCAACTACGCCGAGGAGTTCAAGACCCTCGACCTCGAAGGGCTTAGGCAAGACCTCATCGAACTGATGACGACCTCGCAGGAGTGGTGGCCTGCCGACTACGGCCACTACGGACCTTTGTTCATCCGGATGTCCTGGCACTCGGCCGGCACCTACCGCATCGAAGACGGCCGCGGCGGGGGCGGCAGCGGCGCACAGCGCTTCGCTCCCTTGAACAGCTGGCCGGACAACGCGAGCCTCGATAAGGCGCGGCGGCTGCTGTGGCCGATCAAGCAGAAGTATGGGCGGAAGATTTCGTGGGCCGATCTGCTCGTGTACGCCGGAAACGTCGCCATGGAATCGATGGGCTTCAAGACATTCGGCTTCGGCTTCGGGAGGGAAGACATTTGGGAGCCCGAGGAGATCTTCTGGGGCCCTGAAGACACCTGGATGGGAGACGAGCGCTACAGTGCCCCGGGTGAAATCCAGAATCCGTTCGGAGCCGTCCAGATGGGGCTCATCTATGTGAATCCGGAAGGCCCGCAAGGCAACCCGGATCCGCTTGCCTCCGCCAAAGACATCCGCGAGACCTTCCGCAGGATGGCCATGAACGATGAGGAGACGGTCGCGCTGATTGCCGGCGGCCATACATTCGGGAAGACGCACGGCGCCGTCAAGGCGGAGAACCTGGGGCCCGAACCCGAGGCGGCGCCTATCGAGCAGATGGGCCTCGGATGGAAGAACCTGGCAGGCAGCGGACATGGCGAGTACACGCTCACGAGCGGGCTCGAGGGCGCGTGGACCAATAATCCGACCACATGGGATAGCGGATTCTTCGACAATCTCTACAAGTACGACTGGGAGCTGACTGAGAGTCCGGCAGGCGCGAAGCAGTTCAAGCCCACCAACCCCGAGGCCCAAGGTACAGTGCCGGACGCCCACGATTCGTCCAAACGGCATGCACCCATGATGCTGACAACGGACCTGGCGCTGAGGCAGGACCCGGTCTACGGTCCCATTTCGCAACGGTTCCACGAGCATCCCGAGGAACTTGCCGAGGCCTTCGCCAAGGCCTGGTACAAGTTGCTGCACCGCGACATGGGTCCGGTCACGCGATATCTCGGCCCGTGGGTCGCGGAGCCCCAGCTCTGGCAGGACCCCGTCCCCGCGGTGGACCATGAGCTCATCGGAGAGCAGGACATTATGGACCTGAAGGAAAGGGTCCTTGCTTCAGGTCTATCCATCTCGCAACTGGTTTCGACCGCATGGGCTTCGGCGGCCAGCTTCCGCGGCACCGACAAGCGGGGCGGGGCGAACGGGGCGCGAATCCGCCTTGCGCCGCAGAAGGACTGGGAGGTCAACCAGCCTGCGGAATTGGCGAAGGTGTTGGAGACCCTTGCGAATATCCAGCAGGACTTTGCGGCCTCCGGTGGAAGGAAAGTTTCCCTCGCCGACCTGATCGTCCTGGGCGGTTGCGCCGCCGTGGAGCGGGCTGCGAAGAACGCGGGATTCGAGGTTACGGTGCCATTCGCTCCGGGTCGCACCGACGCTTCGCAGGAACAGACGGACGTCGAATCGTTCGCCTTGCTCGAGCCAAAGGCGGACGGCTTCCGGAACTACCTCCGCGCCGGGCAGAAACTCCCGCCGGAGACGCTGCTCGTTGACCGCGCCTTCATGCTCAACCTCACCGCGCCGGAGATGACGGTTCTGGTCGGTGGCATGCGTGCGTTGGGGACCAACTTCGGGCAGTCCCGGCACGGTGTATTCACTGACGGGTCCGAGACGCTGAGCAATGAGTTCTTCGTTAACTTGCTCGACATGGGCACCGTGTGGCGTGCCTCCGAGACCGCTGAAGGCGTGTACGAGGGCCGCGATCGCGTCACTGACGAGCCCAAGTGGACCGCCACCGCCGTCGACCTCGTCTTCGGCGCGAACTCGCAATTACGTGCTCTTGCCGAGGTTTACGCGTGCGACGACGCACGGGAGAAGTTCGTTCGCGACTTCGTACAGGCGTGGGACAAGGTGATGAACCTCGATCGTTTCGACCTCATCTGATCAGCCTGGGTGAGTGAAACTCGATGGTGCCGCGGTCGTTGCGACGACCGCGGCCCCTCGTTCAGAACGGCTCCGGCCATTCAACGCCAAGATGGCGTCCCGTAGGGCAACACCGAGAATTAATGCTGTCCCGGCCAACAGGAGTCCGAGCCACACGACGAGGCGACGTCGGCCTTGGACGCGCTGACCCAACGCGCCATCCTGAACCTCCTGCTCCGGCTGCATCGCGAGCGGGGCGTGTCATTGATCATGATCACCCACGACATGGATGTCATCCGGCACATGTGCCACCGCGTTGCCGTGCTTTACAAGGGCAAACTGGTTGAGAATGCATCGACGGAGGCTTTCTTCTCCGACCCGCAACACGAACACAGCAAGGCGCTGGTATCCGCGGCCATCCCCTGCCGGGGCTTGCACCTCAGGAATCTCACTGCGCCGGCCTAAACCAGGTCCGCAAATTCTCGTCCGAAGGCCTAAAATGAGGGCTAATTCTTGCTGTCATCGATGAGGGGTCGGTCATGGACGAGCCAGAAACGCAGGCGTCAGGAGCGGAGCTGATGGTCGACCTGATCATCTCCTTGGACGGATTTGCCTCCGCCGAAGGCTGGCCCGGCTGGTGGGGCCTGGAGGGGCCAGAGTATCTGGACTGGCTGGAGCAGGAGGGACAGAAGAACTACACCGTCCTGATGGGTGCGAACACCTATCGGCTGATGTCCAGGATGTCAGGAGAGGCTGCCGCGGGGGAGTCCGGATTCTCCAAGGACGAGGGTGCGGTCTTGACCGGCCTTGCCGCCGTGCCGAAGGTGGTTTTCTCCTCCACGCTGCAGCCGCCCCTGGCATGGCCTAACTCCGAACTCGTTGCCGGGGATGCCGTTGAGGCCGTAACGGAGATGAAGCGGACACGGACCGGCACCCTCAGCACACTCGGCAGCTTGAGCCTCTGCCGGTCACTGCTGACCGCCGGCCTCGTGGATAGGTTCCGACTGGTCGTCTTTCCCGTGATCACCGGACGCACCGGGAGCGAGCGGATCTACGACGGCTACCCGGACGTTTCGCTCGATATGGTCCAGAGCAGGACCTTCGACGGTCGCCTCCAGTTGCTTGAGTATGTTCCCACTGTCCTCAGCGGTCCGCCGGGTAGTGGCGGGGCGACCAGCTAACCCCGCGAGCGCAATTCACGGCGGAGGATTTTCCCGGATGCGGACTTCGGAATGGCCTCCACGAACTCTACCGAGCGGAGGCGCTTGAACGGCGCCACGTGGGCTGCAACGAAGGCCATGATCTCTTCGTCTTCGAGCTCGGACCCCGCCTGCCTGACGACGAACGCCTTCGGCACCTCTTCGCCGTCGTCCTCCATGTGAACGCCAATGACTGCTGCATCCGCGATCCCGGGGTGGGTGAGCAAGAGCGCTTCGAGTTCGGCAGGCGCGATCTGGTAGCCCTTGTATTTGATGAGCTCCTTGAGCCGGTCGACGATCTTGACGACGCCGTCAGGCGATACTGTCGCGATGTCGCCTGTGCGGAGGAAGCCGTCGGGGTCGAGGGTGGCATCGGTTGCGGCGGCCTCATTAAGGTAGCCGAGCATGACTTGCGGTCCTCGGACCAGGAGCTGGCCGGGCGCACTTGTCCCCGCGTTGGGGATTTCGAGTTCCTCGTCCGTGATGGGGTCGAGGAGCTTGCACTGTGTGTTCGGCACGGTGTAGCCCACGGAGTCAAGGGGCAGGCTTGCCGCGGCGTCCAGGGGAATAAGGTGCGAGACGGGACTCAACTCGGTCATGCCGTACCCCTGCAGCATGACGCACCCAAGGCGACGGGCGACGGCGTGTCCGAGTTCGCCGTCGAGCGGCGCCGCCCCGGAGAGGGCCGCGCGGACGGAGGTTAGATCGTACTGATCGACGAGCGGATGCTTCGCCAGCGCCACTGCGATCGGCGGGGCGATGAACAAGAAAGTGCAACGGTAGTCCTGGGTGATGCGCAGGAATTCGGAGAGATCGAATTTCGGCATCGTGACGAGTCGGGCGCGCTCGCCGAAGGCAAGGTTCAGTAGGACGGTCAGGCCGTAAATGTGGAAGAACGGCAGGACGGCCAGGAGCACGTCGTCTTGGTTGACTCCAAGGAGGGCCCGCGACTGGGCAACGTTTGCCACCAGGTTGTACTGGCTTAGCATGACCCCTTTCGGGCTGCCGCTCGTGCCGGACGAATAGGGGATCACTGCCGTCGCATGGGGGTCGATCCTAAGCTCCGGGACGGGAATGCCCGCGGCTACGGCTTCAGCGAGCGATGGATGTCCTATAGGCGCGGACGACCCGTCGTCGAGCACCATGAGCCGGTTGGCGGGAATACCCGCCAACCGTGCCGCGCCCTCCGCCCGTTCGAGGAATGCAGGAACGGTAAAAAGCCAGGTGGCGCCGGCGTCGGCAAGCTGTCGGCCGACCTCCTCGGCGGTGTACAGCGCGTTGATGGTGGAGACCGCGGCACCCGCGCGGAGGATCCCGTGGAAGACGATGGCGAAGGCGGACGTATTGGGACAGAACAAGCCCGCAACGGTCCCGGGCCCGGCACCCTGGCCGGTTAGCCAGCCCGCCAGCGCATCGACAGCCTGGATCAGTTGCCCGTAGCTGGTCCCGGCTCCTGTTGTGCCGTCCGTGATGGCAATCCGCTCCAGGTCGGAATCGGTCAAGCCACCGAAGAGGTATTCGTAGAGCGTTGCCTCGGGGATAGCGACGTCAGGGTACGGGCTGGCGAACATGGCGGCTCCTTCGACGCACGACGGCGGGAGTCGCCGTCGTGCGTCCATTACACCTGCGGCCCGGGTTCGGGACAAGGCCGCGCCGCTAGGGCGGGGGAGCGCTATCCTCTGGCGAATCCGCCAATTCGTTGCCTGCAGGGCCGTGCGCACGTAGCATGAGGCCTACCACATTTCCCGGCCGACGTTGTGGTCTCCGGGTGCAGTTGAGGTGATGTGTCCGTCTTCGGACCAATGATCGTGATTTATTTCGTACAGGCCTACGCCAGGACTTTGCCCGTTGCGACCCGAGGTCTCCGGGAGGGCAAAGTCCCGGCTTTAGAGAATGAGCGGGATCGCGTGGCTGGAACATTTGAGCTCTTCACCGAAATGGGCGGCAGATTGAGGATTCGCCTCGTTGCCGCCGACGGAACCGTCCTCGCATTGTCCGAGGCTTTCGACCATGTCAAGGAGGCGCTGAACGTGGTCGAAGCATTCCGGGAAATCGCGGGAACGGGACTGATCGTGGATCGGCGGGCCGAATCCATGGCCCCGCGGCCAATTCCGCCAAAGAAGGTGCCGGAAGTGTCGAGGCAGTTGCAGCAGTTGCCGTTCCGGCGCCACGCGACTGTTAGGATCCATTGCGACGCTCCCTCGGGAGTTCGCGTGCCGACGTAGGGGATAGGTGGCGAATGGGGCCCTCTCCTGACCCGACGCCCGCTCGGATATGGACGCTTTCAGCCCGACGCCCGCTCGGATATGGACGCTTTCAGCCCGACGCTCCTGCAGAAGCGCATTCCCCGGTAGCCTTTCATCCCATGGTTGACGTTGAGCGGTTCCGGGTCCTTCTCGAGGCAGAGCGCGTCCGCAAGGTGGCACTCCTGAAAGCCCTGCGGGTGGACATCACGGCGGTCAACGCCGCCAGGCAGGACGCGAACGTCGATGACGAGCACGACCCCGAAGGCAGCACGATCGCCTTCGAACTGTCCCAAGCCTCCGCCCTCATGGAGCAGAGCCGGGTGGGACTGGAACAGATCGAGGCTGCCTTGCTGCGGATTTCCGAGGGAAGCTATGGATGCTGCGCGGTCTGCGGGACGCCCATTGCAGAAGGACGCTTGGAGGCGAGGCCTTGGACGCCATACTGCATGGAGCACGCGTCAGGCCGGAGCTAAGGCGGAAATATTTCCGGATCAGCCCTCCCGCCATTCGTTCCCCGCAATATGCGAACCGGCTTGCGGGCCCATTTGAAGCATTCCGCCGTCTACAACCCACGACGCGCCGGTGACGTAGCTCGATGCCGGCGAAGCCAGGAAGGCGATCACCGCCGCGACCTCACGGGCATCCCCTGGCCGACCCAACGGCACACCCGGACGTTCGATCGACGTGGGGTCCTTGTCGGTATTGCCTGTCATCGGCGTCGCGATCTCACCCGGGGCAACGCTATTGGCGGTGATCCCAAAGCCGGCAAGCTCGAGGGCCATGGTTTTGATGAGTCCGCCGAGCGCGTGCTTCGACGCATCATAGGCGGATGAACCAACCCTGGGCTGATGCTCATGCACGCTCGTCACGGCAATGATCCGACCCCCGCGGCCTCCCTTGACCATATGGCGTGCAGCAGCCTGCATGCATGCGAAGGCCCCATTCAGGTTGGTGTCAAGTGTGGACATCCATGTCTTGTAGTCCAGGTCGAGGAACTTGACTCCATCACCGGTTCCGGCGTTGTTCACGAAGACATCCACGCCGCCAAGCTCTTCCGCGAGCCGGTCGACGCCCGCCGCCGCGGCCGAAAGCTCCGTGGTATCCAGGTGGGCCACGAAGGCCTTGCGGTCCAGGTTACGGACTTCCTGTGCGGTTTCTTCCGCGCCGCCCTCGTCAGTGTGCCAGGTAATTCCCACGTCCATTCCGGCCCGTGCGAGCGCAACAGCGGTTGCGCGGCCAATTCCCGAGTCGGACCCGGTGACGATCGCCGTCGTCGGGAGAAAATCTGGAGTACGGTCCATGATCAGCCTTTCCTTGTTTGCCGCGGCGTCAGCGGAGGCGAGGCCTTCCGCCCCTTGCCGGCACCCAGGCCGTTGAACATCTGGGTCAAAGCGTCAAGTGACGACCACCGGGGAGCCCATTCGAGAAGGTTCCGGGCCTTGGCGGTCTCCATGATCGGCGCCCCGGCCGCCATATCGATCCACCCGGCGTCCGTCACCTGGAGGTGCATGCGCCAACTGAGGTCGACGACGGCCCGCAGCACCGGCAGCGGTAACGGCATCAACCGCTTGGCGTTCAACGCCCAGGGCAAGGCATTGGGGTCCAAGACGGGTTCCGCTGCGATGTTGAAGGCGCCTCCGGCCCGTCGTTCGAGCACCCGCCAATACGCGTCAGCGACGTCCCCCGAGTGCACGGCTTGGAACACCAGCTCTTTGGGGATCGGAAGCACAGGCAGCCAGGGCCTGCGCGGAATGAGGCGGGAGAGCCAGCCCCCGAAAAAATAGCGCCCTATCTCGTTGCCAGCTTCGGCACTGAACGTCAAGGCCGGCCGCAGCCGAGCGACCGTCACGCCGGGGTTCTCCTTTGCGAAGACGTCAAGGAGCCTCTCTTGTGCCGCCTTGTCGACGCTGTAGTGCGATCCCTCGATTCCATTGGCCGGCCAGTCCTCCTCGATCCGCCGATCCTTTGGAGCGGGCGAATAGGCACCTACCGACGAAGCGCACACAAGATGGCCAACGCCAGCGGTCCGCGTGGCATCCAGGACATGGTCCGTTCCGGCTACATTCGTCCGGCGCAGGAGCTGACGGTCGCGGTTGGGCTGGATCAACCAGGCCAAGTGCACCACGGCGTCCGCTCCGGCGAAGGCCTTTTCAAGCGCAGGCCGGTCCGCAGGTTCGCCGACGTCGGCACGGTGCCATTCAACGCCAGTGTAAGGTGCTGCGTCCTGGTCAGGGCTCCGGCGCGCGATTCCCACAAGTTCCAGTTCGGCGCCTTCCTCGGATCGGGCTGCCTGGAGCCGCTTGAGGAGCGCCGTGCCGACGTTGCCGGTGGCTCCGGTGATCGCAATACGCATGGAGTTCTCCCTCGGATTATCGAGCGTCAGGGGTGAGGACCACCTTGATGCAGCCGTCCAGCTTCTTCTGGAACTTTTCGTAAAGGCCTGGTGCATCGTCCAGGGAACCCCTGTGGGTGACCAGATGCATGACGCCCAGCGGATCGCCGTCGTCCTCCACCAAGGGGAGTAGCTGCTCGGTCCACCGACGCACGTTGCATTGCCCCATCCGCAACTGGACCTGCTTGTCGAACATGGTCATGAGCGGCATGGGATCCGCCTGGCCGCCATAGACGCCGCTCAGCGAAACGGTCCCGCCGCGGCGCACCAGGTCGATCGCGGTCCGGAGTGCGGCCAAGCGGTCGACGCCGGCAGTCTCCATCGCGGCCTGCGCCGGCTTATCGGGGAGCAACGCCACCGCCCGGTGGAGGAACGAAGCCACAGGCGAGCCGTGGGCTTCCATCCCGACAGCATCGACAACCGAATCCGGGCCCCTGCCCAAGGTACCTTCCCGGATCTGCCCGGCGACGTCGTCGGAGTTGTCCAAGGTCTCTACGCCGTGCTCTTCGGCCATGGCCCGCCGCTCAGGAACCGGATCAACGCCAATGACCCGGAATCCCCGGTGCACGCCGATCCGTGCAACGAACTGACCCACCGGACCCAATCCCAGTACCGCCAAGGTGCCGCCTTCGGGCACGTTCGCGTACTCAACGGCCTGCCACGCGGTAGGCAGGATGTCGGAGAGGAACAAATAGCGCTCATCCGGATGACCAGAGTCGACTTTGAGGGGTCCGTAGTCCGCAAAAGGCACCCGCAGGTACTCCGCTTGCGCTCCCGGCACCGAACCATATAATTCCGAATAGCCGAAGAGGGCGGCCCCGGACCCCTTCGCCTTGACTTGGGTCGTCTCGCATTGGGACTGCAGGCCCTGGTTGCACATGAAGCAGCGGCCACAGGAAATGTTGAAAGGCACCACAACCCGGTCGCCCTTACTGAGCCGGCGGACGGCGGAGCCGACTTCCTCGACGATCCCCATCGGTTCATGGCCGATCACGTCGCCCTTGTGCATGTACGGACCGAGCACTTCATACAGGTGCAGGTCCGAACCGCAAATAGCCGAGGACGTGATCCTGACAATCACGTCCGTCGGCTCCTCGATAGTTGGATCCGGGACTTCAATAACGCTCAATGAGCGCCTGCCTTGCCACGTCACTGCTTTCACCATCGAACTCCCTGCTTGTGGCCGGGGTGTCCCGCGCTGCAGGAGACCCTCCCAGCGAAGCAGACTCGGGACGCGGGCACAAGTCCCGCGGAGCCGCCGTCGGGCTCAGTTTTGAAGGTGACCGAAGTGAGGGAGTCCCTGTCAGGGCCTCCCTCACGGGGAGTAGCTCGTCCATGATGGTTTAGGACGGGAACGGAGGATTCGATGGCGAGGATACTGATCACCGGCTCAGCCGGCGGCCTAGGGCTGAACACCGCCAGGGAATTGATGCGCAACGGGCACGAGGTTGTCCTCCATGCACGGGACGAATCTCGTTTCGCGAAGATTCCAGCAGTTCGAAACAAGGCCTTCGGCGCGGTCTTCGGCGACCTGGCAGACTTCGTGGCGACAGTGCGCATCGCCGAGCACGCCGATCGGCTGGGCCCCTTCGACGCCATCATCCACAACGCCGGCGTTTACAGCGGCCGCGAAGTGTTCGCCGTCAACATCGTCGCGCCCTACGTCATGACCGCCATCATGAAGAGGCCCCGCCGAATCGTGTACACCAGCAGCGGCCTCCACCGTTCCGGCTCACCCAGGCTCGATGGAATCGACTGGTCCAACGCCTCAGGACGGCGGGGAGCGTACTCGGACAGCAAGCTCTACGTCACGGCGCTCGCCGTCGCGGTCGCGAATCGCTGGCCGGACGTAGAAAGCAATGCTGTGGACCCCGGCTGGGTTCCAACACGTATGGGCGGGCCCGGCGCTCCCGACGACCTTGAGCAGGGCCATGCTACGCAAGTATGGCTGGCGACGCGGGAGAGCGGCGATGCCCGGCTTTCGGGAGGCTACTGGTATCACCGGAAGCCCTACGAACCCCATCCGGCAGCTACAAACGAAGAGTTCCAGGCAGAACTCCTCGAGCATCTGGAGCGGCACACGGGTTTCGCGCTGGGTTAGCTACCCGACGGGGGGAGCCCCCCCGGATGCGCCACCCGCCGCTCGCGGCTCTGGACGCCGGACGGCGGTACGGCGAAGATGAAAGGAGGCGTGGGGATTCAGTTCCACGAGTACAACTTGCGGTAGCCCCACGCGCTGGAGGCGTAAAGGGAATGCCACGTGGGACCGTGCCGACCGGGCACTTGGCTGGGGGCAAACTACAAGCAGACGATCAATTCCTCACCGACTACTACCAATTCATAGCCGCAGAGGACATCCACACCTACAGCGTCCAAAGATTGGACCATCGGGCACGCCGTCACCTGGCGCTCGCAGCCGTCAGGCCGCCCGGGACGTCGAAGGTGGAGGTCCTGAATGAACCGGACGCGAGCATGGTGTTCGTGGTGGCCGACGACATGCCCGACCTCGTCCATTCGCTCACGGCGGAGCTCACCAAGGAAAATATGGCGATCCGACTGTTGGCGCACGGCACCTTCCAGGTGGTGCGGGACGCGGAAACCCATGAGCTCCTCGAACTACACCACCACGGTCAGCAACGAGCCGGAAAGATCACTCGCGGCGCGGAGGCGGGCGGCAGCACTGAGACATGGGTGGCGGCTGAACTCGCCCGGCTGACGGAAGACGCACACGCCGAAACACTCGCAAAGAGCCTTGAAGAGGTGCTCGCCGACGTCGGCGCCGTAGCTCAAGACGCACCTGCCATACATGCCCGGGTGAGCGCCGCCGTCGACTCCTTGGCGGACCTGCCCAACGGCTGTGTTCCATCAGCCAGTCACATCAGGCAGCTCATGCACTGGCTTGACAACGGGAACTTCCGCTTCCAGGGCTATTGCGAGTACCAGCGGACGACGGCGGAAGGCAAGGAAGCGCTGCGGCTTCGGGCCGGTTCCGGGCTGGGGCTGTTGCGCCGCCACCCGCCGTCGGAGACAGCGGACGAACCGACGTCGGACGGCACCCGCGTGCTGACGCTTGCCACGTCAGGACTCCGGTCCTCCGTCTCCCGTGCCTCCTACCTGGACGAAGTTCGCCTGAAGATGTTCGATGCGAGCGGTTCGGTGACGGGGGAGCGGAGCTTTGTGGGCCTCTTCGCTCCCGGCGCGGCAAGCCAGTCCATACGGCGGATACCGCTGATCCGGGACAAGGTCGCCGCCGTGCGGACCCGGCTCGGTTTCGATACGGCCTCACACCAAGGCAAGGAACTGAAAGCGGCGCTGGAGTCCTTCCCGCTGGGCGAGCTTTTCCACATCGATGTTGACGAACTGACACGGCTCGCCGCCGAGATACTGCGTTTGCAGGAACGGCGGAGGACGCGGTTGTTCCTACGGCTCGACAGCTACGGGCGGTTCATGTCCGTCCTGGTGTTCCTTCCCCGATACCGGGGAAGCACGGCGGTCCGATTGAGGATCGAGCAAGAGCTCAAGCAGGCCTTCAAATCGACATCGCTCGAGTATGAACTGCAGTTCGGCCAATCGCCGATGGCCCGTCTCTTCTTTCGAGTACTTCTGCCCAGCGATGAAATTCCCGACGTCGATGCTGCCGCTCTCGAACGCCGGATCGTCAGCGCGACGAGGACCTGGGCGGAGGGACTGGACGAAACGCTCCGCGACAGGGTGCCTTCCACTAAGGCAAGCCGCCTCTCAGCCCTTTGGTCATTTGCCTTCCCGGCGAGCTATCGTGCGGATTTCGAGGCCGAAGAAGCTGTTGAGGACATCAAACGCTTTGAACAATTCGATCTTGACGGCGCTGGGGGGCGGCCGCTGCATGATCCCCTTCTCGCCGTCTATGTCCGGCCGGACGCTTCCCCGACGCTCGCCGAGGACGCCCGCATCAGGCTCTACCTCACGAGCGCCCAAAGCCTTAGCCGAATCCTACCGTTCTTCCACAACCTCGGACTGGAGGTCCTGAACCAGCGACCCTTCGACCTGATCCGCGGCAACAAGCAACCCCTGTTCCTGTATGACCTTGGAGTGAAGTACCCCGCAGGCGTGAACCCCGTGGCCACCAGCGACTTGCTCGCCGATGCCTTTGGCGCCGCAGTCCGCGGCGAGATGGAATCCGACCGCTTCGACGCCCTCGTCCTCAAGGAAGGCCTCGCGTGGCGGAAAGTGGTCATTCTCCGGAGCTACGCCAAATATCTTCGCCAGCTCGGAACGGGCAACTCCTATAGCTTCATCGCCGATACGCTCCTGGACAACATGCCCGCCACGCAAGCGCTGCTCGGCCTGTTCCATGCCCGCTTCGATCCGGACCTGAGTCCGGCCCAGCGGTTCCAGGAGATGGCCAAGGCGCGTGCCGCCGTCGCCGAAGCAATCGACGCCGTCCCGTCCTTGGACGCCGATCGGCTGCTGCGGACCTTCCATAACCTGATCGAGGCAACCACAAGGACCAATTTCTTCCGCCACCGCCCCTACTTGAGTTTCAAGATCCGCCCGTCTGACATCCCCGGCGCGCCCTACCCGCGGCCCAGGTTCGAAATGTGGGTCTACTCTCCGCGCGTCGAAGGCGTACATCTCCGCTTCGGTCCCGTTGCCCGCGGTGGCCTGAGGTGGTCGGACCGGCGCGAGGATTTCCGTACCGAGGTCCTGGGCCTCGTCAAGGCGCAGACCGTAAAGAACTCCCTCATCGTGCCCACGGGCGCGAAAGGAGGGTTCTATCCAAAACGGCTTCCCGATCCTGCCAGCGACCGCACGGCTTGGCTCACAGAGGGTGTGGAGAGCTACAAGGAGTTCATCCGCGGCCTTCTGGACCTCACAGACAATCTGGACCTGTCCGCGCCCGTGCGTTCGACACGTGGCGCCAACGGCCGGATGATCGCGCCGGAAAACGTGGTCCGCCATGACGACGATGATTACTACCTCGTTGTTGCTGCTGACAAGGGGACAGCGGCGTTCTCGGATACAGCCAACGAGGTCGCCCAGGAATATGGCTTCTGGCTAGGCGACGCGTTCGCTTCCGGCGGTTCCGTGGGCTATGACCACAAACAAATGGGCATCACGGCCCGCGGTGCGTGGGAATCCGTGAAGCATCACTTCAGCGAACTGGGCATCCACATCCAGCGGCAAGACTTCACCGTAGCCGGCATCGGAGACATGAGCGGGGATGTGTTCGGCAACGGCATGCTACTTTCGGGCCACATCAAGCTCCTGGCCGCCTTCGACCACCGGCATATCTTCCTGGATCCCACGCCGGACCCCGCCCGCTCGCTAGAGGAGCGGCGACGGCTGTTCGCCTTGCCGCGGTCCTCATGGGCCGACTATGACACTCGCCTAATCAGTCCAGGCGGCGGTGTATATCCCCGCCTTGCCAAATCGATCACGGTCACACCGGAGGTCCGTTCGGCGCTCGCTCTGCCGGAGTCGACGACGGCGATCTCCCCTCCTGAACTGCTGCAGGCCATCCTGTGCGCACCCGTGGACCTGATATACAACGGCGGCATAGGAACCTACGTCAAAGCCTCCACGGAAAGCCAGGCAGAGGTGGGAGACAAAGCCAACGACGGCATCCGGGTCAACGGGAATCAGTTACGCGCCAGGATCGTCGTCGAGGGCGGCAACCTCGGCGTGACTCAACGCGGAAGGATCGAGGCCGCCCTCCATGGAGTGCTGCTCAACACCGATGCGATCGACAATTCCGCGGGTGTGGATTGTTCGGACCACGAGGTCAACATCAAGATATTCATCGACCGCATGATTGCCACGGGCAAGATGGCTGCCTCGGAGCGCGCAGCTTTCCTGCATTCGCTCGCCGACGAAGTGGCTCGCCTGGTGCTGAAGAACAACAAGGACCAGAACACGCTCCTGCTCAACGACCAGGCGCTCGTCGTCAAATGGAGTCCCGGCTTCGAACGGACCATGGACTGGCTCGAGAATGCTTCCGAACTCGACCGCCGGCTGGAAGCACTGCCCAGCAACGAACAACTCCATGCCCGGCTGCTTCACGAGGGAAAGGGCCTCACCGTCCCCGAATTGGCGGTGCTGGCAGCCTACGCCAAGATCGAACTAGCTAAGGAGCTCAACGCCAGCGAAGTGGCGGAGGACCCGTGGTTCGAACGTGTACTTCGCGGATATTTCCCGCATGAACTAGTGGACCGCTTCGGCTCGGAACTTAATACCCACCCGTTGCGTCGGCAAATTATTTGCACTGCGCTGGCCAACGACATCGTCAATATGGGCGGAATCACCTTCGCTTTCCGCACCATCGAGGAAACTACGGCCACGGCGGCGGCGGTCGCCCGGGCGTTTGTCGCCATCCGCGAGGCCTACGACCTTCAGTGGTTCGTGGATCGGACAGCGGAGCTTCCGCCCGGGTTCCCGGGCAATGAGGCAGCCGGCCTGACCTTGCACATGAGAAGGCTCCTCGACCGGGCCACGCGTTGGTACGTGACCCATGACCATCGCGATCAGCCCCTTGAGCAGGGCCTCGCCAGGATCCTGCCCACCCTGACGCTCCTGCGGAACAGGACCTCGGAGTTCCTCCGCGCCGAGAGCATAGACTTCGTCCAGGAGCGGCAATCACACTGGGACGAGATGGGACTCCCTCACGACCTCGCGCGGCGGGCCTCCGATATTCTCGAAAGCTTCGGACTCTTGGACATCTCCCTGATATCGGAACGCGTGGACGAACCGATCGAACAAATTACGGATGTGTACTGGACCGTGTTCGCCAGGATCGGGGCCATTAAGCTGCTGCTGCGGATCACGGACCTTCCCCGGCAGAACCGATGGGAGGCGCTGGCACGGGCGGCGTTACGTGATGACGTCTACTCTGCGGTTGCCGACATGGCCGTCGCCGTGATGCAGATGACGAAAGACCCGGAGTCCGAGGGAGCGGATTCAATCGAGCGGATCGTGGCGTGGGAGCGCGGGCACCAGGAGCAGTTGTTGCGTATCAAGGACACGTTCGCGGAGGCCACCAAGCCCGGCCAGGAGGATATTGCCTCCATCTCTGTAGCGTTGAAGCTCCTCAGGGCCCTCGTCCGTACCTGACCCACCTAGACGCCCCTCCACTTAAGTGCGCCCCGTCCTCATCCCCGGCTCACTTTCTTGAAGAAAGCGAGCCGGGGATGAGCGTTTGGCCCCGATATCTGGGAGGGGATCGGCGAATCGGGGTGTATATGTGAGTGAGGATCCGGAACGGGAGGCGAAAGAGGACCTGATGAAAACGAACGAAGTATTGCTCGACGCCTTTGGCCGAATCCGCCAGACCGTGGCCCAAACGCTTGAAGGGCTCGACGACGAGGCGCTGGCCCGCAGGCCGGGCGGCAGGGGCAATTCGATCGCTTGGCTGATCTGGCACCTTGGCCGGGTCGAGGACGCCCAGGTTGGCGCCGTTGCCGGCTTGGAACAGGTCTGGACGTCGCAGGGCTTCTTCGATCGGTTCAAGCTCCCGCTTTCCCAAAGGGATACCGGCTACGGCCACTCGAGCGAGCAGGTCGATTCGGTACGCGCGCCGGGCGGCTTGCTGCTTGGCTATTACGACGCCGTCCATCGCCAGACTGCGCAGTTCCTTGGCAGCGTGGACGACGAAGCCCTCGACAGGATTGTCGACAAGCGGTGGGACCCGCCCGTCACCCTTGGAGTACGGCTGGTTAGCACTGTCGCCGATTGCCTGCAGCACGTGGGCCAGGCTGCCTACGCCAAGGGACTCGCTTAGCTCCCGGCCGCCTTGGCCGCCTTCGCCGCGGCCTTTGCCGCCTGCTTGCTCGCGCGTACCTTTCGCAGTGATTCCGCGTCCCTGATGTCGGCGACGGAAAGGAAGCAATCCGATTGGCCGTACGAGCCGGCGGCCTCCTGCCAGCCCTGCGCTTCGAGCCCGCACTGCTTGCCAAGCAATGCCAGGAAAATCTTTGCTTTCTGCTCGCCGAATCCGGGAAGTTCCTTCAGTCTGCGCAGGACCTCCTTGCCGTCGGGATTGTCGTGGGTCCAGATCGCAGTGGCGTCGCCGTTCCACTCGCGCTGCACCGTCTCCGCGAGTGCTTGCACGCGTGCGGCCATGGAACCGGGAAATCGGTGGACGGCGGGACTTTGCTTGAAGACCTCGACAAAACCTGCGGGATCGTATTCGGCGATTGCGGCGGGTTCAATGGACCCAATGCGTGTCTTGATCTTTTCAGGACCGGCAAACGCCGACTCCATGGTCACCTGTTGGTCGAGCAGCATGCCTGTCAGCAACGCGAAGGCGTCATCGCCGAGGAGTTTGTCCGCTGCGGGGTCGCCAGTGAGGTGAAGTTCCATATGCCCATCCTTCCATCGTTGCTAATGCTCCTTGGTCAGGCCCGCCTCAGCCACAAGTTCGGTGAGCCATGGCCGGTGTTCCCGGTGGAATTTTAGTCCCTCGGGAAGCCCCTGCACTGTGGGTACGGAATCGACGATGTCGATGGTCATGCGGCTTCCGGCCATGGGCGCATTGGTGATGTGCAGGTCGCCGTACGATTCCGGCAGTACAGGGTCCATCCAGAAGCCTCCGCGCGAAACGTGGGCGTCGTAACGCATTAGGCTGGTGATCAACATGATGGGCGTGGTGGCGGCCCACGCCTGGGGGGAGCACGCGGTCGGATAGGGCACCGGTTCACTGACCTGTTCGCGGCTGAAGCCGCACAAGAGTTCGGGAAGCCGGCCGTTGGAGTAGTCGGCAGCTTCGAACAGGGCGGTGGCAATTCGCTGTGCCTCCTCGACGAAACCGTAGCGAAGGAGCCCGACGGCGATGATCGCGTTATCGTGCGGCCAGACGGATCCGTTGTGGTAGCTCGCGGGATTGTACGCTCCCATATTCGTACCGAGCGTGCGTACTCCCCAGCCGCTGAACATCTCGGGAGACATCAGCTTTTCGGCCACCAAGGGGACTTTGTCATCGTCGATGATGCCGTGCCACAGACATTGCCCCATATTGGAGGCACATGCATCGACGGGCCGCTTCTTACCATCCAATGCCACTGCATAGTAGCCCCGGTCCGGCAGCCAGAATTGCTCGTTGAATCTCTTCTTCAGTGCTGCCGCTTCGTCGGTGAGTTTGACCGCGAGGGCCGCGTCTCCGGCGTCGAACGCCATCCACGCGCGGGAGAGCAGCGCAGAGTAGACCAACGCCTGGACCTCGCAAAGCGCGATGGGGGGCTCGGCAAGCGTTCCATCAGCGAAATTGATGCCGTCCCAGGAGTCTTTCCAGCCTTGGTTGATCAGGCCCTGGTCGTTGAGGCGCTGGTACTCGACAAAGCCGTCGCCGTCCTTGTCGCCATACTCCCGGACCCAGTCCAGCGCCCTGTCGGCGTGCGGCAGCAATTCCGCAATCGTGTCCTTGGCAAAGCCCCAGCGGCTGACCGAGCCCAGCGTCATGACGAACTGCGGAGTAGCGTCGATGCTGCCGTAGTAGATGGATTTGCCACCCAGGGCAAGCCCCGTAGAAACCCCAAGCCTGACCTCATGGAGTATCTTTCCAGGTTCCTCCTCACTCATTGGATCGACCACCTTGCCTTGGCGATCAGCAAGCGTGCGGAGGGTTCCGAGCGCGAGGGAAGGATCCACAGGAAGGGCCATTTCCGAGGCCCAAAGGGAGTCCCGCCCGAACAATGTCATGAACCACGGCGCGCCGGCGGCTACGACGATCCGCTCCGGGTGCGCGGGATCCTCAATGCGAAGCGCACCGAGATCGTCATAGCTGCGGCGGAGCGTCCTTTCGATGGAACGGTTGCCCATGTGGAGCTTGGGAATCTTTGCGACCCATTCTTCGCGACGCCGGTCGCTCGCCGATATTTCGCCTCCCGGCGGACGGACGAACGACACCACGGGCCCGGTGCCGCCGTCGGTGAACGGCGCGACGCTCAATTGGGTGCTCCACTGGCCGTGCGGCGGGACCAGCACCTGATACGTCAAGGCGTCGGAGCTGACGAGGGCGCCTCCTCCGGTCACCATGACCCCTTTCGTGACGTCCCGCCACGCGGCCCTGATGGTGAGGGAATCGCCGTCGAGATCGCGGCTTTCCTCCCAGCGGCGCTGGACGCGCGCCTCCTTGACCTCGAAGAGATCGGCGAAATCGGATTCGACGCTGGCCGAAACGGTGCACTCGGCAGGTTGCGAGGAGTAGTTCCGGATGGTGATCGCCTCATGGATACCCGCGCCTACTTCCCGCAGGCGCTCCACGATCAAAGGACTATCCGCATAACCTTCCGCCCGCGGAACCCGCCCGATGAAAAGCGCGCGGTACGGTTCTTTCGTCTCCGCGGTCAAGGGTTCCAGGGACTGGCCGTTGACCATCAGGTTCCAGCGCGACAGGATCCGCGTGTCCTCGTGGAAGACGCCGTGCGGATGCTCCGGATGGATGTCTCCGTTCGCAGAAGAAATGCAGAAGGACGAACCCTCCACCAAGGTGATGGTGCCGGTCCCCACAGGTCCGGCAGCTGTGTCGGCATTCCATCCGGCCATGCCCGCTCCTTCAACGGATTAAGCCCCAGCGGCGGCGTTCGGGCCCGAGGGCCCTGTGCCCGCCGTACTCTGCGGGATAGACGCTACGCTCTTGCCGTCGTTGATGAAAGGTGCTTAATGGAGGCCTGATCGACTGCTGCCGCGCCCGTTCGCGGGGTGCGGCAGCACTCGTGTCTTTTATGGCGCTGTGCCGCTGGGGCCGGGATCCTGCACTTCGCCGCGCCATCCGCCGGTTTCCGTCTCGCGGGCCTCGATGAACTCTTTAAACTTGTTAAGGTCCTTCTTGACCTGCAGTTCGTCAAGCTTGAGGGCCGCTCCGGCTTTCTCGACGAACGCTTCCGGTGCCCATTCGAAATGGACCTTGACCTTCGTGTGGTTGGCGTCGAGTGGCGTGAACCGGACGATGCCTGCGTGGGACTTACCGTCAATGCTGCGCCAGGCAATCCGGTCGTCGGGTTGCTGGTCAACAATTTCGGTATCGAATTCCTGTTCCATTCCACCGACCTTCGTGACCCAGTGGTTTGTTGTGTCGCTTAGCTGAGTGACGGACTCGACGCCGGTCATGAATCGGGGAAACGACTCGAATTGGGTCCATTGGTTGTAGGCCATGTGGACCGGAACGGCCACGTCGATGGTCTCTTCAACCTTTTCCATTTTGCGCCTCCAAAGGACGTGTTGATCGGCCGGCCCCCGTCGTCTGGAGTTGCCGGGCGACGGGCGTCCCTGCGGGACTGCCGCTGACTCTTGAACCGTAAGCTTGCTGACTTTTTAAGTCCAGACTGTTTTGGTAGCGTTCGACGGCGGTCGGGCGCGGCGCGTTGGCGAGCCGCCAAGACGTTAGGTGCGGCAATTCGCCCGGACGTCCTTTACAATCTGTTCGGGGGCGCGGAGATCGTGGTCTCCGTCACCCCGCGTTCTGGCTTCCAAGCAGGCGCATGTCCTGAAGGATGCCCTGGATGCCAGTCCTGCCCTCAAGCAACCCCCGTACCGGCCGCGGTTTTCCCCGCGAGCGAACTCCGTTCATCCCGTTCAAAGGCTTCGCGGTAGCCTGTGCGGCGGCGCTGATCGGCGGATCACTTTTCGCGACGCCCGCCTTCGCGACGGACGAACTCCCACTCCCGGCCGCGTCCGGCCTTCAGGTTCCGCCAGCCGCACAAACGCCGCCAGTTGGCGCCCAATCCGGCAAGGGCAAACTGCCCACAGACCAATTCATCGTGAAATTCAAGGCGACCACAGCCCCAGACGCCAACGCCCACTCCAAGACCTTCGGCCCCGCCGCCGCCAAGCTCGGCGTGGCCGCGGCAGACCTTCGTTCCACCACGGACGGAGCACGGGTGGTCAAGACACAGAGGAAGTTGGCCGAAAACGAAGCCGAACAGTTCCTCGCCACAGTCCGGGCAGACCCGAACGTAGAATACGCGGAACCGGACGTCATCATGCGCCGGGCCGACCTGACGCCCAACGACACGTACTATCCGCTCCAATGGGACCTGCACGACGCCCCTGGCGGCTTGCGCATGCCCGCAGCATGGAGCGTGAACCGGGGCGCCGGCGTCGTCGTTGCCGTGGTCGATAGCGGAATCACGAACCACAGCGACCTCAACCCGAACGTGCTGCCCGGCTATGACATGATTTCCGACCCCGCCGTGGCGCGGGACGGAAACGGCCGCGATCCTGATGCCACCGATGAGGGCGACTGAGTGGACGCCAATCAGTGCGGGCCCGGGGAGCTGAGCGCCAATTCCTCGTGGCATGGCACGCACGTGGCCGGCATTGTCGCCGCCGCAGGCGGGAACGCCAAAGGCATTTCCGGAGTGGCCCCTGCAGCGAAAATTCTTCCGGTCCGGGTGCTCGGCGCGTGTGGCGGCTATTCCTCCGACATCGAGGACGGGATTGTTTGGGCAGCCGGCGGCACCGTGGCGGGCCTGCCGGTGAATCCAAATCCGGCGCGGGTGGTCAATCTGAGCATCGGCGCCGTTGGTACGTGCTCGGACTCGATTCAAGCCGCCATCAATTCCGCCTACAACGCCGGGGCGGTGGTAACTGTCGCGGCAGGCAACACCAACCATCCGGCGACGGAGGAGGTACCGGCAAACTGCCAGAACGTGGTTGTCGTCGGGGCCAGCGGGCCGTCGGGAAGCCGCGCTTCGTACTCAAACTACGGGTCCGCCGTCGACGTCCTGGCACCAGGTGGCGAAATGACCGCCACCGACGCCAGGGGTGGAATCGCTTCGACGTACAACGCGGGGACAAAAGCACCGGTCAGTGGCGAAGACTATGCCTATGCCCAGGGGACCTCGATGGCGGCACCGCACGTCGCGGGCGTCGCGGCGTTGCTGATGTCGAAAATCGGAGCGGCCATGACACCGCAGGCGGTGGAGGCGAGCCTGAAAGCGACCGCGCACTCGCTGTCGGCCTCGTGCCCGGAAGGCTGTGGCGCCGGTCTTGTCGACGCAACCGCCGCGATGAATTCTGTCATCGCACCGCCCGTCCCGGGTACGTTCCGGGCTGTGGCGCCGTTCCGTGCCTTGGATACCCGCGGTGGCGCACCGCCAGGGCCCGATTCAGCGGTTTCGTTCCAGGTGGCCGGCGTCGGGGGAGTTCCGGCCGATGCGTCTGCAGTGGTTTTCAACCTGACGGTCGCTGAGGCGAAATCCTTCGGATTCATCACGGCCTTTGCCTCCGGGACGAACCGTCCGAACGCTTCGAACGTCAACTTCAGTGCGGGACAAATCGTGCCGAACTCTGTCACAGTGCCCATTGGCTCCGACGGCAAGGTCGCCCTGTTCAACAGGTCCGGTGGTACAACCCACCTTTTGGCGGATATCTCCGGGTACTACCTTCCCGGGGAACCCAGCGTGGCGGGTGCTTTCAAGTCGATCGACCCCGTACGCTTCCTCGACACCCGGACGAGCGCTGCGGTACGGCCCGACTCCGCGATTTCGTTCCAGGTTGCCGGCGTGAACGGCATACCCAAGCAGGTGTCGGCTGTCGTCTTCAACCTCACGGTGGCCGAGGCGAAGTCCTACGGTTTCGTGACGGCCTATGCATCCGGGACGAATCGGCCGAACGCTTCGAACGTCAATTTTTCTGCAGGCCAGATCATTCCCAATTCCGTCACCGTTCCGGTGGGTGCGGACGGTAAGGTCAGCCTGTTCAATCGCTCGGGCGGAGCAACACAGTTGCTCGCGGACGTCTCGGGCTACTACCTGCCGGGACTTCCGACGGCGGCAGGCGCCTTCCAGCCCGTGGATCCGTCCCGCTTCATCGACACCCGCACGTCATCGGCGGTCGCCCCGGATGGGACCGTTTCATTCCAGGTCGGAGGTGTCAACGGCATTCCGGCCAACGTGTCCGGCGTCGTCTTCAACCTCACTGTGGCCCAAGCGTCGTCGTTCGGCTTCGTGACGGCTTTCGCGTCTGGAACGGACATCCCGAATGCTTCGAACGTTAACTTCAACACTGGTCAGATCGTGCCAAACTCTGTAACGGTTCCAGTGGGTGCGGACGGGAGGGTGGTCCTGTTCAATCGCTCCGGCGGACCTACGCACCTTCTCGCGGATGTCTCAGGGTACTTCCTGCCTCAATGAGCAGTTTGGCCGAATACAGCCCCTGCACCTAATACAGCCACTGCACCCTAATATAGCCATTGCACGGTGACATCGACGGCGAGCAGCGCATTCGTAAGGGGAGCGATGACCGAGTCATCGCTCTCCATGCGGCGTAGGGTGTCCAGGAATCGATCAATCTGGTGGGTGCTGAATCCGCCATCGACGAGTTGGCGGATCACCAGGTCGCGGTTCTGTTCCGCGGTGTTGCTGAGCCGGGGATTGACCTCAAGCCGCATAGGTTCCGTAGTCATTGTGAAAGTTCGTTTCCTTCCCCACAGCAAGGATGCCCCTCTGCCGAAGCTATTCCCGCATTAGCGATGCTACTATCTCGCACTACTTCCGGGGGATTCATGACGAACGCTGGAGTGGAGCGTCCCTCGCTTGGAGGAACTGCCAGTACCTGTACCAGCAAGCTCTCCCAAACTGGTCCATGGTGGGCTTTGCTTGACGGGTATCAGGTGAATGCCCGGAAACGCGCACGCGCCACATGAAAGGACCCCTTCAATGGCTACATGGCTCATCACAGGTTGCTCCACCGGACTCGGCCGGGCACTTGCCACCGCAGTACTCGCCCACGGCCACAACGCCGTGGTCACCGCCCGTGATATCGACACCGTGCATGAGATCGTCGGATCGTTCCCGGGCACTGCCTTGGCGGCCACGCTGGACGTCACCGACTCCGTGCAGGTCAAGGAAGTAGTGCAGCAAGCACAGGAGCGCTTCGGAAATATCGATGTGCTTGTCAACAACGCAGGCTATGGGTACCGCGCTGCTGTCGAGGAAGCCGAGGTGGCCGATATCCGCCAACTCTTCGACACGAACTTTTCGGCGCCGTTGAATTGATCAAGGCAGTCCTTCCGGGAATGTGCGCCCGGAAGGCGGGATCGATCCTGAACATCTCCTCGATCGGGGCACGCATTTCGCCCGCCGGCTCGGGATACTATTCGGCGACGAAAGCTGCCTTGGAAGGCCTCTCGGGATCGCTCCGAAGGAGAACGACACCGTCAACGGCACGCAGCCAGGAGACCCTGCCAAGGCTGCCGAGGCAATGGTGGCGATCGTCGAAAGTCCCAACCCGCCCGGACTGCTGGCGCTCGGCCAGGACGCATTCGAAGCGTTTACGGCCGTTGCCGAGGCGCAGCGCACGGAACTGGATACATGGCGCGAGCTTAGCCTCTGCACTGGCATCTGAGGTCCACTTGATATAGAGGCGGGCGCAGGACATCCAGTCCTGCGCCCGCGCCTCCGTTCAGCTTGTTTAGCCGTTGATGATTTGTGGTTGACCGAGGTGTTTGAGGCCTTCGGTGGCGAATTCGAGGCCGTAGCCGGATTGTTTGGCTCCGCCGAAGGGGATGCGGGGGTCTACGGCGCCGTGTTTGTTGATCCAGACGGTGCCGGCTTCGAGCCGGGCCGCGACGTCGCGGGCGGGTCGGAGGTTGGGGGACCAGACGGAGGCGCCGAGTCCGACGTCGAGCCCGTTCGCCATCTCGACCGCCTCGTCGACGGTTGAGTATCGGATGATGGGAAGGGCAGGGCCGAACTGCTCCTCAACCACCAAGGGATTGTCGTTGTCGATGTCCGCGACCAGGGTGGTGGGGTAGAAGTAGCCGGGCTGGTCGGGGTCGGGGTCGCCGCCGGTGAGGATGCGGGCGCCAGAGGCTCGGGCGGCGTCGATGAGGTCGGCGACGATGTCGTACTGGGCTTTGTTCTGGAGGGGTCCGAGGACGTTGTTCTCGTCCAGGCCGTTACCCATGGGCATGTTCTTGGCGACGGTGGTGAGTTCTTCGCAGACGGCGTCGTAGATGGAGTCGTGGACGTAGAGGCGCTTCAAAGCTGCGCAGGTTTGGCCGGTGTTGATGAAGGCGCCCCAGAAGAGGTCCGGGGCGATCGCGGCCGGGTCGGCGTCGGGCAGGACGATGCCGGCGTCATTGCCGCCCAGTTCCAGGGTGAGGCGCTTGACGGTGTCGGCAGAGGATTTGATGATCTCGCGGCCTGCGTTGGTAGAGCCGGTGAACATGATTTTGCCGATGGCGGGGTGTTCGGCAAGGGCCGCGCCGACGTGCCGGTCGCCGGAGACGACAGTGAGGAGCCCGTCGGGGAGTTCTTCGTTAATGACCTTCGCGAGGGCGAGGACCGAGAGCGGGGTCATTTTGGAGGGCTTGACGACGACGGCGTTGCCCATGCGCAGGGCCGGGGCGATCTGCCAGACGGTGATCATCATGGGCCAGTTCCAGGGTCCGATCGCGCCGACGACGCCGATGGGCCGGTAGTGCAGTTGGGCGCGGGTCTCGCCGTCGTCCACAATCGTTTCCGGGTCCAGGGGCGTGGTCGCGGCCGCGCGGAGCCAGGCGGCGCAGGCGCCGACTTCGAAGCGGGCGTTGGGGCCGTTGAGCGGTTTGCCTTGCTCACGGGAGAGCAGGCGGGCCAGTTCCTCGGCGGAGCGTTCGACGGCGTCGGCCGCCTTCAGGAGCGCGGCCGAGCGGGCGTCGTGCCCGGCAGCAGCCCACGCCGGTTGCGCGGCAACCGCGGCGGCGACGGCCTGTTCGAGGTCCTCGATCGTGTGCACGGGAGCGTGGCCGACCACCTCGCCGGTGGCGGGATCGAAAATGGCCCGGGTTTCACCGGTCGCCGGGGTGATTGAAGCAAGAAGGGCGTCGTAGGTTTCCAAGGGGTTACTCCACTCTGAGTTGTTTGTGCGCGGCGGCATTGCCGCGGGTCATGTGTCGAGTCTGTGCCCGGCGCCCAAAACCATCTTGTGTATCCGTGAACGGCAGTTGATTCCTGGTGACGAGCTGGCGTGGGGATAGCTGCGGTGGCGGGCGGTTTAAGGCAGTGCCTGCCGTGGATTTAGTCCTCTTCGTCTCCGAGGTGGACTGCGCTTGCGCCTTCCTCGCCGTGGCCGATCCGGCGGTAGACGTCCGGACGGGTCCGCTTGAGGCGGAATGCCCAGGCGACTCCCGCCAGCCCGGGCAGGACAATGACGGCCGGGAGAATGTAAGTCAGGGCATTGGTGTCGCTCTGTCCGAGCAGGACGTTGAAGTTGATCACGATCAGGATGAAGATCGCGCCCAGGAGCACGAAGCCCAGGGCCGGGGCAATTGACCGCGTCCAGGGGCCGGCGTCGTGCTTGTTCTTCCGGAAGAATCCGATGACCGCAATCGAAACAACCGTCATGAGCAGGACCAATCCCATCGCGCCGTCATTGGTGAGCCACGTGAACATCGTGAGGACGGGGTAGAGGTCGCCAAGGGGCGATCCGGTACCTGCGGCAGCGAAGGCAACGGTGACGACGACGGCGATAGTCGTCTGTGCGAGCGAACCGGCATAAGGGGCGCCGCTGTGCCGGCGGATCGCACCGAGCTTCCGCGGCAGGACCTGCTCGCGGCCCAGCGAGAAGAAGTACCGGGCGGCCGCGTTGTGGAAGCTGACGAGGGCCGCGAAGAGGCTTGTGACGAAGAGCAAGCGGGCCAGGTCGGCGATAAGGATGCCGGCGTGGTCACCGAGGAAACCGAACATCAGGTCGGGTCCTTGCTTCTGGGATGCGTCGACCACTGCGGACGGTCCGGTTCCCACTGCCATGGCCCAAGATGACAGGGCGTAGAACAGCGCGATGATGGCCACCGCGGTGTATGTGGCCCTTGCGACAGTGTGTTTGGGATCCTTGCTTTCTTCGCCGTAAATGGCGGCCGATTCGAAACCCATGAACGCGGCGATGCCGAAGGACAGGACTGCGCCGACCCCGGGGACGAAGAGGCTCCCAAGGCTCAACGGGGCTCCGCTGACCCCTTCCGGCGCCACGGCGAAAGATACGACGTCGTAGACGATCACTACAAGGAATTCGAGGCCGACCAGGACGCCGAGGACTTTTGCCGACAAGTCAACGCGGTTTACGCCCAGCAGCCCGACGATCGCGATGCAGGCCAGCACCGGAATCCACCAGGGGAGGGCGACCCCGAAACGTTCGTTGATCAGATTGGAAACGGTATACCCAAACAGGCCGTAGATGCCCACCTGCATCAGGTTGTAGGCCATCAGTGCCACCATGGACACGCCTACTCCCGCGGGCCGCGAGATGCCCTGTGCGACGTAGGAATAGAAAGCCCCTGCGTTGACCACATACCGGCTCATTGCCGCGTAGCCGACGGCGAACACGGCCAGCGTGGCGCCGAGCAGGAGGAACGACAGCGGCACGCCCGTGACTCCGGTAACGGCGAATGTCGTCGTCACACCGCCAGCGAGGACGGTGAGCGGGGCTGAAGCGGCGATGATCATGAACGTCACCGCCGGGACGCCAAGGCGGCGACGGTGGTGATGCGGCGGTGCCGCCTCGCTGGTCGTTTTTCCGGTTGTCATGCTCATTGGTGTACCTCCATGTGGCAGTGTCCGCCATCGGCGGGCTTGTTCGACGCCGGAACGTCAAGGACGGGGCTCCTGTCGAAGAAGCCTTCGGGGCGGAGCTTGAAGCCCACGGTGTCGACCGGCATGATGGGCCAGTCTTCAGGACGCGGGAAATGGGTCAGTCCAAAGGTGTGCCATACGACGATGTCCTGTCCGTCGATGTCCCTGTCGCGGGCGACATAGGACGGCAGCCCGGCACCGCCCGAGTGTTGGTTGACGAAGTCTCCGCTGGGGTAGCGCTCGTCTTCGTCGTGCCGGGTCACCCAGAGGTCTTTGGTCGCGAAGGCGGCACGCTTGGCGATCGACGAATCCGGGTCGGCGAGCAGCATGGGATGGCCTTGGCCGTGCAGCTTGTAGCCGACCGGATCGCCCAGACGGTTGAGGGATTGTGGGTTCGAAATCACCCAGGCACGGCCAAGGGACATGTCCGACTCACGAACTGCCTCCGATTCACGCTTGAGCACGGTTCGCTTGCGGGCAAAGGCGTTGCCGCGTTCGTTGCCTTCTCCCATGGGTACCCGGACGGCGTCTTCTTCTTCGACCCTGTTGGTGAGTCCGTCGATAGCGAAGTCGAGCCGGGCGCTGAACAGGTGCTGGTGGAAGGGAGCTCCGAGGCCCGGTGCCAGTTCAGAAGCGTAGGGGTACTCCTTGTCCGGGAGGGCGCTGGTGAACACCACGCCGGTGGCCTTGGCTTCGAACTCGATCGTGCCGTCGAGGTAGAGGTACCAGTAGAAGCCGTAGTCGTAGTTGCCGATGGTCGTGAAGAAACTGATCACCAGGCGTCGGTTTCGACGGGTGTAGTTCACGCCGCTCCAGAGATCGCTGTGCTTGGCCAGGATGCTCCAGTCCTCTTCGTGCATGCAGATGCCGTTGCGGATTTCCCGGGGACGTCCGAACGCATCGCTGACCACCGGGCTGAGATAGGTGATTTCACCCAGGCAGTCGCACCCGAGCTCAAGTGAATTCGCGTACTGGCCTACCAGGTATTCGCCCGTGTCGAAGTAGTTCTGCCAGGAGCGGACGGGGGAGGGATCGCCATAAGGGACCACCATTTCGGCGATCGACGCCCGCATGAGGATGCTCCGGCGGCGATCGCCGTCGTCGAACGCCACATTGTGCAGGACCACGCCTTCACGGACGTCGAAACCGATGTCCAGGCTCCACTTTTCCCATTCGACGTGGTTACCGTCCTGGACGGTGAAGCTCGGTCCATCCGGTTGGGTGATGTGGATCGGCTTCTGCGTGGTGCGCAGCGGTCCGGTCAGTTCCGGATCGGTGAAGTTCCCGTGCTCGGCAGGGACGGGAACCGCCCCGAAATCGAGGACCTGGTCCACTGATTGGTTGACGACGTCGACATAGGCCACCAGGCCGTCGACCGGGTGGGCCCATGCGCTGTCCTCGGGGAATTCCTGGACGAAGGCCAAGCCGCGCAAGATGCGGCGGCCTTTCTCTTCCGGATATTCGAAAACGCCTGCCGACAGGGGAGCCACCCGGACCTTGGCAACATCGAGGTCGCGTTCCCCGAGGGCCTTGAGCCATCGCTCGTCCTTGGCGAGGAGTTGCTCCACCAGCTCGAATTCCTCTTCGATGACGGGCAGTTCACCCGTGAGCGAAGTGTCCAGTTCCAAGTGCGAAACGACGTTCCGGTACGTCACGGAGACGACGACGTCGCGGGCGGTCCCGGTAGAGACGTCGTGCAGGAATGTCCTGAACCTGCGGTCCGCGGATTCCGCACGCCGCGGCGGGTCAAGGAGGCCGAGGTAGGCGACTCGCGTGGATTCGTCGAAGAGGCCGGCATCGGCGAGGACATTCCTGACCGCGTCAATATCGGCCGGTGTGGTCAATGCATAGGGAGATCCTTCCGCCGACGTGGATGTCTCGACGATCTCCGTGAAGGAGGGTGTGCTCATGGGAGGCCTTCGTGTGTTGGGGTTTATTTTCTATGTGCGTAGACAATAGCATTCGTGTAACCTGAATCACAACGGTTGTAGAAAAAAGAATGGGGAACCTGGTGCCGAAGATCGTCGATCATGACAAGCGTCGCCTGGAGCTTGTCGAAGCGACCTGGCGGATCATCGCCGCGCGGGGAATCGAGGGGGCCACGATGCGCGAAATAGCGCTCGAGGCGGGATTCGCGAACGGCGCCCTCAAGCCATACTTCCCAACCAAGGATGACCTTCTGACCTTCGCCTTTTCGCACGTCTTCAACCAGACGAACACCCGCATGGGCGTCTCGACCGAAAGCCAGCGAGGACTATCGGCGTTGCGCAGCTATTGCCATGAAATCCTGCCGCTCGATGCTGAACGGTTGAACGAAGCGCGGATCGCCATCGCATTCTGGCAGCGCGCATTGACCGACCCCGCGAAGGCCGCCCTTCATGATTCCTCGATGGAGCAATGGCGCCAGGCGGTGTTCGCCATGCTGCGCGATGCCAGGGGGCTTGGCGAGTTGAAAGAGGGGCTCAACGACGACGACGTCGTGGGCGGACTCATGACGTTTGTGCTTGGCGCCCAGATTACGGCGACACTGTCACCGGAGCACTATTCGGCAGATCAATTGCGGTCGCAGCTGGAGACCTATCTTTCGCTGATTTCCTCCGAGGAGCATGCCCTGGCCGGGTCCTAGGCGGAGTGGCGCACGGCTGGCATCGTGGCACGTGGGCCACCGCTTCCGTCACCCAGTCGCCAAAAACGCTCAGTACCCTTACTATTTATCGCAGAGCCTCGCGCTGGGGTGGTGAGCTCTTCTTTCATCAATAACTTGGCGCGGTTCCATGCTGTAAGCCAGCTGCCGACGGGGTGGCTGGGGTTGTCGCGGTAACTGAACGGCTGGAAACCCATGCCGGAAATGGAGTGAATGATGAACGACGAGCAGGAACTCGAACCCTTGTCCCCGGAAGAATTGGCAGGGGAGCACATCACGCCGCTGCCGGCCAAGGAAGTGGCATCCATTCTTGACCTCAACGCGGACTTGAACCTCGGCATCGACGCGGCTGCGCCGATCGATCTCGGCGTCGCGGCCAACGCGAATGTGGCGGCGCCCATCGACGCCTCGGCATCCGCAAACGTCCTGTCGGCCGGTTCGACAGCCGCGGGCATAGCCCACCAAGGCGCGCTGATCGATCAGGGCATCAGCGCCGACGCGACAGCGAACTCCACCCAGGACAGCACCATCGACCAGGGGTCGGCGCCGGCGCCTGCCCCTGCCACCGCCGACCCGGCAGGTGCGACTGTTGCCGATCAGGGCGAGGCCGTCAACGGAAACCTGCTGAACGTGGATGTGAACCTCGACGCAAATGCGGGAATCGCCGCTCCCATCAATGGCGCCGTTGCCGCAAATGCCAACGTGGCGGCCCCGATCAACGCGGGCGTCGCGGCCAATATCGGCACCATCGACAGCAACGCGGTGGCCGCCGCGGAACAGGACGCCGTCATTAGCCAGCATATCGACGGGGCAGCGACGGCCACCTCGGAGCAGCAATCGGACATGAAGCAATAGCCGGTGACGGTCATTCCAGGAGGTCCGCTCGAACCGCACGACTCCCGTGCCGCCCCGATGCCGGATTCAACGGACCCTATCCCGCAGCGGGCCGAGGGCGTCGAGCTCCTCGGCGAGATGAGCGGATCCGGCTACCGGAAACCGCCGTCCCTGGTGCGACGGGCCGACGGACAGACCTTACAGCTGACGCGGTTACTCTACGTCCTGTTGTCCGGGATCGACGGCCAAAGCAGTGAGGAGCAGCTCGCCCAACGGTCCAGTAACAGTTTCGGGCGCCGCATCTCCACGGACAACGTCCGCACGCTGATCGACACGCAGCTCCGGCCGTTAGGATTGGTGACCCGGCCGGATGGTTCGCAGCCGGAAGTCAGGCAATCCAATCCACTCCTTGGCCTGCGCTTTCGCTACGCCGTCACCGATGGGGAGAAGACCAGGCGGCTGACCGAACCGTTCGCGCGCTTGTTCCATCCATTCCTCGTTGCACCGCTGCTGCTCGCCTTCCTGTTCATTTGCTGGTGGGTGCTGGCAGTGAAAGGCTTGGCATCCGCCACCTACGATGCGTTCGAAAACCCCGCCCTGCTGTTGCTGGTTCTGGCCGTCACCATCCTGTCGGCAGGCTTCCACGAAATTGGCCATGCTGCCGCCGCGCGTTACGGCGGTGCGATACCAGGAGCGATCGGTGCCGGCCTCTACCTCTTCTGGCCAGCGTTCTACACAGACGTGACGGACTCTTACCGCCTAGGTCGAACTGGCCGGGTCAGGACCGACCTCGGGGGCCTCTACTTCAACGCCATCATCGTCGTAGTAGTGACCGGAACATGGTGGCTCACTAAATACGATGCGCTACTTTTGCTTGTCCTCACCCAAATCCTCCAGATGCTGCGCCAGCTCACGCCCCTGGTCCGCTTCGACGGCTACCACGTACTTGCCGACGTCACCGGCGTCCCGGATCTGTTCCATCGGATCAAGCCAACGCTGCTCGGGCTGCTGCCTTGGCGCTGGGGCAAGCCGGAATCGAATGTCCTCAAACCCTGGGCGCGGGCAGTCGTCAGCCTTTGGGTCCTGATCGTGGTCCCGGTGCTGCTGTTCAGCCTGGTGACGATGGTCCTTACCCTCCCGCGCGTTCTCGCCACCGCGTGGGCGAGCATGGGACGCCGGGAGGTGCTTCTCACCGATGCCTGGAACCACGGCGATCTCCTCGGCGCGGCCGTTCAGTTCCTCATGATTCTCGCCGTCGTCCTTCCGGTGCTGGGCACAGGCCTCATCCTCCTCAGGATCGTGCGTGAAGCTACCGTCAAGGCCTGGCGAAAGACCCGTCGGCGGCCGGGCCGGAGAGCTGCCGCAGCCGTCGCCGTCGGCCTGGTGTGTGCGTTGCTCGCCGCCGCTTGGTGGCCGAACGAGGGCACCTATCGCCCAATTCGCCGGTACGAGCGCGGCACCATCGCCGACGCCGTGTCGTTTGCCCTGCCGAAACCAAGCAGGCTCACGGACGGCGAACAGGGGAGAACCGCCGCGATCTGGCCGTCAGGGAGCCCGAAGTCAACGGCGGACAAGCCTCGCCTGGCGATGATACTGATCCCCAGGGCAACGCCCGGTGTGCGGGACGGAGGCCATCCGTCTCCGTCCCCATCATGGGTCTTCCCATTCGACAAGCCCCTGCCCCCTGGGGACGGCGGAAACCAAGCACTAGCGGTGACCACGAAAGACGGCGGTGTTGTGTACGACGTCGCGTTCGCCCTCGTCTGGATCGACGACGGCCAGGCCCTTAACAAGAACGAAGCCTATGCCTTTGCCAGCTGCCGCGATTGCGGTGCCGTCGCCGTTGGCTTCCAGGTGGTGCTCATCGTCGGTCAGGCAAACGTCATCATTCCGCAGAACCTCGCGGAGGCCGCCAACTTCAACTGCGTCCGATGCCTCACCTACGCCCTTGCCGACCAGTTGGTGCTAACGCTCGATGGGCCCCTCAGTCCATCGGGCACTGAACAACTCGCCAAGCTATGGGACGAGATCGGGAATTTCGAAGCGAACATCGAAAACATGCCGCTCTCGGAGCTGCAGTCCAGGCTCGACGATTACAAGGTGCGGATCGAACAAGTCATCCAACACGACCCTACCGCTACCCAGATTGCGCCGGGGACAAGCTCTAGGCCAAGCACCGCCACGACAATCCAAACGAGCGCCCCGGGCAGCAATTCGCCTCCCGCAACAGGAGGAGCGCCGGCCGAGCAAACCCTGGGTCCCTCCGGTTCACCAATTCCGGTCGTGCCAGAGCCCGCGCCAGCCACCGAGCTGCCAACAGCTCCACAGCCAGGGCAAACAATCGCGCCCTCGACCCAAGCCCCGGCAGCGACTCCAGTCCCCGTGACCGCCAGCGCGGGCAATTGAACCACTGGCTAGGCCAGCCTGTGTCGAAGGACCAAGCGTCAGTCCCGTGCTGCGGCCACCAGTGGCTGGCCGTTGAAGTACTCGAGGTGCCAGCCATCGGCAACGTGGTGATGGGCGAGATTGAGGACGGCGTTGTCGATGCTGTGGAGGGTGCGGCCAATGGCCCGGCTCAGGCTCAAGCGAAGAAGGGTGCCATGGGCGACAACCAACAGGCGTCGACCCCGGAATTCCTCCGCAAGTTCCTCGAGTGCACCTAAGCCGCGGGAAGCCGCTTGGTCGTCGCTTTCGGCACCGCGAAAACCTCCGGGGATTCGCAAGGCGTCCAACTCAGGACCGTACTGGAGGCCTTCCGCCGGCCCGAAGCTGCGCTCGACCAGCCCGGCAACATGTCGATCGACGCCAAGGCCCAATCCGGCACCAATGAGTTCGGCCGTCTCCGCGGCGCGGCTCAGTGGTGAGGAGACGATTGCGTCCCATTCGTAACCGGACAGAACGGCGACGGCGTCCCGCGCCTGGCCGCGACCGACGTCGTTCAGCGGAATGTCAGTAGACCCTTGAAGCCGGCGCTGCGCATTCCAGTCTGTCTGGCCATGGCGGATGAGGGCGAAAGTAGTGAGGGTCATGCCTTCTATTCTGCCTTGTCGGACGGATCGACAGTTTCGGGCCGAAACTAATGGGACATCGCCGCCACGCGGATCCTCGCGTCGGGCACGCCGTTCACAGTGATAACTTCACCGTTTTCCTCTTCGAGCTCCAGCTCGATTGTTCGGCCTTGCCGCCCCGCGGAACGCACTTCGAAGCTGAGGCCCTGGATTTCCACCCTATCCCCGGCTTGGATGTTCCTAAACCTCTTCTGGTCTTTGAGCGATTTCATGGTCATGCCTCCGGCCAATCGCGGCCGAGCTTGGCGGAGGGATCTTTCCCGGCTTCGGACGGATCGGCGTGCAACTCGGCTGGATCATCCGTGGGAAGTCCCGCAGGCCCCGGAACGTCGCGAGGTATTTTCTCGCTGTCCTGCGGCTCGTGACCCTCCTCGCCGTCATTCACCCTGGTTCCCGGCTCGTGGGTGGCCTTCTGTTGGGATGGGGCAGCTGCGTCCTGCCCCACGTTCGAGGCCTGGGCCTCGTCCACGACGCCTCGATCTTCCTTGCCGGCATTGTCTCCCGTTGTCATGACATTCACTCCTTCCCGGGGCCTGCGGGATGCTCGTGCCCCACTTGGTACCCCGTTTAGTCCGGTGTGTTGCGGGTGATTTGTTGGTCCTTTTTTTGTTCCTTGGTACTGCGTTTGGTGCCCCGGGGCCGAAGTTGGATGGTTTCCTCGGCGTTGATTCCCGCTTGGAGCTCGCGTCCGCGTTCGGTTTCGGCGTCGGTTTCGGCGCCAAAGAGCAGGGACATGTTCAGGATCCAGAGCCAGAGGAGCATGATGATGACCCCGCCGATGGCGCCATAGGTTTTGTTGTAGTTGGCGAAGTTGGCTACGTAGAACCCGAAGGCCAGGGACGCGATGATGAAGGCGAGGAGGGCGAGGAAGGAGCCGATGCTCATCCAGCGGAACCGGGGCTGTTGCACGTTCGGGGTGGCGTAGTAGAGCACGGCGATGATCACGATGACCAGCAGGATCATTATGGGCCATTTGGCGATGTTCCAGATGGTCAGGATGTCCCCGCCGAGGCCGATCGCCCGGCCAACGCTGTCCGCGACCGGTCCGCTGAGGGCGAGCATCGCGGCGATCAGCGCGGCGATCAGGATACCCAGCACGGTGACCCCGAGCATCGTGGCGCGGAGTTTGATGAAGGCCCGCCCTTCGTCGACCTCGTAGATGCGGTTCATGGCCCGGCTGAACGCGCCGACGTATCCAGACGCGGACCACAGGGCCGTGAGCAGGCCAAGGATCAGGGTGAACCCGGACGCGGGGGAGGTGATGAGTTCTTCGATGGGTTGGCGGATCGTGTCGGCGGTGGTGCCGGGGGCGATGCCGCGCACGATCTCGAACAGGGCCGTAGTGGTTTTTCCAGCTTGCCCGAAGATGCCCAGCAGCGAGACCAGGGCCAGCAGCGCCGGGAACAGGGAGAGCACCCCGTAGTACGTCAGCGCGGCCGCGGCGTCGGGGCATTGGTCCTTGCTGAATTCACGCACGGTTCTCTTCAGGATGTATGTCCAGGTTGGTTTGGTGATCTGGGTCGGGCTGGCCGGCTTGCGCGGATCATCCGCCGCCGGGGCGGTCTCAGCTTTGGCGGTACTGGTGTCCGCTTTCGGGGTGCTGGTGTCCGGGGAGTCCTTCGGGGATTCTTTCGTGGTCATGCAAACCCCTCATCCGGGTAGATACGGGACTGGGTAGCTGTAGGTGCCGATTGGTGGCGGGCCGGGGCACCGGGGTGCCTCCGGCCCGCCGCGCGGTTTGTTAGGCGGGTTGGGTTTGGTTAGCTGGGTTGGATTCTGTCTTTGGCGTTTTCGGCGGTGTCCTTGACGTCGGAGACGGCGGTTTGGCCTTCGGTTTTGAGGTGCTGGGCTGATTCGGTGGCGGTGGCCTTGACGTTTTCCATGGCCTCCCGTGCTGGGTCCTGCAGGCCTTGCGCCACCGTTTTTGCCGCCGACGCGACTTCCTCGGTGAGGGGCTGGGCTGCGTCTTTGAGGGCGGTGGCGGCTTGTTGTTCCTTTTCGCTCGCCGGGATCAGGGAGGCCAGCAGCATCCCGGCGCCGAACGCGACCAGTCCTGCCGCGAGCGGGCTGCCCTGGGCCTGCCGGACGACCTTGCGGGGCATGTCCGTCACCGCCGCGCCGGCGTCGTCCATGGCCGAGCCAAGGTTGTCCCCGGCGTCTTCGGCGGCGCCCATGACTTTGTCCTTGACCCC